>NZ_JARGER010000009.1 GCF_029210375.1 Nocardioides sp. YIM 152315 | reverse complement strand
ACCCGCCAGCTGAACCCGAGGCCGAGGGCAAAGTCACCGGAACCTTCCTTACAGACAGGCGCCAGCGCGCCTTCCTCGACCACCGTGGCCACCCCGGGTGGTGCGGGCCGCGAGGGTTCGGCCCGCACGGCCCGGGGTACGTCATGCAGGTGCCTCTCGCCCGTCCGCTCGTGCTGCTCGCCCTGCTCGGGGGGCTGCTGGGGCTGACCGCACCGGTCCATGCCGACGAGTCCCCCTCGCGCACGGTCCGGGTGGGCACCGAGGGGGTCTACCCGCCGTTCACCTACCGCGACCCGGAGACCAACGAGCTCACCGGCTTCGACGTCGAGGTCATGAAGGCCGTCGGCGAGGAGGCCGGATGGGACGTCGAGTTCGTCGAGGCGCCGTTCGACGCGCTCTTCCCCGCCCTCGACTCGGGCCGCATCGACGTCATCGCCAACCAGGTGACGATCAACCCGGAACGGGAGGCGCGCTACCTCTTCAGCACGCCGTACACCTACTCCCACGGCGTCATCGTCACGGCCGCCGACACCGACGACATCACCTCGCTCGACGACCTCCGGGGGCGCACGACGGCCCAGACGTCCAGCAGCAACTGGGCAGAGGTCGCGCGCGACGCGGGCGCGAAGGTGCAGTACGTCAAGGACTTCGGGCCCGGCGTGGAGCTGCTGATCCAGGGCCGGGTCGACGCGATCGTCAACGACAACATCGCCGTGCTCGACTACCTCGCCACCTCCGGCACCGACCAGGTGAAGATCGCCGGCGACGCCGGCGACGAGACACTCGAGCAGGCGCTGGCCTTCCGGAAGTCCGACGCCCAGCTGCGGCAACAGGCCGACGAGGCGCTGAAGACACTCACCGACGACGGGACGCTCGCCGAGATCTCCGAGAGCTACTTCCAGGCCGACGTCACGCAGCGCGAGGGCTCCGGCGACGTCGAGGTGAAGGGCTCCGACGACCGGTCGACGTGGGAGGTCGTGCAGGACACCGCGTGGCCGATGCTCCGCGGCCTGCTCAAGGGCACGATCCCGCTCACCGTGGTCAGCTTCGTCGTCGGCCTGGTCATCGCCGTCGCCGCCGCCCTCGCCCGGCTGTCGCCGATCAGGGTCCTCGACGGGATCGCCCGGGTCTACATCTCGATCATCCGCGGCACCCCGCTGCTGGTGCAGCTGTTCATCGTCTTCTTCGGGCTCGGCCAGATCGGCATCAAGCTCGACCCGTACGTCGCCGCCGCCCTCGCGTTCAGCCTGAACGTCGGCGGGTACGCCGCCGAGATCGTCCGCGCCTCGATCCTCTCGGTGCCACGCGGGCAGTACGAGGCGGCGACGGTGATCGGCATGGACTACTGGCAGTCGATGCGGCGGATCATCTTCCCGCAGGCGGGCCGGATCGCCGTACCGCCGCTGTCCAACACGCTGCTCTCGCTGATCAAGGACACCTCGCTCGCCTCGTTGGTGCTGGTGCCGGAGCTCTTCCGCGAGGCCGAGGTCACCGCGGCGCTGACCACCGAGTACCTCCCGCTCTACTGCATGGCCGCCCTCTACTACTGGGTGGTCTGCTACCTGGTGACGCTGGCCCAGGGGCCGCTCGAGCGACGACTGGGGAGGTACGCGACATGACCGATCTCCTCGAGGTCCGCGATCTCCGGAAGTCGTTCGGCGACCACCCGGTCCTCCGCGGCGTCGACTTCACGGCGACGGCCGGCACCGCCACGGTCATCCTCGGCCCGTCCGGATCGGGCAAGACCACCGTGCTGCGCTCGCTCAACGTGCTGGAGACCCCCGACGCCGGTGTCGTCCGCATCGACGACGCCGCGCTCGACTTCGCCTCCCCACCGTCCGACAAGGCGGTCTACCGCCGCGCGGTCAGGGCGCTCCGCGCCCGCAGCGGCATGGTCTTCCAGGCCCACAACCTCTTCCCGCACAAGACCGTGATCGGCAACCTCGTCGAGGGCCCGGTCCAGGTCCAGCGCCGCGACCCCGACGAGGCGTACGCCGCCGCCCGCGACCTGCTCGACCAGGTCGGTCTCGCCGGTCGCGAGGACGCCTATCCCTCCCAGCTCTCCGGCGGCCAGCAGCAGCGCGTGGGCATCGCCCGCGCCCTCGCCCTGCGACCCGAGGTCCTCCTCCTCGACGAGCCGACCTCCGCCCTCGACCCCGAGCTCGTCGGCGAGGTCCTCGCCGTCATCCGCGATCTCGCCGCCGAGAACTGGACGCTCGTCATCGTCACCCACGAGGTCCGCTTCGCCCGCGACGTCGCCGACCAGGTCCTCTTCCTCGACGACGGCGTGATCGCCGAGCGTGGCGGCGCCGAGGTCCTCACCGATCCCCGCGAGGAGCGGACCCGACGGTTCCTGGCGCGGATGCTCGACGCCGGGTGAGGCCAGCGCCCGACGTCTGCGACGGCGACGGGGCACCATGGCGGGCATGTCGCTGCGCACCCCGACGCTGCCCACCACTCGACTGCGGCTGCGGCCGGTGGCCGACGACGACGCGGACGCCCTCTTCGCGATGCACAGCAGCGCTCACGTGCTGCGCTACTGGGACTCGCCACCGTGGGCCGAGCGAGCGCGCGCCGAGCGGTTCATCGCGGCGTGCCGGCAGATGGCGGACGAGGACAGCGGGGTGCGACTGGTCATCGAGCACGCTTCCGACCGGGCCTTCGTCGGCTGGTGCAGCCTGAGCCGATGGAACCCGACCTACCGCAGCGCGGCCCTCGGCTACTGCCTCGACGAGCCGGCGTGGGGCCACGGGTTCGCGACGGAGGCCGCGACCGCCGCGCTGCAGTGGGCGTTCGGCACCCTGGACCTCAATCGCGTCCAGGCCGAGACCGACACGCGCAACGCGGCCTCCGCTCGCGTCCTGGAGAAGCTGGGCTTCGTGCGTGAGGGGACGCTGCGCGAGGACTGCGTCGTGAACGGCGACGTGTCGGACTCGTGGGTCTACGGCCTGCTCAGGCGGCAGTGGCACCCGCTCATCGAGCCGTGACCCGGATCCGCGCGCCGCGCCTCGGCACGCTGGTGATGTTGCGGACCTTCGGCTCGTCGCGGCCGACCGCGGCGACGTCGTACGCTGCGAACACCTCACGCAGCACCGCGACGCCCTCCATGAGCGCGAAGCCGGCCCCGATGCAGCGGCGCACGCCGCCACCGAACGGGATCCAGGTGTTGGTGGGCGGGTTGTGGCCGAGGAACCGCTCCGGCCGGAAGACCCACGGATCCTCGTGGTTGTCCTCGCGCTGGTGGGCGATGACGATCGACGGACCGACGGTCGTGCCACGGGGCAGCTGCCAGCCGGCGACCGTCGCCGGCCTCATCAGCGTGCGCACGACCATCGGGATGATCGGGTGGAGGCGCATCGACTCCTTCATCACGGCGTCGAGGAACTCGTCGTCGCCCTCGGTCGCGGCCCGCTGGCACCGGACGAGCAGCTTTGGGTCTCGGCCGGCCTCGTAGAGCGCCCAGGCCAGCGCGCTCGCGGTGGTCTCGTGGCCGGCCAGCAGGAGGGTGACCAGCTGGTCGCGCAGCTCGGTGTCGTCGAGCCGCTCGCCGCCGTCGCCCTGCAGGATCAGCCGCGAGAGCACGTCGGTGCGATCAGCCAGGTCCGGGGCGGTGCGCCGCTCGCGGATCTCGGCGTACATCAGCCGGTCCAGCTCCACCTGGTTCTCGCACGTGCGCCGCCACGGGCCGTACTTCTGCAGCCACGGGTAGCCCCAGCCGAGCAGGATCGCCGGGCTGATGTTGACGGTGGCGTTGACGCGCGGGCGGAGCCGGGCGAGCCGGCTCTCGTCGGTCACCCCGAAGACCACGCGCAGGATCACCTCGAGCGTCAGCGCGTTCATCCGGTCGAGGGAGCGGAAGGTCTCGCCGCTGCGCCAGCGTCCGACCTCGGCCCGGGCGACCTCCGTGACGAGCGACTGGTAGTCGCGCAGCGCGTGGCCGTTGAAGGCCGGCATCAGCAGCTTGCGGGCGCGCTTGTGCTCGGATCCGTCCTGCAGCAGCAGCGAGTGCTCGCCCATGATCGGGCCCAGGATCGCGTTGGCCTTGCCGGCGTGGAACACCTCCGGGTCGCCGGCGAAGATCTCCTTCGCGTGCTCGGGCCGGGTGAAGAACACCAGCGGCCGGCCGCCCGGGGCGAGCCGGACCGTGAAGACGTCGCCGTACTTGCGGCGCAGGTAGGGATGGAACCGGTGCCGGAACCGCAGCAGGCCCGCCGTCTGCACCAGCACCGGCCAGCGCGGGCCCGGCGGCAGCCCGCGCGAGTCGACGGGCGGCAACCGGTCCTGGTTGCCGGGGCTCATCTTCCGGAACCGCTGTGTCGTGAGCTGGTCGACGTCGTCCAGGGTCGTCACCGTGCCGACGGTACGCCGGCTATTGAAAACGCGTCAATAAGCGGGGCTGGTCGGCGTCGGCGGAAGTTGTAACGCGGTGTTGTGGGAACTACTCGCCCGTTATGACGGGTCAGCAGTTCCCACAACACCCCGTTACAGCCGTCAGCGGGCGCCGAGCACCTGCCGCAGGAACATCACCTGGTGGGCCACGGCGGGCTCGTGCCACTGCTTGCCCGGCCACACGTCGAAGTGGTCGCAGGGGTAGTGCCGCACCTGGGCGCGGCCGGCGAACGCGGCCTTGGCGCTGGCCCGCGGCGGCGCGCTCCGGTCGAAGTCGGCGATCTGCACGAGCAGCGGCGCGCGGACGTCGGCGGCCGCCTTGCCCGGACGGTGGCTGCCGAGCTCGAGACCGACGGCGGCGTCGATCTCGTTGCGCCAGGTCGGTCCGGCGATCGCCAGGTAGTCCTCGAGGCAGCCGTCGAGCGTGAGCGCGCCGAGCTCCCCCGGGCGGGCGACGACCGGCATCATCCGCGGACGTCCGAGACGGGACCGCAGGCCCAGCACGGTCGAGCGCGCCATCGCCGCCGGCGTGTGGTGCGCGAGCGCGTGCCGGCCGGCGGCCAGGCCGTCGACGAGCGGGGTCAGGGAGACCACGGCGGCGACGTCGTCGCGGTGCGCGGCCGCCGCCAGCACATGGCCGCCCGAGAGCGAGACGCCCCAGAGCACCAGGCGTCGCGGGTCGACGCCGGGCTGCCGCGCCGCGGCGGCCGACGCGGCGCGGTAGTCCTCGAGCTGGCCAGCCATCGACACCGTCTGACGCGGCTCTCCGGCCGAGGCCCCGAAGCCCCGGTAGTCGAACGCCACGACGTCGAGACCGGCGGCGGCCAGCGCTTCGGCGAACGCCACCAGACCGGAGTCGACCGTGCCCGCGAGTCCGTGCGCCATCACGACCACCGGTCGCCCGGCGTCGCTCGCCCACGCGTCGCCCTCACCGGTGAAGTGCCGCGCGACGCACTCGGCCCGCGCCGCCCCCGCGCCGGAGAGGAACGTGATCTCGGCGTGCTTCATGCGGTCCTCCCGTAGATGCTCGTCATCCAGACGTGCACGACCGCGTCGAGGTGCGGCTCGAGGTCGGTGCCCTCGACGGCGTGCACGACACGCGCGAGCGTGCGGTCGTTGAGGTCGAGCAACGCCGTGGCCAGCGCCCGCGGGTCGGGTCCGTCGGGCGCGGCGCCCGACTCCCGCTCGGAGGCGATCAGGTCGGCGACGACCTCGACGTACGACTGCTGGAAGGCGTCCCACTGGTCGCGCACGGCGGGGCTCGCCGCGCGGGCGTCCAGGATCGCTCGATAGAGGTGGGTGCGCTGCGCCCAGCCGTGGAAGATCGCGTCGATCGCCGAGGAGATGCGGTCGCGCACCGTGCCGTCGCCGCCGAGCACGTCCGCGGCGTCGAAGCCCTCGGCGTACATCTCCTCGTAGAGCGCCGCGACGGCCGCCGCCTTGTTGTCGAAGTAGAAGTAGAACGCCGAGCGCGTAACGCCCGCGCGAGCGGAGATGTCGGCGATGTTGATGTCGTCGAGGCGGTGGCCCCGGAGGTGCTCCTCGAGCGCGGAGAGGAGCGCGGAGCGGCGCTCGTCGCCCCTGGCGAGGTTCACGACGCCGCCCACGCGCGCGCCCGCCGACGACCCTCCGGCAGCTCCCTGGTGCGCATCTGGTGCTCGTAGACGAAGTAGTCGAGCTGGTGGGTGTGCCGGGGCCGGTCGAGCATGTGGCCCATGTAGAGCCGGTCGTCGGCCCGGATCACCCGGTGCATCTCGTCGATCGACGGAGGCACGTACTCCCCCACGGCGTACGCCGCGATCAGCCGCGCCTGGCTCTCGACGAAGGGGAAGAGCGTCGGCGTCGCCTGGGCGAAGCCGGCGAACAGCAGGTCGTCGATGCCGGGCCTGATGATGCGCTTGTAGAGGTCGATCCTGTTCCCGGGAGCGCTGATGAAGCCGGGGTCGAAGAACGGGAAGGTGAGGTTGTAGCCGGTGGCGGAGACGATCACGTCGAAGTCGGCGGCGGTGCCGTCCTCGAAGTGCACGGTCTCCCCGTCGAGCCGCGCGACGTTGCCCTTCGGCGTCACGTCACCCGACTTCAGGCGCAGCGGCAGCTCGCCGGACTGGGTCGGGTGCGCCTCGAAGAACCTGTGGTTGGGCGCGGGCAGCCCGTAGAGGGTCGGATCGGAGTAGGTGAACCGCTGGCCCCACTGCGCCACCTTGCGCTGCCACGACAGCGGGAGCTGCGGGATCGTCCGGTAGTTCATGTCGGCCGCCTTGCCGGCGACCAGCTTCGGCACGATCCACGCGCTGCTGCGGGTCGAGAGCGTCACCTCGTTGCGCAGCGCCCGCTGCGAGAGCTCGACGGTGATGTCGGCCGCGCTGTTGCCGAGGCCGACGACCAGGATCCGCTTGTCCATCAGGTGCAGCGGCGTCCACGGGTCGACGTAGTGGTGGGAGTGGATGGTCTCCCCGCTGAACTCGCCGGGGAAGTCGGCCGACCGCGGGTCCCAGTGGTGGCCGTTGGCGACCACGAGCAGGTCGAAGTGCCGGGTCTCGCCGCGCTGCGTCCGTAGCTCCCATCCACCGCCCGCGAGCCGCTCGGCGTGCACCACGCCGTTCTGGAACTCGATGCGCTCGCGGACGCCGAACGCGTCGGCGTACGCGTCGAGGTAGTCCTTGATCAGGGTGTGGTGCGGGAAGTCGGGATAGTCGTCGGGCATCGGGAAGTCGCGGAACGACAGCTGGTGCTTCGAGGTGTCGATGTGCAGGGAGCGGTAGGCGCTGCTGTGCCCGTTGGGGTTGCCGAACGCCCAGTTGCCGCCGACCCGGTCGGAGGACTCGAACGCGGTGTAGGGGACGCCGTAGTCGCCGAGCATCTTGCTCGCCGTGAGCCCGCTGATGCCGGCGCCGATCACGGCGGTCGTCGGTCGGGTCACCGGTGCTCCTGACGTCAGTGGAACCTGTTCTAATTGCGGACGCTAGGCCCTAGATTGACACGCGTCAACTGGCACCTCGCGGCATCCGGGTCAACGCGATCGCCCCGGCCCGGTCGTCACACCGCTGACCCAGCCGGCGATGGACATCCCGGGCATCGAGGACGACTACCTCGACAACACCCCGCTCGGACACCCGGGCTCACCGGAGGAGGTCGCCGAGGCCGCGGTCTACCTGGCCAAGGCCGCGTGGGTGACCGGCGAGGTGCTCGACATCAACGGCGGCGGCGCAGCGGACCCGGCACGACCCCGAAGGCCACCGCCCCGACCACGACCCCGACGGGCATCGGCCAGCACAGGGCAGCGATCTCCTCCGGCGCCGCGCCGCCGTCCGCGAGCACCTGCTGGAGCAGATCGACCGCTGCGACGAAGACGGCGCCGCCGATCGAGGCCACGACGATGCCGGTGACCGGCAGCTGGGTGGAGAGGGCCCGCACCGGGATGAGCGAGCCCTCGTGCCGATCCTCCCACCACAGCAGCGCCACCAGAGCGGCGAGGCCGACCGCGATGGGGATCCAGACCGTCGGGGACGACGCCGCCGCGCCGGTCAGCAGCGCGGTGCCGACGAAGGTCGCGACGGTGGCCACGACCGTCAGCGCCAGCGCCGCGCGGTCCACGGTGCCCTCGGGGTCGGCCGGGTCGATGTCGGCGTACCCGACCAGCGCGACGATCCAGCCCAGCGCGCCGAGCGCGGCACTCGCGACGAAGAGGGCCCGCCAGCTGCCCGCGGCCGCGGCGTACCCGCCGACGATCGGGCCCAGCGTGCTCGCCCCGAAGATGCCGACGTTCACGACCACGGCCGTCAAGGGCAGGCGCGAGGCGGGGAACCGCGCCACGAGTGGCGGGAGTGCGCTGATCAGCATCGCGCCGGCGGCGAGTCCCTCCACGACGCGGCCGACGGAGAAGAGGGCGATGCCGGGTGCGGACGCCGTCACGACCGAGGCGGCCACGAACACGAGCCCGTAGCCGAGGAAGAGCCGGCGCTGGCCGTACCGCTGGGCGAGCTGGGCCGCCGTCACCGCGCCGACGGCGTACGCCGCGCTGCCAAGGCCCCCCACGACCTGCACGGCGGTCGCGCTAGCCCCGAGATCGGCCGACACGAGGCCGCCCAGCGCGAAGGTCGACGTCTGGAGGGTGACGTTGGGGACCAGGCCGAGCAGCGCGATCGCCACCGCGAGCCCGTACCGTCCGCGGAGTCGAGGGAGCACGCCCAGCGGTACCCCGGGGGTCCTCGGCCGATGCCGCTGGTGGCCGGCCCTAGGCTCGCCGCATGGCCCTGCTGCATCGTGCGACCCTGACCCCGACCAAGTCCGAGGTGATCGCGGAGTGGCTGCCGAAGCAGTCGTGGGCGGCGCGCCTGCCGGGGCTGAAGCCGTTCGGCGGCTACCGCCTCGACGACCCGGCGGGCGAGGTCGGCATGGAGGGCATGCTGTTGCGCAGCGCGGATGGCGCGGTCGTCGTGCACGTGCCGCTGACCTACCGTGCCGCGCCGCTCGAGGGCGCCGAGGACCACCTGGTCGGCACCACCGAGCACTCGGTGCTCGGCACCCGCTGGGTGTACGACGCCACCGGCGACCCCGTCTGGATCGCGACCGTCACGGCGACGGTGCTCGAGGGCGGCACCAGCGCGGCGGAGTACTTCGAGGTCGACGGGCGCCGGGAGCCACGTGAGCCGAAGGCGGTCGCGGTCGGCAGCGGCGGGTCGGTGCTGCGCCCGGAGGTCGTCGTCGTGCACGAGGTCGGCACGGCGCCAGAGGGCGACGCGGTGCTGCGCGGTCGCTGGGACGGCGGCGAGGGAGTGCTGGTCGTCGTCAGGAGCGGCGGGCGACGCTGACGAGCTCATGGGCCGGCACCGGGTTGTCCCGGCCGGCCTTGCAGGTCAGCCGGGTGGCCGTGGCGGGGTCGCGGGTGGTGCGCACGACGACGTCGTAGGTGCCTCCGGCGACCGTGAAGGCGGCGGTGGTGAGGTCGCCTTCGACCGAGCGGCCCGCGAGGACCACGTCGTCCTCGCGGGTGGCGCCGAGCTCGCGGCGCAGGTGGATCTCGGCCGCCTGCACCGCCATCGGGTGCGACGCGCGGCCGCGCAGGCGGTCGAGGTCGAGCTCGCCGGCCAGGTGCGCGCCGGCCACGGCGATCGACGACGCCGGGTCGAGCCGGCCGTAGTAGAGGCCGTGCGGCAGGACCACCATGTTGGCGGCGAAGCGGTCGCCGCCCACGTGCGACACCTCCCACGTCTCCTGCGGATGCGCGCGGTCGAGGGCCCGGGCGACCGGCCGTCCGCGCTCGGCGCAGCAGGCGTCGTGGCGACCGTTGGTGCAGACGCAGAAGATCGACCCGTCGTAGGTCGGCAGGCCGGAGGTGCCGCCGCGCCGCAGCGACCCGAGGTCGACGTCGAGGACGTCGCGCGGGTCGGAGACGACCGCCGACTCGAGTCGCGGGCGCACCGGGTCGGCGTACGCCGCGAAGGCCCGAAGACCGTCCGGGGCGTCGGGCTTGGAGCTGAACCTCCGGATCAGCAGCACCTTGGCGCGGTGCTCCTTCGCCCGGCGCTCGAGCTCGGCGCCGAGTCCGTCGGGGAGGCGGGCGTCACGGAGGGCGCGATCGCCCCACGGGCCGACGTGCTCGAGCAGCAGCCAGGTGCGGACGTGGGTCGCCGACCCCGCGACGGGCTCGTCCCGCAGCAGGCTCTGGGCCGCACAGCGGAACTGTGCAGGTGCGGGGGTCACGAGATCTCGAGCAGCCCTTCCCGCACCAGCCGGCGGCACAGCACCAGGCTGCTCTCGGCGTCGAGCGGCAGGTCGCCCGGGGTGAGCTCCTCGCGACCGCGGACCTCCTCGAGCGCCGGCCGGATCCGCGCCGGCACCGTCAGCGCGCGGTCACCCAGCAGCACCTCGACCACGTCACCGCGGTCGAGCAGCACGCACGGGTGGCCGGGGCGGCGCCGCAGCACGGTCGTGGCCACGACCTCGCGGCGGCCGATCACGTCCCGCAGCCCTCCGGTCAGGCGCGGCGGGCGCGAGGTGAGGAAGCGACGTACCTCTGTCTCCACGGCGGCCTCGGCGTCCACCGCGCGGAGGGCGTCGGCGACCTGCTCCAGCCGCTCGGCGAGGCCGGTGCTCAGCAGCGCCGGGTCGTCGAGGTAGCCGGCCGGCAGGTGGTCGGCGGGCACGCCACCGACCACCGACGCGAGCGTGCGCTCGAGCAGTCCGCGCCACGTCAGCTGGTTGATCCCGATCGTGACGTGCAGCGAGACGGTCTCCTGCGCCCGGGCGGCGTGGGGGGTGCCCGTGGGCAGGTACATCGACAGGCCCGGCTCGAGGAGCACCTCCTCGGGCCCGTCCTGGCCGTGCACCTCCCACAGCTTCGACCCCGCGGTCTGGAAGACGAAGACGTCGTGGGAGTCGGAGTGCACCGCGAAGCCCTGGGCTCCCGGCGGTGTCAGGTAGGCGTTGGCCTGGCAGGGGTGGCCGAGCTCGAGCTCGAGCTCCGCGATCAGCCGGGTCAGCGGCGGCCAGTAGCGGTGCAGGCCCTGGAAGACGACCGTCGCCCCGTCGTCGAAGAGCGCGAGCGCCTTGCGTCCGTCGACCAGCCCGGACAGCGGCTTGCCGGCGATCGTCGCACCTCGGGTGTACGTCGACTCGGGCAGCACCTTCCCGTCCCCGGCCATCCGGATCGACGGTGTGCGGATCGCGGTCGAGGTCAGCAGGTGGTCGGCGTCGGCGAGCGAGAGCAGCCCGACCAGGTCGGCCGGGTCGGTGCGGTGCAGGTGCACGCGCGACGCCCAGACCTTCCCGAGGAAGGTCTGGGCGTCACCGCTGAGCAGGTCGAGGGCAGTCACTCAGGAGGCGTCGCCGTCGGTGCCGTCGCCGTCGGTGCCGTCGCCGTCCGAGGAGTCGCCGTCGGTGCCGTCGCCGTCCGTGCCGTCGCCGTCGGACGAGTCGCCGTCGGTGCCGTCGCCGTCCGTGCCGTCACCGTCGCTCGCGTCGCCGTCGGTGCCGTCGGCATCGCCGCCGGCGCCGCCCGTCGCACCGGGACCGGTGGTCGTCATCTCGTCGTCGCTGAGGGGCTCTTCGGGCGTCATGCGTCCTCCTGGGTCGAGTGGCTCTGGGGCCAGTCTGCTGTGCTGCGGACCGACCCCACAAGCGGTACCCGAGCGGTCGAACCGCTACACCACCCTCCGGACTCAGCCGACCAGGCGACTCTCACGGTCGTAGTTGCGGCCGAGGAACGCGGGCTGCCGCGCCCAGCGGAACGCGAAGACCATGACGAGGAGCGTGGCGACGTACGGAAGCATCAGCACGAACTGGTGCGGGATGCCGATGCCGGCCACCTGTGCCCGCAGCGCCAGGACCTCCATGCCGGCGAAGAACGCCGCCCCCGCGACCACCAGGTGCGGGCGCCAGCCACCGAGGAACGCCAGAGCGATGACCAGCCAGCCGCGGCCGGCCACCATGCCCTCGGTGTAGAGACCCGTGTAGACCATCGGCAGGTACGCGCCGGCGACACCGACGAGCCCGGAGCCGACCACCGTTGACCACGTGCGGGCCCAGGTCACGTTGATGCCGAGGCTGTCGGCCGCCTTCGGGTTCTCGCCGATCGACCGGAACGCCAGGCCGCTGCGGGTCTTGTACATGAACCAGTAGATGCCGGCGGAGATGAGGAACGCGGCGTAGACGACCAGGTCGTGGTCGAACAGCACCTCACCGAGGAACGGGATCTCCGAGAGCAGGGGTATGGGGTAGTCGTCGAGGGTCGGGATCAGCGGCGGCGCCATGGTCACGCCGATCACCTCGCGATAGAGGAGTCCGGCCGCGCCGAGCGCCGCGAAGTACAGCGCCAGACCAACGACGAACTGGTCCAGGCGGAGCTGGGTCGTCATGTAGGCGAGCACCAGGCCGAACAGCGCGGCGGCCGCGAACGCGGCGAACAGGCCGACGGTGTTGCTGCCCACCTTGAAGCTGACGAGGAACCCGATGGCCGCGCCCAGGACCATCAGGCCCTCCTGCGAGACGTTGAAGACGCCGGCCCGACCGCTCAGCACCGTGCCCTGCGCGGCCAGAAGGAACGGCACCATCGCCGGGATCATCAACGTGAGGAACTCGGTGATCTCACCCATGTCAGCGCCCCCGGAGCTTCGTGCGGACGATGTCGGACAACAGCAGGAACAGCAGGATCAGCGCCTCGATGATCAACACCATCTCGACCGGCACCTGCGCAGTGCGCTGCATCGAGCCCGCGCCCACCTCCAGGACGGCGATGCCGAAGGCGACGACGGGGAGGGCGAGCATGCTGCCGCGTGCCATCAAGCCGACGATGATGCCGAGGATCAGGAAGTTCGACTGCATCCCCTCGAGCATCTTGCCGTGCACGCCCGCGACCTCGATCGAGCCTGCGAGTCCGGCGACCGCGCCACCGACGACGAGGCCGGCCCCGGCGAGCCTGGAGGTCTTGATGCCGTGCACCTGGGCCGCGCGCAGGTTCGCTCCGACCGCGCGCATCTCGAAGCCGGTCGCGGTGCGGCGCATGAAGACCGCGATCACCACCACCAGGACGAGGGTGAGCAGCACGCCCGAGTGGAACGGCGGGGTGTCGCCGATGCCCGGCAGCAGGGCGCCGTCGCCGACGGGGGTCGTCGCCGGGTGCCCGGCGCCGCGGTCGGGCCACACCTGGCTGGCGACGTAGTCGATCACCTGGAACGAGATGAAGTTGAGCACGACGGTGCTGAGGATCTCGTTCACGTTGAACTTGACCATGAGGAACGCGGCGATGCCCGCCCACAGCGCGCCTGCCAGCGCACCCGCGACGAGCACGCACGGCAGCAGGATCACCATCGGCAGGTCGGACCAGAGGATGCCCAGCGCGACGCCACCGGTGGCACCGACAAGCAACTGGCCCTCGGAGCCGATGTTGAACTTGCCGGTGGCGAGCGGGATCGCGAACGCGTAGGCGCACAGCAGGATCGGCACCCACTTGTGCAGGGTCTCGACCGTGCCGAATCGGGTATTGAAGCTGGTCGTCAGCACCGACTCGAACGCCGCGACCGGATCCTGGCCGAGCGCCAGGATGATCAGGCCACCCACGACGAACGCCAACACCACCGACACGACGTACGGCACCAGGAGCCACAGCGCCTCGACCACGCGGTTGGACGGCTCGGCGTCCGGTGGCGCGGCCGAGGGCGCTGGGGAGATGGTCTCAGACACGCGCTTCTCCCAGTCCGGTCATGCTGCGGCCCACCTCGTAGGCGTCCACGGTCCCCTTCTGCCACTCCCCGGCCCGCGACCCCTTGAAGAGCGCGATCACCCGGTCGGACATGGCGATCACCTCGTCGAGGTCCTCGGAGAGAAGCAAGATCGCGCACCCGGCGTCGGTCGCGACCCGGACCTGGTCGTAGACGAACCTGGTCGACCCGAGGTCGAGGCCGCGGGTCGGGTTGTGCAGGATCAGCATCCGGGGCCGGCGGGCGAATGCCCGCGCGAGGATGACGCGCTGGATGTTGCCGCCGGACAGGTCGCCGGCAGGCGTGGCAGGCCCGTTGGCCCGGATCGAGAACTGCTCGATGGCCTCGACCGCCCGCTGCTTGGCGGCGCCCCAGTCGAGGAGTCCGTGGCGGCGCACGCCCGGGCTGCGCTGCGAGCCGAGCACGAGGTTCTCGGTGATGCTGGCGGTCGGCAGGATGCCGTCGCGGTGGCGGTCCTCTGGGACGTAGGCCACGCCGTGGTCCAGCCAGGCCGAGGCCGGCCGCCCGCACATCGAGCGGCCACCGACCTCGACGGAGCCCGCCCGCACCGCACGTACGCCGGCGAGCGCCTCCGCAAGCTCGACCTGACCGTTGCCCGCCACCCCGGCGATGCCGACGATCTCGCCCTCGCGGATCTCCAGGTCGAAGCCAGGGACCAGCTCGTGGCCCTGGTCGTTGTTCACGACCAGGCCCTGAACCGACACACCAACGGCGTCGCGGACGGACGAGACGGTGACCTCGACCTCTTCCGCGTCGACCGCGCCCAGCGCGGCCGCGTCGATCAGCTCGCCCGGGCCGGTGGTGCCGCCCACCATGACGTCCGCCAGGTGGTCGGCATCGGTGTCGGAGCGTTCGATGGTCTCCACGCTCCGGCCGTCGCGCATCACGGTCATCCGGTCGCAGACACCGAGCGTCTCGCGGATCTTGTGGGTGATCAGCACGACGCTCATCCCGTCGTCCACCATCGCCCGCATCGACCCGAAGAGGTCGTCGACCTCCTGCGGCGTCAGGTTGGTCGTGGGCTCGTCGAGGATCAGCAGTCGTGCGCCGCGGTAGAGGGCCTTCAGGATCTCGACCCGCTGCCGGACGCCGACGGGCAGGTCCTCCACGACGGCGTCCGGATCGACGCTGAGGCCGAACCTCGTGCTCAGCTCGCGGATCCTCTTCCTCGCCTCATCGAGGTCGAGGCGGAGCGCGCCGGAGACGTCGGTGCCGAGGACGATGTTCTCGGTCACGGTGTAGTTGTCGACCTGGAGGAACGTCTGGTGAACCATGCCGACGCCTGCGTCGATGGCGTCCCTAGGAGAGCCGACGGTCACCGGCTCACCGTCCAGGAGCACCTCGCCCGAGTTCGGGCGGTAGAGCCCGTAGAGAACGTTCATGAGCGTCGTCTTGCCGGCGCCGTTGCCGCCGAGCAGGCCGTGCACCTCGTTGCGGGCGACCACGAGGTCCACCGAGTCGAGGGCCACGACCGGCCCGAAGGTCTTGACGACGCGCCGCATCTCCAGCCGGGGCGGCTGCTGCGTGGTCACTTCACCTCGGACTGGTCGAGCTCGACTTCGATCGAGCCGTCGGTGATGCCGGCCACGGACTCCTCGGCCGCCGCCTTGGCCTCGGCGGGCACCTGGTCGCCGACCGAGACGCTGGCGCCCTTGCCCTCGCCGAAGCCGATCACGTAGCGGCCCTGGGTGGTGCCGCCGTCGATCTCACCGAGGATCTCGTCGAGCGGGCTCGTGAAGTCGTACAGGACCGTTGCGGCGTAGTGCTCAGGGCCGTTCTGCGACTTGTCGGTGTACTTCACCGTCAGCCAGGTCGAGCCGGGGTCGGTGTCGTTGACGGCCTTGAAGGCCCCGACCGCGCCCAGGTTGAGCGAGGTGATGACGACGTCGTTGCCGTCGGAGACCAGCTGGCTGGTGAGCTGTTGCGCCTTGACGGTGTCGTTGAAGTCACCACTCCAGACCGAGGTGAGGCTGACGGACTCGCCGCTCTCGTCGAACGCCTGCTCCACCGCGTGCACCTCCGAGTAGGAGAACGGGAGGCTGAGGCCGCCCAGGTAGCCGACCTTGCCACTCTTGGTGAGGTTCGCCGCCAGGGTGCCGATCGGGTAGAAGACCTCGTGGAAGTTCCGATCGATCGTCCAGACGTTCTCCGGCTGGCCCTCCGGTTCGCCGTCGAACTCACCGATGAAGTTCACGTCCGGGCTCTGCTCGGCGATCTTCGCGGTGGCCTCGTAGAACTGCGAGCCGTGGGTCCAGATCACGTCGAAGCCGTCGGCGACGTACTCCTGCAGCACGCGCTCGATGTCGGGCACCGCGACGCTCTCGGAGTACGACACCTCGGCGCCGTCCTCCTCCGCGGCGTTGAGTGCTTCCAGGCCGAGTGCGTTGTAGTCGGCGTCGGTCGTGGGACCCGAGAAGATCGCCGCGATCCGCAGTTCGCCGTCGTCCGCCCCGCTGTCGCCGTCGCCTCCGCAGCCGGTGGCCACGAGAGCCACCGCCACCAGCCCGGTGAGGTTCCGAAGTAGTCCGCGCATGCCCGCCTCCTGGTCGTGCCCGCCCTCGGGACCGCCGATGGCGGCTGTGTCGGGCATCACGTGCGGACATCGTGCGGGTGGGCGGTGGATCCCGACATCGGCGGTCATCGCCCAACCCTCCACCGGACGTTGGGCAACACCTGCCCAGATCCGCCAGCACCGGTAACGGTTGCCGCACAGGTGTTGCAAGTCCGGCCCCGAGCGACGACCATGTGCCTCCGCAGAACGGTGCCGTCGGTCGCGGGTCAGCCGATCAGGCCGCGACGTCGCGCGATCGCCGCGGCCTCGGTGCGGCCGGCCGCGTCGAGCTTGGCCAGGATGTTGGAGACGTGCACCGACACCGTCTTCGCGCTGATGAAGAGCTGCCGGGCGATCTCGCCGTTCGAGCGGCCGTCGGCCACGAGCGTCAGGATCTCGGTCTCACGCGGGGTGAGCGCGTCGGGCGCCGTCTCGGTGCGCACCGGCGCCGACCCGATCGCCCTCAGCTCGTCGAGGAGCGGCCGCGCGCCGAGGTCGTGCGCGGCCGCGCGGGCGCGATCGCCCTGCTCGCGCGCGCCGGCGGTGTCGCCGGTCGCGCGCAGGATGCCGGCGTACGTCGTGCGCACCACCGCGAGCTCGTGGACGTGGCCGAAGTCCTCGAAGAGCGTGACGGTCTCGTGCCACGCCTCGACGAGCGCCTCCCGCGGCGGGGCGTCGACGCCGGCGAGCCAGCGGGCGCGAAGCGTCTCGGCGTCGAGCCGCTTCTTCCACGCCCGACCCTCGGGGCCCCAGTGCCCGGAGGGGTCCGAGTAGCGCTGCACGACGATGTGGCCGTCCTCGCTCAGCCGCTCGACGCCGGGCAGCATCGCGGCTCGCTCGGCGGCCGAGAGCGGCGGGAGCGCCTGGTTGACGGCGCCGATGGCGACGGCAGCGAAGCGGATCCGGGCGCTGAACCACTCGTGCCAGGTGCGCGAGAGCACGGCGACGACGTCGTCGTACACCTGCACGGCGCCCTGGGCGTCGCCGGTGCGGCCGGCGTGCACCATCTCGAGGGCCGCGGAGTGGATCGCGATGCCGCCCTCGCGCGACCAGAACCGGCGCAGCTTGCGGCCCTCGGCGCCGACGTCCTCGCCCCGAGCCTGGAGCACGTTGAGCCGGAGCGCGTCGAGGTTGGCGCGCGGGATCGGCGGCGGGTTCTGCCCCGCCATGTCCGTGAGCGCGAGCACCTCGTCCCAGCCTCCCCGGACCGTGCGGATCCAGCTGAGCTGGACGCGCGACTCGAAGGCGTAGGGCGTCCACGGCAGGTTGGCGGCGTCGGCGCGGACGGTCACGCTGCGGAACCACTCCTCGGCGTCGTCCCACTCCGCCCAGTCCTCGTAGGACCGGGCGAGCAGGAACCGCGCGCGCAGCTCGGCATGCATGGCGTCGGCGTCCTCGGACCGGGCGATCGCCTCGAGGAGGGCCTCGCGGAGGCCCTCCTTGGGGCCGGCCTTCTTGAGTCCGCTCAGCGTGGTGATCGCCTCCGAGGCGAGCTGGTGGAGGTCGAGCCGCTCGTCGAGCGCGAGCGCCTCGAGCCCGACGACCTGGGCCTCCTCGTAGCGACCCACGGCGGCGAGCACGCGCGCATGGGTGGTGAGCGCGCGGGCCCGCCACCGGTTGTCGCCCTCGGGCGCCAGCGCCAGCGCCTCCGCGGAGACCTCGGCCGGGTCCTCGTCGGTGTCGACCACGATGAGGATGCCCGCCCGCGAGGTGAGCATCCGCGACCGCCACTCCGGTGGCGTCTCGGCGGGGAGCCGGTCGAGCTGTTCCTGGAGCAGGGCGACGGCGCGGATCGTGTCGCCGCTCTCGCTCAGCGCCTCCGCGGCGTTGGTGGCGAGCTTGGACACGTCGACCGCGGAGCGCTCGCAGCGGCGGGGGTCGGCGACCAGCTGGAGTGCCTGCTGATAGTGGTACGCCGCCTCGTCGGGCCCGCCGACGTCCCACGCCTCGCGACCGGCCTGGATGCTCGCGGTCAGCGCGATGTCGAGGTCGTTGGCGAGCCGGGCGTGGCGGGCCAGCTCGGCCGCGGTCCCGCCGACGGTGCCGTCGTGGAGCGCCTCGACGTACCGTGCGTGCAGCCGCACCCGCTCGCCGGGCAGGAGGTCGTCATAGACGGCCTCACCGAGCAGGGCGTGGCGGAACGCGTAGCGGCCCTCCTGGGCGAGCAGCACGTTCATCTCGACGGCCTTGCGCAGGCCCTCGTCGAGCGCCGCGGTGTCCAGCCCGGACGTCGCGGCGAGCATCTCGTGGGAGACCCGCCGGCCCGACGCGCTCGCGGTGCGCACGACCTGGCGCGCGGTGTCGTCGAGCCGGTCGAGGCGCACGAGCAGCACGTCGGCGAGGTCGGGCGGCACCCACCGGCCGGGCTCGGCGGCGGCGCTGGTGAGCTCCTCGACGAAGAACGCGTTGCCGTCGGCGCGCTCGACGATGTCGACGAGCTCCTTCTCGGAGAGGCCCTCGGGCACCAGCTCGTGGATCAGGGCGCGCACGGCGTCCTCGGGCAGCGGCGAGAGCGCCACCCGGTGGACGCCTCGGATGCGCGACCACTCGGCGACCTGGCGTCGCAGCGGGTGGCGGCGGTGCAGGTCGTCGGCGCGGTACGACGCCACCACGGCCACCGGGCCGTCGAACGGGCGCGAGAAGAGGAAGCTGAGGAGGTCGCGCGTCGACTGGTCGGCCCAGTGGGTGTCCTCGACCACGAGGAGGACCGGCGCCGTCGCGGCAGCGGTCTCGAGGAGGGTGTGCACGGCCTCGAAGAGGTCGGCACGGTCGAGGGTGCCCGCCTGCTCGGCCGTGTCCGCGGCGCCGGCGGAGCCGAGCACGCGGCGCCCGGGCTGGAGCCGGGCCAGGGCGGGGTACTGGGCGGCGACCTGGTCGACGACGTCGGGGAGGTCGGCCGCGACCCGGCCGAGGACCTCGGAGAAGGGCAGGTAGGGCAGCGCGGAGTCGCCGAAGTCGAGGCAGTGCCCCGCGAAGACCCGCCACCCCTCGGCGAAGGCCCGGTCGCGCAGCTCGACCAGGAGCCGGGTCTTGCCGACGCCGGCGTCGCCGGAGAGGAGCGCCACCCCGCCCGGCGTACCGCTGCCGGGATCCGGGGACGGACGAACGCCGAGCAACGAAGAGAGCTCCGTCAGCTCGGCGTCTCGCCCGACCAGGGTTCGGCTGGTGTGTGCTGCCACGCCGCCCATGATCCCGTGTTCTGTTGTGTCGTGCTCCTGAATAGCCGCCACGACGGCGCCGCTCATCGCGGGCCGCCGATCAGTCGGCCCAGGTGCTGGCCGTGCCGCCGGCGTCTCCCGGCCGGTTCTGGGCGTTGCGGCGCGTCAGCGCGCGGCGGGTGCGTCGGCCGGCGATGTCGGCCCGGATCCGCCCGAGGCGGTACTCCATCTCGGTCTTCACGTAGTCGCGGTGGACGGTGTTGTCGTACATGGTGTGGGCTCCTCAGCTCCTCGTCGATGACCACGAGGTTCGTCGTCTGAGGTAGGCCGGCACATCGGACGAGTGCCTTATCCGGGACGGTCCGGTGCCTTAGGGGTGGCTCAGCGGGCGCGGCGCACCTGGGACCGGGCCGGCAGCAGCCGGTTGGACCCGGCGATCCGGGCCTGCCAGCGGCCCGGGTCGCCGATGGGCGCGCGCGCCGCCCAGCGTCCTTCGAAGTCGATGCCGGTCCGGCCCACGTGCTGCCAGCGCCGGCTGCCGCGCGGCTTGAAGAAAAGCTGGACGCGCACCGACTTGCGGACGTAGGTGGTGAGGCCCGGGCCGAAGCCCTTGCCCCGGCTCCACACGCCGCGCAGGGTCGTGTGGCCGCGGACGCGCTTCGCCTTGCGCAGCGAGACGCGGTCGTCGTACTTGAGGGTGACGCGCTTGCGCAGCGTCTCGTCGGTGTCGCCCACCAGCAGCCCGACCTTGATCCGGCCGACTCCGGCCTCGTGGACCGCGCCGCACAGCAGCAGCGGCGCCGTCACGGTGATCCGTCCGGGGCTGGTGACGACGCCCTCGCGGATCGCACCGTCGATGTCGCCGCCGGTCGCGTCCTCGGCGTTGATCGTCGCCCAGTACTCCTCGCCCGCGACCGCGTCGAAGACGGCCGCGGCGTGATAGGTCTCGTGGCACCCGGAGCGCAGGATCATCGTCTCGGGTCCCCCGACCCCGACGACCCGAGGATCCCGCCGCTCGTCCGAGGCGGGCCGGGCGAGCACGGGCGACGGGGGCACCGCCAGCGAGGCCGCGAGCGCGACCCCCAGCACCGTGACGAGTCGTCGGCCCACGATTGTCTCCCTCCGCCGCGAACCGGCCCGGCGGTCACCGACCGGTGGCGCGCGACACTACACCGCCGTGGCGCGCACGTGCGGCCGTCCGCCGACCCAGGTCGCGGTCACGATCGGCACGCCCGGCCGGTAGGCCAGGTGCACGTGGGACGGCGCGTCGAGGACGACGAGGTCGGCGCGGCGGCCGGGCACGAGAGCGCCCACGTCGTCGCGGTCGAGGGCGCGCGCGCCGACGTACGTCGCGGCGTGCACCGCCTCGGCCGGGGTCATCCCCATCTCGCGGACGGCGAGGGCGATGCACAGCGGCATCGAGCTCGTGAAGCACGATCCCGGGTTGCAGTCGGAGGCGAGCGCGACGTCGACGCCGGAGTCGAGGAGTCGGCGCGCGTCGGGGTAGGGCTGGCGGGTGGAGAACTCGACACCGGGGAGCAGCGTCGCGATCGTGCCGCTGTCGCGGAGCGCCGCGACGTCGGCGTCGGCGAGGTAGGTGCAGTGGTCGACGGCGACCAGACCGAGATCGGCGGCGAGCTGCACGCCCTCCCCGTAGGTGAGCTGGTTGGCGTGCAGCCTGCCCCTCAGCCCGGCGGCCGCACCGGCGCGCAGGATCGTCCTGGCCTGGTCGGCGTCGAAGGCGCCGCGCTCGCAGAAGACGTCGATCCAGCGGGCGTGCGGGCTGGCCGCGTCGAGCATCGCTCCGGTGACCAGGTCGACGTACTCCTGCGGGTCGCCCTCGGGCACGACGTGGGCGCCGAGGTACGTCGTCTCCTCGGTGAACTGGCGCGCCACGGCCAGGCTCCGCGCCTCGTCGTGGACGGTCAGCCCGTAGCCGCTCTTGATCTCCACCGTCGTGGTGCCCTGACGGCGCATCTCCTCGACGAGTCGGGCCACGTGGCCGGTGAGCTGCTCGTCGGTCGCGGCCCGGGTGGCGGCGACGGTGGTGCGGATGCCGCCCGCGGCGTACGGCGTGCCGGCCATCCGGGCGGCGAACTCCTGGGCGCGGTCGCCGGCGAAGACCAGGTGGGAGTGGGAGTCGACGAACCCGGGCAGCACGGCGCGGCCGCCGACGTCGACCCGCTCGTCGGCGGGTGGCGCGTCGGCGGCGGCGCCGGTCCAGGCGACCGTGGCGCCGTCGACCACGAGCGCGGCGGCCTCCATCGTGGGCGGCCCCTCGGGGTCACTGGTGAAGAGCTCGCCGATGTTGGTGATCAGGACGCTCATCGCTGCTCGACCTTCCCGATCGCGGCGCCGAGCTCGCGACCGATCGCCTCGTCGTCCGCGGTGGTGTAGACCTCTGCTCCGCCGACGACCACGCGGGTGACGTCGGCGGCGGTCGCGGCGAAGACGGCGGTGTGCTCGTCGGCGCCGGTGCCGGCCGTGCGCGGACTGGTGGTGTCGATCGTGACCAGGTCGGCGGGCTCGCCGATCGCGATCCGAGCCCCCGCTCCGACGTCGAGGAGCTCGCCCGCCGTCCAGTGCCCCCGCTCCCGGGTCGTCAGCCGCTCGTGCATCTCGAGCGCGCGCAGCTCCTCGAACGGGTCGACCACCGCGTGGCTGTCGCTGCCGATCGTGATGCGGCACCCCGCGGCCGCCAGCGCCCTTGCCGGGCCGATGCCGTCGGCGAGGTCGCGCTCGGTCGTGGGGGTGAGGCACACGTTCGTCCTCGTCGTGCCCAGCAGGGCGATGTCGTCGTCGGTCAGGTGGGTGGCGTGCACGGCCGTGGTGCCCGGGCCGAGCAGCCCCTCGTCGTGGAGCAGCCGCGTCGGGGTCACGCCGTACGCCGCGAGGCAGGCCTCGTTCTCCGCCTCCTGCTCGGAGAGGTGGACGTGCAGTGGGCTCCGGCCGCGGAAGACGTGCAGCTGGTCCCTCGGCACCGCCCGCACCGAGTGGATGGCGGCCGGCCCGGAGCCGACGCGCCCGGCCCACCGTCGGGCCGTGCCGTCGCTGTAGCGGACCTGGACCCCCTCGGGCGGCGCACCGAACCCGCTGCTGACGTAGCAGGTGTCGAGCAGCGTGACCCGGATGCCGGCCTCGGCGCCGGCAGACCGGAGCGCGTCGCCCATCGCCGGCTCGGGGTCGTGGACGTAGTGGAACTCGCTCACCGACGTGTAGCCCGCCGCGACCATCTCGCGATAGGTCGCCCGGGCGAGGGCGAAGTAGGTGTCCGGAGTGAGCCGCTGGGCCACGGCGTACATCTGGTCGCGCCACGTCCAGAACGTCCCGCGCTCCCGCTGGGTCCGCCCGCGCAGCGCCCGGTGGAACGCGTGGCTGTGGTCGTTGGCGAGGCCGGGGATGGTGAGGCCGGGGAGCCGTGCGGTTTCCCCGGGCACCCGGGGAAACTGGACCTTCTCGGCCGGAACTTCGCCCGAGAGGTTCCGGTTCTGGCCCAACGGTGTGACGGAAGTGAACAGTCCGCCCGCGATCTCGACCAGCACGTCATCGCGGACGGCGCCGTCGACCCAGGCCCGCTCCAGCAGGTACGACGTGCTCATCGCGTCAGCCGCTCCAGGGTGTCGGCCAGCGCGGAGACGCCGACGAGGCAGTCGGGCGTCGAGGCGTGCTCCTCCGGGGAGTGCGAGACGCCCGTCGGGTTGCGGACGAAGAGCATCGCGGTGGGGATGCCGGCGGACGAGAGGATCCCGGCGTCGTGGCCGGCGGCGGTCGGGATGATCGGCCAGTCGCCGCCCTCGTGGTCGGCGGCGACGGCGGCCGCGAGGTCCGGCGAGAAGGTCACGGCGCCCGACACGGACTCGGCGACGACGTCAAGCGACGTCCCGTCCCGCCCGGCGCGATCGGCGGCCTGGGTCGTGACCGCCTCGACCAGCGACGTCAGGGCCTCGTCGGTCGAGCAGCGCGCGTCGAGCCAGGCGGTGACCCGGGACGGTACGGCGTTGGTGCCGTTGGGCTCGACGGCCACCCGGCCGAAGGTCGCACGCTGCCCCGCCAGCCGGGCCTGCTTGTTGGCTGCCAGCGCGGTCATCGCGTAGGTCAGCATCGGGTCCCGACGGTCCTCCATCCGCGTCGTCCCTGCGTGGTTGGCGGCACCGCCGAAGTCGAAGCGGTAGCGCCCGTGCGGCCAGATCTCGCTGGCCACCCCGATGGCCGCGCCCCGGTCGACGAGGTCGCGGCCCTGCTCGACGTGCAGCTCCACGAACGTCCCGACCGACGACAGCAGCGCCGACGACCCGCCCGCGACGACGTCGCCGAGCGCCACCCCGTCACGGTCGCGCAGCGACCGCGCCGACTCCCACGACACCGCGCCCGCCGCCAGGCGCGACCCGAGGCAGGCGAGCCCGAACCGCGAGCCCTCCTCCTCCACGAACACCGACACCCCGACCGGCCGCGACGGCACCACGCCGCGCGAGCGCAGCAGGTCGATCGCGGCCAGCGCGGAGACGACGCCGAGCGGCCCGTCGTACGCACCCCCGTCGAGCACCGAGTCCAGGTGCGACCCGGTCAGCACGGCGGGTCCCGACCCGACGTCCCACCACCCGACGACGTTGCCGAAGTCGTCCCGCTCGACGCGCAGCCCGCGCGCCCCGCACTGCTCCTCGAACCACACCGCCAGCTCGCGCTCCGCCGCGTCGAAGGGCTGCCGGAAGTAGCCGCCGGAGACCGCCGACCGCCCCACGGGGGCGAGGTCGGCCCACATCCGCTCAAAGGCGTCAGGCACAGTGCTCTCCATGGAGTTCCAGGACGTCGTACGCCGCCGACGGATGGTCCGCAGCTACGCATCGGACCCCGTCGACCCCGGGCTGGTCGA
Organism: Nocardioides sp. YIM 152315; assembly: GCF_029210375.1. Lineage (GTDB taxonomy): Bacteria > Actinomycetota > Actinomycetes > Propionibacteriales > Nocardioidaceae > Nocardioides. The sequence goes on along the minus strand of NZ_JARGER010000009.1, from coordinate 5,092 downwards.
CCGGGCCCTGAGCAACGCGACCCGCGCGCCGAGCGCCGGGTTCAGCCAGGGCTGGGCATTCCTGGTGCTCGACACCCCGGCCGACGTGCGCCGCTACTGGGAGGTGACGGCCGACGACGTCGACGACCCGGACGAGTGGCTGAGCGGCATGATGCGGGCACCGGTCGTGATCATCCCGTGCTCCAGCAAGGCGGCGTACCTGCGCCGGTACGCCGAGGCCGACAAGGGCTGGACCGACCAGGACGAGGCACGCTGGCCCATGCCGTTCTGGCACATGGACGCCGCGATGGCGGCGCTGCTGATCCTGCAGACGGCGACGGACGCCGGGCTGGGGTCGTGCTTCATCGGCGTGCCCACGCCGCGCGTGGACGCCGTGCGCGCGGAGTTCGGGATCGATCCGGAGTACGACCCGGTCGGCGTCGTCACGATCGGCCACCCCGCCGACGGCGGCGCCGCCGGCTCGCCGACCCGCCGGCCCCGCAAGCCGGTCACGGACGTCGTGCATCGCGGGCGCTGGGGAGGTCGGGGAGGACACCAGGCCAGTCCATCGGCCTAGCCGGTCCGGGTCAACGCGGCGCACCACGGCGTACGTCTCGCATTCGAGACGCGCCCGGGTGTCGTAGCGTCTGCCCGTGACGACCCACCGCGCAGTCGCGAAGCTCCAGGCCCTCATCCGCATCCCGACGGTCTCGTACCCCGACTGGAAGCTCGTCGACACCGACGCCTTCGACCGGTTCGTCGTCGAGCACGAGCGCCAGTTCCCGCTGCTGCACGAGCGCCTCGAGCTGACGCGGGTCGACACGCACGGCCTGCTCTTCCACTGGAGGGGTCGCAGCGACGAGCGGCCGGTCGTGCTGATGGCGCACCTCGACGTCGTACCCGTCGACGGCGACGCGACCTGGCAGCACCCTCCGTTCGGTGCCGAGATCCACGACGGCGCGGTCTGGGGCCGGGGCACGCTGGACGACAAGGGCCAGCTCGTCGCCGTCTGCGAGGCCGTCGAGACGCTGCTGGAGCAGGACTTCACGCCGGCCCAGGACGTCTGGCTGTCGTTCGGCTGCAACGAGGAGGTGTCGGGCTCGGCCGCCTCGCTGGCCGTGGCGGCGCTGAGCAGTCGCGGGGTGCGCCCCTGGTTCGTGATGGACGAGGGCGGCGCCGTCGCGTCCGAGGCCTTCCCCGGCGTCGCGGCGCCGGTCGGCGTCGTCGGCGTCACGGAGAAGGGCGTCACCTCGCTCGAGCTGCGCGTCGACGGGCGCGGCGGCCACGCCTCCACGCCGGCCCGCAACGGCCCCACGGTCCGGCTGGCCCGGGCCCTGGCCCGGCTCGACCGCCACCAGATGGCCGCGAGCGTGCCGGAGCCCACGATCGAGCTGCTCCGTCGGATGGCGCCACACGCGCCCCGGGCCCTCCGCCCGCTGATGGCGAACGCCGCGAAGGTGCGGCCGGTCCTCACCCGCGCCCTGATCGCGGCGGGCCCGGAGCCGGCGGCGATGACGCGGACGACGTTCGCGATCACGACGCTCGCCGGCTCGCCCGCACTCAACGTGATCGCGTCGACGGCCAAGGCCGGCGTGAACATCCGGATCATGGTCGGCGACACCGTCGCCGGCGTGCTCGACCACGTCCGCAAGACGGTCGCGGACGACGACGTGCAGGTGACCGTCGTCGACGAGAACGAGCCGAGTCCGATCTCCCCGGTCGACGACGACGCCTTCCGCCTCATCGAGTCGACCATCAGCGACGTCTTTCCCGACGCGATCCCGGCTCCCTACGTCATGATGGCCGCGACCGACTCGCGGTTCTTCACCGGGATCTGCTCCCGGGTCTACCGGTTCGCCCCGTTCCGGATGACCAAGGCGCAGCGCGAGTCGATCCACTCGTACGACGAGCACCTCGGGATCGAGGCCTTCCTCGACGGCGTGCGGTGGTACCAGCGCCTGATCGAGAGGATCCCTGCAGCGTGACCGTCCTCAACGACCCGCGGGCCAAGAGCCTCGCGACGATCGTCGGCTTCCTGGTCTGCGTCGAGCTGGCCAGCGGCATCCTGCAGGGCTACTACACGCCGATCTTCACCGACATCGCCGACCACCTCGACATCGCCGACGCCGACGTCAACTGGTTCGAGGCCGCGCAGCTGATCGTCTCGGCGCTCGTCGTACCGCCCCTCGCCCGGCTCGGCGACATCGTCGGCCACAAGAAGGTCCTCCTCCTCTCGACGGCCGTGACCGCACTGGGGTCGTGGATCATGGCGTTCGCGCCGTCCTTCACGACCTTCCTCGTCGGCTCCGCGATCCAGGGCGCGTACGTCGTGTGGCTGCCGCTCGAGGTCGCGATCATCCATCGGCGTACCGCCGGCACCGGCCGCCAGCACCAGCTCACCCGTCGCGCGGCCGGCATCCTCGTGGGCGCGCTCGAGCTCGCCGTCATCGTCGGTGCGGTGACCAGCGGGGCGCTGGTCGAGGCGACGTCGATGACCGTGCTGCTGATGCTCCCGGCGATCGCCGTGACGGTGTGCTTCGTGGTCATCTGGTTCGGGATCGAGGACATGGAGGGCACGTCCTCCGGCGGCCTGGACTGGGGCGGCCTCGGCCTGATCACGGTCGCGCTCGGTCTCGTCATGGCCGGCCTGATCGTGGTGCGCCTCGACGGCGTCGGCAGCCCGCTCGCCTGGCTGCTCGTCCTCCTCGGCCTCGCCCTCACCGTGCCGTTCGCCCGCTTCGAGATGCGTCAGGAGGAGCCGATCGTCGACGTACGCCTGTTGCGTGCGCCCGGCCAGTGGCCCGTGCAGCTCACGGCGTTCCTCTTCGGCATGTCGGTGCTCGGGGCGCAGATCCCGCTGTCGACGTTCGCCCGCACCGACCCCGACGTGGCCGGCTACGGTCTCGGCGCCAGCGCGGGCTTCGTGTCGACGCTGATCGGCATCTACGTGATCTTCATGGCGATCGGGGCGTTCACGCTGCCGCTGACGGCCCGCGCCTTCGGACCGCGCGGCTCGTTGGTGCTCTCGTCGGTGCTGGTCGCGATCGGCTACGCGATGTGGCTCCCGCTGCACGGCTCGACGCTCCAGGCCCTCGTCAACATGGCGATCATCGGACTCGGGTCGGGCGCGCTGGTCGCCTCGCTGCCCGCCGCCGCGGCGGCCGCGGCGCCGCCCGAGCGCACCGGGTTCGCCACCGGCATGACCAACGCGACCAAGACCGTCGGCGGAGCGATCGCGTCGGCGGTCTTCGCGATCGCGCTCTCGGCGACCGGCTCGCTCGATGATCCCGAGGAGGGCCACGCCGCGCTCTCGGGCTACCTCACCGTCTGGTCCGTCTGCGCCGTCGCCGCGCTGCTCGCCGCCGTCGCCCTGGCGATGCTGCCCCGGGAGGTGCCCGAGGAGCCCACGCCGCTGCTGCGGTAGCAGCGCTGGCTATCGTGGGCGGGGCAGGAGGTGAGCCCCCATGCCCGAGAGCGAGGAGTGGCCCGAGGGACGGCCGGAGTCGTCCGAGCACCCACGCGCACGTCGTACCGGGTCCGCCGCCGCGGCCGCCCGGATGCGCCAGCAGCACACCTGGGTGGACCTGCAGGTCCAGCAGGCGATGGAGCGCGGTGACTTCGACGACCTGCCCGGGGCCGGCAAGCCGATCAAGGACCTCGGCGCCCACCACGACCCCGACTGGTGGGTGAAGCAGCTGGTCGAGCGCGAGAAGATCGCGGTCCTGCCGCCCAGCCTGGCGCTGCGCAAGGAGGACGCCGAGCTCGACGACCGGCTCGACGCGATCAACTACGAGGCCGAGGTCCGCCGCGTGGTCGAGGACTTCAACGAGCGGGTCATCCGTGCGCGCTACTCGCTCCACGGCGGCCCGCCCCTGATCACGATGCCCCGCGACGTCGACGACACGGTCGCCGCGTGGGCGGCCCGGAGGGCGGCCCACGCGGCTCAGCGCGTCCCACGGACCGGGCCCGCCGACGCGCCCCGCCGGCGCCACTGGTGGAATCGACGCAGCAGACGTGGAGAGGGGAGCTCATGAAGAACGTAGCCGTGGTCGGCGGTGGCCTGATGGGGTCGGGCATCGCCGAGGTCAGCGCCCGCGCGGGCCAGGACGTCGTCGTGGTGGAGTCGAACGACGACGCGGCCAAGGCCGCGCTCGGTCGCCTCGAGAGGTCCCTGGAGCGCGCCGAGGCCAAGGGGAAGATCAACTCCGCTGCCGACGTGCTGGGCCGGATCCGGGTCGAGACCGATCTGGGCGCCGTCGGCGACCGCGAGGTCGTGGTCGAGGCCATCGTCGAGGACGAGGCGGCGAAGGTCGACCTCTTCAAGCGGCTCGATGCGATCGTGGAGGCGCCCGACGCGATCCTGGCCTCCAACACCTCCTCGATCCCGATCATGAAGCTGGGCGTGGTGACCAGCCGCCCGACGCAGGTGATCGGCATCCACTTCTTCAACCCGGTGCCGGTGCTGCAGCTGGTCGAGCTGGTGCCGTCGCTGCTCACGTCCGAGGACACCACGGCGCGGTCGCGCGCCTGGGTCGAGAGCTCCCTCGGCAAGCAGGCGATCGACTGCCAGGACCGGGCCGGCTTCGTGGTCAACGCGCTGCTGATCCCCTTCATCCTGTCGGCGATCCGGATGTACGAGTCCGGCTTCGCCTCCGCCGAGGACATCGACCGCGGCCTCGTGCTCGGCGCCGCCCACCCGCAGGGCCCGCTCGCGCTCGCCGACCTGATCGGCCTCGACACCACCAAGGCCGTCGCGGAGTCGCTCTACGAGGAGTTCAAGGAGCCGCTGTACGCCGCCCCGCCGCTCCTCCAGCGGATGGTCGACGCCGGCCTGCTCGGCCGCAAGACCGGGCGCGGCTTCTACACCTACGGGTGATCCGGATCCGACCACCGGTCTCCCAGGGGCCCGCGCCTCTCACGTCCGGCGGTGGAACTCGACCTTGCCGGTGGGCAGGTAGGTCGTGTCGTAGTTCGAATCGTGGGCGCGGTTGTGGTGCCAGTGGCAGAGGCTGACGCCGTCGTCGAGGTTGGTGGTGCCTCCGTCGGTCCCGCGGATGCGGTGGTGGGCGTGGAGTCCGGTGGTGTGGTCGCAGCCCTCGGCGGTGCAGCCGTG
>NZ_JARGER010000008.1 GCF_029210375.1 Nocardioides sp. YIM 152315 | reverse complement strand
ATGAAGGAGGGCCGAACCCACATCTATTGGGTTCGGCCCTCCACGATGCCCTGAGACATCACATTCGTAGCGGGGGCAGGATTTGAACCTGCGACCTCTGGACAAGATCGGAGGCCCTCGCGGAGCCACCTCAGACTCTGGATTCCCCTGGAGAAGCTCGGGTTGTAGAGGAGGTTCCCCATCGGACGCCTTCAACTCTATCGGAACGGATCGGGTCGCTTGCCGGTCATATCTGATGACATTTCGATGACCTCTCGAATCGACTCGATCACGCGTCGTCCTGGCCGGCGCCGAGGTCGCGGAGCGACAAGGGCCGGATGCCGGTCGGGCTCATCGCCAGCGCCCAAGGGCCAGCACCGCGCCTGGTGATCTCCCGCCCCATGCAGGCCGGATTCCTCGGCAGGGCGCTCGGCGGGGCGCTCGGCGCCGTCGGTGTCATGGTTTGGGTTTGATTCGGTTGCGGTTGATGACCACCTGAAGGGCCGCGTCGTCTTTCAGCGAGTCGAGGAACCGCGTCGGCCAGCCCGCTGGCCCTACTTGTTCGAGATCGCAGCATCCCGCCACGAGGTCGGCCTGGACGGCACGCGGGGACAGCCGCCAAAGCCGCTCCATCTCCTCGTTGCCCATTTGGCCGGTGAGGCATCGGTATCGAGCCGCGGCGGCGCGAGCGAGCCAGACGATCTCCTCGTCGCCCTGCACTCGTAGGGCGACCGCACGTGCCTGGTCGAACTCGAGGTGGTCGAACTCGGTCGCGAGAAGTCGCGCGGTGTCGAGTAGCCACACGAGTTGCCAAGCGAACAGGTACGGAGTGGAGAGGGCAGCCTCGACCTGGGCAGCCACCGCCTCGGGGTCAGTTGACCGCACGCTTCGCAGATAGGTCGCTAGCAGTTCGGTCTTGTCCGGGAAACGCTCGATGAGACTCGCGACAAGTGGGACTGCATGAGGATCGAGGCCAGCGGCCAGCCGGGTAAGCGTCGTGGAGAGGTATACGTGGAAGACCTCGTCGGCGAGCGGATCTACCTCTTGGTCCGGGGCATGACTCGTCGCCTCATCAAACACCGCGCGGGCCACCTCAACATCGGTGGGCTGAAGGACGCCACGAAGCTGGTCAATGATGTCCTCGAGCGTGACCGACCCGTGATAGAAGAGGCCCCACTGGGTGTCCTCGTCGATGCCGGCTTCCACGACGATGGCGGCGAGCTCCTCTTCAGTAGCATGTTCCAGCGCGGCCTCTCGGGCCGAAGCGATCTTCTCCCGCAGCGCCTCGCGTTCCTCGTTGACCGCGGTCAGATGTGACTGATACGTGTCGCGCAAGAGGATCCGAGACTTCTGACCATTCAAGGTCAACCCGACGCTGCGGAGCCCCGTCTCGAAAAGATGCAGCGCCTGTCGGCCGGCTCCGTGGTCGGGAACCACGATGCGCACGTCGTCCCCGTGCCGGAAGTACGGCCACAGGGATCGCGACATCAATCCATCGACAGATGACAAGTACGCCGTCGCCAGGACGTCGGAGACGTCGAGGCCCTGGGGGATGCCGCGCCTGGCTCCCATGATCTCGCCCAGGAACTCCCTCAGGGCCTGCACGACAGCCACGTTGCCGGTGAGTTCAACGAGTCGCGCGGCGAGGAGATCGTGGTCGATGGATTCGTAGAAGGACGAGACGTCCGCCAGAACTATGTACGCGCCCTCTTGGTCGAGCGGCGTCGTCTCGAGCGCACTCCACGCCTTGTCCTTGTCGATAGCTCGGGGCCACAGCAGCTGGTCGTTGGAGATCAGCGCCTGCTCGATCCTCGCTCGCAAGGGCTCAACGAGAGCGAAGTACACGGCTCGGTCGCTCAATGTCATGAGCGCGGCCAGCCGTGTTGCGTTGTTCACCTTCGGGACAGGTACGAAGGAGGCGGGGCTGGGCGCGTACCGCCCGAGCTCGAGATCGCGAGTCAGGGAGGCGACGAAGCGGTTGGCGACCTCACCCCCGGCCTTGTCGTCGGGGCGTTTGGGAAGCAGATCGTTCCGAGTCAGCCCTCGGGCCACGGCATCTCGGAGATCCAGGTCTCCGAGAGCCGCCGCGTAGCCGCTGAGCGCACGTTGGTCCGTCGGCTCTCTGCGCATGGCACCCATCGTCGCAGGTCAGGTGGCGCAGGACAGGTCCAGCCTCACAGAAAGCGGTGTTCATAGATCACGGACCCCGGGCGGCTGGATCGCCCCCTCGCGACCCTCCTTCCCAACGCCCGGCGTCAGGGCCGAGCTGAGAGGTCACATCATTCGAGACCACGGAAAGCTCGCGTCCGGATGCGAGACCCAGAGCGCGAGCAACCTGCCGCTGTCCACGTCCCGAGCGCATTGTGGCGGCAACCAGTAGAAGCCCTCGCCGTACCGACTGCTGACGACTCGCTTGCCGTCCAGCAGATGCACCTTGGTGACGGTGGCGAGCTCGTCGCTGTCGGGCCCGTCGACGTATCGGACGGGCAGGTCGGAGATGTCGTGACATTCGGCCGAAACCGCACAGTTCTGGGTCATACCCCGGGTTGTACGGCAAACGGGGTCTTTGTGTCCTTGCCTCCGGATGCGCGGGCCGCGGCCCGCGCATCCGGAGATCGGCGCTACCTGAAAGTGGTTCCGCTCGCCCAGGGTCCCAGCAGGCTCTCGAAGCCGCCGGAGTCGGTGACTTCAAGAGTGCCGAGCACCTTGGTGGTAGATCCTGCGGCACCTTCGAGGCGCACGGAGACCTCGATGGGCGCGAAGACATCTCGGTCCCAAGGGTTGGCACGCAGGTCGAGGGCCGGACGGACCTTCACTATGACGTCCCGGAACGGGAAGTAGCCACCGTGCCCCGGCGAAGCGGCCGCGGCGTGCGCTCGATAGATCTTCGCGAGGGCACCGCCAGCGAAGGCGGCGGGAGTCTCTTTGAGGATGACGACGGCGTCGTCGGTCCCTTCGTGGTCGAGGTGGACGCCGAGTAGTTCGTGCGGGAACACGAGGTGGTCCTCGAAGGGGTCTATGCCAACGCCGCCTCGAGCTCCAGTCAACTGGGCAGCGGCGGCAATCTGCTCGAGCCGGACCAGCAGGTTCCGGGCGCCCCAACGCTCCGCCGGCCCGCGATCGTTGTCGAAGAGCCGCGCAGACCAGCTAGCCGCCCCCTCGGGCAGGTACTCCGCGATTCCGCTCTGGGTGGCGCGGGTGATGGCGGCGGCCTGCCAGACGCGCGAGTTCGGCTCGGCAGGGTCGTGCCCGATTGGCAGGAGCTGCAGTGATTCAGTCCGTGCGGCGGCATCGGCGCTCAGCTCGTCGGCGACGGAGAGCCGCTGGGCGCGGGTGAGTTGGTTCATCGTCTCAGGGAAGAAATGGCCGAGGCGGTCTGCGAGCGATTCCCCCGTTAGGGAGTCGGCGTGCCTGGAGCCGGCGAACGAGACGGCTCCAGTATTTGGAAGCTCCGCGGTTGAGCGCAGGTCGTCGATGCGCTGTGCGAGCAAGTCCTCGGCGTGCTCGTAGATATCCAGCCATGCGGCCGCATCCCACATCTGCTCCGAGATCCAGGTGAGGTCGTCGGCGAGACGGGTCGCAAGAGCAGGGTCAGTGCACGTCGTGATCTTTGCACTGTGGGAATCAGCCCACTGACCGGGCCAGGTCGCGATGACAGTCGCCTTCCCGGGGCTGGACAGGACGCTGTATGAAGTCATGGATGCTCCGTGGGGTTCATGCCACTGCGCACTTGCTGCGAGTTCGTCCGCCAAGGCTCCGTCCATCGCCGATCTGCATCGTGTGTCTGAGGTCATGCTCAGGCAACGAGGCGGCTCTGGCCGGCTCTAATCTACGAGCGCAGGTCGCTAGTGCTGTCAGCGACGAGGTGAGTGTGACCCGGGAGCTTCGCGGCTCTACCGCGACGCCAGTCCGTTCTGGAAGACAGTAGCCCATCGGCACAGTCTTCTGTCGGCTCATCCCGCTCGTTTCGATGTGCAGATCGACGCGAGACTGCATCCTTGCGCCGTGACGAACACCCGGCGCAACGGAGCATCGAGTCGTCAATGCATGTTCTGCGGCAATCGAGGCCAGATGACCAAAGAGCACGCTTGGCCTCGGTGGCTAGGCCGTCGCATCCCGGTCGAGCCCGTGCAGTACAGCTACAACTCCGGATTCTCACGGACCTCCGAAACAGCACTCACCGAACTGGCCAACGAATCTGTGGTCAAGCAAGGCTCAGTCCTCACATCCCGCATCCGCGAGGTATGCGCAACGTGCAACAACGGCTGGATGAGTCGCCTCGAAGAAGAGGTTCGTCCCCACTTGGAGAAGCTCTGGGCGCCCGGCTATCCCCTCGGTCTGACGGTCCTCGACGAGGAAGCCGTGGCGACCATGGCGGCCTGGGCCACCAAGACCCCGTGGGTTCGAGAGCGCGCTGCGCAGCACGAGAACACTGCCGACAGCGTGACGCGTCTGCATCTGGCGACCACCCTCACCGTGCCCCCGCTCACCGCAGTCTGGGCTGCGAGGCATAACGGCGAGTTGAACTTCGCCGCGTTCACCGCTGCCGTAGAGGTGAGCCATCAAGACCAACACTGGAAGCTAGGCGAGCGACGCGAGGTCATGTTGTGCTGCCTGGTTTTCCGGAACCTGGCCGTCCTCGTCCGGACCGACAGCGGCACTGGTGTCCCGCCTATGCAGCTCCCGGGTGAGACGTGGCGTCAGCTCGCGCCCTCACAGGGAAGCGTGTTATGGCCACCGAGCCGACCGATCAACGATGAAGAGGCGACGCTCGTGGCCAAGGTGGTTTCCGGGTGGCTGAAGATGCCGGAGGCCAGCGCGTTCAATCGTTCTCCAGGCTGGCGCTATAGGCGTCAGAACTGATGCTCTGAGGGTTACCGGTACCTATGCCCGCTGCCGCGGGACGCCGCGTCGGCGGTTGACAGCCGCTCGCCTCGGCGTTCGATAAGGCTCGTCGAGCCCGGATGAAAACCAGCCGTCTGCCGATGATCACTTGGGCCGCTGAGACCACGGGTGTCACGTGATGGGCACGTCGCAACGCGGCGATCTGGGCTGGCGGTAGACCTTCAACACTCTCAAGACCGGCATCCGGAACACGTACACAGCGGCCATCGGCCAGGTCGAGCACATACAGGGAGGTCTCCGTGATGACCTCCCATCGGCCCGAGGAGCCGATGTCGGTATGAGTCTCTGGCTCGTGCGTGGCTTGTCCGCGTTGGGCTTCGTCTCGACCTGGGCGTCAGCGCAATGTCACCGGGGAGGCCTTGGAAACAGGTCAACGGGGCGCTTCGCGTTCCATCGCCTGTGCGAATCTTCACCTGCTCGTGGATGGTGCGGGGCATGTCGCGACCATGCCCGCCGGCACCGACAATCGGTCCGTGGGGACTGCCCCCGGTCTGGTTGACACTCGGGGTTTGCAGTAATCAGGCCGCGATTGCGTCCGTGTAGATCATCTCAAACTCGACCGGGGTGAGCTTGCCCAGGGCCCGCTGACGACGACGGCGGTTGTACTTCGTCTCGATCCAGATGACCATCGCGAGACGGAGTTCCTCGCGGGTGTCCCAGCGCTTGGTGTTGAGAACGTTCTTCTGCAACAGCGCGAAGAACGACTCCATGGAGGCGTTGTCTCCGGCGCCGTAAGAACGGCCCATCGACCCGGCAAGCCCGTTGTTCGCGAGCAGCCGCTGGGTGCGATTGGCACGAAACTGGCCGCCCCGATCGGAATGACAGATCGTCGCGACCGGTGAGCGCAACGCGATCGCGTTGCGCATCGCCGCCCGCGCGAGCGCTGACTTCATCCTGGTGTCGATCGAGTACCCCACGATCCGGATCGACCACACGTCCTTGATCGCGCAGATGTAAAGCTTGCCTTCCCGCGTTGGATGCTCCGAGATGTCCCACAGCCAGACCTTGTCCCGCCCATCAGCAACGAACTCGTGCCGGATCACGCCGTGCTTGTCGACCACGGCGAGGAGGTCGTCGCGCGGGGCCGGACCCGTCGAGCCAGGCTTGGACCGCTTCTTATGGTGCGACGCGGTGATGCCGGCGATCTTGCAGAGCCGGTGGACGCGGTTCTCCCCGACGTGGATGCCGTGTTCGAGGTCGAGCTCGTCGGTGAGGAACCTGTAGCCCAGCGTCGCGTCGTCGGTGTGGAGTTCGTAGAGCTTGTCGATGAGGTGCGCGTCGTCCCAGTCACGCTGACTGACGGGATCGTTGAGCCGCTGGTAGTACCCCTGCCGCGACAGTTTGAGGACCCGCAACGCCACCGCGACCGGCACCCGAATGGGGGCACCGGCCGCGGCCATCTCTCGGACGAGCGGGAAGACTATTTTCCCGGCAGATTCGCCTGGGACAGGTAGGCGGCCGCCCGTCGGAGAACCTCGTTCTCCTGCTCGAGGAGTCGGATCCTCTTGTTCGCCTCGCGCAGCTGCTTGCGCTCGTCCTCGTTCAGACCGGGACGTTTGCCGTCCTCGATGTCGGCCTGCTTCATCCAGTTCGTCAACGAGCCTTCGGAGATGCCGAAGTCCTTCGCGATCTGCGTCAGCGACGCCTGACCCTTACGGGCCACCGCCACGACGTCGTCGCGGAACTCCTTGGGATACGGCTTTGCCACAGGGACATCCTTACTCCTGAGGTCGAAACCTCAGTGATCAGGTGTCAACCAGACTCGGGGCAGTCCCGTGTTCCGTTGAGTAGCAAGACAGCGTGGCCTTCTGCGGCGTCAGTCGAGTCCGTGGACCAACTGGCCGGCCCGGTGCACGCGCATCGCAGATCGCAATAGCGCGTCGCGGTACGCCATCGCTGAGCGATCGCCGCCGGTGAGCACGACCGCCGATGTCCCGATGAGCTCGACGCTGGACAAGCACGCGACGTCGAGGGTGAGGCCGAGCATCTCCGGTGACATGTCGTTCGCCTGCCACGTCTCCCCTGCCCACCGGATGTTGTGCATGAGTCCGATCGGGGTGGCGTGGGTGATTTGGCTCAGCAGCGAGTAGGCGACGGTGAGCCAGCCTGGCTCGGCGAAGGGCTTGCCGAAGTCACCGAGCATGGACGTGATCGACGGCAGCTTCTGGCGCCCCTTCTTCGCGCTCGGCGGAACCGGCGGCATCCGGACAATGTCTGGGAGGGCGAAGAGGGCCTTCGCGACCTTGATCGGGACGCCATTGCTGGACAGCAGCGCGATGGTCTTCTTCTCCATGTGCCGGTACTCGTCGAAGTACTGCGTTGCTCGCGAGACGAAGGCAGCACCGTCTCCGTCCTGGTGTCGCCAGGCGTGTCGCGCGGCCTCCTCCAGGAGCATGCGCGAGGCGAAGGCGGCGATGACCGCCGAGCCGGGTTGGTCGTAGGTGGACATCACGGCTTGCAGGTGGGAGTGGGCGCCGGTGAAGGTGAGCGCCATGTGGAGGGTCGGAGGGCCGTTGCGCCACAGGTCGACCTCGAAGCTTCGTGCGAGGGCGAAGAACTCTTCGGCCGCAGCAGCGACTGCGGTCGTGGTGTTGACGTCGGGAAGAAGGTCGTCGGCCTGCAGCACGGCGCCCGGTTCCACGATGCCCGTGACCGTGGGACTTGGCGGCGGCTTGGGGAGTCCGATGAATGGCTTGCTGGTCGAGAGCCCGTGCAGGGGACGGGCAGCGGCGGCGACGACAGCGGCGAGCCGGAGCGCCTCGTCGAGGAACCAAGGGCGATCCACGTCAGGAGGCCACAGTTCGGGGACCGCCGCGGCCGTGCCGAGAAGGGTCGCGGCTATACCGGCGGCGGCGACGTGCATGAAGAGCGCCTCGTGGTCGGGGCGCAGGTCGTGGCCAGGTACTCCGTCGGCGGTCATCGTGCTTTGCAATCCGAGGAAGTTGCCATGGCCGGCGTGTTGGAGGACCGACACGGCGCCGCGCAGCCCGGCGAGGTCCAGGAGCTCGCGGGCACGGTTGCCGGAGGTGGTCTCGCTTACCGGTTGAGTGAGGTAGTGGTCGAGGAGAGCGGGTTCGTCCGGGATCGGCGGAGCATCGAGCCAGGTCTTCGACTCGCCCGTGAGGTCCGCGATGTTGGGCAGTGGCATGAGCCATCTGGACAGGTTGCCGCAGGTGGAGTCGGTCTTGCGAAGGGTGGCGCAGATCCGGCTGCGTTCTGCGAGGAGGTCCCCGAGAAGTGAGGGACGTCGTGTGGACGGGTCTTCGGCAATCCAGAGCCATCGCAGGCCGTCAACGAACACGCTGCGCGCGAGGGCTCCCAGCACGGTGCCGCCGAACCCGGCACCGATCATGGACTCGGCACAGTCGTAGCGCTGGCGTGTCGACATGAAGGCAAGGCCGGCCAGGAAGCGGTCGCCCGTGGGTCCCTCGTTGAAGTCGATCGGCAGGATGTCGAGGTGCAGGCGCAGCGCCCGGGTCGCTTTGCGGAGCTCGACGGTCTCGGCCGAGGGCGTGCGACCGTCCGGGCGGGTGGACTCGTCAGGCGCGGTGTTCATGATCCTGGAGGTCGTGGCGGATATGTCAGCGCTCGTCCAGCAGAGCGCACCTGCGAAGTCTTCCCGCTGCGTGCGGACCGTCCAAGTGGTTATCGCGCCTGTCGCAAGGTGTCGGCGGAGTCGGCCCGCGGGCCAATCACGTTGGTAGGTGTCCTCGGGATCGTCTGGGACATCGCGTCACGCTGTTCCTCGAGTCCGTGGCCGCAGTCTGCGGTAAGTGCGTTTCTCTGAACGGCTCGTCCGAGCGCGAGGAGATGCCCGGCTCTGCCAGTCGAGCGGTCGGGCCTTCGGCGGCGTCGCCGGTCGCGCAGCATCTGATCGCTAGCGTCCCGTCGGGGAAGGTTCCAGCTGCAGGGAGTCGCTCGTGCTGAGGATGGCGACGGTCTTGCGAGCCCGCGAGAGGGCTACGTACAGGTCGTTGACCTGGGCGTGCTTGGTGACGTCGGCGAGGACGACGTGGTCGTACTCCAAGCCCTTGACGAGCAGGGTGCGCGAGATGATGCGTTTGCGTTCGCGGCGGCCGGCGTACCGGAGCACTTCGCGGGCTTTCGCCAGCTCCTGGAGCAGCACGCCGTGGTCTCCTCCGTGGGCGACCGCTCCGCGGATGGAGGTCTGGATGTCGTACCAGGCTTCGTGGGAGTGGAGTCGTAAAGCCGGAGAGCTCGAGATGGCGTCCATCCCGGCCGCGAGGTTCGACAGCGTGGGCTCGGAGACGACGGTGTCGAACGCGCCGATCGCCGGCTCAGCTCCGGCGCGGCTTCCGGGGCCGCCTTCGAGCAGGTCACCCGCGGTGCGGCCGTTCAGATACCGCTTGCGCAGCGTGCCTGGGTCCAGCACTCCATGGCCGCAGTGGCAGGCCTTGGTCAGGTCGAAGAGCCACAGGGCGTACTCGTTGGGTTCTTTCGCAGCGAGCTTCTCAAGGCTCTCGACCATGAACTTGCCGGCGATCTCCTCCATCACCGTAAACGTGCCGTTGAGGTTCCCGGCGACGCCGCGGGCGGTGTGCGCCCAGTCCGTGATGATGAGAACGGTCTCGTCGGCCGGGTAGGCGGCGAAGAAGCCGGGCGTCAGCACACGCTGGTCCCCTGCGATGTTGCGGAAGGTGACGCCCTCAGGCAGCGCGATGCCGGCCCACTGCACAGTGTGACCGGGCACCATGAGGGGGCGGATGCGCAGCAGCCATTCGCCGAGCGCTTCGTTATGTCCCGCCCATCGGTGCGGCTTAATGGTCGTGGGATGCAACGGATAGTCGCCCAGGACGGTGTCCCAGTCGGCCAGCGGATCGGCGAAACCGAAGATGGCTTGCAGCGGGTCACCGAGGATGCCGGTCGCCGGGATCGCGCCGCGCAGCGCGGACACGAACCCGTGCTGCGTCTCGTTGCAGTCCTGATACTCGTCGACAAGGACGTGGGTGAACGACGCCTTCAGCACGGCCTGGATATGGACTGCCGACGCGATCCGGGTCGCGGCTGCAATGTAGGAGGTCGAGTGGGCGGGGATCATCACCTTGGGCGCGCGCAGCTCACCGAGGGCGGGGTAGGCGCGTACCAGCCGGAACGCGAAGGAGGTGATGGTCGCGACGTGCACGCCTGTTGAGAGACCGAATCTCTTGAGCCGGGTGTTGATGGCGTAGACGCCGGCGTTGGTGTGGGTCAGCACCAGGACGCGGCCGCCGTCGTCGACGATGTGCTTGGCGGTAGCTGTCAGCAGGTGGGTCTTGCCGGCGCCGGCGGGCATCTCCACCGCTGCAGGTAGCGCCGCTGCGAACGCGGCGGCGTCCGCTGCGAGCTCGTCTGAGATGTGCTCAGCCACGCTCAGCCACCGGCGGGACCCTCGAATGGTGGCGGCTGCGTCACGCCTGCGGCGGACGGGTCGGCCGCTTCAGCGCCGTTGCCGGGCGCGCCGTCCCCGGTGCTGCTCACCCCGTCGACCGCGCCGTCGGCCACGAGGTCGGTGAGGTCCGTCATGCTGACCTGGCTGGCCGTGCGGGCGTAGATCGCCGACTTGAGTGCCTCGAGCGTGTCCTGCACGGCGCCGCTGTGAAGCGAGGCGGTCTCCAGGATGAAGGTGCCGAGTCGCTGCCCCTTGTCGACGCGCTTGAACCAGCCCTTCTCCTTCGACGCGGTCGCCACCGCTGTCCGGCAGTCATCAAGGCTGATGCCGGCCGTCGTCCAGGTGGTCAGGTCCAGCAGGTCGAGCTCGGGCGGCTTCTTCCCATCGACCACGGCGTACGTGGTCAGGTAGGCGGAGAACGACTGGCTGGAGGCGGACGGGTCGTCCGCGACCTCCAGGGCGGCGTGGATGTAGGCGGTCAGGCCCGCGGCGTCGAGCTGGGAGCACACCGCCGCTTCGATGCAGACGCCTCCTGGCCACTGGACGACGACACCGCCTGCTCGCTCGACGTCCGGGACCATGTCATTGGCGGCCTGGTCGTCGCTGTCGATGAACAGCACGACCTCGTAGCCGACGTCGAGGAACTCCTTGGCCCACTTCGCTGATCCGGTACCACCGTCGCCTTCGAGGGCCACAACACCGAGGGCCGCCGAAGGGGCCGCTGCGGCGGTCTTCGCGGGGTCCTTGGAGGATGCGGCGCTGGAGTCCCAGTCCTGCAGCAGCCGCAGAACGACGCCGTACTCGGTCTTGCCCTCGTTGATGACCACCCGTCGCGACAAGAACGCCTCGGGGCAGCGCTTCAGCAGGGGCCGCAGGCTCGCCGGGTCACCCAGCGAGCGGACCTCGGTCGTGCCGTCCGTGCGGGAGCGGACCATCATGAGGTCGACGGGCTCAAGGTGCAGGAGCGCGGTCGGGGAATGGGTGGTGACGAACACCTGCGAGAAGGCGCCCTTGGTGCGGAGGTGTCCGAGGAGGTGCACGAGCCGGTGCGGTTCGAGGCCGTGCTCGACCTCGTCAACCAGCAACGTGGTCGATCCTTGGTTGGCGAGCTGCTGGGTGGCGGCACCGGTCAGCCGGCGGGTTCCGAGGCCAAAGTTGGTCAGTGGGACGTCGCCCTCGAAGAGGGCGAGGTTGCCGCGGGTGTTGGCCAGCGAAGCGTCAAGGCCGGGCTTGAGGTCGCAGAACTCGGCGGTGCCAATCTCCTGGACGGCCGCCTGCACCTCGCGGGCCAAGTCTTTCAGTTCGTCAGTGACCGCGGCTCCGGCTGCGTCGCGTGCGGCACGGTTGGCCACGGTCAAGGTGGCCTTGGTATCGCCGCGCTTCGCGGTCAGCTTGCCCAACGACGACGTGGCCGACCAGCGCAGGTGCGCATCGACCCGGTCGTCGATTCGGTAGGCCGTCATCCGGGCTCGGTGTCGCGCACGGATGAGCGGCGCCTGTTCGTCGGTCTCCTGCGTCTCCCCTGAGTTCTCCCCGGCGTCGGCGTTGAGCGGCGGCCGGTAGGCCTGCCACACGGGCTCGAGGTCTGCTTCGACGACGAGCTCGACGATGACGCAGCGGTTGGTGTCGTCGCTCGGGTCGTGGGACCACTCCCCTACCTCGTCGATGCCGCAGAGGAAGGCGCCGAAGGCGTCCATCGCGATGAGTTCGTCGGGAAGGTCGTCGACCGCGACGCGGATCCGTATCGGCACGTCGATGTCGACTCCGTAGAAGTCGGTGTCGGAGAACGTGAGGCCGGCCCGATCGTGCAGCGCACGCTCGAGTGCGGTCAGGAGCGTGGTCTTCGTGGAGTCGCCCGGACCGATGAGCGCAACGAAGGTCTGCTCCTTCGCCAGCCTCCACGAGGTGGACTTGATGCCGCGGAAGTTGTTGATGTCGACGCGTCGGATTCGCATGCCAGCCTCGCTGCTTCAGGACAGGAGGACGAGCACACCACAAGCGCAACGGCGTTGTCCGAGATGCGCCCCAGTGTCGCTCGACGTGTTTTTGCCCAGGGACGCGACGCGCGCCCTGATGCACACGTCGCGCCACACTGCGCGTCGGCGGTGGCCGAATCCGCCGCCAAGGCAGCGGGGGGTCAGCCGGCTCGGCCGGTGTCCTCCGTTGGGTAAGCGGCGGAGTAAGCAGTGAGGATGTCTTGGTGGAGGCGACCTCGGGTGCCGACTTCGTAGCCGTTGGCGCGAGCCCACGTCCGGACTTCGGAGGGACTCACGTCCGGCTTGTTCGGCTGGGCTTCCACCGGCCTCACGCTTTCCGGTGGGGCGTGGTCGCTGCTGTGCCGAGGTCGGGGCCCGGCAGCGGTCTTGGGGACGGGCTTGGCGTCGCGCGCCAACGCTGGCTGGAGGTGCTCGAGCAAGATCGCATAGACCGTGGGGTGCTCGGTGCGGGTGCTGTGCCGGCGCGCGTTGGCGGCCTTCCCGCCGTCCATGGTTCCGTCGGTGACGAGCATGGCGGTCTTGGCGGAGACCGAGGAGATGATCCTGACACCGAGCTGCTCGGACCTCGCCTCCAGACCGTTACGCAACGCCTCGTCGCACCCGGTGAACACCACCTTGTCGCCGACACGCAGTGGCTCGCCGTGAGACCAGTCCGACGGGAGATCCTTCAGGCTGGCGGAGAGTCGTTGGTTGCGGGCCTGCTCGGCGCGGTCGAGGAGGGCGGGGAGGATCTTGTGGTTGACGCCGAGGAGGTCGGAGACCGCTTGTAGCTCGGCGCGTTCGGCTCGGGTGACCTTGCCGTCGTCGAGGGCGGCGTGCGCGAGCGTGAGGACGAACGCCTGGTTGGCGGCGGCGATGTCGGCGCTGGTGAGGTTCTCGGCGTCGGCCACGGCTTCGAGGTCGGCGGCCTCGTCTGCGGTCACCTCGCCGTCCTCGAGTACCTCGGCGAGCTTCTCGAGGTAGGCGAGCGCTCCGGGCGGGGCGCCTTCGTCCAGGGCGTCGACGAGCGAGAACCTCTCGACGAGCTCGACAAGCGCTTGCGGTAGCGGGGCGTGGGCTTGGGCTGCCATGACGGAGCGGGCGCGCGGTGAGGGATGGGGCCGCGACCGCGGTGACTCGGGAATCACCACCGTTGGGGACGGAGCACGGGAAGGGCCCGTGGGCCAGCGCACGCTGAGCGCGCGGGTCGGGAGGTCGAGGTGATCGGGCGGCGGCGGGTAGCCGACGTGGGGGTGCATGTACGCGGCGAGGAGCGTCGCGGTCGCTCGTGCGTCGCCGAGCGCGGAGTGCGCTCCCACGAGTGGAGTGCCGACGGCCCAGCAGCAGTCCGCGAGGCGGCGTCGTTCGAGGGTCGGGAGGTGGTACTCGGAGGCTTCGAGGGTGCATAGGACGGGGAGGTGGGGCATGTCCCAGCCGGCTCGGGCGTACTCGGCGCGCACGAAGGCGAGGTCGAAGTTGGCGTGGTGCGCGGCGACCGCTGCTCCGGAGAGTCGCTGGTTGAGCGGCGCGATGATGTCGGCGAATACGGGCGCGTTGGCGACATCGGCGGCCGTGATGCCGTGGATGTGGGTCGCGCCGACGGGTCCTTGGGGATTGACGCGGGTTGCCCATTCGTCGAGGACGCGGCCCCAGGGGTCGGTCGTGATGACCGCGATCTCGACGATCCGGTGCTGGCTGGCGGACAGTCCGGTCGTCTCGACGTCGATCACGGCGAAGTGCGGCTGGCCCTGGGTCGTCCCAGCAGTCTGGGACGATCCCGGCACCGTCGTACGGGCGTGTGTGGTCGACGTATCGCGCTTGCGGAATCGGTCGAGGAGACCCATGTGCTGCTCCCGATGTGAGTCGACGGTGTCGGCGTCGTCATGGTGGCACCGGCCGTCGACACTCGTCCGGCTGTTGGCGGATCTCGTCTGTCGATGGCGTCGGCGCCGGCTTCCGGAGAGGTCATGTGTGTGCGGGTGGCCGCGGACTGTCGGTGCCCGGTGGGAAGGTGCGGTCGTGGATGTCTTCGATGCGAGCGACTTCGACTTCTTGATGCTCGCCGGGTCCGGAGGCTGCTTGCGCTCGCGCTCATGCTCGGCATCGTGGTCGTGTCGCCGGTGCGGGACTGGTTCGTCGGTCAGGTTGAGCGCCACGCAGAGCACGTCACTCGTGAGATCCAGGACGTCGTCATCCCCGAGCTGCCACCAGTCACGCCCACGCCCCCGGAGAGCCAGCCTGTCGATCGCGCACCCGCCGGCGGCACAGGAGGCCGGTAGGTCATAGACCGAGGTCTCTGCTGGAGGTGGTGGCGAGGGCTTCGACGGGGCGGATGTAGCGGTTGAGGAGGACGCCGAGGTCCTTGTGGCGGGTCTGGGCGGCGATCCGGTGGAGTGGGACGCCGGCGAGGACGGCGGTGGTGGCGTGGCCGGCTCGTAGGGAGTGGGCGGTGATGCGGGTGCCATCGAGACCGGCTTGCTCGGCGCGCTGGCGGAGCATCCGGGCGACGACCCAGTTGCCGAGTGGCTGGTCGCTGATCCGGGTCTGCCAGATCCGCGTGAACAGCGCTCGCCCAGCCCCTTCGTCAGGATCGTTCCCAAGCTGCTGCCGGCGGAGTCGGGTCCAGGCGGCCAGGGCGGCGACGGGGTCGGTGGCGGCGTGGGTGCCGTGGGCGACGGCGACTCTCTGCCCGCGGTGCTCCGGGTCGGTCTTGGAGTGTCGGATGGTGATCAGGGTCCCGGCGGGCTCGTGGTCTATGTCGGCGAGGGTGAGTTCGGCGAGCTCGGAGCCGCGCATGGCGGAGGCGTAGCCGAGCAGGATGATCGCGGTGTCGCGGATTCCGATCGGGACGCTGGTGTCGATCGCAGCGAGGATCTGGCGGATCTCGGCGGTGGTGAGCGGGCGGGCGAGTCGTCGGGGTGCGGTGCCGTAGGTGCGGCGCAGCCCGAGCCGGACCTGGCGGACGAGCTCCGTCTCGGCGGGGTTGGCCAAGCCCTGCTGGAGATGGACGTGTCGGATGGCGACGCACGCCACGTCGAGGGTGACCACGGCGGTGCCCTCGGCGGCCCGCTCGACCAGGTAGGCCGCGAGCGCGGCCGGGTCGGCAGGCAACGGGTCGATCCCCCGCTCGGCGCACCAGCGCGACCAGACCCGCCACAGGTGCGCGTACAGGATCCGCGTTGAGGGCGCGAGCGAGGCCTCGAGGGCGGCGGCGATCCGGACCGCGTCGTCGACCGTCAGTCCCCGGGCCAGGCCCGGCTGACGATCGGTGGGCACATCAGTGGTGGAGAGGGCGGTGGAGGTGGCTGTCATCGCCGGGTTGTACCGACCGCCCGGCGATCCCAGCCGCCCGCCTGACCGCTCCCCCGCCTCCGTCGTCTGAGGCTCGTACGTCGGTAAGTGCTGTCTTTGTGATGACCTGGTCAAGTTCAAATGCTTTCAGGCTCTGATCCCCAGGAGGATCCGAGCCTGAATTTTGTAGCGGGGGGAGTTCGCATATCTGCGCTCCCGCTGTTGAACGTCGTCGCCCCCTCGCCCCGCAAAGCAGGTGCCAGGGCAGATGCCACCCAGCGGTCATGGTGGGATCGAAGCACATCGCACGGACAGCGAGACACGATTCGCTGGACCGGACATACCTGATTCACGGCCGAGAGTGCGCCTCGATCGACACCCAGGCGCAGCCCGCACCGCGTCGTAGCCCCACCGCTCAGATGTTCAAATCCAGGGGCGTTGAACCGGTCGAGACTTCGGAGTTCACCTCAGTGCAGTCGGCTCCGACCGCCAGAGGCGGCGCCACATCCAGCAGCCGGACTCAAGATCGGCCGTCAACCACAGTCATACGGACCGCCTCGCTGGTCGGCTCGGTGAGCGCCACGCTGAGCGGTACATGCAGAAGTGTTAGATCGCCCTCCGCGCCCACTGCGATTCGACGGGTCCCGACACCGGGGTCGCCCGCAGGTGACAAGTAGCCGTCCAGCGCCGTCGAAGCGGATACGCGCTCAGGCGGCTGAAGCTCCGCCCCCCGCAGCGACCTTCGGCCAACAGCGGAGGCGATCACTCGCCACGGGTCCAGTTCGCCGAACGGCGCGTCGCTGGACGCGACCGTGGGGATCCCAGCACTCAGGAGGCTCCGAAAGGGATAGAGGCATTCCAGGTCCGACCGGTCAACGTCGCGGAGGTAGTCGTCGCCGCGGGTTCGGAGGAAGTCCGGTTGGGTCACGACGCGAAGCTGGAGGTCTCGAATGGTCGGGACCAGGTCTCCGGGAATGACGGCGCCATGTTCGATGCGATCACCGGGTTCGGTTCCAACCTCCGCGAGGACGGCGAGGGTCAGGATCAGAGACTCGCGAGTGACGCAGTGCACGGCTACCGGCCTGCGAGCCCGGCGGTGCGCAGACACGGCACCACAGAACTGATCGAAGTTCGGGAGGTCGTGGTCTCGCAGCATGATCTTCGCTGGGCCGACGGAGAGGGGTGCCGGTGGGTGCGTCGACCCGAGCACTGTGACCTTGATTGGTAGTCGACCGTCACTGGCAGCCTCCGCGAGTAGCGCAGCCGCACCGTCGGACAGATCGGGTGTCGCGTCGGTGACGCCGGTGATCCCAAGGTCTCGCAGGCGCCGGCCGACGGCACCGAGGTCGGGAGGCCGCGCCGGAAGGAGCCGAGCGAGCAGGGCGTCCTGGCGAAACAAGCGACCTGTGGACCGGCCGTTGCTGTCGCGCTCAAGGTCTCTTTCAGCCCCAGTCTGTTCGAGACCCTCGACGATCCCGTGCTCGAGAAGACGGAGGGCGGCGGAGTTCAGCACCCACATGGCGCCTCCCCGATGCTGGATCCGTACTGGTGCGTCCGGGACCATGCGGTCCAAGAGCGCACGGTCGAGGTGGCCGGCTACGGACTCGTGGTAGCCGATCCCCCGGACCCAGCCGTCCGACTGTCGTCCGACGGAGCGCCGCAGCACCGCCTGCAACTCCTCAGCCGAGTTCACAGCGGTCGGACCGCAGTCCACGGAGGTGATCTGCGCCGCGAGCGCCATGAGATGGAGGTGGTGGTCGTGCAGGCCAGGCAGCAGTGCTCCCCCGCCCCCGTCGACCACCGCCTCTACCTTGCGACGTCGGTCAGATCCAGGTGGACTGACGCAGGTCACGAAGCGGCCGACGACCTCGACGTCTGAACGTCGACTATCTACCTCAACGTTCTCGAAACGGATGCTGGAGGACCCACCCGTCATCGCAGCCACCGGTCATTGTCACGGCCGACGGAGGCCGCCGCCCCTTCGACGTGTCGCGCTCGCGGCAACTGGACAGGATGACTTCGCCCGTCAGCGCCGGTGGCGACCCAGGTACCCGTTTCCAGCTGGCGGACCTCAGGGTCACCGCACCCGGGTCGCAACAGCGCTGCTCGGGCGACATCGAGCATGGAGACCTCGACCAGCTTCGCACGGTCGTCCGCAAGGAGGGCGCCGGCTGTTGCTGCGGCAACGGCTCCGGTGAGAGGGTCAGCGATAGCATCGCCGCACAAGCGTGGCTCCCCGCTCTCCCACGCGAGGAGACCAGCGTCTGCAGCGACGTCGTCACCGAAGCCGACCGTGTCAGAGCATCGTCCGCGTGCGGTGATCGACAACCACGTGGTGCCGGCGTCGACGACCTCGGAGGCTGAGAGGCCCCATCGTTCGAGTGCCCGAGGCCGTGATGCCTCGAGGACAAGGTCTGCTCTCTCGACGAGCGCGCGCAGTCGCTCCCGGTCCCTCTCGTCGTCAGGCGAGACGGCGACCGCGGAGTGGCCCGCATGCAAGAGGTCGTAGAAGGCAGCGGAGCCTTGTCGGGCACCGTCTGGACGGAACCGACTCTCGACCTTGACGACATCGACGTCGCAGCGGCCAAGAAGATGCGCGCACAACGGACCAGCCCACAGGGAGGTGAAATCCACGACAAGCGGGCGCTCGGGCATGTTGCGACTCCCACCGGTCCGCAGCACCCGAGCGACATCTCGTGCGTCCTCTTCCAGCGGGAGCGGAGCGGGTTCCGCGGGAGTGGCTGAGCAGGCGAGCCCCAGGAGGCGCGCCCGGTCGACCGCCACAGTTGTCTCATACGCGCTGGCCCAATCTCCCAATGCACCCCACAGCTGCGGAGTCGGGGTGGCTCCAAATCTCCGAATGTCGTCGGACTCGACAAGAGCGGGAACGAGTTCGAGGTCAGCCGCACGAACCAACGACAGTCCGAGGTATCCGTCTACCGTCCGAAGAAACCGGAACCCTCCTCCGCATGACGCCGGTGCGTTGCGAGTGAGGCCGGCCAGGGCGGCGCGTTCGCCCAAGAGCTCGGCTCCCGGAAGGGACGGGCGCAAACCAGTCCGTTGCACACATTGGCGCGCGACTTCAGTGATAGCACCTTCGACGAGACCTGCGGGGTCGCCGGGCGATGCCAACGGCGGCCCGTCATGCCGTCCGGTCAACGCCATTGCGCCCGAGGCCGCCCACCTCTCGAGTGCCGTATTCGCTGCTGGCAGCGTGAGATCCGCCGGTTGCTCAAGCATGCCCGTCCACCAGGCCCCACTCGAGGGCGGTAGTGAGGTCGAGGCGCTCGCCACTGAGGACTAGCCAAGCGGTTCGCCAGCGTCCGATGCGGCGGGGCACGCTGACGGTGCCGCCAGCACCGGGGACCAGCCCCATCGACAGTTCCGGCAGTGAGAACCAGCTCGTCTCGTCGCCAAGAACCCGTGCAGCAAAGGCAGAGATCTCGACCCCAGCACCGATCACCGCTCCGTGCGTGCGGACCTCGACACGGTCGCTAACGCGATGCATGGCGAGCGCGGCGCTTCGCGCCATCCTGACACCGTGCGCGGTGGCCACGTCGGCGATCGTCCCGAACTCGTCGAGATCGCCGCCGCTGGAAAAGGAGGGCCCGCGACCATTAAGGATGATGCTGCCGACGGATGGGTCCCACGCCGCAAGCTCGAGTGCATCGATGAGCCCATCGCGCATTGCGCGACTGAATGCATTGTGACGCTCAGGTCGGCTCAAGGCGATGCGCAGCGTGTCGCCGTCTCGCTCCACCACGACTGGGTCCCGAGCCTCGGGCAAACCTCCGCGCGGGGCACTCGCTCGCCAAGCGGCGTACTCGGGCCCACCGAGGAGTGTCGAGTATGCAAGCGACTCGGCCACGAGCGCTTCGGGAACGGGCAGTAGAGGTGTCACACGCAGGAGTCCTGCAAGCGTGTTGGCGGCGCGAGGAGCACGGGCGACAGCGGTTGCAATCGCGTCGACATCAGCGCTCGGGACCCACGTTTGGCCCGGCCCTCCAGGTGCCAGAGTGAGGGTAAGGCGCTCTAGTAGCGGAGCGCCTTCCGCCGGGAGGGGCTCGCTGGCGACTCCGAGGATGACGGGGGTTGGTTCGTCTAGAACGTGGAGAAGCCTCCTCAGTGAGGGGTGGCCCCAGTCTGAGCCTCTGATGCCGTCCAGGTCGACGACGAGCATCGGCACTTCTGGATCACCGTTCGGCGTGACTCGCCATAGCGAGCGAGGGTCAGCTGCTTGGTCGATGAGTTCGGCGAGCGAACAACGCATGACCGCTCCTCCTCGCACCTAGCGGCGTCCGGGCTGGAAGAACGCCACTGTGGCCATGCTAAGCGTCCCGGAGCGCCAGGATCGGTTCGAACGACGCGTTCAGGTCGCCGCGAGGAGCCTTCCCGCCGCCATGTGCTCCTGCCTGGAACCGCATCCCGGCGACGTTCACAAGGATGAGGTCGTCGGCATGAGGCGCGTAGGCCATGATCCGATGCCTGCACTCCTCCGGCGTACCCGCGATGGTGAGCCGATCGACGACGTCGTCGCTCACAGCCGCGCGCGCGGCGTCGAGGTCGCCGGCGCCGACGGCGACGCTGATGGCGTTCGCGACATCGGCGAAGCCCTGCTGACGCAGCAGGCTGTCGTAGTGCGGGTGCGGCTTCCCAGCGTAGAGGTTGACGACAGCAGTGCGGGCTGCGTCGCGCGCTTCCCGTCGGTCGGCGCTCGGCGATACGAAAGCGGAGACCATGACGCGGAATGGGCGCTCCGCGATGGCCCGGCATCGGGCGGCGACGTCCGCGACGTACTCGACCGACAGGAGGCTTCCCATGGCGATGCCGTCAGCGACCTCCGCTGCTAGCTGGGTCATCTTCGGCGAGGTGGCCGCGAGTACCACCGGTAGATCGTTGCGGACCGGTTGCACCTGCGAGTACCAGCCGGCAGTCTGGTGAACGGGCCCTTCGAAGTCGACTCGATCGCCGATGCCGGCGCGCTTGACTCGATTGACGACTTCGATGAAGTCACGCATCTTCGCAAGAGGACGCTCAACTGGAATGCCTTGGTACTGCTCATTGGTGACCCTGTTCCCGCTACCGACACCAAGGACGAGTCGACCTCCCGAGAACTCGTCGAGGTCGACCGCAGCGATCCCGGTGAACAGCGGCGAATGGGCGTGCGCGTTCAGCACGTAGGGGCCGAGCTCGATCCTCCCGCGGCCACCCCCTGTTGCGGCCGCGACTGCCGTCATCGCCACAAACGCCGACCTCCAGGCTTCGGGCAGGTAGACGCCGCTGAAGCCCCGATCGTCGGCTGCACGCGCGACCTCCACCATGTCCTGGACCCGCATGCCGCCACCCCCAGCGAACATCAGTCCCCAACGCACGAATTCTCCCTTGGTCTCCGGACTCCACGAGGAGCAGGGATCGCCAGAGTAGCATTCCTCATGATAATTTGGCCCTATGGCTATGGATGCTGACGTGGCTTCGTGCGAGCTCGACCGGTGGGAAGCGCTGCGGTCGAACGACACGGTCGCGCTGGCGGCCCTCCTCGATGATCGACTCGCTTACACGCATTCGAATGGGCTGGTCGACTCGAAGGAGGCCTTCCTCGCTCGCCTCTCGTCCGGCGCCATGCGTTACGTCGCGATCGAGACTTCGGACGAGACTCTCGCTCTCCACGACAACGCAGCGATCGCCTGCGGCCGAGCAGAGTTGACCACTGAGGCTGGCGGAAAGCAGTTTGTCACCCAAATTCGCTACACCGCAGTTTGGTGTCAAGCGGGTGACGAGGGGTGGCGCCACGTGGCCTGGCACTCCTCCCCCGCTAGTGCATGACGAACGCGGCGGGTCCGTCGGTTGTCGCGACCTACCGGGTGGGCAGTACTCAGTTCGTCAGTGCGGCATTGGTGAACTTCTTCATGCCGCTCAACTTCTTCATGCTGGTCCCGATCACGGTGCTTCTCGCAGCCGATCGGTACGGCGCGTCCTTGACTCTGGGCGGTTTCGCCGCTGGCGCGCTCTTGATCGGCGCGGTTGCCGTACGCCCCTTTGTCGGCATCCTTCTACGCGGTCGGCCCCTCCGCGGAGCGGTCCTGGCGGCGACGACGATCACCAGCGCGGGCACCGCCACGTGCCTCCTCCCCATCGATGTCCTCACCTTCTCCGCACTGCGATTCCTCAGCGGTGCTGCTTTCGCGGTCGCAACGACGGCCACCCTGGTCATCGCCGTCAGCGCGATGCCCACTGGCCGTCGAGGGTCCGCGACCGGCCTATTCGGTCTCAGCAACAGCCTCGCGGCCGCCGTCGGTCCCGCGCTGGGACTGTTCGTCGCACGCAAGCTGGGATACGACGCAGTCCTGCTGATCGTCACGGCGTGCGGGCTGCTCGGCACGCTGGCGGCGCTGGCGATTCCCCGGCGGCCGATCGTCGACGAGGCCCCTGTTGACCGCGGCCGAGGCGTCCGGAGATTCGTTGAACCTCGCGTCTTCGGCTTGTGTGCCGTCATCGCCCTGGTCGGCTTTGCCTACGCGGGCCTTTTCGGGTTCATGGATGCCGCAACTCGTGATCGCGGACTGGCCGCGTGGGCACCATGGTTCTTCATCGCCTACTCGACAATGGTCATCTTGGCCCGCCCTCTGACGGGACGCGCTGTGGATCGGCGGGATGTGCGAACGGTGATGCTGCCGGCCATCGCGGTGCTGGCGCTCGGCGTCGGCACCACCGGCCTTGCCGAGACCGGCGCGACACTCATGGTGGCTGGGATGCTCTGTGGACTCGGCATGGGTCCGTGCTCTGCGTGTCCACAGTGCTGGCGGTGGCGCACGCGCCTCAGGGGCGCCTGCCACTGACTGTCTCCACCTTCTACCTCGCGCTAGACGCAGCGGTCGCGTTCGGCCCGAGCCTTCTCGGACTGCTCATCCCGTGGACCGGGTACGCCCACATGTACCTCGGACTGTCGGTCCTCGTGGTTCTGGCCGGGTTCGTCTTTCTCCGGTTCAACGCCAGGATCGTGGCGCCGGCTCTCGTCACGCATTCATCCGAGGCGGTCTCGTGAAGGCTCGTCGGCGAGACGCTTCACTGTTGCCGTCACATCACGAGTACACGCACGGTCTCAGCGACGCAGGCGGGCTTGTCCTGACCATCGATCTCGATGGTGTAGCGCACGACTGCCTGAACGCCGGCAGGTACATCAGTCACCTCGGCCAAGGTTGCGCGAGCCCTGATGCGAGAGCCCACTGTGACCGGATGTGGGAAGCGCACCTTGTTCGTTCCGTAGTTGACCGCCATGCGCGGTCCGCTGACGCGGAAGATCCCGCCACCTAGTCGCGGGATGAGCGCCAGGGTGAGGTAGCCGTGCGCGACTGTGGCGCCGTACGGGCCGGCCTGGCTTCGCTCGATGTCGACGTGGATCCACTGCCAGTCCTCGGTCACGTCGGCAAAGGCGTTGACCTGCTCCTGAGTGATCTCGTACCACTCACCGAGCCCTAGCTCCTCGCCCACGGCGGAACGGAACTCGTCGATCCCGTCGAAGACCCGGCCCGCCGGGGCCGGCGCCGAGGTGTTCGCCGACGTCTCAGGATTCATGACCGCGGCGTCCCGTCGATCCGCGTGTTCGGTCGTGCGCTTGCCACCAGCTCGGGGAGCATGCCGCCGATCTCAGCGACCTCCCACCGACCGATCTTCGCCCGGGCGGGACCTTTCACCCAGGTCTCGGCGACAGCGATCTCGCCGCCCTTCACGGTGAAGACGCGGCCGGTGATACCCACGCACTCGCCACTTCCGAGGTAGGCGACCAGCGGTGCGATGTTGGCGGGCGATCCAGCGTCGAACCCAGTGCGCTCCTCCTCGGCCCGCACGTGGGCGACGTAGGCGTCGAGACCCGCCGTCATATCGGTCAACGCGGTCGGGGCGATGGCGTTGACGCAGACGTCGAGACGTGACAGCTCGTCGGCGGCGATCACTGTGAAGCTCGCGATTGCGGCCTTTGCAGCGCCGTAGTTGCACTGCCCCACGTTTCCGAACAGGCCGGATGGTGAGGAGGTGTTGACGATTCGTGGCTCTGCGACCGGCGTCCCGGCCTTTTGCATGGCCCTCCAGTGATCGACTGCATGGCGTGTGACGCAGAACGTGCCTCGCAGGTGCACGCGAATGACGGCGTCCCACTGCTCGACGGTCATGTTCACGAGCATCTTGTCGCGGAGGATTCCGGCGTTGTTCACGATGGTGTGGACGTTTCCGAACGCCTCGAGAGCAGTGTGGACCAGCTGTCGGGCTTGGTCCCAGTCGCCCACGTCGTGGGTGCTAGCCACGGCCTCGCCCCCGAGTTCTTCGATCTCCTTCACGACCGGCGCCGGGTCGGCGACGTCGTTCACGACGACACGGGCGCCTTGTCGCGCGAACTCCAGTGCGTGCTCGCGTCCGATACCTGCCCCCGCCCCGGTGACGACGACGACGCGGTTCTCACAGATCCCCATCAGCCGAGGGCTCCTTCGTGGGCCAACCTGGCGCGGAGCTCGCGGCGAAGCACCTTGCCGGTCTCGTTGTAGGGAAGCGCGTCGACCACGTGGATTTGGGCCGGCACCTTGCTCGACCGGAGTTCTGCTCTCACCCATTCCTGCAGCGCTTCGGGACGGACGGCTTCGTCGTCGAGGACGACGAACCCCTCGACCCGCTCGCCCCACTCGAGGTCGGGCACTCCGATGACTGCGGCGTCAGCGACCGCGGGGTGGGCGACAAGGCGGTCCTCGATCTGAGCGGGTGAGAGGTTCTCGCCTCCCCGGACGATGACGTCGTCGGCTCGCCCCTCGAGGAAGAGGAATCCCGCACCGTCCAGGTAGCCGCGGTCGCGGGTCGGGTACCAACCCTCGGCGTCCGTAGCCTGATGGGAGAGGTACTCCCCGGAGACCTGGTCGCCTCGCACGAAGATCTCGCCGGAACGTCCTGCTGGAAGTGACGAACCGGTCTCGTCCCGGATCTCGATCTCGACCGAGGGGAGGGCTCGACCGACGGATCCCAGGCGGGCGCGAACCGCGGGGTCGGTGCTCGACGCAGCGATTCGGTGGTCTTCGGGCGAGAGAAGGGTGATCGTCGAGCTGGTCTCGGTCAGGCCGTAGGCGTTCACCAGGTTGAGCGTGGGCAGCAGCCGCATCGCCCGCTCGACCACCGCTGCCGGCATGCGGCCGCCCCCGTAGGAGAGGTGTCGCAGGTCCGGGAGTCCACCGCCGTCGCTGTCGATGACGTCGAGGATCCGATTCAGCATCGTGGGCACGACCATGGCCTGGGTGATGCGTTCACTGCGAGCCGTCCGGACCCACTCATCGGGTTCGAAGGACGCGAGCTGAACCATTCGACGGCCCGAGTAGACCGATGTCAGCACCGAACTGACAGCCGCGATGTGGTACGGCGGCACCGATACCAGGATCGCCTCATCAGCGCCGGCTCCGAGGAAGTCGATCGTATCGAGCACGTACGGCACGAGATGGCGATTGCGTAGGACGGCAGCCTTGGGGGCCGACGTGGTGCCGCTGGTGAAGAGCAGCACGCCCGGTGCATCCTGGTCGGGCGTCACCGCTATCGCCGTGGTGGCACCTGTCCGTCCCATGCGGCGCACGGCTGGACCGGTGCGGACCCGAGGGGAGCAGTTCTGGTCGGTGAGCACGGAGACCGGTGCGATCCGTCCGATCGCCTCGTTGATCTGCGTGTCTGTCCAGCGGTAGTTGATCGGCGCGTACGGAACGCCTCTCATCGATGCCGCGAAGAGCAGTGCCACCGCCTCGGGCGAGTTCTCGCCGAGGTACGCTGCGGCGGCATCGTCAGGATGGATCTCGACGGCCAGCTCAGACGCACGTCGGAGGAGTTCGCCGTAGGTAACGTTCCGATCACCGGCGGTGACCGCGATTCGATCCGGGTCAGCCTGGGCGACCATCTCGAGCAGCATCAGCAGGTTCATGTGAACTCAGTCCGAGCTGGGGAGCTGCTTGCTCTCCAGGATGCTGAGCGCAACGCCGTTCACAGAGAGCGTGCCCTGTCCAGCCTTGACGCAGAGAACCTGGAGCCCCGACCCGGCGTGCGCGTAGCGCTTGCCGAGGAGGGTACCGCCCGCGAACTCAGAGGAAGGTTCAGCGGCGCTTCGCTCACCCACGGCGTCGACCATCAAGTGACCGCCGCAGTGGAGGTCAACGTCGGCGCTGCGGACGACCATGACTTCGGTGTCACACGCAACACTGACGAGCCGGGTGCCTGTCTTCATGGAATTCCTTCGTTGTCAGAACGGTGGGGTCGAGCGGAGGTCAGGGGACCGTGCCGAGGGTTGCGAGCGCACGCAAGGCAAGAGGGCGCACCATCTCGCCGCGTTGCTGCATTCGGGGGTCCGTTGTCTCGCCGCGCACGCTTCGCGCGTAGAGCTGCTGCAGGATCACAGCGGTCTTCCAGCACCCGAAGGCTTCGTACCAGTCGATGTGGGACAGGTCGAGGTCGCAGCTCGCGGCATAGCGCTCGACGATCTGGGCTCGCGAGGGGAGGTTGAGGTTCCGGGTCGCCGTGGCGGCGATGAAGGCGCGCGTGTCGTCAACAGGCAGCGTGTAATCGGGCCAGTAGTTGAGCAGAGTGCCGAAGTCGCACAGTGGATCCCCTGTGGTCGCCATGTCCCAGTCGAAGACCGAGTACACGCGGTCGGGGTCGCCGACGCGGAACTGGCAGTTGTCGATCTTGAAGTCGTTGTGCACGATGCCGGCTCGCTGGGCGGCCGGAACGGCACTGGTCAGCCGACGTTGCACCTCGTCCATGGCGGCCCGTGTCTCATGTGCGTCTGGGAGGTTCGACTGGGCGCCGACAGCGTCCCAACGCCGGGTCCAGCCTGCGAGCTGCCGTTCGAGATAGCCGTCGGGGCGTCCGAGGTCTGCGAGCGCCGTCTCAGCAGGGTCCACCTGGTGCAGGTCTGCAAGTGCCTCCACCACGGCCAGACCGACGCGTTCGGTCGCGTCGACCTCCGAGCTCAGGGAGTTCGGGATGCTGTCCCAGACGACGACGCCGGATCGGTACTCGGAGACGAAGAACTCGGCTCCGATGATCCGGGAATCTGCGCAATGCAGGAGGGCTCGAGGCGCACGATCGTAGACCGAGTTCAGCCCTGACAGAACGCGATATTCCCGTTTCATGTCATGGCTCCCCTTGGCGAGCTGCCCAAAGGGCGGGCGCCGAACCACCAAGGTCGCCTCACCGAAGCGGACTTGGTACGTCAGGTTTGCCGAGCCCCGGGGGAACTGGAGCACACTGAACGGCCCCTCGGCTTCAGGCAGTTGAGTCCTCAGGTAGTGCTCGAGCCGGGCCCAGTCAAGCTGCTCCCCGTCCCTGATCGGGGCCACGTCGCTCGGCGCATGACTCGCTCTCACGGGGCCTCCCTCAGACGTACGGACGGTTGAAGGCCCCGGAGCGTGCTGCCGTGTATGGAGAGCACGCTCCGGGACACCCTGAAATCTAATTCCTCATGAGAATTAGGTCAAGACTGTCCAGCGAGAGATTTGCCGTCGAGCGACGATGTCCTCAGTTGTCCGCCGATCGAGCCCGCTCGCGAGGAACGGCCGCCCGCCCGCATCGGTATCGCGTCGTCGATTGTCCCCAGGCCACGGGGCTCGCAATTGGCCGACGAGGACCCGACAGCTCGATCAGAGCCATTCCACAGGCCCCGCCACCAAGTCACCCAGCTGCTCGATATTGATGGCGATCACTTCCTCGAGGTGCTCACGCATCAGCTGCCCGGCTGCGTCGGAGTACCCGCGGATGATCGCTTCAGCTATGCCGAGGTGTGTCTCGACCAAGGCATCCTGAATTGGCCGCGGATCGCCAACCGTCGCGACGTGGTGCGATACCAACTGTCCGTAGGCCCGGAACGTGAGTTCGAGGACCCTGTTCCCGCTCAGGGCGGCTACTGCGGCGTGGAAGCCCTCGTGCCCTTCCACGAAGTCGGCAAGCTCCTGGTGCTCGTGGCGGTGGGCATCTCGATCGAGGAAGGGTTCCATTCGCTCCGAACGTAGGTCCGCGTCCTCATTGGCTGCCGCCAGCCCCGCCAGCGTCGTCTCGGCCAGGATCCAAGCCTGGAAGAGCTCCTGGTATGTGGCTCCGGCCAGATGGAAGAACAGTGCCTCAACCCGGCCGAGGTTCCCAGGATCGACGGTCCCGACGGACGGCCCGCCGCCCGGTCCCCGGCGAATGTTGATCATGCCTTGGACCTCGAGAAGCCGGAGCCCCTCGCGCAGCGACTCGCGGCTGACCCCGTACTTCTGGAGCATCTCTGCTTCGGACTCAAGGCTGTCGCCCGGAGCGAGCCGGTTGGCGGTGATGTCCCGAACAACGTCTCGAGCAACGACCTCGGCCGCCTTGAGCGGGCGTAGCAGCGACTTCCCGGAGGCAATCGGGATGCCGGTTGCGTCACCGCCGGCCACTCTCGCCTGTGGTGTTGTGTCGTGGGCCATGTCGGCTCCTCGCTCTGTGACGTGGTGCGTCCTGCTTCAAGTGTCTTTTGCGAATCCAACCATTCGAGGAGCCCATGCAGTGAGTGGAACGGCTCCTCACGCGGTCGTCGTGTCGCCGGGCGGGTAGGCGCAGATCTGGCAGCCGATCGCCGATGGCGCTCTCAACGGCTCGCTGCGGTACCAGCCAAGGCGCTCTCGACCAGGTCGGACGGCTCTGCGAACAGCACCTCGTTGCCGCGCGCTTTGCGGAAGTACAGGTGGGCCGTGTGCTCCCAGCTGAACCCGATTCCTCCGTGGATCTGCACGTTCTCTGCGGTGATGCTGATCGCTGACCGTGACGCCTGAGCCAAAGCCATGGCGATGGCGCTCGACCGGTCTGCAACGCCTTCGGTGGCTGCCCACACGGCATGCTCGACCAGGGACCGGGCGTAGTCAGCGTCGGTAGCCATGTCGGCGAGCAGGTGCTTTATGGCTTGGAAGCTCCCAATCGGTCGACCGAACTGCTCGCGTTCCTTGGCGTACGCAACCGCATCCGCGAGGGCCTGCTCCGCGACGCCGAGCTGCTCGCAGGCAACCGCGAGTCGGCCGAGATCGAGGAGCTCGCCTCGCAGCTCGTCGGCCTCGGCCTCGGCAACGGGGAGCAGGCGGATCTCGACGTCCTCGAGCTGCACCCGTCCGATCGCTCGCGTGAGGTCTAGAGCCGGCTGCTGTTCGACGTGGGCGTCGGAGCAACTGACGATGCCCCATCGCACGGCGCCGTCGATCCTCACCGGGAGCACGAGATCGACCGCGTGGGGCGCATCGACGACGAGCTCGAGGACACCGCTCGTTCGGCACACTCCGCCGACCTGCCGCGCCTCCAGCAACCCGGGCCTGCCGGTAGTCCCGGTCGTCGAGTCGCGGCGCGGCAGCGCGAGGACGGCGATGCGCTCTCCCGCCACCAGCGCCCCGAGATGCGGCTGGTCGTCATAGCCTGCTCTGAGCACGGCTTCGACGCCAAGCCAGGCTCCCAGCAGAGGAACCGACGCGAGATTTCGCCCCACCGCCTCCCAAAAGACGCCCATGTCGGCCAGTCCGGCGCCGGCGCCACCGATCTCCTCTCGGACTGTCATCGCGGTGGCGCCGAGGTCCTTGGTGAGCCGCGCCCAGAGCTTCATGTCGATGACCCCGGCGGCCATCGCTTCTGCCCGGTTCACCGCTTCGGGGCGTGGTGCAACCTTCTGGATGAGCGCATCGACGATCTGGGCGAGCTCGGCTCGCGCCTGGGCAGCGTCGGGGTCGGTGAGGATCATGACTGGCCTGCAATGTCGACCTCAGCGAGCAGCAAGGCGAACTTCGCTCTCGCTTGGGCATCCAACCGCAGCGCGTGCCGCGATGGAAACAGGTCAGGTGCGGGGTCGACGCCTTGGAGGAGCTGACGAGCGACTTGCTGCTTGTGCAGTTCGGTTGCGCCGTCCGCAATCGCCATGTGGAAGCTTTCCAGAACCCACTTCCCGAACGGCATCTCGGTGGAGACCCCGAGCGATCCGTGGATCTGGAGTGCGCGACCGGCGACGTCCTGGAGGACCTTCGGCATCGCCATCTTCACACCTGCGATGTCCTTGATCACGAGCTTGTAGTCGCGGTATCTGTCGATTTTCCAAGCCGTCTGGAGAACAAGAAGTCGGAACTGCTCGAGCTGGACCCACGACTCGGCGATCATCTCCTGGACGAGCTGCATGTCGGCCAGGCGCCTTCCTCGGGTTTCGCGCGAGACTGCGCGCTCCAGCATCATGTCGAGCGAGCGGCGGACGAGTGCGACGGTGCGCATCGCGTGGTGGATGCGGCCACCGCCCAAGCGCACCTGGGCCACCTTGAAGCCGTCGCCCTCTGCGCCCAGCAAGTGGTCGGCCGGGATCCGGACATCGGTGTAGCGGACGTAGGCGTGGGTGCCTTCGTGCCCCGCGTGGCCAGTGACTCCGACGTTGCGGACGATCTCGATGCCGGGGGTGTCAGCCGGGACGACGAACATGGAGGCACGATGGTGACGGTCCGCGTCGGGATCCGTCACGGCCATCAGAACCAGGAAGTCGGCGAATCGTGCATTCGAGGAGAACCACTTCTCGCCGTTGACGACGTAGTGGTTCCCGTCGCGAACGGCGCGCGTGGTGAAGCCCGTCGGGTCCGACCCACCCGCCGGCTCGGTCATCGAGAAGCAAGAGGCGATCTCGCCCTCCAGAAGGGGCTTGAGGTAGCGATCCTTGAGGTCATGGGAGCCGAAGTGGGCGAGCACCTCGGCGTTCCCGGAATCCGGCGCCTGGGTGCCGAACACGACCGGGCCGCTCAGCGTGGTTCCGATCCGTTCGTTGAGCAACGCCAGCTTGAGCTGGCCGTAGCCCGGGCCACCCAGTTCCGGTCCGAGGTGGCATGCCCACAGTCCTTGGTTGCGTACCTCGACCTGCAACGGCTTGATGAGAGCGTTCCGCACCGGGTCCTTCATGTCGAGCGGGTGCTCGTACATGAGGTCAGCGGGCTCGACCTCCTCCCGAACGAACTGCGAGACCCAGTCCAGCTTGGCCTGGTAGTCGGGATCAGTCTCGAATTCCCACATGGGAGTTCCTGTTCTTTGTCGGGCCGGCGTTCCGGCGACGATCGGCAGTGAGTGGTCGCGGGGCGCGGTCAGTCGTCCAGGACCCAGTTGGGAATCGTGACGCCTTCGGCCAAGTCCTCGAAGACGAGTCGGACCGCGTCGCCGACCGCCGGCTCTGTGCGACCGGGCACATGACCGAGGTAGCGCACCGGGTGCGTGGCGCCCGGCACGGCCACGTCGACCAGGAGGACGGTGTACGGAGCCGGGAAGTGGGGATTGATCTGGTGTTCGACAACGGTCCAGCTGTGAACGGTTCCGGTCGCCGGGGCATCTCGCCAGGTGAGGTCCGTGCCGTGACAGGCAATACAGCGCGGTCGGGGCGGTTGCTGGACGTTGCCGCACGACTGGCACGTCTGGGCCACGAGTCGATGCTCCCGTGCCGCAGCGAAGAAGCCACCCGTGTCGGGATCATCGGTGACCGGGAGGAGCCGGCTGGTCGGGGACGTCACGACGCCACCAAGATCATGGCGCTGGTGCCTGGCGGTGGGGCGGATGTCACGAGCGAGACCTCGGCCCCCGGCACCTGACTGGTTGACGTGCCTCGGACCTGTCGCACGGCTTCGACGATGTGGTTCATGCCGTGGATGTAGCTCTCCGAGAGCTGTCCTCCCGCCGTGTTGATGGGAAGTGCGCCCCCGACGTCCAGTGCACCGCTCTCGACGAAGGCGACGGCATCTTCCTGGCTACAGAATCCGTAGTCGGCAAGCTGGAGGAAGACGGTGATGGTGAAGCAGTCGTACAGCTGAGCCACGTCGACATCAGCGGGTGAGAGTCCCGCGCGTTCGTAGAGTCGATCAGCCGCGCGGCGCGAGGCTAGATCGGTCAGGGACTGTCCCATCAGGACCGGGTACATCTGTCCCGGACCGAGTCGGCTGCTGCCGGTCGATTGCGCAACCGATCGGATCAGCGCTGGTCGCTGCTTCAGGTCGCGCGCTCGTGGACTGGAGGTGACCACGACTGCGGCTGCCCCGTCGGTCTCGAGACAGAAGTCGAACATGCGGAGGGGCGATGCGATCATTCGCGACTCGAGATAGTCGTCCAGGCTCATCGTGCGCCCGTGCATCATCGCTGCCGGGTTGGCGTTCGCGCGGCGTCGGCAGACCATGGCGATCTCGGCGAGGGTGCGGTCGGTGAGACCGAACTCCTCCATGTGTCGGCGGGCGAGCATCGCGAAGAACTGCCCCGGGGAAGTCATTCCCCAGGGTGAGAACAGCTCCAAGTAACCCGAACCGCCGCCGACGGCGGCCGCGGCAGGGACGCCTTGGCCCAGGCGCCGCCCTGAGCGACCGTTGAGCGCTCGGTAGACGACCACGTGGCGGGCCTGACCCGAGAGGATGGCCGCAGCTGCCTGACCCACCATCGCGCAGGGCGCTGCTCCCCCGGCTCCGGTCTGCCCCCAGTAGGCGATGTCGTCGATGCCGAGGGTGTCCGCGAGGGCTGCAGGAGATGCCTCGTCGTAGTCGCTGCGGACGAAGCCGTCGATGTCGGCCGGTTCGAGGCCCGCATCTTCGATCGCGGCCAGCGCTGCCTCGGCGGCGAGGGCAGTCACGCTGGCTCCCGACGATTTGGTGTAGGCGGTAGTGCCGATACCGGCGATCGCGCAGGCATCTGGCTTCCAGGCGTAGTCGTGCTCAGACAAGGCCCACTCCTGTGCTGGCGTGGGCGGCATCGTGGGCCGCTACTTGGGACTCGGCGCTGGAGTCGTTGAAGTCGAAACCGTTGTCTTCCCCCAGCTTCGGGGGGCGACCCGGTCGACCGTTGCCGTATGAGAACCGATACGGGCTCGACGGGAACAGCGCCTCTCCCTGCGTGGGCAGCTCGACGGGAACGAAGAACTCACGTGCCTGGAGGTGCGGATCGTCGAGAAGCTGTTCCGGCGCCAAAATCGGACCGAGCGGGAGTCCGCGATCTTGGGCACCGCGGTACACGTCGGCCGACTCCTGCATCAAGAAGAACGACTCCATGATGTCCTGGATGTGCGCGAAGTTCTGTTGACGATGTGCGAGCGACAGGTACGCCTCGTCCGCGAGGTCTAACGCCAACCCAAGCGTGTCGAGCCACTCGACGAGCGTCTGCCAGGTCTTGGTGTCGCTCAGGATCAGCGCGAAGTAGACATCAACGCCGTCTGCGCACTCGAAGAGCGCGGGCTGGGTCGGCGAGGGCTGCGCGTGTCGGCACGTCTGTCGGTGTAGGTGCACCCGCGGGTAGAACCAGTAGGGGTTGGCCAGCTCCCCACTGACGGCGATCGCCTCATGCATCGAGACGTCGATCATCTGCCCGAGGCCACTGCTCTGCCGTTCCAGCAACGCGAGAAGCAACCCGGTGTGGCCGAAGCTCGCCGCGATCTGCGAAGCCTGGTTCCCGCCGGGAAGGATGGGCGGGATGGTGTGGTCGTCGTAGCCGCAGCTCAGCAGGGGGCCGCCGGCGGCCAGCCCGACGAGCTCGCTGGTGCGACGGTCGGCCCACGGCCCTGTCAGGCCGTAGGGAGAGACGGACAGCACGATCAGTGCTGGGTGGCGAACGAGGTAGGCGTCGAGGTCGATGCCGCGTTCACCGAGCCGACCGGGTCCGTCGCTCGTGATGAGCACGTCTGCCGCAGCGACGAGTTCGTCGAACCGCTGTCGTCCGCTGGTCTCGTCGACCTCGATGACCACACTGCGCTTGCCGGTGTTGTAGGTCCAGAAGTAGAGGCTGGCGTTCGGGTCGTGCTCGAACCCCTCGGCGTGCGGCCCGATATGGCGCCCGATGCTGCCGCCGGAAGGCTCGACCTTCACCACGTCAGCACCCTCGTCGGCAAGGAGCTTGCCGACGATCTCGCCACGCAGCTCGTCAGCGAGCTCGACGACGCGGAGACCGCTGTATGTCAGTTCCCCGGTGGGCCCGGTCCACATTCAGATCACTCCCTCGTTCTCGAGCTCGGTGATCTCGTCCTCAGGGAGCCCGAGGATCGTCCCGAACACGTAGTGATTGTCTTCGCCGAGCAGTGGCGCCGAGCGCCAAGTGTGCTGAGTCGTGCGGGAGAACGTGATGGGTGTTCCCTCGAAGCGAGCTTTACCGATCACGGGGTGATCGAGCTCGAAGAAGGTCCCGCGTGCGGCGAGCTGGGGATCCTTCTCGTTAAGATCTTCCGCGTTCTGCACCGCTGCGGCCGCGATGCCGGCGTTCTGGAGCAGCTCCATCGCGTCGCGTCGCGCCTGCTGTCGTGTCCAGGACGAGACGTGTGCGTCGAGCGCGTCCTGGTGCTGGTGGCGTCCTTCGGCGGTCGAGAATCTCGGCTCGTTCGTCCAGCCGGGAGAGCCGATGGCAGTCACGAACCGGCCCCAGTCCCGGTCGTCGAACACGGCGATGGCGAGCCAGGAGTCTTCACCAGCGGCTGGATAGACACCGTGCGGCGCGGCCGTGGGGCTCTCGAGCCGGTTCCCGCGGGGATAGTCGGGTCGACGCATGTGGTTCTTGTTGACAGTGACGTCCAGCAGGTCCGGGCCGATCATCCCGACGCCGACCTCGACGGCAGAGACGTCGACCTCAGCGCCGAGACCGGTCTTGTTGCGACGCAAGATCGCCATCATCAGTGCGGCGGAGTTGTAGTAGGCGGCCTGGTTGTCCATGTATGACAGACCCCAGCCGGAGGGGCGTTGACCCGGAAGTCCGCTGATGAAGGAGAGGCCGCTGACGGCCTGCACGATCGGACCGTAGCTCTTGTAGTGGGCGTGCGGTCCGGAGTGGCCGAAGCCGCTCATGCGGCCGTAGATCACTCCAGGCGCGAGCTCTTCGAGTCGGGCGTAGGTCAGGCCCCAGCGTTCCATGACGCCGGGTGCGAAGTTCTCGGTCACGACGCTGGAGGCGCTGATGAGCTGGTCGACGAGCTCTCGTCCTCGCGCAGTCTTCATGTCGACGGTGATGCCCAGCTTGTTGCGGCTGTAGTTGTTGTGCAGGCCCCCGCGGTCGGGGTCTGCGTCGGCGAGCTCCTCACCGTAGTTGCGCGCCTCGCCCTTGTAGATGGGGAGGAGCCGCGGACGATCGATGCGTCGCCGGTTCTCGATCTTGATGACCTCGGCACCGAAGTCGCCGAGCATTCGCGTGGCGACGGAGCCGACTCCCATCCAGCAGAAGTCGGCAACGCGGATGCCGGCCAAGGGGCCGACCCGGGGTACGGGTCGGCGGTCGGCGGTGGCGGTCATGCCATTCCTTTCATCGAAGCGGCGCTGTTCCGTCACGACATCGCCGTGCGGCCGCCGTCGACGGCAAGCACGGTGCCGGTGGTAAAGGTGGACAGGTCGCTGCCGAAGTAAAGAGCGGTGCCGCTGATCTCGTCGGGCCGGCCCGCTCGGCCGAGCGGGAAGGAGCGGGCGCGTTCACGCCACGCATCGGTGTACCAGGCCTCGCTGATCTCGGTGAGGAAGGGTCCCGCCATGATCGTGTTGACACGAAGGCGCGGCCCGTATGCCTGCGCAAGTGCCTTGGTGATCGTGTTGAGACCCGCTTTGGCGGCGGCGTAGACCAGGTCGGATTCCTTCGGGCGGACCGACGCGATGCTGCTCACGTTGATGATGGCGCCGCCTTCCTCCATCCGCGGAGCGGCGACAGATGCGAGTCTAAAAGGACCCTTGAGGTTGACGTCGAAGGTCTTGTCGAAGAGGGCCTCGGTCACGCTCTCGATTGAGTCGTAGGCCGGTGCGATGCCGGCGTTGTTGATGAGGACGTCGATCTTGCCGAACGCGTCGATGGTGGCGTCGACCAGTTGGCTGCAGCCGTCCCAGTCGCCGACGTGTGCCGCCACGCCGACGGCCTTGACGCCGGTGCTCTCGGTGATCTCGGCGGCGGCGGCGTCGCATGCATCCTGTTTCCGGCTGGCGACGACGACGTGGGCGCCGGCGGCCGCGTAGGCCTGTGCCATCTCCCGGCCGAGTCCTCGGCTGCCACCAGTGATGACGGCGACCTTGCCGCCTAGGTCGATAGCTACGGTCACATGGACTCCTGAGGACGGGCCGGCTCAGCCGGCAGACCGAGGTGGCGCTCGGCAACGATATTTCGTTGGATCTGATCCGAGCCGCCGGCGATTCGATAGCCGGGCGCACCCAGGATGTGGGCGTTCCAGGAGAAGGTTCCGGGTTCGCCGCGGTCGACGATGAGGGCGGAGCCGAGCAGGTCACGCGCGAGTTCGGACACTAGATTGAGCTTGCGCACCCACTGGAGCTTGCGCATGGATCCGCTCGCCCCTGGGGGCGCTCCGGTGTCGCGTGCCCGTTGCTCGCGGTGCAGCGATACCTCGGCAGCGATCTCGCGAGCGCGCAGCTCGGCGAGGCGGGTTCGGATGTCGCGATGGCCGAGTGCACCCGTGCGGATCGCGAGCTCGACGAGCTGATCGAAGCTTCCGCCTACCCCCTTCTTGTTCGAAGCGTTGGCGCGCTCGAACCCTAGGGTTGCGCGGGTCACCTTCCACCCTTCGCCGGGCTCCCCCAGGCGGTAGCTGTCCGGCACCCGGACCTCGGTCAGGAAGACCTCGTTGAAGCTGGTGCCGCCGGACATCTGCTTGATCTGGCGGACCTCGACACCCGGACTGTTCATCGGCACGAGGAATGCGGTCAAGCCGGCATGCTTCGCTGCGGAGGGGTCGGTGCGAACGAGTGCCTGTCCCCACTCCGCGAACTGAGCGCCTGAGGTCCAGACCTTCTGCCCACTGATGATCCAGCTGTCGCCCTCGCGCACTGCGCGGGTGCGAACCGCTGCGAGGTCTGACCCTGCTGAAGGTTCCGAGAAGAGCTGGCACGCGAGCTGGGATCCGTCGTGGAGACCCGGAAAGACCTCTTCCTTGAGCTCCTGACTGCCAAAGAGCCGGACGGTCGGAGCGACTAGGTTGAGGGTGACGGAGAACAACTCATGCCGGGTCAGGGAGACGGCAGCGGCTTCGGCGGACTTGAAGGCGTCAGCGTATGAGGTGGGCAGACCCGCTCCGCCAAGCTCGGTGGGCCAGGCGATGGCTCCGTACCCTGCGTCGAACTTCGCTTTCTGCCAGGCGCGCAGCTTTCCGAGGATCGCGCGCTCGGTGTCTGTATCGAGGTTGTGGAAGATCGAGACGTCGTGCGGATCGCGAACGGCGTGGTCTTCTGGCCCGTTCACAGCCAGCCAGGTACGGGCGGCTTCGGCGTAGGTGGCGAGATCCTGCTTGTCGACCTGCGGAGCGGACGTCATGTCAGGCACTCCCCTCTTTTAGGGTCACTGCTCGCTCGGGGCAGCTGTCGACCGCGATCGTGACCTTCGAGCCGTCGTTGGAGTCGAGCTGCTCGTTCAGGATCACCGGGTAACCCTCGTCGTCACAGTCGAAGTAGTCCGGCGCAAGGCTGTAGCAGCGCCCGTGTCCGCTGCACTTGTCGCGATCCACCGTCAGCTTCATCGCAGTGCCTCCTGGGGAGTGCAGTCCCAGGCGAGGTGGAGCTGCTCGATCCCGACCTGCGGGCCGCTCTCCACGAGCCCTTCGGTGTTGGTCACGTGATAGTCCGGGATGCGCTTGTGCCACTCCTCGAG
This sequence comes from Nocardioides sp. YIM 152315, assembly GCF_029210375.1. GTDB lineage: Bacteria > Actinomycetota > Actinomycetes > Propionibacteriales > Nocardioidaceae > Nocardioides. The sequence continues at coordinate 98,314 of NZ_JARGER010000008.1, read as the reverse complement.
GGCAATGGCGAGTTCGGTGCGTGCCAAGTGGGCTCCTACGCAGCGGTGCGGCCCAGCGGCGAAGGAGAAGTGCCGGTTGACCTTCCGGTCGAGCTGGACCTGAGTGGGGTTGTCGTACTCGGCCTCGTCACGGGAGCCGGACGGTCCGGCGACCATGACCATGTCGCCCTTCTTCATCGGGCAGCCGGCGAACTCGGTGTCCTGGGCAACCTGGCGTGCGCCCATCACGATGGTGTGCGCGCGCAGGAATTCCTCCACTGCGTTCGGGATGATCTCGGGCTCTCGAACGATCCATGCTCGATCGACATCGTTCGTGGCGAGATGGAAGAACATGTAGCTGAGCTGGCTCTTGACGGTGTCGAGTCCAGCCAGCAGAAGGACTTCGGACATGTTGAGGAACTCGTCGTCGCTCATCGGACGGTCGCCGACCTTCGCGTTGGCGAGAATGGTGAAGAAGTCGCCATCCTCGTCCGGTCGAGGGTTCGACCGGCGGTCGGCCAAGACGTCCGCGAAGTATGCGTGGATGTCGCGCTGGGCCTGCAGTTGGTCCTCAGCGAAGTCACCGAAGTGTCCGAGGCCTTCGAACACCGTCTCGACCCAGGACATGAATCTGTCCGTGTGGTCGACCGGGAGTCCCAGAATGCGCAGGAAGACCTGGGTGGGGAAGACCTTGGCGAACTTCCCGAGAAAGTCGCACTCACCGTCGGCCACGAACGCCTCGATGGTGTCGATGCAGTCTTGCCGGATGGTGGGCTCGAGGTCACGGACGAATCGGGGCGAGAAAGCAATGTTGAGCACCCGGCGGAAGTCGGAGTGCGCCGGCGGATCCACCATGGTTGGGATCCAGGTCCAGTCCGGATGGGGCACCGTCGGGATGGTCGCGCTGGAGCTGAAGATCTCGGGAGTCTGGTACGCCTGTCGAACGAGGTCGGCGGTGAGCAGCATCCAGAAGCCCGGGCCGAAGTCGCTGTACGCCACGGGCGTCTCGGCACGGAGCCTGTCGAACTCCGCGAAGTAGCTCAGCGCGGGCTTCGGGGTCGTGTAGTCGAAGTGCACGACCGGGCATCCGGCTGCCCGAGCTCGCTCTGCTCGATCAGTGGCCGCGCGCGAACGGTCGCCTTCGCCGATCGAGGTTGGGTTGTCGTGCATACGAGTCTCCTGGGAGATGTTGCGGGTCAGGGCCGGACCGCGGGTGGGATGTCCAGGTCGCTGGGGGGTGCCGACTGGTGCGGCACGAAGTTGTTGGCCTGGATGGTGTGCGCCATGCGGCTCAGCTGCCACCGGTCGTCCCTACGCCTGAACTGGCAGTCGTAGCGTGCGACCATCATCAGCAGGTGTGACAGATCTTCGGCGATCTGCTGGTGCGAGATCAGATAGGTGAGTCCGGTGGCCGTGTCCCCGTCGACGTCCACGCGGTAGGTGGAGACGTTGTGGTGCTGCCACGCAAGGTGTGCGGTGTTCTCACGGATGTACGTCACGACTGCGTCGCCACCGCGAACGATCGTCCGGCCGTTGTGATAGTCGACGACGAGGTCGTCGGCGAGGACCGTTCGCAGGACAGTCCAGTCGCGCGCATCCACCGCTGCCGCGTAGTCCTGCATGACGCGACGGATCTCGAGGTCGTCCACAAGACATTGCAGACGCTGCTCGATCGAGTCACCGGTCACGGTGATTCCTCCACTTCACACGGTCGGGATGCTGTGATCGCGAACACCTCAAACCTAATTCATCATGAGAATTAAGGCAAGCCACCTGCCGCACGCTCTGGTCCAGGCGGATTCACCCGGCTCGCCGGCGCTGTCAGTAGTTGCGGGACCAGACGGCCTTCCGCCGGGTGTACTCCTCGAGCGCCGGCGCGCCAAGGCTGCGCCCATAGCCCGACGACTTGGCGCCTCCGTAGGAGACGGCGGCGTCGGTGACCTGGTAGCAGTTGGTCCAGACAGTGCCGACGTCCAACGCAACCGACGCCCGGTGCGCTCGTGCGATGTCGCGGGTGAACACGCCCGCGGCCAGGCCGAACTCGTTGTCGTTGGCGAGACGGAAGGCCTCGTCCTCGTCCTCGAAGGGGATGACGGACATCACTGGTCCGAAGATTTCCTCGCGCGCGATCACCATGTCGTTGGAGACATCGGAGAAGATGACTGGCGGCTGGTAGTTCCCGCCGGCCAGGCCCTCAACGAGGAGACCTTCGTAGGCGAGGGTAGCGCCCTCGGACTTGCCCACCTCCACATACGAACGGACCTTGGCCAGCTGGTCGGGCGTGATCAAGGGACCGATCGCCACCTCCGGATCGAAGGCGTGGCCCACACGAAGCGCCTCGGAGACCCGTACAGCCTCGGCCAGGAACTCGTCGTAGATGTCGCGCTGGACGAGCGTCCGGGTGCCCGCAGTACAGACTTGGCCCGCGTTGTTCCAGACGGACTGTGCGGCCGCCGCGGCCGCGAGCTCCAGGTCCGCGTCCGCGAACACAAGCACAGGGCTCTTGCCGCCCAACTCAAGATTCAGTCGCTTGAACGTGTTGGCGGCTGCTGCCGCGAGCTTGCGCCCCGTCGCGACGGAACCGGTGAAGGAGATTCGATTCACGCCGGAGTGGTCCACCATCGCACTGCCCACGACGCCGTCACCGTGCACGACATTGAAGACGCCCGGAGGAATACCGGCCTCCAGCGCGAGCTGCGCCATGTAAGTGGCGCTCAGGGGCGTGTGTTCGGCGGGCTTGAGGACGACCGAGTTGCCGGCTGCCAGTGCGGGTGCGACTTGCGCGAAGATGGCGCCTGGCCCGTTCCACGGCTTGACGACACCCATCACGCCCACGGGCTCGATCCGCTCCTGAACGACGTAGTCGGGTCCGACCGGGGGCAGCTGACCACTGAGCTTGGTCGGCCAGCCTGCGAAGTAGCGCAGAGCATTGGCAGAGTATTCGGCGATGTGACTGGCGTACCGCCGCAGGATTCCGGCGTCAAGGGAGTCCAGGTCACCGATCAGCTCAGCGTCGCGTTCGAGCAGCCCGGCGAGGCGCGACATCGCCGCCTCCTGCTGTCGCGGCGGAAGATCTCGCCACCGTCCGTCAACGAAGGCTGTTCGTGCGGCATCCACCGCGCTGTCCAGATCGGCTGCGCCCCCGCGCGCGACGTGCCCGATGACGTTTCCGGTGGACGGGTTGACGATGTCACGGACGGCGCCGTCGACTGAGGCCGTCAGGCGACCGTCGATGACGTGCGGCACAGGCATGCTTCCGAGCAGGCGCGCCGCACCCGACGAGACCGAGACCCCGTCGATCATCTCGCGATCCAGCGCGCTCTCGTCGGTGGCGGTCAACGCTCCCCCTCAGTCCAAGCGAGCGCGGCTCGCAGGCTAACTCTCACCCGTACCCGAGCGGACCAAGGGGCCGACAGGGAGAACCCGGGCATGGGTCCGCAGTACGGGCCGACTCCCACAGTGCGGCGGCAGCTCGTCGTCATCAGTTCGTCTCCTCCAACGGTTGACACGGGTCACCGATCACCTCGGCACCCGTCTGAATTGCCAGCGCCCGCTAGCCACCGCCGGTCAGTTCAGGAATGGTGGTCGCGATGCCTGGGAAGAAGATCAGGATCAGGCTGACAATCAGCGCCATAGGCATGAACCAACCGGCCGCCACGAACACGTCCCCCAAGGTGATTCGCTGACCACCGTTAACCTCGGGGTCCTTCGCGATCGAGTAGATGATGAAGGACAAGATCCCGACGGGCGGCGACACGACAGCGAGCTCTCCCATGAAGACGGCGAACGCGCCGAACCAGAGGAGCGAGATGTCGAGGTTGTTCAGCGTGGGTAGCAGGATCGGCACCGTGAGCACGAGCATCGGAAGGGGTTCGAGAAACGTTCCGAGAATGAGATAAACCACCAGCATCATCAGCAGGAAGCTGATCCGCCCCAGGTTCATCGAGTCGATCCACTCGGAGAACGCAGTCGTGATGCCGGTGAGCACCATCATGCGCGAGAGCATCTCGACACCGATGAGCATGAAGAAGATGGCGCCGACGCTGCTGATGGTGGCGACCGCGGCTTCCGCTACCGCTTGGAGCGGCCGGTCCGACCGCCTCCACCACAGGGTGATGACCAACGAGATGAGCGCCGCTGCTGCCCCCGATTCGGTCGCCGTGAAGGTTCCCGACAGCGTTCCCCAGATGATGACCGCGATCACAATCGGAAGCGGCCAGATCGAGACCAGGGAGCTGAATCGGCTCTTCCACGTGACCGACGACCGTGCAGCCAATCGCGCATCCCGCCCTCCCCAGGCTGGGCGGAGCACAGCGAGCGCAACGATCATGATCGTGAACATGACCGCGACCAGGATCCCGGGACCGATTCCAGCCATGAGCTGGGGTCCGACAGGAACCTCGGCGATGCCGGCGTAGATCACCAGCATGATGCTCGGCGGGATGAGCTGCCCGGGGAGGCCGGCGACGATGACTGCACCGATTGCCATCCGCTTGTCGTATCCCGCCTTAAGCATTTCGGGGATACCAATCCGCCCCAAGGTGTAGGTCATGCCTACGGAGGAGCCGCTGACCGACGCGAGGCCCGCGCCGGCAAGATTCGTACCTACCGCCAGCCCACCCGGCACCCAGCCGAGCCAGCGCTGCGCTGCCTCGTAGATGGATTCGGTCAGGCCCGCCTTCCACAGCAGCAGACCCATCAGGACGAACATGGGAATCACGCTGAGTGACCAGGTTGCCGTCTCGGCGTAGGGCATGGTGGCGAGTGTCGACTCGACCAATGCCGATCCGCGGAGCGCGTACAGACCGAGAAGCGACGGGATGATCATCGCGAGCGCGACCGGCATGCGGAGGAAGATCAGTGCCAGCATGAGGACGCAACCGAACGTCCCGATCGCCTCAGGAACGAGAGGTAGAAACATAGCGATCGTGCAGGCACTCACCGTGCCGATCGCAAGACTGAAGATGATCCACGAGCGCAGGCCGCCGACATGCGGGTCCCCGGGGGACTCCTCAGCGGTCGCGACCCGGTCCTCGACAACGGCGCTCATCGCACGGTCTCCTTCTCTCCGACGTGGGTGTCGGGGTCCTCGCTCACGACTTCCTTCATCTCGAGCTCCTCGAGCGACTCGTCGTCAACGCCGAGGCGGATCGCCGCGATGGCCGCGAAGAGGAACTGAAGCGTCATCACTCCGAAGGTGAGAGGAACCAGGTAGTAGACGGGCCAAGCGGGAATCGGCGTGATCCCCGCGTGCCGCCCGATCTCCCGCGCAAACTGCGCCTCTGTCCATCCGAAACGGCAGAAGGCAGCGAGGACCCCAGCGCCGACGATGTTGAAGGCGGCTAGGACCCAACGCCGGGTGACAGTCGGCAGCATCTGGAAGATCAGGTCAGCTGCGATGTGCTGCCCTCGACGCTGCGCGGCCATGAAGCCCAAGAACGCGATGATGGGCATGTACCAGTACTGCGTGATCTCGAGTGTGTACTCGATCGGATGCTCGAAGAACTTTCTGGCGACCGCGTTGGCGGTGATGTGTGCCATCATCACGAACGTGACGATGACCGCGGGGACCTCGATCGCGAGGTCAGCGGCACGGGACCAACGGTTCCGGCCGACCGTGATGGGCGTCATCTGAGGCTCGATCCAGCTGAGGGGCTTGTGGCGGACGTCTCGTGACGGCGGCCACAGCAAGTCTGCAAGTGGATTCGACTGGCGTCAATCATTCCTCATGACAAATTGCTAGACTTTGCTCATGCACGCAGTCATCGCCCGCGAACCGGGCCCGCCCGAGAACCTCAGCCTTCAGGAAGTGCCGACGCCGATCCCTGGACCGGGCGAGGTCGCCATCGAGGTTGCAGCAACGGCGGTCAACCGAGCAGACACCCTGCAACGCCAGGGTTATTACCCGCCGCCACCCGGGGTGTCTGAGGTGATCGGCCTCGAGTGCAGTGGCGTGGTCAGCGCAGTTGGCGAGGGCGTCGTGCGCTGGGAGGTCGGCGACGAAGTCTGTGCACTGCTCGCGGGTGGCGGCTACGCCACCTGCGTGGTCGCGCCCGAAGGACAACTGCTTCCCGTGCCGGCGAACGTCTCCCTTGCTGAAGCCGCGGCCCTTCCTGAGGTTGCCGCGACCGTGTGCTCCAATGTCTACCTAGAGGCGGGTCTCCTCGCCGGCGAGACCCTTCTGGTCCACGGTGGCGCCGGCGGGATCGGAACCTTCGCGATCCAGCTTGCTCACGCCCTGGGCAGCCGGGTCATCGCCACCGACGGGGGCGCCGAGAAGGTAGCCAGATGCCGCGACTTGGGTGCCGATGTGGCGATCGACTACCAAACCACCGACTTCGTCGAAGCGACACGTTCGGCCACCTCGGGCGGAGGTGCAAACGTCATCCTGGACACGATCGGTGGTTCCTACCTTGGCAAGAACGTCGACGCCCTGGCCCATGGCGGACGCCTCGCGATCATCGGCATGCAGGGCGGGACCCGTGGCGAGCTCAACATCGGCAGGTTGATGCAGAAGCGCGGGACCGTGCTGTCGACGGCTCTCCGCCCCCGACCCGTCGAGGAGAAGGCGGCGATCTGCGCCGACGTCGAGGCCCGAGTATGGCCTCTCGTGACATCAGGAGCGATCCGTCCGGTCATTCACGCGACCTTCCCGCTGGCCGAGGCGGCTGCCGCCCACCACTTGCTCGAATCAGGACGGCACACGGGCAAGATCCTGCTCGTCGCCTGAGGTGCTCACCACATCCTCCGAACACTGTCACCCAGCTGCGATCGCGTTACTCTATTTATCATGATGAATAACTTGGATGATGTGGTTACGACCCGCTACGAGGGGTCGATCGCGTGGGTGACGCTGAACCGGCCAGAGTACCGAAACGCGCAGAACTCGGCGATGACGTACGCCCTCGACGACGCGTTCGTAGCTGCTGTTGATGACGACGCCATCCGAGTCATCGTGCTCAACGGCGCCGGAGATCACTTCAGTGCTGGACACGACATCGGGACGCCCGGTCGCGACGTTGACCAGTCGTTCTCGCGCCGAGCAGTGCTGTGCTGGGATCACGTGGGCAAGCAGGGCGCCGACGCTCGAATGGCGCGCGAGTCCGAGGTGTACCTGGGGATGTGTCGTCGCTGGCGCGAGATCCCGAAGCCCGTGATCGCCATGGTCCAAGGTGGCTGCATCGCCGGCGGTCTGATGCTGGCTTGGATTGCGGACTTCATCATCGCCAGCGAGGACGCCTTCTTCGCCGACCCGGTCGTGCAGATGGGCATCCCCGGGGTCGAGTACTTCGCCCACCCCTGGGCGACCAACCCCCGGGCAGCGAAGGAACTCCTGTTTACCGGCGATCGCTTCGACGCCCACCGGGCGCAGAGTCTCGGCATGGTGAACCACGTAGTCCCCCGGGACGAACTCGAGCAACGTACTCGCGCGATCGCGACCAAGATCGCAAGGATGCCTGCGTTCGGCTTGAGCTTGGCCAAGCGTGCCGTGAACCAGGCCGAGGACTCGCAAGGCCTTCGGGTCGGGTTGGATGCCGCGTTCGGGCTCCATCACGTGGGCCACGCGCACAACGCGGAACTGCACGGCGATGCGCTCGCGGGCGCGGACGTGCGCTCCCTGGCACGCGACGCTGCCGCAGGCGGTCAGCTTGGCGAAGGATGAACGGAAACCAGCTCCGAGCGGAGCGCCGAGCCACACCGCTGACCAGGACTGTCGTCGTTGGAGTGGACGGGGTGGAGGGATCGGAACGCGTCGCGGAGATCGATGCGGACTAGCTCGCGCGACGAACGCCGCGCTTCACGTCGTGTGTGCGCATGCCCAGCACGAAGCAGTCGACATCGATACATTCGGTGGCGGAGTCACCATCTCGTCGCAAGGGTCTTTTCGGGAATCGCGCGGGAGGTCGCGCAGCGCGTAGGCAAGGGTGTCCGCTACGTCGCCAGCTCGAAAGCTCGAGGTCGATCCGGCGATGTAGTCATCGCCGAAGCGATTCGACTGACCGCTTTCGTCATCGTTGTGGGCACGCCTCGCGGTCACAGGTCGCCGCACGCTCTCGGCAGCGTGACTCGCACTGTCGCGCGACATGCGCCGTGCGATATCGCACTCGCACCTGACCCCGCACCACAAGCTCCGCGGAGGGCTCGATCCGATGGGTCAGAACTGCGCGATCTTCGCAAGCAGCTCGAGGTGGGCGTCGTGGGGCTGTCCCTTTAGGCCGGCCTGTTCGGTGTCGATCCCGACATAGCTCGCGCCCGCGTCGATCCACCGTGCGACCTGCCGGCGGGTTCGATCGACGTCCCGGTCTCGACATTGCACGCGCCCCTGGATGCCAATCTGGGACGGATCGCGGCCTTCACCCTCGGCGGCTGCGCGCACGACATCGAAGTCCTGCTCAAAGCCGAAGCCGGGGATGCGCAGCGGCAGCCAGCCATCGGCGATCCGTCCGACGCGCTCGAGTGCCGGGCGAGCGTCCCCCGTTCCGATCCACACGGGGATCGGCCGTTGCACGGGGCGAGGTGCGAGGCCGACACCGTTGAGGGTGTGAAACTCTCTCGACATCGTCACGCTCTGCTCAGTCCAGAGCCTCCTGAGAACGCTGATCATCTCTTCGAACCGGCGGCCCCGTGCCCCGAACGGGACACCCAGCGCTTCGAACTCTGCCTGGATGTACCCGAGCCCGACACCCAGTCGGAGGCGTCCTTCCAGAAGGTGGTCGACCGTCGCGGTCTGCTTCGCGACGAGCGCCGTCTGTCGCTGCGGGAGGGCCAGCACGGAGGTCATCACCCCGAGTCGGCTGACCGCAGCGACGAACCCGAAGAGCACGAATGGCTCCCAGAAGTTGTTGTCCAGAGTGTAGGGGTCGGGCCGGCCGAACGGCGCTGCCTGCTGGTGCACAGCTTGGTCCGCACCGAGGACATGGTCCGCAGCGACGATGTGATCGAAGCCGAGCTCCTCGACCCCGCGCAGGTAGGACTTGATTGCGGAGGGATTGGGCTCGATTTCGTCCTGGGGGAACACGGCACCCAGATGTGCGTGGACAACCACTGTGATCTCCTTGCAGAGAGAAGGACGGGAGGTCAGTTCTGCGCGGTCGGGGCGAGCGCGTAGCTGTCGTCGTCGTAGGTTCGGCGAACCTGCCGCTTGTCGATCTTTCCGACGCTCGTGCGGGGAAGTTCGTCAACAACGACCCAGCGCTCCGGGATCCACCAGCGAGCGACGCGTGCCTTGAGCCAGGAGACTAAGTCGTCGACCCGGACATCGCCGACGACGACGGCGAGCGGTCGTTCCTGCCACCTTTCATCTGGCACTCCGATGACGCAGACATCTCGCACGGCCGGGTGTGACCGGATCGCGTCCTCCAGGTCGAGGCTCGAGATCCATTCACCCCCGGACTTGATCACGTCCTTGAGACGATCGGTGATTCGCACGTATCCGTCGGGCGTCACCGTGCCGATGTCTCCGGTCCGGAACCAGCCGTCGCGGAGTCCGTCTCCCTCGGTGCGTCCGACGTATCCGCCGGTGATCCACGGGCCCTCGACCTCGAGCTCGCCCACCGATTCCCCGTCGTGAGGCTGCAGCACTCCGGTATCAACGTCGCGGACGCGGACCCGGACGCCACCGACGATGCGGCCGCCGGTCGCGAGGTAGTCGTAGATGACCGACTCCTCAACGCCCGCAGGTGGGTGGCCCATCGTGCAGATGCCGAGCGACTCTGTCATGCCCCATCCCTGGATAACAGGAACACCCTTGTCACGGAACTCCTGGAGGAGCGCGCGTGGAGACGCGGTACCGCCGGACACGACCAGGCGCAGGGAAGAGAGGTCAGCCAGGCCAGTCCGCCAGCGCTCGAGCAGGTCGTTCCAGAGTGTGACGACGCCGACGGCCAACGTGACGCCCTCGCGCTCGATCATCTCCCCCATCGGAAGAGGTTGCAGGTTGCGCTCGGGCATCACCAGACGGGCTCCAGCCATCCACCCGGCGATCGGCATGCTCGCCCCGTTTGTGTGGTAGATCGGGACGCTCAGGAGAATGCTGTCCGGCTGCCCGATCCCATACACATTGGTCGTCGAAATCGCCTGGGTGTGTAGAAAGAGCGAGCGGTGGCTGTATGCCACTCCCTTGGGTGATCCGGTCGTGCCGCTCGTGAAGCAAAGGACCGCGGCTGCCCGCTCGTCGATGTCCGGCCGCGGTACGACGCCCTCGGTCTTTCGGAGCGCCTCGTACTCGAGGTAGTCGCTGGACCCTGATCCGCCGATGGAGATGATCGCCTTCAGCGTGGGCACCTCAGCTCGTATTCCGGCTACTAGATCCAGCATCGAATCGTCGACGAAGAGCACCCGATCTTGGGCTAGCCTCATGATCTCGATCAGTTGCTCACGGGTCAGTCGTGGATTCAACGGATGCACCACGGCGCCGGAGCAGGTTGCGGCAAAGTACACCGCGAGGTGCTCGGGCTGGTTCCACATCAGGGTGGCAACGCGGTCGCCGGCGGTGACACCGAGGTCGGCCAGGGCAGTAGCCAGGCCATCGGCATCCTTCGCGAGGTCGCCGAACGTCACTTCTTCGCGTGCACCGTTGCGGTAGGTGACGATCTTGCTACTCGCATGAACGTCGCGGCCGTGATCGAAGATGCGTCTGACTGTGATCGGAATGTCCTGCATCGTGCTGAGCAAGAGGCCGCTGCTTTCAGACTCGTTCATCGGCTTCCTCCGATTCCGCGGACGAACCATTCGCGCGCGATCTCGCGGTCGGTGGCCGAGGTCGACAAGGCGCTCTTGATCGCCCGCGCGGCGTGCGGGCCGGCCTTGCCGAGCGCTTCGGCAATCGCATGGGCTGATGTGAGCAGGTCGTCTGACGCGCAGAGCGTTTTCACCAGGCCAAGTTCACGAGCTTCGTCGCACGCGACACGACGGCCGCTGAGGACAATCTCACGAGCGCGTGTTCGTCCGACCGCGGCGGCAAGTCGTCGAGTAGCCGAGATCGGCGGAAGACCGAATGTTGCCTCGGGCAGGGAAAACCATGCCCGGTCGGTCGCGACGACCGCGTCGGCGGCGAGGCAGAGCTCGAACGCTCCTCCCACTGCGGGGCCGTCCACGGCGACAACGATTGGGGCGCCACCGGACTCCAGGGCCTCCCAGCACGAATCGATCATGCTGAGGTAGTCGTCGGGTTGGTCGATGTACCTGCGGGCATCGTCGAGGTCCGCGCCAGCGCAGAACGTTCCGGGTGCCGCAGGAACGATGAGCAGCACCTCCCCCGCGCGCTCGGCCTCTCCGGCCGCCGTTGCGAGCCGTGCGAAAGCCGCCCGGGTGAACACGGGGGTACGTCCGTCGCGGAGGTGGTCGGTCACCTCGATAGTGCGAACTGTCATCATCGGTGGCCCACCTCGGACGTGGTGGAATGGACGTCGCTCACGAAGCTCAGGATGGCGTCGGTGAATCGTGCGTTGGTTCCACCGGAAGAGGCGTGCCCCGCGTCGGAGACGTTTACGTACCGGGCGTCAGGGCGGATGTCGAGGAGACGCTCCACGCTGCGGTCGCTCAGCATCGCGGAGAGCGCGCCTCGCACCAACATGAGGGGCGCGGTGGCGGCGCGAGCTGCGTCGTTGAGCTCACGTTCGCGGAGTTCGAGCGGTGGGTCGTTCTCGAAGTGCGCCGGATCCCACTTCCAGTACCATCGCGACGAGGTGGGATCATGGCGCAGGTGCCGTTCCATGGCCCTCCGGGCAGCTTGCACGTCCGTTGGCGGGGGCTGATCATTGAGCTTGGCGACCGCGGTTGCGGCGTCGGCTGGGTCGACGAACCCGGCGAGGCTGACGTTCAGGAAGGCCTGAACCGGACCGACCCCGTCGGGTTCAACGTGCGGCGCAACGTCGACCAGCACTACCCCCGCGACCGTCTGGGGACTGCTTGCCGCTCTCAGGAGGCAAGTGTCGCCTCCCATTGAGAACCCCACGAGGACCGCGGGCCGCGCGAGGTCGGCCATCACGGGTTCGAGGTCGAGCAGCATGCGCGGGCGGGAGTAGTCGCCGTCAGCGGCCCAGTCCGACTCTCCGTGTCCGCGCGCGTCGAACGTGCGTGCGGCGAAGCCGGCCGCGGCTACGGAGCGCGCAGCAGCCCTCCAAGCGTGCCGGCTCTGTCCTACCCCGTGCAGAAAGACGACGGTGGGCTGGTCGGGCGTCCCCCAGGTGTCGCCGATCAGGCTGAGGCCGTCGGTGGTGCGCCACTCGGCGCGCGTGGGTCCGGAAATCGGTACGGTCATCAGGCGTCGATCCTGGTGATCTTTTCTGGGTCCAGCTTCACGTCGATGAGCGCCGGGCCGCGACGAGCCGCGACGGCAGCTAGTGCGGCGCGCAGACTCTCCATGTCGGTGACCTCGTGGCCCTCGGCCCCCATGACCTTGGCCAGTTCGGCGAATGATGGCCACTCGAACATGGATAGGGCGGGGTCCATGTCACGACGCCGGAACTGGATGTGCTCTGCGCCGTATGCGCTGTCGTTGAGGATGACGACCGTGATGTCGAGGTTGTGACGGACGGCCGCCTGGAAGTCGGCGAGGCCACCCAGCATGAAGCCGCCGTCGCCGGTCACCAGCAGAGTGCGCTTCTCGGAGGCGACGCACGCACCGAGTGCGTTGCCGAGGCTGAGGCCGATCGATCCGAAGTGCGTGGTGTGGATGTAGTCGGTCGGGTGCTGGACTGAGATGAGCTTCCAAACCTCCGGCAGGAACCGACCGCCGTCGAGGACGAGGGTCCGGTCTGTTTCGAAGCCGGACTCGATCTCCACGAGCGCAGTTCGGATGTCGATCGTCGACTCGGTACTCCAGTCGGGGTGAACTACGGCTGGACGTGCTTCCAACCGTCGCTCGAGCGCCTCGTCCGCGAATCCGGTCGATGGCGCCTCGATCTCGTCAAGGTCAGCGAGCAGCGCGCGCACCACCTCTTCGACGTCACCGAGCACTGTTGCGTCGACAACCTGGAACCGCTGGAGGCATTCCGGGTCACGGTCGGCCTGGATCACTCGCTTGCCTTGAAGCAGACCACCTTCGACGGTCGTCCAACGGTTGAGTGACGCCCCGAGGGCGATAACGCAGTCGGCATGGCCGATGACGTCGAGGGCGACGTCGTGGGACAGGGTTCCGAAGATCCCGATGTTGTGGGGGTGTCCGCGGAACAGATCGCGCGCTTGGAGCGTGGTTGCCAGCGGCGCGCCGAGACGCTCGGCGAGCTCGACCACCGCCTTGTGACTGCGGTCCTCGATCGCGCCACGGCCGGCCAGGATGAGCGGGCGACGTGCCGACGCGACAAGCCCGGACACTGAGTCCATCTCGTTGCGGTCCGGCGCAACCGCGCTGATCGAGCGCCAGCGGACCTCGGGCAGGGTCGCATCCGCGACCGGGGCCCACTGGAAGTCCGCCGGCAAGTTGAGGACGACCGGGCGACGCTCCAGCATCGCGCGCCGGATCGCGACCGCGAGGTCCTCTCCGACGGTCTCGGGGGCGCGAACCTGCTCGAACCCGGCCCCGGTGGGCATGATGATGTCGCGCTGCGGAACCGACTGAACGTTCTCACGATCGACTACAGCCGTGTCGCCGGCGATCAGAAGCAACGGCATCCGACCGCGCACGTTCTCCACGAGGGCGGTGACCGTGTTGGTGAGCGCCGGACCGTGGGTCACGGTTGCGACGCCGAGACGTCCGGTGGCGCGCGCATAGCCACTCGCAGCAAGCACGGCCGACGCCTCGTGCGTCACCGAGACGTACCGGTTCCCGGGCTGGCGCGTGAAGTGGTCCATGAGGAACAGGTTTGCGTCCCCCACCAGTCCGAAGATCGTGTCGATGCCCTGGCTCTTCAGACACTGAGTAAAGAACTCGGGGAAGAGCGTCGGGGACTCGGGGCTGTTGCTCACGGTGCTCCTTGGTTTCGTTCGTTCTATTCAAGGTCGTCGGTCGGCGCGGCGCCACCGGGACGCCGCGCCGACCGACTATTNCCCCCCCCCCCCCCCCCCCCCCCCCCCCCCCCCCGACTATTGAGACTCAGCTCGGGCGGTTCGGGACCATGACTTCCTCGAAGAACGAGTCGACGAACGGCTGGAAGTCGATCTCGTTGTTGGCTGCCCACTCGGCGAAGTCCGCCCAGCCGACCTGGTCGTAACCGAGCTCGGCCGCCTTCTCGGTCCACGCCTCCGAGCCGGACTCCAGTGCGTCGACGAAGCCGGCGCCGTCCTCGAGCGCGGCGCTTGACCGGATGTTCTCGAGCTCCTTCTCGTTGGCGGACTGCAACGCCTCGCGCGAGGCATCGTCGAGTCCGGCGATGTCTCCGCCGGCAGCCTCCACGGCAGCCACTCCGTCGGTCAGGAACTTGGCGACACCATTGAGGTTGTCGAGCAGGAAGCCGGACATCTGGTCGAAGAGGAGCTGCTGCGCGACCAGCGGCAGGCCGTCCCACACCGACTTGTTGATGACCCAGGGGGCGGGCGTCTGGGCAAACCCAGCCTCGTCGTCGAAGGTCGCGTATGGCACGACCTCGGCGAGGCCGGCGAGGACGGTGACCCGCATGCTGTTCAGGGCGCAGTCGGCGGCGCCACGCTGCAGGGCCTCGTAGACCTCAGTGAAGTCGAAGGTCGCGGGGGTCGCCCCGAGAGCCTCGAGCTCGGCCGCCTGGACCCGGCCGCTGACGACGGTCTGCTGTCCGGCAAGCTCGTCGGCAGTGCGTCGGGGCTCAGCACAGAAGATGCCGCTGGGACCACCGAAGAAGGCCGGCAGCAGGACGTGCATCCCTTGGTCCTCGAGCTCCTGGGTCACCTGATCGCTGCCGAACGCTGCGTCGTTCCAGGCGCCGTGGGTCTGGATGAGGCCGATGATCGGCGACTGCGAGCCGATGAAGGTCGAGTCGGCAAGTGCCGCGTTGGCAGGGTACTGATCGGGCTCGAACACCGGGCTGGTGAAGCCGATGTCGAGCCGGCCGTCCTGGATGGCGTTGTCCTGATCGAGGGCGCCCGCAATCGCGTAGGCGTAGGAGACGTTGAACTTGATCTTGCCGTCCGACCACTCCGTCACCCGGTCGAAGTAGTTCTCGTACAGCGCGCTGATGTCCGAGCCTTCGGCCGCGGGCGTCTGCGCGTTGAGCGTGATCGGGTCCATGTCGGCCAGGGCGTCCTGGTACTCCTCCATGCTGGCCCCGACCGGGAGTCCCTCTCCGGTCGCTGCCTCCGCAGATCCGCCGTCGTCCTCGGCGCACGCGGTCAGGAAGCAGGCCGAGAGCGCGAACGTGGCTGCGACTGCGGCGGTTCTTCCAAGCTTCATTGCAAGTGCCTCACTTTTCTCGGGAGTGTTGAGGACTGAGCGGCCGAGCCCGACTCCTCGACGTGGGCGCGCACCACATCGCCAGCCATCTCGGCGAGACGTGAGGTCCCGACGTTCGGCGAAGCGATATTTTCCTCCGGCGCACTGACGCCGCTCGACACCAGGTCACGTGCGTGGATCGACATGACCCGGGCCATGCGGCAAACAGTGACACCGGCCACACGACTCGGTCAAGAGTTCCTCATGATAAATTTGATTGACCCGATCGCAGGCTCTCCGACAACCCTTGACAGGAATTCATCATGATGAAAAGTTTCTTGCTGGCAGCAGACAACGAGTGAGAGTGGGCTGATGGGTTCGCAGCGGAGCGTCAGAACAGGCGCCGTGGGTTCGGCGATCGAGGTCGGGGTGCCTCAGGACGTGGACGTCGTCGTCATCGGTTCCGGCGGGTCTGGTCTCATGGCTGCGCTCAGCGCGGCCGCAGACGGCGCTACCGTCCTCGTACTCGAGTCCGAGCCGAAGGTCGGCGGCACGACGGCGATCTCCGGCGGCGCCGTGTGGGTCCCCAACCACGGCCTCTCCGAAGAGATCCTAAAAGCCGGCGATTCTCCTGAGGCCGCCCGCACCTACCTGCTCGGTCAGGGTCGAGAGCAGGTTCTCGATCCCGCAGTGGTCGACGCGTTCATCGAGACGGCGCCTCGCGTGATCCGGTTCGTCGAGGAGAAGACCTACCTGAGCTGGATCCCTGTCGTGTGGCCCGACTACACCTCGGAGATCCCGGGCGCCTCGAGCTTCCGGTCGTTGTTCCCGGGCCCGTTCCCGCCCGAACTGCTCGGTGACGCGGCGGACCTCGTGCGACCGCCCAAGAAGTCTGGGATGGCCCGCAACCCGCTGCCACTGTGGCTCATCAACGGCATCGACGGCGTCTGGGTTGCCGGGTACGCGATGATCGGCGCTTTCCTCGACGGATGCTTGCAGGCAGGCGTCGACGTCCGCACCGACGTTCGCGCGACGCGGCTGGTCAAGTCCGGGGACGCCGTGACGGGAGTTGTGGTCGAGACGACCGCGGGCGAGCACAGCGTGCGGGCCAGCAAGGGCGTCGTCATCGCAACTGGCGGCTTTGAGGACTCGGACGACCTCACCTCGAAGTATCTCGGCGCGCCGTTCCCGATTCAGGTCAGTCCGCAAGGGCATCTCGGGTCAGCTCTTGGCATGGTTGAAGAGGTCGGTGCCGACCTGGTTGCAATGGACCAAGCCTGGTGGCAGCCAGGCATTCAGGTCCCGGGCGAGCAGCTCGAAGGGCAGGCCATCAGCCGGCTGGTTCAAGGTGAGCGTGCGCTCCCCCACACCATCATGGTGAACACGCGAGGAGAGCGGTTCGCCAACGAGGCGGTCTCATACAACGACCTGGGTGCGGTGATGCGGCGGGCCGATCCCGTCACTGGAGAGATGCCGAACGCGTTCGCATGGATGATCTTCGACGAGTACTACCACCAGCACTACAGTTTCCTGAGCGTGCCGCCCGGCGGGGACTACCCCGCCAACGTCCTGAAGGCAGACACGCTCGAAGAGCTCGCCGACCTCTGCGGAATCGATCGCGACGGTCTCGTCCGGACGGTCAAGGAGTTCAACCCCGAGGCGGCCAAGGGGCGCGATCCCTGGTTCAACCGCGGCTCGAGCACGTTCGAGCGCTTCTTTGGAGACCACAACGTCTTCCTCGGTCGCCTCTCCCCCAACGCTTGGGCGCCCGGTCTCTCAGAGCGGACGCGCATGAGGATCGCCAAGGCGGTCGGACCGGTCGCTGGCCGCGTCATGGGGCGGATCGCTCGCAAGCGCGATCCTGAGCGCATGCGCAAGCGCATTGTCCCGGTGCTCACGCGGATCATGCGACCGTGCCTTGACCGGCCTGCATCCGGCACGCTCGGGCCGATCGACACAGCGCCCTACTACGCCGTCAAAATTGAGACGAGTGCGATCGGCACGATCGGTGGTCCCCGTACCGACGAGCACGCGCGCGTGCTCGACCGGGACGGCAAGGTCATTCCCGGCCTGTACGCAGCCGGCAACGCGGGCGGTGCAGCAACTCAGGGCTTCTACGGGGGCGCTGGCGGCACGATCACGCTGGGGATCACGTTCGGCTACCTGGCCGGGAGGGACGCAGCCGCCCGCTAGCTGTACTGATCGGGGAGGTTGGTCAACCTGGTGATGGGTGCTGACCCGCCGATCGCGGTGTGGGACCGGTGGTGGTCGCAATGGTGGATCCATGCTGCCAGTGCTGCTCGGCGGGCGTTCTCGGAGCGGAAGAAATTCTTGAAGGCCCATCCGTCGGCGAGGGTGCGGTGGAAGCGTTCGATGCTCCTATGTTCGTCAAGCCGCTGTTGGAAGCGGTGATAGCGATGTGGTGGCTGCCTGCGTTGGCCGCGGCAGGTTGGCGTAGATCTCGCGGGCGATGTAGCGCTTGAGGCAGCGGATGATCTCGCGTTTGCTCAGTCCCTCGGCGGTGCGGCGTTCGACGTAGTCGCGGGTCGGCTGGTGGTGACGCATCCGGACGATGGTGACGATGTACAGCGCACTGTTGGCGGCGCGGTCGCCGCCGCGGCTGAGTCGGTGTCGGCCGCTGGTCCGGCCGCTGCTGGCGGGTTGCGGTGCGACGCCGCAGAGCTTGGCGAAGGCAGCTTCGTTGCGGATTCGGTCGGTGTTGTCGCCGGCGGTGACGAGAAACTGGCCGGCGATCTCGATGCCGACCCCGTGCAGCGCGATCAGCTCGGGCGCGGCCGCGCGGACGAGGGCTTCGAGCTGTTTGTTCAGGGCCTTCACCTCGTCGTCGAGCTGCTTCCAGCGTCGTGCCAGGTCGCGTAGCGCGGTCTTGACTCCGGCCATCAGCAACCGGTCCGGGGCGGCTGCCAGCGCGAGGAGGTCCTCGAACTCCGGTCGCAGTCGCAGGCACCGATTGACCAAGGTCTTCTTGCTCAACACCACGAGCTCGTCGCGCAGCGGGGAGGGTGCGCCGATCATGAAGCCCCACAGCGTGTTGAAGGCGTTGGTGCGGGCCTTGACCGCGCTGGAGCGAGTCACCCGCAGGGTCCGGATCACCTCGACCATGCCGGACTTGGCCTTCGGGTTGCGGTCGATGTCTGCCCGAGGACTGCTCGAGCGATCTGCTCGGCATCGAGCCGATCGGACTTGCCGTCCATGTGCCGGGCCAGCCGGTTGGGACGGTTGACCTCGACCACCCGAACGGCGCGGGCGGTCAGGTACCGGGTCAGGGTCGCCCCGAAGGATCCGGTGCTCTCGACCCGACCCCGATCGCCGCCACGTCACCATGGCCCTGGACCCAGCTCAGCAGGTCGGCATAGCCGCGGTCGTTCGCGGGGAACTCGCGATGGCCCAGCAGACGGCCGTGGTCGTCGACCGCGGCGGCGTAGTGGGTGTTCTTGTGACAGCTCCACTCCACGCCCGGAGGTCTTCGCCTTCCAAGCTCATTCAGATCGTGTCGTCACAATCTCGACCAACGTGCCCGATCAGTACAGCTAGCGGCGCACCTGCCAGATGTCGTCGACCGCGTTGGCTGCACCGATCACTTCACAGTTGCTCGACCCGGTGCGGCCGTTTCGCGCATACCGAGGTGTGCCTTCATGTGAAGCACGCTGACCTGAGCGAGTATGGGGTCAACCCACTCTCAGCATTCGCCCTATTCAGTCAGCCAGGTCTCGCAGCAGCAGGCACGTCCGTCTGGTTCCCCGACCCGCCATACCCGCGCGTACCCGGTGTAAAGCGTCGCCAGGGAGTCGCTAACGAGCAGCGCTGCTACGTACCACGGAGCTCTCGGATGGCGTCGAGATGGTGGCACGCCGCTAGAAAGAAGCTCTGTCCCAAGACCATCTCTCCCAGCGGAACCCCCGGACCGCCGGGCGGGAGCATCGCGCGGCGAACGGTCCCCGAAGCGGTCACGCAACGGCTCACTCCGACGATCGCCTTCGACGCGGCGACAACGAGATCGTCCCCCACGACATCGTGTGCCGCGGCGAGTGCTGCCGCGTAGGCGAACATGACTGTGCCCGTCGACTCCGGCGGGCTAGTCGGATCGTCCAACACGTCGTGCAGCATGCCCGACCGGTCTTGGTAGCCGCTGACGGCCTCCAAAAGGTTGCCGAGGCGATCCCGGGTGGCGATGGCCTCGGAGTGCGTACCGGCGACAGCGAGCACTTCGGCCGAAGCACAGGCGAGGAACCCGATGCCGCGGGACCAGAAGTTGGATTCCGGGAACGAGTTCGGCATCTCTCGCCAGACATGCCGGACCAGCCCTGTGGCCGGATCGAGCAGCCGACGATAGGCGATCTCCAGGTGCCGGTAGGCCTCGTCGACCCAGGCCTGGTTCCCCTCGGCTGTACCCCAGACGGCGAGGGCGCCACACACCGGATAAACGGTGTCCACCCAAACCTCGGACGCAGCGGCGTTCATCAGCATGAAGCCCTCGCTCGTGCGGGGACCATCGAGGAACGCGGCGATCTGTCGTAGGGCCGCGCGCCGATACTTCGGGTCACCGGTCCTCGCGTACGCGAGGAACAGGGGCGCGGTGAAGTAGGCGGCGCCGCAGGGACCGAGCACGAAACCGGCCATCAGTGGCGCGCGACTGATCGGGAAGTCGCCGTACCGCAGTTGACTCGTAGCGCCCGAGCACAGCCGGCCGTCGGTCGTTTGCGTGGCGATCGCTCGGTCGAGCCAACTGATCACCTGCTCACGCCAGAGCGGCTCCCCGAATGCCAGGATCGGTGCCATCGCGGCTTGGCGCTCCCAATAGTCATCGCCGATGTCGTGCGACATCAGGTTCTCGGCTACGCGGCGGACCAAGTCGGCTGGCAAGCGCGGCGGCATCGACAGTGTGGTCGCTGACTTGCTGGACACATGCTCTCCTCGGGATCGGCAGCGCTCGCTGCGTGGTGTGGGTTTCGCGTCTCAGCTGAGCGCCCAGGCCGGAGGTCCATCGGTTTGTTCAGCGAGCTGCCGAATCAGCGCGTGGGCCTGACGCGTGGCAAAGACAAGGCGTCGTGGCGCGAATGCGTCGCCGATCAGGTGTGCCTTCACCCCGGCGCCAGCGAGCGCGTCGAATGGCCCTGGGTCGGCGGTCGACCCGCAGGCGAGCACGATCCAGTCGAATCGTCCCAGTTCTAGTTCTCGGCCCGAGAAGCTGTGTCGAGCGGTGACGTCGTGCCGGCCGACTCGGACGATCTCGTGGGAGGTCAGCAACTCGACTCGGAGGTTGTCCAGGCGGGCGAGCGCCGCGCCCAGGACGTAGCGCCCCACCAGGGTCGCGGGGGCCGACGTTGCGTAGGCAAGCGTGACCTGGTGTCCGCGACTGGCGAGAAAGTCTGCGGTCGTGAGCGGCGGCAGGTGGTCGTCTTGGGCCACCACCAGGACCCGTGATGGTTCGGTCGCGAAGTCGCTGAAGACCGAACGCGCATCAATCACGTGCGCGAGGCCCGGGCGATTTGCGAACGCGGGGCGACGCGGGTTCGATCCGGTGGCCACGACGACATGGTCGGCGGCGATCTCGGCGATGTGGCTCGAGCCGATGCGCGTGCCCGTTCGCACGTCGACACCATCGCGGTCCAGCCTGGCCTTCTGCCATCGGACGTATTGTTCGAAGTCTGATTGCCCAGGAGCCTTGGAGAAGATGTTGAGCTGTCCCCCGAGTTGGTCGGCCGCTTCGAAGAGGGTGACGCTCATTCCGCTCTCGGCTGCGAGGGCAGCAGACTCCATTCCGGCCGGCCCGCCTCCGATCACCACGAGATGAGCTGGCCGGCGGACCCGGATCGGTTGCGGCGTGAGGACGCTGGGGTTGACGGCGCAGCCGAAGGGCAGGCCCTCGACGTGCTTGCGACTGATGCACTCATTGCCGCCAACGCACGGGCGGATCTCGTCGGATCGGCCTTCTTTCGCTTTGCGGGCGAACTCCGCGTCGGCGATATGAGCCCGCGCGACGCCGACCACATCAGCATGACCGTCGCGAAGCACCTGCTCAGCGACGCTGGGGGACGTCACGCGACCCGAATAGACGACGGGTAGCGAGATGCGCTGCCGCAGTGCGCCCGCGAGCGGCGCCCAGTGGGCCGGCGCGAAGTAGGCGGGCTGGATGTAGCTGGGGTTTCCCCAGGGCGTGCCGACCACGCCATGGATGTAGTCGATTGTTCCGGATTGCTCGAGCAGGGTGGCGATCTTGATGCCCTGGTCCGCACCGTAGCCACCAGGCTCCTCCTGACGGAGATTCATTCGGACACCGACGGTGAAGTCGGGACCCATCTGCTCGCGGATGGCCTGCAAGACGCGGAGTGTGAAGGCGGCGCGGCGTTCCGGTGAGCCGCCGTATGCGTCGGTGCGCTGGTTGGTCAGTGGGGAGAGAAACCACTCGTGCAGGTCGTCGTGGTTGATGTGCAGTTCGACGCCGTCAGCGCCCGCGCCACCGAGGATTGCTGCGGACTCGGCGTATTCGCGAACGAACCAGTCGATCTCGTCGGCTCGCAGCGCATGAGGCACCTGGTTGATGATCGGACCGCTGAGCGTGGCTGACGGCCCATGCGGCATCCCGCCCTGGTTGACCAGCTGAACCGTGAGGGCTGCTCCTTGTGCGTGAACTGCTCGCGCCAGCTCCGAGATTCGTGGTGCGGTCGTCGTGGCCCTGACGTAGCCGTGAAGCGTCGCTCCTACGCCGGTGGGCTCGAATCCGGGTGGCACGAGGTTGCGCATCAACGCAGAGACGCTGCCGACCCACGCAACGCCGGCACGAGCTCGCTCGGTGAGGTAGGCGATGTTGGCGGTGGCCTCATCGTCGGTGCCGAAGAGGTTCCCGATCGCTGCCGAGTGGGGCGGCATCATGATGCGGTTCCGCAGCTCCATGGTGCCGATCTTGATTGGCTCGAACAGCAACCGTTGCGGCTGGGCGAGTGCCATCAGTGGACCGCCGCGAACATGATCGATTCTTCGGTGGCCTCGTCTCCGGCGAACTCCGCGACGACGCGTCCGTTTCTCGCTACGAGGATCCTGTCGCCGAGCGCGAGCACTTCGGGAAGGTAGGAGGAGATGACGACAACGGCGACGCCTTGGGTTGCGTACTCCCGGATGAACGAGTGGATCTCCTGGATGGCTCCGACGTCGACGCCGCGTGTCGGCTCGTCGAAGATCACGGCGCTCGGCTTGCGGGTCAGACTCTTGGCGAGCACGACCTTCTGTTGATTGCCTCCGGAGAGCTCGACCAGCCGGGCCTTGGTCGGATCGAGCGTCCGCACGGCAAACCGCTTTACGAGCCCTTCGGCGACTGACCGTCGACGCCGTCGGGTTGAGATCAGAGGAAGCCGCCTGCGCGAGCCTAGGTAGCCGATGTAGATGTTGTCGTCGATGGTCTGGTCGCTGAAGATTCCGTAGGCCTTGCGATCTTCGGAGACGTAGGCCAAACCGGATCGGATTGCCGGCCGCGGGGTTCGGAACCTCACTGCTTTGCCGTTGAGGCGGACGGTCCCTCCGCCGATCCTGCGCCGCTTCAAGGCGCCGTAGGCAACCATCGCCGTCTCGGTGCGTCCTGCGCCGACCAAGCCTGCGATCGCCACCACCTCGCCGGGATAGGCGGAGAACGACATGTTCTGCACGACGCCAGCCACGGTGAGGTTGTCGATCTCGAGGGTGGGTTCGCTCGCTGTCGTCCGCAAAGTGACCTTCGGTGCGTACTCCACGGCGCGGCCGACCATCTGTCGGACGATGCCGTCGCGATCCATCTTTGCCGCGTCCTCGGTGAGTTGGACGACGCCGTCACGCATCACGGTGATGCGATCCGCGTGGGACAGCGCTTCCTCGAGGTTGTGAGTAATGAAAATCATCCCGACACCCTTGGCCTTCAGGTGCTCCATCGTCAGGAAGAGCTGTTGCTTCTCCTCCGGCGTGATCGAGGCTGTGGGCTCGTCGAAGATGATGATCGTCGCGGACTTGTTGACCGCTCTCGCGATCTCGACCATCTGCTTCTGGGCGGCACCGAGGCCGCGCACCAGAACGGACGGATCGATGTGAAAGTTGTGAGACTCGAGCAGGTAGCGGGCATCTACGTTGAGCTGCTGGAGACGATTGAAGAACTTGGCGTCCCCGAGGAACAGGTTCTGAGCGACAGTCATCGCGTCGACCAGGGATGTCTCCTGGTAGACCATTGCAACGCCGGCGGCGCTCGCGGAGGCGGGCTTGTCGAAGTCGACCTGCTCACCCCGGACAAGGACGCTCCCGGAGTCGGGGGCTGTCGCCGCGGAGATGATCTTCGCCAATGTCGACTTTCCCGCTCCATTTTCTCCTAAAAGGGCATGGACTTCTCCGGCACGTAGCTCGAAGTCGACACCGTCGAGAGCGAGCGAGCCTCCGTAGGACTTGGAGACGCCAGCTAGTTGGAGCAGCGGAGGGACCGTTGCTCGATCGTGCGTGGCGCCCTGCGTTGGGTCAGTCATGGTGCTCCTCTAGCGTCACGATCTTCCCGGACCCGCGGGCCACCAGGACCAGCGTGCTTCGTCCCGGTAGTGCAATTCCGGTCACTCCGTGGACGTCGCCGTCTGGGCGCGAGTGCACGCTCTCGACGATGAGGCCATCGGCATCGAGGCGAAAAGCGAGACCGTACGAGCGCGGCGGGGCCCACGGCTTGACAATGCCCATCACTCGTAGTTGCCCGACTTGGAGAGGTTCGCGGTAGACATTGGTGACGCCGTGTGTTGGCGTCAGCCAGAGCTCTTCGGGGACGCTGCGCACCATGTCCGCCAACGCTTCTGTCTCGGTGAGGATGAGCTCCGTGGCTCGGTTTCGCAGGTAGGGCACGGCAACCCACCATCCCCCGTCGTCTAGCGCAACGATCCGGCCCGGGTAGCCCGGGAGGTTTGCGCGAAGGACGGACCGCCGGCGAGGTTGGGCGAGCGTCCCGCGCTCGATACGGTGGTCGTGGCTCAGCGAGATCAAGAACTCCTCGCCGGCGACCGTCACTCCGGAGGGCCAGGCCAGACCCGTGTCGAGGGTCTCGACCTTCCCTGTTGATGGGTCAACCCGGAGGAGCAGTCCTGATCGATCGTCGCTGACCAGGGATCGAGTCCAGCCGTCAGCGCCAGCTGACGTCGAGCCGATCGTGAGCACGGGTGCGTCGTCGGTTGCGAGCGCGATGGCCGTCACCCCACGGCGGACGAGCGGATCCGAGCACCAAGTCTCGAAGCCGCCAGACGGGTTGATCGCGACTAGTCCGACGCCATCAACCGCTGCCATGATCCTGCCATTCGCGGCCGCTAGAGCGGTCACGTCTCCGGAGAGCTCCGCGATGGCGTACTGCGTATCGTCGTCCTGCACCTCCAGTACGGTGGTGCCGGCAGAGACAAACAGGCGACCCTCAGCCAGAACGATGTCGTCGAGGCAATGTCGCTCCGAGCGAGCGAGGACGGCAGCCGTCTCCAACCTTGTGTTCGGTCGGAGACCGGCCTCAAGTGGCGGGATGGACGGGCTGTGCAACGTGCCCGGCCGGATGAACTCGACGAGGGACCGGACTAGCCTGCTCATGCCTGCGACCCGACGGCGTGGCCCCGGTCGGCAAGCCGGCCGGGCGTGAGCATGGGGTCCAGGGTTCCGATTTCGTGCTCAGGCAACTTGTATCGTCCGATCCGGTTGTTCTGGAGTCCGGCGATGTAGAGATGACCGTCGAACTCCTTCATCGATGTCACCATCGGGTGGCGTTCCAAGGTGCCGTCCCAGTAAGAGCTGAGGATCATTCCGTCGTCGGTGAACTTGACCACGCACGACACGTTCCACTGCGGGACGATCCAGTCGTCGACGGGGAGCTCCTTGGTCATCCGGAGCCGTAGGTTGCGGTGGCGGAGGAAGAGGTCAGAAATGGGAGTGCGCATGCCGACGAAGCTCATCCAGTAGTTGCCGTCGGAGGCTCGGTTGATGTTGTCGGGGAGACCGGGCAGGTTCTCCAAGACCGGTTCGAGCTGGCCTTGCTTCGGGCCGGAGATCCACAGCCGGTCCACCCGGAAGAGCCCGGAGCTGGCGATCAGGATCGACTGACCATCGTGGGCGGTCGTGATGCCGTTGGCCATGAGGTGGTTCTTGACGATCTGTTCGACGGAGCCGTTAGACGGGTCGTAGCGGAAGACCCGACCGTTCGGGCGAAACTCCGCCATCTCCACGTGGTAAGACGCCGAGTCGATTCGCGACGAGGCGTCGCTGAAGTAGATGGCGCCGTCGGGACCGACGTCGAGGTCATCGGCGAATCGGATCGCCGAGTCGTCGAAGATCTTGTTGCGGCTTCGCCGCGTCTGGACGGCGATGGGCGTTGATGTTCCGTCCGGTGTGATCCGGCACAGACCGATGCCTCCAACGCAGACCAGGAGGTCGCCGTTGAGGTCCCATGCGTGCCCGAGGGGGCTGCCGCCGGTGCGAGCGAAGATCTGGCCGCGAGTCGTGTCGCCGGCGTCGAAGCGCCAGATCCACCCTCGACGGTCGCCGCAGTAGAGATTGCCATCGTGGTCGACTGCGCAGTCCTCGGCGCCTTCGATGCGTCCGAGACCGATGGGTTCGGCGGTCGTCAGATGGTTGTTGACTCGCCAGATGGAGTTCTCGTCGGTGACGTCGAGCAACGGCCCCGGTTCGAGCCTGAGTGGATCGACCTCGAGCTTGTCGGCGATGCGCGTGCGGTACTTGCCCCACTTCAGGTCGAGCACGGAGAAGGAGAGAAGTGCGGCGGCGAGGATGAAGGTGCTCCAGGCGCTCTCGGCACCGCGTCGGATGAGCGCCTGCTGGATGATCGCGACCACCATCACTCCGACGGCCGCGCGGGCGACTGATCCGCGGCCGCCGGTCAGGCTGACTCCACCGAGGACGACAGCGGTCAGCGCAGCGATTTCGAACCCGTCGCCGGTAAGCGCCGAGGTGCTCCCCTGTCGTGCTGCCAGCAGAACGCCCGCGATGGAGCAGAGCACTCCGCTGGCGACGTAGGTGGCAAAGGTGACGCGGGTGGTGGGGACTCCGTTGCGTCGTGCCGATCGGCGGTCGCTTCCGACGGCGACGGTCCACCACCCCCAGCGCACGCGGCTCATTCCGATGTGCGCGATGATCACGACCGGGATGAAGATCGCGACGGAAGTGTGCATCCCAGCCACGGTTCCGTTGCCGAGGAAGGTCCAGATCGAGTCGGTTCGGGGCATGACGAGATCCGGGGCGTTGTGCGTCTGGACAACCGTGACGACCGCTCGCAGCGCTACGGCTGTTACCAGGGTCGTGATGAATGGCCGCGTCTTCACCACGGCGATGAGGAACCCGTTGATCGCGCCGAAGGCGGCGCCGAGAATGACGACGACGACGAGGATGACGGGCACCGGCCAGTCGTAGGCCCGGAACATGACCAGGCTAGAGATCGAAGACATGCCGACGATCGATCCGACTGAGAGATCGATGCCTCCTCCAACGAGGACGATCGTGAGCGCGACGGCGAGGAACCCGAGTTCTGCGAAGTTACGCAGGATCAGGTCCCGGTCTCCTGATTGCAGGATCTCCGGGGTGCTCAGCGCGAACCCGAGGCTGATCACCACAGCTAGGAAGACGGGAACCGCGCCTTCCATCCACTGTTTCGACAGCACGTCGCTGACCGTTCGCATCGGTGAGAACCGGGCAAGCGTGGGGCGACCGGTGAGGCCAAAGGCATCGACCGGACGCCCCCACTTGCCCAGTCCGGCAGTCTTCGACTGGGCCATCAGCTACTTCAGCTCTTTCCGTAGCATGCCGTCGACGTCGTACCGACGTTCGACTCGTCGACGATGGTGTAGGGAACGAACGAGACGGTGTGGCTGGTGCCGGGGGCGTTGCCGAGGAGGAAGAGCTGCTGGGCGAACATGGCGGCTGCCGTCCCGATTCCGGCCGCGTCATACGCGGCGCCGGCTGTGACGATCCCCTTGTCCAGTGCGTCGCACCAGGTGCCTGAGGCGTCGATGTTGTAGACACCGACCTTGCCCTTCAAGCCGGCGGCGTCGATGGCCTCGCCCACACCGACCGCGGTGACGTCCCAGTTGACGGCGAAACCACACAGGTCGGGGTTCTTCTGCAGCACGGTCGAAGCGATCGTGTTGGCAACAGCGGGGTCGTAGCGGCTGTGCTGGGTGGATACGACGTCCATGCCCGCCTCCTCGAAGACCGGGTCCCAGCCCTCATTGGTTGCGATCGAGGTGCCGTCCGTACCGTTGCCATCGATGATGGCGATCTTGTTCTTGCCGGCGGCCTGACAGTCGCTGACCATGCGATCTGCGAGGTCGGCGGCCATCGTCACGTGGTCGGCCCCGACGTAGGCGTCGGGCGACTGGTTGCCGAGCTCGTTCACGGCGATGACGTAGATGCCCTCTTGCTGGGCACGCGCGATCTGTTCGGAGAGAACACCGACATCGGGGTTCTGCAGGATGATCATGTCGACCTTGTCGTTGATCAGGGAGTCGAGGATCTGCGTCATCCGCTGTGTGTCGAAGGCAGCGTCCGGGGCGCTGAACTCGACACCCATCGGCTCGAATGCGCGCTCGAGACGGCTCCGCCAGAGCGAGGTGATGTCGAACTGCTGTCCGATCGGGACGTAGGCGATCTTCTTGCCCTTCAGAGAGCTGACTACCTGCTCGCGTGCCTTCTCGGGAGTCGTCACTGCCTCGACCCCGGTGCCGCCGGCACCTTCCTGGCCCTCGGAGCTTGAGCCTTCTGTTGCTCCGCTCGTACAGCCGGCCGCGAGCACGCACAGGAGAACGACGGGCGCGATTCGTCGTAGTTTCATGTCTTTCCTTCGGTTAGGGCGTCAAACGAACTCGGCTCGCATGAATCGACGTCGATCAGAGGTCGTCGGACTTGGCGGTTTCTTCGTCCCGAGGGTGAAGCCAGGAGTCGAAGGCGAGTGCAACGACGAGCACCGCAGCCTTCAGGAGAGAGCTCACTTCGACGCTCAGGTTCAGCAGGGTCATCAGGTTCACGAAGGTGCCGATGAAGAGCGTTCCCCAGAGGACACCGAAGATGGAGCCTTTGCCGCCGGTGAGCGAGACGCCGCCGATGACCGCAGCCGTGATCGCGTTGAACAGCAGGTCCTTGCCGCCGCCGTACGCGGTGCTGTAGCTGCCGTTGATTCCGAGAAGGAGAACGCCGGCGACAGCGGCGGAGCCAGCGCAGATGACGAAGGTGAGCACGACGAGAGGCCTCGTCGGGATGCCCGCCAGGCGAGCGGCCTCAGGGTTGTCGCCGTAAGCGCGGATCAGACGTCCCTGGCTCGTATATTCCAAGAACAGCCAGCCCGCGAGGAATGCGACGGTCGCGGCTACGATCGGGAATGGGATCCCGAACAGCTCGCCGCGACCTAAGTCGGTCACGACGTTGGAGTCCGCGGGGAGGATGTACACCTGGTTGTCCAGGAGCCAGACCCGGGCCGCTCCATCGACAAGAAGCCACATCCCGAGTGTGGTGAAGAGCGCCGGGATGCCGACGTAGGCCACCATCCAGCCGTTGATGACCCCGATGGTGATGGCGACCATGCCCATCACCACCAGGGCCTGGAGCTCGCTAAAATCGTTCCTGGTCCACAGATGCACAGCTCCTTGAGCTGTCAGTGCAGTCACGACGACGACTGACAGGTCGACGCCCTTGGCCATGATGACGATCGCCGAACCTACGGCGAGGATCCCGAGCGCGGATGATGCCCGCAGAATGGTCATCAGGTTGTCGCCAGTCAGGAATCCGTCGACGAGGACCGCTCCGATCGCGACCATGACGAGAGTGACGAGGGCGATGAGGATCCCCTGGTCGATCTGGGCGAGCCTGTCCCGCAGGCTCAAGCCGTCGGCTGTTCGTGCTCTCGACGCCGTCTCGATCTGAGCCATTCGTCCTCGCTTCGCCTGTGATCACCGTCTCAGGTGATTCATCATGAGGTTTATTCCACGCGCAATTCCTCATGTCAATAGCCAGACGGGGCTGGGGTCACATGGCTCTCGGGAGTCCCAGAGCGCACTTCCGACGACGCGGTTGACTCCAGAACTGTTGAATGTGAGCCGCGTTCACAGCGGTGAAACGCTCTCAAGTAGGGGGAAAGCCGAACCGCGGGATCGGGGTTGCCCCGACCAACAACGAGCGGCGAGCGCCCGAGCCTGGCTAACACCAGCCTGCCAACTCTCGCCGCCCCAGGGGCGAGCTACTTCAGGGCAAGCTGCCTGGCCTCGAGCAGCGACGGCCCGTACCACGTGATGAGCCTGCCGCTCACCAGCTGGGTTGGGATGCCAAAGGCCTCTGGGCCGTCGCGTTCGGAGAACTCGTACGGCTCGTCAGGGAGCAGCACGAGGCCGGGAGCCAGGGCCTCGATCTCGGCAACCGTCATTGTCGGGTAGCGATCTTCATGTTCATTGAGGACGTTCTCGTAGCCAAGCCTGCGGATGAGATCGCCGGTAAATGTTCGAGGGCCGACAAACATCCACGGGTCCCGCCAAATTGCGACGGCAACCCGCTTCGTCGCTGAGGTGAGTGGGCCACACCATTGCTCGCGAGCGGTCCGCAGCCACCCAGGACGTGGCCAGCGGAGTGCCTCGTCGAACAGTCGCTCGATCGACTGAATCGCCCCCGGCACCGTTTCGATGCGCGTGACCCAAACGGGGACACCAGCGGCGCGCAATCGGCGCACATCGAGCTCGCGGTTCTCCTCCTGATTGGCTATCACCAGATCTGGGGCGAGGAGGGCGATCTTGGAGAGATCGGGGTTCTTCGTCCCTCGAACGCGAGCAACGTCGAGACCTCTGGGACGAGTGCACCAGTCGGTCGCGCCGATCACCGCGCTCGGTCTGGCCTCAGCGAGCGTCTCAGTCAGAGACGGAACCAGTGAGACGACGCGGCGAGCCACGCCGTCGACGGCGACAGGTGTGCCGAGATCATCGGTCGCAGGCATCACGGGCGTCGCGCGGCTTCGCTCCGCTACCGCGATGCCATGCGCAGGCCGGCGTCGAGCCGGATCACTTCGCCGTTGATGTACTCGTGGTCGATGATGAAGAGCGCCAGGTCCGCATACTCACTTGGCCTGCCCAGGCGTTGCGGGAAGGGGATCCCTGCGGCCAGACCGGCCCGGAACTCGTCGGATACCGAAGCCAGCATCGGCGTCTCCAGGATGCCTGGAGCGATGGTGTTGACCCGGATGCCGTATTGCGCCAGGTCCCGTGCCGCGGGGAGGGTGAGGCCCACAATCCCACCTTTGGAGGAGGCATAGGCGGCTTGGCCGACCTGGCCCTCGTACGCCGCGACCGATGCCGTGTTGATGATGACACCGCGCTCCCCTGTCTCGGTGGCGGGCAGTCCAGTCATGGCGCGCGCCGCGATCGCCAGGACGTTGAAGGATCCGATGAGGTTGATCTGCACGACCCGTGCGTAGTCGGCCAGATTGTGCATGCCTGCCCGACCGACGATCCGCGTCGAGGGCCCGATACCTGCGCAGTTCACGACTGATCGAAGCGGGGCAGATCCTTCCATCGCGTGCGCTACGGCCTGCTCGATCTGATCTGGGTCAGTAACGTCTACAGCGAGGTATTCGACACCTGGCACCGTCTCGGCGCGCTCGATCGCCCGGGGCAGGTCCAAGCCGAAGACGTGAGCACCGCCCGCTGCCAGGGCTGTCGCAGTGGCGGCCCCCAGCCCGGACGCAGCTCCCGTCACGATTGACGCAGTGCTGTTGATATTCACCGACAACTCCTCTAACTTTCTGGCTCACTCGAAACGGTCGGGCCTTCGACCGTCCGTGGCTGAATCCCATCTGGGCTTGATGTTCGTGATGTGCCGGGCACCCGCCCTGAGTCACACGTTGCGGCGGTACTGGCCCCCGACCTCGAAGAAGGCTTCGGTCACCTGGCCGAGGGAGCAGACGCGTGCTGCGTCCATGAGGACCGCGAACACGTTCTCTCCGGATGCGGCCGCCTGCTTCAGGCGCGCGATCGCGGCTTCGGCCTCATCTTGGTGCTCGTCCTGGAAGGCGCGGAGCCGCTGCAGCTGGGACTGCTTCTCGGCTTCGGTGGCGCGGGCGAGCTCGACGTGGCCGGGGGTGACATCGTCATCGTCGGGCTTGCGGAAGGTGTTGACGCCGATGATGGGCAGGGTGCCGTCGTGCTTGCGGTGCTCGTAGAGCATCGACTCGTCCTGGATCCGGCCGCGCTGGTAGCCGGTCTCCATCGCGCCGAGCACGCCGCCGCGCTCGCTGATGCGGTCGAACTCGACGAGGACGGCTTCCTCGACGAGGTCGGTGAGCTGGTCGATGATGAACGAGCCCTGGAGGGGGTTCTCGTTCATCGCCAGGCCCCACTCGCGGTTGATGATCAGCTGGATGGCGAGCGCGCGGCGAACTGATTCCGCGCTCGGGGTGGTGACGGCCTCGTCGTAGGCGTTGGTGTGCAGGCTGTTGGCGTTGTCGTAGATCGCGATGAGGGCCTGCAGGGTGGTGCGGATGTCGTTGAAGTCCATCTCCTGCGCGTGCAGGGAGCGGCCGGAGGTCTGCACGTGGTACTTCAGCTTCTGTGAGCGCTCGTTCGCTCCGTACTTCTCCTTCATGGCGACCGCCCAGATCCGGCGGGCCACCCGGCCGATCACGGAGTACTCGGGGTCCATGCCGTTGGAGAAGAAGAAGGACAGGTTGGGCGCGAAGTCGTCGATGTCCATCCCGCGGGCGAGGTAGGACTCGACGTAGGTGAATCCGTTGGCGAGGGTGAAGGCGAGCTGGCTGATGGGGTTCGCGCCGGCCTCGGCGATGTGGTAGCCGGAGATGGACACTGAGTA
This sequence comes from Nocardioides sp. YIM 152315, assembly GCF_029210375.1. GTDB lineage: Bacteria > Actinomycetota > Actinomycetes > Propionibacteriales > Nocardioidaceae > Nocardioides. The sequence goes on along the minus strand of NZ_JARGER010000008.1, from coordinate 66,213 downwards.
GAAGTTGCGCACCCCCTTCTCGATGAACCACTCCTGGATGTCGGCCATGCAGCGCAGCGAGAACTCGGTCGAGAACAGGCAGGTGTTCTGGCCCTGGTCCTCCTTGAGGATGTCGGCCTGCACGGTGCCGCGCACTGCCTGCAGGGCGGCCGCGGGCTCGATGCCCTGCTCGCGAGCCTGGTCGATGACGGTGTTGAGGAAGAACGCCAGGACCGTGGGCGCGGGGCCGTTGATGGTCATCGACACCGAGGTGGTCGGTGCGAGCAGGTCGAAGCCGTCGTAGAGCTGTTTCATGTCCGCCAGCGTCGCCACGCTCACGCCCGAGGTGCCGATCTTGCCGTAGATGTCGGGACGCTCCCCCGGGTCACGGCCGTACAGGGTGACCGAGTCGAACGCGGTGGAGAGCCGCGTCGCGGGCTGACCCTCGGACAGCAGCTTGAACCGTCGGTTGGTCCGGGCCGGGTCGCCCTCGCCGGCGAACATCCGGGCGGGGTCCTCGCCCTCCCGCTTGAACGGGAAGACACCAGCGGTGAAGGGGAAGTGTCCGGGAAGGTTCTCGCGCCGCCAGAACCGCACCAGCTCACCGTGGTCCACGTACGCCGGGAGCGCGACCTTCGGGATCACGTTCCCCGAGAGCGACTCACGGCCCGGCGCTGCGGCGTACTCCGCCACGACGGCGGGCCACCCGGCCACCTCCGCGGCGATGTCGCCGGGAAGGTCCGCGCGCGCGGTCTCCAGCAGCTGTGCGACTCCCTGGTTGCCGGGCAGTTCGGTAGCCACCGACTCGACCTGCTGCACGCGGCGCGCGGCTGCGGCGAGCTCGTCGGTGCGCGCGTGGAAGTCGCGCACGGTGTCGCTGACCTCGGCGAGGTAGCGGGTCCGCTCTGGCGGGAGCACCTGCTGGATGCGCGTCGAGTGCCGCGCGTCCACTCCCGGGAGCACGCCTTCGTCGAACAGCATGCCGAGCCCGCTGAGCAGGCCCTTCAACTCCTGGTAGAGCGCGGTCACGCCGTCGTCGTTGAAGGTCGCCGCCGAGGTGCCGAACACGGGCATGTCGGAGGGCTGGCTTCCGAACGCCTCCCGGTTTCGGACCAGCTGGCGGCCGACGTCACGCAGCGCGTCCATGGCCCCCCGGCGCTCGAACTTGTTGATCGCCACGACGTTGGCGAAGTCGAGCATGTCGATCTTCTCCAGCTGGGAGGCCGCACCGAACTCAGGCGTCATCACGTACGCCGCGAGGTCGACGTACGGCAGGATCCCGGCGTCGCCTTGGCCGATGCCGGGGGTCTCGACGACCACCAGGTCGTAGCCCGCGGCCTTGACCACCGCGATCGCGTCGTCGAGGTGCTCGGGCACCTCGTGCGCGCCGCGCGTGGCCAGCGAGCGGAAGAAGACCCGGTCCCCGTCGAGCGAGTTCATCCGGATCCGGTCGCCCAGCAGCGCCCCACCGCCCTTGCGCCGCGTCGGGTCGACCGCGATCACCGCGATCCGCAGCTTGTCCTGCTGGTCGTTGCGGAACCGGCGCACGAGCTCATCGGTGAGCGAGGACTTGCCCGAGCCACCCGTGCCGGTGATGCCCACCACCGGGGTCCCCGAACCCTGCGCGGCCGAGCGCAGACGCTCGAGCATCCCCGCGGGCAGCACGCCCTGCTGCGCGCCGGTGAGCGCACGGGCGACCGCTGCCCGGTCGCCGCTGAGCACGCTCTCCGCCGTCACCGGACCCGCTCCCCAGGGGTCAAAGTCGCAGGCCTTCACGACCGAGTTCACCATGCCGGGCAGCCCCATGCGCTGCCCGTCCTCCGGCGAGAAGATCGTGACCCCGGCGGCGCGCAATCGCTCGATCTCGTCGGCGACGATGACGCCGCCTCCACCACCGACGACCTTCACGTGACCCGCACCCTGCTGTCGCAGCAGGTCCACCAGGTACTCGAAGTACTCCACGTGACCGCCCTGGTACGACGACACCGCCACACCCTGGACATCCTCCTCGATCGCAGCGTCCACGACCTCCTGGACCGACCGGTTGTGCCCCAGGTGGATCACCTCGCACCCCTGCGACTGGAAGATCCGCCGCATGATGTTGATCGACGCATCGTGCCCGTCGAACAAGCTCGAAGCGGTGACCAGTCGGACCGGGTGGACGGGCGAGTGCAGAGCGGACATGGATCCCTCGATCGAGATAGTTGGACGTCCTAGCAACGCAGATACTAGGACATCCAACTATCTTCGAATCAAGAATCAGTCGCCGGCGGCCGCCCGCAGGTCGGTCATGAGACGAGTGGCAGTCAACACTTCCGCTGGGGCGAGGCCCGGCTGTTCGAAGACTTCTTCATTGAGCCGAACGGTGGCAGCCTCGACTACTTCCCTGCCGTGGTCGGTGATCGATGCGAGGACGACTCGCCGATCGGTGGTGCGCCGAAGACGCTCGACAAGTTCTTGACGCTCCAAGCGGGCGACTGCGCTAGTGACGCTCGTGGGATGGACTTGCAGGAGCGATCCCATGCGTGTCATGGACACACGCCCATTGGATGCGAACGCCAGCAGCCGCAGAACCTCATAGCGGGCGAAGGTGAGGTCGTACGGCTTGAGCACCGCATCGACCCGCTCCAGGAGGAGCTGATGAACACGAACAATCGAGGTGACCATTGCCATGCCGTTGGCCGCTTCGAGCCAGCCATGCGCCTCCCAGAGTCGATGAGCCTCGCGGATGGGATCGCGGATTTCGTCGTCGCCCGCGGGGTTGGAACTCATGCGACTCCTCCTCGACATCTCTGGACGTCCAAGCATCTATCATGCATAATTCTCATGATGAATTAGGAGGACACCGATGCCCGAGCGACGAGACTCCATCAGACGACGACGCGAATCGTTGGCCAACGCGACCTACAAGCGGCACTCTTGGCCCGAGTACCTCGTCTCCGCCCCCCACCGCGAGCCGTACATGGTCGACAGGCACGGCGACGACGACACACTGCCGAGGCCATACGGGCTGCAACACGCCCGCCGGGTCGGGAGTGCCCAGACCGCGTGCGGGATGTACGCCGTTTCGTGGCGGTACTTCTGGACCCTCGAGTTCCGGCCTGGCCGCGCGTCTGCGTGCCCGGACTGCTCGCTAGCCCTCTTCCCCTCTCATGCGTGAGGGCGGCGTGAATGGCGATCGGATTCTGGTCGTCGACGGTGCCCGGACCCCCGTCGGCTCGTTCGGCGGGTCCCTGCGTGGCGTCCCGGCCCACGAGCTCGGTGCCGTCGCCGCACGGGAAGCGCTCAGCCGGGCCGGCATCACACCGGACCTGATCCAGGAAGCCGTGTTCGGCTGCATCGGGCAGGTCGGCGCCGACGCCTACAACGCGCGTCGTGTCGCGCTGGCTGCCGGGCTGCCGACCTCGACTCCCGCGTACACCGTGAATCGGCTCTGCGGGTCAGGCCTTCAAGCGGTCTGGTCGGCAGCGATGGAGATGCAGTGGAACGGGCTCGACATGACCCTCGCCGGCGGCGACGAGTCGATGTCACGAATGCCGTTCTACGACTTCGAAGCGCGCTCGGGATTCGCTCTGCGCGACAGGTCCCTCAAGGACGGCACTGTCATGATGCTGACGGACCCTTTCAGCGGAGTCCACATGGGCGTGACCGCTGAGAACGTCGCAGCGAAGTACGGTGTGTCTCGAACAGAACAGGACGAGTTTGCTCTCGAGTCGCAGCGTCGAGCCGCTTCATCGTGGGCCGCCGCCGCTTTCGCTGAGGAGATCGTCCCGGTCCAGGTCTCTGCTCGCAGCGGGTATCACCTGGAAGCAGACGAGCACCCGAAACCGGAGACCACTCACGACGGTCTCACCGGGCTACGGCCGGCCTTCCAGGCCGGTGGCACCGTCACGGCTGGAAATGCGTCCGGCATCAACGACGGCGCGGCCGCGTTGGTCCTCGCTCGCGAGTCGGCTGTGCGTGCACGCGGCCTGAGCGCACTCGTCTCATTGGAAGCAGTCGCTACGGCTGCTATGGAGCCTGAGCTCATGGGATATGCGCCCGTCTTGGCGATCCAATCGCTACTGGACCGCGCAGGTCTCACAGTCGACGACATCGATGTCGTCGAGCTGAATGAAGCCTTTGCGTCGCAAGCGGTGGCGTGCATCCGAGATGCCGGTCTTGACCCCGCCCGCGTCAACCCGTACGGCGGCGCGATCGCGCTGGGACACCCAGTCGGCGCAACTGGCGCGATCCTCACCCTGCGCGTGGCCAAGCACCTCGTACGAGAAGACCTCGAATTCGGGATCGTGTCGATGTGTATCGGCGGCGGCCAAGCGCTCGCTGCGTTGTTCAGGCGGTACCAGCCGTGAGCGGACTGGAGGCGCAGGTGAAGGACGGCGGCGTCCTCGAGATACGCCTCAACCGGCCCTCCATGGGCAACGCGATCGATCTTCCGACCGCGATGGCCCTACAGGATGCGGTGCGCACCGCATCCTTGAACGACGCCGTGCGTGCCGTCCTGGTCACCAGCGCGGGCTCCCGGTTCTGCACGGGCGGCGACCTGGTCGCCATGATGGCCGCGACAGACCGCAGCAACTACGTGCACAACCTTGCCACCACCCTGGACGCCGCACTGATCGCGCTGGACGGTCTCTCCAAGCCCGTGGTGTGCGCGGTCCAGGGGGCCGTCGCCGGCGCCGGGATGGCGGTCATGCTCGCCGCGGACGTGATCGTCGCCGAGAACGACTGCCGGTTCACGATGGCGTACTCACGGGTCGGGCTCACTCCGGACTGCGGCGTGTCGTGGTTACTGCCTAGGGCGGTCGGTCAAGTCCGAGCTCTCGATCTGGCGGTGACCGGGCGGACTCTGACAGCCGCGGAAGCGTTGGACTGGGGCCTGGTCTCCCGTGTAGAGCCCGACGCGCGTGGCACGGCCGATCGCCTGGCGGCAACGCTCGCCAATGGTCCGCGACTCGCACTGGGACAAACGCGGCGCCTGGTCAGGTCATCTTGGAACTCCACCAGGACGGAGACCGGGCGCGATGAGGCGCGGACAATCGCCGCGACTATCAAGACCGAGGACGCGGCCCAGCGGATGGATGCCTTCTCGCGGCGGAGGTAACGAGGGCGGCACTGCGTCGCCGACCCGGCTGACGAAGCCATCCGTGGTCGGCAGGCAACGGCCGGCGACCTTCGCCTCAGCTGGCGGACTGCCTCGTGCGTGCGGCGGGTACCCGGAGTCACCGCGCAGGGGATCCGAGCCTGATTTTGCAGCGGGTCAGTGTGCTGGCTCGGGACATCCCGGACACATGTCTCACGTCATTCCGACCTGACGTCACACGACATCCCGGACCCGAACGGCGAGGCGTCACGACACCCGTCGATAGCCATGTGCCATGTCAAAGGCTCGCTTGGTCACCACCGAGAAACGCCCGTGAGCGAGGTCGTCGCTGACTACGGAGTCTCCAGGTCCTGGGTCTACGAGCTCCTCGCCCGCTACCGCGACGAGGGCGAGGCCGCATTCGAGCCCCGCTCCTCCACGGCACCGAAGACCTCACCGACCGCGGCCCACCCCAGACGGTCGAGCTCGCCTTATCGCTACGCAAGGAGCTCGTCACTTGCCCGAACGGTGCCCCAAGCGCGACTTGGCGTCGTTCCTCCACAGCCACTGCTGCCAGACGTCCGCGAGGACGATTGTGTCGCTGTCATGGAGGGATGACACCAGACGCGCAACTACATCTGTTCGATCAGTTCGACGAAGACCAATTGTTCACGGCCGCGATGCAGTTGATGCGGCGGATCTACAACGGGGTCGTCGAGGGCGGCGACGAGGCGGTCCACGGCGACCTGCCCAGTGCGATCGACGACCTATCCCTCGGGCCATGGCAGGAGCTCGACGTGCCGCTCGTTGCGGACTGGCCTTACCCCATGGAGTGCGGTCTGTTGAGCTGGCTGTTGGATCGCCTGCAGGCGGTGGCTACAGGCCCGAGGGCGGAGGAGGCCGTTGTCACCGCTCGGTGGCTGTTGCGCCCTTCGGCGACTCCGTTGTGGGCTCAAGGGTGATCACAGTTCGCAGGTGCCGAGTTTCCGCGGCGGCGAGCCGGGCCGCGAACGACCCGCCCGGACGAGACAGCGCACGTGCCCACCGGCTGTGCTGCACTCGATCCACAAGTCTCAGGCTTCGACCTCATTGTCGTCCGACCATTGCACCTACCAGCTCTCCCCGGTCCCAGGATGTCGTCCTTCCCTCACCGCATGTTCATCGCCGACCACTGCAAGGCAGTCGGCAAGGCAGTCGGCAAGGCAGTCGGCACCCATGCTACGGAGGCCCGTAGGCGGCCGATGCACACCTTGAGATCACCGAGTTTCAGGGGTGGTCGCGTGCATGGTGGGGTGAAGTTCTACCGCGGCGCCGCGAAGGCAGCCCGCGCGTACGTCGAGCGCGACCGATCTCGGGCGGATGACTACTATCTGGCCGAAGGCAGCGGTGTCGCAACCCGGCTGGTCGCCACACCCGGCCGCATCGAGGTGCAGGGTGCGATGGATGGCGACACCTACGAGCAGTGGGTCGCCGGGGTCGACATCGACACCGGTAGCAAGAAGGGCCGGCTCCGCACGGATGCGGATGGGTTGCGATTCGTCGAGGTGGTCGTGAACGGTCCGAAGACCTGGTCCCTCGCCGCCGCACTGCATCCGGAGATCTCCGACGCGCTCGACGCAGCGCAGGACCGCGCAGCAAAGGAGATCGTCGGCTGGGTCGCCTCGCACGCGACAACGAGGGTGGGGCCGCGGGGTCGGCAGGTCCAGGTACCGGTCGAGCAGGTTGAGGCGGCGGTGATCCGGCACTACACGTCACGGGCCGGGGATCCGCACCGGCATCTCCACCTGCAGATCAACGCCCGTGTGTGGGCCGTCGGACGCTGGCGCGGCATCCACTCGGTCGGGATCCGCGACTCCATCGAGGCGATCAACGGCATCGGCCACGCCGCGGTCGCCACCGACCCGCAGTTCCGAGCGGCACTGGCCGCTCACGGGTACACGACCGACCCCGAGACCAGCGAGATCCGACAGCTCAGGCCATACGTGGGGGCGTTCAGTGCGCGGGCGGCACAGGTCCGTCGCAACACGGACCGCTACGAGGCCAAGTGGCGACGGGATCATCCGGGCGAGGAGCCGGGCCGCCGGTTGCGGGAGGGCTGGGACCGGCGGGCGTGGGCCCAGGCCCGCCCCGACAAGGTCGTCCCCCGCGACGGTGCCGAGCTGGTCGCCCGGTGGAACAGCGAGCTCCGCGACCTCGGCTACCGGGACCCCGATGCGCCGGTGGTGCTCAAGGGGACTCGGCCAGGGTGGATCGACCGCGACGCCGCCGCCGACCTCGTCGTCTCCATCCTCGGTTCGAAGCGGTCGGCGTGGAACACCGCCGACATCCGCGGAAGGACCGAGGTCCTGCTCGCCCAGACCGGCCTAGTCGCCGACCGTGCGGCGCGGGTCGAGCTCGCCGAGGACGTCACCGCCCGCACCACAAGCCGATGCACCCGCCTGCTCGAACGAAAGGAAGTCCCCGGGGTCCCTGAGCATGTCCGGTCTCTCACCTCCTCGCGCGTCCTTGACGTCGAAGCCGACATGATCACCCGGCTCGCCCGCCGCGGTGCCGAGCCGGCGCGTCGCTCCCGGCTCGAGGGGCGGGGGTTCGTGAGGGTCGACCCGGCGCACGCCGCCGTGGTGAGCGCCCTGGCCGGCGACGGGAAATTGGTCGTGGTCGAGGGAGCAGCCGGCGCCGGGAAGACCACCGCCTTACGCGCCATCAAGGAGCACCTCGCCCTGCGTCGGCATCGAATGGTGGTGGTGACCCCGACACTGAAGGCGGCCGAGGTCGCCGCCACCGAGATCGGCGCCGACGGACACTCCGCCTCCTGGCTGATCTACCAACACGGCTGGCGCTGGGACGACCACGGCCACTGGACCCGCCACTCGGACCCCACCCCCAGCCAAGCCGCGCGCCTGCGACCCGGCGATCTGCTGCTCGTCGACGAGGCCGGCATGCTCGACCACGACACGGCACGCGCGCTCCTGATCCTCGCCGACGAGACCGGCGCACGGATCGCCCTCGTCGGAGACCGGCACCAGCTCCCCGCCGTCGGCCGCGGCGGCGTCCTCGACCACGCCGTCGCGTTCGCGCACCCCACCGCCGTCGTCAGCCTCGAGACCGTGCACCGGTTCACCGACCCGGCCTACGCCGACCTGAGCTTGAGGATGCGTGCCGGCAACGATCCCGACGCAGTGTTCGACACCCTCCACCGACGCGGACAGATCGTCATTCACCGCACCGAGGTCGAACGCACCGCCGCACTCGCCGAGGCCGCCTCCCACGGCGACCTGGTGATTGCCGACACCCGCGAGCAGGTCGCCGATCTGAACGCCACTATCCGCGACCACCACACCGATGGCTTGGTCGATCCGGGCAAGGTGGTCACCACGGCCGCCGGGGAACGGGTCGGCCTCGGTGACCGCGTCGCCACCCGTCGCAACGACCCCGACCTCCAGGTCGCGAACCGGCAGACCTGGACCGTAACCGGCATCGGCGACGACGGGAGCCTCACTTTAAAAGGTCGCGGTCGAGACCGCCTGGTGCCGGCCGAGTACGCAGCCCGCTTCGTCGAGCTTGCCTACGCCACCACCGTCCACGGCGCCCAGGGAGAGACCGTCGACGCCGCACACGTCGTGATCGGCGAGCACACCGGCGCCGGCGCCGCGTACGTGGCCATGACCCGCGGCCGCCATCACAACACCGCGCACCTCGTCGCCGACGACCTCGACGACGCCCGTCGCCAGTGGGTCGACGTCTTCGCACGCGACCGCGCCGACCTCGGCCCCGCCCACGCCCGACGGCAAGCCATCGACGCCATCGACCGCTACGGGACACTTGTCGTCCCTTGCCGCGGCTCCGTTCCCCCTCTTCCCCCGGTGCCAGAAAACCGACCGCCAGCCCCGACGGGCACCAATCTCGGGCACTGGATAAGGCCCTGGGCGAATGAATTGGGGGAACGCATCTGACCTGCGCAAACGCGCAGTTATCCACAGCGCTCCCCGACGTTCCCCCGGAATTGGTACCGGAATCCGGTAACAACTTCCCTCTAGCCTCCACCCATGCACGAACCCTCAGATGCCGGTCTGGGAGCCGGGCCATACTCCAGCTGGAGGTCGCGCCCGGTGCACCCGGTCCACAACCGGAGTCTCCGGCTCCGCGTCGGACGCGGAGCCGTACGGCTGGGCGTCTGATGCCGAGCTGACGTCGGTCCCGGACCCGTTCCGGGACCGGTGATCCCTCATCGGTCCTCGATCCGCCGCTGAGGAGCGAGTGACTCGAGGATCGCTGCGGTCACGGGGTTCACCTTCTCGTCCGGCTGGATGTAGTGCTCCTTGGTGATCTTGGACGATGTGTGTCCGAGCATCTCGGCTGCCAGGTCCGCGCCGCCGGCTCGGTCCAGCACCGTCGCCACGGTCCGACGGAACGAGTGCGGCGTGACGCCCTCGATGCCCGCCTCGTCCAGGATCGCCCGCAGGCGGCGACGGATGTTGTTCGTCGTCAACGGGGTCCCGTTGCGGCTGAAGAACAGAAGCTGGTTGGAGTCCGCGGAGGAGGTGCCGGCCAACCGGTCGCGCAACACCGCGGCGGCGAACGACGGCACCGAGACTGTCCGGCTCGACTTCGTGGTCTTGGGGTGGGCCTGCCGGTGGGTCGGCTTGCCGGTGGGCGACACGATGGTGCCGCAGATCCGCACGGTCGCCGGCGAGGTGGTCACATCGACGTCGCACCGACGGATGGCGAGCACCTCCCCGATCCGGGCGGAGGTCCCGAGCATCACGTCGATGATCTGCTCGAGCTGTCCGTCCGGTTTGGGCCCGGGGAGTCCGTCCGTTCGGCGCCAGCCCTGTGCGGCCCGCCGGATGGCCTCGACCTGGTCGATCGTCAGCGACATCGCCTGGGAGGGCGGCTTGCGCAGGCGAGCGGTGTCGCGGACCGGGTTGGAGCGCATCGCGTCATAGCGCACGGCCAGCCCGAAGGCCAGGCTCATCACGGTCCGGGCCTGCTTCGCCATGCTGTAGCTCTTGGTCGTCGCGAGGGTCTTGATGAACTGGTCGACCTTGCGGACGGTGATCTCGCGCAGCGCGTAGTGCTCGAACGCCGGCAGGACGAGCTGTCGCATGTTGCGCTCGTAGAGCGAACGGGTGCTCGGTGCGAGCTTGCCGGTGACGTCGAGATCGTCGAGCCAGACGTCGACCAGAACTCCGAACGGGCTGTCGCGTGTCAGGTCGAGGCTTCCTGCGGCGTAGTTGTCGCGCCGCGACAACTTCTGCTTCAACGCTCGCTCGGCGGACTTGCGGGTGCCACCGGTTGCTTGAACCAGGCGGAGTCGGCCGTCCTCGTCACGGAAGCGGACGCGCGCTTTGACCTTGCCGTTGGGCGTAGGGAGGTAGGAGAAGTCGCCGAAGGTCCCGATGTCGGTCCGCGGACGGCCCATCTCAGATCACCGCCGGTGCTGGTCGGGTCGCACCTCGCGCTGGGTCTCGATCCAGGCGAGCACGTCGCCCGTCGTGAACTTGACGTGGCGCCCGACCCGGATGCCACGCGGGCCCTTGCCGTCGACGCGCCAGTCGTAGATGGTCGCGATCGGCACGCCGAGGTACTCGGCGAGATCCTCGATGCTCAGCAGCGGGTCGAGGCCCGCGACTGTTCGCAGCTGGGTCGTCATGCCGCTCAGGTGCACGGCGCAGCCCAAGCGGACCCGAGCGGACCCGAAGGCGTCCATGCTCACGCGCAAGCTGGTGCGGGGCAAGGGCCTTCGGACGGGTCGATCGGCCGAGTAAGTGATGACTTTGTGATGACCGGATCAAGTCTCAAATGCTTTCAGGCTCGGATCCCCAGGGGATCCGAGCCTGAATTTTGTAGCGGGGGCAGGATTTGAACCTGCGACCTCTGGGTTATGAGCCCAGCGAGCTACCGAGCTGCTCCACCCCGCGTCGGTGAACACCACCTTACAGACCGGGGTGGAGCGCGCCAAATCCGGGTCAGCCGGCGGAGCTATCGTCCCCGCTGTCGGCCTCGGTGGGTGACTCGGAGGGCCCCGCCGACGGCGTCTCCGGTGGAGTCTTCGCGCCACGCTTGTCGGCGAGGTCGAGCGCCTGCTCGATGAAGGTCTGCGCCCGGTCGACCTGGCGCTGGTACGTCGCCAGGTCGCCGCTGGTGAGGGCCGACTGGGCGGCGTCGTACGCCGAGTCCGCCTTCTGCAGCAGTCCCTCGATCTGCTGGTCCACGGTGCCGCCCTGGCCGCCGCCGGTGCCGCCGCCGGTCCCACCACCGCTACCGTTGCCACCGCCATTGCCGCCCCCGGTGTCGCCGGTGTCGCCGCTGGCGGTCTCGCCCAGGACGTCCTCGAGGGCTTGGAGCAGGGTGGCGCCGTGGCCGATCTCGTTGCCGTACTTGACGAGCACGTAGCGCAGGATCGGGAAGCTCGACTCGGAGGCGGCGCGGCTGGCGTAGACCGGCTGCACGTACATCAGGCCCTCGTTGATCGGCAGCGTGAGCAGGTTGCCGTAACTGACGGTTCCGCCACTGCGGTTGAACTGGGCGAGCAGGTCGGCGATGTCGGGGTCCGAGGCGAACTGGTTCGCGACCTGGCCCGGTCCCGGGGTCTGCTCGGTGCGCAGCTGGAGCACCCGCATCGTGCCGTAGTCGTCGCTCGTCGCGTCGGAGTCGACGGAGACGAACGACGCGAGGTTGCTCTTCTGGTAGGGCACGAACACCGAGGTGACCGAGAACTTCTCCCCCGCGGTGACGTCGCCCACGAAGAGGCGGTACGGCGGCTGGAACCGGCCGGCGGCGTACGGGTCCTCCGGCACCTCCCACCGGTTGTTGCCCTGGTAGAAGTCGCTCGGGTCGGTGACGTGGTAGCGGGCCAGCTGGTAGCGCTGCACCTGGAACAGGTCCTCGGGGTAGCGCAGGTGCTGCATGAGCTCGTCGGAGATCTCCGACTTCGGCTGCACCGTGCCCGGGAACGCCTTGTCCCAGGCCTGCAGGATCGGGTCGTCCTCGTTCCAGGCGTAGAGCGTGACCTCGCCGCTGTAGGCGTCGACGGTCGCCTTGACGGCGTTGCGCATGTAGTTGATCTCGTCGGTCGGCAGGGTCTGCAGCCCGGTCTCGACCTGCAGCGAGTCGTCTGTCATCTCCTCGAACGACTCACGCTCCGATCCCGGGTAGCGGTCGGTGGTCGTGTAGCCGTCGAGGATCCACTGGATGCGGCCGTCCACGATCGCCGGGTAGGGGTCGCTGTCGACGGTGAGCCAGGGTGCGACCTTCTCGACCCGCTCGCGGGGCGTCCGGTTGTAGAGCAGCCGGCTGTTCTCGTTGACGCGCCCGGAGAGGAGGAAGTTGGGCTCGCCGAACTTCACGCCGAACATCAGCTGGTTGAAGAAGCCGCCGACGTCGGCGTCGCCGGAGCCGTCGTACGTCGTGGTCGTGCCGGCGTCGGTGTTGCCCGTCGGCAGGTTGAGCTCGACGTCGTTCGCGCCCTCGCTCGCCTTGCCGACGATGGAGTACTCCGGGCTCTGCTCGCCGTAGTAGATGCGGTCCTCGAACTCGCCGCCCACGGCGCGGGCCAGCGCGTCCTGGCCGGCCACGTTGCCCTGCGCCCAGACGAGACCGCTCTGGTCGCCGCCCTGCTGGGTGGTGGCGTCGATCTGCGCCGAGTTGTCCTCGGGACGCTGGTTGGCGTACGCCGCGATGACGCCGTTGCCGTGGGTGTAGACGGTGTGCAGGTTGGACCAGTTCCGGTCCCCGGAGGGGATGCCGGACTGGTCGAGCTCGCGCACGCCGAGCACGAGCGCGCGGTCGTTGCCGGCGATCTCGTAGCGGTCGACGTCGAGGACGTCGGCCACGGAGTAGTAGGCCCGGACCTGCTGGTTCTGCTCGAAGGCCTCGCGCACCAGCTGCGGGTCGACCAGCGGCGTCGAGGTCGTCTGGGCGTCGAGCTCGTCGACCGAGGCGTTCGTGTCCGCCGCGGAGGAGTAGTCGTCGTCGACCTCGACGTCGTCGATGTCGTACGCCGCGCGGGTGGCCTCGATGTTCGCCTGGATGTACGGCGCCTCCTTGTCGGCCTCCGACGGCTTGACCTGGAACTGCTGCACGATGCCGGGCCAGATGAGGCCGAGCAGGATCGCCGAGACCGCGAGCAGTGCGAGGCCGACGGACGGCAGCAGCCAGGTGCGGCGCCAGACGTTGACGAAGAAGAGCACCGCGCAGATGATCGAGATGCCGAGCAGGATGTTCTTCGCGGGGAGGATGGCGTTGTCGCCGGTGTAGTTCATGCCGGTGATCAGCGGCCCGGAGCGGGTGACGAGGTCGTAGCGGTCCAGCCAGTAGTCCGCGGCCTTCACCAGCACGAAGAGCCCCAGCAGCACGGAGATCTGCACCTGCGCCGCGCCCGAGAGCCGGTCGCGGGAGGTCTGCAGCCGGATGCCGCCGTACAGGTAGTGGACGACGACGGTGGCGATCAGCGCGACGACCAGCACCGCCATCGCGTAGTCGGCGAGGTAGTGCAGCCAGGGCAGGTCGAAGACGTAGAAGCCGATGTCCTTGTCGAACCACCGGTCCTGCTCCCCGAAGGAGCCGCCGTTGCGCCAGAGCAGGTAGTTGCGCCACTCCCCGATCGCCGAGCTGCCGGCGAAGGCGCCGAGCACGATCGAGACGCCGACCAGGAGCCAGGTGCGGATCGGCGTCACCGCGTCGCGGTAGCGGTCGAGACCGGTCTGCTCGGGCGAGTTCGGCCGGAAGAACGGCCGGAACCGGTAGGCGAGGTAGATGTTGACGCCGACGACGAGCCCCATCACCGCGCCGAACACGAGGAAGAGGCCGAGCCGGGTCCAGAACATCGTCGAGAAGACCTCGGAGTATCCGCCGGACTCGTACCAGAGCCGGTCGGTGTAGAGCGAGGCGAAGGTGGAGAGGCCGAGGAACGCGAGCACCAGCACCACCGCGGTGATGATCAGTGCGCGCGAGCGCCGGGATCCGCGCGGCGGCGGGGCCTCGCGGGACTCCTCGTCGAACAGCTCACTCATGCTTGGTCTCTCCCTGATTCGTCACGGCCTACGACTCCGGCTCGTCCTCGAGCGTGGCTCCCAGCAGCTCCAGCAGGCCCGGCACGAGATCGGCGCCGCCGACCACGGACTGGTCGTCGTCGTGGGCCCGCAGCCGCAGGGCGCAGTACGTCGCGCCGGCCCGTGTGACGCCGGCCGCGATCCGCACCTCCTGGCGCTCGGGGTGCTCGCGCGCGAACTGCTCCGCGAGCGCGCGGTCGTCGGGGATCTGCTCGTCGGCGTCCGGCGGCAGCACCAGCCGCTCCACGACGGCGGCGCAGCCGGCCACGCCCGGCGGCCACGTGATCGACCCCAGCGTCTCCTCGAACGGCTGGTCGGCGGACAGCTGCTCCTGCTCGATCGGGGTCAGCGACCCCTCGGCGGCCGCGGAGTCGAGGCCCATCGCGGCCGCCAGCGCTGGCTCCCGCGCGACCAGCGAGGCGGTGTCGACCAGCGCGTAGAGGCGGGCCGGCTGGTCCCAGCCCTCGCCCGCGATGTGGTCCTCGATCTCGAGGACGGCGGCCGCCAGCGCCGGGTCGACGTTGTCGAAGCCGGGCAGCGCGGAGTCGTACTCGTCGCTCACGTCGCGCCTCCGCAGGCCGGGAGGTCGGCGTCCGGGTCGTCGACCCACTTCTCGATCGACCGCAGCGCGCTGTGCGTCGACTCGGCCTCGACCAGGAGCATGTCGCCGTGCGGGGCCTCGACGGCCTCGTCGCAGTTGTCGGGCGGCACCAGGAACAGCTCGGCGCCCGCATCGCGCGCCCCGACGATCTTCTGCTGGATGCCGCCGATCGGGCCGACGTTGCCGCCCGCGTCGACCGTGCCCGTGCCGGCGATCGTCCGGCCGTCGGTCAGGGAGCCCTCGGTGAGGATGTCGTAGATGCCGATGCTGAACATCAGGCCCGCGCTCGGGCCGCCGATGCTCGGGTCGATCGCGACGGTGACGTCGACGGGGAAGTCGGTCGTCTCGGTGCCGACCTGGATGCCGACCTGCGGCCCGCCGTCGACCTCCCGCGGCGTCACCTCGACGGTCCGCCGCTGACCGTCGCGACGTACGACGAGCGCGAGCGGCTGCCCCGCCGCGGCCCGGCCGACGGCGTCGACGACGTCGTCGGAGTCGCCGACCGGCTGTCCGTCGACCCGCAGGATCACGTCGCCCTGCTCCAGCCGGCCGTCGGCCGGCGCGCCCTTGTCGACCCCGACGACCACCGCGTCGGTGACGTCGTAGCCGAGCTCGGTCAGCGCGGCCGCCGTCGCGGCGTCCTTGGAGGACGTCATCTCCTGGCGACCCTGCTCGCGGTTCTGCTCGGTGGTCACGTCGTCGCGGTAGATGGCGTCGAACGGGTAGACCGCGCTGGAGGAGCTGATCCAGTCCTGCATCAGCTCGAAGAGCGTGTTGTGCGCGTCGGGTTGGGAGACGTAGACCGTGGTCATCCGCAGCTCGCCGTCGTCGGCCCAGGTCTCGTGCCCGTCGACCTGGATGATCGGCTCGCCCTCGTCGTTGTCACCGAGGACGTCGACGGTGATGCCCGGCTCGTAGGTGACGTAGGGCAGGGACTCGAACGCGGCCGCCACCCACAGCGCGATCACCAACGGCACGGCCAGCAGGCCGGCGAAGGTGCGCTGCGTCATGGCGCCAAGACTGTCAGACCGCGCCAACGTGCGCGCGGGCGGTCAGGACGCCCGACGCGACGGGCGTACGGCGACGCCGGTGCTGCGGTCGCGCTCCGGCTGCGGCGCGGCGTAGCCGGGCGCCGGCCTGCGGCGCCGTCGCTCGGGCTCGAGCGCGGCCGCGATCCGGCGTACGGCGACGTCGCGGTCGACCTCGCCGCGACCCTCGCGCCCGAGCCAGCCGACCCACAGCATGGCGACGGCCGTCGCCACCGCCGACGGCACGAGCCAGAGCAGGATCTCCACGGGTCCGAGCGTAGGCGGCGGCGTGGCGGTCCGGCGGGAGGCACGCCTACGGGGTGCCGACCCACTCCTCGGTGCCGTCACCGAAGCGCTGGTGCTTCCAGATCGGGACCTCGGCCTTGAGGGTGTCGATGAGTGCCCGGGACGCGGCGAAGGCGTCGCCACGGTGGCTCGCCGTGGTCGCGACGACGACCGCGATGTCGCCGATGTCGAGGCTGCCGACCCGGTGCACCGCGGCCACCCCGTGCACGTCGTGCTCCGCCGCGACGCGCTGGCACACGTCTCGCAGGCGCTCGGTCGCCGTGGGGTGGGCGCTGTAGTCGAGGCCGACCACGCCCTTGCCTTGGTCGTGGTCGCGGACCCGACCCACGAAGAGGGTCAGCCCGCCCGAGGCGTCGTCGTCGAGCGCGGCGACGACCTCGGCGACGTCGAGCGGGGTGTCGCGCAGCTCGGCGAGGCGGATCGTGCTCACAGGCAGACACTAGCCGCGTACCGTGGTCGGCATGAACGACAAGCCGGGCGAGAACCCCGACGACGGCAACCAGAACCCCTTCAAGGGGACGCCGTTCGAGCAGCTCTTCGGCGCGATGGGCGGCGGAGGGGCGGGCCTGCCCGGCGGGATGCCGGGCGGGATGCCCGACCTGAACCAGCTCTTCGGCCAGCTGCAGTTCCTGATGCAGCCGCACGACGGCCCGGTGAACTGGGACTTCGCGATCGACCTGGCCCGCAAGACCGTGGCTCAGTCGCCCGACCCGAGCCCGACCCAGCGGCAGCGCGACGCCGTCGCCGACGCGTTCCAGCTCGCCGACCACTGGCTCGACGAGGCCACGGCGTTCCCCTCCGGCGTGACGGCGCCGGCCGCATGGAGCCGGGCCGAGTGGGTCGTCGGCACCACCGACGTGTGGAAGGTGCTGGTCGAGCCGATCGCCGAGTCGTCGGTGCAGGCGCTCGGCAGCGCCATGCCGGCCGAGGCGCGGGAGATGTCCGGACCGATCCTCGGCATCCTCGGCCAGGCGGTCGGCGGCATGCTCGCGGGCCAGATCGGCTCCGGGCTCGGGGCGCTCGCCTCCGACGTGCTGAGCGTCTCCGACATCGGGCTGCCACTCGCGGCGCCCGGCAAGGCCGCGATCGTCAGCGCCAACCTCGACGCCTTCGCGGCCGACCTCGACGTCGGCGCCGACGACGTGCTCCTCTACGTCGCGCTGCGCGAGGCCGCCCACCAGCGCCTCTTCGCCCACGTGCCGTGGCTGCGCGACCACCTCATCGGCGCGGTGGCCGACTACGCGCGTGGCATCGAGATCAACGCCGAGGGCATCCAGTCCCGCTTCGAGGAGCAGATGCGCGGCATCGACCCGACCAACCCGGAGTCGTTGCAGCAGCTGCTCGAGGGCGGCATGTTCGACCTGCCCAGCTCGCCCGCGCAGGAGGCCGCCCTGCAGCGGCTCGAGGTCACCCTCGCGCTCGTGGAGGGCTGGGTCGACGAGGTCGTCGGCCAGGCGACCGCGGAGCGGATGCCCACCGCGGGCAAGCTCCAGGAGGTCTTCCGGCGCCGGCGCGCCGCGGGCGGCCCGGCCGAGCAGACGTTCGCGACCCTGGTCGGCCTGGAGCTGCGGCCCCGCCGGCTGCGCGACGCCTCCACGCTGTGGGGCTCCCTGCGCACCCGCCAGGGCACCGAGGCCCGCGACGGCGTGTGGATGCACCCCGACCTGCTCCCGACCGCGGCCGACCTCGACGACCCGCTGGGGTTCCGCGAGGACGCCACCGCCCCGCCGCAGCTGAGCGACGAGGACTTCGACGCCGAGCTGCAGAAGCTGCTCGGTGGCCAGCCGGGCGAGCAGGAGGAGTGAGCGTCCACGCCGACGCGCTGGAGACGCTGCGCACCTGGGCCGGCTCCGATGCCCGGCAGGAGGAGCTGCGGGCCAGGTACGTCGCGCACCTCGAGGCCCATCCGGACGGCGTGGAGCGCTCCTGCTTCCCCGACCACCTGACCGCGGGCGCGCTGGTCCTCGACGCCGGCCTGGACCGGGTGCTGCTCAACCTGCACCGCAAGGCCCGGCGCTGGTTCGCGTTCGGGGGTCACGTCGAGCCCGCCGACCCGACCCTCGCCGCCGCAGCGCTGCGGGAGGCGACCGAGGAGTCGGGCATCGACGGTCTGCGCCTCGATCCCCGGCCGCTGCACCTCGACGAGCACACGGTCGACTTCTGCGATCCGCGCGGGACGGTCCGCCACCTCGACGTACGGTTCACGGCGCTGGCCCCGGCGGGCGCCGCGCACGCCACCAGCGAGGAGTCCCTCGACGTCCGCTGGTGGCCGGTCGACGCGCTCCCCGAGCTCGAGGACGAGATGCACGAGCTGATCCGGCGGGCGCGCGAGCGCTGGTCTCAATCGACCTCGTCGCCGGCGACCTCGCCGGGTGGCAGGTCCAGCCGGGCCGCCGCCGACCAGCCGATCAGGTAGCCCTTCGCCCGCTCCGCCTGCGGGTAGCGGTCGACCCAGGCCCAGAACCGGTCGTTGTGGCTGGCCTCGAAGAGGTGCGCCAGCTCGTGGATCAGCACGTAGTCGATGACCCACGACGGCATCCCCTGCAGCCGCGCGGACAGCCGGATCGTCCGGTCGCCCGGCGTGCACGATCCCCAGCGGGACTCCTGGTTGTCGACCCACCGGACCGACTCGGGCAGGGCCAGGCCGCCGAGGTAGCGGTCGCTGAGCGACCTCGCCCGCTTCATCAGGTCCTCGTCGCTGGGCTTGCGCCGCCGCTCGGACTTCTCGAGGCGGGCGAGCATGGTCTCGACCCACTCCGCCTCCTCCTTGCGCGAGAGCGAGGCGGGGATCAACACCACGACGCGGTCGCCGTCGCGGTACGCCGAGACGGTGCGGCGTCGCCGCTTCGAGCGGCGCACCTCCACCTCGGGTCGGCCCGTCATGTCCCGAACCTAGTACCTCGACCGGCGACCTTCGCCCGCTACGCGCCGCCCATCACGCACTCTCGCTGCGTTGCCGTCGCTCGGAAGACGGTTCGGTATGCCTTCGCTCCGGCGCCTTGCGAGAGCACGCGCTGGACGACGCTCGCAGGGCAAGGGTCACCAGTCGCGGTACTAGCCGTTGGCCCAGGCCAGGAGGCGCTCCCTCGGCCAGGTGTTGACGACCCGGTCGGGGTCGATGCCGGCCTCCTCGGCCCGCTCGCAGCCGTAGATCTGGAAGTCGAGCTGCCCCGGCGCGTGCGCGTCGCTGTCGATCGAGAAGAGGCAGCCGAGGTCGCGGGCGAGCTCGAGCAGCTTCGTCGGCGGGTCGCGGCGCTCGGGGCGCGAGTTGATCTCGACCGCGGTGCCGCTCGCCGCACAGGCCTCGAACACGGCCTTCGCGTCGAACTGCGAGCCGGGTCGGGTGCCCCGGTTGCCGGTGACCAGCCGACCGGTGCAGTGGCCGAGCACGTTGGTGCGCGGGTGCTCCACCGCGGCGATCATCCGCCGGGTCATCGCGGCGGCGTCCATCTTCAGCTTCGAGTGCACGCTGGCGACGCGGACGTCGAGCCGGGCGAGCAGGTCGTCCTCCTGGTCGAGCGACCCGTCGTCGAGGATGTCGACCTCGATGCCCTTGAGCAGGGTGAAGCCGTTGTCTCCCACAGATGACAGGTGGTCGTTGACCGCCTCGATGACGCCGAGCTGGCGGCGCAGCCGCTCCGGGCTGAGCCCGCGCGCCACGGTGAGCCGGGGCGAGTGGTCGGTGAGCACCAGGTAGTCGTGCCCGAGCTCGATCGCGGTGAAGGCCATCTCCTCGATCGGCGAGCCGCCGTCGGACCAGTCGGAGTGGGTGTGCAGGTCTCCGCGCAGCGCGGCCCGCAGGTCGAGTCCGCCGCTGGTCAGCGGGCCGCCGTGCTGCGCCTCGAGCGCGGCGAGCCGCTCCGGCACCTCGCCGCGCACCACCTGCTCGATCACCTTCGCCGAGCTCGCGCCGACGCCGGGGAGCTTGGTGAGCGTCCCCTCCTCGACCGCAGCGACCACCTGCGCGTGCGGCAGCGGCAGGATCGCCGCAGCGGCGCCGCGGAACGCCTTGACCTTGTAGGTGTCCTCGCGCCCACGCTCCAGCAGGAACGCGATCCGCCGCAGCGCGGCGACCGGACCACCGTCGTACGACACGCCGACACCTCCCGATCCCGATCCAGGGATTCTTTCCTCCACAACCGGTGGACAGCCATTGTGGCTGGTCAGCGCGCCGACTCCGGCGGTACGCCGCGCCCCGTCCACAGTCGCATCCCGCGTCCGAGGGGCTTCGTCCACCGCCCGTCGGCGCCGTCCACAGGTTTGTCCACAGCGTTGTCCACAGGCTGTGGCCCGGTTGCATTGACCCGCGGCGCGGGCGCCTCCTAGCGTCTCTCCAGACGAGGCCCCCGGGCCGCCGAACGACACTCGCAAGGGGAAGGCAAGTGTCGGGCTGGCGATGCGGGGGCCTCTTCTACGTCGACCCGCCCGAAAGTTTCGGGCGGGTCAGCGTCCGGTGAAGACCGGCGCGCGCTTCTCGCGGGCCGCCCGGATGCCCTCCTGGAGATCCGCGGTCGCGAGCGTGATCGGCTGGGCCATCGCCTCCCACTGCAGGCAGGCCTCGGCGTCGGCGTGCCCGCCGTCGCGCAGCGCGAGCGTGGTCAGCCTGGTGGCGATCGGCGCCGCGGCGGCGATCGCCGCGGCGGCGTCGAGGGCCTCCTCGACGAACGACGCCGGCTCGATCACCCGGGAGACCAGCCCGAGACGCAGCGCCTCGTCGGCGTCCACGACCCGCCCGGTCAGCAGCAGGTCCCGCGCGTGCGCCTCCCCCACGACGTTCGGGAGCAGGAAGGTCGCCGCCATGCCGGGATGCATGCCCAGCTTCACGAACGGCGCGCCGAGACGGGCGCCCGCCGCGGCGTACCGGAGGTCGCAGGCCAGCGCCAGGCACAGGCCCGCGCCGATGGCGGGGCCGTTGACCGCCGCGATCGTCGGCACCTCGAGCCGCCGGATCGACAGCCACGCGCGGTAGAACCCGATCATCCGGGTGCGCAGGTGGTCGACCGAGGCGTCGGGCTCGCTGGCGATCCACGACGTGTCACCGCCCGAGCAGAACGCCGTGCCCTCGCCGGTGACCACGACCGCGCGCACCGACCGGTCGGCGGCGATCTCGTCGATGGCGGCCACCCACGACGAGGTCATGTCGTCCGACATCGCGTTGCGCTGGTCGGGGTTGTCGAGGGTCAGCAGCACGACGCCGTCGCGGGCGCGCTCGAGGCGCAGATGGGTGAGTTCGGGCATGCGGACAACGTACTCAGCGGGCTCCGGGAGCGCCGTGACCGGACTCACCGCGCCGGACGCCACGAACACGGCACACGGTGTGCCTGCAGCACGCTCAGCCCCGCGTGTCGTAGGGTCGGACACGGCCCGGCGGCACCCCGCCGGGCTCCGACGGGTCTTCCCCCTCGCCCCGTCGCGACGACCGAAGAGATGAATTAGGCAAGGAGGCCGTCATGGCGGAGACCTGGAGCGGCGAGTTCTACTGCGTGAAGTGCAAGGAGAAGCGCGAGGCCGAGGGCGAGGTCAAGGTCAACGACAAGGGCACCAAGATGGCCAAGGCCGTCTGCCCGGTCTGCGGCACGAACCTCAACCGGATCCTCGGCAAGGCCTGACGCGCACTCGCGCGTCGCGCCCCACGAGTTCCACGACGGCGTCGCCCCGGGTCATCCCGGGGCGGCGCCGTCGTCGCGTCTCCCAGGCTGCGACGCGCCTCGACAACCCGTCTGTGGATGACGCGCCACGCCGGCCGGATCCCGGGTAGACCGCAGGACATGAACCTCCTGCGCGACGGCCTGCACGTCGTACGCCGCGACGACCGCCACCTCCAGGTCGGCCTCGATCCGCCGTGGCGGGTCGTCGCCCCCGACGACCCCGACGTGCAACGGGTGCTGGCCGACCTCGCCGCGGGTCGCTGGCCGGCGCCGGCCGCGAGCAGCGGCCATCGGCTGCTGCGCGACCTGCGCGCCGCCGGGATGCTCCGACCCGCGACGGGGGCGACCGGCCGGGTCGCCCTCGTCGGCGCGGCGGCACCGTGCGCCGAGGCCGCCCGGCTGATCGCCGCCGAGCGGGCCGCGGTCGTCGACGACCCCGGCGACGCCGATGTCGTCCTCGTGCTGGCCGCGGGCGAGCCGCCCCGCGACCTCGTCGACGACCACCTGCGTGAGGGTCGCACCCACCTCGTGGTCGGCGCCGGGGCGACCGGCCACCGGGTCGGCCCCTTCGTGGTGCCGGGCGCGACCGCGTGCCAGCGGTGCGTGGACGCCCACCTCGCCGAGCAGGACCCGCGCCGGGCGGTCGTCGTCGAGCAGCTCGGCGGCGTGCCCGCCACGCCCGGCGACGCCGCGCTCGCGGCGCTGGCCGTCGCCTGGGCGGTTCGCGACGTGCAGGCCTACGTCGCGGGCGAGCGCCCCACCACGTGGTCCGCCACCGTCGACCTCGGCCTCGAGCTGGCGCCGCGCCCGCGGCCGTGGCACCGGCACCCCTGGTGCGGCTGCGCCTGGGACGCGCTGGCGACCGGCTGACCGGGGCTCGACCACCATCGAGCAGTCCGCTGGCGCGTCCTGCTCACCACCACTCGCTGTCGAGCTTGCTCTCCATCGCACGCAGGTGGGTGCGCGAGCACTCGTCGCAGAAGGTGCGCCGGCGGCCGTTCTCGACCGCGGTGGTCCACGTCAGCGTCTTCGCGTCGTCGGTCTCGACGCGGCCGCAGAAGTCGCACGTCGACGTCATGGCTCCAACCTAACCTCGTGACATGGTCCGACTCCACGCCGTCATCGACCTCCCTGCCGATCGACACGCGAACGCCGCACGGTTCTGGGCCGCGGTGACCGGGTGGCCGATCGGCGCGGCCCGGCCGGGGCGTCCCGAGCTGCGCAGCCTCGAGCCACCCGAGGGCACGGCGTACCTCCATCTCCAGGAGATCGGCGGCTCGCCGCGCGTGCACCTCGACGTGGAGACCGACGACCCGGCCTCGTTCGTGACGGAGTCGATCGCCCTCGGGGCCCTGCCGGTCGCCGACCACGATCGCTGGCAGACCCTGCGGTCGCCCGGAGGTCTCCCCTTCTGCGTCGTCCCCGCCCAGCCACACCGTCCCGCGGCGGCGGGCCCTGCTCGCCGGCCGCTGGGTCGACTCGCCGGCCGACGAGTTCGCCGGCAAGTGGCACGATGACGCCGACTCGCCATTGCGGCTCCTCTTCCAGCTGCTCGACGAGCCCGACGGGGCGGTGCGCGCGCACCTCAACCACGGCACCGACGACGTCGCCGCGGAGGTCCGTCGCCTGGCCGGGCTCGGTGCCGCCGATCTCGGCGCCGGCCCCGGGGTCTGGCACGTCCTGCGCGACCCTGCGGGACAGGTCTTCTGCGTGGCCGGCAACTCCCCCGCGCAGCTCCGGCACCGCGATCTCGGCTGACCCGAAATCGCCGGGAGCCGGCCCCGACGTACGTCGTCGGAGCCGGCTCCCGGTCTCGGTCACCCGCGATCAGGGTGAGATCGGCTGGTCCTCAGGACCGTCACTACAGCGCGCGGGCGAGGGCCAGACGCGCCTGCTGTGCCGCCTGCTCGGCCCTGCGGCTGAGTCGACGGGCACGGGCCAGCCGGTAGCCCAGCTGGAGCTGATGCGCCTCTCCCAGGCGCTCGGACATTTGCGCGCGGGCCAGGTTTTCGTGGAGAAGATTCATGATGGTGAGTCCGTTCGGGTTGGTCTGCTGGTGAGTGTTCATCGGAGTCGATTCGACTTTCGTTTTCTGCGGTGGCTCGCTCAGAGCGACCGGGCGAGGGCGAGACGGGCCTGCTGAGCGAGCTGCTCGGCCTTGCGACCGGAGGTGAGCACGCGGACCACACGCTGGCCCTGCCGGCACTGCTGCGCCTCTCCCAGCCGAGCGGATACGTGCGCTCGGGCCAGGTCCTGATGGCTGAAGTTCATCTCGGTGTCCTCTGACGTCGTTGTCTGAAGGTGGATCGATGACGGATGGATGGATGGACGGGTACTGCTAGGCCGCGACCTCGTTCTTGCGGGGCCGGCCGCGGGGCCGCTTGCGCGGGATCACCGTGCCCTGCAGGAAGAGCTGGCCGCCCCAGACGCCCCAGGGCTCACGCCGCTCGAGCGCGCCGTCGAGGCACAGCGCCTGGACCGGGCAGTCCAAGCAGAGGGCCTTGGCGTACTCGACGTCGCTGGGCGACTCGGCGAACCAGAGCTCGGGGTTGTTCTCCCGGCAGGGAAGCAGCTCGTCGTCGACGCGGTGCGCCTCGTCGTGCAGCTGCCCCAGACTCGGCTCGGGAAGCCTCACCTCGGCAGTCCCATCGGTGCGGACGAGTTCACTGATGGTCATGTTTCACCTCCTTCGTTACCTGATCGCTGTGGGTGGTGCGTTCGGTCCGAGGGCTCTGTCCCCTGAGAAACAGAAAGGCCGCGGATCCCGGTTCGGGTTCCGCGGCCTGGAGGCTGCCGATGGCTGTTGGGTGTCAACAGGTCGGTGGTCTCCAGGCACTGGTCCCCGGGAAGTAGGACTGGGCAAGGCCCATGTCTCCCTTGGCGCCGCCCTTGGTGGCCGCGATGACCGCGCGCTCGCGCACGACGACGGTCGTGGTGCGGGCGTCGGTCGCCGGCACGGCGATGCCGAAGGCGTGGCCGGAAATGGGCGCGCAGAAGCGAGACGGGGTCCGAGCCGTCGTCCGGAGCTGAGTGCTGTTCACAAGGGCCACCTCCTTCGGTGAGTCGTGCGCCGGTCGTGCCAGGACCGTGGTGCGCGGCGGTTGGTGAGAGGAAACTATCGGGTCGACGGTGTAATGGGCAAACGATTTAGTGCCTATTTCCCGAAAAGTTTCTGCCATCGGTCTCTTGCGCCGCCGGATCGGCGGTCGAAGGCCGATCGACAAGGGCGCGGGAGCCCACGCGGAACCGGCTCAGCCGACCAGCTCGAGCACCTGGTCGCCGTACTTCTCGACCTTGGACCGACCGATGCCGTTGATGCGCAGCAGCGCGTCGGCGCTGCGCGGCTTGTGCTCGGCGATCAGCTGGAGCGTGGCGTCGGTGAACACCACGAACGCCGGCTTGCCCTCCTCGCCGGCGCGCTCCTTGCGCCAGGCGCGGAGCCGCTCGAAGAGCTCCTCGTCGTACGACGCCGGGCAGTCGGCGCAGCGGCCGACCTTCTTCTCGGCGCCCGTGGTGAGCGGGCGGCCGCACTCGCGGCAGCGCGCCACCCGGCGGTTGCGCGGCTGCCCGGCCTCCGCGCGCGCGGACTCCGGCAGCAGGGGGTCGAGGAAGCGCGACGGCTTGCGGGAGGCCCGGCCGCCGGGATTGCGGGCGAGCGACCACGACAGCGAGAGGTCGACGCGGGCCCGGGTCATGCCGACGTAGAGCAGCCGGCGCTCCTCCTCGACCGCCGCCGGGCTCTCGGCGTAGGTGATCGGGAGGGTGCCGTCCTGCAGGCCGCAGAGGAAGACCGAGTCCCACTCGAGGCCCTTGGCGGCGTGGAACGTCGCGAGCGTCACGCCGTCGGCGACGGGCGCGTGCTGCTCGGCCGCCCGGCGGTCGAGGTCGTCGACGAACCCGTTGAGCTCGCTGCCGGGAGTGGTCGCGAACTCCGTGGCCTGGTCGACCAGGGCCTGCCACGACTCCCACCGGTCGCGGGTCTGGCCGCGGCTGGTCGGGGCGTCGGGGGTCCAGCCCATGCCTGCGAGGATCCCGGTCACGGCCTCGACGAGCCCGTCGCCGTCGGCCTCGCCCGACCGTGCGGCCCCGCGCAGCCGGGTGACCGCCTCGCGCACCTCGGCACGGTCGAAGAAGCGGGCGGCGCCGCGCACGACGTACGGGATGCCGCGGGCCGCGAGCGCCTCCTCGAAGGCCTCGGACTGGGCGTTGATGCGGAAGAGCACCGCGACCTCGCCGAGAGAGCGTCCGGCGTCGCGGAGTCGGCCGACCTGGGCCGACACGGCGTCGGCCTCGGCGACCTCGTCGGCGCGCGGGGTGTAGGAGACGGCCGGTCCGGAGGGCCGCTGGGCGCGCAGCTCGACGCTGCGGCTCGAGGACGCCGCGAGCAGGGTGTTGGCGGCGTCGACGACCTCGGGGGTGGAGCGGTAGTTGCGGACCAGCTCGATCGAGGCGGCGTCGGGGTACTCGGAGCGGAAGTCGCGCAGGTAGCGCGCATCGGCGCCCGCGAACGAGTAGATGGTCTGCGCCGGATCGCCGACGACGCAGAGCTCGTCGCGACCGCCGAGCCACAGCCGCAGCAGCGCCCACTGCAGGGGCGACACGTCCTGGAACTCGTCGACGACGAACCACTTGTACTGCCGACGGACCTGGGCGGCGACCCGCTCGTCGCCGTCGAGGAGTCCGGCGGTCAGCAGCAGCACGTCCTCCATGTCCATGCGGCCCTGCGCGCGCTTGACCTCTTCGTACGACGCGAACACGCGCGCCACGGTGTCGTGGTCGTGCCCGGCGAGCGCCCGGCCGCGGGCGCGGGCCACGCGGGCGTAGTCGTCGGGCTGGACGTTGCTGACCTTCGCCCACTCGACCTCCGAGGCGAGGTCGCGCAGCAGGGCCTGGTCGGCGGTCAGGCGCTGCCGGCGCGCGGCCGAGGCGAGCATGCCGATCTTGGACTCGGTCAGCGTCGGCAGCTCGGTGCCCTGCACGCGCGGCCAGAAGTAGCGCAGCTGACGCAGGGCCGCGGAGTGGAACGTGCGCGCCTGGACACCCCCGGCCCCCAGGACGCGCAGCCGGCTGCGCATCTCACCCGCGGCGCGGGTCGTGAACGTGACGGCCAGCACCTCGGTCGGCGCGTAGACCCCGGTCGCGACCCCGTGGGCGATCCGGTGGGTGATCGCCCGGGTCTTGCCGGTGCCCGCGCCCGCCAGCACCCGCACCGGTCCGCGGAGCGCCTCGGCGACCTGGCGCTGCTCGGGGTCGAGGGCGGAGAGCAGGTCGGGCATCTGCGGGAACAACTCCTCGGCGGCGATGGTTGGATCGAGCGAGAACCACACCCTAGACGTCGGAGGGGACAGCCCCAGATGAGCAGCTCGTTCACCATGTACACCACCCCCTGGTGCGGCTACTGCCACCGGCTGAAGAGCCAGCTCGACCGTGAGGGCATCGCCTACGACGTGGTCGACATCGAGCAGGACCCGTCGGCGGCGCAGATCGTCGAGTCCGCCAACGACGGCAACCAGACCGTTCCCACGCTGGTGTACCCCGACGGCACCGCTCAGACGAACCCCTCGCTGATGCAGGTGAAGGAGAAGATCGCGGCGCTGGCGGGCTGAGGTCCTCGCCGTTCGCTTCGGCTGACAAGCCGGGCCTCACCAGCTGCCGGGGAGCTCCCCGCCGTACCAGTGCTCCACGAGCGAGCGGCTGATCGAGACGCCTCGCCGCGGGAGCAGGATGGTGCCGGCCTCGGCGAGCTCCTTCATCTCGGCGCGGGTGAACCAGCGCGCGTCCTCGAGCTCGTGGTGGTCGACTTCGATCTCGGTGCTGACGGCGCGGCCGACGAAGCCCAGCATCAGGCTGGCCGGGAGCGGCCACGGCTGGTTGCCGAAGTACTCGACCTCGCCGACCCGGACGCCGGTCTCCTCGGCGACCTCGCGGCGTACGGCGTCCTCGAGCGACTCGCCCGGCTCGCAGAAGCCGGCCAGCGTCGAGTAGCGACCCTCCGGCCACGTCGCCCCGCGGCCGAGGAGGCAGCGCTCGTCCTCCGAGCCCGGCTCGCCCGAGGTGACGACCATGATCACGGCCGGGTCGGTGCGCGGGAACTGCACGTGCTCGTTGACGCAGGCCAGCTCGTGCCCGGCCGACCGGGGGCTGAGGGGCTCGCCGCAGCGCGGGCAGTAGCGCGTCACCCACAGCCACTCGGCCAGGCCGAGCGCGTGGAAGACCAGCGGCGCACTCGCCAGCGCGTCGTCCGCCAGGAACGGCAGCGCTCCGCGAAGGGGCGTCCACGACCCCTGCTCCGCCCGCGACACCTCGGCGTCCACGATGACCGCGAACCAGGTGTGCCCGTCGTGCTCGCCGAGCAGCACCCGCAGGCCGTCCGGGGCGTCGGCCGGCGACACCCACTCGATCGCTCCGTCGACCGGCTTGATCCGGGTCCCCGAGACGACCAGCACCCGGGCCTCCGGGTCGGCCCAGTGCTCGGCCAGCCACGCGTCGTCGGCCCGGTGGACCCCGGACCGGTCGTGGGGGTGTGCGATGAGCCGCTCGTGCTGGAAGGTCACGCCGGCGACGCTAGTCTCCACCACCGTGAGCACCCACATCGGCGCCCAGGCCGGCGACATCGCGCCCCTCGTCCTCATGCCCGGGGATCCCCTGCGGGCGAAGTGGATCGCGCAGACGTTCCTCGAGGACGCCCGGTGCTACACCGAGGTGCGTGGGATGTACGGCTACACCGGCACCTGGCGCGGCCACCGCGTCTCGGTGCAGGGCTCCGGCATGGGCCAGCCGTCGCTGGCGATCTACGCCAACGAGCTCTTCACCGAGTACGACGTGCAGTCGGTCATCCGGGTGGGGTCCTGCGGCGCGATGACCGAGAGGCTCGCCGTCCGCGACATCGTCATCGGCTCCGGCGCGTGCACCGACTCGTCGATGAACCGGATCCGCTTCGACGGCCTCGACTACGCACCCGTCGCCGACTTCGGCCTGCTCCGCGCCGCCCACGACGCCGCCACCGCGGCCGCCCTCGACGAGGCCGTGCACGTCGGGCTCCTCTACAGCAGCGACTCCTTCTACCCGGCGCGACCCGAGCACGCCGCCCGGATGGTCGAGTACGGCGTGCTGGCGGTCGAGATGGAGGCCAGCGCCCTCTACACGCTCGCCGCGAAGTTCGACCGCCGCGCGCTCGCCATCTGCACGGTCAGCGACCACCTCGTCACCGGCGAGGAGACGACGTCGCAGGAGCGCGAGCGGACCTTCGGCGCGATGGTCGAGATCGCGCTGAGCGCGGGGGCCGGCACGGTCAGGTGAACGACGGCATCACCCGGTCGTGGACCAGCTGCAGCTGGGAGTTGATGTCGGGCACGCCCTCGAGCTCGCGGCCCATCAGCGCCTTGACCAGGGCCGCGTCGGTGATCGCGAGGATCATGTGGTTGACGCCAGACGGCTCGATCTGGTCCTTGATCCGGGCGGTGACCTCCTCCGGCGTACCCGCGATCGAGAGGCGCTCGGCGAGGTCGGGGGTGGTCAGCTCGATGCCCTTCGCCATGTCGCCGGCGCCGATGGCCGCGATGACGGGTGCGACCTCCTCGGGCTCCACGCCGTTGCGGCGCAGCTGCTCCGCCGGCATCGACGAGGCGTAGAGGCCGACCATGCTGCGGGCCGCGTCCTTGGCGATCGCGGAGTCCTCGGCGACCGAGAACACCACCCACGACCCCATGTCGAGGTCCTGGACGTCCTTGCCGGCCCGCTGCGCGCCGATGGCGCAGTGCTCCATCATGTAGTCGTAGGCCTCGCGGGTGTAGCTGAGCGCGTGGTGGCAGCCGTCGGAGAACTCGGCCGCGGCCTCGAACGACTTCGGGCCGCGCATCGCGCCCATCTTGACCGGCAGGTGATCCTGCACCGGCCGCGCGAACGTGAACAGCCCGTCGTACTTGAAGAACTCGCCGTCGAAGGTGATCACGCCGTCGTCGAGCAGCGTGCGGATCACCTGCACCGACTCCTTGACCCGGGAGAGCGGCTTCGTCGTCGCCCAGTCGATCTTGTACTGCGCGAGCAGCCCGAAGTTGCCGCTGGAGACCGCCACCTCCGCGCGGCCGCCGGTCAGCTCGTCGAGGGTCGCCGCCGCCTGCGCGATCAGCGTCGGCTCGCGCAGGCACACGCCCGAGATGCTCGGGCCGAGACGGATGCGGCTCGTCGAGGCGGCCGCCGCCGCGAACAGCAGCCACAGGTCCTTGTGCCACGTCTCGTCGGCGGCGTACACCGCGTGGAATCCGAGCTCGTCGGCCTTCTTGATCGATGCCAGGGACTCACTCAACGGGTAGTCCGGGAGCATCGCGTAGCTGAATCTCATGGGTTCGACCCTTCTCGATGGAGTGGTTCGGTCGCCGACTGCCGGCCACCGTCCGAGATCGCGTCTCCCGAGATGGCATCGCTGCGCTCGTAGGGCCGGACGACGACCATGTAGACGAGACCGATGCCCGCACCCACGGCTGCGGAGAGCGCGACGAGCCAGTTGTCGTACCACGGCAGGTCGGGCGTGCGCGGCCACGCCATGTTGACCATCGCGAGCACGCCGTAGGTCACCGCCGCGACGTTGACGAGCAGCCCCCAGCGGCCGAGCGTGAAGTTCCCGCGCGGCACCCAGCCCCTCAGCCGCGCCCGCAGCGCGGCGATCGTGACCATGTGGAAGCCGAGGTAGATGCCCAGCGTGGCGAAGGAGATGATCGACGTCAGCGCCTTCGTCGAGGCCACGGAGCCGAGCACGATCACCGCCGGCACCAGCGCGGCCACCAGCATCGCGTACGGCGGCACGTGGCGTTGCGGCAGGAACGTCCGGAAGAGCCGCGACCCGAAGATCATGTCGTCGCGGGCATAGGAGTACATCAACCGGCTCGCCGCCGCCATCAGGCTGAGCGCGCAGGAGAGGAACGAGATCATCACGACCGCGAGGACGACCTTCGTGCCGCCCTCGCCGAACGCGTCGTGCAGCACCGTGGTGACCGGGTCGGCGTCGGTGCCGTCGATGACCGCGGCGTAGTCCTGGACCGCGAGCAGGAGTGACAGGCACACGAAGATCGCCGCGGCGCCGCCGACGTAGATCGTCATCCGCATCGCCTTCGGGATCTGGCGCGTCGGGTCCGGCACCTCCTCGGCGACGTCGCCGCACGCCTCGAAGCCGTAGTACTGGTAGATGCCGATGAGGGCGGCGGCGAGGAACGCCGAGAGGTAGCCGCCGCTGTGGCCGACCACGCCCTCGGTGTCGAAGATGACCGACAGGTTCTGGTGCCGCTCGGTCAGCAGCAGCCACGCCCCGACCGCGAGTGCGCCGAGCAGCTCCGCGCTGAAGCCGATGATCGCCGCCATCGCCAGCCAGCGGGTGCCCATGAGGTTGATGACCAGCGCCACCGCGAGCAGGATCAGCGCGCACGTGATCGTCGAGCGGGTGCCGGCGGTGAAGCCGAGCAGCTGGGCCAGGAACGGCCCGGACCCGTAGACCACGCCCGCGATCGTGGTGAGCAGGGCGACCAGGTAGATCCATCCGGTCATCCACGCCCACTTGCGACCCCAGAGCCGTCGGGCCCACGGGTAGACCCCGCCGGCCACGGGGTACTGGGAGACGATCTCGCCGAAGACCAGCGCGACGAGCAGCTGGCCCACGCCGACGATGACCAGCCACCAGATCATCGCCGGCCCACCGGTGATCAGGCCGACCGCGAAGAGCGTGTAGATGCCGACCACCGGCGACAGGTAGGTGAAGCCCAGCGCGAAGTTGGCCCAGGGGCTCATCTCCCGCTTGAACTCGGAGGTGTAGCCCAGTGATGCCAGCGTGGCGGCGTCCGCGTCGTGCTCGTGGTGGTGGTGCGACCCGGGGTCGTCGCGGAGCGAGTGGCTCATCCCCGTCCCTCCTGCTCGACCTCGGCCAGCAGCTCGGAGCCGACGACGACCCTGTGGGCGAAGTGGCGGTGCATCCAGTCGAGGTGGTCGTGCCGGCTGTTCATGATGCGGAGGCTGTCCCAGTTGGGGAACTGCTGCTGGAGCACCCACCGCTCCATCAGGCGCGGGTCGACCTCGAAGACGTGCTCGAAGGTCGTCACCGCGACGTCCGAGACCCGGACCGGGTCGGGTGGGTCGTGCTGCTCGGCGTAGCGGTAGCCGATCGATCTGCCGTCGGACCCAGCGTTCATGGCCGGTCTCCTGTCTCGAAGGCCCGGTCGAGGAGGTACTTGCCGGGGTTCATGATGTTGTGGGGGTCGAGGGTGCGCTTGAGGTCGAGCATCACGTCGAATCCGCGGCCGAGCTCGTCGGGGACGAGGTCGACCTCACCGGCCCGACACGAGCCGTGGCACGCGCTGATGGAGCCGCGGTGGGCGAGGGCGACCGCGGCGATGTCGCGCTTGGCCCGGACCCACAGGTCCCACGCCCGGTCGTCGAGCTGCTGCTCCCAGATGCCGACGTCGATCTCGGTGAGGTAGTCGACGCCGGTGTCGGCCGAGGTGTAGGCGAACATGCCCCAGTCGTCGAACACGTCGGTCTTGCGACGCAGGTCGGCGACGATCTCGTGCCACGCCTTCGAGACGGCCGGGAGGTGGGTGTAGTTGATCGCCGCGTCCTCGCAGTGCCAGCTCATCGGCACCACCTGGCCGTCCTTGGTGCGGCCGTGCAGCGGGGTGGCGTAGCGGTCGTGGCGCGCGGCCCAGTCGCCCTCGGAGATCTCGTCGCCCAGGTAGCGGGCGCCGTGCTCCTTCGCGATCCGGAAGAGCCTCCGGCCGGCCGGCCGTACCTCGTCCTCGTAGCCGTACATCACGGCGCAGACCAGGGCGCGCACGTCGCCGGGCTGGGGGATGTAGGCCTCGTCGTCGCGACGGAGGTAGGCCACCTTCCACTCGTCGAAGAGCACGGCACCGGCGAACGTGGCGACGCCCGCCCGGGCAAGCGCGCCGACGCACCGGTAGGCGTCGTCGTAGTCGTCGAAGGCCCAGAACGGCGAGAGCTCCGCCTCCGGCTTGGGGTAGAGCTTGAGCGTGGCCTCGGTGGCGACGCCCAGCGTGCCCTGGTGGCCCATGAACAGGTGCTTGAGCTGGTAGCCGCTCGAGGACTTGCTGATCTTGTGGCCGATGCCGTCACCGACGTGCAGCACCTCCCCGGTCGGCAGCACGTGGTCGAAGCTCAGCACCAGGTCGCGGGTGTGGCCGTAGCGCGAGCCGATCAGCGACCACCCGCTGGTGCCGATGCGGCCGCCGACCAGGGAGCAGGGGTACGACGCGGGGTCGTCGGGATAGAACAGTCCGTGCGGCGCGAGCTCCTCGTTGAGCTTGAGCATGTTGATGCCGGTGCCGACCGTGACAGTGCGGTTGTCGAGATCGAGCTCCTTGACCTGGTTCATCCGCTTGACGTCGAGCACGATCCCCCCGCGCAATGGCACCGCGCCGTCGGTGAGTCCGGTGCCGCCGTCCCGCGGCACGACCGGGATCCGCAGCTCGTTGGCGATGCGCAGCACGCCGGAGACCTGCGCGGTGCTGGTGGGCAGCACCGCCAGGTCGGGGAGCCGCTCGGCCCACCGGTGCACCGGGAACGGCGCGGGGACACGGGCCCGGTTGAAGCGGTCGGCCTTCGAGGTCAGGATCTGGTCGTCGGCGAGCACGGAGCGCAGCGCGGCCACGACCTCGTCGACGCGCTCGGCCTGGAGGGTCACGCCGCACCCTCCCCCGTCGACGGGCCCCGCGTGGTGCCCCCGACCTCGACGCCGAGGCTCTGCGCCAGCAGCTCGTGGATGTCGACCACGTCGATGTCCTGTCCCGCTCCAGCCTCGGAGAGCGGCCGCTCCGACCAGGGGCACGCGCTGACCAGGGTGTCGACCTCGAGCGCGGCCGCCTTCTCCAACCGACGCTCGGAGATCGCGGCGGTGAGCTCGGGCTTCTCGACGGGCAGCCCGCCCCCTCCCCCGGAGCAGTAGGACCACTGGGTGACCCGGTCGACGTCGTTGAAGGTCAGGCCCGGGATCGCGCGGAGGATCTCGCGCGGCTCCTTCCAGATGCCCTTGCGCTTGTTGAGCCGACAGGGGTCGTGGTAGGTGATCGTGCGCTCCACGGGGACCGACGGGGTGAGCCGGCCCTCCCGGATCAGCTGGGCGAAGAGCTCGACGACCAGCACGACCTCGATGTCGGCGTACTCGTCGCCGAAGTAGCGCGGGTAGTCCTCGGTGAACGAGATGTAGTCGTGCGGGTCGAGCACCAGCACGCGCTTCGTGCCGGTCGAGCGCCAGTTGTCGAGGTTGTGTCGTGCGAACCGCTTGGCCTGGTCGACGTAGCCCATCTCGGCCGCGGGCCCGCCGCAGCACCACTGCTCGCCCATCAGCCCGAAGTCGTAGTCCGCCAGCCGGAGGATCTGCGCGACCGCGCGGGGCACCGACGTGCGGTAGAACGCGGCCTCGCAGTCGACGAAGAGCACGGTCTCGCCGCCGAGCGGCAGGTCGAGACCCTCGCTCCAGTCACGCACGTGCTCCTGGCTGACCGGGGTGTCGCCGAGCACCGGCTCGTGGGTGCGCTCGTCGGTGCGGGCGTTCCAGGTGCGCCAGCCCTCCTGGTGGACGCCCTGGTCGACGGCGAGGGCGCGCACGGCCTTGACCACGTCGACGGTGCGGGTGCGGAAGCGGTAGAAGTCGCCGGTGAAGAGCGTGTTGGGGCAGCGCAGCTCGCAGGCTCCGCACTGGGTGCAGTTCACGTAGTCCGCGGCGACGTCCTCGACCGAGAGGTCGCCCTTCTCCATCGCGACCACGTTGGCGTGGAAGGCGGTCGGCGTCCACGACTCGTTGCGGGTCACCTGCATGACCGGACAGACCTCGCGGCAGAACTTGTGGCCCGACGAGAAGCAGTTGTACGCCGCGTTGCGCCACTCCGTGGCGAACTCCTGCTCGGGGCTCGGCCCCGGGTCCCCGACCGGCGCCCCGTCGACCACGGGCAGCGGCCGGCCGACGATCCCGTCGACGTACTCCCCGAGCTCCGCGGGGTTGTCACGCATCCCCGGCGTGAACGGCGACGACAGTGCGTCGGCGCCGCCTCCCTCTCCCCTGTCCGTCTGCGTCATCGGCAGCTCCCGCCTCTCGGTGCGAGTCAGATGTGAGTCAGATGTGAGTCAGGTCACCTCAGCTGGTGGATAAACCTATGGGACTGAATGTTTACTGACAACCCCGGAATCGGGGGTGGTCCGGACATACGATCGGGCCGCGGGCCGCGGTTGGGCGGCTCGACGGGAGGAGGCGCGGTGCGACTGCTGTCGGGTGACGCGCGCGACGCGCTCCTCACCCCGCTCGAGGGGGGTGGCCGGAGCGAGGCGGTCGCTCGCCGGCTCGGCAGTGCGATCGCCCTCGGGCTCATCGAGGACGGTGAGCAGTTGCCCTCCGAGTCGCAGCTCGCGGCGACGCTCAACGTCTCGACGCTCACCCTGCGCGACGCCCTGGCCGACCTGCGTTCCCGCGGGCTCGTGGAGACCCGGCGCGGTCGCGGTGGCGGGAGCTTCGTGCGGATGTCGCCGGCGGCACTGGCGCGCCTCTCCCACGACCGGCTCGCCGAGGTGGGCGTGAGCGACCTGCGCGAGATCGGGGACATGCACGCGATGGTGGCCGGGTCCGCCGCGCACAAGGCGGCCGAGCGGGCCTCGCCGACGGAGCTGGCCAGGCTGCGCGACCTGGTCTCCCGGATGTCGGGCGCCCGCGACGCCACCGAGCTGCACCGGCTCGAGGGCCGCTTCTACATCGAGATGGCCGCCGCGGCGCAGTCGGCCCGGCTCACCCGGCTCGAGATCGAGATCCAGGGCGACCTGGCCCAGGTGATGTGGCGGCTGCAGCCCGACCGCTCGGCGGCGGCCGTCGCGGGCGAGCGCGCGGCCGTCGTCGAGGCCGTCGCCCGCCACGACGGCGATCTGGCCCGGCGGCTGACCGAGGAGCAGGTCGACGGGGACACCCGGCGGCTCATCGAGGAGCACATCGCCACGACCCGGTCGCGCGACCGGGAGGGAGGACCGGATGACCACCACCCACGCCGCTGACCCGGCCACGGTGATCTGCGCCGCGGCCGAGGGTGTCTTCGCGACGGTCGCGGAGGTACGGCGACTCACCCTCGACCGTCATGCCGCCGCCGTCGACACGGGGCGCCCGTTCGACGACGCGGACGTCAGCGGTCTCGCGCCGGCCTTCGTCGAGCTCCTGGAGGCCGCCGACCAGCTCGCGGTGGGCCTCGGCATCATCCTCGAGCCCGGCACGCTGCCCGGTCACCCGCTGCGCCTGGAGTGGTGGCAGCGGCCGCCGGGCAGGGACGCACCCGTGCCCCTCGAGGTCGACCTCCACCCCGACAGCATCGGCTTCTACGACTACACGGCGGCCGACTGGTTCGCCGTCCCGCGGCGGACCCGCGCCCGCCACGTCGTCGGCCCCTACGTCGACGTGCACGGCACCGATCGCTACCTGCTGACGCTGACCATGCCGATCGAGGTCGCGGGCCGCTTCCTCGGCGTCGCCGGCGCCGACGTGCCGATCACCGGCTTCGAGACGATGGTGCTGCGCGGGCTCGGCGGCAGCGACGCGATCCTCGCCAACGACGAGGGCCGCGTCGTGGTGTCGACCTCGAGCCGCTGGATCACCGGCTGCCTCCTGCCCCAGCAGCGGCGCCGGGCCGGCGTACGCCTCTCCCGGCTGCCCTGGGAGCTCATCGAGCCGCCGCTGCCCGAGCCTGCGAGGGCAGCGACCAGCGGCGAAGGTTGAGGAGCGTCGGCTCGGACCGGAGCGCAGCGACGGACCGAGCGACGCGTCTCGAAACCCGGTGATCGCCGAAGGGTGGTTTCGAGACGGGACTTCGTCCCTCCTCAACCACCGAGCCGCCGTGTTCGAGACGGGACTTCGTCGCTCCTCAACCACCGCAACGCCGGCGGCCTCGGACTATCCCGCGCCCGCGCGGTGTTGCCCGGAGGTGGAGATCCTCGACTCGGTGGTGATCGGTGCCGGACAGGCCGGGCTGTCGGCGGCGCACCACCTGCAGCGGCGGGGCATCTCCCACGTGGTCCTCGACGCGAACGCCGCGCCCGGCGGCGCGTGGCAGCACCGGTGGGACTCGTTGACGATGCACGACGTGCACGGCATCGCGGCGCTGCCCGACTCGGCACCCCCGGCGGACGAGGTGGGTCGCGCGAACGTCGTGGTGCCCGCCTACTTCGGCGACTACGAGCGCGCCCACGGCCTGACCGTGCTCCGACCGGTCCGCGTCGACCGCGTGGAGTCCGTCGGTGGACTGCTGGCCGTCCACGCCGGCGACCGCAGCTGGACGTCGCACACCATCGTCAACGCGACCGGCACCTGGTCGCAGCCGCACCTGCCGTGGTACCCGGGCATCGACGCCTTCCGCGGCGAGCAGCTCCACACGCACCGCTATCCCGGGCCCGACCACTTCGCCGGGCGCCGGGTCGTCGTGGTCGGAGGTGGCGCCTCGGCCGTGCAGCTACTCGGCGAGATCGCGCCGGTGGCCGCCGACACCCTCTGGGTGACCCGCCGCGAGCCGGTCTGGCGCACCGACGACTTCACACCCGAGCGCGGCCGCGAGGCGGTGGCGCTGGTCGAGGACAGGGTCCGCCGCGGCCTGCCGCCGATGAGCGTGGTCAGCGTGACCGGGCTGGCGCTGCGCGAGCAGGAGCAGGCGGCCGCGCGCCTGGGGGCGTACGACCGGCAGCCGATGTTCACGCGCATCGAGCCCGACGGCGTCCGCATGCCCGACGGGACCCCGTGGCCCGCCGACGTCATCCTCTGGGCGACCGGCTTCCGGCCCGCCATCGCCCACCTCGCGCCGCTGCGCCTGCGCTCCGAGCACGGCGGCATCCAGCTCGACCGCGCCGGCACGACCGCCCTCGCGGACCGGCGCGTGCAGCTGGTCGGCTACGGCCCGTCCGCGAGCACGATCGGCGCCAACCGCGCCGGGCGGTCCGCCGCTCGCGGCGTGGCCGCGTGGCTGGCTCACACGGAGAGCAGCGCCTCGAGCGCCTGACGGTCGGGCAGGTCCTCGGGCTCGACGACCTCGCCCGTGCGGACGTAGTAGAACGCGACACGGACGCTCTCCAGTGGCACGCCGTGGAGCTCGGCCCACGCGAGCCGGTAGATGCCGAGCTGGAGCGGGTCGGCGGTGGCGGACCGGTTGGTCTTCCAGTCGACGAGCAGGTAGCGACCGTCGGTCTCGGTGTAGACGGCGTCGATGCGGCCGCGGACCACCTGACCCGCGAGCACCAGCGCGAACGGCGCCTCCACCTGGAACGGCGTGCGCGTCGCGAACGGGCCGGACTCGAAGGTCGCGATCAGCTCCTTGAGGTCGGTGTCGTCGTCGATGCCGGCGTCGGCGCGGCCGGGCAGGTCGCCGTAGTCGAAGAGATCCTGCTGACCGAACCGCGCCTCCACCCACGCGTGGAAGCGGGTGCCGAAGCGGGCCGCCGACGACGGCGGCCGCGGCATCGGCCGGGCGAGCTCGCGCGCGAACGTCCCGGGATCGTCGCGGAGCCGACCGAGGGCGGTCGCCGAGAGGCTGCTGGGCAGGGTCACCTCGATGTCGCTGCTGCGCTCGGCGCGGGCCTCGCCGACGAGCCGCTCGAGCTCCTCGTCCCACTCGGCCACACGCGCGGCCTCGATCATGTCGAGCCCGGCATCCGCCGCCACGGGATCGATCTCCCGGACCCGCCGAGCTGCCTCGAGTCGCAGTGCGGCCTCCTGGCCGGTGCCGATGGGCGGCCACGGCCGAGAGGGGTCGACCGCGTCGTAGGGGTTGGGATCGCCCTTCACGGGCTTGTCCTGCCAGCCGTCCGTCGGCTCGCCCCAGGCGTCGAGCCGGTCGCGCACCACGGCCTGGTAGGGCGACGGCCCGAACGGTGTCGCCCGCGGGCTCCACAGGTACGACGTCACGGCCAGCCGGTGCGCCGCGCGCGTGAACGCGACGTACCCGAGCCGCAGCTCCTCCTCGGCGTCGTGGTCGCGGGTCGCGGCACGGTAGGCGTCGAGCGCGGCCTTGTCGTGGCCGGCGAGCTGCGGCAGGTCGTGGGCGTCGCCGCGCAACGGCGCCGGGAGGATCGCGGGCGAGGACGTCCACAGGGTGCGCGAGCGGTTGGACGGGAAGCGGGTCTCGCAGACGCCGACGAGGAACACCGAGTCCCACTCGAGGCCCTTGGACCGGTGCACGGTGAGCAGCTTGACCGAGTCGGCCTCCGTCGGGGTGGCGACGTCGAGGCCGTTGCCCTGGTCGTCCTCGGCGGTGAGGTAGGCCAGCAGGGCCGGGAGCGTCACGTCGCCGTCGACTGCCTGGAAGTCGGCGACGGCCTTCACGAACAGGTCCACGTTGTCGCGACGGGCTGCCGCGGCCGGGCTGACGGCCGAGGCGAGCTCGACGTCGGTGCCACTGGTGTCGATGATCCGCCGGACGATGTCGAGGAGCGGCTCACCGACGTGGGCGCGCAGCATCCGCAGCTCGGTCGCCAGCAGCCCGAACCGCTCCAGCGCCTCCGCGGAGTAGGGCTGGTCGCCCGGGTCGCCGAGCGCGTCGTCGAGCGACGCGATCTCGGCGGGGTCGATGCCGTCGGCGATCTCGAGCAGGTGGTCGCCGATCGACTCGGGGGTGGCCCCGCGTCCCCGGCGACCGGCGATCTCGAAGGCCCGCTGGCTGAGCAGCCGCAGGTCGCGCGGGCCGATCGCCCAGCGCGGACCGGTGAGCAGGGTGAGCAGCGACGCGTTGGCCGTGACGTCGTGGAGCAGGTGCAGGGTCGCCACGATCTCGGCGACCTCGGGCAGCCGGAGCAGGCCGGACAGGCCGACGATCTCCACGGGGATGCCGGCCCCGGTGAGCGCGTCGAAGACGTCCTCGGCGTGCGCGTTGTCGCGGGTCAGCACACCGATCTTCGCCCAGCCGCCGCCGGGGTCGTGCGCCGCCTCGACCGCGTCGACGAGCCAGGCGAGCTCGTCGGCATGCGTCGTGAAGACCCGGGTCGTCACCTCGCCCTGCCCGGCCTCGGGCTTGGCGACCAGCGGCTCGACCTGGGTGAACTTCTCGTGGAGCGGCGCGGCCAGCCGGTTGGCGACGTCGAGGATGCGGGCGTCGGAGCGCCGGTTGACCGTGAGGGGGTACGTCGGCACCGCGCCCCCGTCGGCGGCCGGGAACGTCTCGGCGAAGTTCAGGATGTTGGACACCGACGCCCCGCGCCAGCCGTAGATGGCCTGGTTGGGGTCGCCCACGGCCGTGACCGGGTGTCCGCCGGAGAAGAGCCGCGACAGCATCACGGCCTGCGCGACCGAGGTGTCCTGGTACTCGTCGAGCAGCACCACCTTGAACCTCGCCCGCTCGTGCTCGCCGACGCCCGCCTGCTCGGCTGCCAGCCTCGCGCCCAGCTCGATCTGGTCGGAGAAGTCCATCAGCCCGAGGTCGTGCTTGAGCCGCCGGTAGGACTCGACCAGCCCGAGCAGCTCGGCCCGCCGGTCGATCGCGAAGATCGCCTTCTCCACCGCCTCGCGGTAGGTGACGCGACCCTTGCCGGCGAGCTCCTCGGCCAGCGCGCGCTCGAACCCGGCCCGCGCCTCGGCGTCGAGGTCGCGCACCCGGTCGGGTGTGACGAGGTGCTCGCTCATCGCGCTGTCGAGGGCGAGGAGGTTCTGGATGACCGTCGCCGGGTGGTCGGTGAGGTGGCGGACGTCGCCGGTGAACCGGTCGACCGCCCGCGCGCCCAGCTGGTAGCGGGCCGCGTCGGTGATCACCCGCGTGTCGGGCTCGTGGCCGATGCGCAGGCCGTGGTCGGTGAGCAGGCCGGCAGCGTACGCGTTGTACGTCGCGACCGTGGGCTCGAGGACGTCTCCCTGCTCGTCCGCCTCCTCGAGGGCGCCGGCCTCCTGGAGGGCCGTCCGGATCCGGCCGCGCAGCTCGCTGGCCGCCTTGGTGGTGAAGGTCAGGCCGAGCACCTCGTCGGGGCGCACCTGGCCGGTGACGACGAGGTGGACCACGCGCGCGGCCATCAGCGTGGTCTTGCCCGACCCCGCGCCGGCGATCACGACGGCCGGGGCGAGCGGCGCGGAGATCGCCGCCCACTGCTGGGCGCTGGGTGCGTACGGCGTGCGCATCACCGCCGCGAGCTCCTCGGGGGTGCGGATCTGTCGTGGGGTCATGCGGGGTCCCCGACGAGTTGTGCGCGGAGGGAGCGCAGCGAGTGGAGCGTGCAACTTGGTGGGGTGTTCATTGGTTGGTCACCGATCCCGCGCTCTTGATCGGGCAGATCGGCACGAACCCGCAGTCGCGGCAGTGCTGCCCGGCGACGGCCGGGAAGGACTCCGTACGCAGCATGCCCGCGGTGGCGCGCAGCTGGTCGCGCAGCGCAGCGCGACCGGGGCCGTCGTCGGGCTGCACGTCCTGTGACTGCACGACCGCGGTCTCGCCGCCGTCGGTGAGCCCGAGCTGGATGAGCTCCGCACCGCCCGCATGGGCGTCGGGGGCGAGCTCGGCGACGGCTCCGTGGTCGACTGCGAGCTGGTAGAGGCCGAGCTGGAGGTGGCTCTCGACGGCCTTGTTGCTGGGCTTGGTGCGGCCGGTCTTGAGGTCGACGACGACCACGTCGCCGTCCGCGTCGAGCTCGAGGCGGTCGGCGTACCCGGTCAGCTTGATCTGCTCCCCGTCGTCGAGCCGGACGACGGTCGAGAACTGGGCCTCGGTGCCGACGAGCCGCCGCGGGTTGGTGACGTGCCAGTGCAGGAAGCGGCCGAGGGCGGCGCGGACGCGCTCGTGCTCGCGCGCCTTCGACCACGGCGTGCGGAAGTCGAGCCGGTCCCACACGGCGTCGACGTGCTCCATGAGGACGTCGATCGCGGGCTCCACCTCGCCGGTGGCCACGCGCTGGGCGAGCGCGTGGAGCAGCTCGCCGAGGTTGGCGGACTGGTGGGCGCGGGCGATGCCGCCGGCCTCGCGGGCGAGGAACCACTGCGTGGGGCAGACCATCATCGACTCGAGCACGCTGGCCGACACCGGCACCGGCTGGTCGGGGTCACGGACCGGCTGCACGGAGCGGGTGGCGGCGCGGGTGCCCCACCACGTGGACGGGTCGGCGCTGGGCACGAGCGGTCGGCCGCCGATGCTCGCCCCGGCGAGCCGGGCCAGGCGCCGGGCGGCGGCCTCGCGGAGCGGCTCGCTGGTGGCCGGGTCGGCGACGGTACGTCGCAGCTCGCTGACCAGCCCGGTCCTCGACAGCGGGCGCCCCGGCCGGCCGACCACGCGCTCGATCCCGACGCCGAGCTCCTCCAGGAAGCGGGACGGCTGCTCGCCGTCGTCCTCCGCCGATGCGACCGCCGTGACGACCAGCCGCTGCCGCGCGCGGGTGCACGCGACGTAGAACAGGCGGCGCTCCTCCATGAGCAGCTCACGCGCGGAGACCGGTGGCACGACGCCGTCGGAGCCGATGCGGTCGGCCTGGAGCAGCGTCGAGCGGCGGCGCAGGTCGGGCCAGCCGTCCTGCTGCACGTGGGCGACGACGACCAGGCGCCACTCGAGCCCCTTGGCGCGGTGGGCGGTGAGCAGGCGCACGGCGGAGCCGCGGGCGCCGCGCTCGGCCAGCGTGTCAGCGGGGATCTGCTGTTGGACGAGGCCGGCCAGGAACGGCCGGACACCGACGTGGTCGCGCTGCTCCTCCGAGCGGGCGGCGACGTCGAAGAGGGCGCACACCGAGTCGAGGTCGCGGTGAGCCCGGCGCGCCGTGCCGCCGCCGAGGTCGACCGACCGCCGCAGCCGGGCGGGCCAGCCGGTGCGCGACCAGAGCGTCCAGAGCAGCTCCTCGGCCGACGCACCGGAGACCATCTGCTCGCGGGCGTCGAGCAGCAGCTGGGTCAGGGCGCGGGCGCGACCGGCCTCGGGTCCGTCGAGGCCGTCGAGGAACCCGCGCTCGACCACGGCCAGCCGGACCAGGTCGCGCGACGGCCGCGGCGGCCGGTCCTGGGCCTTGCTCTGCTCCTTCTCGCGGGCGCGCAGCAGCCGGGCCAGGCGGCGTACGTCGCCGGCGTCGAGCCCGCCGAGCGGACCGAGCAGCAGGGCCTCGACACGCGCCGGGTCAAGGTAGTCGACCTGCTCCACGTCATCGTTGTCGAGGTTGACGACGGCGCGCAGCGCGTCGAGCAGCGGCAGCACGGCGGGATCGCGCACCAGCGGCACCTCGTCGCTGGCCACCTCGACCGGGACGCCGGCCGCGCCGAGGGCACGACGCAGCGGCGGGATCGAGCTGCGTCCGGACCGGACCAGCACCGCCATCTCGTGCCAGGGGACGCCGTCCTCGAGGTGGGCACGGCGCAGCAGGTCGGCGAGGTGCTCGGC
This sequence comes from Nocardioides sp. YIM 152315, assembly GCF_029210375.1. Classification (GTDB taxonomy): domain Bacteria; phylum Actinomycetota; class Actinomycetes; order Propionibacteriales; family Nocardioidaceae; genus Nocardioides. The sequence goes on along the minus strand of NZ_JARGER010000008.1, from coordinate 23,171 downwards.
CTCCGCGCGCTCGGTGTCGAAGGTGCGCGCCACGACCCGGCCGTCGCCGAGCCCGGACGTCGCCTCCGGGGCGAGGAACGCCGTGCGGGCCTCCTCGGGGATGCTGCCCGGCAGCGCGAGCCGTCCCGCGACCCGCTGGGAGGCGACCAGGACGCGGGGGCCGAAGCGGCGCGTGGTGCGCAGCGCCACCACGTCGGCCGGCGACCCGTCGGCCCGGGGGAACTCGGTCGGGTAGTCGAGGATGCCGCGCACCTCGGCCCCGCGGAAGCCGTAGATCGACTGGTGCGGGTCGCCCACGACCGTCAGGTCGCGGCCGTCGCCGGCGAGGGCGCGCAGGAGTGCGACCTGACCGGGGTCGGTGTCCTGGTACTCGTCGACGAACACGTGCCGCAGCTGGGCCCGCAGCTCGTCGCGATGGGCCTCGGCCTCGATCGTCGCGCGGCGGATGAGGTCGGCGTAGTCGGTTGCGCCCTGGGAGTCGAGGTTGGTGAGGTACTGGTCGAGGAAGAGACCGGCCGCGACGTACTCCGGCAGCGCCTCGGCCTCCCCGAGCGCGCGGAGCCGCTCGCCGTCCAGGCCCTTCTCGCGGGCGCGGGAGAGCACGGCGTGGACCTCGCGCGCGAAGCCGCGGGTGCCGAGCGCGCTGCGCAGCGAGTCGGGCCAGGTGACGGACTCGGCGTGGTCGGTGAGCAGCTCGCGCAGCACGACGTCCTGCTCGGGCGCCGAGAGCAGGCGCAGCGGCGCCTCGTAGAGCTCGGCCGGCGAGTAGCGCCGGATCAGGGCGTAGGCGAAGGAGTGGAACGTCGTGCTCAACGTCGTCGACATCGTGCGCCCGAGCCGGGCCGTCACGCGGTCGCGGAGCTGCTCGGCGGCCTTGCGGGAGAAGGTCAGCGCCAGGACCTCGTCGGGCCGCGCGCCGCCGCGGTCGATCCGGTCGACGATCGTCTCGACCAGCGTCGTCGTCTTGCCGGTGCCCGGCCCGGCCAGGACGAGCAGCGGCCCGCCGGCGTGGTCGACGACCCGCTGCTGGTGCTCGTCGAGTGTCGGGACCGTGACGGCGGCGTCGGGACGCACGAGGTGGTACGTCGTCTCCGGTGTCGCGGTCGCCATGTGGCCATTCGACCAGACCGCGCCGACAACGCCCGACAATGGGGCCGTGAGCCATCGGACCGTCGCCATCCTCGCCTTCGACGACATGGAGGTGCTCGACTTCGCCGGCCCCTACGAGGTCTTCAACGTGGCGGGCGAGCTCGGCGAGGGCAACCCGTTCTCGGTGTTCTCGGTGGGCGTCGGCGACGGGCCGGTGACCGGTCGCGGCGGGTTCACCGTGCTGCCGACGTACTCGCTCTCCGACGCGCCGATCCCAGACCTCGTCGTGGTGCCGGGCGGCGCCGGGTCGCGGGCGCTGACGAAGGACGACGAGGTGCTGGCGTGGGTGCGCGACCGCGCGGCCGAGGTCGAGCTCCTGATGTCGGTGTGCACCGGCGCGCTCGTGCTCGGGGCCGCGGGGCTCCTCGCGCGACGGTCGGCGACCACGCACCACGACGCGTACGACGAGCTCGCGGCGATCTCGCCGAGCACCAAGGTGATCCGCGGCCAGCGCTTCGTGCGCAGCAGCGACAACATCCTCACCTCGGGTGGCGTCTCGGCCGGTGTCGACCTCGCGCTGCACGTCGTCCAGCTGCTCGCCGGGCAGGAGACGCGGGACCGGACCGTCGCCGAGATGGAGTGGATGTGGCAGTCCTGACCGCCTCCGGTTGTCACCTCTCGCCGTAGGACGGAGCCGTCGGGCTGGGTAGCGTGCCGGTCATGGATGAAGGACCTCTCTCCGACCTCGTCGTCCTCGACCTGACCCGCGCGCTCGCCGGACCGCACGCCGGCATGATGCTCGGCGACATGGGCGCCCGGGTCATCAAGATCGAGTCGCCCAGCGGCGACGACACCCGCGGCTGGGGCCCGCCGTTCGTCGGCGAGGGCCACGAGCGCGAGTCGACGTACTTCATGTCGGCCAACCGCAACAAGGAGTCGCTCGTCCTCGACCTGAAGTCGGAGGAGGACCGCGACGTGCTCGCGCGGCTCGTCGAGCGGGCCGACGTGCTGATGGAGAACTTCCGGGTCGGGGTGCTCGACCGGCTCGGCTTCCCGGTCTCGCGGCTGCACGAGCTCAATCCGGGGCTGGTCGTGCTGTCGATCACCGGGTTCGGACACGACGGCCCGGAGGCCAAGCGGGCGGGCTACGACCAGATCGCGCAGGGCGAGGGCGGGCTGATGTCGATCACCGGCACCGAGCAGCCGACCAAGGTCGGCGTGCCGATCGCCGACCTGATCGCCGGGATGAACGGCGCCTTCGGCGTGCTCGCCGCCCTGCACGAGCGCTCCCGCACCGGCCGCGGCCGCGTCGTCCGGACGTCCCTGCTGGCCGGCATGATCGGCGTCCACGCCTTCCAGGGCACGCGGTGGACCGTCGCCGGGGAGGTGCCCGGTCTCGCGGGCGACCACCACCCGTCGATCGCGCCGTACGGCATGTTCGCGACGCAGACCGCGCCCGTGCAGATCGCCTGCGGGTCGGAGGGCCTGTGGCGCGCGCTGTGCGGCGCCCTCGGGTGGGACCCCGCCGAGGAGGGCTTCGCGACGAACGCCGAGCGCGTCGCCCACCGCGACGCCCTGGTGTCGCGGATCGAGTCGCTCTTCGCCTCCTCGCCGGCGGAGCACTGGCTGGGGCTGCTGGCCGAGGCCGGCGTGCCCTCGGGCAAGGTCCGGTCGATGGACGACGTCTACGGCTGGGACCAGGTGCTCTCGCAGGGCCTGCTGCTCTCGGTCTCGCACGCCACCCAGGGAGAGGTGCGCCTGCCGGGGTCGCCGATCCGCTTCGACGACCAGCCGTTCTCCGGGGGGCGCTCGTCCCACGTCGCCCCCCCGACGCTGGGGCAGCACAACGAGTCCATCCGGGAGTGGCTCGACTCGTGAGCCCGGGGGCGGGCCGCTGAGGGGTTTCATCAAGGGATGAAGGTCAAGCCACGCTTCCCGTGGTGAACTCGCCCAGGGAGGCGCGGCTTCGCCCGCATCCCTTGATGAAGCGCCGACGCCGGCACCCGCGGCACCCTCACCGGGACTTCTCGGGGACTCCCCTCGCTTCTCGGGTGTTGCATCCCCCGAGAAGCGCAGGAATCCCCGGTGCACCGGGGATTCCTGCGAGGGGTGGGACCGACCTCAGCCCAGGTCGACGATCGCGGCGACCGGGCCGCCGCCGTCGGGGCCCTGGTGGGCGGCGGAGACGGACACGAAGACGGCAGGGTCGCCGGTGACGGCCGCGGTGACGCCGCCGACGGCGGCCTTGATCTGGCGGTGCCAGTGCACGTCGGAGTCGTCGAGCATCGCGTTGCGGCGGCCGCGGACCTGACCGTCCTGGGAGGCCTCGCACTTGAGGAACACGTTGACGAGGCGGCCGTCGAGGTCCGCGGTGCGCGGGCGCTCGGGGAGGTCCAGACCGGCGGAGCGGATCGCCTCCCAGATGCCCTCCTGGTCGAGCGCGTCCTCCATCACCGAGTGGCCGATGCGGTAGCGGCCGCCGACACCCGGGGCGTTGCCGACCACGACCACCTGGGCCTGGTCGAGCTCGACGCCCGACGAGCACGAGGCCACCGACGAGTAGAGGGAGCGGTCGTGCATGACGTCCTCGTCGGACGGCATCTCGATCTCGCCGAGCGCGACGGCGATGCCGAGCGCGGTGCAGCCGTTGGAGAGGTCCATCGACTCGTGGGTGTGCTCGGTCCACACGGTCTTGCCACGCGACTTCGCGTCCCGAATGGTGTGGATGGTCAGCAGCGGCGTCTTCGTCTGCACGTAGTGGACGTCCGCCGGGTCCGTGATCCCCGCCCGCTCCATCGCCACGCGAACGGCGTCCGCGACCTTGCTGACCATCGCGGTGCGGCCGATGTCCTCGGGCGCCAGCTGCTCGCTCATCGCGAAGCCGACGGTCAGCCGCGGCTCGTCGGTCGGCTCGGCGTCGACGGTCGCGAAGATCGTCGCGTGGGGGCTGATCACGCCGTCGGTCCCGCCCGACCACACGATCGGCACCTGCTTCACGGCGTCGGCGTCGGCGCCCTTGGCGACCAGCACCTCGCGGAACGCGCGGTCGGCGATGATCCGCGTGTAGTCGTTGACGCCGCCGTTGCCCTCGGTCTTGCCGATGATCGCGATGACGCGGGAGGCCTCCATCACGCCGTCGTCGATCAGCCTCGCGAGCTCGCTGGCGTCGGCAACCGAGTGGATCGGGACCTTGCGTACTTCGATGGCGCTGGGCATCAGGTTTCCTTTCGGTTTCCGGGGTTTTCGAGACGGTCGCTGCGCGACCTCCTCAACCGCCGGGGTTAGTTGGGTACGACGACCGTGCCCGCGACGCCGGTCACCGCGTCGGAGATGTGGGCGAGGTCGGTGATGACGGCGCGCGCGCCGCCCTGCTCGACGAACCGGCAGGCGGCGTCGACCTTGGGCCCCATCGAGCCACTGGCGAAGTGACCGTCCGCGGCGTACGACCGCATCTCGGCGGCGGTCACGACGCCGACGTCGCGGGCCTCGGGCGTGCCGTAGCCGAGCACGGCGTGCGGCACGTCGGTGCCGATGACGAGGACGTCGGCCTCGACGGACCTCGCCATCAGCGCGGCACCGAGATCCTTGTCGATGACCGCCTCGACCCCGTGGAACGACCCGCCCTCCTCGACGACCGGGATGCCGCCGCCGCCGTTGGCGATCACGACGAAGCCGGCGTCGACCAGCGCCTGGGCCGCCGGGGCGTCGAGGATCCGCAGCGGCTCGGGAGAGGCGACCACGCGCCTCCAGCCCTTCGCCCCGCGGTCCTCCCAGGTCTCCCCGTGCTCGATCAGCACCGCCGCCTCCTCGGCCGGCAGGAACCGGCCGATCGGCTTGGTCGGCCGCTCGAAGCCCGGGTCGGAGGCGTCGACGAGCGTGCGCGTCACGACCGCCGCCGTACGACGGTCGATGCCGCGCCGCCGGAGCTCGGCCTCGAGCGCGTCCATGAGCACGAAGCCCAGCGTCGCCTGGGTCTGCGCGCCGCACCAGTCCAGCGGGACCGGGGGCACGACGGAGGCCGCCAGCTCGTTCTTGACGAGCAGGTTGCCGACCTGCGGGCCGTTGCCGTGCGTGATCACGACCTCGACGTCGTGCTCGAGCAGGTCGGCGACCGCGGACATGGCGACCCCCGCCGCGGCGATCTGGTCCTCCGGGCGGGCACGCCCGTCGGCGTTCGTCATGGCGTTGCCGCCGAGCGCGAGCAGGACCCTCATGCGACGAACCTAGTGACCGGCTGCACGACGGCCCATGGCAGGAGTTGCCAAGAGCACGGGGGTCAGGCGAGCACGAAGTACCTGATCCACACGTAGACCCACGAGATCAGCAGTGTGGCGAGGGTGACGACGACGCCGTACCTGGTGAACCTCCAGAAGCTGATCGGGCGACCCTCCCTTGGCCGCGATGCCCGGGGCGTCGGCGGCCAGCTCACCCACGTCGCCGATCACGCCTACCTCGACGAGGCTGCCGATCAGCAAGAAGAACGCCAGCGTCGTTCACGATCAGGCCGTAGGTGATCGCGAAGACGGCGACCGCGAGAACGGCGGTGATCATGCGGGAGCCTTCTGGTCGAGGGTGGCGTACCAGCCGGCGAGGCGACCGCCGTCGCTGACCTCACGCAGGCGCTGTTCGATGCGCTGCTGCTCGGACCGGGCGGCCGCGACGAGCACGTGGTCGCCGACGCGGAGCGCGGTGCTCGGCGAGGGCGCGAAGATCTCGGCGCCGCGCAGGACGAGGGAGACGGCGGCGGGCGGGGGCAGTCGCAGCTCGGCCACCTCGACGCCGGCCAGGCGGGAGCCCGGCCCGACCGAGAACTGGAGCAGCGCGGCGTCGAGGTCCTCCAGCGGCGCCGACTCGATGGCGACCTCCCGGGGGCTGGCGTCGGCGGCGGCTCCGAGCCGCCGGGCGACCCACGGCAGCGTCGGACCCTGCACGAGGGTGAAGACGACGACGAGCAGGAACACCACGTCGAAGATCCGGTGCGCGCCGGGGATCCCGGCGGCCATCGGGATCGTGGCGAGCACGATCGGGACGGCGCCGCGCAGCCCGGCCCACGAGATGAACGCCTGCTCACGCCACGGCACCCGGAATGGGGTCGCGCACACGAGCACCGACACCGGGCGCGCGACGAGGGTGAGCGCGCCGCCCACGACCAGCGCGCCGGGCAGCGCGTCGAGCAGCCGCGCCGGGCTGGCCAGCATCCCGAGCATGACGAAGAGACCCATCTGGGCCAGCCAGGCGAGGCCCTCGACGAAGCTCTCGGTGGTGGCCCGGTGCGGTAGGCGCGAGTTGCCGAGCGTCAGCCCGGCGACGTAGATCGCCATCAGCGCGCTGCCACCGGCGACACCGGCGACCGCGAACGCGACGAACGCGATCGCCAGCGTCGCGATCGGGTAGAGACCGGAGGCAGGCAGCGCGCTGCGAGACAGCACCCACCGGCCGGCCCGAGCGACCAGGTAGCCGACGGCGAGACCGAGCACCAGCTGGTAGCCGACCTGCCCGAGGATCCCCAGTCCGTCGGCGTCGGCCCACGCGCTCGAGGCGACGACGGTGACGAGGATGATCACCGGCGGGTCGTTGAAGCCGGACTCCGCCTCGACGGTCGCCCGGAGCCGCCCGCGGACCGGCATCCTGCGCAGTACGGCGAACACCGCGGCCGCATCGGTCGACGACGCCACCGCGCCGAGCAGGATCGCCGTGCGCGCGTCGACGTCGAGCAGCACGTAGACCAGCGCCGAGGTGACCACGACGGAGATCGCGACGCCGACGGTCGCCAGCACCCCGGCGAGCGGCGCGACGGGCCGCACCGTGCGCCAGTCGGTGGTGAAGCCGCCCTCGGCGAGGATGACGGCCAGTGCGACCGACCCGAGCACCTGGGCGACCTCGGCGTCCTCGAACTCGATCCCGAGGCCCGCCTCGCCGACCGCGAGGCCGATCGCGAGGTAGAGCAGCAGGCTCGGCAGCCCGGCCCCGATCGAGACCCGGACCGCGGCGACCGCGACCAGCAGCAGCCCCGCTCCGACGAGCAGGACCACGTTGAGGTCAGCGGGATCCATGGAGCGGGACGTCCACCTCGACCAGCGCCAGGTCGGCGACCCGCACCCCGTGCTCGTCCATCGCCGCGTCCACCTGGCGGCGGAGCGGCCGCGTGGTGGCCGCGGCCGTCTGCGTGAGCTCGGCTGCCGACCAGTCCGTCACGGACCGGGCGATCGCCTCCTCCGCGGCCCGCTCCGCCGCCGACCAGGGGTCGACGTACGCCGCGCCGACGACGGGCCGCGGGACCGACACGACCGCCTCGGCGAGCACGTGGACGCGGACCCCGTCCCGGGTCGCGGCCCGCACGTGCAGCGGCACCTCCTGCCGGTCGTCGACCTCCTGCTCGAAGCGCTCCACGAACGGCAGCCGCCACGCCAGACCGCTGCGGCGCACCCGGCGCACCATGCCGTCACGCGTGACGGCCACCCACGAGCCCGACGGCACGCGGCGCACGCACGCCGCCGCCCAGCAGACCGCGAGCGCGGCGGCCGCCAGGAGGTACGTCGTCGGGGTCATGCCCCTAGTCTTCGCGGGCGCGACACGCCGCCGAATGGGGTCCACCACCCATTTCGTGCCCGCGCGCGCGTGTCAGGCTGGCCGCGTGCGGCTGTACTGGAAGGTGGTGCTGATCAACGGCGCCGTCCTCGCGGTCGCGACGCTGCTGCTGGTGCTGGGCCCGTTCAGCGTGTCGCGGCACCCCGTCGTGTCCGAGGCAGTCGTGCTCGGCGTCGGCCTGCTGGTGATGCTCGTGACCAACTCGCTGCTGCTGCGCTCGAGCTTCAAGCCGATCGAGAAGGTGGTGGCCGAGTACGACGCGATGTTCGAGCGGCTCGAGGACGAGCGGGCCGCGAGCAGCGCCCGGGCGCTCGCGGCCCAGGAGGCCGAGCGACACCGGATCGCCCGGGAGCTCCACGACGACGTCGGTCAGCAGCTCACGGTCGTGCTGCTCGGGCTCAAGCAGCTCGAGCAGCGGGTCCCGCCGGAGCTCGCCGACGAGCTCGCGGCGCTGCGCGAGAGCACCCGCGACGGCCTGGACGACGTACGCCGCGTCGTCCGGCGGCTGCGGCCCGGCGTGCTCGAGGACCTCGGCCTGCCCAACGCCCTCGCGTCGCTCGCCAACGACTTCGCCGAGCACAGCAGCGCGTCGGTGCGCCGGGTGGTCACGCCCGGCCTGCCCCCGCTCTCGCCCGAGGCCGAGCTCGTCGTCTACCGGGTCGCCCAGGAGGCGCTCACCAACGCGGCCCGGCACGCGCACGCCGACGGTGTCGAGCTCTCGCTCACCCGCGTCGGCGACCGGGTGGCGCTGGTCGTCGCCGACGACGGCCGGGGCTTCGACACCCGCACCGACGGCGACGGCCTGCGCGGCATGCGCGAGCGCGCCCGGCTCGCCCACGGCGAGCTGGCGGTCACCAGCTCCCCCGCCGGCACCACCGTGCGACTGGAGGTGCCGTCGTCGTGACCGCTGCCCGGATCCTGCTCGCGGACGACCACGCCCTGGTGCGCCGCGGCGTACGCCTGATCCTCGACCAGGAGCCCGACCTCACGGTCGTGGCCGAGGCGGGAGACGGGGCCGAGGCCGTCGAGCGCGTGCGCGACACCGACGTCGACCTGGTGATCCTCGACATCGCGATGCCCCGGATGACCGGCCTGCAGGCGGCGCGCGAGATCGGGCGTCGTTCGTCGCGCGGCGAGCCGCCCCGGATGCTGATGCTCTCGATGCACGACAACGAGCAGTACTTCTTCGAGTCGCTCAAGCTCGGCGCCTGCGGCTACGTGCTCAAGTCGGTCGCCGACGAGGATCTCGTCGGCGCGTGTCGCGCGGCGCTGCGGGGCGAGGCGTTCGTCTACCCCGGCGCGATGGGGGCGCTGGTGCGCGACTACCTCGACCGGATGCGGCGGGGCGAGCGCGTGCCCGAGACGGTGCTGACCGAGCGCGAGGACGAGGTGCTCAAGCTGATCGCCGAGGGCAGCTCGTCGAAGGAGATCGCCCGCGCCCTGACGATCAGCATCAAGACCGTCGAGCGCCACCGCGCCAACATCCTCGCGAAGCTCGGCATGCGCGACCGCACCCAGCTCACCCGCTACGCGATCCGGGCCGGCCTGATCGAGCCGTGACGCGCCGCGGCCCCGGGACCTGACTCGGTCCCGGGGCCGCGGCGCGAGGTCCGGGTGCTACTTCCTGACCGTGACCTTGATCTTGCCCTGGTAGGCGAACGTGGTCTTGTTGCCGGTGTACTTGACGGTGAACTTGTGCTTGCCGGGCCTGGCGAGCTGTCCCTTGAGCGGGAACTTCGCCTTGCCCTTCTTCACCTTGGCCTTGGCGATGGTCTTCTTGCCCTTCTTGAGGACGACCTTGCCCTTGATCTTCTTGGCCTTCTCACCACCGGCCTTGACCTTGACGGTCAGCTTGCCCTTCTTGGTCTTGGCCAACTTGTCGATCTTCGAGGCGTACTTGGCGACCTTGCCGGTCACGGTGACCGTGGCGACGCGCTCCTCGCCGGCGTAGAGGTTGCTGTTCGTCACCTGCAGGCTGATCTTCCGGCCCGCGTCCGCCTTGGCCGGCTTGTACGTCGGTCCGGTGGCGAGGGTCTTCGAGCCACGCAGCCACGCGTAGGTGAAGACCGAGCCGCCGTTCTTGCTCCAACGGCCCGGGTTCGCCTTCAGCGTCTTGCCGATCGCGAAGGTGCCGGCGATCGAGGGCTTCTCCAGCACGGTCAGGCTGTCGTCGAACGTCGCGTCGATGCCCGTGGTGAAGGTACCGGGTGCGCCCGTCGTCAGCGCGGTCGCGTGGGTGAAGTCGTTGCTTCCGCCGTGCCAGACGTCCAGGTAGGTGTGGCCGTCGTTGGCCGTGTCGTTGCCGACGAGGTCGTAGCCGGTGAACCGGAGCCGGTAGCTCTCGCCCGCATGCAGGCCGTCGAGGTAGTAGGCGCCGTCGGGTCGCACGGTCGCGAACGAGACGGCGGCGGTGTCGGCGTCGAAGGCCACGACCGACGCGGAGTACGGCACCCCGCCGCCCGGGTTGAGCACCTTGCCGGTGATGCCGGCGTACTGCGTCAGCGCCGCCGAGACGGTCACGGGCGTGCCGGGGGTGAGCGTCACGACGGCGGCAGCGCCCTTGCTGCGGGCACCGCCGGACCACTGGTTCTCGTAGCCGAGCAGGCCGCCCCCACCGCTTCGGGTGAACATGAGCTTGACCGGGATGCTCGGGTCGAGATCCTCGAACTCGTAGGCACCTGTCACGTCGACCGTCGTGCCCTGCACGTACGCGCCGGTGGTCGCGTTGTAGGCGGTGACGCTGGCGCCCGGGAGCGCCAAGCCGGTCGCGGCGTTGGTGACGGTGCCGGTGATGTCGGTGTTGGCGTCGACGACCACGAAGGGAGCCTCGGCGGCCAGGATCGTCGTCGGGAGGGCCGAGTTGCCCGCACCGACCGACACCAGGGTCGACTGGTTCTGGTAGCCCGGCCCCGAGAACTGGACCTGGTAGTTGGCGGCGGCGAGGTGAGCGAAGGCGTAGTCGCCACCGGCGCCGGTGTCGATGTTGTCGAAGGAGTCTTCGGGATCGTTGTAGTCGCCGTCGCCGTTGAGGTCGCCGGTGACGTAGACGGACACGCCGGGAGCCGGCGCCCCGTCCGGACCGACGACGACGCCGGTGATCGATCCTGGCGGGATCGGGACGGCCGACGCGGGTGTCGCGGTGCCGGCGACGAGCGCCGATCCGGCGAGAGCAGCCACTGCGGCGGCGCTGAGGAGCCGACGCCGGGGCGTCGGGGTGGCGATGGTCAAGAGAGTCCCCCGTTCATGAGTGATCCGAGATCCCGTCCGAGACGGACGACAATGCGAGAAACCTTAAAGGACGCCTGGAGTCCGATTCGCGGCACACCACGGGGCGGACGCGACCGGTCTAGACCAACGATCCGTCGCCGAGGCCCCGCTCATCGCCCGCCGGCGACGCGCAGCGTGGTGCCGGTGACGTACGACGCCTCGTCGCTCATCAGCCAGCCGACGGCGTCGGCGACCTCGTGGGGCTCGCCGGCGCGGCCGAGCGGCACCCGCGGCCCGACCCGGTCCACGCGCCCGGGCTCGCCGGCGTCGGCGTGGATCGTGGTGCGGACGATGCCGGGCGCCACGCCGACGACGCGCACCCCGTCGGTGGCGACCTCCTGCGCCAGCCCGACCGTCATCGCGTCCACGCCGGCCTTCGCGGCGGCGTACTGGACGTACTCCCCCGGGGCGCCCAGGGTCGCGGCGCCCGAGCTGACGTTGACGAGCACGCCGCCGGCGCCGCCGTACGACGTGCCGAGCGTGCGCACCGCGGCCCGGGCGACGAGCAGTGCCGCGGTCAGGTTCAGGTCGACGGTGGCGGCGACGATCGCCGGCGGGGTCTCGGCGAGCCGGCCGAGGTGCAGCGTCGCGCCGGCGTTGTTGACGACGCCGGTGAGCCGCCCGTGCTCCGCCGCGGCCGCGAACAGCCGGTCGACCCCGTCGGGGTCGGTGAGGTCGGCGCGCACGACGGCGCAGCGGGCGCCGGCGTCCTCGACCGCGAGCCGGGCCTCCTCCGCCGCGCGGTCGTCGCGGGCGTGGCCGAGCACGAGGTCGTGGCCGTCGCGTGCCAGCCGGAGGGCGATCGCTGCGCCGATGCCGCGGGTGCCGCCGGTGACGAGGGAGAGTCGGCGCATGCGGTGAGTCTGTCAGGGCGGGCGGCCCACACGAGTACCGGGCATCGGGTGGAACGGCGCCATGACCCCCAACTTTGGGTAAACGCGGGCCTCACTCCGCAGCAGTCGCCCGCGACGGCCGATCGAACCCGCATGAGCGTCCAGACGACCGCCCCCGCCCCCACCGGTCCGGCCCCCCTGCGCCGCGCGATCAAGGAGATCGTGACCGTCCACCCCGACGCCAGCGTGTCGCTGCAGCTCGCGCTGCTCGACGCCATCGAGGCAACCCTGCGCCGGGAGGGCGTCGACCGGATCTGGGTCGATCCCGACAGCGCACAGCTCGTCGTGGTCGCCGAGGTCGACGACTGACCTGACGTCGCAGGGCGGCCCGCAGGTCGGGTCGCACACTCTCCGGATCGGCCGGCCACAACGGTCAGGAACTGACCTGAATCCGCGGTTGACTGGTGGTACCCAACCCCACCAGAAGGAGCACCCGATGGACTTCAGGATCGAGCTCGTCCCGATCGCCGTCGCCGACGTGGACCGGTCGGTCGAGTTCTACGGCGACACCGTCGGCTGGACGGTCGACCACGACCAGCGCGTCAGCCCGGAGCTGCGCTTCGTGCAGGTCACGCCCCCGGGCTCGGCGTGCTCGTTCTGCTTCGGCGTCGGGCTGGAGATGATGCCGCAGGGCTCCTCGCAGCTCATCCAGGTCGTCGTCGACGACGCGGACGCCGCCCTCACCTACCTGCGGGAGCGCGGCGTCGACTGCGAGGGAGTCGACGAGCAGCCGTGGGGCCGGTTCGTCTACTTCGCCGACCCGGACGGCAACCGGTGGGCGCTCCAGCAGATCGTCCGCGCCAACGCCTGACCGGTCAGCTCCGACCGGTCAGCTCTTACCGAGCAGGGCCCGCAGCGGGAGCGTGCCGACCGGCAGGCCGAAGCGGTCGTAGTAGTCGAACATCGCGCTCAGCCACGGATGCGTGCCCGGATCCGGCACGCGCTCGGCGACGAGGCCGGCCTCCTCGGCGAGCTCGCGCGTGGTCGTCCGGCGCGTGGCGAGCTCGTACGTCGCGCCGTCGTGGCCGTCCTCGAGCAGGACGCTCGCGGCGGCGGCACCGAGGTCGGCCAGGTCGAGCAGGCCGAAGGGCGCGTCCACGTCGTACGGCACCCGCACGGTCGGGCCCGACAGGTCGAGGTTCTGCAGGTAGGCGCCGGGCTGGAGGATCGTCCACGCCAGGCCCGACGTGCGCACCCGCGACTCGGCGACCGCCTTGCCCAGGTGGTGCGGCATCTCGGGCACGTACGGCGACGCCACCGAGTGGTAGACGACGCGGCGGACTCCGGCGACCGACATGGCGGCGAGCGCCTGACCCACGTAGCTGGGCTCGTCGGGGTGCAGGTTGGGCGCGATCAGGTACGCCGCGTCGCAGCCGGCCAGCGCGTCGGGCAGGTCCGGCCACGCGCCGCGCCCCAGGGGCACCGCCTCGGCGCGCCGGTCGGCGAGCCCGACGGCGACCGCCCGGCCGGTCTTCCCGTGTCCTCCCAGGACGGCGATCCGCGTCATGCCCCCGACCCTAGGGTCTGGGCCGCCGCTCCTCCTCGTCGAAGCGCGGGTCGGCCAGGAAGTACTGCGCGACCAGGCCCGGCTTCTTCTTCGGGGGCGGCACCGGCTCGGGCACCATCCGCCCCTCGACCGTGTCCCAGAAGCGGTCGGCGGTGTGCATCACCTTGCGGGCGACGGCCCCGAACAGGCCCGTGTGCGGGGTGTAGGGGTGCGGCCGGCTCGGAGCCGCCAGCTCCGCGGAGTAGAGCCGCTGCGCGAGGTCCTGGAGCTCCTCGTCGTCGAGGGTGTCGCTGAGCCGGTCGCCAAGCACCGCCTCGTGGCGGTGGTGGTCGGTCATCGCGTGCTCGACGTCGCCCCAGACCTCGGGCCACGAGAACGACGTCTCGTAGACCGAGCCGTACTCGTGCGCCTTCACGTGGGCGAGCACCACCTCGAGGTCCTTGACGGAGCGCAGGTAGTCGTGCACGAGCGGCCCGCCGTCCGGCACGCCACGACGGGTCGGCTGGAGCAGCACCTCGTCGACGGCATGGAGGTGCTTGCTCGCGCTGGAGAGGAACGCGTCGATCCGGGCATGTCCCTCGCGTGGACGGTCGGGCGGCGCCTCCATCGAGCGCGCGTCGGCCAGTCGGTCGACGAGACGGTCCTGGGAGTGATGGATCGAGCTGCGGAGGACATCTGTCGTGCCCATCGGCTTCACCTTCTCGCGACGCGCCGTGCCTCTCATGGTGCGCCTCCGCAGATCCGCGCACAAGGTCGGGAACCTCCGGGCGCGCGGTGGTGTACACAGGTCGGACGAGAGAGGGACACCGAACTGCACGCCGGCCCGGACGATGCTGAGCTGCTGGCCCGGGTACGCGGCGGTGATCGCGACGCGTACGCGGAGCTGGTGGGTCGCCATGCCCCGATCGCGCTGCGCACCGCCGCCCTGCTCGGTGCCGGCGCAGACGCGGAGGACGTCGTGCAGGAGGCCTTCGTCAAGGCGTACGCCGCGCTGGACCGGTTCCGGCCCGGGGCGCCGTTCCGTCCGTGGCTGCTGAGGATCGTCGCCAACGAGGCCCGCAACCTGCACCGGTCCACGTCCCGGCGATCGGCGCGCGAACGCCAGTGGGAGCGGGCCGCGCCGCTGCTCCTCTCCCGGCCCGACGACCCGGCGGAGTCCGTGCTGTCCCGGGAGCGGCAGGACGCCCTCGTCCGCGGTCTCGCGGGCCTGTCGCCGCACCATCGCCAGGTGGTGACCTGCCGCTACCTCCTCGACCTCGACGAGGCCGAGACCGCGACCGTCCTGGGGTGGCCGCGCGGCACCGTGAAGTCCCGGTTGCACCGTGCCCTGGCCCGCCTGCGGGACGTGCTGGACGCCGAGTCCGACCTGCCGGAGGAGGTGACCCGCGGTGGCTGACGACCAGCTGGTGCGCGACCTGGTCGCGCTGGGCCGCGGCGCCGACGTCGCGGCGCCGTCGGAGGGCCTGGCGGGCGCCGTGCTGCGACGCGTGGCCGACCCGCCCACACGGCGTACGGCGGAGTGGTGGACCCGGCGACGCCGGCTGGCCGCGCTCGTCGTCGTCGCGATCGTCGTGGGCCTGCTGGCCACGCCGCCCGTGCGCGCCGCCGTCGCGGACTGGTTCGGCTTCGGCGCGGTGCGGGTCGAGCCGGGCGGCGCCGGGACCTCGGACCCGGCGCCCCCGCCTCCCGACCTGCCGGTGGCCGGGCGGCTGTCGGAGGCCGCGGCGCTGGTCGGGTTCCCGGTGTCGGCGCCCGCCGGGCTGGGCGACCCCGACGGCGTCGAGGTGTCGCCCGACCGGCGCAGGGTGTCGATGAGCTGGACGACCGACGACGCCGGCGTACTCCGCCTCGACCAGTTCGACGCGCGCCTGGACTACTCCGTCGTGAAGCGGACGCCCGGGGTCACCTTCGTCGGCGTGGACGGCGGCGACGCGCTCTGGTTCGAGGAGCCGCACGAGGTCGCGCTGATCGACGCCGACGGCACGCAGGTCACCCATTCCGCCCGGCTCGCCGGGCACACGCTGATCTGGCAGGACGGCGCCACGACGCTCCGGCTCGAGGGCGACATCGACCTCGGGCGGGCGATCCGGGTCGCGGAGTCGTCGGAACCTGTCGGCTGACGGCGGTGTACCACCAGTGAACCGTCCCGAGGAGGCAGCCGTGCTCACGCTCCGCGCACCACTCATCGCCGTCGTCGCCGTCGTCGCCGTCGTCGCCCTGGCGCCGCTGACGCCGCCGCCCGCGTCGGCGGGCGGGCCTACCAGCGCCCTCCTCTCGGTCCCGGGTGAGGGGAGGACCGCCTCGGTCTACTACACCGATCCCGAGTACGACCGGCTTGCCGACCTGGTCGGCGCGAACGGCGGGACCGGCCCCGCCGACCCGTCGGGCCGCACGCACGAGAGCGGCCCGGGCGTGACCGTGACCTGGCTGATCCACGACGTGCAGCCGTGGCGGATCGACCGCGTCTACCTCGACGCCGAGGGCGGTCCGTGGATCTCGACGCAGGTGATGGACGGCGAGACCGGCTCGATCTGGGACAGCCCGGTCGTGTGGCACCGGGCCGCATCGGGCAAGGAGCTCTCGCTGCTCCTCGACCGGCTGCTCACGGACAGGACCGCTCCCGCTCCGGCTCCCGTCCGGGCGGAGCCGCCGACGTCGGCGCCGGCCGCCGCGTCCTCCGCCGGGTCGTCCGCCCCGGTCGACGGCGTCTGGTGGGGACTCGGAGGCCTGGCCGCCGGCGTCCTGCTCACCGTGGCGTGGCTGCGGCTGCGCCCCACGCGGGAGGACGAGCCCGAGCCGGACCCCGACGCCGACTGGCTCGTGCCTCAGACCAGGTCGACCTCGGCATAGGCCGCACCGGACGCGAGCTCGGCGTACCCCGGTCCGCGGTCGAAGAACGCCTCGCTCGGCTCCGGACGGCTCGCGCGCTCGGCGACGGTCGCGGCCTCGTCGTACGACAGGGAGTCGTCGTCGAGCGAGCCGGTGAGCACCACGCCGTACGACGCGAGCGCGGCCTCCGGGGAGACCTTGCGCCACACCACGTCGCGGACGACGAGGGCGGGGTCGCGGTCGAGCGGGTTGCCCCAGCCGCCACCGCCGGTGGTGCGGATCCGTACCACCTCGCCGGCCTTGATCTCCTCGGCGTCGGCGAGGGCGTCGACCTCGCGCTCGTTCGGACCGCCGGGGTCGATCGTGACCTCGAACGGCCTGCCGGCGTGGCCGCCCTTGACGCCCCAGCAGGCCAGGATGGACCGGTCGGCGATCGACATGAAGTGGCCGTCCTTGAGCATCCGGATGTGCTTCTCGTAGCCGAGGCCGCCGCGGAACCGGCCCGCGCCCCCACTGTCCGTCGCGAGCGTCAGGGCCTCGACGCGGAAGGGGAAGCGCGCCTCGGTGAACTCGGTGGGGAGGTTGCGGGAGTCCGGCACGACGTGGATGGTGTCCTCGCCGTCGGCGTAGTAGCGGCCGCCCGAGCCGCCGCCGAGCACCTCGCGCATGAGGTAGGGCCGGCCCTCGAGGTCCTCGCCGTAGACGCCGGTGTAGCGGATCGTCTCCTGGTCGGCGGGCATGTTGCCGTCGACGGCCTTGGCGACCACGCCGGCGAGCACGCCGAGCAGCCGGAGGATCACGAAGGTGCGGGCGTTGGTCGGCGCCGGGAAGACCGGCGTCAGCAGCGTGCCGGGCTCGGGGAACCGCATCTCGATGAGCGGCACGATGCCCTCGTTGACGTCGAGCTCGGCCATCCGCTCGGGGCTGTCGGCGAGGTTGCGCAGGATCGGCGCCAGCCACTTCTTGAGGAAGACGCCGTCGCTGTAGTCGCCGCAGTGGTTGATCGGGCCCTTCGCCTGGGGCGAGGTGCCGTCGAAGTCGAGGATCAGCCGCTCCCCCTCGGGGTCGTCGGCCGGCGTGCGGGTCAGCGTGATGCGCTGCGTGTGCAGCTGCGGGTCGTCGACGCCGTCGTGCTCGGCGTAGTCCTCCCAGGTCCACGTGCCGACCGGGATCTTGCCGAGGATCTCGCGGCGGTAGGTGTCGGTGGTGCGGCTGATGATCGCGTCGAAGCAGGACTCGACGGTCTCGACGCCGTACCGGTCGAAGAGCTCGCCGAGCCGGCGGGCGCCCATCAGGCAGGCCGAGCACTCGGCGTCGAGGTCGGCTGCCAGCGACTCGGGCATCCGGGAGTTGCGGGTCATGATGCTGAGCGCCGCGCGGTTGGGGACGCCGGCGTCCCACAGCCGGATCGGCGGGACCATGAGCCCCTCCTCGAAGACGCTGGTGGCGTTGGAGGGCATCGAGCCGGGCACGGCGCCACCGATGTCGTCGTGGTGGCCGAAGGCCTGCACGAAGGCGACGACCCTGCCGCCGCTGAAGACGGGGACCGTCACGCACAGGTCGGGCAGGTGCCCGATGCCGCCCTCGGACCGGTAGACGTCGTTGTGGAAGAAGACGTCTCCCTCGCGCATCTCCTCGATCAGGAAGTCGCGGGCGACCGGGTGCACGAGCGCGGAGTACGAGCGGCCGGTCAGCTTGCGCAGCAGGCGGTCGTGGATGCCGGCGCGGAAGTCGTGGGCGTCGCGGATCATCGGGCTGCGGCTGGTGCGGCCGATGGCGGTCTCGACCTCCATCTCGACGCTCGCGAGTGAGCCCTGGACGATCTCGACGAGCACCGGATCGGCGCTGGCGCCGGCGTCGGCGGTCAGGTGGCCGAAGGGGAACTGCGTGGGGGCGCGACGGCTCATGCCTGGCTGCCTTCCTGGCTGCGGGTCACGATGAGGTTGAGGAACTCGTCGATGCGGACGGCGAAGCCGGGGTGCACGGGCACCGTGGAGCCGAACTCCTCGATGATCACCGGCCCCTCGACGACGGTGCCCGGGGCGAGGTCGGGCCGCCAGAGCACGGGCGTGTCGACGTACCCCTGCTCGGCGTCGAAGCAGACCTGGCGCGGTGGTTTCGGGACAGGCGCCAGGGCGCCTTCCTCAACCACCGTGTCGGTGGTTGAGGAAGGACGAAGTCCTGTCTCGAAACCACCGTGGCGCTTGATCTCCGGCCGCCGGATCGGACCGATCCCGGAGACCCGGAGGTTGACCCACTCGACCTGCTGAGAGTCGTCGCCGGAGAAGTCGTAGCCGTAGAGGACCCGGTGCTCGGCGTGGAAGCGGCGGGCCACCTCGTCGAGGGCGTCGGCGTCGACCGGTCCGTCGGGCACCGCGACACGGACCTCGAAGGCCTGCCCGAAGTAGCGCAGGTCGGCGGTGCGGACGAACTGGTGCTCGTCGGCGGCGAAGCCCTCCTTGGAGAGCGCGACCGTCGCCTGCTTGGCGAGGCCGTCGAAGACGCGGGCCACGTCCGCCGCGTCGAGCTTGTCGGCCAGCGCCACGTGGGTCTGCACGTAGTCGTTCTTGACGTCGACGGTGAGCAGGCCGAACGCCGAGACGTTGCCCGGGTTGGGCGCGACGAGGACGGTCGGGATGCCGAGCACGTCCATCAGCCGGCACAGCAGCAGCGAGCCGGAGCCGCCGAACGTCGTGAGCGCGAAGTCGCGGACGTCGAGGCCGCGCTTGACGGTGACCTGGCGCAGCGCGTTGGCCTGGTTCCACGCGGAGATCTCGAGGATGCCGGTGGCGCAGGCCTCCGGGCTGAGGCCCAGCTGCTTGGCGAGCGCCTCGATGCCGTTGCGGGCGGCGTCGACGTCCAGCGGGATCTCGCCGCCGAGCAGGTGCGGGGGGATGCGGCCGAGGAAGACGTGGGCGTCGGTGATCGTGACCTCGGTGCCGCCCTTGCCGTAGCAGAGCGGGCCGGGGTCGGCGCCGGCCGACTGCGGACCCACCTTGAGGTTGCCTTCGGGCGAGAGCCAGGCGATCGAGCCGCCGCCCGCACCGACGGTCACGACGTCGATCATCGGGATCTTCGACGGGAAGGCACCGACCGAGCCCTCGGTCGTCAGCGTCGGCTCGCCGTCGATCACGACGGACACGTCGGTCGAGGTGCCGCCACCGTCGGAGGTGAGCACCTTGTCGAAGCCCGCGACCTTGGCGATCAGCGCGGCGCCCAGCGCGCCGGCGGCCGGGCCCGAGAGCACGGTGGTGATCGGCTGGTGCACGACCTCGTCGGCCGAGAGCACGCCGCCGTTGGACTTCATGACGTAGAAGGGGATGGTGCGGTCGTCGTACGAGGTGAGCCGCGCCTTGATGTTGTTGACGTACGCCGAGAGCCTGGGCTTCACGGCCGCGTCGACCAGGGTGGTCATCGCGCGCTCGTACTCGCGGTACTCGCGCAGCACCTCGCTCGACAGCGAGACGATCGCCTCGGGGTGCTCCTCGGCCAGGATCGCGCGCATCCGGTCCTCGTGCACCGGGTTGGCGTAGGCGTGCAGGAAGCAGACGCCGAGGGTGTTGATGCCCTGCTCCTTGAACCACCGCGCGACGGCGCGGGCGCCGTCCTCGTCGAAGGGTCGGACCTCGTCGCCGTTGACGTCGAGTCGTCCCTCGACGCCCTTGACGCGGTCGCGCGGGACGATGCGGTCGGGCTTGACCCAGAAGTAGGAGTTGCCGTAGCCGTCGGGCACGGACTGGCGGGCGATCTCGAGCATCGCCTCGTAGCCGGTGTTGGTGATGAACCCGAGCCGGTCGACCTTGCCCTCGAGCAGCTGGTTGGTCGCGACGGTGGTGCCGTGGCTGACCGCGTCGATGTCGGCGCCGGTGGCTCCGAGCAGGCCGAGCACCTTGTCGATGCCGGCGAGGAAGCCGTCGGCCGGGTTGCTCGGCGTCGACGGCGTCTTGGTGGTCACCAGCTCTCCGGTGTCCTCGTCGAACGCCACCACGTCGGTGAAGGTGCCGCCGGTGTCGATGCCGATCCGGATCCGTCGCTGCCGCTCTGCCATGCGCCCTATTCAACCGGCGGCGTCAGGTCCGGCCCACGGCAGAGATTGCCGACGAACCAGCCGTCTCGCGGCAACCTTTGCCAGCCCGCCCCGCGCCGGGCGGGCCGTCCCTTTCGAGACGTTCGCTTCGCTCACTCCTCGGGCCGAGCGTTGTAGACCCCCGCCTCCTCCTGGCCGGTCAGCGCCTGGATCGCGCGCATGATCTGGTCGGTGATCTCGCGACGGGCCTTGCCGAGCGGCACCCCGTCGTACCGTCCCGCGACGTCGATCGGCGTACCGAACGTCACCGTGACCGGCACGACCCGCGGCAGTCGCGAGTCGATGGGCTGCAGCTTCTCGGTGCCGGTGATGCCCACAGGCACGACCGGCACGCCGGCCGTGAGCGCGAGGTGGGCGACGCCGGTGCGGCCGCGGTAGAGCCGGCCGTCACGGGAGCGGGTGCCCTCGGGGTAGATGCCGAACGCCTCGCCGCGGCCGAGCACCTCCAGCGCGGTGTCGAGGCTGGCGATCGCGGCGCGGGAGTCGTCGCGGTCGACCGGGATCAGGCCCATGCCCTCGAACCATGCCTTCTGCAGTCGTCCCTTGATCCCGGTGCCGGTGAAGTAGTCGGACTTGGCGAGGAAGACGACCTTGCGCGGCGCGACGATCGGGATGACCAGGCTGTCGGCGAAGCTGAGGTGGTTGCTGGCCAGGATGATCGGGCCGGTGCGGGGGACGTTGTCCAGCCCGGTGACCGTGGGCCGCCAGATCAGCTTCGCGACCGGCGGCACGACCGCGTGCAGGACCGAGTACATGACCACGGGCCAAGTCTCGCGGTTACCGGCCGGTCCGCCGACTCCTGCCCGGGGTGTCGGCTCGCGGAATGGTCGGTGCCCCGGACTCGTGCGCGACGATGTCGCGTGCGAGCGTCTCCCACTTCGCGTAGGCGTCGGGGCAGCACGAGCGCTGGACCGCCTGCGCCGCCTGGGTGACCGACATCGACTCCCAGCCGCTGATGTCGAGGAGGCCCGGGTTGGACGTGTGGGCGGCGACGCCGTAGAACGCCTTGCTGGAGAGCACCGGGTCCATGATCTGCGCCTCGGTGCCCCAGCCCTGGCTGGTGCGCTGCTGGAAGAGCCCGAGCGAGTCGCGGTCGCCGTAGTCGAGGTTGATCAGGGTCGACTCCTGCATCGCGGTCGCGAGGGCGATCACCCATCCGTACTGTGGCACCCCCGCGCCCTTGGCGACGCCGATGATCGTCCGGGCGTTGGCCTTCTGCTCCTCGGACAGCGAGTCGTACGTCGTCCCTGGCGTCGCCCCGCCTCCCCCGGTGCCGAGGAGCTCCTGCCAGGTCGCGGGGCCGACGACGCCGTCGACGGCGAGCCCGTGGGACGACTGGAAGGAGCGCACCGCGTCGTCGGCCGCGGGGCCGAAGTCGCCGTCGGTGGAGATCGAGGCGCCGTGCTTGACCAGCTGGACCTGGAGCGCCTGCACGGCCGGCCCGGTGTCACCCTGGCGGAGCGTGCTGACGACGGCGCCGAAGGTGGCCGGACCGGCGACGCCGTCGGCCGTCAGGCCGGCGGCCGACTGGAACGCCGTGACCGCGGCCCTCGTCCCGCTGCCGTAGTCGCCGTCGGCGGCGGTCGCATAGCCGCGCGAGGTGAGGAGGTACTGGAGGCTCGCGACGTTCGCGCCCGTCGAGCCGGTCGACAGCGTCGGGTAGGTCGCGGCGTACGACGGGCTCGCGACGCCGAGCGCCAGCACGGCCACGAGCGCGACGAGGACGAAGCCCACGAGGGTGCGGAGTGTCCGGGTCATGCACCCATCCGAGCACGAGCACCCTGCCCGCGGAACCGGGGAAACCCTTGTCGGAAAAGGTGAAGGGCCCTCGGAAGTATGAGTTCCAAGGGCCCTTCGGTGTGACCGGTACCGGTGACGCTCCCGGTCGACCGCTCGTCGACTCCGGCCCCGGCGGACGTCGTCACCTCGCCGCCGCGGAACGTCTCCGGCAAGCCGGCGACGCTCCGTGTGGACCCTCGTCTCCGAGCTGTCCCGCCCACCCTTGCGGGAGTGCGTGGGAGAAGTTCTATGCCCTGGGTGACGCCGCGCGCAAGGCCTTGCGCCGACATTCTCCCGGTTCCACCGGAATTCGCTGGTTCGTCCACAGATCAGGTGCGCGTTGTCCACAGAATTCGTTCAGATCCCCACAGTTGAGCGGGATCGGAGATGGGCTCGCGGATGCGACGCCGGCATGCCCCTCCTGGCCGCTGGTACCGGAAATGAAGGAAGGGCCCTTGCGAGTATGAGTCGCAAGGGCCCTTCGGTTGACCGGTACCGGTGACGCTTCCGGTCGACACGCTCGGCTCCTCCGGTCCCGGCGGCCTCGTCACCCAGCCGCCGCGGTGCTCCTCCAGCAAGCTGGCGGACCACCGTGTGGACCCTCGTCTCCGAGCTGTCCCGCTCCCCGTTGCCGGAGTGCGTGGGAGAAGTTCTATGCCCTGGGTCCCACGGCGCGCAAGACCTCCGGCCGACATTCCTCCGGTTCCACCGAAACGGCCGGTTCGCCCACAGGCGAAGGCCCCGTGGTCCACAGCCGACGGCCCGGTTCCCACAGGTTTTCCACCGCGCCTGTGGAGAACTCGGCCCGGTGGGAGCGCCCGGCGACGAGCCTCGCGACCACGGTCCCAGCGGCTGAGCAAGGCGCCCCCGCTCCTGTCTCGAAGCCGCCCGAGCGTCACGGTGGTTGAGGAAGGCGCCCTGGCGCCCGTCTCGAAACCACCGCAGGGGCCACCGGTGGTTGAGGATGGCGCGCTGGCGTCTGTCTCGAAACCACCCCGGGTGGTCGGGTACGTCGAGCTGGGCGCGGTGCCCCCGGGGGCAGTGAGTGTTGGCGTCCTCCCGGCGGCGCCAGTGTTCGTCCTCCGCCAGGGCGGTCAAGGGTTCGCTTCGCCCTTCGCGCCCTTGACCGCCC
>NZ_JARGER010000007.1 GCF_029210375.1 Nocardioides sp. YIM 152315 | reverse complement strand
ACAACGCCGCAGGGACCCCGCATGAACACCCCACGGCGTTCTTCTCCTCCCCCGCTCCGCTCCTCCGTCGAACAACGCCGCAGGGACCCCGCATGAACGTGGTCATCGTCGGCGGCTCCGTCGCCGGCATCCGGACCGCCCGCGCGCTGCGCGAGCAGGGGTACGCCGGGCCGGTGCGGGTCGTCGAGGCCGAGGCCGAGGTGCCCTACGACAAGCCGCCGCTCTCCAAGGGCAGCGTCGACGGCGACGCCTGCGTCCCGCTGATCACCCTCGAGGAGGCCGACGACCTCGGGATCGAGCTGCTGCTCGGCTGCCGGGTCGTCTCACTCGACGCCGACCGTCGCCGGGTCACCCTCGACGACGGGGCGGTGCTGCCGTTCGCGCACCTCGTCATCGCCACCGGCCTGACGCCGCGCCGGGCGCCGTACGACGTCGCGGGTGTGCACGTGCTGCGCTCGCTGGCGGACGCGCGGGCGATGCGGTCCGCGATCGCCGGCGCCGCGCGGCTGCTGGTCATCGGGGCCGGGTTCATCGGCGCCGAGGTGACCGCGCTGGCCCGCGCGCACGGCGTCGACGTGACCCTGGTGGACCCCGAGCCGGTCCCCCTGGGCCGCGCGGTGGGCCGCGACCTGGGCGAGCGGCTCTCGGACCTGCACCGTCGCCACGGCGTCGAGACCCGCTTCGGCACGACGGTGCGCTCCCTCGAGCCGGCGGGGGAGGGCTTCCGGGCCACCCTGGACGACGGCGCCCTCGTCGAGGCCGACGTGGTGGTCGTCGGCATCGGGTCCGAGGTCAACGTCGGCTGGCTGGCCGGCTCCGGGCTGCTGGTCGACGACGGAGTGGTCTGCGACGAGGTCGGTGCGGCCGTCGGGACCGTCGGCATCCACGCCGTCGGCGACGTCGCGCGGTGGGCGGGCGTCCGGGTCGAGCACTGGACCAACGCCGTCGAGCAGGCGGTCTGCGTCGCCCGCACGATCGCCCGCCCCGACGACGTGGCCACGCACGCGCCGGTCGCCTACGTCTGGAGCGACCAGTACGACTGGAGGATCCAGCTCGTCGGCAGCCGTGACGTCGCGCGGGTCCCCGACGTGGTCGAGGAGGCCGAGCCGTTCCGGCTCGCGGCGACCTGGCGTGACGCGGACGGCCGGGTGACCGGCGGCGTCACCGTCAACTGGCCGCGCGAGTCGCTCAGGCTGCGCAGCGCGCTCGCGCGTGGAGAAGCGTCATGAGCACCCCACATGAGCACCCCGTGCGCCTGGACGAACTGCGGGCGGAGGTGGCCGAGGGCTGCCGGGTGCTCGCCGCGCGCGACCTCGCGCCCGGTTTCCTCGGCCACATCAGCGTGCGCGTCGACGCGACCCGGCTGCTGGTGCGCTGCCGGGGCGGCGACGAGCGCGGCTTGGCGCACACCACGCCGGACGACGTACGCCTCGTCGACCTCGACGGCGGCCCGGGCGCGCCCGGCGAGCTGGACGTGCACACGACGCCGTACGAGCTCGCGCTGCACGCGGCGGTGCTCCGGCACCGCCCGGACGTCGACGTGGTCGTGCACGCCCACCCCCGCGACGTGGTCGTCGCCGACCTCGCCGGCCTGCCGATCCTGCCGATCGTCGGTGCCTACGACATCCCCGGCGCGGTGCTGGCCGCGGGCGGGGTGCCGGTGTTCCCGCGCTCGGCGCTGATCGCCGACGCCGGGCTCGGTGACGCGGTCGCCGACGCGCTCGGTCCCAGCCCGGTCGTCGTGATGCGCGGCCACGGCCTCACCTCGACCGGGGCGTCGGTCGCGGAGGCGGTGCTGCGCGCGCAGGCCGTCGCCACGCTCGCGAGGCTCTCGCTGGACGTCGTGGCCGCGGGTGGAGAGCTGCGGCCGGTGCCGGCCGAGGACCTCGCGTCGCTCCCCGACCTGGGTGCCGCGCTCAACCTGGCCACCGCCTGGCGACACGAGCTCGCGCGGCTCGCTTAGCGTACGCTCGCTCATATGACGACCACGGAGACCGAGACCGTCGACTGGCGCGACTGCCGCCCGGTCGAGCTCACCGACATCCTGCGGCACTCCAGCGAGGCGTTCTACGAGCACGGCTTCCACGGGACCACCGTGCGCGACATCGCCGCGCGCGTCGGCGTGACGGTGCCCGCCCTCTACTACCACCACGCCAACAAGGAGGCGATCCTCGTCGCGGTGCTCGAGGCCGCGATCGGCGACCTCCTCGACCGCAACGAGGCGGCGGTCGCGGACGGCGGCGACGACGCGGTGGCGCAGATGGCCAACCTCGTCGAGTCGGTCACCCTGCACCTCACGGTCCGGGCCCGGCTCGCCGCGCTCGACTCCGAGTACCGCTACCTCAGCCCCGAGGCGCGCGCGCCGTACACCGAAGGGCGCAAGCGCAACGAGCTGCTCACCCGCGCCGTGATCGACCGCGGGATCGAGCAGGGCGTCTTCGTCGTCGACGACCCCGCCGAGGCCACGCGCGCACTCCTCGGCATGCTCCAGGCGATCCCGCGCTGGTACGTCGACTCCGGACCCCTCACCCCTGCCGACGTCGCCACCCGGTACGTCGGTCTGAGCCTGGCCCTGCTGGGCGTCGCACCGCGAAAGGATTGAGCATGACCACGAGCATCCCGAGCAACATCGGTGACGGCGAGCTGACCGTCACCTCCATCCTGCGCCACGGCGCGCGATGGCACTCGGGGCGCTCGGTCACGACGGTCGGCGCCGAGAAGCCGGTGCTGTTCGGCGACCTGGAGGGGCGGGCGGCGGCACTGGCCCACGGGCTCGCCGAGCTCGGCGTCGGGCCCGGCTCCGTCGTGGGCAGCTGGCTCTGGAACACCCAGGAGCACCTCGACGCCTACTTCGCGGTGCCGGCGCTCGGCGGGCTCCTGCACACGATCAACCCGCGGCTCTCGCCCGACCAGATCACCTACACCGTCAACCACGCCGCCGACGACGTGCTGCTGATCGACGGCTCGTTCCTGCCGCAGCTGGCGGAGGTGGCAGACCGGCTGCCGACGGTGCGCACCGTGGTGGTCGTCGGGGAGGGGGACGCGAGTGCCCTGTCGGGCACCGTCGTCCGATACGACGACCTGGTCGCCGGTCGTGCGACGGACTTCGCCTGGCCCGCGCTCGACGAGCGCTCCGCGGCGACCCTGTGCTACACGACCGGCACGACGGGGGACCCGAAGGGCGTCGCCTACAGCCACCGGTCGATCTGGCTGCACGCGCTCTCGGCGTGCACCGCGAACGCGATCGCGATCAGCGCCCGCGACTGCTGCTACGTGATCGTGCCGATGTTCCACGCGAACGCGTGGGGCTACCCCTTCGCGAACGTCTGGGCCGGCGCCGACCTGCTGCTCAGCAACCGCTGGGTCGACCCGGCCACGGTCGTGGAGGCGGTCCGCACGCACCGGCCGACGTACTCCAACGGCGTGCCGACGGTGTGGAACGAGATCCTCGCCCACCTCGACGCCGACCCGGCCCGCGACCTGGAGTCGCTCGACCGGGTCGTGCTGGGCGGCGCGCCGATCCCGGAGACGCTCTCGGCGGGGCTGCGACGCTACGGCGTCGAGGCGCTCCAGGGCTGGGGGATGACGGAGACCTCGCCGCTGGTGACGGTCAACCGGCCGCCGCGACCGGAGGAGAACCCCGACCCGGTCCGGCGCGCCGGGATGCAGGGTCGGGTGATCGCCGGGGTCGACATCAGGCTGGTGCAGCCCGACACCGGCCAGCAGCTGCCCGAGGACGGGGAGACCGTGGGCGAGCTCGAGCTGCGCGGCCCGTGGATCGCGGCCTCCTACTTCCGGGCCGACGCGCCCGACAAGTTCCGCGACGGCTGGCTACGCACCGGCGACGTCGGCACCCTCGACCCGCTCGGCTACGTCAACCTCACCGACCGCGCCAAGGACGTCATCAAGTCCGGAGGCGAGTGGATCTCCTCGGTCCAGCTCGAGCTCGAGATCGCGCGTCATCCCGACGTCGCGCAGGCCGCGGTGATCGGCGTGCCCGACGACCGGTGGGACGAGCGCCCGTGCGCCCTGGTCGTGCTGCGCGAGGGCGCGACCACGACGGCCGAGGACCTGCGCGCGGCGCTGCTCGAGACGCTGCCGAAGTGGTGGGTGCCCGAGCGCTGGGCGGTGCTCCCGGAGCTCCCGTTGACGAGCGTCGGCAAGTTCGACAAGCGCGCCATGCGCCGTCGGTTCGCCGACGGCGCGCTCGACGTCGAGCGGTTCTGACGATCCCGGTGCACGCACGGCGGGCCGCGTCAGCACGTCCTCCCGATCCAGGCTGTTCGGCAGAATATTCTTCTGCTCTGCGTAAACCAATATCCCGTTGAGCGTGGTAACGAAGACATTTCGGCTACTTAGCGGGCGCTAAGAAGCCCTTGACACCGGCTCCTTAGCGGTTGTTCAATTCCCCGGTGACCCGCTGGTGAGTCACGTCACATGCGAAGGGACTGGAAGCATGATTCGGAAGACGATCCCCGTTCTGGCGGTCGGCGCGCTGCTCGCCCTCAGCGCCTGCGGAGGCAGCGGCTCGAAGGCCTCCGCGGACGGCGAGGACGGCGTCGAGATGGGCCCGGGCGTGACCGACAAGGAGATCAAGGTCGGACTCCTCACCGACTACTCCGGCCCGATCGCCGAGGCCGCGACCTCCGGCTCGCTCGGCATGGAGGTCAAGTTCGACCAGGTCAACGCCGACGGTGGCGTCTGCGGTCGCAAGATCGTCGCGGTCAAGGGCGACACCAAGTACGACGCGCAGCAGACCGTCCAGGCCTACCGCGGCATGGCCGGCGACGTCGCGATGATCGGCGAGGTCCTCGGCTCGCTCAGCATCGACGCGATCAAGACGAACCTCGAGCGCGACGAGATGCCCGCCATGGCGATCTCGCTCAACACCACCACGATGCTCGAGCCGAACGTCTACGTGCCGCTCCCGGTCTTCGAGGTCGAGCTCGCGAACGGTGTCAGCTGGGCGGCCGAGGAGGCCGGCGCCTCCGAGGACAAGCCGCTGAAGGTCGCCTCGGTGACCGGCACCGACGACTACGGCAAGGCCTACGCCAGCGCGGTCGAGGCGGCCGCCGAGGCGATCCCCGGCGTCGAGGTCGTCGCCGAGCCGACGTTCGCCCTCACCGACAAGGACTTCACCGCCCAGGTCTCCGAGCTCGAGGAGTCCGGAGCCGACGTCGTGCTCCTGGGCACCGCGCCGTCGCAGACCGCCGGCGTCGTCGGCACCGCCGCCCAGCTCGGCTACCAGCCGACCTGGATCTCCTCGTCGGGTGCGTGGTTCGCCTCCCTGGCCGAGCCGCTGGACGGCCTGCTCGACAAGTTCTACGTCTCCGGCGGCTACGGCACGCTGACCGACGACGTCCCCGGCATCACCGAGCTCAAGGACGCGCTCGCCGAGTACGCGCCGGACGCCGCGCCCAGCGAGTTCCAGGTGGGTGGCTGGCTCTTCGGCGAGGCCACCGTCGCCGCGCTGACGAAGGCCTGCGAGGACGGCGACCTCACCCGGGACGGCATCACCGAGGCGCTCAAGGACCTGACGGTCGACTACAAGGGCATCACGCCCGAGGTGAACCTCGGCGACGGCGACAGCATCGTCAGCTACTCGTCGCGGATGAACAGCATCGGCCCGAAGGGCGAGCTGGTCCCGATGGGCGACTTCTACGCCAGCGACGCCGCCAAGGCGTGGGGCGAGGCGAACGGCTACTGATCGACCGCCGGGCGCGCGGCGGGGGTCGCCGCGCGCCCGGCATCGATCGCCGGCCACCGACGGGAGCATCCGGATGACACTCTTCTTGCAGCTCGGGTTCCAGGGCATCGCGCTCGGCATGGTCTATGCGCTCATCGCCCTGGGCTTCGTGATCATGACCAAGGGCTCTAACACCTTCAACTTCGCCCACGGCGAGTTCGTCGCCGTGGGCGCGTACGTCGTCCTGGCGCTGATGCCGCACCTGCCCTACTGGCTGGCGTTCCTCGGTTCGATCGTCGTCACCGTGGCGCTCGCCCTCCTCGTGGAGGCGACGCTGCTGCGCCGGCTCCTCGACAAGGGGCTGACGACGGTGGTGCTGGCCACGCTGGGCGTCTCGATCATGGTGCACGCCCTGATCCTCATGGTCTGGGGCGTCGGCACGAAGGGCTCGGCCGGCCCGGTGGGCTCCGGCACCGTCGAGGTGGGCGGCGTCGTGCTCCCGCTGAGCGGCATCGCGACCATCGTCGCCTCCGTGATCGTGCTCGCCGCGCTGCTCGTCTTCTTCCGGCGCACGCCATACGGCCTGGCCCTGCGCGCGACCGCGAGCCACCAGGAGGCGGCGCTGGCGCAGGGCATCGACATCGGCCGGATGTTCGCGCTGTCGTGGGCCATCGCGGCGGTGCTCGCGGTGGTCGCCAGCATCTTCCTCGCATCCTTCCCGCGGGTGGTCTCGCCCTCGATCGCGCTGGTCGCCCTCGCCGCCATCCCCGCGGTCGTCATCGGCGGCATGGACTCCCTGATCGGAGCCGTCGTCGGCGGCCTGATCGTCGGGCTGATCCAGGTGCTCGGCGCCGGCTACCTGGCCGACTACGGCGGCGGCAAGCTGCACGAGGTGCTGCCCTACGTGCTGATGCTCCTCGTCCTGGTCGTCCGTCCCTACGGGCTGTTCGGCAGCCGCGGCATCGAAAGGGTCTGAGCGATGACCACGACCGTCTCTGCGCCCCCGACCGGGAGCGCGCCCCAGCCGGAGGTCGCGCCCGCGCGACGCCGCCGGGTCCGCGCAGGCACCATCGGCCTCGTCGCCTGGCTCCTCGGCATGGTCCTCGTGCCGTGGCTCGGCA
Organism: Nocardioides sp. YIM 152315; assembly: GCF_029210375.1. Taxonomy (GTDB): domain Bacteria; phylum Actinomycetota; class Actinomycetes; order Propionibacteriales; family Nocardioidaceae; genus Nocardioides. The sequence goes on along the minus strand of NZ_JARGER010000007.1, from coordinate 92,382 downwards.
TCTCCGACCTCTGGATGGGGGTGGGCATCTTCGCCATCATCGCCGCCGTCGGTGCGCTGGGCATCCAGGTGATCATGGGCTTCACCGGGCAGATCTCGCTCGGACACTCCGCCTTCATGGCGATCGGTGCCTACTCCTCGGCGTGGCTCGGGGTCGAGCAGGAGCAGCCCTTCTGGGTCTGGCTGCCCGCCGCGGCCCTGGTCGCGGGTCTGGCCGGCGCCCTGTTCGCGCCCATCGCCGTGCGCATCCGCGGTCTCTACCTCGCCGTCGGTACGATCGCGCTGGTCTTCATCGGCGCCTACGTCTGGGAGACCTGGACGACGGTCAGCGGCGGCGCGGGCGGCCGGCTGGCCGCGCCCGTCGAGATCAACGGACAGGACCTCCTCGACGGCTACTGGTCGGGCGGCACCCAGGTGATGACGCTCTTCCAGGCCTGGTGGTACTTCGCCTTCGCCGTGCTGCTGGTCGTCATGGTCCTGACCTGGAACATCCGCCGCTCGCGGCTCGGCCGCTCCATGCTGGCGGTGCGCGACCGCGACCTCGCCGCCGGCGTCGTCGGCATCCCGGTCACCCAGACGAAGACCGTCGCGTTCGCGATCTCCTCGGCCTTCGCCGGGGTCTCGGGGGCGCTGCTCACGGCGTACATGGGCTACTTCACCCCCGGGCAGTGGTCGCTGATGCTCTCCATCGACTTCATCGCGATGGTGGTCATCGGCGGCCTCGGGACCATCACCGGCGCCGTGCTCGGCGCGTTCTTCTTCCGGGCCGTGCCCGAGGTCGTGAACTGGCTCTCGGCGTACCTCCCGGGCATCTCGCAGGACGCCAAGGTGGACGGCGGCGTGACCGCGCCGCTGCTCTCGCAGTTCGTCTACGGCCTGCTCATCGTCGTCATCCTCATCTTCGAGCCGAGGGGGCTGAACCAGCTGTGTCGCAAGCCGTTCCGCTGGATCCAGCAGCGGCGGGAGGGAGCACGATGAGCGACTGCGCCCTCGCCGTCCACGACCTCAGCGTCCGGTACGGCGCCGCCGCGACCGCCCTCGACGGACTCACCCTCGAGGTGCCCAGGGGCGAGATCGTCGCGCTGCTCGGTCCCAACGGCGCGGGCAAGTCCACGCTGATGCGGGCGGTCTCCGGGCTGCTGCCGGTGCACGGGGGCTCGCTGACCTCCGGCCGCGTCGAGGTGCTCGGCACCGACGTGACGCGGCTACGGCCCTCGGGTCGGGTGCGGGTGGGCCTCGCCCAGGCGCTCGAGGGCCGGCAGGTCTTCCCCGAGCTCACCGTGGCGGAGAACCTCGCCGCCGGCGGCTACGTCCGCCGCTACCGGAAGGCCGAGGCCCGGGAGGTCCGCGAGCGGGTGCTCCACCACTTCCCGCGGCTGCAGGACCTGATGGACCGGCAGGCCGGCTACCTCTCGGGCGGCGAGCAGCAGATGCTCGCGATCGGCCGGGCGATGATGTCGCAGCCGTCGGTGCTGCTGCTCGACGAGCCGAGCCTGGGCCTGGCGCCGAAGATCGTCGAGACGGTGCGCGACGTCATCCTCGACATCAACCGCGAGGGCACCTCGATCCTGCTGGTCGAGCAGAACGCCGCGATGGCGCTGTCGATCGCCCAGCACGGCTACATCCTGGAAGGTGGCCGGGTCGTCCGGGAGGGGTCGGCGGCGGAGCTGCGCGCCGACGACGACATCGTGTCGCTCTACCTGGGCGTCGCGCCGGTGGAAGGAGCTGGCCAGCATGGCTGAGCACGCGACCGACCTCCTCGAGGTCGACGGCATCTCCCTGAGCTTCTCGGGCGTCAAGGCGCTCGACGGCGTCACCTTCTCGGTGCGCGAGGGAGAGGTCTTCGCCGTCATCGGCCCGAACGGCGCCGGCAAGTCCTCGCTCTTCAACTGCATCTCGGGCGTCTACAGGCCGCAGGCGGGGTCGGTGCGCTTCGGCGGCGACGAGCTGATCGGCCTGAAGCCGCACCGCGTCGCCCGCAAGGGCATCGCCCGGACCTTCCAGAACGTCGAGGTCTTCCCGGCGATGACGGTCCAGGAGAACCTGCTGCTCGCCCGCGACGGCTTCATGAAGGCCGGCCCGCTGTCGTGCATGGTCCGGATCGGCCGGTCGGCCCGCGAGGAGCGCGAGGCCGTCGTGGCGGTGCAGCGGTACGCCGAGATGCTGCGGATCGACCACCTGCTGAGCGCCCCCGTCGGCTCGCTGCCGCACGGCACGCAGAAGCGCATCGAGCTGGCCCGCGCGCTCGCGATGGAGCCGCGCCTGATCCTGCTCGACGAGCCGGTGGCCGGCATGAACCACGACGAGACGTCGGAGATGGGCGAGGCGATCAGGACGGTCAACCGCGAGGTCGGCGTCGCCATCCTGCTGGTCGAGCACGACATGACCATGGTCATGGGGATCTCGGACCGCGTGTGTGCGCTGGACTTCGGCCAGCGCATCGCCCTGGGCACGCCCGCCGAGGTCGCTCGCGACGCCCTCGTCGTCAACGCCTACCTGGGAGGGGCACTGTGAGTGAGGACAAGCTCAAGGTCTGGGCGATCGCAGGGAGCCTGCGCGCGGACTCCTGGAACGAGAAGCTGCTGCGGAACGCGGCCGCGCTCGCTCCGGACGACGTCGAGGTCCACGTCAGCGACCTGCTGCCGCAGGTCCCGTTCTTCAACGAGGACCTGATCGGCCACGAGCCCGCGGTCGTCCAGCAGCTGCGGGCCGAGGTCGCGGCGGCGGACGCGGTCATGATCGCGACCCCGGAGTACAACGGGATGGTGCCCGGCGTGCTCAAGAACCTGCTCGACTGGATCACCTTCCCGCTCTTCGCCTGCGCGATGATGGACAAGCCGGTCTCGCTGATGGGCGCGACGCCCAGCAAGCTCGCGACCGCGCGGGCGCAGAGCGGCCTGCGCCAGGTCTTCGTCTACAACCGCGCTCTCGTGGTCCCCAGCCCGGAGATCCTGGTGAACTTCGCCCACGACGCCTTCGACGCGGAGGGGCGCCTGATCGACCAGATGTGCGTCGACCGGATCGCGCATCACTTCGCGTACCTCAAGAAGTACGCCCGACTCAACCAGATGGACGAGGTGGCACTCAGCTCATGACCACAGTCGACAAGCAGTTCGTCAGCAGCGTCTCGCCGGGGGCGGCCCGCGCCGGTGCGGGTGGCTATCCCTGCCAGGGCGTCTACTACACGCCTCCGGGTGAGCGCCCCAAGGTGGCGATGATCGCCACCCACTACCAGATCGACTTCTCCGAGCACTACCTCGCGGACCTGATGGCCGAGCGCGGCATCGGGTTCCTGGGCTGGAACACGCGCTACCGCGGCTACGAGTGGCAGTTCAACCTCGACCAGGCGCTGGTCGACATCGGCGTCGGCGTCCGGTGGCTCAAGGCGGTGGCGGGCGTCGAGACGGTGGTGCTGCTCGGCAACTCCGGCGGCGGCTCGCTGATGGCGGCGTACCACTCCCAGGCGATCGAGCCCTGTGTCCGCCCCGCGCGCGACATGGCGCCGGCACCCGGTGTCGAGGACCTGATCCCCGGCGACGCCTACGTCTCGCTCGCGGCGCACCTCGGCCGCCCGGACGTGCTGACCGACTGGCTGGACGCCTCGGTGACCGACGAGTCCGACATCACCGCCACCGACCCGGACCTCGACCTCTTCAACCCGCGGAACGGCCCGCCGTACTCGCCGGAGTTCGTGGCCCGCTACCAAGCGGCGCAGGTCGAGCGCAACCACCGGATCACCCGATGGGCGCGTGCGGAGCTCGAGCGGATCACCGCGCTCGGGTACGCCGACCAGACCTTCAGCGTGCTGCGCACCTGGGCGGACCCGCGCATGGTCGACCCGACGCTGGAGCCGTCGGACCGCCCCGCGGGCCGGTGCTACCGCGGCCCGACCGAGGCCGCGAACAAGGGCGGCCACGGCATCGCCGGCCAGACCACGCTGCGCAACTGGCTCAACATGTGGAGTCTCGAGGAGTCGCAGACCCGCGCCGAGCCGCACCTGGCCAAGGTCACCGTCCCCGCGCTGGTGATCAACCCCGACGCCGACTCCGGCGTCTTCCCGAGCGACGCGGACCGGATCGAGGCGGCGATCGCGAGCACCGACAAGACACGGATCGACCTGCCGGGCGACCACTACTTCGTCCAGCCCGAAGGGGCCAGGGACAAGGTGGCCGACGAGATCGCCGCGTGGGTGAACGCGCGGTTCCCGGGAGCGTCCGCGTGAGCGATGCGCTCGACGAGGTCGCGCTGGCCCGGCGCCAGCACTGGGTCAACCAGGTGGCCCGGCACGCCGTCGAGCGAGCCGACCACGCCGCGCTCGTGTGCGAGGGCCGTCGCACCAGCTGGGCGGAGCTCCAGGACCGCGTGGTCGCGCTCTCCGGCGCGCTCGCCCGGCGCGGCGTCGCCGCCGGCGACCGGGTGGCCATCCTCATGGGCAACCGGTCGGAGTACGTCGAGCAGCTCGTCGCCGTCAACCGGCTCGGCGCGATCGCCGTGCCGCTCAACTTCCGGCTGAGTCCCGGCGAGGTCGCCTACGTCCTCGAGGACAGCGGCGCCCGGCTCGTGTTCGTCGACGACGGCACGGCCGCCACCGGACGCGAGGCCGTCGCGCAGACCAGCCACGCCGTCACGGTCGTCGACGGCGCGGCGTACGACGCCCTGCTCGTCGAGCCGGGCGAGCCGGCCCCGTTGGTCGACGTGGCCGAGGAGCAGCCGGCGCTGATCATGTACACCTCCGGCACGACCGGCCGGCCGAAGGGCGCGGTGCTGACGCATCGCAACCTGGCCGCGCAGAGCGCGACACTGCTGATGGCGTTCGGCTTCCGGCTCGACGGCGAGGTCAGCATGTGTGCCTCGCCGCTCTTCCACATCGGCGCGATCGGGAGCGTCGCCCCGGCCCTGATGGTCGGCGCGACCCAGGTGATCGTCCCGACCGGCGCGTTCGACGCGGCGGGGGTGCTCGCGGTCATGGAGCGCGAGCGGGTCACCTCGGTCTTCCTCGTACCGACGCAGTGGCAGGCCGTGGTCGACGAGCAACTGCGTGCGCCGCGCGACCTGTCAGCGCTGCGCGTGGCCGGCTGGGGCGCCGCTCCCGCCACCGACACCCTGCTCCGGCAGATGGGGGAGGTGCTCGTCGGGGCCGACAACGTCGCGCTCTTCGGGCAGACCGAGATGTCCCCGGTGACCTGCGTCCTCGAGGGGCGCGACGCGCGCCGCAAGCTCGGGTCCGTCGGCAGGCCGGTCCCCGGGGTGCAGGCGCGGGTGGTCCGGCCGGACCTGACCGACGTCGAGCCCGGCGAGGTCGGCGAGATCGTCTACCGCGGGCCCGGCACGATGCTCGGCTACTGGAACAACCCCGAGGCGACGGCCGAGGCGTTCGCCGGCGGCTGGTTCCACTCCGGCGACCTGGTGCGCGTCGACGACGAGGGGTTCGTCCACGTCGTCGACCGCGCGAAGGACATGATCATCTCGGGCGGGGAGAACATCTACTGCGCGGAGGTCGAGAACGTCCTGGCCGGACACCCCGGCGTCGCGGAGGTCTCGGTGATCGGCCGTCCGCACGAGCGCTGGGGCGAGACGCCGGTCGCGGTGGTCGTCCCGCGCGCAGGGGCCGCGCTCGACCTCGAGGAGGTTCGCACCTGGGCCTCGGACCAGCTCGCGCGCTACAAGCTCCCGACGGTCCTCGAGGTCGTCACCGAGCTGCCTCGCAACGCCTCGGGCAAGGTGACCAAGGGGGCGCTGCGCGACCGGTTCGGGCACGCCCCGTGACCGGGCTCCACGCCGCGATCGACGAGGCGTGCGCCGAGCACGAGGAGTGGCTGATCGCCAGCCGGGCCTGGCTGCACGCCCACCCGGAGCTGAGCAACCGCGAGGAGCAGACGGCGGCGTACGTCGCCGCGCAGCTGCGGGAGCTCGGCCTCGACGAGGTCCGCACCGGCGTCTCCGGCCACGGGGTGGTCGGGGTGCTCCGCGGCGGGCTGCCGGGGGAGCGGGTGATCGCGCTCCGCGCGGACATGGACGCCCTGCCGGTGCGCTCGGCCGACGGGATCGGGCCCGTGTCGCACGCCTGCGGGCACGACTGCCACGTCGCGGTCGTGCTGACGACCGCCCGCGTGCTCGCGGGCCTGCGCGACCGGCTGCCGGGCACGGTGGTGTTCTTCTTCCAGCCCGCCGAGGAGGGGCCGCCGCTCGGCGAGATCGCCGGCGCGAAGGCGATGCTCGACGCGGGCGCGCTCGCCGGAGTCGAGCCGACGATGGTCTTCGCGATGCACGTCGTCTTCCTGCCCAAGGGCGTGGTCGGCTACCACGTCGGCAACCAGTTCGCGGCGGCGTGCGCCGTCGACATCACCCTCCGCGGCGTCCAGGCCCACGGCTCCTCGCCGTGGCTCGGCGTGGACCCGATGCCCGCGGCGGCGCAGGTCATCCTCGGCGCCGGCCAGCTCTACCGGCAGGTGCCGGCCGCCAGCCCGGTCGCGGTGTCCTTCGGGCACGTCGAGGACGTCGGGCGCTTCAACATCATCGGCGAGAGCCTGACCCTGAGTGGGACGATGCGCAGCAGCCGCCAGGAGGACATGCCGGCGCTGAAGGCCGGCCTCGAGCGGCTGGTCGAGCACTCGGCGGCGGCGTACGGGTGCACCGCGGAGCTGCAGTACCACTTCGAGATCCCCGCGGTCCGCAACGAGCAGGCCTGGCTCGACGCCGCCCGCCCCACCCTCGAGCGGGTGGTCGGGGCGGCGAACGTCGTACCCGTCGAGCCCGTGATGGGCTCCGACGACATGGCCGAGCTGGTCAACGCGTACGGCGGCCTCTACCTCACCTACGGCGTGCAGGACACCCGGATGGAGGGTGGCCGGATCGCACCGGTCGAGGGCGGTCGCGGCCTCGCCCCCAACCACCACCCGGCGTTCTACGCCGACGACGCCTCGCTGCTCGGCAGCGTGCGGGTGCACGCGCACGTCGCCGTCGACCACCTGCTCGGCGCCCTGGGCGCCGGTAGAGTGCCCCGGTGACCACAAGGGCGACCAAGGGAGACGACGCGCAGCGACCGCAGTACCCGATCGAGTCGGTCGACAACGCGCTGCGGATCCTGCTGCTCCTCGGCGAGCGGCGCAACGTCCGGCTCACCGACGTCAGCGAGTACCTCGGCGTCGCGACGTCCACGGCCCACCGCCTGATGGCGATGCTTCTTTACCGCGGCTTCGTCCGCCAGCCCGAGGGCTCCCGCGCCTACGAGCCCGGGCCGTCGCTGACGACGATCGCCTTCTCGGTGCTGCGCCAGGTCGACGTCCGCGCCCGCATGCACCCCTACCTGGAGCGGCTCTCCTCCGGTCTGGGCGAGACCGTGCACCTGGGCCGGCTCGACGGCGACACCGTCTCCTTCGTCGACGCCGTCGAGAGCCCCCGCGCCGTCCGCGTCGGCTCGCGGCTCGGCAAGACGATGCCCGCCCACTGCACCTCGTCGGGCAAGGCGCTGCTCACGATGCTCGACGAGACCGCGATCCGCACCCTCTACCCCGACGAGAAGCTGCCCCGCCTCACCCCGCAGTCGGTCACGAAGCGCTCGGTCCTGCTCAAGCAGGTCGCCGAGGCCCGCGACCGGGGCTACGCCACCAGCCTGGAGGAGAGCGAGGACGGTGTCGCCTCCGTCTCCGTCCCGCTGGGGGAGTACGGCGGCGCCCGCTACGCCCTCAACGTCGCCTCCCCCCAAGGCCGGATGACCGACGAGACCCAGGCCGAGATCGCGGCCGGCCTCATGGCGGTCGCCACCGAGGTGCGCTCCTACTTCCTCTGACGGCGCTTGCGACGTCGGTGATGGGGCATTGCGGCCCAGATGGACGCGCGCCGCGCGGACTGCCGCGGTCGGGATAGCCAGTGACGCAATGGTCGCAACCGGTCACGCTGAACGACCATCTCGTCACTGGCTACCCCGCTGGTGGCGTGTGGTGCATTTCGTTGGGTCGGACTCGTCGCGCCGCGGTCGGCAATGTCTCGCGAACATAACCTGACCGTCGGTGCGCAGCACTAGCCTGCCCCCATGTCACAAGGGATCTATGCCGACGGTCGCACCTACGAGCTGCCCTCCACCTGGGCACCGGCGGAACTGCCTGTCCTCGAGTTCGCAACAGCACAAACTCTAGTTGCGCTCGGCGCCGGCACCGGCAACCCGGACAAGGTGGGGAGGCAGCTGGGTAAGTACTTCGATCCCGATGGGAAGTACGCCGGTGCGCTCTTCAACACGATCGGACCGTCCCAGAACGCGGCGAACGACATCACACCGGCTGATCTTCTCGCGGTCACGACTCTGAGCATGAGCTTGGATCCGCGCCAGATCAGACAACTGCTCGAGCCCACGAGCAAGCGCGAGCTCGTCTTACGCTCCCTGCAGCAGATCGACACAGACCTCTCGATCCAGGAACTGGGCAGCGGAGAGGTCGATCCTCGGCCGATGTTGAACGCTGTCTCCGACTTCTATCGCGAAGTGCGTTCGACACCAAAGCCCTCCTCGACTCGGTGGGTCTTCGCATCGAAGCTAGCTGCGCGGAAGCGCCCGAACCTGCTTCCGGTCCGCGACAACGTCGTTTGCAAGTTCCTCGCCGGAGACCGGAACCTCAACCGCACAAGCATCGGATCTCACGACATCGACCTTCAGGTGTTCGGCTACTTGATGTCACATCCGCGCGTGCGCGATGCGCTCGACCATTGGTGGAGCGAGCTCCGCGCGGAGCACGGGTCGATACTGGATGACGTCACTCCACTGCGGATTCTCGACGTGGCGCTCTGGAACGCCGGAATCGCTGCCGGCTACGGCGAATCCTGAGGTTTCGGCGACCAGAGTCATACCGCCGCATTCGCGCGTCTCGTGTCGGGCCGCCGGCGAGGCTGTCCGGCTCGACGTCATCGTGGAATGACAGTCAGGGTCCGCGAGCTTGGCGTACGCCTCAAGAGCCGGAGGAGGACCTATGGGTGAGATCACGAGTGAGCTCAGTTCGCCACGTTGTCATTGTCAGGCTGCGCACCATGGACCCCTTCGAGGGGCGCCAGACCCGCAGTTTCGCTTGCCGATCTCTCGGTCGACGCGGTCGCGGCATCTTCGGGCTCGGCCGTGGCCTCGCTTGGTTCCGACTCAACGGCTCTGTCGACCTCAGCAGGTGAGGCATTCGGTTCCTCCTGGACCGGGTCGTCCTGAGAGGAGTAGTCGGTCGAGGAAAGGGAGGAGGAAAGCTCGTCGTCGATGCCCTTCGAGCCCGTGTCCGTTGGTCGCAGCCGTGGCGGCGCCGCCGACCATGCTCGCAGGGATCCGAGCACGCCTGCATAGAAGGCGTCGACCGTACCGAGGACGGAGTCAATGAACGAGCCGCGGCCGCGGCCGCGCTTCGTTCCCATAGTTGCCGACGACGCCACCCGGAAGGTGCGAATTTCCTTGCCGAATTCCTCCACCAACGACGACGGGTTCTCCCTGACGGTGCCGAGTAACTCAGCCATCGCCGACCCCCGGCCATGTGCCACGAACGACTCCACGCGTGCGGAGTCGGGCGCGGACTTAAGTTGCCGTACAAGCCAGTTCACCCGCGTTGTCGGCCGTCCTGCCCGAGGTGCGTCGATGTCCACATGACACGTCACCTTCGACGCCCTTAGGTCAGCCGTGATGACGAGGTTGCCGACAGTGTCAGGGATACGGATTGCGCCCGAGAGGACACCGGTTTGGCACAATGACGTGGTCATCGCCTGGACCCTGCTCGTCGGATCAGCGAGCTCCTTGCGCGTGAGGACCGGGATGACCTCCGTGCCCAGCTGGCGACCAAGCTGAAGACTCGCGAACCTCAGCAGCGCATCGAAGCGGGCGACAACCTCGCCGATGCCCTTGTCGGCGGGACGGAGCGTGCCCGCGGCGATTGCGTCGCGGATACCTGTCCATGCCTCCCCCATGTCATCGAACTCCAACGCACCGGACTTACGGTGCTCGAGATAGCGGATGAGTTCCCCGAGGATCCATGCCTGGTCCGGGTCCGCGACACCGCGGAACTCCTTCTGCATCACCGCGTCCGCCAAGACCTTCGACCACGACACGTGATGCAACTCGACTTTGCGGAGCTTGCGCTTGTCGACCTTCGTCGGATGCTGGCCAGCGACCGCGGGTATCTGGTTCGAGATCGTGATGACGGCGTCGAACCCCTGCTCACGAGCGATGTCGAGGTAGGACTCGAGCTGCTCGGTGGCGAGATGGTTCGGCCCCGTCTTCACCTCGACAAGCGCGGTCCATGACCGGCTACCGCGAGAAACCCGAATGAGACCGTCCGGGTAGAGGCGACGATCACCGAGGATGAACGGCACCTCGATGTAACACTCCATGTTGCCCGCCGGCGCCCCAAAGGGCTTCACGAAGCTGCGGCCGAACTCCTTCACCGCGCCCAGCACCGCCAGCAATGCTGACGTCGCGCGCCGCTCCTGCTCCTCGGCGCCATTGATGCCCGATGTCGGGATCAACCGCGCCTCGTGCCAGGACTCCTCGCTCACTGCTCCTACCCCCGGTCACGTGCTTCGGTTTGTCACCCGCCGCGTAGCGAGCGCACCTTGGCGAAGGCTAGCCCGCCAGGCGCACCCTCGCGACCGGAACACACCAGTCCCAGGGGTCACAACGACGGGCGGCCCGCCTGACGCGTATTGCGGACGCTCACAACCAAGAATGCCGGCGCACCATCTGCCGGACGCGTCGTGGCGAACGAAACGAGCGCGAAGCGGGAGATCGCTGCGTCATTCCGCCTGCCGGGCGCACGTGCTTTGATCGGCGGTGCCTTCCCCCCTCCTTCGGACAATGGGACGATCAACCAGGAGGTCCGAGATGACGCGCCAGATCATCACGACGCCGAACGCACCGAGCTCGCCGCTCTTCAGCCAGGGAGTCAGAGCCGGCTCGCAGGTGTTCATCTCAGGAACCACCGGTATCGACCCGAGCACAGGTCACCTGGCTGGCGACAGCATCCAGGCTCAGACCCGGCAAGCGTTGACGAACTGCGAAGCCATTCTGCGAGCGGCCGGCGGCACGCTCGATGACGTCGTCGAGGTAGGCGTACTGCTCACCAACCCAGGCGACTTCGCCGGCATGAACGAGGAGTACGCAGGATGGTTCCCGTCTGACCCACCGGCACGCTACGCGGCCAAGCTAGGAGCCGAGATCCCCGGCTTGCTCGTCTCAATTCGCATGACGGCATCCGTTGACTGAGTAGCGAGTCGAATGCCTGGACGTTCCTGAGCGTGGCGTCAGCGGTGCTTCCTTCTGCCGCGAGCCGGATGCATGGAGCCGCTGGTCGAGCATCCGTCGCTGAGCTGTGGGTAAACAGACGCGTCCGCTGTGACCCGCGCCCGAACCAGAGCGCTGTCGCAGCCTCGCGGCGCCCGTGGTCTCCGCGGCGCCCACCATCCACGGTTTCAGAGTTCGCCGTTGGCGGGGTGACGCAGCTCCGCCAGCGGCCGCCGATCCCGGGCCGGCGCCGTACCCACGGCTCGTCCGACGGCGGTCATGGACCGGATGTGCCATCCCGGCGACACGTCGAGGTCGTCGGCGAGACGGTCGAGGTCGAAGGCACGGAACTGGCGACAGGCGAAGCCGAGAGCTTCGGCCTGGAACGTCATGTGAGCCACGGCCTGGCCGAGGTCGTAGTCAGCGAACTCGGAGAACTCCACGTCCGTGTCGGTGACGTAGCGGTGGGCGATGTTCACCACCAGGAGGCTGGCAGAGCGTGCCCAGCTCGCGGAGCTCGCCGCGAGACGAGGCGCAATCAGGGAGTGCTCACGGCCTCCACGCACCGCGGTGACGAACGCCCACGGCTGGGCGTTCCCAGCCGATGGCGACCACCGGGCCGCCTCGAGCAGGAGGTCGACCTCACCGCCGTCGATGGCGGCATCTGGATCGAAGGCCAGAGGGCTGAACCGGCGCCGCAGCAACGGATGCAACCGCCCGCCAGGGTGCCCACCGTCTTGCGAAGTCATGGTGACCCAACCACCCAGCGCGGCGGATCATGCCCCGCCCATGATCGGCGGGCACGGGCCGAGCAACGCGCGTTGCAACCGCGCGGTCCGCCCAGGGACTGTGAGCCCGTTGCCTATCCCCTGCTCGCCACCACCGTGTAGTTCTCGGCCTCAGGGTTGAACGTGCTCATCTCCGTCCGGAGCCCGACCCGGTGCAGCTCGACTTCGAGTTCGTCGTATCGGTAGGGCCAGCAGGACAGCAGTTCCGAACGGACGAGAACCGACCCGGCCGCATCAACCTGCGCAACCGCGATCTCGATGTGGTGCTCCTCCTCCCAGTGCGGCGCAATCTCCCAGCGGTAGACCACGACGGCATCGCGACCGTTCCGGCGGACGAGTCGGTCACTGATGTCCAGCCGGGAACCTCTGGCCCGCACGAGTTCCCAGGTGCGGGAGGCGAGTACCAGGCGCCCGCCACGGCGCAGAAGCCGTGACATCGACTCCAGGGCAGCAAACCTGCCGCTCGCGCCCACGGCATGGTGCAGCGAGTTGCCAACGCAGAACACCATGTCGAAGGTGTCGTCATCGAAGTGGTCGGGCAACTCTTGCCAATCCGCCCGCACTGTCCGGACAGATGCCCCGAACTCCTCGGACAACTCCGCAGTCCGACGAACCATCGCTTCACTGGCATCCGTTGCGACGACCTGCATGCCAAGACCGGCGAGGCCCACCGCCAACTGTCCGGTTCCGCACGAACAGTCGAGGACGTGAGCGTTCGGCGGCAGGAGGCTGAGGACGTCAGCGAACGACGCAGCGAACTCCGCCGGAGACAGCTTCGCGTCCGAGATGAGCCACTCGTACACCTCGGCAAGCGTGTCATAACCGCTCACACCTACTACCTCCGTTACATGCGGCAGACTCACGGTGGCACGTCAGTACATCAGCGGAGCAAGTCGGTCCACCAATGGTTTCGCACGGGCGACCCAACCGGCAGCCGATCGTCGTACGAGACCCACGAGATCGCGGTCGGTCACCGGCGGCGCACGGCCGCGACCAGCGCCTCGTGCAGGACGGCGTTCGAGTAGAGCCCGCCGCCGCGGTCGTACGCGGCGCCGCCTGTGGGATCGGTGAAGCGGCCGCCCGCTTCTTGGACCAGCAGGATCCATGGAGCGTGGTCCCACGCGGCGAACCCCTCGGCCAGGACACCGTCGACCGCACCGCGGACGAGCTCGACCAGGGGCAGCGGCGTGCAGGGCGGACGAAAGCGCGCCGGCGAGGGCTCGGGCGGAATCGTGCTCAGGGCGTCGAGCGCCGCGTCGGCCAGCGACGAGGTCGTGCTGACCGCCAGGCGGCGTGCGTGGCCGCTGCCTGGCGGCCATGCCGTCTCGACGGCGCCACCACCGCGAGTGGCCCACCATCGGAGACCCAGAGCGGGCGAGGTGACGACTGCCAGCTCGACGACGCCGTCGACGGCGAGGGCGAGGTGGACCCGCCAGTTCGGGTCACGACGGCTGAAGAAGGTGGTCCCGTCGATCGGGTCGACGATCCACACTCGCTCGGAGCCGTCGACCTGTCCGTACTCCTCGCCGAGGAGCGCATCGTCGGGGCGCAGCTCGCCGAGCTGTGCGCGAACCAGCCGCTCGACGGCGCGATCGGCCTCGGTGACCGGGGACCCGTCCGCCTTCGACGCGGTCGTCACACCGGCACGGAAGAACGACAACGCCAGCTCGGCCGCACGATCCGCGACGCGAAACGCCACCTCCAGGTCGTCCAGGTCGTCCATGTCATCGCGCTCGTCCATCGCGACGAACGGTAGCCAATCGACGTCGCGCCCGGCGCCCAGCGTGCACGTGCTATCGCTTGCGCCGACCGAGCATGCGGCTCAACCGGTCGGCCATCGACCGCGCCGGCTTGATCTCGACCAGCTGCGACCCATCCGGTCGAGGAAGGTCGGCCGCCTGCTCGGCGGTGAGTGTCGTGCGCACGTAGGTGGTGTAGATCGAGCCGATCTGATCGGCGTCGACGAACCGGGTCCCCTGCGCGGTCTGGATGACGATGCCGTCGAAGACGGAGACCTTCTCGTCGACCAGCACCGCCTGCACCGTGGCGAACTGTTGCCCGTCGCTCGTCTGCACCGACGTGCCCGGCTGGAGCGCGGTGTAGGCGATGGGGTGGTCCTGCGCATCAGGCATGCCAGCAACCCTACGGCGGCTCCCCTCATCGCGCGCCGAAGAATCCGGACTCGTCCAGGCAGATGGTGCACTGCCACGCCTGGTCCATCGGCTCCATGGACGGAGTCTCCAGGGCGCTTTCCTCAACCACCGAGGTCGCTGGGGCGCCTGCCTCAACCACCGAGCCGACGCCGGGTCAGGAGAGTTGGGAGAGCAGCTGTCCGCGGTCGAAGTACTCCTCGATCCGGTGGATCGTGCGGCCCTCGACGTAGACGCGGAGGATCGCGGGGACGCGGGCGGTCTTGCCGTCGCGGGTGGCCACGATGACGTGCTGGCGGAGGAAGCCGTCCTCGAGCGCCACGGTGCGGTCGTCGACGTACCCGAAGGTGTCGTAGCGGTCGGGGATGCTGCCCAGGGTGGCGAGGTTCTCGGCCTTCGTCTGGTCGACGTCGTCGTAGTTGTGCCAGACGGTGACGTCGTCGCGGTAGCAGGCGCCGACCGCGTCGATGTCACCGCTCGCGACGGCGGCGAAGAACTCGGCGGCGAAGTCCAGTACGTCGCTCATGCGCGGGCTCCGACCGCGGGCACGCCCTGCGCGTTGAGGACCGCATGCACCCCTACCTGGAGCGGCTCTCCTCCGGTCTGGGCGAGACCGTGCACCTGGGCCGGCTCGACGGCGACACGGTCTCCTTCGTCGACGCCGTCGAGAGCCCCCGCGCCGTCCGCGTGGGCTCGCGGCTCGGCAAGACGATGCCCGCCCACTGCACCTCGTCCGGCAAGGCGCTGCTCACGATGCTCGACGAGCCCGCGATCCGCACCCTCTACCCCGACGAGAAGCTGCCCCGCCTCACCCCGCAGTCGGTCACGAAGCACTCGGTCCTGCTCAAGGCAGGTCGCCGAGGCCCGCGACCGCGGCTGCGAAGCGGGCCAGGATCGTGTTGCTGGCCGCGGAGGGTGAGGCGAACACGCGGATCGCGGAACTGACCGACGCAACTTGGCGACCGTGCTGAACTGGCGCGGTCGCCTACGGAGAGCGTGAGATCGCCGGGCTGGCGCACCCGCCGGAGCCCGGACGCCCGCGTGAGCTCGATCATCGCGCGATCCTGGCCGAGACGTGGAAGCCCCCAAAGAAGCTCGGCGTGACCCACTGGTCGGCGCGGCTGTTGGGCCAGCGGCTGAAAGTCTCGAACACCACCATTGCTTGGGCCCGGCGTGCCTAGGGGATCAAGCCGTGGAATGCGGAGTCGTTCCGGTTCTCCACAGACCCCGCTGGTCGGGAAGGTTACCGACATCTGAGGGCTGTACGTGGCGCCGCCGGAGAACGCGATCGTGCTGTGCGTGGACGAGAAGCCGCAGATCCAAGCGCTCGAGCGGACGGTGCTGATCGCGCCTATGCAGGAGGGACGGATCGAGAGGCGCTCGCACGACTACTACCGCTACGGGACATCGACTTCGTTCGCGGCGCTCGACACGGCGGCCGGGCAGGTCAAAGCGGCGTTCGAAGAAGCGGCACCGTCACCAGGAGCTCCTGGCGTTCTTGAAGCAGGTCGAGCGGCGCTGTCGCGCGACGTCGACGACGTCGTTCGCCCGGTCGAGTGCACCTGGTGATGGGCAACTACACCGCCCACAAGCAGGCAGACGTCCGCGCCTGGCTGGCCGAGCACTCACGATTCGTCGTGCACTTCACGCTGGCTCACGCCTCGTGGATGAACCTCGTGAAGGTCTGGCTCGGCATCGTCGAGCGACAAGCCATCCGCGGCGTGTTCAAGTCGGTGCGTAGCCTCAACGCCAAGATCCACGCGTTCATCGACGGCTGAGACGACCGCTCCCGTCCGTTAGTGTGGACCAGGGCCGCCGACCAGATCCTCGCGAAGGCCAAATCGTCCAGGTACTCCAACATCCACGCCACTAGCGGCAAGACACCTCATTTGACCGCCTCCCGGAGGCACTGACCTGCCAATGCTTGGCATGTACGCCAGCCGGGCCAGTACTGGACCGCACGGAGGAGCCGAATATGACGCTACAGGACGCGGCGGAGCCCAAGCGTATGAGTCGTCTGCCGCCCGGCCCCTGAGCCGACCGCGAGTTGTCGCGAGTCGGCAATCAGAGTGATCTCGATGGCTAGAGTCTGGACATGCTTCGTGTAAGTCCGCCCGACGATCCGGCGGTACACGGCTCCACCGAAACCGAGTCCGATGTAATCAAGAACTGCTGGAACTTTGTCGGTGCTCACTTCGCCACGGCGACATCTGCTGCCACACTTCTCGTGTTGATCCCGCTCGTCAGTGGGCGGATCGGTTACGCAAACCAATTTGACGTCAGCCTCGCGGACGTTGGGATCGATATCAAGGGTTTGCTGAGCGGTGCAACTGTCGGCGTCGTTCTAATTTTGTGGGCGGTGTTGCTTTTGATTATCGTCGCCGAACCGCTCGCGCGATCAAGAAAGGCCGCGCTGATCTGCGCGAGAGATATGGCGTTGTTCGTAGTTCTGGCGATCATAGGTGCTGGTCTCGCTGGCAATGAATTCACGTCCGGAGATGCCACCTATTTCGTCGCGCTTACGGCGTCGACCTGCCTGATGGGCGCAATGTTTGCTTGGATCGTGGCAAACGTAAAGGCTGGCATGGATAAGGTCGAGAACGCACAACCGTTTGCCCGGAAGCTGTCGACATGCGCATTTCTCTCCTACATTCCACTGTGTTGGGTCGCAAGCCTACTTCTTCCCGAATCATGGATCTTGCTGGCGTGCCTTGCGGCGGTATTTGCAGTTTGGCTTATCGCCGCATTGTATTGGCGGACCGCCAGCATCATCACAACGACGGTAGCCGCTGCCTTTGGCGGACACGACCATTCGTCCAGAAGGCTTCGCATTTTGATGGGCCTGTCGCTGTTCGTCGGGTTGATCTATGTCGCCTGCCTACAGGCGGCGTTGCCGCGAGGTGACGGGGTCGAGACACCGGGCTGGCGATCCATACTCTTCATCGAATTCGCCTTGGCGATAGTTCTGATGTCGCGGACACCAAAGGGTCGCGCGTACCTAGAACAACATCGAAGCATCGTCGAGGTGCCGATCCTGACGATAGTTGTGACACTGATCGTCGTGTGCGCAACAGGATCGTTCTATTTCGGTGAGTCTATGGCTCGCGAACAATCGAGAGGGCGAACGACCGACTGGGGATTTATGGTGGGCATGAACAATTCCTACGCCTGTTTCCGCACGGGAGATTCAACTTCCGCATTCACAGGGCCAGCGTTGGTGATTTCTGACCATGATGGCGCGTACGTGCTTTGGACGCGAGATCACGGGACGGCCACGGCACCAGTAAGTCAGACCGAACTGCGCTTCGTCCGAAGCATCAATGCGAAGTGCTGAGAGGCGACGCCGCATCGCTCCAATCCAGTCAGCCCGCGTAATAGCCAGTCGCGCAAACCTCCTGAAACCCAACTCGGTGAGCCAACGAGAGTTCGACGAAACATGCGCAGGTGATACCGCAGCGCGAGGCTTTGTGCGCTGTTCATCGTGAATGCCAGGACGCCAGATCCAGGCCAAGAGATTCCGCCTCACAGCGTCTCGGCAGGCCGAATAGCTATTCGCGGACGACGCCCTCATCGTCGCCGTCGTGTCGTCATGCTTCAACACACTCGAAGTCGTCACCACCGAGGTCGCGGGCCTGCTGGTCGGGGTGGAGTTCGCGGTCACCGCCATCGCCTGACCTCACAGGAACTTGGCCATGACCTGTAGACGGGGCGCGTCGCGCGCCTTACTGATCACCTGGGTCTTGCTGCACGAAACGGTGTCAGCGGACCTAGCGCTGTTTCGGCCGCACATGCACCAGGCCCCGCCGGCCGAGGGACGGTCGACGGGGCCTGGCGTTGCCGGGTCAGGAGAGCCGGGTCAGGAGAGCTGGGTCAGGAGAGCTGGGTCAGGAGAGTTGGGAGAGCAGCTGTCCGCGGTCGAAGTACTCCTCGATCCGGTGGATCGTGCGGCCCTCGACGTAGACGCGGAGGATCGCGGGGACGCGGGCGGTCTTGCCGTCGCGGGTGGCCACGATGACGTGCTGGCGGAGGAAGCCGTCCTCGAGCGCCACGGTGCGGTCGTCGACGTACCCGAAGGTGTCGTAGCGGTCGGGGATGCTGCCCAGGGTGGCGAGGTTCTCGGCCTTCGTCTGGTCGACGTCGTCGTAGTTGTGCCAGACGGTGACGTCGTCGCGGTAGCAGGCGCCGACCGCGTCGATGTCACCGCTCGCGACGGCGGCGAAGAACTCGGCGGCGAAGTCCAGTACGTCGCTCATGCGCCGGCTCCGACCGCGGGCACGCCCTGCGCGTTGACGGGCGCGAGGTTGACGTCGTCCTCGTTGAGCTCGCGGGTCCAGGCGGCGAACTCCAGCAGCACCCCGTCGGGGTCGAAGAAGTACATCGAGCGGACGAAGACGCCGTCGTGCATCTCGGCGGCGACGCCGCGCTCGCTGTCGTCGTGGTTGAGCACCGGGCCGGTCTGCACGCCCTTGGCGTCGAGGCGGGCCTTGTACTCGTCGAACTTCTCCAGCGGGATGGTGAAGGCGACGTGGTTCATCGAGCCGTGCGCGGTCGCGATGTCGCCGAGACCGGGCAGCGACTCGGCGGAGGCGACCCCGGGCGCCTTCTTCGGCGCGTTCGGGAACCAGAAGAACGCCAGGTAGCCGTCGTTGCCCATGTCGAAGAAGAAGTGCTGCCCGCCGCCGGGCATCGCGATCGTCTTCTTGAGCTCCATGCCCAGGACGTTCGTGTAGAAGTCGACCGTGCGCTCCATGTCCTCGCACACCAGGGCGAGGTGGCACAGTCCGCGGAGCTCGAACTCGGTGTTCGCCATTGCTAGTACCTCCCAAAGCGTCGTTGCCTGGACGTGACGGTAGTCACGCGTGTTCGTTCGGTCAATAGCGAACGCCCGCTAAGTTTGCGCCGAACAGCGAAGCGCGCCGGTCGCGCGCCGACGGCGTTACGGTGTGCGCCGTGACTGGACGACGCGCGCACGGCGCAGCCCTCGGCACCCGGATGCGCGCCGCCCGGGTCGCCCGTGGCCTCGGCCTGCGCGAGCTGGCCCAGCAGGTGGGCATGAGCCCGTCGTCGCTGAGCGAGTTCGAGCACGGGAAGAGCCGGCCGGGCCCCGCCCGCCTCGCCGCCCTCTCCGCGGCCCTGGAGGTGCCCGTGGAGCAGGAGGCGCCGGCGCCCGTCGTGCCGGCGTTCGGGCACTGGCGCGAGTACGACGCGCTGCCGGTCGACCCG
This sequence comes from Nocardioides sp. YIM 152315, assembly GCF_029210375.1. Lineage (GTDB taxonomy): Bacteria > Actinomycetota > Actinomycetes > Propionibacteriales > Nocardioidaceae > Nocardioides. Next base: position 72,986 of record NZ_JARGER010000007.1, on the reverse strand, counting down.
GTCTCGCGGGCCGGGCTCGAGCTCTTCGTCGAGCGCGGCTACCACGGCTCGACCGTGCGGATGATCGCCGAGCGCTGCGGGATGACGGTCGCCGGCGTCTACCACCACGTGCCGAGCAAGCACGACCTGCTGGTCAACCTGATGCGACGGGCGATGGGCGAGATGATCGCGCGCGGCGAGGCCGCGCGGGCCGATGCCGACGGCCCGCGGGAGCGGCTCGCGAACCTCGTCGAGAGCCTGGTGCTCTTCCACGTCCACCGGATGCCGTGGGCCTACCTCGCCACCAACGAGGCGCGCGCGCTCGAGGGCGCGGCCGCGACGGAGATGCTCGAGGCGCGGCGCCGGATGCGGCAGATCTTCGAGGACGTCGTCGTCGAGTGCCGCGGCGGCGCGACGCAGCCCGGACTGGTGCCGGACCGGGTCACGGCCCGGGCGATCGTCACCATGACGATCTCGATCCCGGACTGGTACGCCGACGGCGGGCGACCCGACCCGGACGTGCTCGCGGCCCAGTACGTCGCACTCGCGGAGGACATGGTCTACCCTTAGCGATCGCTAAGTCAGCGACCGCGGAAGGACGTCATGCGCATCGCCGAGATCCGGGAGGTCGCCGTGCCCCTGCGCGGCGACATCGCCAACGCCGTGGTCAGCTTCGCCGGTCACACCGTCTCGCTCGTCGCGGTGGTCAGCGACGTGGTCCGCGACGGCGGCCCCGTGGCCGGCGTCGCCTTCAACTCCATCGGCCGGCACGCCCAGGGCGGCATCCTGCGCGACCGGATGATCCCGCGCCTGCTCGCCGCGGACCCCGACACGCTGCTCGGCACCGACGGCGTCCTCGACCCCGCCGCGGTGCTGGCCGCGATGATGCAGGGCGAGAAGCCGGGCGGCCACGGCGACCGCGCGGCGGCCGCGAGCGCGGTCGAGCTGGCCTGCTGGGACCTGCTGGCGAAGCTCCACGGTGAGCCGGCGCACGTCACGATCGCCCGCGCGCACGGCCGCGAGACGTCGTACGCCGGCGTCCCGGTCTACGCCGCGGGCGGCTACTACGCGCCCGGCAAGGGCGTCGCCGAGCTGCGCGCCGAGCTCGCCGGCTACCGCGACAGCGGCTACGCGGCGGTCAAGATCAAGATCGGCGGCGTCTCGCTCGCCGAGGACCTCGCGCGGCTCGAGGCGTCGATCGACGAGCTCGGCGGTGGCCACGCCGTCGCCGTCGACGCCAACGGCCGCTTCGACGCGGTGACGGCCCTGGCGTACGCCGACGCGATGGAGGGCCTCGGGCTGCGCTGGTACGAGGAGGCCGGCGACCCGCTCGACTACGACCTCAACCGGCGCCTGGCCGAGGCCTACTCGGGTCCGATCGCCACGGGGGAGAACCTCTTCTCCACCCAGGACGTGCGCAACCTGCTGCTCTTCGGCGGCGTCCGGCCCGACCGCGACATCTTCCAGATGGACGCGGGCCTCGGCTACGGGCTCACGGAGTACGCCCGGATGATCGACCTGCTCGCACGGCACGGCGTCGACCGCACCGCCGCCTTCCCGCACGGCGGGCACCTGGTCAACCTGCACATCGTGACCGGCCTCGGGCTCGGCGGCTGCGAGGCCTACCCGGGCGTCTTCGAGCCGTTCGGCGGCTACAGCCCCGGCTGCAGGCTCGAGGGCGGGCTCATCCACCCGGCCGAGGACCCGGGTTTCGGCCTGGAGGCCAAGCCCGGGCTCGCCGACGAGATCGCCCGGCTGGTGGCGTGATGCGGATCGCGGTGGTCGGCTGCGGGGCGATGGGCTCGGTGTACGCCGCCCGCCTGGCGGCGGCCGGTGGCTACGACGTCCAGGTCGTCGACGCGTGGGCGGACCACGTGGCGGCGATCAACGCCGACGGGCTGCGGCTGGTCGGCCCGGACGGCGAGCACCGGGCGACCGTCCGCGCGCACACCGCACCGCCGGCCGACCCCGTCGACCTCGTCGTGCTCGCGGTGAAGGCCGCGGACGCGGCGTCCGCGGCCGCGCAGGCCACGCCGCTGGTCGGGCCCGCGACGACCGTGCTGACCATCCAGAACGGCCTCGGCTCCGCCGAGGGCGTCGCGGACGCGCTGGGCGCCGACCGGCTGGCCGTCGGCATCGCGAGCGGCTTCGGCGCCTCGCTGCGCGGCCCCGGGCTCGCCCACCACAACGCGATGAGGGCGCTGCGCTTCGGGGCGTACGCCGGTCTCGACCCGACCGCGGTCGAGTGCGTGGCGGCGGCCTGGCGGGCCGGTGGCTTCGACGCCGCGGCCGTCGAGGACATCGCCGCGATGCAGTGGGAGAAGCTGATCTGCAACGTGGCCTACAGCGCGCCGTGCGCGCTGACCGGCCTGACGGTCGGCGAGGTGATGGACCACGAGCACATGGGCCCGGTCAGCCGCGCCGCCGCGACCGAGGCGTGGAAGGCCGCCCGTGCGCTGGGCGTCGGCATCGACGTGCCGGACCCGGTCGAGCACGTGCGCGCCTTCGGCGCCCAGATGCCGGCCGCCAAGCCGTCGGCGCTGCTCGACGTCGAGGCCGGCCGGGTCAGCGAGATCGACGTCATCAACGGGGCCGTGCCCCGCGAGGCGGCCAAGGTCGGCCGCACCGCGCCCGTCAACGCCACCCTCACCGCTCTCGTGCGTGCCCGCGAGGCGCGCCTTTAGCTCATCCGACGAAAGGAACCGCCATGCCCCGTCTCCGCCAGGTGCCCCGCAGCGAGGTCCGCAACGACACGGTCCGGCACATGTACGACCGGCTCTTCGGCCCCGACCGCGACCCGGTGGTCGAGCCCGGCACGGCGACCGGCACGCCCGGCGACTGGTGGACCGTCTTCGCCCTGGTGCCCGACGTCTTCGAGCACGCCGTCAAGGGCTTCGGCCTCTACCGCAGCCCCGAGCGCCGGCTCGACCCGGTGCTGCGCGAGCTCGGCCAGACCCGGGCCGGCTGGCTGCGGGGGAGCCAGTTCGTCTACTCCCAGCACTGCAAGGCGCTGCGCGCCCTGGAGCTGAGCGAGGAGAAGATCGCGGCGGTCTCCTCGTGGGGCGTCTCGGACCACTTCACCCCGCTCGAGCGGGCGGTGCTCGCCTACACCGACGCCCTCGTGGGCGACGGCGGCCGGGTCGACGACGCCGTCTTCGAGTTCCTCCACGAGCACCTCGGCGACGAGGAGATCCTCGAGCTGACCTACGTCACCGCGCTCTACGACATGCACGCGGTGATCTGCCGAGCCCTGCGCCTGGAGTTCGACGATCGCGCGGAGCCGATCGTCGAGGTCGACGGCCCCGGCGGCAAGCGCGTCTCGCTCGACCTCGGCGCCGCGATCAGCACGGGCGAGCGATGAGCACCGCCGAGCTGTACGACGTGCCGACCGCCGTCGAGCTGCTCGACGCGGTGTGCGAGTTCCTGGAGGGCCAGGTGCTCGACGCCGTCGAGGGTGGCACGCGCTTCCACACCCGGGTGTCGGTGAACGCGCTGCGCATGGTGCAGCGCGAGCTGCAGCTCGGCGCCGCCGACGTCGCCGCCCACCGGGCCCGCCTGGCCGAGCTCGGCTACGAGGACGACGCCGCCCTCGCGCAGGCCATCCGCGCCGGCGCCGAGGATCACCGCTACGCCGAGGTCAAGGCGGCCGTGGCCGAGAGCGTCGGTGCGAAGCTGCGCGTCGCCAACCCCCGCTACCTCCCCCGCAACCCCGAGGAGCAGTCGTGACGTTCCGGGTCCCCGACCACATCAGGCCGCTGCGCGACGAGGTCCACCGCTTCATGACCGAGCGGGTCGAGCCCGCGGAGGAGGTGCTGCGCGCCGGCGGTCCGGTGTCCGCCGCCCTGCTCGCGGAGCTGCAGCAGGCGGCCAAGGACCAGGGGCTGTGGGCCCTCGGCCACCCCGCCGAGCTCGGCGGCGGCGGGCTGCCGTTCCTCGACTACGTCTACGTCAACGAGGTCCAGGGCCGCAGCGAGTTCGGCCAGCTGGCGCTGGGCACCTGGACGCTCCAGGACTCGATCATGCTCGACAAGCACGCCAGTCCGCACTGGCGCGAGGCGTACCTGAAGCCGCTGGTCGCGGGGGAGATCTCGCCGAGCTTCGCGATGACCGAGCCCGGCGTCGCCGGCTCCGACCCGACCGGCCTGCAGACGACCGCGCGGCTCGAGGGCGACGAGTGGGTGATCAACGGCCACAAGTGGTTCACGACCGGCGCGGCCGGCGCGGCGTACACCACCGTCATGTGCCGCACCGAGACCGGGGCGGCGCCCCACGCGTCGTTCAGCATGATCGTGGTGCCGACCGACACCCCGGGCTACCGGATCGTCCGCGAGACCCCGCTGCTCGGCCTGCCGGCCGGCGGCCACGGCGGCCACTACGACGTCGAGTACGACGACGTCCGGGTGCCCGCGCAGAACCTCCTCGGCGAGCGCGGCCAGGGCTTCGTCATCGCCCAGGAGCGGCTCGGCCCGGGCCGGATCTTCCACGCCATGCGGTGGCTCGGCCAGGCCCAGCGGGCCTTCGACCTGATGTGCGCGCGGCTCAACGAGCGGGTCGCGTTCGGGGAGCCGCTGGCCGAGAAGCAGCTGATGCAGAAGCACGTCTTCGACTCCTACACCGAGATCCAGGCCAGCCGGCTGCTGACCCTCGCGGCAGCCGAGCAGATCGACCGCGGCGACCAGGCGCGGGTCGAGATCGGTGCGGTCAAGGTCTACGGCGCGCAGATGCTGCACAACGTGATCGACCGGGCGGTCCAGGTCTACGGGGCCGCGGGCGTCACCGAGGACACCCCGCTCAGCCACATGTACCGCTCCGCCCGCTTCGCCCGGCTTTACGACGGCGCCGACGAGGTGCACATCCAGAGCGTCGGCAAGCGGATCCTCGGCGAGTACGGGCGTGGCGGCGGCTGGGAGTTCGGGCTCCGCTGAGGGTCACGGGAGCAGCTGGAGCAGGTCCCACTCGTTCTCGGCGACCCGGCGGCCGATGGTCGCCAGCTCGACCGACCGGGTGGCACCGGACCGGTGCCGCTCGGTCTGGTGGATGCAGATGATGCCCCACTTCAGGGTGCCCAGGACGTGCCACCAGTGCAGGGCGTCGCGGTCGACGGTGGTGCCGCTCTCGGCCTCGTAGGCGGCGACCAGCTCGTCGACCGAGCCGAACCCGCCGACCACGGGCTCCTCGCCGAACCGCCAGGCGCGCACGCACAGCCAGCCGAGGTCCTCCAGCGGGTCGCCGAGGTGCGCGAGCTCCCAGTCGAGCACCGCCCGGATCCCCTCGGGGCCGACGATGAGGTTGCCGTTGCGGAAGTCGCCGTGCACGACGCGCGGCTCCGCCGGCGCCGGACGGTGCTCCTCCAGCCACCGGATCGCCAGCTCGAACGCTGGGTGCGGCTGGTCGTGCTCGTCGAGCACCGCGCGCCATGCCGCCAGCTCGTCGCTGACCTGGAGCCCCGGCACGGCAGCCGGGTCGATGGTGTGGATCCGCGCCAGCGCCCGGCCGCACTGCGCGGCGAGCACGGGCCGGGCCGCGGCGTACGCCGCGTCGCGCAGGATCCGCCGCGGGATCGACTCGCCCTCGACCCGGCTCATCACGACGTACGCCGCGCCGAGGTCGGTCGCCCCGGCGCTGGCCGCGACCACCGCGGGGGAGGGGACCCCGACGGCCCCGGCGGCGACCATGAGCGCGGTCTCTCGGTCCATCGCGTCGGACATGCTGCCTGGAGCGTCCATCCGCAGGATCAGCTCACGCGAGTCCGTCCGGTCGCCGCCGGCGGAGAACGACCAGGTGTGCCGGGACGCTCCGGCCGGGAGCCGGCGCAGGTGGTCGATCCGCAGCGACGGGTCGTCGAGGGCGGCGGCCAGCAGGTCGCGCAGGCGTGGGGCGAGCTCGTCGGCGGCAGCGGTGGTGGACGACACGCGGCAGATTGTATGCAATGTGCGTACGATCGTGCCATGGAGATCATCGAGGTCGGTCCCCGAGACGGACTGCAGAACGAGAAGGTGCTCGTGTCCACCGAGGACAAGCTCGAGCTGATCTCGCGCAGCATCGACGCGGGCCTGCGCCGGATCGAGGCGACCAGCTTCGTGCACCCGCGGCGGGTGCCGCAGATGGCGGACGCCGAGGCCGTGATGGCCGGGGTGCCCCGTCGGCCCGACGTCTCCTACATCGGGCTGGTGCTCAACCGGCGCGGGTTCGACCGCGCGGTGGCGGCGGGCGTCGACGAGGTCAACTGCGTCGTCGTCGCCTCGGAGACCTTCAGCCAGCGCAACCAGGGCATGTCGATCGCCGACTCCCTGCAGGGCGTCGCCGACCTCGCCGGCGACGCCCGGGCCGCCGGGCTGGGCCTGTCGGTGACGATCGCGGCGTCGTTCGGCTGTCCCTTCGAGGGGGAGGTGCCGGAGACCACCGTGGTCGACCTCGCGCGGCGGGTGCACGACCTGGGGGTCGACGAGATCGCGCTCGCCGACACCATCGGCGTCGGCGTCCCGCCCCAGGTGAGCCGGCTCGCCGCCGGGGTCGCGGCCGTGGCGCCCGGCGCCCGGCTGCGCTGCCACCTCCACAACACCCGCAACACCGGCTACGCGAACGCCGTCGCCGCGCTCGACGCCGGGATCACGGTGCTCGACGCCTCGACCGGTGGCATCGGCGGCTGCCCGTTCGCCCCGGACGCGACCGGCAACCTCGCGACCGAGGACCTGGTCTACCTGCTCGACCGCAGCGGCATCGACTCCGGGGTCGACCTGGGGCGGGTCATCGGCACCGCGCGCTGGCTCGACGGCGTGCTCGGCGCCCCCACCCCGGGCCAGCTGGCCCGCGCCGGCGCGTTCCCGGGCTCGCTCGCCGACTAGGTCGAGAAGAGCTCGTCCACCTGGGCCTCGCTCGCCTCGAGGTGGGCGAGCAGCACGTCGCGGCCGAGCATGACGTGCTCGAACATCAGCGCCGACGCCCGTTGCCCGTCGCCGGCGAGGATCGCGTCGCGGATGAGCTGGTGGAAGAGGTGGGAGCGCTCGGTCTGCGCGCGGTCGAACTGGCGGAACGCCTGGAAGACGAGCGGGACGTCGACGGTGCGCTCCAGCAGGCGGCCCAGTCGGTCGTGCCGCGCACCGGCGAGCACGGCGCCGTGGACCTCGCGGTTGGCGTCGTCGATCGCGCGGACCTGGTCGAGCTCGTCGTCCCAGTCGGCGCCGAGGGCATGCTCGAAGGCGGCGATGCCGGCGTCGAGGCGCTCGAGCTCCGCCGGCCCGATCCGCTGGGCGGCCAGCTCGGCGGCGTACCCCTCCAGGCGGGCGCGCAGGTCGTAGAGGTCGGAGATCTCGTCCAGGGAGACCTCGCGGACCACGGCGCCGCGGTTCGGCTCGCTGTGCACCAGGCCCTCGGCCTCGAGCTGGCGCAGGGCCTCGCGCACCGGGGTGCGGGAGAGGTCGAACTCCTCGCCGATGCGCTGCTCGACCAGCCGCTGGCCGGGGCGGTAGCGCCCCTCGACGATGGCGCGCCGGATCTGCTGGTACGCCGACTGCGTGGTGGCTCTGCGGGTCGCCACGGCTCTGGTCGCCTCCGTCCGGTGTCGGTCCCGTCGTCCCTCGATTGTGTGCATCCTAGGGACATCGCGTCCGGCTCCCCGGGCGACTGTCGACGCGTCGAGCGAAAATGTATACAATTCGGGCATGACTGCGACCCCCGCCGGCCCGCTCGCCGGTCTCCGCGTGCTCGAGCTGGGCAGCTTCATCGCCGGCCCCTTCGCCGGCCAGCTCCTCGGTGACTACGGCGCGGACGTGGTCAAGATCGAGACGACCACGACCGGCGACCCGATGCGGCGCTGGGGGATCAACGTCGACGGCGAGAGCCTCTGGTGGCCCTCGATCGCGCGCAACAAGCGGTCGGTCGCGCTCGACCTGCGCCAGCAGGAGGGCCGCGAGCTGGTCCGCCGCCTGATCACCGAGGTCGACGTGGTGCTCGAGAACTTCCGGCCGGGAACGCTGACCGGCTGGGACCTGGACTACGAGGCCCTCTCGGCGCTCAACCCGCGGCTGATCATGGTCCATGTCTCCGGGTTCGGGCAGACCGGCCCGCGGGCCAGCGAGGCCGGCTTCGGGAGCATCGGGGAGGCGATGGGCGGGATCCGGCACACCACCGGCAACCCCGAGCTGCCGCCGACCCGGTCCGGCATCAGCCTGGGCGACTCCCTCGCGGCGATGTTCGCGGTGATCGGCACGCTCGCGGCGGTCCACGAGCGGCACGCCAGCGGCCGCGGCCAGGAGGTCGACGTCGCCATCTACGAGGCCGTGGCCGCGCTGATGGAGTCGACGATGGCCGACCACGCGGTCGCCGGCGTCACCCGGGGCCGCACCGGCTCGGTGCTGCCCGGGGTCTCGCCGTCCAACGTCTACCCGACCGCCGACGGCGCCGAGGTGCTGATCGCCGCGAACGCCGACACCGTCTTCCGCCGGCTGTGCGCCGCGATGGGAGCCCCGGAGCTGGCCGACGACCCGCGCTTCGCGGACCACCACGCCCGCGGCGAGCACATGGCCGAGATCGACGGGCTGGTCGCCGACTGGACCCGCACGATGACCGCCGACGTGCTGCTGAAGTCGATGGAGGAGAGCGGTGTCCCGGCCGGCCGGATCTACACCGCGCCGGACATGCTCGCCGACCCGCAGTACGCCGCGCGTGACATGGTCGTCACCCTGGTCAACCGGTTCGGCGCGGCGCTGCCCGCCGCGGGCATCGTGCCGAAGTTCTCCCGGACCCACCCGGCCGCTCCGGTCCCGGGCCCGGAGCTCGGCAGCCACACCCGCGACGTGCTGACGCGGCTGGCCGGGGTCGACGCGGCGCAGTGGGAGCGGCTGCAGGCCGCCGGCGTCGCCGTCCAGGCAGGCTGACCCCGGGCCGGAACCGCGACTCAGATCGCGGTCATCCCGCCGTCGACGACCAGCGTCGTGCCGGTCACGTACGACGACGCCGGGCTGGCGAGGAAGAGCACGGCCGAGTCGAGCTCGCGCTGCTCGCCGAAGCGGCCGAGCAGGCTGTGCTCGGCCACCATCGTGCGCAGGGCGTCCTCGCCCTCGGCGGTCATCTCGCTGGCGAAGTAGCCGGGGCAGAGTGCATTCACGCGGATGCCCTTGCGTGCCGACCACTGCTGGGCAAGGTCGCGGGTGAGCCCGATGACGCCCGCCTTGCTGGCGGCGTACGGCGCCTGCGGGAAGCGCGAGGCGACCAGGCCGTGCACGCTGGCCACGTTGACGATCGACGAGCCGCGCGGCATGTGCGGCGCGCAGGCGCGCGCCATCGAGTAGGACCCGATGAGGTTCACGTCGACGACCGACCGGAACGACTCGGTCGCCTCGCGCGAGGCCGGGGTGGAGGCGCCGACGCCGGCGTTGTTGACCAGCACGTCGATGCGGCCGTGCTCGGCGAGGGCCAGCGTCGCGAGCGCATCGCAGTCCGCCGGCTCGGTGACGTCGGTCGCCCGCGTGTGGACCGTGCTGCCGGCGACCCGCAGCTTCTCGGCGACCTCCTCGAGCCGGCCCGCGCGCCGGGCGCCCAGCACGAGCGTGGCGCCGACGGAGGCCAGCGCGTGCGCGAAGCCGGCGCCGAGCCCGGAGCTGGCACCGGTGATCACGACGACCCGGTCGTCGAGGCGGAACTGGTCGAGGAGGGGGGAGACCGTCACGTGGACAGTTTAGCGAACGCTAACTAGAGTGCGCCATACGTTCCTGAGGAGGCATCCATGCGCAGTGCCGTCGTCGTCGACGTGGTCCGGACCCCGTCCGGCAAGGGCAAGCTGGGCGGGGCCCTGGCCGACGTCCACCCGGTCGACCTGCTCGCGACCACGCTCGCCGCCCTGGTCGAGCGGCAGCGCCTCGACCCCGCGCTCGTCGACGACGTGATCGTCGGCTGCGTCGGCCAGGCCGGCCAGCAGGCGCTCAACATCGGCCGCCAGGGCGTCCTGGCCGCGGGCTGGCCCGACAGCGTCCCGGCGACCACGGTCGACCGGCAGTGCGGCTCCAGCCAGCAGGCCGTGCACTTCGCGGCCCAGGGCGTGATCGCCGGCGCGTACGACGTGGTGGTCGCCGCGGGCGTCGAGTCGATGAGCCGCGTCCCGATGTTCTCCGCCGTCCGGGGCGAGGACCCCTACGGGCCCGGGATCGCGCGCCGCTTCCCCGAGGGCCTGCTGCACCAGGGCGTCTGCGCCGACCTGGTCGCCGAGAAGTGGGGGATGGGCCGGGCCGACCTCGACGCGTTCGCGGCCCGCTCCCACCGACTGGCCGCCGAGACGGCGGCGTCGGGCGGGTTCGCGGACGAGCTCGTCGCCGTGGGCGACGTCGACGCGGACGAGACCATCCGCGCCACCACGACACCGGAGGCCCTCGCCGGCCTGCGACCGGCGTTCGCCAGCGACGAGATGCGCGCGCGCCACCCCGGGATGGACTGGCGGATCACGCCGGGCAACTCCTCGCCGCTCACCGACGGCGCCGCCGCCGCGCTGGTGATGGGCGAGGACGTCGCCGAGCGGCTCGGGCTGCGCCCGCGGGCCCGCTTCGTCTCCTTCGCCGTCGCCGGTGACGACCCCGCGCTGATGCTGACCGCGCCGATCCCCGCGACCCACAAGGCGCTCTCCAAGGCCGGCCTGGGCATCGGCGACGTCGACGCCTACGAGGTCAACGAGGCGTTCGCGAGCGTGCCCCTCGCCTGGCAGGCCGAGGTCGGAGCCGACCCCGACCGGCTCAACCCGCGCGGCGGTGCCATCGCCCTCGGCCATCCCCTGGGCGCGTCCGGCACCCGGCTGCTCGCCACGCTGGTCAACCACCTGGAGGCGACCGACGGACGCTACGGACTGCAGACCATGTGCGAGGCCGGCGGGCTCGCAAACGCCACGATCATCGAGCGGGTCTGAGCGGTGGCCAGGGACCTCTGGGCGCGCCGATCCCTCTTCGGCGACGACCACGAAGACCTCCGGGCCAGCGTCCGCGAGCTGCTCGCCCGAGCGGTCGTGCCGTACGGCGAGGAGTGGGACTCCGCCGGCATCATCCCGCGCGCGCCGTGGCTGGCCGCCGGCGAGCTGGGGCTGCTCGGGCTGGCCCTCGAGGGCGACTACGCCTTCCGCTGCGTGGTCATCGAGGAGTGCGCGCGCGTCGGCGCGACGTCGTACTCCTCGGGCCTGACGGTGCACGCCGACATCGCGCTTCCCTACGTGGTCGACATGGCGACGCCGGCCCAGCGGGAGCGCTGGGTGCCCGGGCTGACCTCGGGGGAGCTGATCGGCGCGATCGCCATGACCGAGCCCGGCACCGGGTCGGACCTCCAGGGCATCCGCACCTCCGCACGCCGCGACGGCGACGGCTGGGTGCTCAACGGCGCCAAGACCTTCATCACCAACGGCATCAACAGCGACGTGGTCGTCGTGGTCGCCCGCACCGACCCCTCGCCGGAGGCCGGCAGCCGTGCCTTCAGCCTCTTCGTCGTCGAGCGCGGGATGGCGGGGTTCGAGCGCGGGCGCAACCTCGACAAGGTGGGGCTCAAGGCGCAGGACACCGCCGAGCTCTTCTTCGACGAGGTCCGGCTCACCGACGAGCACGTGCTCGGCGAGGTCGGCGACGGCTTCCGCCAGCTGATGGTGCATCTCCCGCTCGAGCGGATCGGCATCGCGGTGACCGCCTGCGCCGGGGCGCGCGCCGCGCTCTCGTGGACGATCGACCACGTGCGCGAGCGGACCGCGTTCGGTCGGCCGATCGCGGGCTTCCAGAACACCCAGTTCGCCATCGCCGAGATGGCGACGGCGCTCGACGTCGCGCAGGCGTACGTCGACCAGGCGGTGCTGCGCCTCGATCGCGGCGAGCTGACCGCCGTCGACGCCGCGCAGGCGAAGTGGTGGGCGACCGAGATGCACAAGGACGTGGTCGACCGCTGCGTCCAGCTCTTCGGCGGCTACGGCTACATGGTCGAGTACCCGATCGCCCGCGCCTACCTGGACACCCGGGTGACCACCATCTACGGCGGCACGACCGAGATCATGAAGCAGATCGTCGCGCGCGACGTGCTCGGCGTGCGCTGAGGATCCGTCGGGCGTCGCTGCTGGGTGCACTCAGGAGTGGGGCCGAGTGCCGTCGAGAGCGTCGAGCCGGAACCAGCCGCGGCTGTGGAGCGGGCAGCGGCCGGGTTGAGACGCCGCTGCCGCCGTGGCGCCGCCGGCGAGCACGCGGGAGCTCCAGCGGAGGCGCCGCCAGCCGAGGGCGACGAGGAGCATGCCGATCACGCCGACCTTGGCCCACTGGGGGCGCGGCCCGAAGTCCTCGGGATGCGGGTAGCCGCCGTCGACGAGGCTGGCCGCGCGTTCGAAGTGGTTGCGGGAGTCGGGATAGAGCGCCTCGTCCAGGGAGTACAGGACGGGCATCGCCAACGGTCCTCCGATCAGGTCGAGCACCGCCCACTGGGTGACGTGGCGCGACTCGTGGCTGGCCAGCGCCTTCCACTGACCCTTCTCCCTCATCTCGGACTTGTCGCGGGTGAGGACGACGCTGCCCACGGCGAAGCTGCTCTCCGAGGCCGCCGACGGCATGAACGCCAGGGTCATCGAGTCCCCCTTGCAGAGCCCGCCGCCGCGGTCGTCGACGTAATGGCGGGCCAGGCCGGAGACGGGCGCCGTGAGGACCTGTCGTGCCGTGAGCCAGACGCCGCCGGCCTCCGCCGTGCCGGACCCGTCCAGTCGGGCCGTGGTGTGGGTCGGCAGCTCCGGTCCGCACGACGGCAGCCCGGGGCCGTTCATGAGCTGGTCGGTGGCCATTCCCGCCCCCAGGAGGACCAGTCCGGCCAGCGCGGAGGTGCCGGCCAGCGCGACGCGCCGCCGTCGTCGGCAGCCCCGGCAGGTCGGATGGGCCGATCGTCGACCGTGTGTCACGTGCCAGAGCCCCGCCAGGAGTCCGAGCAGACCGAAGGCGAGGATGAGGGCGAGCAGTGCGGCGAGCCGGCCGAGCCAGCGGAGCACGGCCGGACGCCCGTGGCGGGCGTCTCGCGCGTCGTGCGCCGTGTCCGCTGGGCGACTCGGCGCCGTCTCGGCGGTCCGCAAGCGTGCTCCTTCTCCGTCAGCGGTCTCGCGTGCTGGACGATGAACACGTCGGCGTGCCGCGTCTTTCGTGGAAGGACTCTTGGGTACCCGCGTTATCGAACCGTAATCCGTTCGATGCCGGAACGAGACGCTCGGAGGCGTGTGGCGGGCCGCCGCGTCCAGCGAACACGCACGACTCCCGACACGTCCCGACAATTCTTGACTCGTTCAAGAAACGGCGCAAGACTGCACCCATGACCACCGACGCCGAGCAACTGCTGCGGGGCGCGGGGCTGCGGGTCACCCGGCCGCGGCTCGCGGTCCTCGACGCGGTGCACGCTCACCCGCACGCCGACACCGAGTCGATCATCGGCGCCGTGCGCCGCGGGCTGCCCGATGTCTCCCACCAGGCCGTCTACGACTCGCTGCACACGCTCACCGCGGCAGGACTGGTACGCCGCATCCAGCCCTCCGGTTCGGTGGCCCGCTACGAGTCGCGGGTCGACGACAACCACCACCACGTGGTCTGCCGCTCCTGCGGCGCCATCGCCGACGTCGACTGCGCCGTCGGCCACGCGCCGTGCCTGACCGCCTCCGACGACTCCGGCTTCCGGATCGACGAGGCCGAGGTCATCTACTGGGGCCTGTGCCCCGCCTGCTCCACCGCACCTACCCCGAAGTGACGAACCCCCGTTGGAAGGAAGCGCGAGAAACATGACCGACAACCAGAGCGACCCGCAGGGCGTGGACCGCAAGGCCGAGGGCGGGTGCCCGGTGATGCACGACTCGGCTGCCGCCCACGGCAGCGAGAGCGAGAACCCGGCCATCGACTCGCCGACGCCGAAGACCGGCGGCCGTCCCCACAGCAACAAGGACTGGTGGCCCAACAGCCTCGACATCTCGGTGCTGCACGCGCACTCCTCGAAGGGCAACCCGCTCGACGAGGGCTTCAGCTACGCCGAGGAGTTCGAGAAGCTCGACCTCGACGAGCTGCGTCGCGACATCGTCGAGGTGCTCACCACCTCGCAGGACTGGTGGCCGGCAGACTTCGGTCACTACGGCGGTCTGATCATCCGGATGAGCTGGCACGCGGCCGGCACCTACCGGATCCACGACGGCCGCGGCGGCGCCGGCGACGGCGCGCAGCGGTTCGCGCCCCTGAACAGCTGGCCCGACAACGCCAACCTCGACAAGGCCCGCCGCCTGCTGTGGCCCGTCAAGCAGAAGCACGGCCAGAAGATCTCCTGGGCCGACCTGCTGGTCTTCGCCGGCAACGTCGCGCTCGAGGACATGGGGTTCACGACGTTCGGCTTCGGCTTCGGCCGCGAGGACGTCTGGGAGCCCGAGGAGATCTACTGGGGTCCCGAGGACACCTGGCTGGGCGACGAGCGCTACAGCGGCGAGCGCGACCTCGCGAACCCGCTCGGCGCGGTCCAGATGGGCCTGATCTACGTCAACCCCGAGGGCCCCAACGGCAACCCCGACCCGCTGGCCTCGGCCCGGGACATCCGTGAGACCTTCGCCCGGATGGCGATGAACGACGAGGAGACCGTCGCCCTCATCGCCGGCGGCCACACCTTCGGCAAGACCCACGGTGCCGGCGACGCCGACCTGGTCGGTCCGGAGCCGGAGGCCGCTCCCCTCGAGGAGCAGGGCCTGGGCTGGAACAGCGCGTTCGGCAGCGGCCGGGCCGGCGACACGATCACCTCCGGCATCGAGATCACCTGGACCTACCACCCCACGCGCTGGGACAACGAGTTCTTCCACATCCTGTTCGCCTACGACTGGGAGCTGATGAAGTCCCCGGCCGGCGCGCACCAGTGGCGTCCCAAGAACGGCGCCGGGTCCGACATGGTGCCGGGTGCGCACGACGGCGACCCGCGTCGCGAGCCGCGGATGCTGACCTCCGACCTCGCGCTCCGGTTCGACCCGGAGTACGAGAAGATCTCGCGGCGGTTCCACGAGAACCCCGAGGAGTTCGCGCGGGCCTTCGCCAAGGCCTGGTACAAGCTGCTGCACCGTGACCTCGGGCCGGCCAGCCGCTACCTCGGCCCGTACGTCGCCGAGACCCAGATCTGGCAGGACCCGGTGCCGGCCGTCGATCACGAGCTCGTCGGTGACGGCGACGTCGCCGCGCTGAAGGCGAGGATCCTCGAGTCGGGCCTGACCGTGTCCGAGCTGGTCTCCACGGCGTGGGCGTCGGCCGCGACCTTCCGCTCCACCGACAAGCGTGGCGGTGCGAACGGCGCGCGCATCCGGCTCGAGCCGCAGCGCAGCTGGGCGGTCAACCAGCCCGAGCAGCTCGCGACCGTCCTCGAGAAGCTCGAGGGTCTGCGCGCCGAGTTCAACGAGGCGGGCGACGCGAAGATCTCGCTGGCCGACCTGATCGTGCTGGGCGGCTCCGCCGCGGTCGAGAAGGCTGCGAAGGATGCAGGGGTCGACGTCCGCGTGCCCTTCCACGCCGGCCGCACCGACGCCACCCAGGAGCAGACCGACGTCGAGTCCTTCGCGGTGCTCGAGCCGCGGGCCGACGGCTTCCGCAACTACCTGCGCGAGGGTGAGAAGCTCCAGCCCGAGGTGCTGCTGGTCGACCGCGCCTACATGCTCGACCTCACCGCCCCCGAGATGACCGCCCTCGTCGGCGGCCTGCGCTCCCTCGGTGCCAACGTCGGCGCGGCGCAGCACGGCGTGCTCACCGACCGCCCCGGCGTGCTCACCAACGACTTCTTCGCCAACCTGCTCGCGCCCGGCGCGAGGTGGAAGGCCTCGGAGTCCGAGGAGAACGTCTACGAGATCCGCGACCTGGCCACCGACGAGGTGAAGTGGACGGCGACCCCCGTCGACCTGATCTTCGGCTCGAACTCGCAGCTGCGGGCGCTCGCCGAGGTCTACGCCAGCGACGACGCGCGCGACAAGTTCGTCCGCGACTTCGTGGCGGCCTGGGTCAAGGTCATGGAGAACGACCGCTTCGACCTGGCCTGACCGCCCCCGGGCTCGAGGCCAGCGAAGGGCCCACGTCGGACGACGTGGGCCCTTCGCCTGTTTCGGGGGAGGAGCGGAGCGAGGCGCCGGTGCAAGGCTGAAAGGCCCGGTTTCGCGAGGTCGGAGGGGGTGGTCGTGGTGCCTGCGGACGACGAGCGCGCGCCCGGCGCGGCCGCCGCGGTCAACCCGCTCAGCGCCGACCTGCGATCGGCGGTCTTCCGGGCGAAGCTGCACCCGGCCGTCAGCCCGTCGTACCTCCTGCCCCGACCTCGCCTCCACGCGCTCCTCGAAGTGGCGGTCGCGGCGCCGCTCACGCTGGTGGTGGCGCCCGCGGGCTCGGGGAAGACGTCGCTGCTGCGCAGCTGGTCGGCCGAGACCGCCCTCCCCGTCGCGTGGCTGTCCCTCGACGCGGACGACCGGGATCCGGTCCAGCTGTGGCGTGGCGTCCTCGCCGCGCTCGAGGGTGTGGCGCCGGGATCTGCCGCGTCGGCCGTGGACGGGTTGCAGCGCCCGGGCCAGCTCCTCGAGGCGGTCGGCGCGCTGCTCGACGACCTCGGGGCCCGGGAGTACGACGCGAAGGTGCTCGTGATCGACGACCTGCACCTGGTGGACGAGGTCGACGTGGTCGGGTCCTCCCTGTCGTTGTTCGTCCAGCACCTGCCCACGTGGCTGCACGTGGTGATCGCCAGCCGACGGTCCCCGCGACTGCCGGTCGACAGGCTGCGAGCGGGCGGCCATCTCGGCGAGGTCCACTTCCCGGAGCTGCGGTTCTCCCATGACGAGGCGACCGCGATGCTCGCCAGGCTCGCGCCGACGCTCAGACCCGACGTCGCGGCGGAGGTCGCGGCGCGGGCGGGCGGCTGGGCGGCGAGCATCCAGCTCGCGGCCCTGGCGGCGCGGTCGTCGGAGGCGCAAGGTGAGCGGTACCTGCCGAGACGCTTCGACGAGCGCCTCCATCTCGAGGACTACGTCTGGCACGAGGTGCTCGCCAACGAGCCCGAGGACATGGTGGACGTCCTGATCGCGACGACCGTCGTGCAGCACATCGAGCCGGACCTGGCCCGGATCCTGGCCGGCCGTGTCGACGCCGCGGATCTCCTCACGCTCGCCGAGCAGCGCGGCCTCTTCGTGTCGCGGACCGAGCCCTCCGGGTTCGAGATGCACGCGCTGGTCCGCGAGGTGCTGCTCGGCGTGCTCGCCGAGCGTTCGCCCGATCGACTGCGTCAGCTCCACGCGTGGGCGGCCGGCTGGCGCGAGGCGCACGGGCAGACCGTCTCGGCGCTCGAGCACTGGCTGCGTGCCGATCGTCCGCGCGAGACCCTCCGCCTGCTCGCCGCCCAGGCGCCGGCGCTGTACGATGGCGGCCACGAGAGCACGATCCTGCGCACGGTGACGGCCCTCCCCGACGCGGTCGTCGCCGACGGGATCGACGCGATGCTGGAGTACGCGTGGTGCCACCTGCTGGTGGATCGCCGCCGCTTCGTCGCCCTCGTCGAGGGACTCCGCCGGCTGGTGCGCGACGACCTCGACGTGGATCCCGTGCTGGGCGCGCGGTTGGAGGTCCTGGAGTCCATCGCGGCGACGCTCCAGGGTCACTGGGTCGACGGGGCGTCGCTGGCCCGCTCGGCGCTCGAGAGCCTCGGCGACTCGTGGTGGCTCGACCCGCTCGGTCAGTTCGCGTGGAACATGATCGCGCGCGACATCGCGCTCTCCGAGCGCTGGGACGACTCGAGCCACGAGGTCCGCGAGGTCGTCCGGGCACTCAGTGTCGTGCCCGAGCGGCGGCTCGCGTTCGAAGGCAGCCGCTCGTTGGCCGAGGCCCTGGCCGGTCGCCCCGCCGACGCGCTCCGCCTGGTGGCCGGCGCGCGCCAGGTCGAGGCACACGCCAGCATGACGGTCCTGCGCAACGAGGCACTCACGGCGGAGGCGGTCGCCCGCCGCGAGCTCGGGGACGTCGCGACCGCCATGCCCCTGCTGCTCGAGGTCTGCGAGGGGAGCGTCGAGCCGGCGTCGCACTGCCAGCTGCTGGCCCTCCTGGAGCTGACCGAGGCGCGGCTCGCCGCCGGCGACCTCGAGGCCGCGGAGCGGAGCTTCGGTCGGGCCACGGAGATGGTCGACACGGAGATGCCCGGGCCCGGCGCCCGCACCTGGCTGGGACGGTGCGGCGTCTCGCTGAGCCTGGCCGCCGGCGACGTCGAGGGGGCACGGGCGTGGTCCGGTCAGGTGGTCGACACCTTCTGGACGGGCGCCGTCGCAGCACGCCTGCACCTCGCGACCGGCGACGCGGGACTCGCCGCCGTCGAGCTGAAGACGGTCGAGCCCCGGTGCCCGCGCCACCGCGTCGTCGCGGCCCTGCTGCAGAGCCGCGCGAGCGTTGCACCGCGGGAGGCGCAGGAGCACCTGCTCGAGGCGGCCGGGGTGGCCGCGAGCCACGGTCTCGTCCAGACGGTGGCGGCCGACGGGCCGGAGATCCTCGACCGGATCGAGCGGCTCGCGGGGCGCGTGCCCCAGCACTGGCTGGACCGGCTTCGTCGCGCCGGCCAGCCACCGGCGGCGCACGCGGAGACCTCGGGTCTCGTGGAGGAGCTCACCGAGCGCGAGCTCGAGGTGCTGCGGATGTTGCCCAGTCGGTTGACGCTCCGCGAGATCGCCGACGAGCTCTTCATCTCGATCAACACCCTGAAGTTCCACCTCAAGGTGATCTATCGCAAGCTCGGCTGCACGTCGCGCGCCGAGGCGGCCGAGGTCGCGCGCGCACTGACCAGCCTGCGCCGCAGGGGTCAGCCGTCGAGCACCCGCCGCCGCTGAACCTCGTACCGGTCGAGCGACAGCAGCCCCCGCTCGACGAGTCGCGCGAGCTGGCGCACCTGGGCCACCTGGTCGATCAGGGGCGTCGACCCCGGACTCCGGACGATGAGGTCGGTGGCGCCCGCGCGGCCGAGTGACGCCAGCACGCGGTCCCGGGCGATCCGCTCGCCGGCGGTCAGCCGGGCACCGCCCGCCCGGGCGGCGTCGGAGAGTGCTCCCGCCCAGGTGTCCTCGACCAGCACCAGCAGCGCGATCTCGTCCGAGGCCAGCGTGACCGAGGCGAGCTCGACGTCGTGCGTGCTCAGGAGCACGCCGCCGTCGGCGACGGCCGTCAGCCCCGAGAGCGGCTGGTGGTCGGCAGGAGACCCCGCGTCGACCCGTGCCGAGCCGTCGACGCGGACCAGGACGACCGCGTCGAGGAGCCGGATCGACCCGGTGTGCACCAGCTGCTCCACGGCGCGGGCCACGGGCGCGAGTGCGTCGACGTCGTGCGCCGAGACCAGGACGTACTCGAGCAGGTCGAGGTCCGGCTCTCCCTCCCGCCGCGGCGGGTCCGGCATGGGTCTCACCTTCCTGCGGGTGGCGGTCGGTCCCCGGATCGTGCCAGCCACCGGGGTAGCCCGAGACCACCCCGGAGCGGGTGAGGCGTCGCCGGTCAGTGCAGCCCCACCTTGAGCAGCGCGACCAGCAGGCCGACCAGGGCGCCGGCCACGGCGCTCGCGATCCTGCCCGGGATGTCGAGTCCGCCGCGCACGCCGGCGACCCAGCTGTAGAGCGTCAGCAGCGCGATGGTCGCGACCATCGCGATCCACGCGGCGTTGCGGAGACCCGCGCCGAGCACCGAGGCGACGAGCAGCACCCCCAGGGGTACGACGGAGGCGCCGGCGATCGGCAGCGTCTCGCGGAACGCGCGCCGCAGGGCGGCGACGGGGTGGTGCCGGTGCGTCAGTGAGCTGCCGATCGTCACCGCGTGGAGATGGGCGATCCAGTAGACCGCGATCGTGCCGAGGATGACGAGGCTGAGCTCACCGATGGTCTCGCTGTGGTCGGTGCCCACGGCGATCGCCGCCGCGCACACGACGGTGCCGGTGATCGCCCCCTCGCCACCGCGGAACAGCCCCAGGCGGTCGCGACGGGTCGTCGCGGGCTCAGCCACCACCGAACGTCTCCAGCAACGTGGATCGCTCCGCGTCGGTGAGGTTGGTCGTGATCAGCCGGCTGTCGCGGCCGTGGAACCGCTCGCCGAGCCGGTCGAGGTCCGCGTCGTCGGTGACGAGGAACAGCGCGGACGTGCCCGGCGTGACCTCGGTGCGGATCCGCTCCAGGTCGCCCTTCGTGATGCCCGTGCCGTCGGTGGCTCTCGCCAGCGCGCCGATGCCGGCGCCCAGCACGGCTCCCGCGACCGGGATCGCGAAGAGGGCGCCGCCGAGGATGCCCCACAGCGCGCCCCACGCGGCCCCGTGCTTCCGGCTGTCGTGCTCGTGACGCAGCGTCGGCTTGTCGGTGTCTGCGGGCCAGCTGATGACCGCGTGGTCGACGATGGTCACGAGGTCGTCGCCGGCGGCGGTCTTGAGCGCGGCCTCGGCCCGATAGGCGCCGTCCGGCTCGTCGAACTTCCAGACCGTGAACGTCGTCATGACCTACTCCTTCTCGATCGATGCCGCGAGTGTGGCAAGGGTAGTGCGGGTCTTCGCCTCCTGCGGTGCGTCGAGGTCGACGCCCTTGCCCGCCAGGAGGACCTTCGTCTCGGCGGCCGCCTGGAACGCCTCGACGGGGCTGCACTTCGCGGAGAGCTCCAGCAGCCGTGACCCGTCGGGAAGGAACCACAGCTCGGCGACCATGCGCCGGGGGTAGTCGTCAGGCTGGAACCTGGCCTTGAGCAGCGCGACCGGCCCGAGGACCCGCAGGTCCTCGAGCCCGACCTCCTCGGGCAGGCGTGCCCCGAGCAGCGCTCGTTGGTCGCCGGACAGCACCTCCGCGATCCGGCGATCACCCGCGAGCACGCCTTGGACCCTCCGGTCCGGCACCTCGACCGTGAGCGAGCAGGAGCAGGTGAACCCGGCCGGTGAGGCGTCCACCTCGACCTTGAAGCCCGGCAGGTCGCGCAGACCCTCCGGCACGTCGCCCGGCAGCATCGGGCGCAGCTTCACGGTGGCGTCGCCGGGCTTGTGCTGCGTCCGGCGGACCCGCACCACCAGCCCGGCAGCCGAGAGCCGCAGGTCGGGGGTGTCGACGAACGCCACCTGCCGGACCACGGCGTCGAGCGGGTCGATCCCGAGGGCGCCCAGCACCCACGCGCGGTCGTGCTCCGAGACGGTCAGCTTGAGCTCGACGGCGTCGACATCGGGAAGGAGCGTGAGCAGCTCGGCGAGCTGCTCGGCGTCGTACGTGGGGAGCGTGCTCATCGGGCGCAGCTCACGCCGTGTCCTCGGTCGTGCGGCGCACGACCAGCTTGACGAGCTCCTCGACGACGACGAGCGAGGCCGCCAGGCCGAGGCAGGTGCACCACTGACCGAGGTCGAGGCCCGTGGTGTCGAAGATGCGCTGGAGGAAGTCGAGCCCGGTCACCGCGACGATCGCCACCAGCGCCACGGCGTACCGACGCAGCTGGAGCACGCCGGGGAGGGCGTCGCGGTCGAAGACCGTGTGGACCTGGTCGCGGCAGAGCAGGGCGGCGGCGAGGTGGAAGAGCGAGAGCGTGGTGAGCAGCATCGTCGCGGCGAGCACGGCGTCGCCCTGGTAGTCGCCGATCTGGTACGCCGTCAGCGCCCCGACCGTCATCACCGCACCCTGCACGCACAACCGGATCCAGTTGCCGCGCGAGAGCACCGGCGCCCCCACCGGCCGCGGCGGCCGGGTCATCAGCCCGTGGGCGGGCTGGTCGAACCCGAGGGCGATGGCGATGGGGACGTCGACGGCGAAGTTGAGCCACAGGATCTGGAACGGGTCGAGCGGGACGCCGTCGGCGATGGAGAAGATGCCGGCGCCGATGAAGATCGCGACGTACGCGACCAGCGTCGACATCTGGAACCGGAGGTACTTCAACAGGTTGTCGTAGAGCGTGCGCCCGTAGGACACGGCCCCGACGATCGTCGCGAAGTTGTCGTCGGTCAGGATCATCACCGCGGCCTCCTTGGAGACCTCGGTGCCGGTGATGCCCATGGCGACGCCGATGTCGGCGTTCTTGAGGGCAGGAGCGTCGTTGACCCCGTCGCCGGTCATCGCGACGACGTTGCCCTTCTCCTTGAGGAGGCGCACGAGGCGGACCTTGTCCTCGGGCGCGACCCGGGCCACGACGCCGATCCCGTCGATCTCGGCGCGGAGGCGCTCGTCGCTCATCGCCGCGAACTCGGTGCCGGTGACGGCTCGCCCCTCGATGCCGAGCTCGGCCGCGATCGCGGCGGCCGTCGTCGCGTGGTCGCCGGTGATCATCCGCACCCGGATGCCGGCATCGTGACACTCGGCGATCGCGGCCCTCGCCTCGGGCCGGGGCGGGTCCACGATGCCCACCATGGCGAGCAGGACCAGGTCCCGCACCTCGCCGACGAGGTCGGCCCCGGGCCGCACGGTGCCGGGCGGGAGGTCGCGCCGGGCGACGACCATGACCCGCTCGCCGGCGTTCGCGATGGCGTCGTTGGCCTCGAGCGCCAGGTGGCGGTTGTCCTCGGTGATCGGCACGATCGTCCCGTCCGGGTGCCGGAGCGCGGTGGAGCGGGCGATGAGCACGTCCGGCGCGCCCTTGACGTAGCAGCGCACCACCTCGCGGCCGTCCTCGCCGGTCATCTGGTGGAAGGTCGCCATGAACTTGTAGTCGGAGTCGAAGGGCACCTCGGCGATCCGCGGGAGCGCGGCCCGCGTCTCGGCGATGTTCAGCCCGCCCTTCGCGCCGAGCACGATCAGGGCGCCCTCGGTGGGATCGCCGATGAGTCGTTCGCCGTCGAGCACCGCATCGGCGCACAGCACCATCGGGAGCAGGTACGGGTCGAGGTCGTGGCGCTGGCCGCCGACGTGGTTGATCTCCCCGACGGTGCTGTAGCCCTCGCCGGTGACCGTGTAGCGGTTGCGCCCCGGGACCACGAGCTGACGAGCCGTCATCTTGTTGAGCGTCAGCGTGCCGGTCTTGTCGGAGCAGATCGCCGAGGTCGACCCGAGCGTCTCGACGGCGGGCAGCCGCTTGACGATCGCGTTGCGACGCGCGATCTCGCGCGTGCCCATCGACAGCAGCGCGGTGACGACGGCCGGCAGCCCGGTGGGGATCGCGGCGACGGCGAGCGCGACGCCGGTGATGAAGAGCGTGTCGAAGGACTGGCCCTGCGCCAGGCCCAGCAGCACGACCAGCACGAGCGCGACGGCCGCGATGGTGGCGATGATCTTCGACAGCGAGTCCAGCTGCTTCTGCAACGGCGTCTTGCCGGTCTCGGTGTGCGCGAGCATGTCGGCGATGTGGCCGATCTCGGTGCCCATGCCGGTCGCGGTCACGACCATCTCGCCGCGACCGCGCGTCACCGAGGTGTTCATGTAGGCCATGCAGATCCGGTCCCCGAGCGGGATGTCGGTGCCCTCGACGGGATCGGCGGTCTTGCCGACGGGCAGGCTCTCGCCGGTGAGCGCCGCCTCCTCGATCTCCAGGGTCGCTGCGAGCACGATCCGTCCGTCGGCGGGCACCAGGTTCCCGGCCTCGACCAGCACCACGTCGCCCGGGACCAGCTCGGCGGCGTCCACCTCGACGGCGCGGCCGTCGCGGCGTACCCGCGCGATCGTCCTCATCATCTGGGAGAGCGCCTGGACGCTCTCCTCGGCCTTCGCCTCCTGACGCAGGCCGATGACCGCGTTGAGGACCGTCAGGCCGGCGAGCACGACGGTCGTGCCGGCCTCGCCGGTGACCAGCTGGTTGACGAGCGCGGCGGCGAGCAGCACCAGCTGCATGAAGTCCTCGTACTGCCGCAGGAACGCGCGCCAGCCCGGCTCCTTCGCGCCGCCCGCGAGCTCGTTGCGGCCGTACGTCGAGAGCCGGGCCCGCGCCTCGTCGGCGGAGAGCCCCCGTGCCGGTTCGACCCCGAGGCCGGCCGCGACCACGTCCGCAGGAGCGGAGACAGGGTCGACGGCAGGCGCCGGAGCGAGCCGGGTGTCGTCGCTCATCTGTCCCTCCGCTCGTGAGGCGCGGGCCCGCCTCGTGCCGATCGTCGTGACGGCGCGGGTGGTTGGACCTCACCCCTGCCGGGGTGGGGTCCAACCACCCAGACGCGTGTGAGCGTGGGGTCCCCGACCACGGAATCTCCCGAGGAGGACCCGATGCCCCAGCTCGACGTAGGACCCATCGACTACCTGGCAGTGGAGCTGCCCGGCGCGAGGCTCCAGGGTCGTGGCCTGGACGCGCTGATCGACCTGACCGACCGCGGGATCATCCGGATCCTGGACCTCGTCGTGGCCACGGTCGGCGCGGACGGCAGCGTCGCGGCGATGGCGATCGCCGACATGGACGGTGACGGCGAGCTCGACCTCGCGGTCTTCGAGGGCGTCCGGTCGGGGCTGCTCGACGACGACGACATCGCCCAGAGCGCCGCGCTCGTCGAGCCCGGCAACGCGGTGGCGCTCCTCGTCTACGAGAACACCTGGGCCGGACCGTTCGTCTCCGCGATGCGGGAGGCCGGCGCCGAGGTCGTCGCCAGCGGCCGGATCCCGGCCGCCGACGTCGCCGCCGCGCTCGACGCGCTCGAGTCGGCGAACGCCTGACCGGAACCGACCAGGAGAGGAACCGAGATGGGACTCATCGGAGGCATGGCCCGCACGGCCGTCGTCGCCGGCACCGCGACCGCGGTCTCGAACCGGGTGTCGCGACGCCAGGCGGGCCGCTGGGCGGCGCAGGAGCAGCAGCAGTACGAGCACCAGTACTACGAGCAGCAGCGGTACCAGCAACCGGCGTACGCCGCCCCGCAGGCGGCCCCGGCCGCGCCGGCCGCATCGACGACGTCGAGCTCGGACGACCTGATCGAGCAGCTCCAGAAGCTGGGAGCGCTGCGCGACCAGGGCATCCTGACCGACGCGGAGTTCGAGGCGCAGAAGGCGAAGCTGCTGGCCGGCTGACCGTCGTCGAGCCGCCTCCTGCGTCTCGCAGCGTCGCTGCGTCAGTAGTCGTAGCCCCGCAGCTGGACCGTGAGCGCCCAGATCACGAAGCCGTTGAACGCGATGATCACGATCGACCACAGCGGGTAGTGGGGGAGGAACGCGAAGTTGGTGAGGATCGCGAGGCCGGCCACGATCATGCCGGCCACCTGGGCCCACGACGCCCGCACGACGATGCCGATGCCGACCGCGATGCCGACGATGCCGAGGACGAGGTGGATCGAGCCCCAGACGGTCATGTCGAGCTCGTAGAGGTACTCGCTGCCCGCGGCGTAGAGGTCGTCGTTCACGATCGCCGACAGGCCCTGGAGGACGTTCATCCCGGACGAGACGGCCAGGAGCACCGCGGCGAAGGTGGCGCCGAGGTCGGCGACAGTGCCCCGGGTCGAGTAGTCGATGTCGTACTGCGATTCCGAGCCCATGCCGGCGCCTCCTCCTGAGGGGTGGCTCGATGGTCGGATCGCGGTGGGTGGCGTCGCACCACCCCGGGCGGGGTGGTTGCGGGCTCAGGCAAGGCTCACCTTTCTGGAATTGTTCAAGAAACGGTGGTTGGCTGGTGCCGTCCCCGACGGAAGGAGCGGTCTCGTGACCGACATGCTGCACTCAGACCGGAGCACCCACATCGCCAAGCCGCCGTTCACCGCGTCCGAGCAGCTGGCCACCCATCTCCAGCAGCTCTCGGTGGACCTCATCGACCTCCACCTCGTCGGCAAGCAGGCCCACTGGAACGTCGTCGGCCTCAACTTCCGCGACCTCCACCTGGCGCTCGACGAGGTCGTCGACGCGGCCCGCGAGTTCTCCGACCAGGTGGCCGAGCGGATGCGCGCGGTCTACGTGACGCCCGACGGCCGGGCGGCCACCGTCGCCGCGCAGTCCAGCCTCCCGGACCTCCCGACGGGCGAGGTCAACACGGCGCAGGCCGTCGACCTCGTCGCCGCGAGCCTGTACGCCGTGGCCGGGACCGCCCGCCGCATCCACGACGACGTGGACGCCGAGGACCCGACGACCGCCGACATCCTGCACGCGATCATCGAGCGCCTCGAGCAGCTGGCCTGGATGATCGACAGCGAGAACCGAGTCGCGAACGCGAGCCTGCCTCGCCCCGTCCTGCGCTAGCATCGCGCGGAACAGGAACCTGTTCTAGCGCGAGGCGGTCGACGATGCCCGGTCCCGGTCCCGACGGTTTCAACCTCGCGACGGTGTTCGGGACCGTCGCCGGTGCCGTACCCGACCAGGAGGTCCTGGTCTGGCGCGATCGGCGCGTGACGTACGCCGAGATGGACGCGCGGATCGACGGACTGGCCCGGTTCTTCGCCGGCCGCGGGCTGGGGATCCGCGCCGAGCGCTCCGGGCTCGCCAACCACGAGTCCGGTCAGGACCACGTCGGCATCTACCTCCGCAACGGCAACGAGTACCTCGAGGCCATGCTCGGCGCCTTCCGCGCCCGGGTCGCGGCGTTCAACGTCAACTACCGCTACGTCGCCGAGGAGCTCGCCTACCTCCTCCGGGACGCGGACACCAGGGGCCTGGTCTTCCACGCCGAGTTCGCTCCGGTCGTCGCGGCCGTGCGCCGTCAGCTGCCCGAGCTGACCGTGCTCGTGCAGGTGCCCGACGAGTCCGGCCACGACCTGCTGCCCGGCGCCGTCTGGTACGACGAGGCGCTCGCGGCTCCCGAGCCGCCCGGTGGCATGCCGACGCCCGGTGGTGAGGACCTCTACCTCCTCTACACCGGCGGCACCACCGGCATGCCGAAGGGCGTGCTGTGGAAGCAGCACGACATCTACGTCTCCACGATGGGCGGCACGCCGTTCGGCGAGACCGACCCCTACCCGTCGTACGACGCGATCGCCGAGGCGGCCCGCAACGCGAACGGCGGCCTGGCGATGCTGATGATCCCGCCCTTCATGCACGGCGCGGCCCAGTGGTCGACCTTCCACGGCATCACCTCGGGCGGCAAGATCGTCATCCCCGACGACGTGCACGGCCTCGACGCCGGCAACGCTCTCGAGGTCGCCGCCCGGGAGCGCGTGCTCAACATCGTGACGGTCGGCGACGCGATCGCGAAGCCGATCATCGAGGAGGTCGAGCGCGGCAGCTACGACCTCTCCGGCCTGGTCAGCTTCGGCAACGGCGGAGCCGCGCTCACGCCGTCGGTGCGCGACCGGATCTTCGCGGCGCTGCCGCACGTGATGGTGCTGGACTCCGCCGGCTCCTCGGAGTCGGGCCTGCAGATGAGCCAGCTGACGATGAAGGGCCTCGAGGACGAGGCCATGCTCTTCACGCCGCGGCCCGACACCGGGGTGCTCGACGACCTGCTCACCCGGCAGCTCGAGCCGGGGGAGTCCGGCGGCTGGCTGGCCCGGCGCGGGTACGTCCCGCTCGGCTACCTCGGGGACCCGCAGAAGTCGGCCCGCACGTTTCCGGTCGTCGACGGCGAGCGCTGGTCGGTGCCCGGAGACCGGGCCAGCGTGCTCGAGGACGGCCGGATCCGGCTGCTCGGCCGAGACAGCGTCACGATCAACTCCGGCGGCGAGAAGATCTTCGCCGAGGAGGTCGAGCGGGCGGTGGCCGCACACGGCGCGGTGCGCGACGTGGTGGTGGCCGGCCGCCCCTCCGCACGGTGGGGCCACGAGGTCGTGGCGGTCGTGCAGCTCGAGGACGGCGTCGAGGTCAGCGACGAGGAGCTGCTGGCCGAGGCCGGCCGGCACATCGCCCGCTACAAGCTGCCCAAGGCGATCGTCCGGGTGCCGAGCGTGCAGCGCTCGCCGTCGGGCAAGGCGGACTACCGCTGGGCGAAGGCGCAGGCGGTCGGCTGACGCCGGTCTCGACGTCACCTGTCGGCGAGCTCGGGCGCGGCCGTGGCGGACGTCGGGAGCGTGTGGCTGCTCGACGCGGCGGCCGCGGCCGAGTCGGCGAGCGTGCCGCGCGGGGTGCGGTGCCGGCCCATGACGACGGCCATCACCACGCCGGCGAGGCTGAGTGCCGCCATCACCCAGGCGGTCGTGCCGAGTCCCGCCGCGAGCGCGGCCGCGGTGTCCTCCCCGTCGGCGACGCGGTCGGCCGTCACCGTGCTGTAGAGGGTCGCGGCCAGCGCCGTCGCGACCGCCGCGCCGACGTACCGCGCCATGTTGGACACGCCCGACGCCTCGCCGACCTGGTTGGCGGGGACGGCCGCGGTCGCCGCAGCCGACGCGGGACCGTTGGAGAGACCCATGCCGACGGCGGCTGCGACGAGGGGGATGAAGAAGGCGGCGTACTGCCACGACGAGTCCACGAGCCCGATCCAGGCGAACCCGACCGCCGTCAGCAGGAAGCCGATGCCGACGACCTCGCGGCCACCGATCCTCGCGGCGAGACGTGGCACCAGCGGCGCCGAGATCACCAGGCCGACGGTGGCCGGCAGCGTCGCGACGCCCGCCTCGAGCGGGCTGAAGTCCAAGGTGGTCGGGTCCTGGAAGTAGAGGCTGAGGACGTACATGAGCGCGTTGATCGTGCCCGCGCCGATGAGGATCGCGATCGTCGAGCCCACGAGCACCCGGTTGCGCAGCAGGGCGAGGTCGAGGAGGGGGAGAGCCACGCGGCGCTCCACCCGGACGAAGCCGAAGCCCGCGGCGAGCGCCACGACCACGCACCCGATCGTGGCGACCGAGACCCAGCCCCAGTCGCTGCCCTTGCTGAGCGCGAGGATCAGCGGGCCGAGGGTGAGGGCCACCAGCACGGTGCCGACGTAGTCCACGGATCGTGGCCGGTCCGCGTCCCGGGACTCGCCGACGGTCGCGAACGTGAGCACCATGCAGGCCGCGGCGATCGCGGCGTCGATCCAGAAGAGACCCTGCCATCCGGTCGTGTCGACCAGCACGCCGCCGACGAGCGGTCCGGCCGCGGCGCCGACCGCTGCCGCGGCACCCCACAGCGTGACCGCGCGCACCTGCTCCTGGCCGCTGTAGGCGACCGTGAGCAGGCTCATGCCGCACGCCAGGATCGTGGCCCCCGACGCGCCCTGGACCATCCGGCCGGCGATGACCATCTCGCCCGATCCGGCGAGCGCGATGAGGACGCAGGAGGCGACGAAGAGCAGCAGGCCGGCCTGGAAGACCCTCTTGCGACCGAAGACGTCGCCGAGCGAGCCCGAGGTGATGATCACCGCCGCGCCCACCAGCGAGTAGCCCGTGACCGCCCACTGCAGGGTGTTGACCGACATGCCGGTGTCGTCGCTGATCGCCGGCAGCAGGATGGCGACCGCGGAGGTGTTCGCGTTGACGACCAGCGTGGAGATGCAGGTCGCGAGGAGTACGCCGCTCCGGCGCCCGCCGGTCATCGAGCGTCCGCGCTCGCGGCGAGGTGGACCAGCAGCCGCGACTGGGCGACGACCATCTTCTCGATCTCGCTTGGGTCCACGCTCTCGTCGGACGCGTGGATCCGGGACTTCGCCACGTCCTCGGGACCCCACAGGATGAACTCCGCGCCGGGGCACGCCTGCTGGAGGGTGCGCAGCAGCGGGATCGAACCGCCCGACCCGGCCTCGGCCGCCGGCTTGCCGTACGCCTCGGCGAGGGCGGTCCGGGCCGCGTCGTACCCGGGGCCGTCGGTGGCGCACCGGAAGGGTGGCGCCTGCTTGGTGCGCTGCACCTCCACCTGGGCGCCGTACGGCGCGTGCGACTCGAGGTGCGCGACCAGCGCGTCGAGCTCGCGGACCGGGTCGGAGCCCGGGACGATCCGCATCGAGAGCTTGGCCCGCGCCTCCGGCACGAGGACGTTGGACGACCCGGCGATGTTCGTCATGTCGACGCCGATCGCCGAGACCGACGGCCGCGACCACAGCTGCGTGCCGATGCTGCCCGTGCCCGAGAGGCGGACCCCCTCGACGAGGTCGGCGCTCGCCTCGAAGTCCGCGGCGCTCAGGTCCGCGCCGGTCCACTCGCCGCTCGAGACGCCGGCGACGGCCACGTTGCCGGCGTCGTCGTGCAGCGTGGCCAGCAGGCGGGCGAGCGCCATCATCGCGTCGGGCGCGGGACCGCCGAAGACTCCCGAGTGCAGGGGGTGCTGGAGCGTGCGGACGGTGACCACGCACGCGACGTCGCCGCGCAGCGCCGTGGTGAGCACGGGCTCGCCGACGGCGAGGTTGCCCATGTCGCAGACGATGAAGACGTCGCACTGGAAGAGCTCCGGATGTGCCTCGACGAACGCCTCGAGGTTGCTCTCGGTCTCCTCCATCCCCTCGAGGATCAGCTTGACGGTGCACGGGGGCCAGCCGTCGAAGACGCGCATCGTGCCGAGGTGCGCGACCAGGCCGCCCTTGTCGTCCGCGGCGCCGCGACCGTAGACCCGGCCGTCGTCCTTGCGGGTGGCCGTCCACGGGTCCGACGTCCATCCCTGGTCCGCGGGTGCCGGCTGCACGTCGTAGTGCGCGTAGAGCATGACGACCGGAGACCCCTCGGGTCCGGGGTGCTCGGCGTAGATCGGGGGGTAGCCGGACGGGACCTCCATCAGCCGCGCGTCGCGGAAGCCGGCCTCGCGGAAGAGGTCGAGGGTGGTCCGCGCCATCTCGTGCACGGGCTCGGCGGGATAGCCGGGGAACGCCACCGACGGCACGGCGACCAGCCGCTCGAGCTGGTCGATCAGCGACGGCATCATCGCCGCCGCCTTCTTCTCGATGTCCTGGAGCTCCATGTGTCCTCCCTGGCAGACCGGCTAGAAGAAGACCGAGCCGATCACGGCGCCGACGGCGACGGTCACGACGGTCATGATCAGCATCGGGACGAAGAAGCTGTGGTCGAGCAGCTTGTTGCCGAGCTTCGTGGTCCCGCTGAGGTCGAAGTTGGCGGCCGCGATCTGCGTGCCGTTGGCGGGCAGCGTGTAGACGCCGCTGAGGGCGCCGGCCCACATGCCGGTGACGAGTCCGGGCGACAGCCCGGCGGCCAGTCCGATCGGCACGATGGTCCGGGTCGCGGTGGACTGGCTCGTCGTCAGCGCCGCGACGAGGAAGACGGCCAGGGCGAAGAGCACCTTCACGTCGGTGACCCAGCTCCCGATGGTGTCGATGATCTGCTCCTGGTGGGCCGAGATGAACGTCGCGGTCAGCCATGCGATCCCGAAGAGCGCGATCGCGGAGATCATGCCGGCCTTGAACACCGACTGGTCGGGCACCTCGGCGACGTTCGGCCGGCCGAGGAAGAGGATGGCGACGCCCACGGCGAACATGACCATCACGATCGTCGTGGTCATGTCGATCGACACGCTGCCCTCGCCCTCGACCTCGAACGCCGGCCGCAGGTCGGGGAAGAGCCCGAGGATCACGATCATCACGACGCCGGCGAAGAACGCCAGGGCGGAGTTGCGTCCCGCGGCGGTGTAGGTGAGACCGGCCGAGGCGGTCACGTCAGCGCCGGCGCCGGCCGACCCGCTGGGCGGCGACGGTGTGTCCGCCGCCGCGCCCGCGGGGACCGGGGCGGGTGCGGCGGCGAACGTCACGCCGGGCGCCGCGAGCTCTCCGGCGGCGATCCTCGCCTGGACCTCGGGGTCGTCGTCGAGGTCCTTCCACATCCGGTTCACCACGAGCGAGGTGACGACGATGCCGACGACGCAGGCCGGCAGCGTGATCGCGAGGATCTCCGTCAGGCCGAGGTCGTACGGCGTGACGTCGGTCAGCGTGAGCATCGCGGCCATCGCCGCCGAGACCGGCGACGCGGCGAGCGCCATGCCGGACTGCACGACGGTGACCGTCAGCGGCCGCGCGGGCCGGATGTGGTTGCGGTAGGAGACGTCGTAGATGACCGGGAGCAACGGGTAGATGATGTTGCTCGTCCCGGCGCCGATCGAGAAGACGAACGCGGTCAGCGGCGCGATCAGCGTGATCTGGTGAGGCCGCTTCTCGATCACCCGGGCGGCCATCGCGACCATCCAGTCGATGCCCCCGGCGGCCTGCATCATCGCCGCCGCCGTGACGACGGCCAGGATGATCGCCATCGCGGCGGCCGGCGGCTCGCCCGGGGCCTCCCCGAACCCGAAGACGAGGACGGCGGTGCCGAGACCACCCCAGAGTCCGACGCCGACACCACCGGCGCGGGTGCCCATCACGATGCAGCCGAGGACGACGACCGCCTCGACCACGAACTTCACGTCATCTGCACTCATCACGCCTCCCCGCACTTGACGTCGGCGGCCTGCTCGAGCGTCGCCCACGCCTCCCTCACGTCGTCGACGGTGTCCTCGATCAGCGGCCGGGCCACGTCGAGCGCCTCCTGGCCGGCGTCGCTGGCAGCGGCCACCAGGTCTCCGACCGCGGTCCGGAGCGTCGAGATCAGCGTGTCCAGCTGACCCTCCGCGACCGCCTGCAGCGCGTCGAGCTGGTCCTGGACCTCCTCGACCTGGTCGCGGACCTCGCCGACCGTGGCCGTGTCGGGATCGATCTCCTGGAGCGAGTCGGCCTTCTCGACGAGCTGGTCGTACTGCACGCACAGGTCGTCCGCGGCGTCGACGCGGGCCTCGCCGCACCCGCAGAGCAGCACCGTGCCGAGGGCGAGGGTGGCCGCCACCCCTCGAGTCCCCGAGCGCCCGGACGTCGGCGTACGCCGCCTGGTCATGAGCGGAAGGTAGCCACGGGTGGGGGTGGTCGGCACCACCCCGGAACGGGTGGGCTCGTCCCGGCCGACGGCGATGAGTTCGGAGCCGATCGGCGGTCGAGACCTGCACCGACCCCGATGGAGGAGAGCGACATGAGCACCCAGCTGAATCCCTACCTGAGCTTCCGCGGCCAGGCGCGCGAGGCGATGACCTTCTACCAGTCCGTCCTCGGCGGGCAGCTCGACGTGACGACGTACGGCGACATGGGCGGCTTCGAGCAGATGGGCATCACCGCGTCCGAGGCCGACAACGTGATGCACTCGTCCCTGGGCGTCTCCGACTCCGTGCAGCTGATGGGCTCCGACGTCCCGGCCCACATGGAGGGCGACTTCTCGAACGGCCGCATCTCGCTGAGCGGCGACGACGAGGCCACCTTGCGGCGCTGGTTCGACGCGCTCGCCGACGGCGGCACCGTCCACGTGCCGCTCGAGAAGGCGCCGTGGGGCGATTCGTTCGGCGACCTCACGGACAGGTACGGCGTGGGCTGGATGGTCAACGTCGCCGGGGGCGGCCCCGCCTGACGTCCCCGGCAGGTGGCACGGTGGGCGGCATGGCCCCGCGACCTCCTGCCACCCGGCTGGTGCTGCCGGCCCTCTGCTCGGGCTACTTCGTGGTCCTGCTCGACGTCACCGTCGTCAATGTCGCGCTCCCGTCGATCGGGCACGACCTCGGCGCCGGCGTCGCCGGGCTGCAGTGGGTCGTGGACGGGTACGCCGTCGCGCTGGCCGCGCTGCTGCTCGCGGCCGGCACGGCGGGCGACGTCGTGGGTCACCGACGGATCGTGCTGGTCGGGCTCGCGACGTTCGGCCTCGCCTCGCTCGGGTGCGGCCTGGCGCCCTCGACCGCGGTGCTCGTCGGTGGCCGCGTGGCCCAGGGGATCGGCGCGGCGCTGCTCCTCCCCGGGACCCTCGCCCTGCTGGGTGACGCGATCCCCGGGAAGGCGGAGCAGGCCCGCGCGGTGGGCATCTGGGCGGCCGTCGGCAGCGCCGCACTGCCGGCAGGTCCGCTGCTCGGCGGGGTCCTGGTGCAGGCCGCCTCGTGGCGACTGGTCTTCCTCGTGAACGTCCCGATCGTGGTGGCCGCCGCAGCGGCCGTGACGGTCGCGGTGCCGCCGGGACGGCGCGACACCGGGCGCCGGGTCGACGTCCCCGGGGCGGTGGCCGGAGCCGTGGCCCTCGCCGGCGCGGTGCTGGCGGTCGTCGCGGCCGGCGGCGGTCGTGCGGCGACCGCCGCGCTCGGCGGCGTCGTCGCGATCGGGGCGACGTGCGCGCTGCTGGCCGTCGAGCGCCGGTCGCCCGACCCGATGCTGCCGCCGGCCCTGCTGCGCGAGCGTGCGTTCGTGGCCGCGAACGGGGTCGCCGGGACGATGAACCTGGCCACGCTCGGGATGCTCTTCCTGGTGACGCTCTACCTCCAGACCGTCCAGCACCGCTCCGCGCTGGCCGCCGGCGTCGCGCTGCTGCCGCTCTTCCTGCCGCTCACGCTGATGGCCGCCGGGGTGGGCCGGGTCGTCGGGCGGGTGGGGCCGCGGGTCCCCGCTGCGGTCGGGCTGGGCGTCGCGGCCGGGGGCTTCGCGCTGCTCCTGCCGGCCGACGCCTCGACGCCGTACGTCGTGCTGCTCCCGGCGCTGCTGCTCTGGGGGATCGGGCTCGGCGTGCTCACGCCGGCGATCGTGACGGCGGCCCTGCGCGCCGTGCCTCCGGAGCGGAGCGGGCTCGCCTCCGGCGCCAACAACACGGCCCGCCAGGCCGCCGGCGCGATCGGCATCGCGGTCTACGGAGCCGTGGCGGGAGCACCGACGCACGCCGCCCGCTTCCTGAGCGGCCTGCACGCGATGGCGGCCTGCTCCGTGGTGCTCTACCTCGCCGCCGCGGCGGTCACGGTCCGGTGGGTGGCCGTCCGCTCCTGGGAGCCGTCTCGCTGAGCTCCTCGAGCTCCGACCAGTCGACCGTGGCGGTGCGGTCCCGGTACTCGGCGACCAGGCCGGGCCAGTTGGTGGTGATCCGCTGCCCGTCGCGGTACCAGCTGTCGCAGCCCGACCAGACGGTCGCGGCGAGCCGTGTGCGCATCTCCGCGTCGTACGCGTCCCAGACGTCGCGGCGCACCGCGACCCGGTGGGCCCGGCCGTCGCGGACCCGGCGGGCGACCTGCGCGATCCACGTCGCCTGGGCCTCCAGCATGCCGATGATCGAGCTGCCGCCGAGGTTGGTGTTGGGGCCGTAGACGCGGAACAGGTTCGGGAAGCCCGGCACGGTCATGCCGAGGTGCGCCCGCGCCCCGTCGGCCCACACGTCCGCGAGCGAGACGCCCTCGGCGCCGCGCACGTCGAGGCCGCCGAGGAAGTCCGTGGCCGCGAAGCCGGTGCCCCAGATCAGCACGTCCGCCTGGTGGAGGCGGCCGTCGGCGGTCCGCACGCCGTGGGGCTCGATCCGCGAGATCTCGGCGGTGACCACGTCGACGTGGTCGCGCGCGAGTGCGGGGTACCAGTCGTTGGAGAAGAGGATCCGCTTGCAGCCGATCGGGTGATCGGGCACCAGCCGGCGCCGGAGCCCGGCGTCGCGGACCTGGCGGTGCAGCTGGAGCCACCACCGGGCCCGGGCGTAGGCCATCAGCGGACGCGCGGCGGGGGAGGAGCCCACGAGCGCGCCGTTGAACCCCTCGGTGAACCAGAACCAGAACCGCCGCTCGCCGGCGGGGATCCCCGGGTAGGACCGGAAGAGCCGGTGGTGGGTGGCGGTGAACGCGCGGTCCGGCTTCGGCACGACGTACGGCGCGGACCGCTGGAACACCGCCATCGACCCGACGCGGTCCACGATCCCGGGCACGAACTGGATCGCGCTCGCGCCGGTGCCGACCACGGCGACCCGCTTGCCCTCGAGGTCGAGGTCGTGGCGCCAGCGGGCCGAGTGGAAGGCCGGCCCGGCGAAGGTCTCCGCGCCGGGGATCCGCGGCACGACCGGGTTGGACAGCTGCCCCGTCGCGACCACGACCAGGTCGGCGTCGAGGTCACCGCGGTCGGTCGACACCCGCCACCGGTCGTCGGCGTACTCGAGCCCGGTGACCGTGGTGCCCGTGCGCACCAGGTCGAGCAGACCGCCCTCGCCGGCGACCCGGTGGATGTAGTCGAGGATCTCGGGCTGCGGCGAGTACCGGCGCGACCAGGTCGGGTTGGTCGCCCACGACCACGAGTAGAGCGGCGACGGGACGTCGCAGGCGGCGCCGGGGTAGGTGTTCTCGCGCCACACCCCGCCGACGTCGTCCGCCCGCTCCAGGACGGTCACGTCGCCGATCCCGGCCTCGCGCAACGCGTGCGCGACGCCGAGACCGCCGAAGCCCGCGCCGACCACGACCACCCGCGGGCCCGCCATCAGGCGATCGTCATCCCGCCGTCGACCGCGATCGTCTGACCGGTGACGTAGCCGCCCGCGTCGGAGGCCAGGAAGACCACGGCCGCGGCCAGTTCCGCGGGGTCGCCCTTGCGGCCGGCGGGGATGCGCTGCTGCTGGGAGTCGAGGTAGCCGGGCGGGTACTGGTCGGTCATCTCGGAGGCGAAGAAGCCCGGCGCGATCGCGTTGACCCGGATGCCCTTGCGGCCGGTCCACTGCTGCGCCAGGTCGCGCGTGAGGCCGATCAGGCCGGCCTTCGAGGAGGCGTACGCCGCCTGGGGGAGCCCCGCGGTCGTGAGACCCAGCACCGAGCTGATGTTGACGATGCTCGAGCCCGGCTGCATCACCCGGCCGCAGGCCTGCGCCATCCAGAAGCAGCCGTTGAGGTTCACGTCGATCACGCCCCGGAACTCCTCGGGCGTCTCGCGGGTCGCCGGCACCGCCGTACCGACTCCGGCGTTGTTGACCAGGACGTCGACCCGGCCGAGCTCCTCCATCGCGAGCGCGACGAGGTTCGTGCACGACTCCGGGTCGGTCACGTCGGTCTCGACGGTGAGGGCGCGCCGGCCGGCGGCCTCGACGAGCCTCGCCGTGTCCGCGAGGCGGTCGACGCGGCGGGCGCCGAGCACCAGGTCGGCGCCGGCCTCGGCGAGTCCCCGCGCGAACGCGACGCCGAGGCCGCTCGAGGCACCGGTGACGATCGCCACCCTGCCGTCCAGTCGGAAGAGGTCGTTGACGGTCATGGCGGCGACTGTAGCCAGCCGACGACGCAGAGGTATCCTGAGCCCATGTGGAGGACCCTGCTCCTTACCTAGCCGCGTCGACGCGCACCCATCGACGCGGCTGCCCCTCGTGCCCGAGGGGCTTTTTTGTGCCCGGGATCAGCAGAGTCCGACCGAGCGTGAGAGAGAAGAGATGAGCGAGCAGGAGACCCAGCCCGAGTCCTACGACGTCGAGGCGGTCCAGGAGAAGTGGCTGCCCGTCTGGGACGAGCTGCAGCCCTTCCGCGCCGACGACGACTCGGCGCGGGAGAAGAAGTACGCGCTGACGATGTTCCCCTACCCCAGCGGCGACCTGCACATGGGCCACGCCGAGGTGACGGCGCTCCACGACGTGATCGCGCGCTACTGGTGGCAGCGCGGCTACGAGGTCCTGAACCCCATGGGCTGGGACTCCTTCGGCCTGCCCGCCGAGAACGCCGCGATCCGCAACGACGAGCACCCCGCGACGTACACCTACGCGAACATCGAGACGCAGTACGAGTCGTTCAAGCGCTACGGCATCTCCTTCGACTGGTCGCGCCGGCTGCACACCTCCGACCCCGAGTACTACCGCTGGACCCAGTGGCTGTTCCTGAAGTTCCGCGAGCGCGGGCTGGCCTACCGCAAGTCGTCGCCGGTCAACTGGTGTCCCAACGACCAGACGGTGCTGGCCAACGAGCAGGTCGTCGACGGCCGCTGCGAGCGCTGCGGCGCCGAGGTCACCAAGCGCGAGCTGACGCAGTGGTACTTCAAGATCACCGAGTACGCCGAGGAGCTGCTGAGCGAGCTGGACCGGCTGGAGCCGACCTGGCCGGCGCGGGTGGTCACGGCGCAGCGCAACTGGATCGGCCGCTCCGAGGGGGCGCACGTCGACTTCGCCGTCTCGGGCCGCGACGAGCCGATCACCGTCTACACCACGCGCCCGGACACGATCTTCGGCACGACGTTCATGGTCGTCGCCGTCGACTCCGCGCTGGCCGCGGAGCTGGTGACCGACGGTCAGCGCGCCGCCTTCGAGGCCTACCGCGAGGAGATCCGCAAGGAGACCGAGATCGAGCGGCTCTCCACCGATCGGCCCAAGACCGGCGTCGACCTGGGGGTCACGGCGACCAACCCGGTCACCGGCGCGCAGATCCCGGTCTGGGCGACCGACTACGTGCTGGCCGACTACGGCACCGGCGCGGTCATGGGCGTGCCCGGCGGCGACCAGCGCGACTGGGAGTTCGCCACGGTGATGGGTCTGGAGATCGTCCGGACCACCCAGACGCCCGAGGGGTACGACGGCGAGGCCTACAACGGCGAGGGGCCGGCCATCAACTCCCCGGCGCCCGGCGTCGATGCGCCCCTGGACATCAACGGGCTGGCGGTCGCCGACGCGAAGCGCGCCACGATCGACTTCCTGGAGCAGCAGGGGAGCGGCCAGGGCGCGGTCAACTTCCGGCTGCGCGACTGGCTGCTGAGCCGCCAGCGCTACTGGGGCGTGCCGATCCCGATCATCCACTGCGAGAAGGACGGCGAGGTCGCCGTGCCGTACGAACAGCTGCCGCTGGAGCTGCCCGAGCTGCGGGGCGCCGACCTGAAGCCGAAGGGTGTCTCGCCGCTGGCCGCGGCGTCGGAGTGGGTCGACGTCGAGTGCCCCACGTGCGGCGGGCCCGCGAAGCGCGACAGCGACACGATGGACACCTTCGTCGACTCGTCGTGGTACTTCCTGCGCTACTGCTCGCCGAACTACACCGACGGGCCCTTCGACGTCGAGAAGGCGAAGGCCTGGATGCCGGCCGACATCTACGTCGGCGGCGTCGAGCACGCCGTGCTGCACCTGCTGTACGCGCGCTTCTTCACCAAGGTGCTGCGGGACATGGGGATGCTGGACGTCGGTGAGCCGTTCGCGTCGCAGCTCAACCAGGGCATCGTCATCAACCAGGGCCGCAAGATGAGCAAGTCGCTGGGCAACGGCGTCAGTCTGGGGGAGCAACTAGCGGCCTACGGGGTCGACGCCGTACGCCTGACGCTGGTCTTCGCCGGCCCGCCGGAGGACGACATCGACTGGGCCGACATGTCGCCGGCCGGCTCGTTGCGCTTCCTGCAGCGCGCGTGGCGGCTGTCGGGCGACGTCACCTCGGAGCCCGGCACCGCGCCCGAGGGCGGTGACGTCGCCCTGCGCCGGGCGACGGCACACGCCGTCCACGACGCGGCCGAGCTGGTCGAGTCCTACCGGTTCAACGTCATGGTCGCCCGGGTCATGGAACTGGTGAACGCCACCCGCAAGGCCATCGACTCCGGCTGCGGCCCCGCGGACCCCGCGGTGCGCGAGGCCGCCGAGGCCGTGGCGATCATGCTGTCGCTGGTCGCGCCGTTCACCGCCGAGGAGATGTGGGAGCGGCTGGGCCACCGGCCGACGGTCGCGCGCGCCGGCTGGCCGGCCGTCGACCCCGCCCTGCTGGTCGAGGAGTCGGTCACCGCCGTCGTCCAGATCCAGGGCAAGGTCAGGGCCCGGCTGGAGGTCGCCCCGGACGTCTCCGAGGCCGACCTGGAGCAGCTGGCGCTGGTCGACCCGGCCGTGGTGAAGGCGATCGACGGGCGCCCGGTGCGCAAGGTGATCGTGCGCGCACCGAAGCTGGTCAACGTGGTGGTCTGACTCCGGTCACTCCGACCGGTAGCCCAGCACCGACCGCGTCATCTGGTTGCGGGTGTCGAGGAGCTCCGCGAGCGAGGCGTCCACGTCGTCGGCGCTGACGACGAGCTCGGCATCCGGCTGCCGCTCGGCGGCGATGACGGCCGCGCGCCGCAGCAGCTCCTTGAGGAAGGAGGCCGTCACCCCGTCGGTGCGATCCAGGACGTCGTCGATGCGGCTGAGGTCGACGTCCAGCCCGCCGACGTACAGCTCGACGAGGCGGCGCCGGTCGTCGCGGCTCGGCAGGTCGACGTACACCGCCTGGTCGACGCGGCCCGGGCGCGCGGCGAGCGCGGGCTCGAGCAGGTCGGCCCGGTTGGTCGTCAGCAGGAACACCACGTCGGCGTCCTCGGCCAGCCCGTCCATCTCGTTGAGCAGGGTGAAGAGCAGCGGGGTCTCCCCGCCGTACCGGTCGCGCTCCTGGGCGATCAGGTCCACGTCCTCGACGACGATCATCGCCGGCTGCAGGCTGCGCGCGATGGAGCACGCCTCCCGGATCGCACCGAGGGTCTCGCCGGTCAGCTCGATGATCGTGGTCTCGCCGAGCTCGCCCACGAGGTAGCGCACGGTGTGGGTCTTGCCGACGCCGGGCGGACCGTAGAGCAGCCCGCGCTTGAGGTGCTGCCCCGCGGCCCGGAGCCGCTCGCTGGACCGTGCCACGCCGACCACCTGCCGTCGGATGTCGGCGAACGTGGCCTCGGGCAGGATGAGATCGCCCGCCGCCATCGGCCGGCGCGGGTGGAAGCGGAGGAGCGAGGCGCGCTCGCCGAACATGCTGTGCCCGAAGGAGACCACCTGGCCGCGGTGGACGTTGAGCTCGAGCGCGAGCTCGCGCAGGCGCGCCGTGACGGCGCCCGCGAGCCCGTCCCGCGTTGCGACCACCTCGACGGCCACGCCGCCGAGGTCGCTCTCGGGGTCGGGACCGCGGAAGAGGATCGCGAGCCGGTCGTCGCCGTCGCTCACCAGCAGCACGGCCGCGCGCAGGCACTCCCGGGTCGCCCCGTCGGGTCCGATCGGCAGGCTGGTCCGCGTCACGTTGCCCGGTCGAGGTCCGTGGAAGACGCGCGGGTCGTCCTGTCCGAGCAGGTCCGCGAGCCCGAAGGACCCGCGGTGCCGGTAGTCGGCGAGCCCCAGGACCTCG
The DNA here is from genome assembly GCF_029210375.1 of Nocardioides sp. YIM 152315. GTDB lineage: Bacteria > Actinomycetota > Actinomycetes > Propionibacteriales > Nocardioidaceae > Nocardioides. Next base: position 32,470 of record NZ_JARGER010000007.1, on the reverse strand, counting down.
TGGGTCGTCGCGGGACGGGCCAGCCACACGTCGAGCGCGGCCTGCACGTTGACGTGCTCGTACGCCGGCCAGGTCTCGGCGCTCACCGCGAGGTCGTCGACCGCGATGCCGAAATGGCTGCCGATCATCGTGCGGAAGGTGGGCTGCTCCGCGGCGCGCGCCTGGGCCACGAAGCGCCGCACGAGCCGCCGCCCGTATCCCCGGACGTCGGACCAGCGCAGCGGGCCGTCGTCGGACGGCGGGTCGAGCGGCGTCGATGCGGAGAAGACGACTCTCGAGGGGGACATGCGGGGAACCTAGCTTCGCTGGTCGCCCCCGTCACGCCCCGGCCGGTGAATTCGGGAGGGCACTACTCTCTCCCGCATGCCGGTCACGATCGTCACCGACTCGACCGCCAGCCTCCCGGAGGACGTGGCGGTCGAGCGGGGCATCGTCGTCGTGCCGCTGCAGGTGGTGATCGGCGCGGAGGCCCTCGACGAGGGTCCGGGCGGTGCCACACCGGAGCTGGTGGCGGCCGCCCTGAAGGACTGGAAGCCGGTCAGCACGTCGCGACCCGGACCGGCCGCGCTGCTCGACGTCTACGAGCGGGCGGCCCGCGATGGGGCGACCGAGATCGTGTCGGTCCACCTCTCCGGCGACATGAGCGGCACCTTCGAGTCGGCGCAGCTCGCCGCGCGCGACGCGTCCGTGCGCGTCGTACCGGTCGACACGCGGCAGGTCGGCTTCGCCACCGGCTTCGCCGCGCTGGCGGCGGCCGACGCGGTCGACGGTGGTGGCGGCGCGGACGACGCCGCTGCGGCGGCGCGCGCGCGTGCGGCCGCGTCGTCGTCGCTCTTCTACGTCGACACGCTGGAGTACCTGCGCCGCGGCGGGCGGATCGGCGCCGCCGCGGCGCTGCTCGGAGGCGCGCTGGCGGTCAAGCCGCTGCTGCACATCGAGGACGGCAGGGTCGGCTCGCTCGAGCGGGTCCGTACGTCGGCCCGCGCCCTCGGCCGGCTCGAGGAGCTGGCCGTGCAGCGGGCGCGGGACGAGGCGGTGGACGTCTGCGTCGCGCACCTCGCCAACCCGGAACGGGCCGGCCAGCTCACCGAGCGCCTCGGCGACCGACTCGCGGCGAACCTCGAGGGACGCGAGGTCTGGTGCGGCGAGCTCGGTGCCGTGCTCGGCGCGCACGTCGGTCCGGGGATGATCGCCGTCTGCGTCGCGCCCCGCTGCCCGGGTGGCTGAGGCCGGATCCGGGCCGGCGGTGAGCCCGGGAATCGTGCACAGGCACGGCTGCGACAGGGTCTTCCACAGCGGTGCCCGACGGCGGCGCCGGTGGTCGGCACCGCTGCCTAGCGTCGCGCCATGGCCTCACTGCGACCCCGCGCCGACCAGGCCGCCTCGCGGCGGCTGGAGCTGCTGACCGCCGAGCTCGCCGCCGCCCGTCCGGCGCCGCCACCGGCGGAGGACGACCCCTGGCTCGAGGGGCACACGCGCATCCGCCCACTGCGGGCGGTGCCCGACCCGACTCCCGAGCCGGCTCCCGAGCCGCCGCCTGCGCCGCTGGTCCCGGTGCCGGGACGTCACGCCGCGCGGCGCCGACGGGAGAGCCCCCGCCTCGCGCCGGAGGCGCTGCGGGGCCGGATCTCCCTCGGGCCGTCGCAGCTGCTCGTGATCGCCCTGCTCGTCGCCATCGGCCTCGCGGTCACGGCATGGTGGGTGGTCCGCGGCGACCCGGAGCGGCTGGAGGCGCCGGGTCCCCTCTCGTCGTCGGCGGCACCGCTCGCCGACGCGACCGCCGCCTCCTCGTCACCCGACGCCCCGGTGGCCGCCGGCGCCTCCGCGGGCGCGGGCGGGACCGGTGACGGGGCCGGTGACGCGGCCGGTGACGGGGTCGCGGACGGGGCGGCGAGCGTCACCGTCGACGTCACCGGCAAGGTCCGCAAGCGGGGGATCGTCGTGCTCGACGCCGGTGCGCGGGTGGTCGACGCAGTCGAGGCCGCCGGAGGCGCGCGGTCGGGCGTCGACCTGTCCTCCCTCAACCTGGCGCGGGTGCTGGTCGACGGCGAGCAGGTCGTGGTGGGTCGGCCGACGAGCGCGCCGGTGGTGGCTCCACCGTCCGGGGGTCCCGGTGGCGTCCTGGTCGACCTCAACACGGCTACCCAGGCCGAGTTGGAGTCGCTCCCCGAGGTCGGGCCGGTGACCGCGGAGGCGATCTTGTCGTGGCGCAGCGAGCACGGCGGGTTCACGGCGGTCGACGAGCTGCTCGAGGTGGACGGCATCGGTGACGCGACCCTCGCCCAGCTGGCCCCGCACGTGACGGTGTGAGGTGGGCGGCGATGCCGACGACGCCCGGCCCGCCGGACCCGACCTGCGGATGCTGGCCCTGGCCGCCGCGGCATGGGCCGGCGCGGGTCTCTCCCGGTGGACGGGGTGGTGGCTGCTCCCGGCCACCATCTCGGTCACCCTGCTCGGCTGGGCGGTGCTGCGCCGACGGGGCGGCCGCTCCGTCGCCCGCACGGCCGGGGGTGCGCTGCTCGTGCTCCTCGCGACGGGGACCGTGACGCTGCTGCGGCTCGACCAGGTCGCGCTCGGCCCGGTCCATGCGCTCGCCGCCGACCGCGCAGCGGTCGGGATCGTCGGCACGCTGGTGTCGGACCCGCGTCCGGTCGCCGGTCGCTACGGCGAGGCGGTGCTCACCAGGGTGGAGGTCCGCGAGGTGACCGGTCGCGGCTCGTCGTACGCCGTCGCCACGCCGGTCCTCGTGATCGGCGACACCGACTGGCTCGACGTCCCGCTCGGGGCACGGGTGCGGGTCTCCGGCCGACTCGGGCCGGCCGACGACCACGACCTGGCCGGAGTCCTGGCGGCGCGGGGTCCGCCCGACGTCGTGGCCCCGCCCGACGTCTGGTGGCGCGGCGCCGCCGCGGTCCGGCGGTCGATCCGCGCCTCCGTCGCGCACCGGCCCGCCGACGAGCGGGACCTGGTGCCGGCACTGGTCGACGGCGACGACGCCGGGTTGGACGAGGGGCTCGCGGCCGACTTCCGGACCGCGGGCCTGACCCATCTGCTGGCGGTCTCGGGCACCAACCTGACGCTGGTGGTCGGGTTCCTGCTGGTGCTGGCACGCTGGGCGGGTGTCCGGGGGCGGGGGCTCCTCGCAGTCGGTGCGGTCGGGATCGTCGGCTTCGTGCTGCTCGCCCGCACCGAGCCGAGCGTGCTCCGGGCCGCCGTGATGGGCACCGTGGCGTTGTTCGCGATGGGGACCGACGGTCGACGACGCGGCGCCCGGGCGCTGGGCGTCGCCGTGGTGGTGCTGCTGCTCGTGCAGCCCGGGCTGGCCGTGCAGCCGGGCTTCGCGCTGTCGGTGCTCGCCACCGCCGGCATCGTGCTGCTGGCGCCGGTCTGGCGCGACGCGCTGGCTCGCTGGACCCCTCGCTGGGTGGCCGAGGCCGTGTCGGTGCCGGCGGCGGCGCAGCTGGCCTGCACGCCGGTGGTGGCCGGGTTGTCCGGCCAGGTCAGCCTGGTGGCGGTCGCCGCCAACCTCCTGGTGGCGCCGGCGGTCGGTCCGGCGACCGTGCTCGGCCTCGGCGGCGGGCTCGTCGGCCTGGCCTGGCCCGCCGGCGGTCGGTTGCTGGGCACCCTCGCCGGCTGGTGCGTCTCCTGGATCGTGCTGGTGGCCACGCACGCGGCGGCGTTGCCGGCGGCGGCGCTGGAGTGGGGGAGCGGCCCCCTCGCACTGGCGGCGCTCACGGCGCTCGTCGTCCTGGTCGCGGTCGTCGGGCCGGTGCTGCTCCGGCATCCGGCCACCGGCATGGGGTGCTGCCTGCTGCTGGCTCTCGTCGTCGCCGTCCGACCCCCGACGCCGGGCTGGCCGCCGCCCGGTTGGGTGCTGGTCGCCTGCGACGTCGGCCAGGGCGACGCGCTGGTCGTCAACGCGGGAGCCGGCGCCGCCGTCGTGGTCGACGCCGGCCCCGACCCGGTTGCCGCCGACCACTGCCTGGACCGCCTCGGCGTCGAGGCCGTGCCGCTGGTGGTGCTCACGCACTTCCACGCCGACCACGTCGACGGGCTCTCGGGGGTGGTCGACGGGCGACCGGTCGCGGCGATCGTCACGACCCGGCTGCTCGACCCGCCGGAGGGCGTGCGGGAGGTGGCGGCCGTCGCGAGCGAGGCGAGCCTGGTGCCGCAGCCGGTGCGCCACGGCGCCACCACGACCGTCGGCGACGCGACGCTCCAGGTTCTGTGGCCGCCGGCGGACGCGCCCTCGGTCGGACCGGGTGACGGCAGCACGGCGAACGACGCGAGCGTGGTGCTGCTCGCGGAGGTCCGCGGGGTGCGGATGCTCCTCACCGGCGACGTCGAGCCGGAGGGCCAGGCGCGGCTGGCCCGCGCACTGCCCGACCTGCGCATCGACGTCCTCAAGGTGCCGCACCACGGCAGCCGCTACCAGGACGAGCCGTGGCTGCTCTCCCTCGGAGCCCGGGTGGCGCTGGTCTCCGTCGGAGCCGACAACGTCTACGGCCATCCCGCTCCCGCCGCCCTCGAGCCCCTCGCGGCGGCCGGCACCCGGGTGCTCCGCACCGATCGCGACGGCGACGTCGCCGTGGTCACCGACGGCAGCGACCTGGCCACGGTCACCTCCGCCGGGTAGCCGCCTGGAGTGTCCCCTGCCTGTGGCAGGCTGTCCGCACCATGGCAGGTTCCTCGAAGCCCCGCGCGGCGGACGTCCTCGGCCGCGTCACCCTGGTGACCGGCAAGGAGGAGTTCCTGCGAGAGCGCACGGTCACGACGGTGCGCGACGCCGTGCGGCTGCACGACGCCGACGCCGAGCTGGCAGAGACCCGCGGGTCGGACCTGACCATGGCGACGCTGGGGGAGCTCGCGGCGCCGTCGCTCTTCTCCTCGACCCGATGTGTCGTCGTGCGGGCGCTGGAGGACCTGCCCGAGGAGTCGGTCGCGGGCCTGCTCGGGTACGCCGCGGCACCGGTCGACGACGTCGCGCTGGTGCTGGTGCACGGCGGTGGCGCCAAGGGCTCGGGCGTGCTCACCAAGCTGCGCAGGCTCGACCCGGTCGTCGAGGTGAAGGTGGCCGAGCTGCGACCGTCGGAGTACCCCTCGTTCGTGGCCAACGAGATCCGCGGTCACGGCGCCACGCTCGAGCAGGAGGCCGCCGACCTGCTGGTCCAGGCGGTCGGCCAGGACCTGCGCTCCCTCGCGGCGGCGGCCGACCAGCTCGCGAGCGACTTCCACGGCCAGACGCTCTCGGTCGACGTGGTGAAGCGCTACTTCGGCGGACGCGCCGAGGCCAAGTCCTTCGCGGTCGCCGACGCGGCGTTCTGGGGTCGGCGCACGGTGGCCCTGGAGGAGTTGCGCTGGGCGCTCGACGGCGGGACCGCGCCGGTGCTGGTGACCTCGGCGTTCGCCGGGGGAGCGCGCGGAGTGGCCCGCTACAAAGCCGCACCGCGCGGCATGCGCGACGCCGACCTGGCCCGCGAGGTCGGCGTCCCGCCGTGGAAGCTGCGCACGATCCGCGACCAGTCCCGGGGCTGGTCCGACGGCGGCATCGCCCGCGCGATCCGGGCGATCGCCCAGGCCGACGCCGACATCAAGGGCGCCGCCAGCGACTCGTCGTACACCCTCGAGCGCCTGGTCCTCACCGTCACCGGCCTCCGCGATCCTCGCTGAAATGACGCTGACCCGCCCGAAACTTTCGGGCGGGTCAGCGTGACGACCGATCCAGCCGCCCGAAAGTTTCGGGCGGGTCAGCGTGGATCAGAGGGAGGCGGCCTTCTTGGCGATCGCGGACTTGCGGTTCGCGGCCTGGTTCTTGTGGATGACGCCCTTGGAGGCGGCCTTGTCGAGCTTGCGGGCGGCGTCCTGACCGAGCTTGACCGCGGTGTCCTTGTCTCCGGCCTCGGCGGCCTCGCGGAACTTGCGGACGGCGGTCTTCAGGCTGGTCTTGACGGCCTTATTGCGCTCGTGCCGCTTCTCGTTCTGCTTGTTCCGCTTGATCTGGGACTTGATGTTCGCCACTTGGTACGCCTTCGTGATGGGGTGCGATCGGTCGGTTCGTCTGGGGCGCGGTCAGCGGGCATCCCGCCGGACACGCGACGGTCAAGGCTAGCAGCGGCCCGATGAGGCCCCCAAATCCCAGCCCCGCCGCTCGGACAGCCAGCGCCAGCACACCTCGCCCTGCCAGCGCTGGGCGTCGCGGATGTACGGCGAGGACGACGGCACCGGCTGGGCCGCGGACCGGAGGAAGTAGCCGGTGACGAGGGCGAGCACGGCGTCGACCGCCTCGGCCGGCACGTCCCGGGTCAGGGGGTGTGCGGCAAGCGCCTTCTCGACGTCGAGGCCGTCGCCGCGCGGACCGATCATCAGGAAGAGGGTGTCCAGCCAGGCGGCGCCGACGACCGGCCAGTTCCAGTCGCACAGCAGCACGCGGCCGTCGGCGGCCAGCATCAGGTTGTCGTCGCGGATGTCGGTGTGCACGAGCGTGTCGCCGTCGGCGACCTCGGCGTACCGCCCGGCGAGCGCCGCGGCCCCGTCGAGGTGCTCGCGAAGACCCCGAAGGTCGGGAGGGGCCTCCCGCAGTTCGTCCCAGTACGCCGGCCAGTCGACGAAGTCGGCCACGAAGGTCGACGCGTCGAGCCCGGCCGGCGCCGGCGTGAGCACCTCGGCCATCCGGTCCGTCATCGCCAGGCAGGCGTCGAGGTCGGCCTGACCCCACGGTCGGGAGGGCTGGTGCGCGTCGACGTGCTCGATGCCGAGCACCACCCAGTCGTCGGCGTCGTGGAGCCACCTCAGTCGCGGCGCCGGCGCGCCCTCCGGCAGCGCGACGAGCTTGCGGGCCTCCTCGCGGTAGGCCTCCGCGAACATGCGCTGGGCCCGCGTCGACGCGGCCTTGACGAAGTGTCGGCTGCCGTCGTCGCAGGTCAGCACCGAGGCGAAGCCGGGCGTGAAGCCGGCGTCCTGCGACACCGCCTCGGCCACCGGGGACCCGCACTGTCTCTCGACGAGCGCTCGGACGTGCGGCGGCAGGTGCGGCCACTCCAGCCGCCGGGCCGTGCGCCCGTGCGGGATGGTCGTGGGGTGGCGCGCGGTGGTCATCCCGTCATCCTCGCGCACGCCCGCAGCGACCACCGATCGGGACGCCGGCAACCGATTGGTCACGGCAACCCCGCGCGGGTGACAATGGAGCGCCATGTCTGACCCACGCGCGCCCCAGCCGGGCCACACCGACCCGGCCGTCATCCGCAACTTCTGCATCATCGCGCACATCGACCACGGCAAGTCGACGCTGGCCGACCGCATGCTGCAGCTGACCGGCGTGGTCGACGAGCGCAGCGCCCGGGCGCAGTACCTCGACCGGATGGACATCGAGCGCGAGCGCGGCATCACGATCAAGAGCCAGGCGGTCCGGATGCCGTGGACGGTCCCGGCCGGCAACGAGCAGGACGCCGAGCCCGGCACGTACGTGCTCAACATGATCGACACCCCCGGCCACGTCGACTTCACCTACGAGGTGTCCCGCTCCCTCGAGGCCTGCGAGGCCGCGATCCTGCTCGTCGACGCCGCCCAGGGCATCGAGGCGCAGACGCTCGCCAACCTCTACCTCGCCATGGGCGCTGACCTGCACATCATCCCGGTGCTCAACAAGATCGACCTGCCGAGCGCCAACCCCGAGAAGTACGCCGCGGAGCTGGCCGGCCTGGTCGGCTGCGACCCGAGCGAGGTGCTCCAGGTCAGCGCGAAGACCGGCCTCGGCGTCGAGGCGCTGCTCAATGAGATCGTCAAGCAGACCCCGGCGCCGGTCGGTGCGGCCGACCGGCCGGCCCGCGCGCTGATCTTCGACTCCGTCTACGACACCTACCGCGGCGTGGTCACCTACGTCCGGGTGATCGACGGCACGCTCACCCACCGCGACCGCATCAAGATGATGTCGACCGGCGCCACCCACGAGCTGCTCGAGCTCGGCGTGATCAGCCCCGAGCAGGTCAAGGCGGGCGAGGTCGGCGTCGGCGAGGTCGGCTACCTGATCACCGGTGTGAAGGACGTCCGCCAGTCCCGGGTCGGTGACACCGTCACCACCCAGCACCACGGCGCGACCGAGGCCCTCGGTGGCTACAAGCACCCGAACCCGATGGTCTATGCCGGCCTCTACCCGATCGACGGCGACCAGTTCGGCGACCTGCGGGAGGCGCTGGAGAAGCTCCAGCTCAACGACGCCGCGCTCACCTACGAGCCGGAGACCTCGGGCGCGCTGGGCTTCGGCTTCCGCTGCGGCTTCCTCGGGCTGCTGCACATGGAGATCACCCGTGACCGCCTCGAGCGCGAGTTCGGCCTCGACCTGATCTCGACGGCGCCGAACGTCGTCTACAGCGTGCTGATGGAGGACGGCTCCGAGGTCGAGGTGACCAACCCGAGCGAGTTCCCCGACGGCAAGATTGCCGAGGTCCGCGAGCCCGTCGTCAAGGCGACGATCCTGAGTCCGAGCGACTTCATCGGCACGATCATGGAGCTCTGCCAGGCCAAGCGGGGCTCGCTCCAGGGCATGGACTACCTGTCCGAGGACCGGGTCGAGATGCGCTACACGCTGCCGATGGGCGAGATCGTCTTCGACTTCTTCGACCAGCTGAAGTCGCGCACCAAGGGCTACGCCTCGCTCGACTACGAGCGCTCGGGCGAGCAGGCGGCCGACCTGGTCAAGGTCGACGTCCTCCTCCAGGGCGAGCCCGTCGATGCGTTCTCGGCCATCGTGCACCGCGAGGCCGCCTACTCGTACGGCGTGATGATGGCCGGCAAGCTCAAGGAGCTGATCCCGCGGCAGCAGTTCGAGGTGCCGATCCAGGCCGCCATCGGTGCCCGCGTGATCGCCCGGGAGAACATCCGAGCGATCCGCAAGGACGTGCTCGCCAAGTGCTACGGCGGTGACATCACCCGCAAGCGGAAGCTGCTCGAGAAGCAGAAGGCCGGCAAGAAGCGGATGAAGAACATCGGCACCGTCGAGGTGCCGCCGGAGGCCTTCGTCGCTGCCCTGTCCACCACGCAGCCCTCCGAGAAGCCCAAGAAGTGATGGCCCTCAGGTCGTGACCGTGCCCTCGAGGATCGCCTCGAGCGCCGTCCGGTGGCGGGCGTAGGCCTTCTTGCCCTCCCGCGTCGCCTGGTACGTCGTGACGCTGCCCCGTCCCCGACCGCTCTTGCGGACCGCGACGTAGCCGACGGCGACGAGAGCGGACATCTGCTTGGAGAGGTCGGACTCGCTCACCCCGAGGTGGTCGCGTAGCACCGCGAAGTCGGCGCCCGAGGCGCGGCTCAGCAGCGCCATCGCGGCCAGCCGCTTGGGGGCGGACAGGGCCGGGTCGAGGCCGTCGAGAGCGGAGGTGCCGCTCACGACAGCCGCTTGCGGGCGCGGCGGGCCGCGTCGGCGTACGCCCGCTCGTACCAGGCGATGGCCCCCGGGACCACCACCAGCGCGAACGCGGCACCCGCCCAGGCGTCGACAGCGCTCACGAGGGCGCCCACGCCGAGGACGATGATCGCCGCGCCGGCCACGAAGCCGAGGATCGCGCGGCGGAACTCGCGCGGCGCCCGGCCGGTCGGCATCACGCCGTTGCGGTAGCGCACGTACCAGCGCAGGAACCCGAGCTCGACCGCAACCAGGGCGAGCACGGCCGGCAGCCGGACCGGATCGTCCAGCTCGGTGAAGGCGAGCGTGATGAGTGCCGCCCACACGCCCACCGCCGCCGGGTACCACCGCGGGGTGGGCGGGTAGTCCGTCCACGGTGCCGCCTCGGCGCGGTCCGCCTCGCGCAGTGTCCTTCGGATGTCTTCACTTTCCACAATGGAAAGCTATCCCATCACTTTCCGGATCGGCAAGCGATGGACGGTCTGGTGGGATGGGGACGTGTCGATCACGCTCCCCGAGACCTTCCTGGCGTACGCCGCGCGGGGGCCGGACTTCGCCGGCTGGCTCGACCGGCTCCCCGGCCTGCTGCGCGACCTGATCGCGGAGTGGGAGCTGGTCGTGGACGGCGATCCGGGTCACGGGCATTGCGCGGTCGTCGTACCGGTGCGCACGGCGTCGGGCCGGCCCGCGGTGCTCAAGGTCGGCTGGCCGCACTGGGAGGCCGAGCACGAGCATCTCGCGCTCCAGCACTGGCACGGCCGGGGCGCGGTGCAGCTGCTGCGGGCCGACCCGCGCCGGTTCGCCCTGCTGCTCGAGCGGCTGCACCGCGAGGACCTCTCCCCGCTGTGGGACGTCGAGGCGTGCGAGGTCGTGGCCGGTCTGTACGAGCGACTCCACGTGCCCGCCCCACCCCAGTTGAGGGCGCTGTCGTCGTGCGTGCGACGGTGGTCGGCGGAGCTCGCAGCGCTGCCGAGGGACGCGCCGCTGCCGCGGCGGCTGGTGGAGCAGGCGGTCGCGATCGGCCGCGCCCTCGCCGCCGACGACGCCACCGACGGCCGGCTGATCCACACCGACCTCCACTACGAGAACGTGCTGGCGGGCGATCGGGAGCCGTGGCTGGCCATCGACCCGAAGCCGTTGAGCGGTGACCCCCACTACGAGGTCGCGCCGATGCTCTGGAACCGCTGGGACGAGCTCGCGTCGGCGCCGCGGGGAGTCCGCGACGGCCTCCGGCTGCGGTTCCACACGCTGGTCGACGTGGCCGGGCTCGACGAGCGCCGGGCGCGCGACGTCGTGGTCCTCCGGATGCTCTGCAACGCCCTGTGGCGGCTCCAGGACCGATCCGACGCCCGGCGCGTCACGCCGACCGACGAGTACCTGACGAGGTGCGTGACCGTCGCGAAGTCGGTGCAGGACTGACGGACCGGCGTGCTGGTCGGGCGAGGAAACTCACTCTTGCTACCGGTGAGTTGCAAAGTGATCTAGGTTACTCGGCAACCATTTCTCCAATGCCCGTTCTCGGCAGCACCGCAGGAGTGAGATGACCGCCCAGGCCAGCGCCACCCCCAGCGACACCCCGATCGATCCCGGCTGGATCGACCACATAAGCCAGAACTTCGCGGTCCAGTTCCTCGACCGCGTCGCCGCGTCCGCCGACCACGAGGCCTTCCGCTTCCCCCGGGGGGAGACCTGGGAGTCCGTCACCTGGCGTCAGGCGGGCGACATCGTCGAGCGGCTCGCCGCCGGCCTGCTCGCGCTCGGCATCGAGTCCGAGCAGCGCGTCGGCATCGCCTCCGCCACCCGCTACGAGTGGATCCTCGCCGACTTGGCGGTCATGTGCGCCGCCGGTGCGACGACGACCGTCTACCCGACGACCAACGCCGAGGACACGACGTACATCCTCGCGGACGCCGAGTGCCGCGTCGTGTTCGCCGAGGACGACGAGCAGGTCGCCAAGCTCACGGCCAACAAGGCCGAGCTGCCGCACGTCGGCAAGGTCGTCACGTTCGAGGGCAAGACCGACGGCGACCCCGCGAACGACTGGGTCATCGGCCTCGACGACCTCGCGAAGCTGGGCGACGCCCACCTCGCGGAGCACCCCGGCATCGTCGAGGAGACGGCGAAGTCGATCGCGCCCGACCAGCTCGCGACCCTGATCTACACCTCCGGCACCACTGGTCGTCCCAAGGGCGTCCGACTGCTGCACAGGTCGTGGGTCTACGAGGGCACCGCGATCCAGGTGCAGGACATCCTCCACGAGGACGACCTGCAGTTCCTGTGGCTGCCGATGGCCCACTCCTTCGGCAAGGTGCTGCTCTCCGCGCAGCTCGCCTGCGGCTTCGCGACCGCGATCGACGGCCGCGTCGACAGGATCGTGGACAACCTGGGCGTCGTGAAGCCGACGTTCATGGGGGCCGCGCCCCGCATCTTCGAGAAGGCCTACGCCCGCATCGTCACCATGCAGGCGGCCGAGGGCGGCGCGAAGGAGAAGATCTTCAAGAAGGCCTTCGAGGTCGGGCTGAAGGTCGACGAGCTCGAGCGGCAGGGCAGGTCGGTGCCGTTCCTGCTCAACCTCCAGCACGGCCTCTTCGACAAGCTGGTGTTTAGCAAGGTGCGCGAGCGCTTCGGCGGCCGGGTGCGCTTCTTCATCTCGGGCTCGGCGGCGCTCAACCCCGAGATCGGCGCGTGGTTCCACGCGGCCGGCATCCTCATCCTCGAGGGCTACGGCATGACCGAGAACGCCGCGGGGGCCACCGTCAACCACCCCGACGACTACAAGATGGGCACGGTCGGTCCCGCGCTGCCGGGCGCCGAGGTCAGGATCGGCGAGAACGACGAGGTGATGCTGCGCGGCCCGCACATCATGGCCGGCTACCACAACCTCCCCGAGGAGACCGCGAGGACGCTGACCGACGACGGCTGGCTGCACACCGGCGACAAGGGCAGCCTCGACGCCGACGGCTTCCTCACGATCACCGGCCGGATCAAGGACCTCTTCAAGACCTCCGGCGGCAAGTACGTCGCGCCGCCCGCGCTCGAGTCGAAGTTCAAGGCGATCTGCCCCTACGTCAGCCAGTTCCTGGTCTTCGGCAGCGAGCGCAACTTCGTCTCCGCGCTGATCACCCTCGACCCCGACGCGATGGCGGCCTGGGCCGAGGAGAACGGCAGGACCGGCGCGACCTACACCGACATCGTGCGGTCCGACGCGGTGCAGAAGATGATCGGGGGGTACGTCGAGGAGCTCAACGGCAAGCTCAACCGCTGGGAGACCGTCAAGAAGTGGCAGATCCTCGACCACGACCTCACGATCGAGTCCGGTGAGCTCACCCCGTCGATGAAGGTCAAGCGCAACGTCGTCGAGGAGCGCAACCGGGCGCTGATCGACTCGTTCTACGCCTGAGTCGGCGCGGCGTTTGCCGGGATACCCGGTGCACCGGGTATCCAGGCGTTTCTCGGCTGTTGCAACACCCGAGAAGCGCCGGCATTGCCCGAGCCGTGTGGCGGATGTGACCACTGAGGCGACGGCGGAGGAAGCAACGAACCCGTTGTTGACCAGTTCGAACAGATGTTCGATGATGGAGCGTGGCTCCACGCATCGACACCCCCGGGGCCGCCGCCCAGGCGGTGGACCAGATCCAGCAGCTCCGCACTCGCATCTCGCGGCTGCAGGAGAGTACGCCGCCGTCGATGCCGCTCGAGACCCACCCCGCCCTGGCCGGCCTGGTCCAGCTGCGGGCGGGCGCGGCGTACTCCGTCGACAGCGCGACGCTGGCGCTGGCGCTGCTGGCCGGCCCGTCGCGGTCGGGCGGCTGGTGCGCGGCGGTGGGGGTCGCCGACTTCGGGGCCGAGGCGGCCGCGGCGCTCGGGGTCGACCTCGGTCGCACCGTGCTGGTGCCCGACCCCGGTGACCAGTGGCTGGAGGTCACCGCCGCCCTGGTCGACGTCGCGGCAGTCGTGCTCGTCCGGACCACCGGCCGGGTGGCTCCCCAGGCCGCCGAGAAGCTCGCCGCCCGGCTCCGCAAGCGTGGCGCCGCGCTGGTGGCGTGGGGGGAGTGGCCGCGCTGCGAGGTGCGGCTGACCACCCGCGAGCCGTCGTGGCGCGGGGTCGGGCAGGGCGACGGCCACCTCAGCTCCCGGCGCCTCGTCGTCGAGGCCCATCGCGGCTCGGCGCCGCCGAGGCGCGGGGCGCTGTGGCTCCCGGGCGAGGACCAGACCTACCGCCCCGAGCGGGCCGTCCCGGTCGCCGCTCCCGTGGAGGGAGTTGCCTGAGGTGCGCGTGATGGTCGTCTGGTGCCCGGACTGGCCGGTGGTCGCCGCACTGGCCGACGAGGGGCTGCCCAGCCATCTCCCGGCGGCGGTCTTCCACGCCAACCTGGTGCAGTCGGGCAACGCGGCCGCCCGCTCCTTCGGCGTACGCCGTGGCATGCGGCGCCGCGACGCGCAGTCGCGCTGCCCGGAGCTGAAGGTCTACCGGGCCACGCCGGAGCGGGACTCCCGGACCTTCGAGACGGTGCTCGCCGCGGTCGAGGAGCAGCACCCGGGGGTCGCGCCGCTGCGTCCCGGGCTCGCGGCGCTGCGCTCGCCACGGCGGGTCCGGGGCGGCGAGACGGCCGCGGCGGCGCTGCTCGCCGAGCGCCTGGTCGAGCTCGGGGTCTGGGACCCGCGGCTGGGCGTCGCCGACGAGCTGTTCACCGCCGAGCAGGCCGCCCGGCAGGCGTCCTCGCAGGACTGCCGCGTGATCGCGCCGGGAGAGTCGGTGCCGTTCCTGCGCGAGCTGCCGGTGGAGTCGATCGACGACGCTGCCGACGGTGGGGACGCGGTCAGCCTGTTGCGCCGCCTCGGCCTGCGCACGCTCGGCGAGCTGGCCGACCTGCCGGCGGCCGCGGTCCGCGACCGGTTCGGTCCGCGGGTCGCGTGGGTGCACCGGGTCGTGGGCGGCGCGGGCGCCGTACCCCTCTCCACCCGCACGCCACCACCCGAGCTCGCCCGTCACGTCGACTTCGAGCCGCCGCTCGACAACGCCGAGACGATCACGTTCAGCGCCCGTCAGACCGCCGACCGGGTCGTCGCCGGGCTGGCCGCCCAGCAGCTGGTGTGCACGGAGGTGCGCATCGACGCCTACGTCGAGGGCTCGGACGACGTCGTGTCGTCACGCCACTGGCTGCACCCGCGCTGGTTCACCGCCGCCGACCTGGTCGACCGGCTGCACTGGCAGCTCCAAGGGGGGTTCAAGGCCGGCGAGGTCCGCGCCCCGGTGAGCCGGGTGCTGTTCACGCCCGTGACGGTCGTGCCCGACGCGGTGCACGCCGACGGGCTGTGGGGCGGCACCGACGAGCGGGTGCAGCGCGGCATCGCCCGGGTGCAGGGGATGCTCGGCCACGAGGCGGTCGTCCAGCCGGTGCTCCAGGGCGGTCGTGCCCCGCGCGAGCGTCAGGCGCTGGTGCCGTGGGGCGAGAAGCCGACCGGGCTGAGGCCCGCCGCCCACCCGTGGCCGGGCTCGATCCCGCCTCCCGCTCCCTCCCGGGTGCTGGCGACGCCGTGGCCTGCCGAGGTCGTCGGCACCGGTGGCCGCCCGGTCTCGGTCGACGCGCGAGGCGCGGTGCTCGGTGAGCCGGCGCGCTTCCGCCCGGAGCCCGGCGATTGGATGCCGGTCGCCGCCTGGGCCGGCCCGTGGCCGGTCGAGGAGCTGTGGTGGGAGCCCGGCGGTCGGCGCGTGGCGCGCTTCCAGGTGGTCGGCGTCGACGGTCGCGCCTGGCTGATGACCTGGGAGAGCCCCGGCACCTGGTGGACGGAAGCCGCGTACGACTGATGGGCCGATAGATGGGCTGGAGCAACCCGAATATCTCCTGGGGCGAGCTGGAGAAGCGGCTCTCCGGCCGCACCACCACGCCCCAGGACCCCGAGGCGCCGATCTCGCAGCGCAAGCGCAAGAACGAGTTGGTCGAGGTGGAGCGACCGACCGGACCGGTCACGCCGTACGCCGAGCTGCACTGCCACTCCAACTTCAGCTTCCTCGACGGCGCGAGCGGCCCCGACCACCTGGTGCTGGAGGCGCTCCGCCTCGGCCTGCACGCGCTGGCGCTCACCGACCACGACGGGTTCTACGGGGCGCCGCTCTTCGCGGAGACCGCGCAGCTGCACGGCGGCATCGACACCATCTACGGCTCCGAGCTCTCGCTCGGGCTGACCAGGCCGCAGAACGGCGCTCCCGACCCCGAGGGCAGCCACCTGCTGGTGCTCGCCCGCGGCGTGGAGGGCTACCACCGCCTGGCGGGGGCGATCACCGACGCGCAGCTGCGCGGGGACGAGAAGGGGCGCCCTCTCTACGACGAGCGCGAGCTCGCCGAGCGAGCAGACGGGCACTGGCTGGTGCTCACCGGCTGCCGCAAGGGCGCGGTCCGGCAGGCCTTGACGTCGCACGGCCCGGCGTACGCCGCCGCGGAGCTCGACCGGCTCGTCGGACTCTTCGGTCGCGACCACGTCGTGGTGGAGCTGACCGACCACGGTCACCCGACCGACAGCCGGCACAACGACCTGCTCGCGGCGATCGCCGTGGAGCGCGGACTGCCGGTGGTGGCGACCAACAACGTCCACCACGCCACCCCCGACCGGCACCGGCTTGCCGGCGCGATGGCGGCGGTGCGGGCGCGGCGCAGCCTGGCCGAGATGGACGGCTGGCTGCCGGCGTCCGGCGGTGCCTGCCTGCGGTCGGGGGAGGAGATGGCGCGGCGGTTCGCCCGCTACCCGGGTGCGGTCGAGCGGTCGGTCGAGCTCGCCGACCAGGTGGCGTTCGACCTGCAGAAGGCGACGCCCCGGCTGCCCAAGTCCGTCCCTCCCGGCCACACCCAGATCAGCTGGCTGAGGGAGCTGACCGAGCGCGGCTTCGCGCAGCGCTACGCCGGCACCGACCTCGAGGAGGAGGCGCGGGCCAAGGTCGACCACGAGCTGAAGGTGATCGAGGAGAAGGACTTCGCCGGTTACTTCGTGATCGTCCACGACATCGTGGAGTTCGCGCGGTCGCAGCGGATCCTCTGCCAGGGCAGGGGATCGGCGGCAAGCTCGGCGGTCTGCTACGCGCTCGGCATCACCGCGATCGACCCGGTCTTCTATCGGCTGCCCTTCGAACGGTTCATCTCCGAGCATCGCGACGAGGAGCCCGACATCGACGTCGACTTCGACTCCGACCGCCGCGAGGAGGTGATCCAGTGGGTCTACGACCGCTACGGCCGCCACAACGCCGCGCAGGTCGCGAACGTCGTCGGCTACCGCCCCAAGATGGCGGTCCGCGACGCTGCCAAGGCGCTGGGTCACTCACCGGGCCAGCAGGACGCGTGGTCCAAGCAGATCACCAGCTGGACCCAGGTCGCCGCGGACGGCGAGCACGGCGTGCCCGCTCCGGTGGTGGACCTCGCCAACCAGTTCCTCGGGGCACCCCGCCACCTCGGCATCCACTCCGGCGGCATGGTGCTCACCGAGCGCCCGATCGGCGAGGTGGTGCCGATCGAGCGCGCGCGGATGGAGAAGCGCACGGTGCTGCAGTGGGACAAGGACGCCTGCGAGTTCATGGGGCTGGTGAAGTTCGACCTCCTCGGGCTCGGCATGCTCGGCGCGCTCGACCACATGATGCGCATCGTCGAGGAGCACCTGGGTGAGCGCTGGGAGCTCGAGACGATCCCCAAGGAGGAGCCCGCGGTCTACGACATGCTGTGCCGTGCCGACTCGGTCGGGGTGTTCCAGGTCGAGAGCCGCGCGCAGATCGGCACGCTGCCGCGGCTGCAGCCACGCGCGTTCTACGACCTCGCGATCGAGATCGCGCTGATCCGGCCCGGCCCGATCCAGGGCGGGGCCGTGCACCCCTACGTACGCCGCGCGACCGGACGCGAGGAGGTGTCCTACGCCCACGAGTCCCTGAAGCCGGTGCTCGCGCGGACGCTCGGAGTGCCCCTCTTCCAGGAGCAGCTGATGGACATGGCGCGGGTGCTCGGCGACTGCTCGCGCGACGAGGCCGACCTGTTGCGCCGGGCGATGGGGTCCAAGCGCGGCGTCGAGCGGATCGAGTCGATCAAGGAGAAGCTCTACGCCGGCATGGAGGACAAGGGACTGGTGGGCGACGAGGCCGACGCGATCTACCTGAAGATCCTGTCCTTCGCGAACTTCGGCTTCGCCGAGAGCCACGCGCTCTCCTTCGCCAAGCTCGTCTACGCGAGCTCGTGGTGCAAGCTGCACTACCCGGGCGCGTTCCTGGCGGCGCTGCTGCGCAACCAGCCGATGGGGTTCTACTCACCGCAGTCGCTGGTCCACGACGCACGACGGCACGGCGTCGAGGTGCGGCGTCCCGATCTGGCGCGCTCCGGTGCGCAGGCCGACCTGGAGGTCTCTGCCCAGCATGGGAGCGGACCGACGGGACTCGACTCCTGCCGACACGACGGCGAGCGCACCGACTGGGTGCCGGGCACGCCCGACCCGACGCCCGCGCACCGGCGCGACACGGCATACGCCGTGCGCCTGGGTCTCGACTCGGTGCGCGGCATCGGTACGGCCGTGGCCGAGCGGATCGTGGCGGCGCGGGCGGAGCGGCCGTTCACCGACCAGGCCGACCTGTCCCGGCGCGCGGGTCTGGACGCCCGGCAGCTGGAGGCGCTGGCGACGGCGGGGGTGTTCGACGAGGCGTTCGGGACGACCCGCAGGCAGGCGCTGTGGAACGCCGGCTGGACCGAGGGTGAGGAGCACCTGCCCGGGGTGCGGGTGACCGCGCAGGCCCCGATGCTGCCCGACATGGACGTCGTCGAGACGACGATGGCCGATCTGTGGGCCACCGGGATCACGCCCGACGACCACCCGGTCGGGCTGCTGCGCGAGGCCCTGCGCGCGGCGGGGATCAGGTCGGTCGCCGACACCGCGACCGCCGAGCCCGGCCGCCGGATCCACGTCGCCGGGCTGATCACCCACCGACAGCGGCCGGGCACCGCCGGCGGCGTCACCTTCCTCAACCTCGAGGACGAGACCGGGATGCTCAACGTGATCTGCACGGTCGGGCTGTGGCGGCGTCACCGGCAGGTCGCCGCGAGCTCGGGGGGCATGGTGATCCGTGGGGTGCTGGAGCGGCAGGACGGGGTCACCAACCTGGTCGCCGACCGGCTCGCCCCGCTCGAGGAGGTGCACCCGTCGGCCGGGCGGGCGCTGCGGGCTCGGCACCGCTCACGCGACTTCCACTGACGCCGCACAGGGCACGCACAGCAAGCCGCGCTCAGATGGTGCCATGACAGACGAACACGACCTCGGGCTCTGCCACGACCTCCCGCGGATCCTGGGCCGCCGCGGCCTTCTCGGCGTCCTCGGCGCCGCCGGCATCGCGGCCGTCGCCGTGGGGTGCGGCAGCGACGAGCCGGCGTCCACGGCGACGCAGCCGCAACCGCCGCCGGGTGGCGGCCCGGGCGGCGGTGCCGAGTCGTCGGTCGAAGTCGCCGAGGGTGAGATCCCCGAGGAGACGGCCGGCCCCTATCCCGGCGACGGGTCCAACGGCGTCAACGTGCTCACCGAGTCCGGCGTCGTGCGCAGCAACCTCACGACGTCGTTCGGCTCCGCGTCCGGGGTCGCCGTGGGCGTGCCGGTGACCATCCGGCTGAAGGTCTACGACCTCGACGGCGACGACGTCGCCGCGCTCTCCGGAGCCGCGGTCTACCTGTGGCACTGCGACCGCGAGGGCCGCTACTCGATGTACGACGACGAGATCAAGGACGAGAACTACCTGCGCGGCGTCCAGGAGACCGACGCCTCCGGCCGGGTGACCTTCACCAGCATCTTCCCGGCCTGCTACGACGGCCGCTGGCCGCACATGCACTTCGAGGTCTACCAGTCCCTGGCCGACGCCACGACGTACGCCCACAAGCTGCGCACCTCCCAGCTCGCCCTGCCGCAGGACGTCTGCGAGACCGTCTACGCCACGTCGGGCTACGAGGCCTCGGTCGCCAACCTCGCGTCGGTCAGCCTCGACGGCGACATGGTCTTCTCCGACGGCCACTCGCTCCAGATGGCCAAGGTCAGCGGGTCGGTCGACGACGGCTACGCGATCTCCCTCAACCTCCCCGTCTGACGTTGAGTCGGGACTTTCCGACAGTTGAGTCGGGAGTTCTGGACAGACCATTGGTCAGAAGTCCCGACTCGACCGTCGAGAACTCCCGATTCAACGGGGTGGGAGGATGGGGGGGTGCCGTCAGTCTTGCCCGCGGGTGACCCGGTGCCCGAGGACGGGGCACTGCCGGCGAGCGCGCTCGAGGGGCTCGGCGAGCGTCCGTTCGGGATCTACGTCCACGTGCCGTTCTGCACGGTCCGCTGCGGCTACTGCGACTTCAACACCTACACGGCCGAGGAGCTCGGGCCGGTCGGCGGGGCGCCGGGTGCGAGCCGAGCGACGTACGCCGAGGCCGCGATCGCCGAGGTGCGCCGGGCGCGCCGGGTGCTGGGCGACGCCGACGTGCCGGTGAGCACGATCTTCTTCGGCGGCGGGACGCCGACGCTGCTGAGCCCGGCCGACCTCGGCGCGATCGTCGCGTCGATCGCGGGGGAGTTCGGGCTGGCCGAGGACGTCGAGGTCACCACCGAGGCCAACCCCGACAGCGTCGCGTCGTGGGACCTCGAGGAGCTGCGCGGCGTCGGGTTCAACCGGGTCTCCTTCGGCATGCAGTCCGCGATCGACCACGTGCTGAAGGTGCTCGAGCGCACCCACGACCCGCTCCGCGTGCCCGCGGTGGTCGAGTGGGCGCGGGCGGCCGGATTCGCCCCTGCCGACGGGGGGAGCATCAGCCTCGACCTCATCTACGGCACGCCGGGGGAGTCGCTGGCCGACTGGGAGACCAGCGTCGAGGCCGCGCTCGCCTGTCGGCCCGACCACGTGTCGGCTTACTCGCTGATCGTCGAGGAGGGCACCGCCCTGGCCCGTCGGGTCAAGCGCGGCGAGCTGCCGATGCCCGACGAGGACGATCTCGCCGACAAGTACCTCCTGGTCGACGAGCGGCTGGCGGCGGCGGGGCTCGAGTGGTACGAGGTCTCCAATTGGGCCATGGACGAGGCCAGCCGCTGTCGCCACAACCTCCTCTACTGGACCGGCGGCGACTGGTGGGGCGTCGGCCCCGGCGCCCACTCCCACGTGGGCGGCGTGCGGTGGTGGAACGTCAAGCACCCCGCGGCGTACGCCGACCGGATCGCCCGCGGCGCGAGCCCGGCCCACGCCCGCGAGGTCCTCGACGGCGAGAGCCGCCGCGTCGAGCGGGTGCTGCTCGAGGTGCGCCTGCGCGACGGGCTGCCGGTGCAGGTCCTCGACGAGACCGGCCGGTCGGCCGTCGCCCGGCTCATCGACGAGGGACTGCTGACCCGGCACGCGGAGCGACTGGTGCCGACCCGGCAGGGCCGGCTGCTCGCCGATGCCGTGGTGCGGGACCTGCTTCCGTAGGCCGGGGCGCCACTAGGGTGACGGCATGACCCAGGGCCCCGACGACCAGGACCAGACCCCGCCGCCGCAGGACCAGCCCGCGCCCCCGCCGTACGGCGCGCCGCCCCCGCAGCCGGGCTACGCACCGGGCTATCCCCAGCAGGGCTACCCGGCCGGCCCCTGGGGCGCGAGCCCGCAGGCGCCGTACGGCGTGGACCCCAAGACCGGCCTGCCCTACTCCGACAAGCAGAAGCTGGTCGCCGGCCTGCTCCAGATCTTCCTCGGCGGCTTCGGGATCGGCCGCTTCTATATCGGCGACACCAAGATCGGCGTGTGGCAGATCGTCGCGACGGTCCTCACCTGCGGCCTCGCGTCGCTGTGGGGCCTGATCGACGGCATCATCATCCTCGCGACGGACAGCAAGGACGTGAACGGCTACCCGTTGCGCCCCTGACCGAGCCGAGCCTCCTCAACCTCCCCGCCTGACGCTCGTCCTTCGCAGGCTCAGTCCGAGCTGGCGGTGACGAAGTCGATCAGCTCCTCGACGCGGCCGAGCAGCGCGGGGTCGAGGTCCTGGTAGGAGGAGACCCGACCGAGGATCTGCTTCCACGCGCGGGCGGTGTCGGCCTGGTCGCGGTGGGGCCAGCCGAGCTGCTGGCACACGCCCTTCTTCCACTCGATGTGGCGCGGCACGTCGGGCCACCGCTGGAGCCCGATCCGGTCGGGCTTGACCGCGGCCCAGATGTCGATGAAGGGGTGTCCGACGATGAGCACGTGCTCGCCGATCGGCGACCTGGCGATGCCCTGCGCGATCCGGCTCTCCTTCGAGCCGGGCACCAGGTGGTCGACCAGCACGCCGACCCTGCGGTCGGGACCCGGACGGAAGTCGCGGAGCTCGGCGGCTAGGTCGTCGACGCCGCCGAGGTACTCGACCGCGACTCCCTCGATGCGCAGGTCGTCGCCCCAGACCTTCTCGACGAGCTCGGCGTCGTGGCGGCCCTCGACGAAGATCCGGCTGGCCCGCGCGACCCGGGCCCTCGCGTCGTGCACGGCGATCGAGCCCGAGGCCGTGTGGGTCGGCGGGGCGGGCGCGGCCTGCCGGGCCGGCGCGGTCAGGATCACCGGCCGCCCCTCGAGCAGGAAGCCGGGACCGAGAGGAAAGGTGCGTCGCTTGTGGCGCCGGTCCTCCAGGGTCACCGTGTGCAGATCGCGGTCGACGGCGACGATCTCGCCGACCCAGTCGGTGGTGACCTCCTCGACGACCGCGCCGATCTGCGCGGGCGCCTCGACGGCGCGTCCGCGCTTGGGTGCGCGCCAGTCGGTGGAGAGAACGTCACTGCCGTAGCGGTCTGCCGGGGTCACCCGCCTCACGCTAGGCGGGGCCACCGACAGTGCCGCGGTGCCGCGCCGTCAGCCCGCGTCGGTCGCGACGTCGTCATCGTCACGTTTCGCGGACTCCTCGGGGGTCTCCTCGGGTCCCTTGCCGCCGTGCATGTCCAGCTCGTCGGCGGACTTCGCCTCGTCCTCGTCGAGCGGCTGGGCCAACGGGTTGTCGTCGGTCGGCTGGAGCTCCTCGGGCAGGTCCTCGTCGGTGATGCCGGGCTCGTCCTCGTGGTTGCTCATGTCGAGGACGTACCCGCTCGGCCCGGAATCAGACCAGCGGCAGCCGCCGCTGGCTGCGGGGCACCTGCTCGTAGCCACGGCGTACGGCGTGGCCGAGCTCGTCGCGTGGGTAGGGCCACTCGGCGGCCTCGAGCGCCTGGGCGACCGGGACGCCGCGGGTCGCCAGGTCGCGGATCGTCTCCGCGACGATGCCGATCGCGTTGCGCTGCTCCTCGACGAAGTCGCGTCCGACCGGCGCGCCGTGACCGGGCACGACCACGCTGGCGGCGCCGGTCAGCCCGAGCACGATGTCGAGGCTCAGCGGCCAGTCCAGCGGGTAGCAGTCCGCACCGAACCCCGGGACCCCGTGGCGCATCGCCGACTCCTCGACCAGGTCGCCGGCCAGCAGCACGTCGGCGTCGGGCACCCGCACCACGAGGTCGCCGCCCGTGTGGCCGCGACCCGGGTGCACGAGCTCGACCATCCGGTCGCCGAGGTCGAGCGCGATCGCCGACGAGAAGGTGCGGTCGGCCGGCACGATCGTGGTGCGCTGCACCTCGTCGCGGTGGGGGTCGTGGGGCTCGGTGTCGTAGAGGTCCTTGATCCGCTCGCCGGCAACGACGGTGCGCTCCGCCGCGACCTCGTGGGCGTGGATCGGGATCTCGCCGTACTCGTGCCGGAAGACGCCGTTGCCGAAGGTGTGGTCGAAGTGCTCGTGGGTGTTGACCACCCCGACCACGGTTCGTGCGGAGCGGCCGGCGACGAGACGGCGTACGTCGTCGACGACCCCACGCGCGGCCGACTCGGAGGCGTGGGTGTCGACGACGAGGAGACCCCGGTCGCCGCCCACCAGCGTGACGTTGACGTCGAACCAGTCGTAGCGCGCGACCCAGATCCGGTCCGCGATCTCGGTGAAGCCCACCCGGTCAGGTTAGGGGCTCAGCAGATCCCGGCGTGCAGGCCCCGGCGCAGCATCTCGCCCAGCTCGGTGAGGTCCCGCGCGCAGCGCGGGAAGGCGATCGCGCGCTCGTGGGCCCCGCTGGTGTCGACCCACTGCATCGTCACGTCGGTGGGCGTGAGCCGGGCGATGCGGACTCCGAGGAGGTCGGCCGGCGCGGTGCCGGTGCCGAGCGCGACCGCCTGGCGCAGCTCCACCTGGTGACAGTCGTTGGCGTGCTCGACCGACCGCTGGAGGTGGCCGCGGTTGAGGTGGTGGTCGCGGCTGCGATAGGCCTCCACCGGCACGCGCACCTGCTTGACGGGTACGCCGGGCTCCGCGGTCGGCCGCGCCAGCAGCACGAAGTTCAGGTCCAGCGCGACCACGTGGCGCAGCTCGTCGCAGCAGTCGCAGCGCTCGAACCCGGTGCGCTCCAGGCGGCCCGCCAGCGTCAGGGTGTCGCCCCGCTCGCGGCCGCCGCGCGGCCCGAGGCCGCTGGTCACGGTGAGCAGCGCGCTGCCTCCGGCCGCGGCCGCGCGGGCGACGGCGGAGTCGGCCGGGCACAGGAAGGTCGGGGTGCCGCGGTGGTCGGTGAGCCCGAGCTGGTCGTCGTCGGCCACCGCGTGCTCCTCGCCCTCGATCACGAGGCTGACGCTCGCGGGGCACGCGAGGATGCTCCGCGCGTCGTTGGCGACCAGGCGCGCGTCGAGGTCGGGGGTGGGATGCTCGGTCGTGGTCACCGGGGCTCCTTCCTGACGGGGGTTGGACTTAGGTAAGCCTAACCTACTGCTACCTCGGGCTCACCGCACCGGCGCTTCCGCGATGTGGGCACGCCGGCGGCCGGGTACCCTTGGCACTCCGGCCGGCAGAGTGCCAAGGAGCGGCGCAGGCGACGACGAGGAGGCGGACGGTGCAGGAGGAGCGCAGGCTGGCCGTGCTGCGCGCGATCGTCGAGGACTACGTCACGACCGAGGAGCCGGTCGGCTCCAAGGCTCTCGTCGAGCGGCACGGTCTCGGGGTCTCGCCCGCCACGGTGCGCAACGACATGGCCGCCCTCGAGGACGAGGGCTACATCACCCAGCCGCACACCAGCGCCGGCCGGGTCCCCACCGACAAGGGCTACCGGCTCTTCGTCGACCGGCTCACCACGGTCAAGCCGATGAGCACCGCCGAGAAGCGCGCGATCACCACGATCCTCGACGGGGCGGTCGACCTCGACGACGTCGTCCAGCGGTCGGTGCGTCTGCTCTCGCAGCTGACCCGTCAGGTCGCGATCGTGCAGTACCCGACGCTGTCGCGCTCCACGGTCCGGCACGTCGAGCTGGTCGCGCTCGCGCCCAACCGGCTGCTGCTGGTGCTGATCCTCAGCACCGGCCGCGTCGAGCAGCGCGTCGTCGAGCTCGGCATGGACCTCGACGACGAAGCCCTCTCCGACCTGCGGTCCGCGGTCAACCGGGCCGCCACCGGCCAGCTGATCGCCGAGGCCGTGGCCGCGCTCGCAGAGCTCGTCGCCGACGGACCGGTGTCGTCGGCGACCCAGGTCGTCGTCGAGACGCTGCTGGAGGCCATGTCCGACCACCGCTCCGACGAGCGCATCGCGGTCGGCGGCGCCGCCAACCTGGCCCGCTACGGCGACAGCTTCGACTCCGCCGTACGCCCGCTGCTCGAGGCGCTCGAGGAGCACGTCGTGCTGCTCAAGCTCCTCGGCGAGGCCTCCACCGGCGAGCCGATCACCGTGCGCATCGGACACGAGGGCCCCTACCAGCAGCTCGCCTCGACCAGCGTCGTCGCCGCGTGCTACGGCCCCGGCGAGGAGGCGTTCGCCCGACTCGGCATCGTCGGACCCACCCGCATGGACTACCCGGGCAGCATCGCCGCCGTGCGTGCCGTGGCCCGCTACGTGTCGCGGATCCTCGACGAGGCCTGAAGCCCCACGAACCCCGCAGCAACCCAGAAGGAACACCCTTGAGTCAGGACCTGTACGAGCTTCTCGGTGTCGACCGCGACGCGGACGCCGACGCCGTCAAGAAGGCCTACCGTCGGCTGGCGCGCCAGTACCACCCCGACGTCAACCCCGACCCGGAGTCCCAGGAGCGGTTCAAGGACATCTCGCGCGCCTACGAGGTGCTGTCCGACCCGCAGAAGCGCGCGGCGTACGACCGCGGCGGCGACCCGTTCGTCGGCGCCGGAGGCTTCGGCCAGGGCCCGGGCTTCTCGTTCACCGACATCATGGACGCCTTCTTCGGCGGCGCCGCGACCGGCGCCGGCGGTCGGGGCCCGCGCACGCGGCAGCGTCGCGGCCAGGACGCGCTGATCCGGCTCGAGATCGACCTCGCGGAGGCGGCGTTCGGCGTCTCGCGCGAGCTGAAGGTCGACACGGCGGTGCGCTGCTCGACCTGCCACGGCGAGGGTGCGGCACCAGGCACGCATGCGGTGCCGTGCGAGACCTGCCACGGCCAGGGCGAGGTCGCCCACGTGCAGCGGTCCTTCCTCGGCGAGATCCGGACGCTGCGTCCGTGCGCGGCGTGCCGCGGCTTCGGCACGATCATCCCCGACCCCTGCCGTGAGTGCTCAGGCGACGGACGGGTCCGCGCCCGCCGCACCCTGACCGTCAAGATCCCGGCCGGCGTCGACACCGGCACCCGCGTGCAGCTCTCCGGCGAGGGCGAGGTCGGGCCGGGCGGCGGCCCGGCCGGCGACCTGTACGTCGAGATCCACGTCGCCCCGCACGACGTCTTCACGCGGCACGGCAACGACCTGCACACGACGGTCACCCTGCCGATGACGGCGGCGGCGCTCGGCACCGCGATCACGCTGCCCACGCTCGAGGCGGACGTCGTCACCGACGAGGCGGAGACCGAGGTCGAGACCAGCATCGAGCTCGACATCCGGCCCGGCACGCAGTCCGGCGCCGAGCAGGTGCTCCGCGGCCGCGGCGTACCCGGCCTGCGCGGCGGTCGCGGCGACCTGGTCGTCACGGTCGTCGTGGACACGCCGACCGATCTCGACCCGCGGCAGGAGGAGCTCCTGCGCGAGCTGGCCGCGATACGCGACGAGGAGAAGCCGTCGGGTCAGGTGCGCCCCGGCAACAGGTCGGTGTTCGGCCGGCTCCGCGACGCGTTCAACGCGCACTGACGACGGGTCGGACCCGATGTCGCTCCCGGTCCATCTCGTCCCGACGCTGGCGGGCGTCGGCGTCGGCGACCTGGTGACCGTCGAGGGCGACGAGGCCCACCATGCCGTCGCCGTACGCCGCCTGCGCGTCGGCGAGCAGGTCGTGCTCACCGACGGCGCCGGTGTCGCCGCGCGGGGACCGGTCGCGTCGACCGGCAAGCGGGTCTTCACGCTTACGGTCGAGTCCGTCGACGTCCACGAGCCGGCGACGCCCGAGGTCGTGGTCGTGCAGGCGATCCCGAAGGGCGACCGCGGCGAGCTCGCCGTCGAGGTGCTGACCGAGGTCGGCGTCGCCCGCGTCGTGCCGTGGGCGGCCTCGCGCAGCGTCGCGGTCTGGAAGGGCGAGCGCGCGTCGAAGTCGCTGGCGAAGTGGCGCGCCACCGCGCGCGAGGCCGCCAAGCAGGCCCGGCGCCCGTGGTTCCCGGAGGTCACCGAGATGACGACGACCGCCGCGGTCGCCGACCTGGTCGCCGACGCCGCGCTGGCGGTCGTGCTCCACGAGGAGGCCGCGACACCGTTGGCGGCGGTCCCCGTGCCGACCTCGGGTCGCGTCGTCGTGGTCGTCGGCCCCGAGGGCGGCCTCACCGACGACGAGGTCGGCGTCTTCGTCGGCGCCGGGGCCGTGTCGGTGCGGCTCGGCGCCGAGGTGCTGCGGACCTCGACCGCCGGCGTCGCCGCCGCCGCCGCGATCCTCTCTCGCACCCCCCGTTGGCGCTGACCCGCCCGAAAGTTCCGGGCGGGTCAGCGTCGGAGGAGCGACTCGACCCGGGCGATCTCGTCGTCGAGCTCGGAGCGCTCGGCGGGGGTGAGGTCGCGGAAGAGGTCGACGATCCGCACCCGTCCGTCCGCGATCCGCCAGAGGCCCGACAGCCAGCCGTCGACGAAGATCGTCATCGCGACGCCGCCGTTGGCGCCCATCCAGTTGCCCCGGGTGCCCGCCTCGGTGACCCGGTCGCGAGCCGCGTGCGAGAGCCAGGAGTTGTCGTAGGTGCCGAGCAGCCGCACCGGCGCGGGCGTCTCCTCGTCCTCGATCGGGCCGTCGGCCACGTCGAAGAGGACCTTGCCGTCCACGTCCTCGTGCCGCACCAGGTCGGGCATCCGCGTCAGCACCGGCCGCAACCGCGTCACCGTCGACCACACGCTGAGGTCCGCCGACGTCGCCGGTCCGAAGGCGCGCAGGTAGCGCCGCACCATCGCCTCGGTGTCCGGCTCGACGAGGGTGCCGCCCGTGCGACGTTCGAGGTGGTCCCACACGATCCCGCCGCTGCCGTGCCACGTGCCGCGCGGCGGGAGCTGGACGAGCGGCACGATCGTGCGGGCGACTACGGTCAGGTCCGCCGGCCTGCCCGGCAGCCGGGCGGCCAGCCGCTCGCCCAGCTCCCGGTGCTCGACCGGGCCGTCGGCGAGCAGCTCGTGCGTGACCTCGGCGACCTCCTCGCCTGAGGCCGGCACCCGACCACGCATCTGCTGCTCGAGCGCCGGCTGCAGCCACGGGCGCACCGCGAGGGCATCGGCGGCGGTGTGCACGTGCAGGGTGCCGCGCAGGGAGCCGAGGCGGACCCAGCTCCCGTCGTCGAGCCCGCGGGAGACGGCGTACGGGTCGAAGTCGGCGACCCGCGCGGCGAGGGAGAGGTACGGCGGCACCGGCTCCTGCGCCTGGAGCCCGATCAGGTGGTCGGCGACGTCCGCGGCCGAGAGCGCGGTGCGCTCGAGCAGGTGCTGGCGACGCAGCAGCGTGCGGTTGAGCCGCCGCCGCGTCAGCCTCACTGGACCGTGATCGACTTCGTGTCGACCATCGGTCCGCCGCCCTCACCGCCCGACGGGTCGTCGGTGAGCGCGACGAAGGTGTAGTCGCCCGGTGCCAGGCCGGAGACGTCGACCTCGCTCTGCCACGGGTAGAGCTTGTCCATCCAGCCCTCGGCCGTCGCGAAGCCCTTCTTCACGACCTCGCCGTCGGCCCCGCCCTTGCGGATCTCCCAGGGCGTGGTGGCCTCGAAGGAGCTCGAGACGCCGTCGGCGGTGAAGGTGCCGCTCACGGTGGCGCCCTCGGCCGGGGTGGTCACGTTCACCAGGGCGCGTACGTCGATCTCGGGGTCGTTGCTCACCTCGCCGGCCAGCCCGAAGAGGTCGGCCGGCTGGCCGTCGAGCGTGATCGAGACCGGCAGCCGCTCCTGGGCGATGCCCTGCACGGTGTAGACCATCTGCTGCGTGGCCAGCCGCGCCTCGGCCTGGGACATGCCGTCGGGAGCGACGGTCCACGACCGGTCGGCCAGCCCGACGGTGATCATGTCCTCGCCGATGTCGACGCTCGCAAAGCTGCCGTCGCCGGGATAGAGCGTCGAGTAGTCGGGGTCGAGCGCGTCGCCGGCGGTCACCAGCTTCAGCGCCTCGACGGCCGGGTCGCCGGCGCCGACCTCGCGGAACTCGCGGTAGAGCCGCGGCCCCTGCGGGGTGTCGCCGACGAAGTACGCCGGCACCGTGGTGGTCTCCGGCTCCTCCGACGCGGGCTCCGACGGCTCGTCCGTCGTCGTCGTGGGCTCGTCGGTCGCCTCCGAGACGGTGGCGTCGGCCGGCGTCGGGTCGCCGTCGTCGTCGCCGCAGGCGCTGAGGGTGGCGAGCGCGAGCGCGGGGAGGGACAGCAGGGCGGCCAGCCGGGTGCGCGACATGATCTCCATCATTCCGGTCCTCCTCGACTATCGGACGATGATCGTGCGCGTGTCGGTGGTGAGCAGGCTCTCCTCGGCGCCGCCGGCCGGGTCCGCCGTGGTCGCGACGAACGTGTAGAAGCCGGGCAGCAGGTCGGCGAGGTCCACCCGCGCCCGCCACGGGTGGAGCCGGTCCTGCCAGCCGTCGGCGGTCGCGAAGCCCTGCCTCACGACCTCGCCGTCCTCGCCGCGCAGCTCCCACGGGACGGTGGCCTCGAACGAGCTCGCGCGCCCGTTCGCGACCATCACCGTGTCGTGCTGGTACGCCGTGCCCTCGGCCGGGTCGCTGATGCTCACCAGGCCCAGCACGTCGAGCTGGGGCGCCGCGACGTAGGACGCGTCCGCCAGCTGCACGGGCAGCCGCTCGCCGGCCGCGGCCTGCAGCGTGTACACCACCTGCTGCACGGCGAGGTCGTCGTCGAGGACGGCGTCGCCGAGCTCGACGTGGATGACGTCGTCGTGCACCTCGACCGCTCCGAACGACGTCGCGGTCCACGAGGTGCGGTAGTCCGGGTCGCTCGGCGGCCGCTGGATCCGCTCGAGCGCCGCCTCCAGTGCGTCGCCCGACGGCACTTCGTCGAACTCCCGGAAGAGCCGCGGCCCGGCGGGTGTGTCGCCGACGAAGTACGCCGCCACCAGCATCGTCTGCTGAGCATGCGCGCCGTGGTGGTCGTGACCAGCCGGACCCGTCGACTCGGGTCCACCGCCGACGACGGCGAACGCGGCCACCGTGGCGGCGGTCGCGACGACGACGCCGCCCGCCGCCCACCACCAGGGCCGCGCGGCGTGGGCCGGGCTCGACGTACGCGCTCGGAGATCGTCGAGGCGGTCGACGGGCTCGACGTCCTCGACCGCGTCGTGGAGCAGGTCGGCGAGGTTCACTGGTCCTCCTCGAGCAGGGACCCCAGCAGGGAGCGGAGCGCGGCCACGCCGCGGGACGCGTGGCTCTTCACGGCGCCGCGGCTGATGCCGAGGGTGTCGGAGATCTCGCCCTCGGAGAGGTCGAGGTAGTAGCGCAGCGCGAGCACCTCGCGCTGCCGCTGGGGGAGTGCACGCAGCGCGTCGAGCACGGTCTCCCGGCGGTCGGTCGCGAGGGTGGCCTGGTCGGAGCCCGGCTCGTCGACGGCCGGCGTACGACGGGCCGCGTGCCGCTCCACGACCGCCCGGTGCCGCAGGGCCGAACGCGAGCGGTTGACGACGCTCTGCCGAAGGTAGGCGAGCGCGCGCTCCGGATCGCGCAGCCTGCCCCACCGGCCGTGCACGGCGACGAACGCGTCCTGGACGACCTCCTCGGCGACCCCCTGGTCGCGTACGAGCAGCACCGAGAGCCGCACCAGCCGGCGCCAGTGCGCGGCGTAGAGCAGCTCCAGCGCCTCGTCCGCCGTCCAGGCGGGCGGCCGGTCCGTCACGGTCGTCACGCTAGTGGGACGCTCGACGGAGCGATCCGGTTTACGCTCTGGCCAACAGAACCGTGGAGGACCAGTGGACGACTGCCTGTTCTGCAAGATCGTCGCGGGAGAGATCCCGGGCGACATCGTGCACACCACCGAGCGCACCGTGGCGTTCCGCGACATCAACCCGCAGGCGCCCACGCACGTGCTGGTCGTGCCGAAGGCGCACTTCGCGAACGCCGCCGACCTGGCCGCAGGCGATCCGCAGGCGTCCGCGGAGCTCGTCACGGCCGCCGCCGCGGTCGCGACCGCCGAGGGCCACGACGACTACCGCCTCGTCTACAACACCGGCGAGGGGGTCGGGCAGACCGTGTTCCACACCCACCTGCACCTGCTGGCGGGACGCCCGATGACCTGGCCGCCGGGATGAGGCGCCTCCTCGTCCCGGCGCTGCTCGTCGCGCTCGCGCTGTCGCTCACGGCGTGCGTCGAGGAGGGCGCGGACCGTCGTACGGGCTCGCCGACCGAGATCCTGAACCCGCCGGACCCCCCGGAGGTGGAGGCCGACAAGCTCGCCGCCGTGCCGGCCGGGAAGCTGCTCCCGCTGCGCAAGGGCGAGCGACGGATGACGCTGACGATGCCCGAGCAGTACACGCCGTCGGCACCCAGCGGGTCGGGCACCGACGACTACCGCTGCTTCCTGCTCGACCCCCACCTCGACAAGGACGTCTGGCTGACCGGCAGTCACGTGCTGCCGGGCAACCCGCGGGTCGTGCACCACGTGATCCTCTTCCGGGTCACGCCCCAGCAGGTCGCCGAGGCCGAGGCGAAGGACGCCGCCTCCGGTGACCCGGGCTGGACCTGCTTCGGCGGCACCGGCCTGCAGGGGGAGTTCCAGAACGTCAACGACGCCTCCTGGCTGGCCGCCTGGGCGCCCGGCGGCGACGAGACCAAGGTCCGCGACGGGTACGGCGCCCGCCTCAGGGCGGGCTCCCGCATCGTCATGCAGGTGCACTACAACCTGCTCAAGGGCGCCGAGCCCGACGTCTCCAGCGCCCAGCTGCGCTGGATGCCGTCCTCGCGGCACCTGACGCCGCTGCACACGTTCCTGCTGCCCTCGCCGGTGGAGCTGCCCTGCCGCCCGGGCCACGACGACTCGCCGCTGTGCGACCGGGACGCGGCGGTCGCCGACGTGATGGAGCGCTTCGGCACCGCCGGCAACACCAACAGCCTGCTGCACCTGCTGTGCGGCACCGAGGCGAAGCCGTCACGCACGTCGACGTGCACTCGCTACATCAACCGCGGCATGACCGTCCTCGGCGTCGCCGGCCACATGCACCTGCTCGGCCGCACGATCAGCATCGAGACCAACCCGGGCACGCCCGAGGCCCGGACGATCCTGGACATCCCGATCTGGGACTTCGACAACCAGGGCACCCGGCAGCTCGAGCAACCGGTCCACCTCGACACGTTCGACCAGGTGAAGGTCACCTGCACCCACCAGCAGTGGCTGCGCGACCGGCTCCCCGCGTTCGCGGGCCAGGACGAGCGCTACGTGATCTGGGCGGAGGGCAGCACCGACGAGATGTGCCTCGGCACCCTCCAGGTCGCGTTCGACGACGAACGCGCGGACGCGGGCTGAATCCGGTCGGTGGCGCGCCAGCACCGGTGCCACCGGTGGTTGAGGAAGGCGCCCTGGCGCCTGTCTCGCAACCACCCGAGGGTGGTCGGGTACGTCGAGCCGCGCGCGGTGCTCCGGCGACAGCGATTGTTGGCGTCCTCCCGGCGGCGCCATGATGGACGCGCGTCCCCCGCCGTCAAGGATTCCCTGCGGCGGCTT
>NZ_JARGER010000006.1 GCF_029210375.1 Nocardioides sp. YIM 152315 | reverse complement strand
CCGTCCACGATGTCGTGAGACACGTGTGACCGATGTCCTGAACCAGCACACTGTCAGCCCGACTGTGTGATGTCTCAAGACATCACGGAGGGCCGAACCCAATTCCTGTGGGTTCGGCCCTCCGGCATCTTTGGTCCGGGCCGGTCAGTTGATGGGCTGGTAGCGCTTGTTCGGGTCCAGGGTCAGTTCGCGGAGCAGCTCGCCGGTGGCGGCGTCGACGATCTTGGATGTGGCGGTCGAGACAGGCCGAGATGGAGGCCAGGAAGCCGGGAATCACGGCGCCCAGCCACTCGTCGCTCAGCTGGGTGAGCGGGTAGAGAATCGCCCAGACGAGGAACGACCGGGGATGGTTGCGTCGCCGGAGGCGTTGCAGGCGTGCCCTTCTCCGCGATGTGCCATCGAGCGCTCGCATGAACTCCGCGTCGGCTCGTAGCTCGAGCTCGATACCTGCCAGAGCTTCTGTCTCCCACTTCTCCAACATGTCGACCTCCCAGGGGCCTGCTCGTGACGTCGAGGTGCCGATCGCGCCACGAACGCGCCGCGGTGGCCGGACTTAAGGGTCGCAGGAGCATCCAGAGCCGCGAGCTCGACGGCCTCGCGCAACGCCCGCGTGACATAGGAGGGGACCTTCAGTCCCTGCCGATGTGCCCAGAGAAGCTCGCGTTCGGCGCGTATCACCTGTGCCGCGAATCCGTCGAGGTCTTGGTCGATGTCGAGCCGGTTGAGCACCAAGCCGAAGGCCGCCTTCTGCCGCTCGTCGTTCGCCCCGACCGGTGCGAATGACTGGGAGCGCAGCCAGCGAACGAGGTACCGTTGCCAGCCGCTGAGCTCGCTCCATAAACGCCGTGCGGACAGCTGGTAGAAGGCGTAGTGGCCCGGTTCTTGTCGACGGATCGGGGCGATGGCTGTCTCGGCGACAGCGGTCTCATCAAGCGCGATGAGGCCGTCGTACAGATGGTTGTAGGCGACGACGGCGGATCGCTCGGTGGTCATCCCAGTCAGGTAGTAGAGCATGGGAGTGAGGTCCTGGATCGTGTCGAGGTGGCCCAGGACGCCCAGGACCTTCAGCTTCGTGCTCACCGACCCTAGGTCCGGCATAGCACTCCGCTCTCCGATCTGCACGGTGACGGCGTCGAGGATCACCCCGTGGCGCTCTTCTTGTGGCGCCCAGACGTCGCGGTAGAAGATGCGGTCGACGTCGGGCGCGTTCGGCAGAACCGTGTCCAGCTCCAGCACGTTGCGCTCGACTTCGAGTTCGACTCGTGCGAGGTAGGCGAGGACCGCTCCGTATCGCTCTTGCAGCTCGCGCGGGCGCCGGACGGTGAAGTCCACCGAGCGAGGATCGATCGGTGGGTGCTGCAGGTACAGACGCTCGAAGTGCTCGACAAGTCGGACGTCGTGCGGCCCGGTCCGCAGAGTGCTCACGAGGCCAGGTCTCCACGGTTAGCCCGTGCGGGCGGTGTCCGGCTTCCGGTGCGGACCGACGTGCCAACCAGTCGACCGATGCCACTAAGGATTCGCGCCGGGCCGGGCAGCACACCGGCGGCTCCAAGCGTGCCGAACGTCAGCAGTGCGGTCACGACGACGGCGCTGACGATGAACCAGACGAGGTATCCGGTCTCTGACATGAGGACTCCACTGGAAAGTCTGTTGTGCACCGATCGCGAGTCGGCAAGCGGCGGC
The DNA here is from genome assembly GCF_029210375.1 of Nocardioides sp. YIM 152315. Lineage (GTDB taxonomy): Bacteria > Actinomycetota > Actinomycetes > Propionibacteriales > Nocardioidaceae > Nocardioides. Next base: position 83,790 of record NZ_JARGER010000006.1, on the reverse strand, counting down.
GGGCGTCGGCGGCTGACGCTGCTCGCCGCTCACGACGTATCCGCCCGCCGCCCGCCGCCCGCCGTCAGCGTGCGACAACGGCTGAGGTGGCGTGCTCGATGACCTTCGCGACCGCGCGCGGTTCGGTCATGAGTCCGAGGTGGCCGGCGTGGACCTCGGTCACGGTGGCTCCGGCCCGCGACGCCATCGATCGCTGCACGTCGGGCGGGATGATGAGGTCCTCGGTCCCGATGAACGCCCAGCTGCGGACCGACCGCCAGGCGGGCGGACCGGACGGCTCGTTGAGCGCGGCCAACGTGGCGGGCCGCTGGGTGGCTGCGATCTGGGCCTTCACTGGGTTGTGTAGTCCGATGGCGAACGAGTTGCGAACCGTGTCGGGCTTCAGGTAGACCTCGGTGTCCGGGGTCGGCGGGAAGACGGGCGGAACGAGGTCGAAGACCGTGGTCGGGTCCGCTGAGAGCGACGAGTCGGGTCCGGCCAGCGCGGTGACGTTCTCGCCTTCGTCCGGCATGAACGCGTTCACGTACACCAGAGCCTCGACGTTGGCAGCACCGGTCGCGGCGTTGGTGATCACGGCGCCGCCGTAGGAGTGCCCGACCAGGACGACTGGGCCCGGGATGGCATCGACGAAGGCTCGCACCGACGCTGCGTCAGCGGCCAGTGACCTCAGGTGGTTGGGCGGGGCCAGAACGGCGAACCCGGCGTGGTGGAGCTTGTTCAGCACGCCGTTCCAGCTGGATGCGTCCGCCCAGGATCCGTGGACGAGGACGACCGTCGGGCTGCCGGCGCCCGTCGGTGTGCGCTGTTGCGTGGGGAGCGTCATGGGGTGGGTCCTTTCATCGGTGGCCGGATCCGGCGCCCGGTGCGTTCGCACCACCCGCTTGCGCTGGGGTCGAAGCCGACTGGTTCGAAGCCGAGGACTCGGCTCTGCTGCTACGACCGGGTGCGGCAACGCTTCGTGACATCGCGAGGCTCACGCGGCGACCAGCGCGACGGCGCCGGGCGGCTCGTGTGATCCGCAGTCGCAGGTCTCGCTGCAGGGGAGGTAGGTGTGCATCGGGTGCCCGCAGAAGGAGCACGGTAGGTCGTGCGAGAGGTAGCCCTGTTGGTGGTCGGGGGTGTCCCACATCGTGCGTCTCCCTTCTCAGTGGGGGAGGGTCCGGCTTCGGTCTCGGTCCCTGAGAACTCGACCGATGTCCCGGCCCATCCGTGACTTGGTCGCCGCGCACGCGTCCTCGGTCGCGGAGCGGCGCATCCTCGACGAACGGTGGTCCGCTGGAGCTCGATGACGCGGTGGAATGGCCGATCAATGGGGAGTCGTCCGGCACTAACGCGCCCGGATCGCTAGTCGTCGGCGTCGGTGGTCGACCGCCCCGTGGTGGCCGTCGCAGCCGCTAGTGCGGCGAGCACGAACAGCGCACTGCAGATTAGCATCGAGGTCGCGAACCCGGACTCGAACTGTGTGGGGTCTGAGAACGCGTCCCCACTGAGCCCGGCGAGGACAGGAACAGCGGCGATCGCGATCAGGGACGCTGTTCGCGCCACCGCGTTGTTCACGCCTGAAGCAACACCCGCATGGGCCGCCGGAACGGATCCGATCGCAGTGGCGGTCAGGGGCGCGACGAAGACGCCGAGGCCTAGCCCGAAGACCGTCACGCTGGGTAGGACATCAGGGACGAACGCGGCGTCCGCGTCCGCCGAGAGCGCCAGCAGGGTTGCCACTGCGAGCACCAGGGGACCCACCGTCATCGGCACCCGCGGGCCAACGCGATCGGACAGGGACGCGCTCGCTCGGGAGAGAGCCAACGTCAAGATCACGGTGGGCGTCGTCGCGAGCCCCGCCGCCAGAGGCGACCATCCCGATACGACCTGCAGCTGCAGCGTGAGCATGAGGAAGTACACGGCGATCGCGCCGTAGGCCAGGAAGGTCACCAGGTTCGCCGCCTGAAACTGACGGATCTGAAGGATGCGCGGGGAGAGGATCGGCGCGTCCGTGGTTCTCTCCACGGCGACCAGGACACACCCCGCTGTGGCCGTGACGGCGAGGGCGATCGCCGTCGCCGCCGACCATCCATCGCGGCCCACGTCGATCAGCGCGTAGGTCAATCCACCAAGCGCGACGCTTGTCGCCACCGCCCCCGCCCAGTCCAGGCGCGCAGTCGAGTCTTCGTCTCGGCTTTCAGGGACGTATCGAACCATCAGGCCGATGACGACGAGTGCGAGGGGGACGTTGATGAGGAAGACCCATCGCCAGGTGCCGATGCCGAGCAGCCAGCCTCCGGCGAAGGGCGCGAGTGCCCCAGCGACACCGGAGAAGCCCGCCCACGTGGCGACGGCAGCCGACCGGTCCTCGGGGCGGAAGACGCTCTCGATGATTGACAGCGATCCGGGGGTGAGCAGGGCGGCGCCGATACCCTGGAGAACTCGTGCGGCGATGAGGAGTGCCATGGTGGGCGCGACTGCACACAGCACCGATGCCACGGTGAACCAGACCACCCCGAAGAGGAAGACTCGCCGTCGGCCGAACCGATCTCCGGCGGCTCCGGCCAGCAGAATCAGCGCCGCCAACGTCAGCGTATATCCGGTCACCGTCCACTGAAGGCCGGCGAAGGATCCGCCGAGGTCCGCGCCGATAGCCGGAAGAGCGATCGTGACGACGGTCGCGTCGACGCTCGCCAATGACGAGCCAAGTACCGCGGCGACGAGCACCCAACGGCCAGGAGCCGAGCGAACCGCCAGCGCCGACGACGGCGCTCCGAAGGTCCCTGGTCGGTGCGACCCTGACTGCTGAACCATCCGAACCACCCTCTCCTCGGCCCTCTCCTGTCCCAGACAGGTGCGTTCTCGCGTCCCCACACCTGCGTGCCATGTCCCGCGCGCTTGAGCTGGGAGCCAGCGCGGGGCACTAAGGCATCCGCCTGACTGACCGGAGAGGCCAGCGGTTTGTGAACCACCGGAGCGACCGGAGAGAGGTCGCCTGCCGTGCCAGCGGACGTAGCCACGCGCGGCGTGGGTTGCATTCTCGTCAGCAGGACCGCCCGGGCATGATCGGGATGCGGTTCTCTCCTACGCGGCAGACGGCGGGGAGAGCTGCGATTGTCTGCTCCCGGGCTCACCAGGAGGCCCGGGTGGCCACCACCCGTACGACGCACGAGCTGGTGGCGGGTCTAGGAGACGTCAGGATTCTCAGACCCCGCGCCGTCGCCCCCCAATACGATGCCTAACCTGGCGAAGGACTTCTTCATGTACCACTCCACGGTGTGCCTGCTCAGATAGAGGGCTGACCCGGCCTGGACTGCGGTTAGATCGTCGCCGGCGACCTGGGCTATCTCAACTTCCTGACATGTGGTCGGCGAAGGCGCCTCGTCTGGGACAAGTCGCAGCGCTGCACGGGCGCCGACCAACTCGCGGCGAGCGCGTTCAGCGAACGCCTGGGCTCCGACTTCCCGGAAGATGCACTCAGCACGCGTCAGCTGAATGCGAGCGTCCCTGCGGTGGTTGTTTCGGACCAGCCATTCGCCGTACGCCAGGTGAGCGCGACCCAAGTGGACAACAGCCTGGCAACGACTCAGCCGACGGATGGCCTCGAGGTACAGCGGCTCGGCGTCCTCATCCTCGGCCAGCAACGCGTCAGCCCACGCCCCGACGCCAAGCGCCCAATCGGTGGCTGCAACGTTCGTCCGTTCTTGCAGTTGACGCATCGCGGACGCAGCCTCGTCTCTCGCCCCGGTACGAACCGCTGCTTCCACCAGTTCGAGGAGCGAAAGCCCCAGCATGCCTAGGTCGTCGTACTCGCACGCCACCCGCGCTGCTGCGAGCGCAGCTTCGTGTCGGCCGAGTCCGTTGTGCAGCAGGGCTGTCGCGTACGCGGCGCCACCGATGCCGCGCGCTTCGCCACGTGCCGTAAGGTCCGCGAGCTCTCTGCAGAACCTCGCCTGGAGACCGTCGGGGTCATCGCCGCGCCACGCGGCCAGGACCAGCGACGGATACCTCACCGGTGCACTTCCGGTAGCTGCTGCGGTCGCCTCAGCCTCAGTTGCGAGTTCTGCGGCGGCTGCGAACTCTCCTCGGTGAAGGAGCACGAACGCGCGGTAGCCCAACGCCAGCGGCAGGGCGACTGTCGCGTCGGTGGCACGGACGAGGTCGACGGCGCGGTCGGCGATCAGGCGCCAGCTCTCTTCGTCCCACAGGTCGGCAGCGATCAGCCACGGTAGCCAGAACCACCGTACGAAGTCGTCTGGGTCGACCGCGCCCTGAGCCGTGAACTGCGTCAGCGCCTGCTGTAGGAGCTCGACGCTGTCGATGTAGCCGTCGGTGAGCCGGCACACCAGAGCATTGAGAAGCAGATCGGTGGGACGTGACGTTGTACCAGGCGGCGCACCACGACGAGCCGCCGCCGCTACCTCGACCGGACCGGCTCCGTAGTGGAGGCGACCCGCGTAGATCGTGGCCCCCAGCGCGTCGAGGTAGCCCTCACGTGCGCGGTCAGGGTCGCAGGACTCGAACATCTCCGCTGCGCGGAGCAGCTGCGGCGGCGCGTCGACGCCACGGCGTATTGCGAATTCGAACCGAGCGCGCAGGTGGGCGAGCTCGGCGCGGTCGGCGTCACCTAGCGGACAAGTCGAGGCCATCGCGAGAAGCTCGCGGGCGCCATCCAGACCGCCAGACTCCAGTCGAGCTCCGGCTGCGTTCAAGGCACGACGTCCTCGACGCGTGGCGTCCGGAGTCCGCTCGGCAGCACGCTGGAGCAATTCTGCTGCGGCAGCCGCGCCCGATCGGACGCCCGCGAGCCCAGCAGATCGCTCCAACTCAGTCGCTGCGACCTCGTTGAAGTCTGTGATTTCGAGGCCCTCATCAGGTCCAAGGCCGGGCGTCTGGCTCGCCACAGCTTCGGACGCTACCGCCGCACCTGCGAAGTGCCAACCCAACTGAAGCAGGGTTTCTCAACCGCCGATTTGCGCGACTGTCACGCGGCCTCGTCCTGTCCGGTCATCTGTTCGAGCCGATCCCACTCACTCGGCTCCCGAACGCCGCGGCGCACGCGCCGCGTCCCACCGGACCACAAGGCCGGAGTCTCGGAGCGCCCAACTCACAGAAGAGGGACAACCATGACACGACGTGACCACATCACTCCGACCGCTACCAACAGGAGACGCGTCGCCCTGCCGATCGTCCTTGCCGCACTCGCGCTGCTGCTGGCCAGCCTCGTCCCGGTCCAGACCGCGGGTGCCCAACGGGCGGCCGCGGCCGGTCGCAGCCCGGAGAAGCCAACCATCGTGCTCGTCCACGGTGCGTGGGCCGACGCCTCAAACTGGACGCGGGTGGTCATTCGGCTCCAGCGCGACGGCTACCGCGTCTACGCCATCGCCAACCCGCTGCGCTCCCTGTCCGGAGACGCGGCATCAGTTCGGGCCTTCCTCCAGACCATCAAGGGACCGGTCGTCCTCGTCGGCCACTCCTACGGTGGTGCCGTGATCACCAACGCGGCGACTGGTCTGCCGAACGTGGAGGCGCTGGTCTATGTCAACGCCTTCGCGCCGGACGAGGGGGAGAGCGCCATCGCCCTCGCCGGTCCCGAGTCGGCACTCTCGGTCGCAGACCCCACGACCGTCTTCGACTTCGTGCCGCGCACCCTGCCGCCGACCCCGGACACCGACCTCTACCTGAAGCGGTCGACCGTCTTGCGGTCGTTCGCGACGGGGCTGAACGCCGTCGACAAGGCCGTTGCGGCCGCCTCACAGCGACCCGCCACCCTCGGTGCTCTCAGCGAGCCCTCCGGGCCGCCGGCGTGGCGCACCATTCGATCCTGGTACCTCATCGGAGCCAACGACAAGATCGTGCCTCCGGGGGTGGAAGAGACCATGGCCGAGCGGGCGGGCTCCAAGGTCGTTCACTACGACGCCGGTCACCTCGGGCTGATCTCCGAACCACTCACCGTCAGCCGCGTGATCGAGCGCGCCGCCAAGGCGGTCGCATCCGCGCGCTGAGCGGTCGCGCCAACAGTTGGGCGCCGAGCCGACCAGCTCGGCGCCCAACTGCGCCTGGACGTCACACCCGTGGCTGGCGCGCGGTCGGAATGGGTGACATCCAAGACGCCTGTGCAGGTCCCGATGAGAGGAAGGTGCATCCATGGTCCCGACCGAACCCGCCAAGGACGCCGCACCATCGAGGGCACCGATCGAGAGCATCGAGAGCCTCCGCGAGCACCTGCAGTGGGCGATCGAGCTCGAACACGCGACCCTGCCGCCGTACTTGTGTGCGCTGTACTCCCTCCAGGCGGGCCAGAACGCCGAGGCGAGTGAGGTCGTCACTAGCGTCTTCATGGAGGAGATGTTGCACCTCACGCTTGCCGCCAACCTCCTCAACGCAGTCGGTGGCAGACCAGTTCTTGACGCACCGCGGATGATGCCTGGCTACCCGACCTTCCTCCCGCACGGCGACCGGTCCGCGGCAGTCTCCTTGGTCCCCTTCAGTCACGAAGCCCTCGAGCTCTTCCTCCGAATCGAGCAGCCCACGCCGCCGGGAGCACGCCCTGAGAGCGACGACTACGAGACGATCGGCCAGTTCTATCAAGCCATCCAAGATGGAATCCGTCGCCTCTGCGCGCGCCGCGGCGAATCGCATGTCTTCTCCGGCGACCCGGACCGCCAGGTGACAAACGAGCTGGCGTACGGCGGCGCCGGCCAGATCGTGGCCGTGACGGACCTCGCCTCAGCGATGCGGGCACTTCGTGAAATCGTCGAGCAGGGGGAGGGCGCCGCGCATCAGCACGTCTGGGACGGCGACCACGAGATGTTCCACCCCGAACGCGACGAGGTCGGCCACTACTACCGCTTCCAAGAACTGGCGCTCGGCAGACGCTACCGCCGAGAAGACACCCCTCAGACCGGTCCGACAGGCGCCGCGGTGGCCATCGACTGGAACGCTGTCCACCCCATGGCGCGCGACCCGCGGATCGGCGACCGCGAGCCCGGGGACCCGATCCGCGAGGCGCAGGAGGAGTTCAACCGCGGCTACCGGCAACTGCTCCAACAGTTGGAGACAGCCTTCAACGGAGCGCCCCAGAGCCTCGGCACGGCCGTCGGCGCGATGTACGCGCTCAAAGGCCAGGCTCAGAGCCTCATGCAGATGCCCCTGGAGGACGGGTCAGGGACCGCAGGCCCGACCTTCGAGTATCCGTCCGCCGAGGCCCCAGACCCCCAAGCAGTTGCCCTCGTCGCGGCTGCCCGCCCCGAAGCGCGCATCCACGACGCGCCGGGGCACTCAGGAGACCACGAGGTACCTCGGATCGTGGTCCTTCCGCATGGACCCTACGAGGTCCATGGAGGCATCCCTCTGGTGCGCAAGCTCAAGGTCTTCGCGCCCGAGAACGACCAGTCCTTGGCCTGGCAGACGACCGAGTCATTGACCACTAGGTCCACCTACAGGCTGTGTAGGTGTGGTCACTCGGCAGCCAAGCCATTCTGCGACGACTCCCATCTCCGGGTCGGATTCGACGGCACCGAGACCGCCAAGATCGGCTCCTACGAGAGCCGACGATGGATGTCACAGGGTGAAGGAGTCTCTATCCGACGCGTGAGCAGCCTCTGCATGCACGCCGCGTTCTGCGAGGGGCGCACGCGGCAGCTCGACGACTGGCTCGCCTCCACTGGTGACACCGACACACGCGCCCACGTCATGTGGATGGTCGAGCATTGCCCGTCGGGGTCGTACACCTACGCTGTGGAACCCGAAGACGAAGCCATCGAGCCCGACCTTCCGGCCGAGATCGCGGTCGTTGAGGAGGAACACGGGCTCGCAAGTGCCCTGTGGGTGACCGGCCGGATCTCGATCCTGCGCGCCGACGGGCAGCCGTGGGAGACCCGTAACCGGGTGACGCTGTGCCGATGTGGTCAGTCGAGGAACAAGCCGCTCTGCGACGGGACGCATCGGACGATCAATTTCCGCGAGTAGGCGCCAGACGTCGGCCGCACGACTCCAGAGGCGGCGCGCGGATTCTCACATCTCGCCGAGCGGGGGCTCGTTTTCCAGGTCGACGACCACTTCGCGGAGCTCACGTAACCGGGTCAGATAGCGGACAACCTCGTCTTCGTCCTCGCGGGCCGGATCCTGTCCGGCTCGGGCTTGCTCGATCTCGGCGTCGAGGACTTCCTCTAGTTCGTGGCCCTGCTGGCCACGGGTGTCATCGCTCATGGCTGCTTCCATTCTGACGGGGCGCTGACCTTGAGGCGCCTGCAGTGCACGTGCGCGTCGGGCGGATCGCTCGCCGCGGGTGCCGCGTCGGCCGGTCACGTCGCCGCTCTGCCGACGCTGCGAGCCAGCTCAGGAGTCGCTCCATCTCTCCAAGGTCAGCCGCCGCGGTGAACGCAGCGACCAGTTCGCGATGATCGTCGATGTCGACTGGACGCGTTGCAGTGGCTGAGAGACTGATGTGCGCCCGACGAACCAGTTGACGGGCGTTCGGGACGGTCACTCCGGTGACCTGGGCGACGTCCTCGTAGGGGTACTCAAAGCACTTGCGAAGCACAAAGACGGCCAACTCGGCGGGGCCGAGCTTCGACATCAAGTACCCGAGTGTGGTCTCTATGGCGACCCGGCGCTCGGTGTGCCCAACCGGGTTCGCCGAGGCGCTCACCGGCAGGACGAGCGTCTCGCTGGGAAGCTCGTGTCGATGCCGGGCCGACTGGATGACGTTGATGGCCAGGTGGGTGGTGACGGTGGTCAGGAAGGCCGCCGGATTGTGAATCGCAGTCCGGTCGACGCGCTGCCAACGCACCCAGGCGTCCTGCACGACATCCTCGGCCGCGGCGGCGTCCCCCACGATCCGCTGGGCGAGATGGAGCAGCCGGGTCCGTTCCGACAGGTAGACAGTGACGGCGATCGACAGGTCGCCTCCTGCCCGGCCGACCTCTTGGTCTGCACCTGCGTCCTGAGACTGTATGGCTGGCATCGCGACGCTCCTTGATGGTCTTCGTAGCGACAGCAGGCCCGCGCTGCCGTAACCTCGAGCCTCGCGCGCGACCACGTAGTCTCGCATCACTGAGGTCACTGGTGAGGTCCGTAGTTCAGTCCGTAGCCACGCGTCCGTGGTCCGTGGCTAGGCGGTGGCGCACGACCACGCGGCCGATGGTCGGCGTTGGATCGTGCTCCACTTCAGGGGCTGACTGTTTGCCCCTCCGGAAGGCGGGGCGGGGCCGCTCGAACTGCACGGTCAGACAACATGCGTCGTGATTCACTCGTGAGCGAGTCGGCAGCGGAGCTCAGGGCTGGTCCGGGTGCCCAGGCTCCCGTCGTGTCGTCACTGGAGCTCGAGTGGTGCTCACCGCCTCGCTGCGTTTACCGCTGTGCCACCTATGCAAGGGCGGTTCCCAGGGCGTCACCGAGCTCGTGGCGACTGGTGATGCTCAACTTCGCGAATACCTTGCGCAGATGCCACTCGATGGTGTGCTTGCTGAGGAATAGCTCCGACCCGATCTCCGGGTTCGTCCGTCCGGCTGCCGCGAGTCGAGCGATGTGCAGTTCCTGAGCGGACAGGACGTGGTGCTTCGACTCGTCGACGCGAGCGACGATCTCGGCTCCGGTAGCCGAAAGTTCTCGGCCGGCGCGTTCGGCGAACGCTCGCACACCCATGGCGACGAAGGAGTCATACGCTTGGCGAAGAGGTTCGCGCGCGGCCGCGCGACGGCCGACCTTGTGCAGCCACTCCCCGAACAGGAGCAGCGCTCTCGCGTGATCGACGCGAGCAATGCTCCGGCCGAGGTACCCGATCGCCTCCAGGAAGTGCTCTTCTGCGATCTCGTCGGCACTGAGCTGAGCGCGAGCGCACGCTGCCACTCCGAGGGACCAATCTGTCCCGCTTATCGCTGCGATCTCTGCAAGTGCGTCAACTGCAGAGGCAGCGGCCGCCATGTCTCCGCACCGGACCGCTGCCTCGACAAGCTCCGCGAGCGCCCAGGCATTCGGCGCGAGTTCGAACGGCGCGAGCATCAGCACGTGCTCACTATTCCTGAAAAGCAGGGCGCGACAGTGTGCCAGCGCCTCGGCGTAATTGCCGTTGCCGTTGTAAGCCATCGCCAGAGACCATTTGCACAAGCACACGACTAGGCCTTCGCCGCGCTCCTCGGCTGCCCGCTCCGCGGATCTCACGAAGGCGGCACCCTCGTTCAGGTCGCCAGTGAAACCCGCCATGGCAACCGCCGTGTAGGGGTGGACCGGCGAGCCAGATGCCGTAGAGAGTTCCTGTGCCTCGTCGAGATGAGCGGCGGCTATCGCTAAGTCTCCAGCGAAGAGGCGCGCGTAGGCAGCTGCGGTCAGCCCCAGTTGCAGGGTGATGACAGCGCCTGCTTCTCGTGCCAGGTTGACCAGCCGGTCGCTCATGGCTATCGAGGATTCGAGATCCCAGAGGTAGTTCGCGGAGACCGTGGTGACCTGTAACAGGCGAAGCGACTCCTCCACCGGCACGCCATCGCTGAGGTAGGGCTCATAGGCACGTCGCAGTTGGGGAGCAGCTACCTCGAGCCCGTCCACCAAGAGCGTCGAGAGCGCGAGAAGCATCTGGTCGCTCCGGCGGGGGACGTCAGGCATGGACGCCGAACGGGCGACTCGAGCCACCTCGACAACGCCAGGCTCGGGAGCCAGTCGCCCGGCAAAGAGACCCGCCTGCACTGCAGCCAGGAACGTGTCGGCTGCCATCGACGGAGCCAGCGGCTCGAGGCGCCGGGCAGCGGCCAGGAGCAACAGGAGGGCGTCGCCGCCTCTGGCGGATGCGAAGGCGATCTGGGCGCTGAGCAGCTCGAACCTTGCGCCGCGCAGGCCGTCGAGCGCGGCGGAATCGAGCGCGTCGAGAAGGTGCAGAACTTCCTCGATGTTTCCAGCGGCCAGGGCGGTCTCGGCAGCGCGAAGTTCACGATCAAGCCGGCGATCTTCCGCAGGGGAGAGGAAAGCGGCGCGGGTCAGGAACGCGGCAGCAGCCGCCAGCCCGCCGCGGACGATGGCACGGTCCGCGGCGGTCTCAAGTTCAGCGGCAACGTCTTCGTCGGCCGCTGCAGTGCTCTGCGCGTGGTGCCAAGCGCGGCGATCTGGGTCGCGCAATGCGTCCGTGACGTCGGCCAAGGCCTGGTGTACCTGTTGGCGCTCGGCGAGCGCGGCACTTTGGTAGGCCGCAGACCGCATCAGCGGGTGACGAAATTGAACGCCGTTGTGAAGGTCGACGACGCCGGACGTCTCGGCCGGCTCGATGGCAGCGGGATCTACCCCCAGCGTCGCTGCGGCGCGCCAGAGAAGCCCGACGTCGCCGAGCGGGTCGGCCGCGGCTATCAAGAGAAGTTTCTGAGTCGCCTCTGGCAGTTGCCCCAGTTCGGCTTGGAACTGACGCTCGACACGGTCAGCGACCGATTGAGAGCGGGAGGGCTCGATGCCGAAATTCAGGTCTGTTGCGGACGATTGTCGACCGAGCTCTAGGAGCGCGAGCGGGTTCCCCTTGCTCTCGGCCAGGATGCGGTTACGGACTCGTGCGTCCAGACTCTGGGGGACCACTGATTCCAGAAGGGCTGCCGAATCAGGCGCCGACAGTCCCGAGAGGATCAACTGAGGTAGCCCGGTCCATACGCTGTCGTTCTCGCCCGGCCTCGTGGCAAAGACCAGGACGACCTGCTCGGCAAGGAGGCGACGCGCGACGAAGGTCAGGGTTTGCAGGGAGGTCTGATCGAGCCATTGGGCATCGTCGATCAAGCACAGCAACGGCTGGACGTCTGTGTCCTCGGTCAGCAGGTTGAGGGTCGCGAGTCCGACCATGAACCTGTCCGGCGGGGCTCCTGGAGCTAACCCGAAGGCCGTGGCGAGTGCCTCTGCCTGGGGCGGTGGGAGCGCTGGCAATGCGGGCAAGAGGACGCCGCACAACTGGTGCAGGCCGGCGAAGGCGATCTCCATTTCCGACTGAACACCTGACGCGCGCAGTACCCGCCAACCGTTTGCTTCGTCCTCCAGGGAGTCGAGCAGCGCTGACTTACCGATCCCGGCGTCGCCCTGGACAACCATGACTGCGCTGGTACCGCCGGTCGCCGTCTGGAGGAGGTCACCAAGGAGCTGGCGCTCGGACTCACGGCCGTGCAGCGACGCTGAACCGCGTGAGACCATCACCAACTCCGCCTCTCAAGGAAAGGCCCCCCGGCGCGGTCGTCGCCGCAGCCAGCAACCTCGCTAACCGTGGCACCGCTGGTCGCAGCGCGGCAAGCCCCTCGCGCCTCGTTTCGAGGAGTGGGCGAGCGACATCCACATCTGGGTGAACGAAAGTCGCGACGTTGATCGGGCCGCATCAACGCGCTGATCCCGTTGCTGCCCGGCTTGTGCGATTCGACTGCCAGCCGGAGCGTAGGCCAACGCCATCCACGCCCGCTGCAGGCGCGTCGACCCGAGCTGCCGTCGGGCAGGACTTGGCGATCGGTCAGGTCGCGTGTCGCCGGCATCCGTGGTGGTGACGGCGTCGCACCTGCGGGTCCTCAGAGACGTGATGCTGGCTGGGTAGCGGTCGCTGATCTCAGCCCTACCGCCTTCTAGCGCCACCCGTCCGCAATGCGGACGGGTGGCGACGATATACGTGAATTCTCTGGATTTACCTTGGTGAGCGGGAGGACACTCTCAGGAGGCCTAGGACCGAGGAGTTGGCATGTCTGTGCGGACGACAGCGCCCCGAGGAGGGGCGCTTGCTGCCCCGTTCTGTTCGGATCCCCCCGCTACGGACTGTGACGAGCGAACGGTACCCCGCCGCCCTCCACTCGGCGACGTTCGGCCATAGTGCCGAAGGACGATCTCGGGTTGATCGGCCGCCAGTCCGAGCGGCGGATGCTGGACGGCCTCTTGAATGCTGCGCAAGCCGGCGGGGGGGCAGCGCTTGTCCTCCGCGGCGAGGCGGGCATCGGAAAGAGCGCTTTGCTTCAATACTGCGAAGAGACAGCCACAGGGTTTCGCATCAGGAGGGCAGTCGGGGTCGAGTCCGAGACGGAGCTGCCATTCGCGGCGCTTCATCAACTGTGCGCTCCACTGCTCGACCACCTGTCGGCTCTGCCCCAGCCCCAACAGAACGCCCTGACAGTCGCGCTCGGCATCAGCCAGGGCGAGCCCCCCGAGCGCTTCCTGGTGTCGCTCGCCGCCCTAAGCCTCCTCTCAGAGGCCGCCGGGCACCAGCCACTGCTGTGTCTCGTGGATGACGCGCAGTGGCTCGACAGCGCATCGCGACAAGTGTTCGAGTTCATCGGGCGGCGGCTCCTTGCAGAGCGAATCGCCATCGTCTTTGCGGTCCGCACACCATCGCGCGAAGCGGACTTCAACGGTCTCGCCGTACTGCCCATCGAGGGCCTGACGAAGGCTGACGCGCGGTTGCTGCTCGCCAGCGTGATCATCGGCCCGCTTGACCGCGGCGTCCGGGAACGGCTACTAGCAGAAGCCCGCGGCAACCCGCTTGCGCTGCTGGAGCTGCCCAGGAGGATGAACCCGAGCCAACTGCCCGGTGCGTTGGGACTGTTGGCCCCACGAGAACTACCGAGCTCCATCGAGAGCGCCTTCGCAGAGCGGATCGACGCCCTCTCGGAGGCGGCCCGGTTGCTTCTGCTGGTTGCTGCAGCTGAGCCCGCTGATGACCCCCAACTCTTGAGGGACGCCGCCGGACGACTCGGCATCGAGGCCGATGCGGCGTTGGCCACCGAGACCGCGGGCCTCCTCGCAGTCGACAATCATGTCCGGTTCCGTCACCCCCTCGTTCGATCGGCGGCGTACCGGGCTGCTACACCCCACGACCGCCGACGAGTACACCGGTCACTCGCAGAATCTTTGGGGCCGGCCGCGGATGCCGATCGCCGCGCGTGGCATCTGGCTGCGGCGGCGCTCGGCCCAGATGAGCAGGTCGCCCAAGAACTTGAAGCGTCCGCGGACCGAGCTCGAGCAAGAGGTGGCCTGGCCTCAGCCGCAGCCTTCCTCCGACGATCTGTGGTCCTCACCGAAGAGCCCGAGCACCGGCTGGAACGTGCGCTGGCCGCTGCGCGGGTCAGCCTCCATGCCGGCGAGTTCGAGGCCGCGCTCGACGCCCTCACCTATGTGCGCGGAGGGTCGCTCGACCCAGGACTTCAGGCGCGCGTTGACCTGTTGCGGGGACAAGTTTCGCTCGCGTCTGGCGCCGCCAGTCATGCGGCGACCCTGCTACTCGCAACGGCCAAGAAGCTCGACGGACTCGACGACGACCTGGCCTGCGAAGCATATCTCGATGCCTGGGCTGGCGCCCTCTTCGGGGGTGACACCTCCGAGACCACCATGCGCGACGTCTCCGTAGCAGTTCAGGCCTCACCACCGCGCCATGATGCTTCGGACGGCTCGGACTTGCTGCTTCTCGGCATGTCCTCGCTCATCCTGGACGGACGCGCGGCAGCTCAACCGACACTTCGCCGGGCAGTTCGGACCTACCTGAACTCGTCGCCGCTGGAAGAGCGTGGCATGCGCTGGGCGGTCATCGCTGCGTGCGCTTCGGTCGAGCTTTGGGACTTCGAGAGCTGGAACCAGACCCTGGGTCGGCAGATGCGGCAAGCGCGTGAAAGCGGAGCGCTAGGCGCGCTCGCGATCAGTCTGAGCGGCCTGGGACTTGTGTTGGCCTGGAGTGGTGACCTGGACGGAGCGGACCGGGTAGGTGCCGAGTCCGAAGTGATCAGCGAAGCGACGGGAACGCAGATCGCCGCTTTCGGCGGCATGCTGCTCGCTGCGGTTCGCGGCCGCGAGCCTGAGTCTCGCCTGATCATCGAATCGGCGGGCGAGCGAGCCGCGCTCGATGGTGACGGTTTCGCCCACCAGTTCAGCCACTGGACCATGGCAATGCTCGCGAACGGCCTTTGCCGCTACGAGGACGCGCTCGCCTACGCTCAGCGCACCTGGGACGCGTGGCCTGACTTGTTTGTATCCGTTTGGGCGATGGTCGAGTTCGTCGAAGCTGCCGCAAGGCTGCGGCAGCCACACCTTGCAGTGGAACCTTTGTCGCGGATCATCGCGAGCGCTGAACGGGGCGGCAGCGACTGGGCCCTCGGCATCGCGGCTAGGTCGCAAGCTCTCCTCGACGACACCGACGCAGCCGAAACGTTGTACCGGAAGGCCATCGAGCACCTCGGAGCAACTCCCTTGCGGCCCGAGTTGGCGCGAAGCCATCTGGTCTACGGCGAGTGGTTGCGCCGGGGCGGGCGGCAGAACGAGGCCCATGCGCAACTCGGACTCGCCTTCTCGATGTTCAACGAGATGGGTCTCGAGGGCTTCGCCGAACGAGCGCGGCATGAGGTGGAGGCGAGTGGCGCGACATCGCGCAAGAAGGGCGAAAGGAAGCGAGAAGGCCTGACGGGCCGGGAGGCGCACATTGCCAGGCTGGCTGCCAGTGGGCTGACCAATTCGCAGATCGGCGCCGAGCTGTACTTGAGCCGTCATACGATCGAGTGGCACCTTCGCAAGGTCTTCCAGAAGTTGGAGGTCACGTCGCGCCGGGACCTTCGCGTAGCTCTGGGCGACGACCTGGAGGATCCAGGATTCTCGGTGAGCTCATAATCGCGAGGGCCGAACACACGGGAGCGACGCTTGACAGGACCGAGGGTCTGAGGCGCTTCTAGTGCGCAGATTCTCCGGTGACGATCACCGCGGCCGGACCGATCGCTGCCACCCGCACCGAAGGCCTCGGAAGCTCAAGCAGGTCTCCCGGGAAGATCCGTAGCTCGCGGCCCGCACGGTGGATGCGGAGCTGTCCTTGGAGAACCTGCAACAGATAAGGCCCCCGGACGAGGGCTTCTCCGCTGAGATCGGAGTTCCCGGTCAGGGCGATCAGCCAGGAGTTGGGGCCGCCGGGGCTTCCCAGCAGCCGCACATTCCGGCCGAGTTCAGAGTGCTGCGCCCGGACCAGATCGCGGCGCGCCAAGGTGTGGAGGCAGTGTCGCGCCAGGTTCCGCGTGGCGATGTCTTGGTGGGGCAACGATGAGGATGAGGTCATGGTCGCGCCGCAGCTACTCGGCCAGCTTGCCCACGGTGGACACGTCCTGCATCCGGCTCTTGATGTCCGGACGGATCGGTGGGATCTCTTCACGTACCACGCCGGCCCCTGGCGACCACACGAAGTTGACCTGCAGCTCGGGATCGAGCTCGGGGTAGTCGCTGCGGTTGTGGCATCCCCGAGTTTCGCGCCGTTCGACGGCGGCTTCGAGGGTGGCTCGGGCGGCGGTGATCGAGGACCGGAGGTCGAACGCATGAGCCAGGTCTTGGTAGCCGGCGAGGTCCGGGTGCACCCCGATTGCGGCGGTTCGGTCCTCCGCCTCCGCCAGCTCGGAGATCCCGGCTTTGAGTCCCGCTTCGTCGCGGACCACCCCAGCGCGTTCCGTCATGATGTTGCGGATGGCGCGCTGCAGCAGCCGCGGGCTTTCCGGGCCCTCGGCCGCTGCCAGCCGATCCACGTCGGCACGCGCGTCGTTGACCGCTCCGGCAGATCGGCGCTGGGCTGCGAGCTGCTCGGAGCGCGCCACGGCCGCCTGTCCCACGATGCGACCGAAGACGAGCAGCTCGATGAGCGAGTTGCCGCCTAACCGGTTCGCGCCGTGCAGGCCGCTGGCGGCCTCGCCCACTGCGTAGAGGCCTTCGACGTCGCTGCTGTGGTCCTCGGGTCGCACCCAGACCCCACCCATCGAGTAGTGGGCCGTGGGGGCAACCTCGATCGGTTCGCGGGTGATGTCGAGCATCTGGAGTTCCATCAGGGTCTGATGGACCCGTGGCAGCCGGCTCAGGATCACCTCGCGGGGGAGGTGGGAGACGTCGAGCCAGACGCCCCCGTGCGGGGTCCCGCGGCCTTCCTTGATCTCGGTGTAGCTGGCCAGGGCGACGCGGTCGCGGGTGGAGAGCTCCATCCGGGTCGGGTCGTAGCGGGTCATGAACCGCTCCCCGACTGCGTTGCGGAGGATGCCGCCTTCGCCGCGGGCCGCTTCGCTCACCAGCGTCCCGGCCGCGTCCTCGGGCTCGAGGATCCCGGAGGGATGGAACTGCACGAGCTCGGGGTCCCGGATCCGGGCGCCGGCCTCGACGGCGAGCCGCATCGCGTCGCCGGTGTTCTCGTCGCGGCGTGAGGAGGTGTGCCGCCAGATGCGGGTGTGACCGCCGGCGGCCAAGATGACCGCGTCGGCGTGGATGAGGTACCGGCTGCCGTCGATCTGGTCGAACCCGTAGGCACCGAAGGCGACGCCGTCGTTCACCAGGAGACGGGTGACGTAGAGGCGGTCGATGATGGGGATCTCCAGCTGCGTGGCACGGCGCATGAGCGCCCGTTGGACCTCGAGGCCGGTGTAGTCGCCGGCGAAGGCGGTCCGCCGATAGCGGTGGGCGCCGAAGTACCGCTGGGAGATCTTGCCGTTCGGTTCGCGGTTGAAGCGCATCCCGTACCGCTCGAGGTCTGCGATGCCCCGCGCTGCCCCCTTGGCGGTGATCTCGACAGTGCGGGGGTTGGCGAGGAGATAGCTCTCCTTGATGGTGTCGGCGGCGTGCTGCTGCCAGGTGTCTTCGGGGTCCATGGTGGCCAGAGCCGCGTTGATGCCTCCCGCGGCGAGCGTGGTGTGCGCGTCTTTGGCGGGTCGCTTCCCCAAGACGAGGACCGCCACGCCGAGCTCGGCGACCTCGATCGCGGCGCGGAGTCCGGCGCCGCCGGCGCCGACCACGAGCACGGCGGTGGAGAGGCGGTGTTCGCGGTCGGGGTTCATGTCAGGCTCGAGACGAGGACGGCCTTGATCGTGTGCATCCGGTTCGCGGCCTGCTGGAACACCAGTGACGTGTCGGCGTTGAAGACGTCGTCGCTGACCTCGGCGCCGAACAGCCCGTACCGGTCCAGCACCCGGCGTCCGAGATCGGTGCGGTCGTCGTGGGTGGCGGGCAGGCAGTGCATGAAGCGACTGTCGGGCTTGCCGGTCATGGCCATCAGGTCGCAGGTGACGCGGTAGGGGCGCAGCATCGGGACCCGTTCGTCCCACGCGGAGTCCGGTTCGCCCATGCTGACCCAGGTGTCGGTGTAGACGACGTCGGCGCCGGCGACCGAGCCGACCGGGTCGTCGGTGACCCACGCGCCGCCGCCGCTGGACTGGGCCAGCTCGGCGGCGAGCGTCTGCACGGTGCGTGGTGGTTGGAGGGCGAGGGGGGATCCGATCCGGACGTCCATGCCGAGCATGGCGCCGGTGACCAGGATGGAGCGGGCCACGTTGTTGCGTCCGTCTCCGAGGTAGGCCCACGACACCCGACGCCGGTCGGGGAATGCCTCGCGGATGGTCAGCACGTCGGCGAGCATCTGGGTGGGGTGCCAGTCGTCGCTGAGCGCGTTCCAGACCGGCACGCCAGCGTGACGGGCCATCTCCTCGATGGTCTCTTGGGCGAAGCCGCGGAACGCGATGCCGTCGTAGAGGTGGCCGAGGACGCGGGCAGTGTCGGCGATGCTCTCCTCGTGCCCGAGATGGGTGCCGTCCGGACCGAGGTAGGTGGTGTGGGCGCCCTGGTCTGCGGCGGCGACCTCGAAGGCGCACCGGGTGCGGGTGGAGGCTTTCTGGAACACGAGCGCGATGTTGCGGCTCCTTAGCATCGGCCGTTCTCGCTGCTGCCGACGGGCGTCTTTGAGCTGCTGCGCCAGGTCGACGACATCGAGGAACCGGTCCTTGCCCAGGTTCAGCTCGGTGAGCAGGGATGCGGACGCCGGCGGTGCTGTCGGGGGAGCGGTGTGGGTGGTCATGGTGTCTCCCAGATCGGGTCGCGGTGCACCGGGCAGGTCATGCAGCGGGCACCGCCGCGGCCCCGGCCCAGCTCGTTGCCGACGATCGGCACGACCTCGATCCCGTTGTCCGCGAGGAGCCGGTTGGTATCGGTGTTGCGTTCGTAGCCGAGGACGACGCCGGGTGCGATGGCCAGGTAGTTGTCGGCGTCGTTCCACTGCTCCCGTTCGGCGGCGCGCCGGTCCTGGGTGGCCCGCAGAACGCGGACGTCGTCGCGGTCGAGGACCTCGGCGAGTGCGGCCCGTATCCCGATTCGGGCCGACACGTCGGGCCGGTCCGGGCTCTGGCCGGGTGTCAGCAGCCACAGCCGGGTCGCCTCGTCGGACAGGTAGGGGTAGGCGACGAAGGTGGCGACGTCGACCATCGTCAGGACCGTGTCGAGGTGCATCGCCGAGCGGGACTTGGGTAGCTCGACCGCGAGGATGCGTCGCGCGGTGTGCGAGGCGAACAGGCTGCGCGCCAGCATCTCGACGCCCATCGGTGTGGTCCGCTCGCTCACTCCGATCATGACGGCGTCGTGGGAGAGCACGTGAATGTCGCCGCCCTCGAGGGTGGCGGGTGCGTGGTCGACGTCGTCGTCGCCGTAGTGGAAACGCAGGTCGGCGGCCGCGAAGCTCGGATGGTGGCGGTACACCGTCCGGGTGTGGAGGCTCTCGCGGCGACGGGCGGGGCGCGCCATCGGGTTGACGGTGGGTCCGTGGCCGATCCAGGCGGTGTTGTCGCGTTGGAACAGCGTGTTCGGGACGGGCGGCAGGACGAAGTCGTCGATGCCCAAGGTGGACCACGTCAGCCCCGACTGCCCGAGGGGGGCCAGGTCCGCGGCCGTGATGCCTCCGATGAGGAGGTCGGCCAAGTCGGTGGGTTCGGTATCGGCGAAGAGGCGACGGAGGTCGCGGGCGAGGGCCGGGCCGAACCGTTCGTCGGTGCAGACCCGCTCGGTCGCGAAGCGTCGTCCCGTTTCGGTCGCGAGGGCTTGGGACAGCAGATCGGTGAAGTAGCGGACCCGCACCCCGCGTCCGGTGAGGGCAGCGCAGAAGGCGTCGTGCTCCTCGCGGGCACGCTCGGCCCACATGACGTCGTCGAAGAGCAGGGTGGCGGCGTTCCGGGGGGTGAGCCGATCGAGCTCCAGGCCCGGCCGGTGCACGATGACCTCGCGCAGGGTGCCGACCTCGGAGTGGATCCCGACAGCGATCGCGCTGGTGGGGGTCGGGCTGGTTGTCGGCGCGGTCATCGTGCCGCTCCTCGGGTCGCTGGCAGTGGTGACGCCGGGAGCGGGTTCGCCTCGCCGTACTCGCGCCGTCGGCTCTTGTGCCACACGTAGGCGGGCACGCCGAGGAAGACGGCGAACGTGCCGTAGTAGACGGCTTCGGCGCCGCTGCCCTGCAGGGCCCAGAACGAGAACACCAGCGCGGCCAGTCCGACGGTCAGGTCCCTGGCGAGCCTCCATCGTTGATCCAGCCGCCCGATGGTTGCCAGCCAGTAGACCTGGGCGGCGGCCGAGAAGAGGTAGGGGATGACCGAGGTCAGCACCGAGAGCAGCACGACGGTGGTGAACACCTCGTCGAAGGAGGTGTAGCTGACAACGGTGAGCAGCGACGCCAGCACGGTGCTGGTGAGGATCCCGAACGCGGGCACGCCGCGCCGCTCGACAAGGAACACGTCGGGGAAGAGCCCGTCGCGCGCCGCGGCGCGGGGCATCTCGGCCACGATCAACGTCCAGCCGACCAGCGCACCGAACCCGGAGATGACCGCGGCTGCCCCGACGGTCTTGCCGGCCCAGGCTGCACCGAAGAGGGCGTCGGCGGAGTCGGTGAACGGGGCCGTCGACCCGAGCAGGTCGGCGTGCGGCACCGTCCCGAACACGACTAGAGTGCCGGTGAGGTACACGACGGCGCAGGCGAGGGTTCCCGCAACGGTGGCCCGACCGACGTTGCGGGCGGGGTCGCGCACGCGGCCCGCGGCGACGGACGCGGTCTCGATCCCCAGGTAGCTGAACAATGCGATCGCCCCGGCTGCGGAGATCGCCTTCCAGTGCGACTCGCCGGAGGCGTTGAACTCACCGAAGTTGGCGCGGCTCATCGCGAAGAGACCGATCGTCGAGACCAGGAGCAGCGGCACGAACTTCAGCACGGTGGTGATGACTTGGAAGGCCGCGATGCTGCGCAACCCCGCCAGATTGACCAGCGCCGGCAGCCAGAGGCCGACAAGGGCGATCAGAACCGACCCGGTGGTGGTGTGATCGGTGTTCCAGAAGACTTCGACGTACCCAACCCAGGCCACGACGATGGCGGCATTGCCCGCCCACGCGGTGATCCAGTAGCTCCAGGCGTTCAGGAACCCGGCGAACTCGCCGAATGCCTCCCGCGCGTAGAGATACGGTCCGCCAGATCCTGGCACCCGGACGGCGAGCGACTGGAAGGTGAGCGCGAGCGCGAAGGCCCCGATGGTGACCAGCACGAAGGCGACCAGCGAGATCGGGCCGTAGGGCGCGAGGGCGCTGGGCAGCGCGAAGACACCCGTCCCGATGACCGAGCCGACGACCAGGGCGGAGGCGGTCGCAAGCCCGAAGGTCCCAGGTCGGGTTGAGGAGACCGGCGCCGGGCTGCCGGGGTGTGACGTCTCCGGCGCCTGCGGGTTCCGCGTTCGGCTCATGGGCGGCCCTCCTGGGTGCGTGCGTGGCGAACATCGGGAATGACCGAGCCCGGCGGCGAAGCGTGACAGCCGCGGGCCAACTGCGCGCGAGTCATGTCGGGCTGATGGCGCCGGCGGGACGGCGGTGGTGCGCGCTCTGCCAGTCGTGGAAGGTCGCGGTGGTCTCGCGCCATGCGGGCAGGAGGACTTCGGTGCCGGGGTCGAGGCGAGCGCCCAGGTAGTAGGCGGCGGGGACCTGTCGTGCAAGGTCGTCGAGGAAGCGAACGGTGGGCCCGGCAAGCTCGAACGTCCCGTTGCGAGGCTCGCCGAGGGCCAGACGGACCAGCTCGGCCACGATGTGGTCCGCGGCCACCGGCTGCACCCGGACCGGCGGCAACCGCACGAGATAGGTGGTGGCGGCGTGCTCCACGATGCGCGGCACCAGCTCGTACGACAGGGTCGTGCGCAGCACGGAGTGCGGCGTGGTCGAGGCGGCGACCAGGCGCTCCTGCGCGGCCTTGCCGCGGAAGAACTCGGTCTCGATGCTCGCGGCGCCGATCATCGAGACCCCCACGTGGTGCTGGACGCCAGCCTCCCGCTCCGCGGCGAGGACGTGCCGCGTGCAGGTCTCGAAGAAGTCGTGCGCCTGCGCGTAGTCATACGCGGGACGGTTCATGTTGGTCACGTCGATGGCGACGTGACCCCGGTGAAGAGCTCAGTCAGCCCGCGGCCGCTGTAGGAGTCGACCCCCGAACGCAACGACCCGACCCGAACGGTCGCGCCGTGGTCCCTGAGCCGGTTCACGACGCGGGACCCCAGCTGTCCGGTGCCGCCGCTCACCGCAACGTTCATGACGTGTGTCCTTTCGGGCCGGTGTGTGACTCTCCGACCGCGGTCGACAACGCGTTGTGACGTCACGTCCGCTCCGTCCCGCGGGTCGGGTGAAGTAGCCACGGGCGGGTCGAGTCGCAGGTAAGGACGAGACTCACTGGGTTTCACCGGGGCGCCGCAAGGGCGCCAGGCCGGAAGCAGAGAGCGACTGGACCCGCTCGTCACCTCGCCGGTGCCGTCGCATCCGCAGCGCCTTGTCACGCGCCGCCGACCTCGCCGGTCGGAGAAGCAACAGCACGCGACGCCGCCGCTGAGGCGGCCACATCCGCCGCTGCCCTGCCCTGTTCTCCTGAACCCGGAGGTGTTCTCCATGAAGGTTGTCGTCATCGGCGGCACGGGCCTCATCGGCTCGAAGGTCGTCGAGAACCTGAACGCGCACGGCCACGAGGCGAAGGCCGCCTCGCTGCAGACCGGGGTCAACACGATCACCGGTGAGGGACTCGACCAGGCCCTCGCCGACGCCCAAGTCGTCGTCGACGTGTCGAACTCGCCCTCGTTCGAGGCCGAGGCAGTGATGAACTTCTTCACCACCGCCACCACCAACCTGGCTGCCGCGGCTCGCTCGGCCGGGGTCCAGCACCTGGTCGCCCTCTCCGTCGTGGGCGCGGACCGGCTGCCCCACAGCGACTACCTGCGCGCGAAGGTGGCCCAGGAGGGCCTGATCGCGGACTCGGGTCTGCCGTACACGATCGTCAGGGCCACGCAGTTCTACGAGTTCCTCCACGGAATCGCGGACTCCGCTACCGCCGACGGCGAGGTTCGCCTGCCCTCGGCGTACTTCCAGCCCATGCCCGCCGACGACGTGGCCGACGCTGTGTGCCGTGCCTCGACCGGCGACCCGGCGAACGGCATCGTCGAGGTCGGCGGCCCGGCGCCGGTCCGCATGTCCGACTTCGTCGCCTCGGGCCTGGCACGCGTCGGGGACCCGCGCAAGGTCATCGCCGACGAGCACGCGCCGTACTTCGGCACCGAGATCACCGACGAGAGTCTCGTGCCCGGCCCCGACGCGGTGCTGTCCACCCGCACCTACGACGAGTGGTTCGCCGCGAACGGCAGCTAGCCCGTGCGCCGCGTGATGGGCGCCCGCGCGGTCGACGAAGCCAACCGGACCGCCACGCCCCTGGAACTGCTCTTCGACCTCACCTTCGTTGCCGCGGTCGCCCAGGTGGCGGGCCGTCTCGCCCACGCCACCATCGACGGGGAGGGCCGCGCAGCCCTCGGACCGTTCCTGATGGTCTTCTTCGCCACCTGGTGGGCCTGGATGAACTTCACGTGGTTCGCCTCGGCCTACGACAACGACGACGTCACCTACCGGTTGGCGGCCTTCGTCCAGATGAGCGGGGTCCTGGTGCTCGCCGCCGGCACCGGCCTGGCCTTCGACCAGGGCGAGTACATCGCCGTCACCTCGGGCTACGTGATCATGCGGGTCGGCCTGCTCGGACTATGGCTCCGCGCGGCCTACGAGCATCCGGCCGGCCGTTCGACCTCACTGCGCTATGCCGGTGGCCTGACCGTCCTCACCGCGCTCTGGCTGGCTCGCCTGTCCTTGGACGGCCACGCGGCAGTCACCACGTTCCTCATCCTGGCCACCTGCGAACTGCTCGTGCCGATCTGGGCGGAACGCCGCGGGCCGACGAGTTGGCACCCCCACCACATCGCGGAGCGGTACTCACTCTTCACGATCATCCTGCTCGGCGAGAGCGTCTTCGCCGCCACCACAGCCGTCGTCGCCGTCCTCGAGACGTCCGCTGGGCCGGCCCTGTTCGCCGTCTCCGCCTCCAGCCTCGTCATCGTGTTCGCGCTGTGGTGGCTCTACTTCGCCGTCCCCGCCGGCGCCGCCCTGCAGGCACACCGCCGCTGGTCCTTCGTGTGGGGCTACGGCCACTACATCCCCTTCGCAGCCCTCGCATCGCTGGGCGCCGGGCTCGAGGTCGCCGTCGCCGCAAGCGCCGATCACGCCCCCCACCTCAGCAGCCAAGGTGCCGTAGCAGCGGTCGCTGGACCCGTCGCGGTCGTCATCATCATGGTCGAACTGCTGCGCATGCCCGGGGAGTCGACGCGAGTTCGCCCCGCCAGCATCGTCGCGATGCTGGCGCTAGGCGCCATCGTGGGCACGGCTGACCGGCTCGGCCTGGTCGCCGGCATCGCGCTCGTCGCCGTCACCGCGGCGGCCGCCGTCTCCGCCGAAACCACTTCCGCAGTACGAGCAAGGAGCTGGACATGAAGAAGATCGTGATCGTCGGCGGCGGATACGCCGGCTTCTACGCCGCTTGGGGCCTGGAGAAGCGGCTGCGCCGAGGCGAGGCGTCGATCGCGGTCATCGACCCGGTGCCGTACATGACCTACCAGCCGTTCCTCCCCGAAGTCGCCGCCGGCTCGATCGAGGCACGCCACGCGATCGTGCCGCTGCGCCGCCACCTCCGCCGCACGGCCGTCCTCAGCGGTCACGTCACCGGGATCGACCACGCCACCCATGTCGTCCACATCATGCTGCCCGACGGCACCACCACCGACCTGCACTACGACGAAGTGGTCGTCACCGCGGGCGCGGTGACGCGCGTCTTCCCCGTCCCCGGCGTCGCCGACGCCGCGATCGGCATGAAGCGGATCGAGGAGGCCGTCGGCATCCGCGACGCCGTGCTCACCGCGTTCGACGAAGCCGCTTGCATGCCGCCCGGCCCGGAGCGCCAGCGCCGGCTGACCGTGACCTTCGTCGGCGGTGGCTTCGCAGGGGTCGAGGGATTCGGTGAGGTACTGAGTCTCGGCCACGCGCTCTTGCGGTACCACCCAGGTCTGTACCGCGATGAGCTCGACTTCCGGCTCGTCGACGCCAGCAACCACCTCCTACCCGAGGTCACGCCCAGCGCTCGCGAGTGGGTGCGCCGCCATCTCGAGCGGCGCGGCGCAACCGTGCATCTGAACACCACCGTGACCTCGGCCATCGACGGCCACGTCGTCCTGTCCACCGGGGAGAGCTTCGAGTCCGGGTTGGTCGTGTGGACCGCCGGCATCGCGGCCAACCCGGTGATCGCTCGGCACACGGACCTGCCGATCAACGAACGCGGCCTCGTTGTAGTCCGCCCCGACCTTCGCGTGGGCACCGACGAGTCGCCCGTCGAGCACGCCTGGGCCGCCGGCGACGACGCCGCGGTTCCTGACCTCGCGCAGGGACCGGGCCACTACACCGTCCCGAACGCCCAGCACGCTGTCCGCCAAGGGAAGCAGCTGGCGAAGAACATCGTCAGGACCCTCCGCGGCCGCCCGGCGCGCGCCTACCGGCACCGCAACCTGGGCACCATCGCAACCCTGGGTCTCGGGCACGGGATCTTTCAGTCTGGGCCGATCACCGTCAAGGGCTTCCCTGCATGGCTGCTCCACCGCGGCTACCACGTGCTCGCTGTCCCCACCTGGGAACGGAAGGTCAGGGTTTCGCTCGGGTGGATCGGGGCGCTGTTCCTGGGCCGCGACATCGCCTCCCTCGAGACCGTCCAGGACCCGCGTGCTGCGTTCCGCGAAGACGCCGGCAGCACTAGGAGCGCCTAGGTCGGCCTTGCGCGCATCGGGTTTCACCGGATGCGCCGGAACGGCCACGCGCCGCCAGACCGGCTTTCCAGTGGGCAGTGGCCGGCGACGTCTCGTCGCCGGCCACCGGGCAGCGCGCCGCGCTTCAGCGCTCGGTGTCCCGGGGGTGCGGGATGACGGTGCGGACGCGCTCGATGTGCAGGTGGAACTCGCTCATGAAGTCCGCCAGGAACGTTGCGGTCGCCTCATCGGTGACCTCGCCGTCGTCGGTGAACAGGCCCGGGGTGGCGTGGATGTAGGCCTCCGGTGCGGTCA
This sequence comes from Nocardioides sp. YIM 152315, assembly GCF_029210375.1. Lineage (GTDB taxonomy): Bacteria > Actinomycetota > Actinomycetes > Propionibacteriales > Nocardioidaceae > Nocardioides. The sequence goes on along the minus strand of NZ_JARGER010000006.1, from coordinate 57,628 downwards.
TCTGCCGCGCGTTGCAGAAGCTGAGGACGGCGCGCAGGCTCTGCTGGCCGACAGCGGTGCCGATCATGCCTGGCGACGCACCGATGACTGCGGCCGGCATGTGGTGGAAGGAGTTCTGGCCCCACGGCCGCGAGGCCCAGTCGATCGCGTTCTTCAGCGCGCCCGGGATGGACCTGTTGTACTCCGGCGTCACGAACATGACGGCGTCCGACTCGGCGATCGCCGCCTTGAGGACAAGCGCCTCTGGCGGCTATGCCTGGTCGAAGTCCGGGCTGTACAACGACAGCGCGCCGATCGGGATCTCGGTGAACTCGAGTTCACGCGGCGCCAGCCTGATCAACGCACGACACAGGACCCGGTTGATGGAGGCCGAGGAGAGACTTCCGACGAAGTAGCCGACCTTGACGACATGACACTTTCTCCTTCCGCTTGCGGCCGACGTGGCCAAGTACCCGCCGAACCCTCAGCTACCGCCGCCGGGTTCCCCAGCCGGCATTGAGATCAGCCGCTCGTGGCCTTCGACGCTCGAGCCAGTCGGAGGAGAGCAGGAACCAATGCCCAAGCACGCAGGCGACTTTGACCAGCTCGACCGGACCGTCTGTGCTGTCGACCAGGCCGCGCCCCTCGACCTCGGCGGGGCGACCGCACTGAGGGCAATCACGCAGTTCCATGGTCCTCATGCCACGTCCCCGTGTGCAGCAGCTTGACGGTCTGGCGAGGCCTTCAGGGGGCCTGTCATGTGCTGCTTCTCTGGCTGATCGGACTGACTGTGAGCGTGGGGCCATCGGCTCTGGCGCTCGATGCGAACGTGCTCGAGGACCGCAGATCGGTCGAGGTCGAGCGGCTCGTGGACCTCGCTGTACCCGCCGTCGGCGGCACGCATGATCCGGCCAGTCTCGACCCCGTGCTGCACCTCCTCCTGTTCCCGCGCCACCAGGGCACGACACAGCTCGCGAGTCAGCGGGAAGGCCACCAGGGGGCCGAGGACGAGCAAGGTTCGCAACGCCAAGACCTGGTGCTCGAACGAGAGGTGGAGTTGGGTGGCGATCAGGTCTGTGGCTCCCGATGTCCATAGCGTCACGAACACCACGAGCCCGGAGACTCCGAATGCGGTCCGGGTGGGATGCTCGCGGGGCCGGTCGAGCACATGATGGTGTTCCCAACGGTCGCCGGTGGCGCGCGTTTCGAGGAACGGCCACAGCACCACGACGACGAGGAGACCACCGGCGACAGCCTGGGGGAGCAGTACCCCGAGGGGGAACGTGCCGCCGAGCACCGTGACCTCCCATCCAGGTGGTGCGAGCCGGAGGGAGCCGTCGAGGAACCCCGTGTACCAGTCGGGCTGGCTCCCGGCGGACGCGGCACCGGGTGTCGAAGGCCCGTACTTCCAGACCGGGTTGATCGTGATGACCCCGGCCAGGAACACGAGGACGCCGGTGGTGATGAGGAACAGGCCGAATGCGCGCACTGCGACGGCAGCGAGGGGGAGGCCGACAACGTTGTGCTCGGTGCGGCCAGACCCCGGGAACTGGGCAGGCTTGCGACCCAGCGCAAGTCGCAGCCGAAGTAGCAGCACGAGCGCGAGCACCGCCGGAATGATCGCGACGTGCAGCCAGTACATCCGCTCAATGACCTGGCCAGGGAACTCCCCGCCGAGCAGCAGGAACGAAGCCCGCGTGCCGATGAGGGGAACGCCGACCAGGATGCCCTCAGCGATCCGCAGCCCGGTGCCGGCGAGCTGGTCGTCGGCGAGACCGTATCCGCTCCAGCCTCCGGCGAGGGCGAGGAGGAAGGTCGTCGCGAGCAGCACCCAGCTCCACTCCCGTGGCCGCCGGAAGCCGCTGGTGAAGAAGGTGCTCAGCATCTGCACGGTCAGGGCGGCAGGAAGGACGAGCGCAGCCCAGTGATGGGCCTGGCGCACCAACAGGCCGCCTGGCACCTCGAGGGAGACATGCAGCGTGCTCGCGTAGGCCCGCGAGACGGGCACGCCCTGGAGCAGCGGATAGCTGCCCTCGTAGCGCACCGTCTCGCTGGACGGCTCGAAGAAGAACAGCAACACCGCGCCGGTCACGGTCAGCACGAACAGGCAGCTGAGCGAGATGACACCCAGCAGCATCGTCCAGTGGAGAGGCACCGTGCGGGTCGCGGGGCGAAAGTTCATGGCGTTCCTCGAGCCGGTCAGTACGTCGTCGTGGAGACGGATGGGGCGGCCCACCTGCGAGTCACCCCATCCGCGCTGGGGTCAGGCTGCGGCGTCGGCGACGCAGGCCTCGAAGGCCTCGGCGATGCTGGCGGCGACCTCGTCGGGCCGGGAGACCGCGACCGCGTGCGAGCCGCCGGCCACTTCCCGAACCCCTCGTGCAGCGGCCCGCTCGGCCTGGACGCGAAGCGCCGCCGCCGGGATGTTGTGGTCCTCGACACCGATCACGAACCAGGATGGCAGCGTCTTCCAAGCCGGCGTGCTGGTCGGCAGGCCCTCGCTGAGCGCGTACTCGGTGGCCGGCCGTTGGGTGCGAGCCATGTGCTCGGCGACCGTCGCGGGGACGTCGGCGGCGAACTGGGTGTGAAACGCGTCGAGCCGGATCGCGAGCTCGTTGCCACCGCTGGAGACCGGGTAGGACCTCAGCGCTTCACCGAGCGTGCTGCCGGGGTGGGTCACCGACAGCTGGAGGGCGCTCTCGCCCTGGTCGGGTGCGAACGCGGCGACGTAGACCAGGCCGACGACGTTCGGGTTGTCCGAGGCGGCCTCGGTGATCACCATGCCGCCGTAGGAGTGGCCGACCAGCAGGACGGGGCGGCCGAGGCCGGCGATGACGTCGCGGACGTATTCGGCGTCTCCGGTGACGCTGCGCAGCGGGTTCGCGGCGGCGACCGCGTCGATGCCCTGCTCGCTCAGCTTCTCGATCACGCCGATCCACCTTGCGGACTCGGCGAACGCGCCGTGGACGAGCACGACGATCGGGTTCGGGTGGCTCATGGGGTCCTCCTGTGGGGCCGAGGGGCGAGATCAGGCGGCGTGGAGCGCGCCGCGGAGGACCGCGACGGCCTGCTGGATGGCGCCCGTGCTGGCCGCGGAGGGCCGCAGCGGGTTGAGCATCATGAAGTCGTGGATGGTGGCGTTGTAGCGGACCGTGGTGGTGCGCACGCCGGCCTCGATGAGCCGTCGCGCGTAGGCCTCGCCCTCGTCGCGCAGGACGTCGTTCTCGTCGACGATGACGAGCGCGTCCGGGAGCCCGGCGAGGTCGTCGAGCGTGGCGCGCAGCGGAGAGGCGGTGATCTGCCCGCGCTGGGTCTCGTCGGGCAGGTAGGCGTCCCAGAACCAGGCCATCGACTTCGCGAGCAGGAACGGGCCGTCGGCGAACTCGAGGTAGCTGTCGGTGTCCATCGCGGCGTCGGTCACCGGGTAGTAGAGCGACTGCTGGCGGAAGGTCACGTCGCCGCGCTGCTTGGCCATGATCGCGACCGCTGCGGCCATGTTGCCGCCGACGGAGTCGCCGGCCACCGCGATGCGGGAGACGTCGATGCCCTCGTCGACGCCATGGGTGGTGATCCACTGCGCGGTGGCGTACGCCTGCTCGATCGCGACCGGGTACTTGGCCTCGGGGGAGCGGTCGTACTCGACGAACACGACTGCGGCGGAGACGCCGGTGGCGAGGTCGCGCACGAGGCGGTCGTGGGTGCCGGCGTTGCCGAGCACCCAGCCGCCGCCGTGGATGTAGAGGATCGCCGGGAGCGGGCCGGTGCTTCCGGCGGGCTTCACGATGCGGGCGCGGACGAGTCCGACCTCGGCCGGGACCTCGACCCACTTCTCCTCGACGTCCGACTTCGCGATCGGCTGGGCCTGGACGTCGTCGAGGACCTTGCGAGCCTGCTCGGGCGTCATCTCGTAGAAGTAGGGCGGCTTCGCCGTGGCGTCGGCCATGGCTTGCGCCTCAGGCTCCAGGTAGTGCTTGCTCATCGGGGATCCTCCTGATGATGTGGGTGGTCCGGACTCTGAGGACGACCGGGCGGCGCCGGCAGACGTGACAACTGCGGGAGCGCGTCAACCCTCCCAGGGCGCGACGTTGTGGACCGAGCGCAGCAGTTCGTGCCAGGTGAAGAGGTCCTCGAAGGTCAGGCGGGGGAACGCGGGCGGGCGGTCCTCGGGCGGCAGGCTGGGCTCGCTCAACCGCAACGGCATCACGCCGACCGCGAGCAGGGCGGTGAGGAGGTCTCCGTCGACGCGCCGGTAGCCGGGCCGGCCGCAGATCGGGCAGCAGAACAAGAGCTCCGCCCTCGCACGTACCTCTTCGTCCATGCGGAGGATCGCGCGGTCCATGACGACTTCGATCTCGTCGCCGCACCGCGTGCAGCTCATCAAGACGCTGGTCAGCGTCCTCACCTCCCACGCTCACAGGTCGATGAACCGACCGGACCCAGGCACACGGCGTGACAGGTCTCACAGGTGTGTGTCTGGCCGGTGTCACGCCGTGAGGGGCTGCGTGGTCATCACGACAGCGACGCGCACCCTCTCGCGGAGGTGAGAACCATGTCCCGGATCATCCAGACACCACGGCTCGTCCTGCGGCCGTGGGAAGCAACCGACGTCGATGCCGCCTTCGCCATCTTCTCGGCGCCGTCGGTGAGGGAGTGGGTTCCGCCGGAGCTGGGGCCGCCTGACACTGTGGAGGGGATGCGTGCGCTGCTCGCTTCCTGGGCTGACCGAGACAGCCTGAGCGAGAAGGCGCTAGGGCATTGGGCTGTCGGTCGCCGGGGGTCCTCGGCGGTCATCGGCGGCCTGACCCTGCACCCCGCTTCGGTTGGCGGCGAGAGCATCGCGCTGGCGTGGGCCCTCTCCCCCAGCGCGTGGGGACATGGCTACGCCGCCGAAGCCGGCGACGCCCTCGTCCGCTGGGCCATCCACGACATGGGGGAGATCGAGATCTTCGCCCTGGTGCAGCCCGACAACAAGCGCGCTGCCGCGACCGCGGAGCGGATCGGGATGGAGTGGGTGACCGAGATCGGTCACGTCGACAACGGCCGCTACCAGGTGTACCGGATCCGACACGGAGACCTCGACTGGGAAGAGTGACGCGTTGCGCCGGGTCTTCATCGAAGTCGACCCGCACTCCGCAGAGGGTGCGGTCATCGGGAAGCGCCTCGGAGACCGGCAACTGTCACGCCTTCGAGCCACCACCGATCGAAAAGAAGGCAGCGACCCCACACTGCAGGGAGAACCTCGTGCCTGACGCAGAACTGCGAGCTCGCAACGCCGCCCTCGTCGCCCAGATCGCTACAGTCGAAGGCGACGAGCGCGCCGAACTCGTCGACCGGCTCATCCTCGAGAACCTCGAGGTAGCGCGCTCGATCGCGCGTCGCTACGGCGGACGCACGCCGTTTCGACCCGATCTGGAACAGACGGCGTACATGGAGCTCGTGCGGGCGGCTCGGCAGTTCGACCCAGGACGCGGGATCGAGTTCTTGGCCTACGCGATCCCATGCATGGCTGGCGCCATGCGGCACTACTTCCGCGACTCCGCGTGGGTCATCCGACCACCACGCAGCGTCCAAGACAACCACGTGCGAGCCGGAGGCCTAGTCGCCCACATCGTTGACGGAGTCGATGTCGAGAGCTACTTCCACCCTCGCAGCCTCGATCTCCCCTACCACGGGTCGATGGAGCCCGTCGGAACCACCCTCATCGACGAGGACGACCGTTCCTTGGAACGAGTCGAAGCTCGCCTCCTGCTGTGGCCACACCTACGTCAGCTCTCCCCGCGCGCACAGCTGATCCTGTACCGGCGGTTCGTGGAAGATTGCACCCAGGAGGAGATCGCGCAGGAGGTGGGGGTCACCCAGTACCACGTCTCACGTCTCCTGCGGCGTCATCTCCAAGAGCTCCGCGACCGACTCGAGGCCGCTGCGTAACCCACCCGCGCGGCTGACTAACCCGATTGCAGGTAGCCCGCAGACGTGTCGCGTCTCAGGGCCGCCGCCGCTCGCGAGCCGGCCCACTGGCTTACGAGCGACGTCATGTTGCTGACAGCCAACCACGCAGCTGCTCGACGGCCTCCGACCCCGAGTCCGACGTGGTCGACGGCGCCTCGGCCGACCACACCCCGTGCGAACGACTCTGCTAGGTCCGGAGGTCGTCGATCGTGGTCGGCTGCACGGGCTGGGCGTGCAGCCACTTCTTCATCGTCTGCTGGAAGCGTGGGACCTTGCCCTGGGTGGTGGGGTGGTTGGGTCGTCCGTTCTTCTGGATCACGTTGAGTCGGCGCAGCTCGGTCTCGAAGCCGTTGCGGGTGCCGGCTCCTTTCTTGCCCTGAGAGAGCCTGGTGGTGAAGACCATGCCGTTGTCGGTGAGCGTGGAGGCGGGGATCCCGTGCTCGGCAACGGTTTCGCGGAAGGTTCGCAGCACGATCGGTCCGGTGATCCGGTGGTGGGCGGTGACCGAGAGGGCGTAGCGGGAGCAGTCGTCGAGCCAGGTCAGGATCTCGCAGTCCGCGCCGGGGCGGCCGTCAGCCTTGGCGAGTCGGTAGTGGGTGAAGTCGGACTGCCAGGTCTCGTTCGGCATGGCCGCGGCGAAACTGATGTAGGACGACTTCGGCTTCTTCTTCGGTTCCGGGACCACCAGCCCGTGCTTGGTCAGGTAGCGGGCGATCGTGGCCCGGGACACCACGGTCGCGTGGTGGTGCTCGAGATGCCACCGGATGGTGTCGGGGCCGGCGTCGAGCCCGGTGATGGTCAGCTTCTCGCGCAGCTCGAGGATCAGGTCGACGGTCTCGGCGGGGGTCGTGGTGGGGACGCAGCGGGGTCGGCGGGAGCGGGGTTCGAAGGCGGCCTCGCCCTCGGCCTTGTAGCGGGCGAGGAGCTGATAGAGCCAGGACTGGGAGACGCCGTGCTGGGTGGCGACCTCGCGGACGGGTCGGTTCTCGATCACCACGGAGGTGATCAGCAATCGGTTCAGTGTCATGCCCGGACGCTGGGACCGGGCGACCGCTCAGTCCGGTATGACTCGCGGCATCAGTCCGGAATGTCTTGAGACATGCCTCCGGGATGTCCTGAACCAGGACACTGTCAGCCCGACCGAACGCGGCAGGCCACAAGGCCCGGTGATCCGCGGATCACCGAGCCTGGATCCTGGCTGCAGGACGCAGCGTCTGCGCGGAGGCGCTCAGTGCTCGGGGTGTCCGTGGCCGCGTCGTGGGAGCATCCAGCTGTGGGTGCGCAGGAGCTGAGGACCGAGCGGCTGCGATTGACCAGGCCGGTGGCGAGCGATTCGGCGGGAGTGTTCGCGATCCTCGGGGACGCGCGCACCGTCGAGCACAACCCGTCCGATCGGCTCGAGGATCTCGGCGACGCCGCTGAGCTGGTGGATCGGTGGGTCCGCCACTGGGACGAGCACGGCTTCGGCTACTGGTGCGTCCGCGACTCCGGATCGGACCGCATCATCGGCTACGCCGGTGTGAAGCGGATGCTGATCCACGGACGCCCCGTGTTGAACCTGGTCTATCGCTTCGTGCCGGAGATGTGGGGTCGGGGCTTCGCCACCGAGGCCGCCGCGGCCGTGGTGGCGAGGGTCGTAGACCAGTTGCCGGGGGAGACGATCGTGGCGCGCGTGCGCCCCGGCAACCGGCCGAGCCGGCACGTGGCGCTGAAGGCCGGGCTCCAGCGTGATCCCACCATGGACTGCCAGGGCGAGGACGGCTTCGACTGGGCCTTCACGAGCCCGGAGATCCGGTGACGCCGTCCGCGCCACGCGGACGGCGGCTAGGACGAGAGCAGCGTCCAGTGCCCCTCGGAGACGACCTCGACGGTGCCGTCGATCACCTTGATGGCCGTCTGGTCGTCCATCGCGTAGGCGGGACCCGAGATGCCGGCCGCCCACTGTTCCGCCTCGGCCATGGAGTTGCCCGGCATGCCGTCCTGAGCCAGGTGTGGACAGATCGAGAAGTCAACGACGCCCAGCGTGCTGTCGTCGCCGGTCGGCGGCCGCCACTGGATGAAGTCGTCCCCGACCTCGGGAGTCATCACCATGCTCCCCGCGCTCAGGCCGACCCAGACCGTCCTGCTCAGCGAGGGAAGCAGGTCAGCCAGCCCGGACTGCCGCATCCAGTGGCACAGGTACAGGACGTCGCCGCCCGCCGCCAGCAGGACGTCGGTCTCCCTGACCAGGGGCACCCAGCGCTCTTCGTCGATGCTGGGCAGCGCGGTGAGCTCCAGTACGCCGACGGACTTCCAGCCCAGGTCGACCATCGGGTTGTCCGAGTTGCCGCTGATGAACTGCCAGGCCTTGACCCCCGGGCCGACCCAGGGGTGTCCGTACTGCGCCGTGGGGATGCAGAGGGCGGTGGAGTCGGCGACCGGCTTGCCCAGCAGGTCGACCAGCGCCTCGCGGATGGTCGTGTTGGTGACACCCCCGGAGGTGAGCAGGAGCTTCACGATGCCTCCCGGAAAACGTCGATGAGTGGGTGCGGCGTATCGACCGACGGCCGACGCCGGAATCATCGCTGCTGGACGGGGATACCAGCGAATGACCTCACCACCCCCCGGTCACAGTAGGTCCGTGTCCGAGGCTCACCTGGTGACGACCTACGCGCCACGCCGTCCCGAGGCGGTGGTCCTGATCCTGCACGGTGGGTCGTCTCGCCCCGGCCGCACGCGGGTGAGTCCGGCGCAGCTGTCCGTGCTGCGGATGGTCCCCCTGGCCCGCCGGATCGCTCGGGACGGGCGAGGTCGGGTAGCGGTGCTGCGGCTGCTCAACAGCCACCGCGGCTGGAACACCGCGCGCACGCCGATCGAGGACGTGAGGTGGGCGCTGGCACAGGTGCGGGCCAGGTACGGCAACCTTCCCATCGGTCTCGTCGGCCACTCGCTCGGAGGTCGTGCGGGTCTGCTGGCCGGCGGCGAGAGCGGGGTCCGCAGTGTCGTCGCGTTGAACCCGTGGGTCTACCCCGACGACCGCTCCGATCTGGGCGGTCGACGTGTGCTGGTCGTGCACGGCACCGACGATGCGGTGGCGGACATCGGCAAGGTCCGCGTGGTCCTCGCCGCACTCGCAGCCACCACCGATGTCGAGCTCCTCGAGGTCGAGGGCGGCAACCACTCCATGCTCCGCCAGGGCGCGGCCTTCGAGCGCGCCGCGTCGTCGTTCACCCTGGACGCGCTGCTCGACGGTTCGCCACCGGGGTGAGACCACCCGAGCAGCGCGTCGCGGCCATCCGCGTGAGAACCACTCCCGGTGCCACGACGTTCGGCTCTGGCTATGCGATTGGCTGGCTGAGGAGGTCGTCACCGTCGACCAGCACGGGCGCACCGACGTGGTCCGGCCATTGCACATCGTGGCGACGAACTGGAAGAAGTTGGACAGGCAGCACGGCGGCGGCGAGCGCACCGGGCAGGTGCTTCGCTAGCGCGCCGGCACCGCACGCAGGACGGCCCTGACGCAGAGTCCGACATAGCCCTATGCGATCGGTCGCACTGGCAACGGCTATGGCGGCGGTATGGGGCGTCACTGCCGAGTGCCCGCGGTGAACGGCACACTCGTCTCAGCGAACTGAATCCCAGGTCGCGAGGAGGTCGGGAACGCTGAGCATCAACAATCGATCATGAATGGGAGACGGCAGAAAGTCGTGCTCGATGTACCACGACCTTGCCTTGTCGTTGACGGCGTGGACGGCCAGGACCCTGACGCCGGCGTCCTGCGACATCCTGATCGTTCTGAGGACTGCATCAGCGAGCAGCAGCGGTCCCAGCCCCTCGGCCCGCCGCTTCTCGTCCCGCGCCAAGCGTGCAAGCAAGACCGCCGGGATGTCATACGCCTGCGGCATTCCAGATCGCGCAGTCTTCGTGGCGTCCTCCCGTTGGATCGAGGCCACGGTTAACGAGTAGTAGCCCCAGACGCGCGGTGAATCAGGCTCCACGAGGACGAACGTTCGCGAGGAATGAATGATCTGGTTCGCCAGTGCATGCTTGCGAAGCCAGTCGTCCAGTGACTGCTCGCCTGAGCTGAACTCGTTGAGCGCATGCGTATTGTCAAGAGGGACAATCTGGAAGTCGCTCACTGCGAGACCCGCTTCGAGTGCATCCGCAATGCGTCCGCCAAGTTGGGTCGAACCGTGGGTCGCTCGTCGAGCCGCGCAAGAAGCTCCTCCCAGCGTTCGCCGCTCACTCGAAAGACTCGCTGCTCAGCCATGACGTCGTGAGCCTTGGCGATCAGCGTAGTGACGGCGAAGTCCGAGACCGTCTGACCCTGCAGGTCGGCGGCGTCCTTGAAGAGATCGAGTTGCTCCCGCGTCACTCGCACCATCAGTCGCTCATCCTTTGCCATGTGGTCCAGTGTGCGCCTGTTGTACGGACGCAGCAAGAGGCTTGTTCTGCAAGACCTGGCGCCGACCCGCGTCTATCTGGGCTACTGCGACGCCGGGGACACGCCTGCGGATCGCGTGGCAGGTCGATGGGCTCCGAGGCGTGAGAGTCGTTGCGCACCGACAGAGCTGAGATGTGCAGGCCGACTGGTGGGCGCACTCAATGCCGGGAGTCCGCGGGCGTCCCTCTCTTCCGGCGTATCGTCTCCATCCCCTCGATGCCTGCGTGCTGGGGAAGTTCTCGGTCGTGCGCCTCGGGGCGGCGAGCTTGCTGCCGACTGTCCTCGCAGCGACCGCGGGCACCCCCGCTGCCGGTTGGGTTGCCCGTGCACCGGAGGTCGTGCTCCCGCGGACGGTTCGCTCCGCATGAAAGTTGGTCACGCAGGCGATCACGAGGTCACCGGCCGGACGGGAGTGGACGCTCGGAGCCGAGACGGGCGCGGGCGGCCGCGGCGGTGCCCGCGTCCCAGGACCCGGGAGCTGCCGCGCCGGCGTGCAGCGCGCCGCGCCAGGTGCCGCGGACGCCGTGCTCGTCCTTCATGCGGGCGAAGTAGTCGACCACCTCGATCTCCTTGGCGCGCAGCGCCAGCTCGGTCGAGACAGGCGCCGACCGGCCGGCGTCCGCGTCCTCGGCCCGCTCGCGTGCGTGCGCTCGTGCGGCCGCCAGGCGGTCGGCCACGTGCACGGTCCAGGCCTCGTAGAAGGCGGTCCGCGCCGTCGCGCCGTGGACCGGCCGGCTCACCCAGCGTCGCCGGTGCGGATCCCAGACCTCCTGGCGGTCGGCCTTGTGGGCCCCGGAACGGAGATGGTCGTCGCCGTCGGCGACCATCTGCGTCACCAGGGCGGCGTAGAGCGCCTTCGCGATGGCGATGTCGCTGGGATAGCCGTAGAGCGTGACCCGTGTGTTGTCGGAGTAGATCGCGGCCTCGAGGTCGTTGACCCGGGCGACCTCCAGGAGGAGGCGCACGTAGCGCGCCAGGGAACGCTTGCCCCGCTCGCCGGTGCGGACCGTCTCGTAGGTGGGCTCCTCGCGTCGCTCCTCGTCGCCCGCGCTCGCGCGCGCGACCGCCAGCGCGATCTGGTGCCGGGTGGCCAGGGCCTGCGCCTTCGCGAAGAACGCCTCCCGTTCGGCGAGGTTGCCGGTCCGCTCGGCCTGGCGGAGCAGGCGGCCGATGCGCAGGAGCGTGCGGTCGTCGCCGTCGACGCCGGTGTCGAGGGACTGCAACCGGTAGGCCGTGTGCAGGAGCTCGGCCTGCACGGGCAGCCCGAGGTCCTCGAGCAGACGCAGGTGGGTGGTGCGGAAGGCAGGACCGTGGCCGCCGCCCGCGGTGAGGTGGTGGGCGACCTCGTGGAGGACGACGGCCGCCCGCAACGACCACCGACCGCCGACCTCCCGCGTGGGGAGCGCGATGACCCCACGGTCCGGCAGGTCGTCGACCTCGTAGACCGCGCGCCGTCGTCCGCGGCGCGGGCGCACGTGGAGGGGGACGCGTGTCAGGTCGTGGCCGCCCCGATCCAGGTACGACGCACCGGTCGCGGCCAGGTGGTGGAGCACCCGGTCGACGTACGCCTGCACGTCGCCGGGGTCGGAGAACAGGGGCTCGAGCTCGGGCTCGAAGGACCGCACCTCGTCTCCGACGCGCACGTGCAACGCCTGCCCGGGCGCTCGCCGGGCGCGGTCGAGCCAGGCGGCGTACAGGTCCTCCGCGGCGTAGACGGCGCTGGTCTCGTCGTGGGCTAGGTCGTGCGTCTCGGGCATGCGGCCAGCCTCTCAGGAGGCGCCGACACCCACCGGCTCGATGCCGGTCAGCACGACGCCGCGGGCCGACTTCGCTCAGGTCGAGATCCCGCGCTGCCGATAGGGAGGTCGATGGTCGTCGAGCAGAGTGCGCCCTCCGACGGTCCGGCCTGGAGGCCGAGACTGGTCGAGGGCGACGGAGAAGCGGCCGAGCAGGACCCCCGCGTGCGCGCGGTGCTGGACGTGCTCGGAGGGCAGAGCGTGCCCGGGGTCGCGGCGCGCTGGGCGGTCGACCCGGCGCTCGTGCACCGATGGGTGGCGGCCTTCGTCGAAGCCGGCACGGCCCAGGTGACCAACCGCCCGACCGCCGACGCGGCGCAGCAGCGCGACCGCTTCCTGGCCGCCTTCGCCCATGAGCTGCGGACTCCGCTCACCACGGCGCAAGGGTGGGTCGCGATGCTCCGCGAGGGCGACGTCCCTCCCGCGGCGGCCGAGCGCACGACGGAGCGGCTGCACGCCTCGCTGGAGCGACTCGCCGAGCGGGTGATCGACGTCGAGCTGCTCGCGGCGGCGTCGCTCGGGCTGCTGCGGCCCGAACCCCGGCGGGTCACCGTCGGCGAGCTCGTGGCCGGCATCAACGGCCTCGATGACGTCGGTGGGCAGGGTCCCCACCTCGAGGTGGTCGTCGATCCCGAGCTCTTCCGCCGCGCCCTGCGCGACCTGTGGTCGGCGGGCCTGTCGGAGCCCCGGCCGCGCTCCCTGCGGCTCGAGGTCGACGTGGTCGCACCGTGGGTCGAGCTGCGGGTGATGCGGGACGCCGACCCCATCGACATCGAGGTGCTGCGGGCGCTCTTCGAGCCCTTCGACCTCAACGACGACCGCACGGGCGTGACCATCGGGCTCTACCTCGCCCGAGCCCTGGTGGTCGCGCACGGCGGCACGCTCGGCGCCGACCAGGACGACACCAGCGCGGTGCTCTGGATCCGGATCCCGCACCACACCTGACCTCGGACCGGAGATCCGCTCACGGTCCGTCGAACCAAAGGGGACACATCATGTTCAAGCTCGCTTGTGGCGACGTCATGCCGGGTTGCGCCGCCCGCTTCGAGAACCGCGACCGCGGAGCGATGCTGGCCGACGTCGCCGGTCACGCGGCCAGCGCGCACGGCATCACCGACATCACGCCGGAGATCCTGGCGGCCGTCGAGAGCAAGATCGCCTTCGTCGCCTGACGCAGGTCGTCCTCGTGCCGCGGGTCGCTCAGGAGGCGCTCGGGACGATGCGCAGGTCGCGGACCGCACCGCCGTCGAGGGCGTCCAGCGCCTCCTGGTAGGCCGGGCTCTCGTGCGCGGCGACGGCCTGCTCCACCGAGTCGAACGCGATCAGCACCGTGCGGGTCGGCTGTCCGGCCTCGTAGACCCCCGCGGGCAGGCCGCGGGCCAGGAACGTGCCACCGGCGCCGGTGAGCGCCGGCCCGGCCAGCGCGGCGTACGCCGCCAGCTTGGTCTCGTCGGTGATCTCCACGTAGGTGCTGACCCAGTACGCCGTCATGGCGCCATCGTGCCGGAGTGTCGCGGGAGGTGGACCGCGAGGCAGCACTCGGAACGCGTGACACGCGCCACACGAGGGACTACCTTGCTGCAACAAGAACGCGTTCTACTTTCCCGAGGAGCCAGCATGAAGACCCGCGCCGCCATCTTGTGGGAGCCGCACACCGACTGGAGTGTGGAGGACATCGAGCTCGACCCGCCCAGGAGAGGCGAGCTGCTCGTCAAGCTGGCCGCCTCGGGCCTGTGCCACTCCGACGAGCACATGGTCACCGGCGACATGGTGCTGGACCCCGAACTGGCGGAGGCGTTCGGCCTCAAGCAGTTCCCGGTCATCGGTGGCCACGAGGGCGCGGGCGTCGTGCAGGAGGTCGGTCCCGACACCGTCGGCTTCGAGGTCGGGGACCACGTCGTCTTCAGCTTCATCCCGTCCTGCGGCAAGTGCCCGTCGTGCTCGACGGGCCAGCAGCACCTGTGCGACCTCGGCGCCTTCCTGCTCAGCGGCATGCAGCTCTCCGACTTCTCCTACCGTCACCACGCCAAGGACGGACGCGACCTCGGGATCATGGTCGGCCTCGGCACCTTCTCGCCCTACACGGTCGTCAACGTCGACAGCGCGGTGAAGATCGACAAGAGCGTGCCGCTCGACAAGGCAGCGCTCGTCGGCTGCGGGGTGACCACCGGCTGGGGCTCGGCGACGTACGCCGCCGACGTGCAGTCGGGCGAGACGGTGGCCGTCGTGGGCGTCGGAGGCATCGGCATGAGCGCCGTGCAGGGGGCGGCGATGGCCGGCGCGCGGCACGTCGTCGCGATCGACCCGGTGGCGTGGAAGCGCGAGAAGGCGCTCACGCTCGGCGCGACGCACACGGCGGCGTCGATGGAGGAGGCGCAGCCGCTCATCAGCGAGCTGACCCAGGGCGCCATGGCGGACAAGGCGATCCTCGCCGTCGGCCTGGCCACCGGCGACCTGGTCGCACCGATGATGAGCCTGGTCAAGAAGGCCGGCCGCGGCGTCGTGACCGCCGTCGCCAACATGATGGCGACCGACGTCCAGCTGAACCTCTTCGAGATGTCGATGATGCGCAAGGAGCTCGTCGGCTGCATCTTCGGCAACGCCAACCCCCGCTACGACATCCCGCGCCTGCTCAGCCTCTACATGGACGGCAGGCTCAAGCTCGACGAGATGGTGACCTCGACCTACACCCTCGACGAGATCAACCAGGGCTACCAGGACATGCGCGACGGCAAGAACATCCGCGGCGTCGTCGTCTACGACTGAGGTCGGGAGGTCAGGCGACCTCGGCGTCCATCGCGGCCACGTAGTCGCGCTTGACGGCGCGCCACGCCTCGTCGGTCATCGTGCGCCGCCA
Organism: Nocardioides sp. YIM 152315; assembly: GCF_029210375.1. Taxonomy (GTDB): domain Bacteria; phylum Actinomycetota; class Actinomycetes; order Propionibacteriales; family Nocardioidaceae; genus Nocardioides. The sequence goes on along the minus strand of NZ_JARGER010000006.1, from coordinate 42,624 downwards.
GTACGGCGAGCACGACATCGTCGCGCGGTCGAGCCCGCGGTCGGAGAGCAGGTGCCGGCGGATCGCGCGGATCTCGTCGGCCTCGCCGTGGATGAACGCGTGCACCCGGCCGGTCGGGAAGACCAGGTCGGCGACGGCGTCGGGCAGCAGGTCGACGTCGTCCTCGGCTCCCGTGCGGTGCAGCCACACCAGGTCGAGGTCGCCCGGACAGGGCAGCGCGATCTCGTGCTCGGGGCCGTCGCAGACCAAGCGCACCACCGCGGCCGTGCCGGCCGGGATCGCCTCGAGCGAGGCGGCGATCGCCGGCAGCGCCGACTCGTCGCCGACGAGCAGGTGCCAGTCGGCGGCCGGGTCCGGCCGGTAGCCGCTGCCGGGGCCCTCGAACACGAGCACGTCGCCGACGCGCGTGCCCCCAGCCCACGGGCCGCCGACGCCGTGGTCACCGTGCACGACGAAGTCGAGGGTCAGGCGTCCGGTGGCGGCGTCCCAGCTGCGGACGGTGTAGCGCCGGCGCACCGGCCAGTGCTCGCGGTCGTGCTGCTCCTTGACGTCGGCAGGGGAGAAGGCGCCGGAGTATGGCGCACCCGACGGCGGGATCGCGACGTTCACGTAGGTGTCCGTCGCGTCCGGCATCGCGAAGCCGCCGAGCCCGTCACCACCGAGCACCACGCGCACCAGCGCGGGCGTCAGCCATTCAGTGCTCTCGACCTGTCCGTGCCACGTCGGCATCCGGGCTCCTTTCGTCGTCGACCCCATGAAGTAAGGGGGACCTTACCTCGTTCATACTGAGCGCGTGACCACCGAGCAACCGCCCGCGACGCCGGGCGGGCTGATCCGGCGGACCCTCCACCGGCAGCGGCGCCGGCTCCTCGGTGCGATCGCGCTGATCACGCTGTGGCAGGTCTGCGAGGCCGCGGTGCCGATCCTGATCGGCGTCGTCATCGACCGCGCCATCGCCGCCGGGGACCTCGAACGGCTGGTCCTGTGGGGCGTCGTGCTGTGCGTGCATTTCGCGGTGCTGAGCCTGGCCTATCGCTTCGGCTCGCGCGTGGGGTTCCGGGCCTTCCAGGAGGAGGGCCACCTGCTCCGCACCGAGGTGTCGGCCCACGTGCTCGCGCCGCGCGGAGCGCGGCTCGACCGTCTGCCCGGCGACGTCCTCGCCGTGGCGACCGGGGACGCCGAGGGCGTGGCGGCGGTGATCCGTCAGATCACGTTCACGGTGGCGGGGATCGCCGGTCTGGTGATCAGTGCCGTCGTGCTGGCCACCATCGATCCGCTGGTCGCGGTCGTCGTGCTGGTCGGCGTGCCGATCGTGCTGGTCTGCACCCAGGTGCTCGCGCCGCGGCTCGCCCACCGCGCCCACGAGCGCCAGGAGGCGATCGGCCGCGCCACCGGTCTCGCGACCGACCTGGTGCGCGGCCTGCGCCCCCTCAAGGGCATCGGCGCCGAGCGGGTCGCGCACGGCCGCTACCGGGTGCAGAGCCGGGACGCGATGGCCGCCAGCATCGGGGCCGCGCGGTCCGAGGGCGTGCTCTACGGGCTCACGAGCGCGCTGAGCGTGGGCTTCCTGGCCGTCGTCGCCCTCGTCGCGGGTCGGCAGGCCGTCGAGGGGGACATGACGATCGGCGAGCTCGTGTCGGTGGTGGGGCTCGCGCAGTTCGTGGCCGAGCCCATGGGGATGATCGCCTACCTCGTCGCGCAGCTGGCCCGCTCCCGCGCCTCGGCACGCCGGCTCGTCGACCTCTTCGGGGCGCCGCCGCTGGTCGAGGTCGGCGAGCGGACGTCGTCCGGCGTCGCGTCCCTTGTGCTCGACGAGGTCACCGACGGGACGCTGCGCTCGGTCTCGCTCGAGGTCGGCCCGGGGGAGACGGTGGCGGTCGTGGCCGAGGACCCCGCCGACGCCGGCGCGCTGATGCACCTCCTGCGCGGCGAGGCGGTCCCCGGGGCGGGCCGGGTCCTGGTCGGCGGCGCGCCGCTCACGGAGCTGCGCATCGAGGAGGCGCAGCGGATGCTGGTGGTCGCCGAGCACCACGTCGACCTCTTCGAGGGCACGCTGCGCTCGAACGTCGACCACGCCTCGCGCCTGGACGACGACCGCTTCGCGACCGTGATGGCGGCGTCGTCGGCGACCGACCTCCCCGACGAGCCCGTCACCGTCAACGGCACCACCCTCTCGGGCGGGCAGCGACAGCGCCTCGGCCTGGCCCGGGCGCTGGCCGCGGACCCGTCGGTGCTCGTGCTGCACGACCCGACCACGGCCGTCGACGCCGTGACCGAGCAGCGCATCGCCGAGGGCATCGACGCCGTACGCCGCCCCGACGGCGCCACGCTCGTGCTCACGAGCAGCCCCGCCCTCCTCGCGCGCGCCGACCGGGTCGTGCACCTGGTGGGCGGCCGGGTGGCGGCCGTGGGCACGCACACCCGGCTCGCCGAGGGCGAGGCCTACCGGACCGCGGTGCTGCGGTGACCCGGCTCCCCGTCTCGACCGCCCGCGAGGCGGCCGCCCTGTCGCGCCGCCTGCTGCGTCAGCGACCGTGGGCGCTGGCCCTGTGCCTGCTGATGTTCGCGATCGAGGGCCTGGCCGGCCTGGTCGCGCCGTGGATGCTCGGCCGGATCGTCGACGTGGTCGTCGACGGCGGGCCGGCCGCCGACATCACCCCCGCCGTGCTGTGGATCCTCGGCGCCGCCCTGGTCGGCGGGCTCGCGACGTACCTCTCCGTCGCCTTCCTCGCGCGCACGGCGGAGCCGGCGCTGGCGGACCTCCGCGAGACCGTCCTGGAGCGGGCGCTCTCGCTCGAGGCCGCCGAGCTCGAGGCGAGCGGCTCCGGTGACCTGCTGTCGCGGGTCGGTGACGACGTCCGCCTGATCACGGAGTCGTTCACCGAGGTGATCCCGATCCTGGTGAACTCGGTCGTCGCCGTGGTCTTCACGGTCGTCGGCCTCTTCGCGCTCGACTGGCGGCTCGGTCTGGCCGGACTGGGTGCCGTGCCGTTCTACGTGATGGCGCTGCGGTGGTACCTGCCGCGCTCCGGCCCCTACTACCGCCGCGAGCGGGAGGCCAACAGCGAGCGCGCCGAGGCGCTGGTCACCGGGCTCCACGCCAGCCGCACCCTGCGCGCCTACGGCATCGGCGCGCAGCACCAGGAGCTCACCACCGCCGCGTCGTGGCGCTCGGCGCAGCTGTCGATCGACGTGTTCCGGCTGCTGACCCGCTTCTACGGCCGCAACAACCGCGCCGAGCTGATCGGCCTGCTGCTGATCCTCGGCACCGGGTACGCACTCGTCTCACGGTCGTTGGTCACCGTCGGCGCGGTGACGGCGGCGGCGCTGCTCTTCCACCGGCTCTTCAACCCGATCGGCGCGATCCTCGCCCTGTTCGACGCGGTGCAGTCGGCAGGCGCCTCGCTGGTCCGGCTGGTCGGGCTCGCCCAGTTGCCGGCGCCGGTGCCGGTCCACGGTCCGGAGCGCCCGGCGGACGGACGGCTCGTCGTACGCGACCTCCACCACGAGTACGTCGCGGACCGGCCGGCCGTCGACTCGGTCTCCCTCGACGTGGCGCCCGGGCACCGGGTCGCGGTCGTGGGCGCGTCGGGCGCCGGCAAGACGACGCTGGGTGCGGCGATCGCCGGACGGCTCGCTCCGACCCGGGGATCGGTGTCGCTGGGCGGGGTGCCGCTGGCGCGGGTGGACGGGGACGGGCGGCCCCCGGTGGCGATCGTGAGCCAGGAGGTGCACGTCTTCGCGGGCACGGTGCGCGACAACCTCACCCTCGCCGCCCCGTCGGCCCCGGACACCGCGCTGCTCGCCGCGCTCGACGCGGTCGGCGCCCGCTCGGCGGTGGAGGCGCTGCCGGACGGGCTCTCGACCGTCGTCGGCGACGGTGCTCGCACGCTGACGCCGGCGCTGGCGCAGCAGGTGGCGCTGGCGCGGGTGCTGCTCGCCGACCCCGTCGTCGTGGTGCTCGACGAGGCCACCGCCGAGGCCGGTTCGGCGGGTGCACGGTCGCTGGAGCGTGCCGCCGACGCGGTCACCGCTCGCCGCACGTCGCTCACCATCGCGCACCGCCTCACCCAGGCGGTCGACGCCCACGAGATCGTCGTGATGGACGCCGGCCGGGTGGTCGAGCGCGGGTCGCACGACGACCTGGTCGCCGTGCGGGGGATGTACGCCGAGCTGTGGGCCGCGTGGTCGGGGCGCTGACCCTGCCGGCCCGGCGAGGCTGCCGTGTAACGGTGGACGGTGATGGCACGCTCTCCTGACATGACCTCATCCCGCTCCCGGCGCCGGGCCGTCGGCCTGGCCGCGTTCGCGACGCTGCTGACGACGGCCGGGGTCGGCTCGGTCGCACCATCGTCGGCCGCCGACACGAGCACCTGCCGGGCCCACGCCCCGACGATCGTGGCGTCGGCGCCGGGGCAGACGATCACGGGCACGGACGGCGACGACGTGATCATCGCCTGGGGCTTCGCCGATGTCACCGTGAACGCCGGCGCCGGCAACGACCTGGTCTGCGGGAACCCCGTGTCCGTCGACGGGGGCGACGGCAACGACGCGATCGTCACGGTCGGGGGGACCGTCGTCGGAGGCGCCGGGAACGACGCGATCTGGCACACGGGCGGCACGACCGACGGCGGACCGGGGAACGACCTCATCGAGCAGCGGCAGCGCGGCACCGCCCGCGGTGATGACGGCAGGGACACCGTCGCCGCGACGATCTACATCGGAGCGGCCGACCCGTTGCAGCCGCCGTGGGAGTCGGCGACCGTCGAGGGAGACCCGGTGTTCGATCTCGTCGGCGGCGTCGGCCGCGACCTGCTCACCGTCAGTGCGCCCACCGACGGGACGACCAGCCACCGCTGCCCGACCTGCGACCTGTCGGTCGACGGCGGCGACGGCCGGGACACGATCGCCGTCCGTGGTCAGCGCGCGAAGGTCCACCTGAAGAAGAGCTCGGTCCGGTTCGCGGCCACCAGGGTCCGGGCGAGAGACATCGAGAACGTCATCGGCACCTCCGGTCCGGACGTCATCGTCGGCGACGACGGCCGCAACACGCTGAGCGGGAAGGGCGGCCGCGACCGGATCTTCGGCGGTCGCGGAGGTGACCTCCTCAAGGGGGGCGGCGCCCGCGACGTGCTGATCGGGCAGCGGGGACTCGACGGGGCGCTCGGCGGCGGCGGCAACGACAAGTGCCGCGCCGAGCTCGCCCAGAACTGCGAGTGACCGCCCGGGACGGGTGCGCGGGCCCGGGCGGCGCGCACTAGGCTGGCTCCCGTCACGTCTCGTGGAGCAGGAACCCGGTGCGAGTCCGGGGCGGTTCCGCCACTGTGAGGCCACTCCTCGGAGGAGGGACGGCCGAAGCCAGACACTGGCCACGGGACCTCCGCCGAACAGGGGCGAGAACCCCGAGGAGAAACCGTGAAGCTGGCGCTGCTGTCCACCTCCGACACCGACCTGCTCTCCGCCCGGGCGTCCGGAGCCGACTGGGTCTGGGCGAACCCGACGCGGGGGATCCCGGACCTGCGCGACGCCGCGCTCGTCGTCGTACGGCTCCTCGGGTCGCCGCACGACCTCGAAGCGTGGCGCGGCCAGCTCTTCGCCGGCGGCCGCCCGGTCGTCGTGCTCGGAGGCGAGGCCCAGCCGAGCGCCGAGCTCATGGAGCTCTCCACCGTCCCGGTCGGCGTCGCCGCGCCGGCGCACCGCTACCTCGCCGAGGGCGGACCGGCCAACCTCGGCCAGCTGCACGCCTTCCTCTCCGACACCGTGCTGCTCACCGGCGAGGGCTTCGCGCCGCCGGCGGTGGTGCCCGCCTGGGGGATCTCGCCGCGGGCTGGTGGTTTCGAGACAGGCGCCGGGGCGCCTTCCTCAACCACCGAGCAGCCGCGCGTCGGCGTGCTCTACTACCGCGCCCACGAAATCAGCGGCAACGCCGGCTTCGCGCACGCGCTGGTGGACGCGATCGACGCGACCGGCGAGGCGGTCGGCGTACCCGTCTTCGCCGGCAGCCTGCGCGCCGCGCCCGACGAGCTCTACGACGCGCTCGGCACCCTGGACGCGCTCGTCGTCACCGTCCTCGCCGCCGGCGGCAGCAGGCCGGCAGGCGCGAGCGCCGGGGAAGACGACGAGGCATGGGACGTCGCACGTCTGCGCGCGCTCGACATCCCGGTGCTGCAGGGGCTCTGCCTCACGACCAGCCGCGAGGAGTGGGAGGCCTCCGACGACGGGGTGACGCCGCTCGACTCGGCGACCCAGATCGCGATCCCGGAGTTCGACGGCCGGATCATCACCGCGCCGTTCTCGTTCAAGGAGGTCGACGAGGACGGGCTGCCGCGCTACGTCGCCGACGCCGAGCGCTGCGACCGCGTGGCCGGCATCGCGGTCAACCACGCGCGTCTGCGACACGTCCCCAACGCCGACAAGCGGATCGCCCTGATGCTCTCGGCGTACCCCACCAAGCACTCGCGCGTCGGCAACGCCGTCGGGCTCGACACCCCGGTCAGCGCGGTACGGCTGCTGCGCCGCATGCGGCAGGAGGGCTACGACGTCGGCGACCTGCCGATGCTTGACCTCGACGACGACACCGAGGCCGGCGATGCGCTCATCCACGCGCTCATCGCCGCGGGCGGCCAGGACGAGGAGTGGCTGACCAACGCCCAGCTCACCGACGCGCACGTGCGGATCACCCAGGAGCAGTACGACGCCTGGACCGCAGACGTCCCGCGGGCGCTGATGGACGAGATCGTGGACGCGTGGGGGCCGTCGCCCGGGCGGCTCTTCGTCAACGACGCCGGCGCGATCGTGCTGGCCACGATCCGGGCGGGCAACGTGGTGCTGCTGATCCAGCCGCCGCGTGGCTTCGGGGAGAACCCGGTCGCGATCTACCACGACCCCGACCTCGCCCCGTCGCACCACTACCTGGCGGCGTACCGCTGGTTGGAGCATGGCTTCCGGGCACACGCGGTGGTGCACCTCGGCAAGCACGGGTCGATGGAGTGGCTGCCCGGCAAGAACGCCGCGCTCTCGGCGGAGTGCGCGACCGACGCCGCGATCGGCAACCTGCCGCTGGTCTACCCCTTCCTCGTCAACGACCCGGGGGAGGGTGCCCAGGCCAAGCGCCGTGCCCACGCCACGATCGTCGACCACCTGGTGCCGCCGATGGCGCGCGCGGAGACGTACGGCGACATCGCCCGCCTCGAGCAGCTGCTCGACGAGCACGCGAACATCGCGGCGATGGACCCCGCAAAGCTGCCCGCGGTCCGTGGCGAGATCTGGCAGCTCATGCACGCCGCCGAGATGCACCGCGACCTGGGCCTCGACGAGCGCCCGGGAGACGAGGACTTCGACGACTTCCTGCTGCACGTCGACGGCTGGCTCTGCGAGATCAAGGACGCCCAGATCCGCGACGGCCTGCACGTCCTCGGCCAGGCGCCCGCGGGCGAGGCGCGCGTCGACCTCGTGCTCGCCATCCTCCGGGCCGCCCAGGTGTGGGGCGGAGAGGCGAACGCCGTACCCGGGCTGCGGTCGGCGCTCGGCCTCAAGGACGGCGAGTCGGTCACCGCGGTCGACGCCATCGAGCGGCAGGCGCGCGAGCTCGTGCAGAGGATGGAGGGCGCGTCGTGGGACCCGGAGGCCGCGCCCGAGTTGCATGACGACCCGGAGGTGCAGCGGGTGCTGCGCTTCGCCGCGGAGCAGGTCGTGCCGCGGCTGCGACGCACGACCGACGAGCTGGACGCCGTGCTGCACGCCCTCGACGGCGGCTTCGTGCCGGCCGGGCCGTCGGGCTCGCCGCTGCGCGGACTGGTCAACGTGCTGCCGACCGGGCGCAACTTCTACACGGTCGACCCGCGCGCCGTACCGTCGCGACTGGCCTGGCAGACCGGTCAGGCGATGGCCGAGTCGCTGCTGGAGCGCCACCTCGACGAGACCGGTGACTACCCGTCGTCGGTGGGCCTCTCGGTGTGGGGCACCAGCGCCATGCGCACGTCCGGCGACGACATCGCCGAGGTACTGGCGCTGCTGGGCGTGCGGCCCGAGTGGGACGAGGCGTCGCGGCGGGTCAGCGACCTGCGCGTCGTACCGCTCGACGAGCTGGGCCGGCCGCGCGTCGACGTGACCGTGCGGATCTCGGGCTTCTTCCGCGACGCCTTCCCCCACGTGGTCGCGATGCTCGACGACGCCGTCCGCCTGGTGGCGGGACTCGACGAGCCCGACGACGTGAACTTCGTGCGCGCCCACACCCGCGCCGACCTGGCCGCGCACGGCGACGAGCGGCGGGCGACGACCCGCATCTTCGGCAGCAAGCCCGGGTCGTACGGCGCGGGCATCCTCCAGGCGATCGAGTCCGGCAGCTGGCGTGACGACGCCGACCTCGCCGAGGTCTACACGGCGTGGGGCGGGTTCGCCTACGGCCGCGACCTCGACGGGGCGCCGGCCGCGGACGACATGAGGGCCAACTACCGTCGCATCAAGGTGGCCGCCAAGAACGTCGACACCCGCGAGCACGACATCGCCGACAGCGACGACTACTTTCAGTACCACGGCGGCATGGTCGCCACGGTGCGCGCGCTGACCGGCGCCGCTCCGAGCGCGTACGTCGGCGACTCCACCAGCCCCGACGCCGTACGCACGCGGACGCTGCAGGAGGAGACCAACCGGGTGTTCCGCGCCCGCGTGGTGAACCCCCGCTGGATCGCGGCGATGCAGCGGCACGGCTACAAGGGAGCCTTCGAGCTGGCGGCCACCGTCGACTACCTCTTCGGCTTCGACGCCACCGCCGGTGTCGTCCACGACTGGATGTACGAGTCGCTCGCGCAGGAGTACGTGCTCGACGGCACCAACCGGGACTTCATGGCACGCTCCAACCCGTGGGCGCTCCGCGGCATCGTCGAGCGGCTCCACGAGGCCGCGGACCGTGGGTTGTGGGAGTCGCCCGACCCGGAGACGCTTGCTGCCATGCAGGCCGTCTACCTCGAGCTCGAGGGTGACCTCGAGGATCGCTCGTGAGCACGGAGGGTGGTTTCGAGACGGGCCTTCGTCCCTCCTCAACCACCGATGCCACGGTGGTTGAGGAAGGCGCGCTAGCGCCTGTCTCGAAACCACCGGCCAAGCGTGTCCTCGTGATCGGCGTCGGCCCCGGTGACCCGGACCAGGTGACGATCGAGGCCGTGCGCGCGCTGCGCGCCGTGGACTACTTCGTCGTCACCGACAAGTCCGGGCGCGGGGGCATGCCCGACCCGCTGGTCAACGCGCGGGAGCGGCTGCTGGACCGGCACCTCGAACGCCCGCCGGTGATCGTCCGGGTCGACGACCCCGAGCGCGAGCGTCGCCCCGACCGCACGGCCACGCAGGAGGAGTACGACGCGGCCGTGGCGCAGTGGCACGAGGCGCGCCAGGAGGCGTTCGCCGAGGCCCTGGTCTCGCGCGAGGGCGACGCGGGCTTCCTGGTGTGGGGCGATCCGGCGTTCTACGACTCGACGATCCGCATCCTGCAGTCGCTGCAGGAGCGCGGCCGTCTCGACCTCACGCTCGACGTCGTCCCCGGCATCTCGAGCATCCAGCTGCTGGCCGCGCGGCACCGGATCGTCCTCCACGAGGTCGGTCAGCCCCTCCACGTCACGAGCGGTCGCCGCCTCCTGGAGGCGATCGAACAGGGACAGGACAACGTCGTCGTCATGCTCAACCGGGTGATCGAGCTGCCCGGTCTCGACGACTGGACGATCTGGTGGGGCGGCAACCTCGGCACTCCGTCGGAGGAGCTGGCCGTGGGCCGCGTCGGCGACGTGCTGCCCGAGATCGAGGCCGCGCGCGAGCGGCTCCGGGAGGCCGCCGGATGGGTGATGGACATCTTCCTGCTGAGGCGGACCGGCTGATGGCACACCCGCCCGCCCACACGGTGCTGGTCGTGCCCGTGCCGGAGCTGGAGGGGTTCGTGCGGGAGCGGACCGAGCACTACGACGCGTCGCTCCTCTCCGCGGACCCGGCGTTCGTGCACGCGCACATCACGGTGCTCGGCCCCTTCCTCACCGACCCGTCCCCGACCGACCTCGCGGAGGTCGCGGGGATCGTCGCGGACCTGGCCGCGTTCGACTTCCGGCTGGAGCGGCTGGACGAGTTCGCCGACGGGATCATCCACCTGCTGGCCGACCCCGACGACGGGTTCCGCGAGCTGACCCGCCGACTGGTCGCGTCCTTCCCGCAGTGCCCGCCGTACGCCGGCGCCTTCGCCGAGCCGGTCCCGCACCTCACGCTCGACCAGCGGGCGTCCGGCATCTCGCTGGAGTCGGTGCGCGCGGCACTGGGCGACGTCGTGCCCGCCGCCTGCCGTGCCGACCGGGTCGCGCTGCACCGCTACGCCAACCACGACTGCCGCGTGCTGGCCGACTGGAAGCTGGGCGTCGGATGACCGGGCTCCTGGTCGCCGGCACGACCTCCGACGCGGGCAAGAGCATCGTCACGTCGGGACTGTGCCGGGCGTTCGCGCGGCGGGGCGTGAAGGTCGCGCCGTTCAAGGCGCAGAACATGTCCAACAACTCGATGGTGGTCGTCGGGCCGGGTGGCGCCACCGGAGAGATCGGCCGCGCCCAATGGGTGCAGGCGCTCGCAGCCGGGGTCGCGCCGGAGGTCGCGATGAACCCGGTGCTGCTCAAGCCGGGCAGCGACCGCCGCAGTCACGTCCTCGTGATGGGGCAGCCTGCGGGCGAGGTGTCCGCGAGCGACTTCATCGACGGCCGGGCACATCTGGCCCGCGCGGCGTACGACGCCTTCGACGACCTCGCGTCGCGGTTCGAGGTGGTCGTCGCAGAGGGTGCCGGCAGCCCGACCGAGATCAACCTGCGGTCCGGCGACTACGTCAATCTCGGTCTCGCGCAGCACGGCGGGCTCGCGGCGCTGCTGGTCGGCGACATCGACCGCGGCGGCGTCTTCGCGTCGCTCTTCGGCAGCGTCGCGCTGCTGGCCCCGGAGGACCAGCGGCTGGTGGCGGGCTTCGTGGTCAACCGGTTCCGCGGCGACGCGTCGCTGCTCGTCCCCGGCCTCGCGGAGCTCGAGTCGCTCACCGGCCGGCGGGTGTACGGCGTGCTGCCGTTCAGCGGCGACGTCTGGCTCGACAGCGAGGACACCCTCGACGTCGGTGACCGGCGGGTGCTCGACGGGCCGGCGCCGTTGCGCGTCGTCGTGGTGCGGTCGCCGCGGATCAGCAACTTCACCGACATCGACGCGCTGGGGCTCGAGCCGGGCGTCGACGTGGTCTACGCCTCCGACGGCCGATCGGTCGGCGACGCCGACCTCGTCGTGCTCCCGGGCTCGCGCGCGACGCTCGCCGACCTCGCGTGGCTGCGCGAGCGCGGCCTCGACCGCGCAGTGCTGGCGCACGCGGCGGCGGGGCGCCCGGTGCTCGGCATCTGCGGCGGCTTCCAGATGCTCGGACGCTCGGTGCTCGACCCCGAGGGTGTGGAGGGGCCGGCGGGCGGCTCGGCCGCGGGGCTGGGGCTGCTGGACGTCACGACCACGTTCGCGGCCGACAAGGTGCTGCGGCTGCCGCGGGGGCAGGCCCTCGGCATGCGGGTCGGCGGCTACGAGATCCACCACGGCCGGGTGACGGCGGGCTCGGGCGAGGAGTTCCTCGGCGGCGTCCGGGACGGCCACGTCTACGGCACGATGTGGCACGGATGCCTCGAGCACGACGACTTCCGGGCGGCGTTCCTCGCGGAGACGGCGCGGCTGACCGCGCACGCGTGGGCGCCGTCTGGGGTGAGCTTCCTGGCCGCGCGGGAGCGCCGTCTCGACCTCCTCGGCGACCTCGTCGACCAGCACCTCGACGTCGACGCCCTGCTCGACCTCGCCACGTCGGGCCCGCCCGGCGGGCTCGCGGTGCTGCCACCGGGGGACCGGCGGTGAGGGTGCTGGTGCTGGGAGGTACGGCGGAGGCGCGGTCCCTCGCGGCCACGCTGGTCGACCTCGGGGTCGACGTCACGACCTCGCTCGCGGGCCGGGTCGGCGAGCCGCGACTGCCCGTCGGGGGCGTCCGGATCGGCGGGTTCGGCGGGGTGGCCGGGCTGGCGGCGTACGCCCGGGACTTCGACGCGGTCGTCGACGCCACCCACCCCTTCGCCGCCCGGATCTCGGCGCACGCGGCCGAGGCGTGCGTCGACGTGCCCCTGCTGCGGCTGCAGCGGCCGGGCTGGACCGGAGACTGGTGCTGGGTCGGCGACCACGACGCGGCGGCCGCAGCGGCGGCGGCGCTCGGGACGCGGCCGTTCCTGACGATCGGCCGCCAGGCACTGGATCGCTTCGTCGGTCCGCTGGCCGACCGGGAGGCGCTCGTCCGGGTCGTCGACGAGCCCGAGACGACGCTGCCGTCGTCGTGGGAGGTGCTGCGCGACCGCGGCCCCTACGCCCTCGAGGACGAGGTGGCACTGATGCAGGGGCACGCCACCGACGTGCTCGTGACGAAGGACTCCGGCGGCGTGCACACCTGGCCGAAGGTGCAGGCGGCCGCGGGCCTCGGCATCCCCGTCGTGGTGGTGCGGCGGCCGCCCGCGCCGGCCGGTGTGCCGACGGTCAGCGACGTCGACGACGCACTGCGATGGGTGCGGTCACGACCAGGGCGCCGATCCCGATCCGGCGCGCCAGGCGCCGCGCGCGGATGACGTCGTGACGATCCGGGGCACGTCCGTCGCCGAGCGCGCACCGGTCGTCGACCCGCCCGGCGTAGACGTTGAGGCCGCCGAGGCGGACGCCGAGGGCGCCCGCGAACGCCGCCTCGACCGGCCCGGCGTTCGGGCTCGGGTGACCGGCGCCGTCGCGGCGCCACGTCGACCACGCGCCGCGGTGGTCGTCGCCGAGCACCACCGCGAGCGCCGCGGTGAGGCGCGAACCGGGCAGGTTGAGCAGGTCGTCGAGGCGGGCCGCCGCCCAGCCGAACCGCTCGTAGCGCGGGCTGCGGTGGCCGATCATCGCGTCGAGGGTGTTGGCCGCACGGTGGCCGAGCAGGCCCGGCACGCCCGCGACCGCGCCCCACACGAGCGGCGCGACCACGGCGTCGGAGGTGTTCTCGGCGAGCGACTCCACGACCGCGCGGGCCACCGCGGCCTCGTCGAGCCGCGCGGTGTCACGGCCGACGAGGTGCGTCAGCCGCCGTCGGGCCGCGGGCAGGTCTCCCGCGTCGAGGTGCGCCTGCACCGCGGCGGCCTCGCGGTCGAGGCTGCGGCCACCGAGCACCGTCCACGTCGCGAGGGCCGTGGCGACCACCCCGGTGCGGCGTACGCCGAGCAGGCTTGCGGCACCGACGAGGATGGCCACGTGCACCACGCCCTCGAGCCGCCGGTCGGCGTACGTCAATCGCTCGAGCGCGGCGGCCGTCCGGCCGAAGCCCGCGACCGGGTGCCACCGGGACGGATCGCCCAGCACGCTGTCGGCGGCGTACCCCGCCACGAGTCCGAGGGAGCTCATCGATGAAGGTCCTGGTCACGGGCGGAGTGCGGTCCGGCAAGTCGCGGCACGCCGAGGAGCTGCTCGCCGCGGAGCCCGCCGTGCGGTACGTCGCGCCCGGGCCGGTGCGCGACGACGCCGACTGGCAGGCGCGGATCGCCGCCCATCGGGCCCGGCGCCCGGTCCACTGGTCGACGCTCGAGACCGGCGACCTGGCGGCGGCGCTGGCGACCGACGACGCGGTGCTGGTGGACTGCCTCGGCACCTGGCTCGCCCGGCTGGTCGACGACGCGGGCCTGTGGGACTCGTCGATGCCGGAGCTGGCGGCCCACGTCGACGAGCGGGCCGATCGCGCGCTGGGGGCACTGTCGGCGGCCGGTGGCACGGTGGTCCTCGTCAGCAACGAGATCGGGATGGGGGTGGTGCCGGAGCACCGTTCGGGCCGGGTCTTCCGCGACCTGCTCGGGTCGGTCAACCAGCGGTTCGGGGCTGCGTGCGACGAGGTGCACCTGGTGGTGGCCGGGCGGGTGCTCGTCCTGTAGCCGGCTCACCACCACGCCCAGGTGAGCAGCGTGGTCGCGAGCGCGAGCTCGATCGCGGCGCCGAACACGTCGCCGGTGACGCCGCCGAGCCGCGACGTGGCGCGGCGCACCAGCGCGAGCACGACGACACCGCCGGTGACCGAGAGCAGCAGGCCGCCGAGCACTGCGACGGACACGGGGATCGTGCGGGTGTAGGTGACCCCGAGGCCGTCGGGGCGCGCCGCCGGCACCCGGGTGCAGCAGACGATCCACAGCGCGCAGCGCGACAGGCAGACGAGTCCGCCGGCGAGCAGGGCGCGTCCGAGCGTGTCGGCGTACGCCGTCAGGGCCGCCGCCTGCACGCCCGCGACGACGACGGTCGCCGTCACGCCGGCGGGGCCGCTGGTGCCCGTCCTCATCACGGCGAGCGACCGTTCACGGTCGTAGGACGCGGTGAGCCCGTCGGCGACGTCGGAGAGACCGTCCCAGTGCAGCGCCCGCGAGCCGGCGGCGAGCGCGCCGACCGCGACGAAGGAGACCGCCAGCGGGGGGAGGGAGGCGAGGCCGCCGAGCCAGACGATCGCGGCGACGGCGGCGCCCAGTGGCAGGGCGGCGACGGGTGCGAGCACCATGGCGGCGCGCGCCGTGTCGCGGTCGACCCGCGCCGGGGGAGCCACCGGCAGGGCCGTCAGCGTGCCGGTGGCCAGACGCCAGGCGTCACGCATCTGCGCCGGGTGGGAACAGCTCGGAGAGCAGCGCGACGTCCCGGAGCAGGGCGACCGCGCTGCGCAGCACGGGCACGGCGGCCACGGCGCCGCTGCCCTCGCCGAGGCGCAGCCCGAGGTTGAGGACCGGCTCGAGGCCCAGCTTGGCCAGGGCCAACGACTGGGCGGGCTCGGTCGACCGGTGGCCGGCGGCGAACCATGCGGCCGCCCCGGGCTCGATCCGGTCGGCGGTGAGGCCGCACGCCACCGACATCAGTCCGTCGAGCAGCACCGGCACGCCCCGACGGGCCGCCTCCAGGAGGTAGCCCGTGCTGGCCGCGAGATCGGCGCTGCCGAGGGCGACCAGGCACTGGACGGGGTCGTCGGCGCGGGCGCCGGTGCGGTCGAGCGCCTGGTGCACGACCCGCTCCTTGCGGGCGAGCGCCTCGCCCGTGACTCCCGTGCCGCGACCGGTGACCTCCCGGGCGGGCAGTCCGAGCGCGGCGGCGACGAGGGCGGCGGCCGGCGTGGTGTTGCCGATGCCCATGTCGCCGCTCAGGAGCAGCTGCGCGCCGGCCGCGATCTCCTCGCGGGCGACCGCCGCGCCCGCCGCCAGCGCCTGTCGTGTCTCCGCCACGGTGAGGGCGTCCTCGAGGTGGATGGCGCCGGAGGAGCGCCTGACCTTGTGGCGGCGTACGTCGTCGGACACCCCGTCGAGGTCGTCGTCCACGCCGAGGTCGAGCACGCGCACGCGGACTCCGTGCGCCGCCGCGAGCGCCGAGACGCCCGCCCTGCCCGCGGCGAAGGTGCGCACCATCGCCGCGGTGATCTCGGGCGGGTACGCGGAGACCCCGTGCCGCGCGACACCGTGGTCGCCGGCGAAGATCACCAGCCGGACGTCGTCCAGCGCGCGCGGCGGCACCGCGCCCTGGGTCGCCGAGACCCAGACGGCCAGGTCGCCGAGTTGCCCCAGCGCCCCCGCGGGCGTCGCCAGGGCCGCCAACCGGTCGGCCGCCGCGGCGGCGACCGACGGCGACGGTGCGGGGATCACAGGGTGGCCGCCAGCGCACGGCGCTGCACGACGTCTGCCTCCCGGCGATGGAGCCGGCCGACGAGACCGGTCAGGCCGACCCCGATCACGGCCCACAGCGTGGCGAGGGTGATCAGCGACGCGCGTCGGAAGTACCAGAGCACGTCGGCGGGGAAGTCGCCGACCTCGTTGACGGTCGGCATCAACTGGCCGGCGACGACGACCGCGACGACGTAGACCCCGACCCCGGCGAGGACCGCGGCGTACGTGCCGATGTCGTCGATCAGGCGGATGGCGAGCAGCGACGAGAACGCCGCGAACGCCACGGAGATCAACACGAACCCGAAGAAGTAGCTCGTGCGGTCGCCGATCGTGTCGCCGGAGCCGACGGCCGGCGGCGTCGCGGGGTACTTCAGGAACGGCACCAGCGCCACCGAGACGAATCCGATCAGGCTCACCAGCGCCGTCGACCGGCCCGGGCTCATCCGGCCGATGCGGCCGACGACGGAGGCGGCGACCAGGGCGACGATGCCACCGACGGCGACGCCGACGGCCACGGAGCCGGTCAGCAGGCCCCAGGTGCGCTGGTCGGGACGGGACACCTCGGTGCCCTCGTCGTGGGAGTGCCCGGCGTCGGCCGCCCGGTCGCCGGCGCTCGACGCCTCCTCGAGAGCGATCGCTGTCTCGACATGCGGTTCACCGACCTCGTGGGCGACCAGGAAGGTCGCGAAGCCGGCCAGGAGGCCGACCAGCAGCCCGCGGACGAGGAATGCTCGTGCAGTCATGATGCGCGGGCCCCCTCAGTGGCAGGGGTAGCCGAGCAGGTGCCGGCTGTCGTGGACCCACTCGTGGATCGCGTTGCCGGACGGGATCGACACCGCGCCCTGGTCGGCGCTGATGAAGAAGAGGACGAGCAGGCCGAGCAGGCCGAAGAAGAGCGCCCAGGGGGCGATCTCCCGGGCGGGGATCGAGGGAACCTCGACGATGGGCGAAGTGGGTGCGGCAGACGACTGCGACATGTGTCCTCCTCAGGGATTCGTGCGTCCCTGCTCGATGGGGATTGGACGGACACTCGGGTCTGGCTCCACCCCCACCGATCGCTCGGAGGCGGTGTCACAGTAGCGCGACTGCGCCGGATTCCCACCGGCTTCCTCGTGCCCGCGCGGTCAGCCTAGGGCATCGGCCCGCAGCGCGGACAGCGCGTCCAGGAGTGACCTCGTCCGGGTCGGCGACCGCACCGCGATCCGCACCCACGAGGGGCCCAGCCCGGGGAAGGTGTCGGCGCGTCGTACGGCGATGCCCGCGTCGCGCAGTGCGCCGTGGACACCGGGCCCGACCTCGGCGAGGACGAAGCTGGCGCGTGAGGCGACGTGCCGGATGCCCATGGTTGACAGGGATTCCCCGAGCTCGGTCCGCCAGGCGGCGATCTCGACGGCACGGCGTTCGGACTCGACGCGTGCCTCGTCGCTGGTGCACGCCAGCATCGCCGCCGCTGCGGTGGCCGACACCGACCAGGGCACCTGGCCGTCGCGGAGGCGGCGCACGACGTCGCGCTCACCGAGCGCGTAGCCGGCGCGCACGCCTGGGATTCCCCAGTGCTTCGTGAGGCTACGGACCACCAGCAGGCCCGGGACGGGCACGCCGGCGAGCGACTCGGGTTCGCAGGGCACCGCGTCCATGAACGCCTCGTCCACGACCACGAGACGGTCAGGTCGCAGCAGCGCCTCGATCGTCGAGCGGGGGTGCAGCACGCCCGTCGGGTTCGTGGGGTTGCCGACGACGACGAGGTCGGCGTCGCCGGGCACCGCCGCGGGATCGAGCGCGAACGGCGGCGGCAGCACGACCTCGGTCACGACCTGGCCGGCCCGGCACAGGGCGGCATGGGGCTCGGTGAACTGCGGGTGCACGACCACAGGGCACCGCCAGGGGCGGAGGCGCGCGACGAGCGAGAACGCCTCCGCGGCTCCCGCGGTCGCCAGGACCTCGTCGGCCGGGCGACCGTGGCGCGCGCCGATGGCGTGCTCCGCCGCCGTGGCCGACGGGTAGTGGGCGGCGGCGTCCAGGCTGCCGTGGAGCGCCCGCTCGAGCCACGGCGGGCGGGCACCCTCGTAGACGTTGACGGCGAAGTCCAGGAGGCCGTCGACGGCCTCGACGTCGCCGTGGTGGCGCAGGGCCTGATCCGGGGGCAGGTCATCCACGCGCGCGCACCGCCTCGGCGAAGCGTCGGGCCAGCTGCGGATGGCCGGCCCAGTGGGTGTGCAGGTACGACGCGTGCAGCGTCTCGGAGGCGAAGCCGACCGCGTCGCCGTCCACCGTCCACGCGGCGTGGCCGTTGCTCGCCGGGACGACCTGCGTGCGGTGGAACTCGTGTCCCGTGACCGTCTCGCCCGCGCGGGTCAGGAGGTTGTCGGTGGTCGCCGTCATCGTGGGATAGCGCAACGTCAGTCGCTCGGTCATCGCGGCCTCGGCCGCGATCGCGCCGACCATGGGGGAGGAGTCGAGTGCGGTGCAGAGGTAGAGCAGCCCGGCGCACTCGGCCACGGTCGGGACGCCGCCCGCGAGCGCCGCCGCCAGCTCCCGCCGGAGCATCACGTTGTCGGTGAGCCCGTGGGCGTGCACCTCGGGGAACCCGCCCCCGAGGTAGATGCCCGCGGTGCCGTCGGGCAGGCGCGGGTCGACCATCGGGTCGAAGCCCACCACCGCGCACCCGGCCGCCCGGAGCAGCTCCTCCGTCTCGGCGTACCGGAACGTGAACGCACGCCCGCCCGCCATCGCGACCACCGGTCGCTCGGTGGTCGAGCTCGTCGAGCTCCCCGCAGCCCGCATGGCGGCCCGGGGATCCCACGGCTCGGCGTCGAGGTCGGGCGCGGTGGCGGCGAGCGCGAGGACGGCGTCGACGTCCACCTGCTCGACGATGCGGTCCGCCAGCTTGTCGAGCGCGTGCGCGGCCTCGTCCCGCTCGGCGGCCGGCACCAGACCGAGATGTCGCGAGGGGACCGTCAGGGCCGGGTCGCGCCCGAGGATGCCGAGCACGGGGAGGTCGATCGCGTCCGCGACCTCGCGCGCGTGGCGGGGCGATCCTGCCTGGTTGAGGATCACGCCCGCGACGCGCACGCGGGGGTCCCAGCACGCCAGGCCGTGCACGACGGCGCCGATCGTGCGGGACGCGCGGGAGATGTCGACGACCAGCACGACCGGCGACGCGGTCAGCTGCGCGACGTGCGCCGTGGAGGAGAAGCCGCGGTCACGGATCCGGCCGTCGAAGAGTCCCATCACGCCCTCGACGACGGCGGCGTCCGCACCGCGGGCGCCGTGCAGCAGCAGTGGCACGACGAGCGCCTCGCCGACCAGGTGCGGGTCGAGGTTGCGGCCGGGGCGTCCGCACGCGAGGGCGTGGTAGCCGGGGTCGATGTAGTCGGGGCCGACCTTGTGCCCCGAGACCACGTGCCCGGCGCGGGTGAGGGCCGCCATCAGCCCGGTGGCGACGGTGGTCTTGCCGTGTCCGGTGGCCGGCGCGGCGACGACCACGCGGGGAAGGCTCACCATTCGATGCCCCGCTGGCCCTTCTGACCGGCGTCCATGGGGTGCTTGACCTTCGCCATCTCGGTCACGAGGTCGGCCGCGTCGACCAGGCGCGGGTCGGCGCGCCGGCCGGTCACCACGACGTGCTGTCGTCCGGGCCGCTGGGCGAGGGTCTCGACCACCTCGTCGACGTCGACCCAGCCCCACTGCATCGGGTAGGTGAACTCGTCGAGCACGTAGAGGTCGTGTGCCTCGGCAGCGAGCCGGCGCCTGATCTCGGCCCAGCCTTCGGCGGCGTCGGCCGCGTGGTCCTCGGCGGTCCCGCCACGGCGCGACCACGACCAGCCCGAGCCCATCTTGTGCCACTCGACGGGCCCGCCCTCGCCGGTCTGTGCGTGGAGCTCGCCCAGCCGCTCCAGGACGGTCTGCTCGCCGATGCGCCACCTTGCGGACTTCACGAACTGGAAGACCCCGATGCGCCATCCCTGGTTCCAGCCACGGAGCGCGAGGCCGAAGGCGGCGGTCGACTTCCCCTTGCCGTCGCCGGTGTGGACCGCGAGCAGCGGCCGGTTCCGGCGCTGGCGGGTGGTCAGGCCGTCGTCGGGGACGGCGACCGGCCGCCCCTGCGGCGCCATCAGGCGGCCCGTCCGACGCGCACCACGTCGGTGAGCGCCTCGGCGCTGACCTCGGCGACCGGCAGGTGCTCGGCGCGGAGGTGCTCGGCCAGCACGGCGGCGAGCCCGAGACGGAGCGGCCCGGTCTCGCAGTCGACGACGACGGCGCTCGTGCCGGTGCCGGCGACCAGCTCGGCCGCGCGGCGCGAGTGGGCCACCGCGTCGGGCCCGGCGGTCGCCCGTCCGTCGGTCACGACCACCAGCAGCGGCCGGCGTCGCGGGTCGCGGATCCGCTCGCGGTCGAGGACTCGCGCGGCCTCCAGTAGTCCCGCCGCGAGCGGCGTCCGCCCGCCGGCAGGAAGGGCGTCGAGGCGGGTGGCGGCGACGTCGACGGAGTGCGTGGGCGGCAGCGCGAGATCCGCGGCGTCGCCGCGGAAGGTCACCAGCCCGACCTTGTCGCGCCGCCGGTAGGCGTCGAGCAGCAGTGACAGGATCGCGGTCTTGACCTGCTCCATCCGCTTGCGCGCCGCCATCGAGCCCGAGGCGTCCACGCAGAAGAGCACGAGGTTGGACTCGCGCCCCTCCCGGGCTGCCCGGCGCAGGTCGCCGGGCAGCAGTCGGAGCGCCCCGCCCGTGCGGCCGCGAGCGACCTGGTGGGGGGCGGCCGCACGGACCGTCGCCGGGAGGTGCAGGGAGCCCCGACCCTCGGTCGAGGTCCCGAGCCGGCGGCCGTTGTCGGTGAGCGCGCGGCTGCGCCGCCCCGCCTCGCCGACGCCGGTGCCGCGGGCGGTGAGCAGGCGGGCGCGGTACGGCGTGCCGCTGCCGACCGTGGCGGTCGAGGACGGTGCGCTCTCGGTGGGCTCGGTGGTTGAGGAAGGCACGCCCTCGGTGGTTGAGGAAGGCGCGCTAGCGCCTGTCTCGAAACCACCGCCACCGGGCCCGCCCGGATCCGGGTCCGGCTCGGGGTCCGGCTCGTCGCCGAGCACCTCGTCGAGCAGGTCCTCGTCGAGTCCGGGGGCGTCGAACGGATTCCGGCGCCGCCGGTGCGGGAGGGCCAGGCGCGCGGCGGCGCGGATGTCCTCGGTGGTGACCTCGTCGCGGCCGTGCCACGCCGCGTGGGCGACCGCGGTGCGGGCGGTGACGATGTCGGCGCGCATCCCGTCGACCTCGAACGCCGCGCACAGCTCGGCGACCCGCAGCAGGGAGGCGTCCGACAGCGCGACCTCGGCGACCCGCTCCCGGGCGGCGGCGATGCGCTCGGTGAGGGAGCGCTCGGCGTCGGCGTACGACGCCGCGAAGCCGTCCGGGTCGGCGTCGTGGGCCATCCGGCGGCGTACGACCTCCACCCGCGTCACCGGGTCGCGCGGCGCCGCGACCTCGACGGTGAGCCCGAACCGGTCGAGGAGCTGGGGGCGGAGCTCGCCCTCCTCGGGGTTCATGGTGCCCACGAGGACGAAGCGGGCCGCGTGGGAGACCGAGACGCCGTCGCGCTCGACGCTCGACCGGCCCATGGCGGCGGCGTCGAGGAGCAGGTCGACCAGGTGGTCGTGGAGCAGGTTCACCTCGTCGACGTAGAGGATCCCGCGATGGGCGCGGGCGAGCAGGCCGGGCTCGTACTCCGTGCGGCCCTCCGCGAGCGCGCGCTCGAGGTGCAGCGACCCGAGCACGCGGTCCTCGGTGGCGCCGACGGGGAGCTCGACGAGCCGCACCGGGCGGGACTCCACCGGTGCGTCGGCGGCGAACGGGCCGTCGGGGGAGAGCGGCTCCGGGTCGCGCGGGTCGCTGGAGAACCGGTCGCCGGCCACGACGTCGATCGGCGGCAGGACGGCGGCGAGGGCGCGGACGATGGTCGACTTCGCGGTGCCCTTCTCCCCGCGGACGAGCACTCCGCCGATGTCGGGGGAGATCGTGGTCAGGATCAGCGCGAGCGCCATGCCGCCCGGCTCATCCGAGCCGACGACGGCGCTGAAGGGGTAGTGCTGTGGCATGGGAGGCTCCCGCTCGCTCGCCAACGGACATCGGACTGATGCGTGGCGCGAGGCCGGTCTTCGGACTTCCCGGGTCTGTGTCTCCACAGCCACGGGTCACCGCAGCGGGCCTGTGCCGGACTCTCACCGGCTTCCCAGATTCTCCCCACCCGAGAGCGGGGCACCTCGTGCCGCGGTCAGGCTAGCGGCTCGAGCACCTCGCGGACCCAGCGGTCCACCTCGCGGCGGGTGCGCAGCCGGACGATCGGCAGCTCCGGCCTGGCGGCGGCGACGGCGGGGATGCGCTCGTCGTAGAGGTTCCGGGTGGCGATCGCCCAGCGCACGATGTGCTCGCGGTCGGTGAAGAAGGTGCGCAGCGGCGCCTCCCGGTTGTCGTTCCACAGCTCCTCGCGACGGATCCGCCGCCGCACCGTACGACGTACAACGCGGCTCAGCGTCACCGGGAACGGCAGGTCGACCCACACCATCAGGTCCGCCCGGTCGGCGATCACCGGGCGGGCGTAGTCGTACTGCCACTCGCACACCCAGGCCTCGGACGCCACGACCGCGTCGACGTCGGACTCGAACTCCGGTCGTTTGGTCCATCCCGCTCCGTGGTGCAGCGAGTCCAGCTCGGTGTACGGCAGGCCGAGCAGCGCGCCGACGCGACGGGCGAGCGTGCTCTTCCCGCTGCCGGAGACGCCGGCCACCGCCACCCGCCGCGGGTGGTGCGGCAGCGGGTCCGTGGCGGTGAGCACCCGCGGAATCCTACGACCGCAGTGCTAGTGGTCATCCCCGTTGATTCACCAAGGGTCTGCGCACCCAGCGCACGCACCTCGCTGCGTTGGCGACGCTCGGTAGACAACCCGGTATGCCGTCGCGCCGCCGCCTTGCGATGCACGCACGCTGAGCACGGATACCCCCGACGTATCAACGGGCACGACCACTAGGGTCGGGCGGGTGCCCGAAGCCGAGGAGTCCCGCATCGCCGTCGTCGGCGTCGGCGCGGACGGCTGGGCCGGGCTGACCCACGACGCGCGCGCCCGGGTGCTGGACGCGGAGGTGCTGCTGGGCGGCGACCGCCACCTCGGTCTCGTGCCGGACGTGCCCGGCCAGGTGCGCCGCCCCTGGCCGCGCCCCCTGGCGGACGGGCTCGGCCCGCTGCTCGCCGAGCACGACGGGCGCCGCATCGCGGTGCTGGCGTCCGGCGATCCGTTCGTCTCGGGCATCGGCTCGACGCTGGCCGGCCTGCTCGGCGCCGGGCGCCTCGACGTGCTGCCGGCGGTCTCGTCGGTGGCGCTGGCGCGGGCGCGGATGGGCTGGCCCGCCGAGTCCAGCGCCGTCGTCACCGTCGTCGGCCGCGACCTCCACGCGGTGCTCCGCGAGCTCGCCCCCGACTGGCGGGTGCTCGTGCTCTCGGCGGACGCCGACACCCCCGCGGCGCTCGCGGCGCTGCTGCGCGAGCACGGATACGGCGGGTCGGCGATGACCGTGCTGGGCGACCTCGGCGCCGCCACCGAGTCGCGCGCCGAAGGCACGGCGGACGCGTGGACCGGCCCCTCGCCGGCACTCAACGTGGTCGCCCTCGAGCTGCGCGGACCGGTCGTCGGGTCGTGGGCGCCCGGGCTGCCCGACGAGGCGTTCGAGCACGACGGGCAGCTCACCAAGCGCGACCTCCGCGCGAGCGCGCTGGCGCGCCTCGCGCCGCAGCCGGGCCAGCTCCTGTGGGATGTCGGGGCGGGTGCCGGATCGGTCGGCATCGAGTGGCTGCGGGCGCACCCCACCTGCGCGGCAGTCGCGGTCGAGGCGGACCCCGACCGGCTGGCCCGGGCCTGCCGCAACGCCGCACGGCTCGGCGTACCCAGGCTCGAGGCGGTCGGCGGGCGGGCACCGGAGGCGCTGGCCGACCTGCCGGCGCCCCACGCCGTGTTCGTGGGCGGCGGAGCCACGGCGCCCGGCCTGCTCGACCTCTGCCGGGAGCGGCTGCTGTCCGGAGGTCGACTCGTCGTCCACGGGGTGACGCTCGAGACCGAGTCACTCCTCGCCGCGGCGTACGCCGAGCACGGCGGCGAGCTGACGCGCGTGGCCGTCGAGCACGCGGCGCCCATCGGATCGTTCTCCGGCTGGACCCCGACCCGGACCGTCACCCAGTGGAGCTGGAGGAAGCCATGACCGTGCACTTCGTCGGGGCCGGCCCCGGCGCGGCCGACCTGATCACCCTGCGCGCGGCCACGATGCTGGCCGCGGCCGACGTGGTGCTCTACCCGGGCACGTACCTCGACGAGGCGGTGCTCGGGCACTGCCGTGACGGTGCCCGGCTGGTCGACACCCAGGACCTCGACCTCGACGGCATCCTGGCCGGGCTGGTCACTTCCCACGAGGCCGGCCTCGACGTCGTCCGGCTCACCTCCGGCGACCCGTCGATCTACTCCGCCGTCGTGGAGCAGACCCGCCGCCTCGACGTCGCCGGGGTGCCGTGGGACGTCACGCCCGGGGTGCCTGCCTACGCGGCAGCGGCCGCCCTCGTCGGCCGGGAGCTCACGGTGCCGCTCGTGTCGCAGTCGGTGGTGCTGACCCGTACCCAGGCACGGTCGAGCGCGATGCCGGAGGCCGAGTCGCTGGCGGCGTTCGCGGCCACCCGCGCCACCCTGGTGCTGCACCTGGCCATCACCCGCACGCGGGAGCTGATGGGCGAGCTGGTGGGGGAGTACGGCGCGGACTGCCCGGTCGTCGTCGTGCACCGCGCGTCCCAGCCGGGGGAGCTCGTGCTCACCGGCACCGTCGGCGACATCGCCGACCGGGTCGAGGCCGCGGGGCTGCGCCGGGCCGCGGTGATCCTGGTCGGCCGGGCGCTGGCCCGCGACGGAGGCGAGTCGTGGCTGTACTCAGGAGTCCGCGACCGATCGTGACGTCCACACCGCGCCGTTCGGCGAGACGCGGGTGCGCGAGCACCCCACGACCAGCAGGCACTTCATGTCGACCGACCCGGGATCGAGCCCGGCCAGCGTCGTGACGGTCAGGGACTCCTCGGCCCTGCCCACGTCGCGGCCGACGACGACCACGGTGTCGTCGGGTCGGTGCGAGAGCAGGACCTTCCGCATCTGCGCCACCTGGTGGGTGCGGCTCCGGGACGCCGGGTTGTAGACGGCGAGCACCAGGTCGGCCCGGGCGATCGCCTCGAGGCGCTGCTCGATGACGGCCCACGGCTTGAGGCGGTCCGAGAGGCTCATGACCGCGAAGTCGCCGCCGATCGGCGCGCCCGCCCGCGCCGCCACCGCCTGCACCGCGCTGACCCCCGGGAGCACCCGCACGGGCACCTCGGCGTACGCCGGGTCCTCGGCCGCCTCGAACACGGCGGCCGCCATCCCGAACACGCCGGCGTCGCCCCCGGAGACCACCGCGACCCGCTCGCCGGCCCGCGCCAGGTCGAGCGCCAGCCGCGCCCGTTCGAGCTCGACGGTGTTGCCCGAGGCGTGCCGGGTGAGGCCCGGGCGCTGCGGCACCCGGGCGACGTACGGCGCGTAGCCGACCACGTGGTCGACCCCCGCCAGCGCGGCCGCCGCCTCGGGCGTGGTCCACCGGTCCGGCCCCGGCCCCAAGCCCACCACCAGCAGCTCGGCGGCCCGATCGGTCGTCGTCCGGTGACCCACGGCGGCGCTCGCCGACCGCCGCCCCACGCCGTGCCGTGAGTCGCCTGCGACCACGATCAACGAAAAGTACGGCACGGACCCGGGGGCGACGTCGGCCGCGGGCAGCCAGCGCTCGCTCGGCGTCGAGGCGCGCTCGACGTACAGCGCGTCGTCGAGCCTTCCTGCCGCCGCGAGCGCGCGGCGGACCGCCGGGAAGGTCCGCCCGAGCTTCATGATGATCGCGCCGTCGGTGTCGGCGAGCCGCCGGGCGAGCTCCGCCTCGGGCAGGGTGCCGGGCAGCACCGTGAGCACGTCGGTCTGGCGCACGAGCGGGGAGGAGACCGCGGCGGCCGCGGCGGCGAACGCGGGGACGCCCGGCACGATCTCCGTCTCGTACGTCGCGGCGAGCCGATCGTGCATGTACATGAACGACCCGTAGAAGAGCGGGTCGCCCTCCGCCAGCAGCACGACGTCGCGGCCCGCGTCGAGATGGGCCGCGAGGCGGGACGCCGCGGACTCGTAGAACTTCGCCATCGCGCCCGCGTAGCCGCCCGGGTGCGACGTCGACCCGGTGGTGACGGGGTAGCGCAGCTCCTCCTCGACGACGCCGGCGCGGATGAGCGGGTCGGCGATCCGGCGTGCGTTGGACTGCCGACCGACACCGGCGTGGAAGGCGACCACGTCGGCGGACCCGATCAGTCGGGCGGCCTTGAGCGTGATCAGCTCCGGGTCGCCCGGCCCGACGCCGACGCCCCGGAAGCGTCCCGGGGCCGTCACTCCTCCTCCTGGGCCAGCGCGTTGACGGCGGACGACGCCATCGCCGATCCGCCCCGCCGACCGTGGACGGTGACGAAGGGGATGTCGATCCCGTGGTCGGCCCCGAAGGACGCCAGCGCCTGCTTCGACTCGGCGGCGCCGATGAACCCGACCGGGCAGCCCACGATCGCCGCGGGGCGCGGCGCGCCGTCGACGAGCATCTCGAGCAGGTGGAAGAGCGCGGTCGGGGCGTTGCCGATCGCGACGACCGCCCCGGCGAGCAGCGGCTCCCACAGCGACACCGCGGCGGCGGTGCGCGTCGTGCCCCACGCCGACGCCAGCGCAGCCACGCGGGGATCGGTCAGGAAGCAGCACACCTCGTTGCCGGCCGGGAGCCGCCCGGCGGTGATGCCCGTCGCGACCATCCGCGCGTCGGCGAGGACCGGGGCTCCGAGCATCAGCGCCGACCGCGCGGCGGCGACGACGCCCGGGTGGATGACGAGGTCGTCGACGAGGTCGGTCTGGCCGGAGCCGTGGATCATCCGGACGGCCAGCTTCTCGGCGTCGGCGGGTACGCCGTCGAGCCGCGCCTCCCGCCGGATCGTCGCGAACGAGTCGACGTAGATGGCCGAGCCGTCGGCGACGTACGCGTAGCGGCGTGTCGGGGCCCTCATGCCGGCACCAGGACGCCGCGCCACGGCGTGACCACCAGGTCACCCGCACCGAGCGACAGGTCCGGCGCGATCACGCCGTCGACCGCGGGCACGTGCTCGCCGCCCGGCACCGCGCCGTACGGCAGTGGCGGTGCCGGCGCCGGCACGCGCGGATCGGCCGATGCCGCGGGAGCCAGCGACCCCGGCAGCTCGGACACGTGCCACTCCGAGGTCCGCGCGGCCAGGAAGGCCGTCGCGAGCCCGACCAGCCTCGCCGGTGCGTCCGCGAGGGCGACGACCTCGGCCCACGCGTCGCCGATCCGTAGCTGGGCCGACGACGGGTCGAGCGCGACCAGGCCGAGGTCGGCGGTCCGGTCGAGCAGGTCGCCGCGGCCGTCGTCGAGCACGAACAGGAAGCGACCCGGCAGCGCCGCCAGCGCCGGGTCGGCGCAGAGCAGCCGGTCCAGCTCCGCGACGACCGGTCGCAGGTCGGCGCGGCCGCCGGCGAGCCCGGTCTGCGGCGAGGCCATCAGGTTGCGGGTGAGCTCGTGCGTGCGCGAGGGGAGCAGACCCGTGGACTCGAAGGCCGCGACGATCTCGTCGGTGACCGGCGGGAGACCGCGCACCTGGAGGTTCGCCCGGCGGGTGAGGCGCACGCGGCCGTCGCCGTACGTCGTGGCGACCTCGTGCAGCGCGCGCAGGCTCGACGCCGTCAGGCGGCCGCCCGGCAGCCGGAGCCGGACGAGGTCGCCGTCGTCGGCCCGCCAGGGCCGGAGCGCGCCCGGGCATCGGTCCGGTCGGGTGCGGGTGGTGACTCTGATCACGAGGACGGTCCTCCGCGGTCAGGGGCTCGTGCGCGGAGCCCGCGGGGTACCTCGCGGCGATTGCCGTGAGGGCCAGCAGGTCTTCGGACTCGGGATCACCCGGTGCGGAGCGCCTTCCCAGACCTCGAGAGATCCAGTGGCAGCAGTGCCCCGCCCGTCACCCTCACCGCTGCGCGTCAGTCCCGGAGTTGCACCGGGTTCCCTGACCACCGAGGTGGCACGACTGGCGAGAAGGACGCTACCAAGCCCGGTCGCCGGGTCGACGACCGCGCCGCCCGGTGACAAGGAACTGGAGCTGGACGTCGTGTCCCGGCGCGACGCCGTGGGACCGGTCGAGCTCGAAGACCTCCTCGAGCGGCGTCACCGTCACGTCGAGGAGCCCCGCCCGGCGGAGCACGTCGGCGGTGGCGTCGATGCTCTGCGCGTCGGCCAGGGGGAGCGCGGCGTCGGGCCGGTCGCCGTAGAGGCTGCCGAGGCCGTCGGTGAACCACGTGCTGTCGACCATCGCCACGACGCCACTGGGCCGGAGCAGCCGGACCCAGTTGGCGACCGCGGCGGCGGGGTCGCGCAGCGTCCACATCACGTAGCGGCCGACCACGGCGTCGTACGACGCCTGCGGGAAGTCGGGCGCGACCGCGTCGCCGGCCAGGATGCGGGGCGGGCCGGTCATCGTCGCCGCGTGCGCGCGGGCGATCTCGAGCATGCCGTCGGCGAGGTCGATGCCGGTGACGCGGTGGCCGAGGGCGGCGAGCAGGCAGGCGACGTGGCCGCTGCCGGTGCCGACGTCGAGCACGTCGGCGGGGGCTGCGGGGAGCGCCCCGGACCACACCCTGCCCCATGCCTCGACGTCGAGGTCGCGCCGCTCGGGGCGCTGCTGGTAGGCGTCGTACGACGGCGCGCGGTCGGTCCAGTAGTCGTTGATCGTGTCCTGCAGGCCATGGTTCATGTCGTGGCCTCCTGTCTGGCGAGCGGATGGAAGAGGAGGTGCAGGTGGCCGCGGGTCTCGAGCCGCTCGATGCCGATGCCGTAGACGGATTCGAGGACCTCCGGCACGAGGACGTCGTCGACGGTGCCGGCGGCCGCGATGCCGCCGTCCCCGAGCAACACGAGGTCGTCGCAGTAGCGGGCGGCCAGGTTGAGGTCGTGCAGCACCACGACGGTCGTCGTGTGCAGGTCGTGCGCGAGGTCGGCCACCAGGCCGAGCACCTCGTGCTGGTAGCGGATGTCGAGGTGGTTGGTCGGCTCGTCGAGCAGCAGGTGGGTCGACCGCTGGGTCAGCGCGCGGGCGATCAGCACCCGCTGGCGCTCGCCTCCCGAGAGGCCGGCGAACGATCGCGCGGCCAGGTGGGTGGCGCCGACCCGGTCCAGCGCCCGGGCGGCGATGGCGTGGTCCTCGGGCCGCGTCCGCTGGAACGTCGAGAGATGCGGGCCCCGCCCCAGCAGCACCATCTCCGCCACGGTCATCGAGCTCTCCCCGCCGGTCTCCTGGACGACGACCGCGAGCCGGCGCGCCGCCTCCCGCGGCGGGAGCGCCGCCAGTCGCTCACCGTCGACGGTGACCGAACCCGTCGGGCTGCTCAGCGCGCCGTACAGCAGGCGGAGCAGGGTGGTCTTGCCGCTGCCGTTGGGTCCGATCAGCCCGAGCACACGACCGTGCGGTGCCGCGAGCGTCACCGCACGCAGCACCTGGGCCCGGCCGTAGGACCACGAGAGCTGCGCGGCCTCGATCACGTGCCGGAGCCGAAGCGCTCGACGATCCGCTCGAGCCCGTCGACGGAGAGTGGGGTCGGCGGCTCGGTGAAGTTGAAGAGCTGGGCCATGACGTCGCCGTGGCGCACGGCGGTCAGCTCCTCGGCGCCGGGCAGCGTCGTGATCGCGTCCTCGACCTCGGCCGGGTCGCCCTCGCTGTAGAGCAGGACGAGCACGTCGGGGTCCCGGCCGAGCAGCTCCTCGAGCGTGACCTCGAAGACGCGCTCGTCGACGTCGTCGAAGACGTTCTCGAACCCGGCCGCCTCGAGCTGCGGCTGCGCCATGCTCTGGGTGCCGTAGGCGTACGTCGTGCCGCCGCCCACGGTCGGGTAGAGCACGGCGGCGGTGCGGCCGGACGGCTCACCCACCTCGGCCTCGACCTCGGCGAGGTCGTCCTGCAGGTCGGCGATCGCCGCGTCGGCCTCGGCCTCGCGGCCGAAGACCTTGCCGTAGACCTCGAGCTGCGCGTACACGTCGTCGAAGCCGGGCTCGTCGACACCCTGCTCGCACAGCGCGGGCTCCTCGATCAGGGGGATGTCGACGGCGTCGAGGGTCGCGCGAGAGAGATTGTCGACCTCGCCGAGCACGAGGTCGGGCTCCTCGCCGATCACGACCTCCTTGGAGATCTGGAGGTGGCCGCTGCTGTCGAGCTCGTCGGTCAGCAGCGGGATCTCGTCGAGCTCGGCGAGGGTCTCGTCGTCGTAGTACTCCGCGGGGTACTGGCCCGCCCGGGCGGTCACCCGGTCCATCACCCCGAGCTCGTGCAGGAACGGCACCGACGAGCTCTTCAGCAGCACCACGCTCTCCGGCGCCCGATCGAAGGTGACCTCGGCACCGCA
This sequence comes from Nocardioides sp. YIM 152315, assembly GCF_029210375.1. Lineage (GTDB taxonomy): Bacteria > Actinomycetota > Actinomycetes > Propionibacteriales > Nocardioidaceae > Nocardioides. The sequence continues at coordinate 12,391 of NZ_JARGER010000006.1, read as the reverse complement.
GTTCTCGACGGTCACCGGATAGCTGCCGGTGGCGGCCGAGGTCGGCTCGCGGTCGTCGGTGTCGGCGCCGCAGGCGGTCAGGCCGGCGGCGAGCAGCAGGGTGGCGGCCACGAGGCGGGGCGAGACGAGGGACACGGGTCTCCTTCTGGTCGAGGGCGGTGTGAGACGGCGGTGTGGACGTGGGCTACGCGCTGGTCGCGTGCAGCCGGCGGATGAGGACGAGGAGGAACGGCGCGCCGACCAGGGAGGTGATGATCCCGATCGGGATCTCCTGGGGCGCGAAGAGCGTGCGGGCGAGGACGTCGGCCCAGATCAGCAGGATCGCGCCCATCGGGGCGGCGACCACGACGACGCGGACGTGCCGCCCGCCCACGGCGCGGCGGGCGAGGTGCGGCACCACCAGGCCGACGAACCCGATGCTCCCCGAGGCGGACACGACCACCCCGACGCACAGCGCCACGACGACGAGCAGGACGAGCCGGAATCGCTCCGGTCGCACGCCGAGCGTGTGGGCGGTCTCGTCACCGATCGAGAGGGCGTCGAGCCGACGACCCCAGGCCGTCAGCAGCACGACCGCACCCACGACGACGACCGCCACGATCGCCAGCGGCACGTTCCACTGGGCCAGGGCGAGGGACCCGAGCAGCCAGAACATCACCGACCGGGCGCCCTCCGCCGAGCCGGAGGCGAAGATCAGGAAGCTGGTGAGTGCGTAGAGCGCGTAGCCGACCGCGACGCCCGCGAGGAGCAGACGGATCGAGGTGACCCGCCCGGCGCTCCGCGCGACCAGGAACACCAGGAGCGAGGCGGCGAGAGCACCGAGGAAGGCCGTGGCCTGCAGGGCGTACTCGACATAGCCGACGCCGACGCCGAAGAGGATCGCCGCGGCCGCGCCGCTGGAGGCGCCCGAGTTGACGCCGAGGAGGTAGGGGTCGGCCAGCACGTTGCGCACCATCGCCTGCAGGGCGACACCGCAGATCGCCAGCCCGGCCCCCACCAGCGCGCCGAGGACTACCCGTGGCAACCGCACCTGCCACACGATCGCGTCGGCCGGCGCGCTCCAGGTGCGCTCGGCCGGCCACCCCACCAGGTGGTGGCCGATCACCTGCGCGACCGTGCCGGCCGGCACCGAGAACGCACCGACGCCGACGCCCACCACGACCGTCGCGACCAGGCCGAGCGTCAGGCCGACGAGCCAGAGCGTCGTACGCCGTCGGCTCGCCCGCAGCCCCAACACGTCCGGGGGAGTCGGCTGCCCGGTCGCCGGTCTGACGGCGGTGTCCGACGCCACTGACCCTCCTCGCTTGTTGCAATCAGGTTGCAATAGCGCGAGCCTAGCGACAGGTCGGCACGGGCGGCGGCGGGGGTCGGGCCGTCAGTCGATGTACTCCTCCCTGCGCAGCCAGCGCAGCGCCCAGGCACCGTAGACGGGCGGCAGGTACGACGTGGCGAGTCGCTGCGTCACCGCGATGGCGAACGCCGGTCCGCTGTCGACGCCGACGGCGACCAGGCCGGCGGCGATCGCGGCCTCGCCGACGCCGACGTTGCCCGGCACCGGGATGATGCTCGCGAAGAGGGCGGCGGCCGCCGTCACGAAGAGGACGGTGGCGTAGGGCAGCGACGGCTGCAGGCCCTCGACCATGCACCACATCGCGACCGCGGTGATCATCAGCGACGCGAGGTTGGTGCCGAAGAGGCCGAGGGCGCGGGTCGGGCTGTCGGTCACGACCCGCAGCGACGACCACGCGCTGCGCACCGCCGTGACCACGTGCCTGCGGAGCCTGGCCACCAGCGCGACCGCCAGTGCCGACAGCGCGACCGCGATCACGAACAGCACGATGATCCGGTCGAGGTTGCCCGGCCCCGAGAGCTCGACGTCCGGCATGCTCGAGGCCAGCAGCACCGCGACCAGGACGACCACGACGTTGGCCACCGCGCCGGCGAAGGAGTCGAGGGCGCTGGCGGTGACGGCGGTCGCGGGGCCCTCGCCGAAGCGGCGCAGGAACGCCGTGTAGAGCGCCACTCGGCCGAGCGTGGCCGAGATCGCGAGCCCGACGGTCTTCACGGCGTACTGCAGCTGCACCAGGGGGACCAGGGGCAGCCGCGTGCGCACGGTCGTCATCGCGGTCGCGGCGTCGGCGAACGACGTCGCCTGGGCGACGACGAGGCCGATGACGACCCAGCTCCACGTGGCGTTGCGCCACGTGTCCCAGACCGTGCCCCAGTCGAGCTCGACCAGCGTGGTGAGCAGGGCGTACGCCGCGAACAGGATCAAGCCGGTCTGCAGGAGGTCGCGCCAGCGGATGCGGACGATCTCGGCCGGCTCGGGCGGTGGGGTGCCGGTGCGCTCGGTGATCGCCGTGCTGAGCGCCGGCAGCACGGACTTGAGTCCCGGCCCGCCCAGCGACCTCGGCATCGCCGCGCGCTGGAGGTACGGCTGAGCCGAGGCGACCGCGTCGGTGCCGATCCCGGCGAGCGCCGCGGCGACGGCGCGCTCGGGGCCGGCGACCAGGGCCTGACTGCTGAGGAGCACGGCGACGTCCCGCGCGCGCTCGACGGCGTCGGCGGCGACGACCCCGGACCCGAACTCCGAGAGCACCGGCTGCCCCTCGGTCATCGCGACGTGGGCGAGCGTCAGCTCCCCGTGGACGAGCCCCGCGCCGTGCAGTCGGGCGACGGCGTCCCAGACCGCGCGCAGTGTCTCGTCGTCGACCTCCGCCCGACCCTCCAGCGACGGCGCCGGAGCGCCGAGCACGAGGACGGCGTCGCCGGAGCTCTCGGCCGCGGCGACCAGCTCGTCGACGTGCACGCCCGCCCGCTCCGCGAGCACCGTCAGCAGTGCCTCGTGCTCGACCAGCTGGAGCCGGGTCGCCCCGGGCGCGGACTGGTCGCGGTAGAGCAGCGTGCGCCACCAGCGCGCCGCGAGCCGGGCATCGGTGGCGTCGCGCCCGTAGACCTTGACCAGCAGCGGTCGACCGTCGGCCGCGGCGGCGTACAGGATGCGCGCGCCCCACGGCTGGCGTGCGGCGAAACGGAGCCCCGTCACCTCGATGCCGAGCTGGGCGAGGGTGGCCGCCACCTGGTGCAGGCTGGGATGGCCCGCCGGGGACCCGACGATCACGAGGGTCAGTCCGGCGGCGGCGATGCCGATCGCGAGCGCCCCCAGGACGTCGGTGGGGCCGGCGATGCCGATCGCCCACGCGGCCACGCACTGCACCCCGACCACGGCGACGTGGAAGCGCCGCAGCGAGACGACCACGAACGGCCGCAGCACCATCAGGACGGCCGTGACCACCGCGACGCGCAGAGTCGGGAAGCCGTGCGGGGAGCCGCTGCGCACCGGTCCCGGGTCGACCTCGGGGAGCCCGGCGCCGGCGAGGTACGACGCCACGATCGCGCCGCCCACGGCCGCGCCGACGGCCACCAGCACGGCGAACGGCAGCCGGCCCCGTCGCGGCGCGGTGAGGACGACGGCGACGACGACGCCGATCGCGTAGACCGAGCCGAGCGCGTAGGCCGCGTCGAACAGCGCGGTCGCCCAGCGCGGCAGGTCGTCGGCGACGCCACGCACGGCGCCGTCGAGCAGGCCCCGGTGGGCGGCGGCGCGGGCGCAGCCGAGGGCGACGAGCAGGCCGACGACCGCGAGCGCGACGTCGATCGGCCGTCGGGACCGGGATCCGGTGCCGGCGACGAAGAAGCCTGCCGTGATCCGGCGCCGGCCCGCCCGTGGCGCGACGGTGGTGGTGCCCGGCGAGGCGCTCACGGGTTCGCCCCCTCGCGGAGCGCGGCGCGGTGGCCCAGCTGCTCCTGCCAGCCGACGAGCACCCGGTGCAGGGCGTCGGCGCCCACGACCATCTGCTCGGGCATCTCCAGGTCGACGGGGTGCACCACCATGCCGCGGTCCTGCCAGCCGCCGAGCCCGCCGTGGCAGGCGACCAGCCCCTCGAACGCCGCCACCTCGTCGAGGTCGTCGATCAGGCTGTTGACGTAGATGTCCGGCGCCTCCGCCATGGTGGCGGCGCGGAGCACGAAGCCGGCGGCGTGGGCGCCGTACGCCGCGAGCGGGTCGTCGCCGACGACGATCCCGTCGCGCACGCGGTGCTCGCCCGCCGCGCCGATCGCCACCGGACCGTGCTCGGCGGACTCGACGACCACGAAGCCGACGCCCGGGTGGTCCACGAGCCCGGGAACCAGCGCCGGGAAGCGCAGGGCGAGCTCGTCGATCGTGAGCCGGTGCCGCTCGCCCGCGACGTACACGAGCCCCAGGTTGCCGGACCCGAAGACCAGGAACTGCTGCTCCTTGCCCGGGTTGCGGGTCTCGAACGTCTCCGCGGCGACCCGGTCGGACGCGCGCGCCGCGGCCCGGCGGAGGGCTCGCCCCAGGACGGTGTCGTCGCCGGCGCCGCCGGCCACCATCGAGTGCAGCGAGCCGCTGCCCTCGGCGTTCTCGACCGAGACGACCGCGGCCGAGTCGGTCAGCCGGGTGACGACCGCCGCGAGGTCCTCGCCGTACCGGTCGGCGAAGATCGCACCCTGCGACTGGCCGTGGTCGGAGAGCACGACGAGGTGGTACTTCCGGGGTGCGACCGCGGCGACGGCCTCAAGCTGGGCGAGCACGGCGTCGATGCCGGCCAGTGCGTCCAGTGACTCCGGCTGCAGGATGCCGGCGTGATGGGCGACCGCGTCGTAGTCGACGTAGTCGACGTAGATGCTGCGCCGGCCGCGGAGCATCGACTCGGCGACCAGCGTGGTGTTGAGGTCGCGGATGACACCGGTGAGCGCCGCGCGCTCCATCGCGAACGACCAGCCGCGGTGCACGCGCGGCCGGATGTCGCGGCGCCGCGCGCGGGCGGACTGGAAGCGCTCGCGGCCGATCTCGCTGATCGCACGCGACATGCTGCGCGCGAAGCCGGCCGGACGGCTGAGGTACTCCGACATGATCCGGCGGGACTCGCGGGTCTCCTGGCCGCGGCCGATCGCGCTCATGGTGGCGTACGCCGTGGGCGCGTCGCCGGTGAAGAGGTTGCTCACCGAGACGCCGTCGTCGACGAGCAGGCCGCGACCGTCGGAGTGGGTCGCCTCGATCGCGGCGGCGTCGGCCGGCCGGTTGGCGACGTAGACCTTGCCGCTCGGGCGGTCGACCCAGCGGAAGGCGGGGATGCCGTCGATCGTGCCGTGCAGGATGCCCATCTGGCTGGCGGGGGTGGTCGCCGGCAGCCTCGGGCGCCACTCGACGGCGCGGTGCGAGCCGCTGCGCACCCACCGCGACAGCGTCGGCAGCGTCCCGGCGCGCACGCACCAGTCGAGCACGGGGTAGGGCACGCCGTCCGCCTGCACGAACACGATGCCCGGGACCTCGGGGTCCGCGATCGGGTGCCGGTGGCGCCGCGCGCGCCGGAGCAGCGAGGCGGTGACGGCGTCGTCGGTGCCGGCGGTGGCCACCCAGCCGAAGAGCGTCGAGACGGCCGCGATGATCCACGACGCGAGCAGCGCCCAGCCGAGGTCTGCGGCGTCGCCGCCGTGCGGGGCGTAGACGACCACCCACACGGCGAGCGCCTGCCCGAACAGCCCGACCAGCACCGCGCCCACCCAGCCGAGGAGCACGGCGCCCCGCACGAGCACGAAGCGCAGCACGACGCCGCACAGCGCGATCAGGACGGCCGCGAGCACGGCATCCTCCCAGGAGCCGACGTCGAAGCTGGGCACCACCCACGAGGCGATCAGGACGCCGAGCACGGCGCCGACCAGCGCGACGGCCGCCCGTCCGACGTCGCCCCAGCGCAGCACGCCCATGGCGTGACGCTAGTGGTCATCCCCATTGATTCACCAGGGATCTACGCACCCAGCGCACGCACCTCGCTGCGTTGGCGACGCTCGGTAGACAACCCGGTATGCCGTCGCGCCGCCGCCTTGCGATGCACGCACGCTGAGCACGGATACCCCCGACGTATCAACGGGCACGACCACTAGTGGAAGGAGGTGCCCCGGTGGGGTCCCCCGATTCGTGTGGTCGTGCGGCGGCGCGTGACAGGCTGCGGGCCATGGGGCCCGACGCCGAGATCCTGCCGGCCGACCGGCCGGACTCCTACGTGCTCCGGATGTCCGGCATGGACCAGTCGTACGTCGACCTCGCCGACCCGCGTCGGCTCGTCTTCGAGTACGTGCGCCGGCTCGGGGACGTGGTCGACGCGGTCGGGCCACCGGCCGCGCCGCTGCGCGTGGTGCACGTCGGCGGGGCCGGCCTCACGCTGCCGCGGTACGTCGCGGCGACCCGGCCCCGGTCGCCCCAGGTGGTCCTCGAGCCCGCCACCGCGGTGACCGAGCTGGTGCGCGTCCGCCTGCCGCTGCCCCGCCGGAGCGGCATCAGGGTGCGTCCGGTCGACGGCCGGGCCGGCGTCGCCGCGCTGCGCGACGACAGCGCGGACCTCGTGGTCGTCGACGCCTTCGCCGACGCCCGGGTGCCCGGGGCGCTCGTGACCGGTGCGTTCCTCGCGGACGTGGGCCGGGTCCTCGGCTCCGTCGGCGTCGTCGCCCTCAACCTCACCGACCGGGCGCCGTTCGGCTGGACCCGCCGGGTCGTGGCCGGGGTGCGCTCGGCGTTCCCCGACGTCCTGCTGACCGCCGAGCCCGCGACGCTGCGGGCGAAGCGACTCGGCAACCTGGTCGTGGTCGCCTCGCGCGGCGACCTGCCCGTCGAGGCGCTCCGGCAGCGGGCGACGACCGCCGCCGCGCCGTACCGTGTGCTCGACACCGCGGCCGTGTCGGACTCGTTCGGCGGCGGCTCGCCGTTCATCGAGGCCGACGCGGAGCCGTCGCCGGCGCCGTGATCACACCGGCAGTGCGGCCAGCGCCCGTCCGATCCTCAACGCCTGCTCGGTGGCCCCACCGTGCAGGAGCTCGAAGCGCTTCGCGCCCGTGAAGTAGCGGTGCGTCTCGCCGTCCAGGTCGATGCCGACGCCACCGTGCACGTGCACCGCGGTGTGCGCGAGCCGGTGGCCCGCGTCGGCGGCCCAGAGCTTCGCGATCGCGACCTCGGTGTCCGCGGGCAGGCCCTCGTCGAGGCGCCATGCGGCCTGCCACAGGGTCAGCCGTTGGCCGAGCACGTCGATGTAGCCGTCCGCCAGCCGCTGCGAGACCGCCTGGAAGGTGCCGATCGGCCGACCGAACTGCTCGCGCGTCTTCGCGTACGACGCGGTCAATCGCAGCGCGCCCTCGGTGATGCCGAGCTGCTCCGCCGCGCCGCCGAGCACCATCAGCTGGCGCAGCCGGTGGTCCGCGGCCCCGTCGGCGGCGCCGAGCAGCCGGTCGGCCCCCAGGGTCACGCCGTCGAGGTCGAGCCGGGCGACCGCGTCGCGGTCGGAGAACCGCTGTGCCACGACCTTCACCCCGGAGTCGCCCGGCTCGACCAGGAAGACACCGACGCCGGACGGCGTCGCGGCCGGGACGAGCACGAGGTCGGCGTACGGTCCGGCCGGCACGACGGCCTTGCTGCCGGTCAGCCGGTGGCCGTCGCCGTCCGGCGTGGCGGTCGTGGTCGGGTGCTCCGGCGCCCACGACAGCTCCTCGGCGACCGCCGCCGTGACGACGGCGCCGCCGGTGGCCGCACGCGGCAGCCACCGCGCCTGCTGCTCGTCGGACCCGTGCTCGGCGATCAGCCGCGTCGCCGGACCATGGGCCGCGAGCGGCACCGGCGCGACCGTGCGGCCGACCTCCACCAGCACCCGGCACAGCTCGACCAGGCCGAGCCCGGCGCCGTCGTACCTCTCCGGCAGCGCGAGCCCGAGCAGCCCGGCCTCGCCGAGCGCGGCCCACAGGTCGCGGTCGAAGCGGTCGCCGCCGGCCTCGACGGCCTTCTGGCGCTCGTTGGTGGCGCGGTCGTCGAGGATGCTCGCCGCGAGCTCCGCGGCCTCGTCCTGCTCCTGGGTGAACCGGAAGTCCATGTCAGCTCCTCCTCACGAGCGCTTCGCAGCGGGCAGGCCGAGGCCGACGTACCCGATGATGTCGCGCTGGATCTCGTTGGTGCCGCCGCCGAAGGTCATCACGAGGGCCGAGCGGTAGAAGCGCTCGAGCCGGCCCTGGAGGACCGAGCCCTCGGAGTCGGCGGTGACGCCGGCGTTGGGGCCGACGACCTCCATGAGCGTGCGGTAGACCTCGGTCGCCAGCTCGGAGCCGTAGATCTTGGTGGCCGACGCCTCGGCGGGGGAGAGGTCGACGCCGGCGTCCGCGTCGGCGGCGAGCTTCCAGTTGATCAGCCGGAGCGCCTCGGCGCGGGCGTGCGCGCGGCCGAGCGCGATCTGCACCCACTCGCTGTCGATCACGCGCTCGCCGTCGGGCGCCTTGGTGTCCTGGGCCCACGTGCGCACGATCTCGATCGAGTGCGTCAACGGTGCGGCCGAGGTCAGCGCCACCCGCTCGTGGTTGAGCTGGTTGGTCATCAGCGACCAGCCGCCGTTCAGCTCGCCGACGAGGTTGGCGGCCGGCACGCGGACGTCCTCGTAGTACGTCGCGCTCGTGCTCACCCCGGCGACCGTGTGCACCGGGGTGTAGGAGAAGCCTGGGGAGTCGGCCGGCACCAGGATCATCGAGAGGCCCTTGTGGCGGGGCAGGTCGGGGTCGGTGCGGCACGCGAGCCAGATCCAGTCGGCGTACTGGATCAGCGAGGTCCACATCTTCTGGCCGTTGATCACCCACTCGTCGCCCTCGCGCACCGCCCGCGTCCTCAACGACGCGAGGTCGGTGCCGGAGCCGGGCTCGGAGTAGCCGATCGAGAAGTGCAGGTCGCCGGTGAGGATCTTCGGCAGGAAGTGGGCCTTCTGCTCGTCGGTGCCATAGCGCATGATCGTCGGCCCGACGGTGTTGAGCGTCAGGTAGGGGATCGGCACGCCGGCCGCCGCGGCCGCATCGGTGAAGATCAGCTGGTCGGTCATCGACCGGGCCTGGCCGCCGTACTCCTCCGGCCAGCCGATGCCGAGCCAGCCGTCGGCGCCGAGCCGCCGGATCACGTCCTTGTAGACCTCGGCGTCGCCGAACTCGCCCGACGCCGCGGCGAGCCCGGCCCTCACCTCGGGCGTGACGAGGCCCGCGAAGTAGTCGCGGAGCTCCTCACGGAGGTCCTGCTGCTCGGGCGTCAGAGCGATGTGCATGCCGGTCAGACTAGAACGTGTTCTCGTTCTGGTCCATAATGGGTCCATGAGCGATACCCGACAGCTCGACCACGGAACGCCGCCGGAGCGCTTCGCGCGCGGCTGGCACTGTCTGGGCCTGGCCGACTCGTTCCGCGACGGCAAGCCGCACGGCGTCGAGGCGTTCGGCGGCAAGCTGGTCGTCTGGGCGGACTCGACGGGCGAGATCCACGTCCTCGACGGCTACTGCCGGCACATGGGCGGCGACCTCACCCAGGGCGAGGTCAAGGGCGACCAGGTCGCCTGCCCGTTCCACGACTGGCGCTGGGGTGGCGACGGCAAGTGCAAGCAGATCCCCTACGCCCGGCGGGTCCCGTTGCGTGCACGCACCCAGAGGTACCCCGTCGCGATCCGCAACGACCAGGTGCTGATCTGGCACGACGTCGAGGGCTCCGAGCCCGACCTGGACATCCTGCCGCCCGAGCTCCCGGGGCTGGCCGAGGGCGAGTACACCGACTGGGTCTGGGAGTCCGAGCACATCGTCGGCTCGCACTGCCGCGAGCTCATCGACAACGTCGTCGACATGGCGCACTTCTACTACGTGCACTTCGCCTTCCCGACGAGCTTCCGCAACATCTTCGAGGGCACCCAGGCGACGCAGTTCATGGAGTCCAAGGGCCGTCCCGACAAGAGCGGGGGGTACGGCGACGCCGAGCTCTTCTTGAAGTCCGAGGCGACCTACTACGGACCGGCGTACATGATCAACTGGCTCGACACCGACTACAAGGGCTTCAACACCGAGGTCGTCCTCTTCAACTGCCACCTCCCGACCGGCCCCGACTCCTTCCTGCTCCAGTACGGCATCACCGTGAAGAAGCCCGAGGGCCTCGACGACAAGACCGCGAACTTCATCGCGAAGAAGTACGCCCAGATGTTCGGCGAGGGCTTCCTCCAGGACGTGCACATCTGGAAGAACAAGGTGCCGGTCCAGAACCCGCTCCTGTGCGAGGAGGACGGCCCGGTCTACCAGCTCCGCCGGTGGTACGAGCAGTTCTACGTCGACCGGGCCGACATCGCACCCGAGATGGTCGACCGCTTCGAGTTCGAGGTCGACACCACCAAGGCCAACGAGTTCTGGCAGGACGAGGTCGCCGACAACCTCGCGAAGAAGGCGGCCGAGGACTCCGCGACCGCGGACGTCTGATGCCGTCCTTCGTCCCGACCAGCCCGGACACGCTGGAGGACCAGCGGCTCTACACCTCCGCGCGGCTCGTCGACGTCGCCTGCTTGGACTGCCTCGCCGAGGTGGGTGTGAAGAAGAACAGCGAGCACCACACGTCGATCCAGTGGACAGCCGAGGCGCGGGCCCACTGCCCCGAGCTGTCTCGACGTACGGGCGGCCGCGAGTCGCACCCGGCCTGCCCCCGCATGATCGCCAGCATCGAGGCCGCCACACGCGCCGGCCGCATCCCCATCGGAGCCGAGGACGGTTACTAGACACATGAGTGAGGAGTCCTTCGAGCTGAAGGTCGTGGAGGTGGCCGAGGAGACCGGCGACGCGCACTCCATCTCCTTCGAGGTCCCCGCCGGTGCCGAGGAGCGGTTCGCCTACAAGCCGGGGCAGTTCCTGACCCTCGCCGTACCGTCGGAGCGGACGGGCGTCGCGGCGCGCTGCTACTCGCTGTCGAGCAGCCCGGTCGGCGACGGCCCGCTGACGATCACCGTGAAGCGGACCGCCGACGGCTACGCGTCCAACTGGGTGTGCGACCACCTGCGCGAGGGCGACAGCATCCGGGTGCTGCCGCCGAGCGGCATCTTCACGCCGGCGTCGCTGTCCGCCGACCTGCTGCTCCTCGCCGCCGGCAGCGGCATCACGCCCGTCATCTCGATCATCCGCACTGCCCTCCAGCAGGGGAGCGGGCGGATCGTGCTCTTCTACGCCAACCGCGACGAGGCGTCGGTGATCTTCGCGCGCGAGCTCACCGAGCTCGCTGCCGCGCACCCGGACCGGCTCCAGGTCGTGCACTGGCTCGAGTCGGTGCAGGGGCTGCCGAGCCAGGAGCAGCTGAAGGCGTTCGCGTCGGCGTTCGCGTCGTACGACGCGTTCGTCTGTGGCCCCGCGCCCTTCATGAAGCTGACGGTCGCGGCGCTCAAGGAGCTGGAGTTCCCGCGGGAGCGCCGGCACCAGGAGAAGTTCATCTCGCTGGGCGGCAACCCCTTCGGCGACCTGCACGACCAGGAGGTCGCCGAGCACGAGATCGAGGACGCCGAGCGCGACGAGGACGACGACGCCCAGGAGCCGGCCTCGCACGAGGGCCGGCCGCAGGGGCCGGTCCGGCTCGAGGTCGAGCTCGACGGCGAGGAGTACGCCTTCGACGACTGGGCGCCCGGCACGAAGATGCTGGACCACCTCGAGGCGAAGGGCGTGAAGGCGCCGTACTCCTGCCGCGAGGGTGAATGCTCGGCCTGTGCCGTGCGCCTACTCGCGGGCGAGGTGAAGATGCTCCACAACGACGTGCTCGACGACGACGACCTCGCGGACGGCATCCGGCTGGGCTGCCAGTCGGTGCCGGTCACCGACGCCGTCAAGGTGACCTACCACTGAGACCCGGCCCGGGCATCCTCAAGATCGGCGCAAGATTGCTGGTCTAGTCCTCGGCCCGTTCTCGCCCCGGAGGAGTCACGCTTTCCTCTCTAGGGAGGCTGCGGCCTCGACGAGCTCACGGACATCGGGACCCGGACATGCATGTCGGACTGTGCTGGTGCGGCGTGGTCGCCGCGGTCTGGGTGGTCACGGCGCTGGCCGCGAGCCTGGTCACGGCGACCCGGGGCGCCCGCTACCTCGAGCGGGCGACCGCCCTCGACGTCGCGGCCGAGCGCCGGATCGCCGCCTCGACGATGTGGTCGTGGATGGACCGTTTCGGCGCCGACAGGCTCGTGCTGGCCGTCGACGCAGACATCGCCGAGGAGATCGTGGACCTCGACGGCTGGGAGACCCCGGCCGGCTCCGGCTTCCCCGTGGCCACCGACGCCGACCTCGACCAGTTCGACCACCTGCCGCCACTCTCGGGGCTCGGCCTTCCCCTGGCCAGCTGGATCCCCCCGCCCCCCGACGCCGACGAGGCTCCCTGGCCGAGAGTGGCCTGAGGCACCGTCGGTGGTTGAGGAAGGCGCCCTGGCGCCACGGTGGTTGAGGAATGCGCCCTGGCGCCTGTCTGGAAGGAAGGTTCCGGTGACTTTGCCCTCGGCCTCGGGTTCAGCTGGCGGGT
>NZ_JARGER010000050.1 GCF_029210375.1 Nocardioides sp. YIM 152315 | reverse complement strand
ACATCTATTGGGTTCGGCCCTCCACGATGCCCTGAGACATCACACAGTCGGGCTGACAGGATTTGAACCTGCGACCCCTTGACCCCCAGTCAAGTGCGCTACCAAGCTGCGCCACAGCCCGAACGGTCGCCGCCTCGTGAGCAGCGAGCCGCGTGAACCCTATCGCAGCGGGACCGCATCCCCGGAATCGGGTCGTCCGGGGCTCAGCCCATCGACTTCTGGCCGTCGATCGTCTCGCGGATGATGCCGGCGTCGCCGGCGTGCTGGGCGGTCTCGGCGACGATGTGCAGGAAGGTGCGTCGGGCCGACCAGGTGGCGCCGGGCTCGCTCCACGGCGCCTCGGGCAGCGGGTGCCGGCGGTCGAGGTAGACGGTCTCGACCAGCTTGTCGGTGGCGGCCGCGACCTCGTCGTCCGCCGCGAGCAGGCTGTCGAGCGTCTCGTCGCCGACCATCCGGAAGCCGTTCTGGTAGTCCAGGACGTCGGCCGGAGGGTTGGACCAGTCGCTCTCCTCCCAGTCGACCGGCGGCAGCTGGGTCGGGCCGTTGACGACGAAGTCCGCCCACTCCCGCTCGACGGCGGCGACGTGCTTGATCAGCCCGCCCCAAGGCAGTCGTCGCGTTCGGTGGTCATGCCACGACTCCAGGAAGCCCTGCGGCCAGATTCTGTCCTCAATCGGGACTGACTTCGGCGGAGTCCCGGGAGACCCGCAGCGAGGACGTGTCGACGGCGACGAAGTCGGCGGCCGGGATCTCCTTCAGCTCCTCCACCAGCGCCGCGGGCCAGCGGCGGTTCTGCTCGCCCTGGAAGTACCACGGCGACCCGTTGTCGGCGAGCACGAGGCCGTAGGTCTTCATCGCGTCGATCACGGTCACGGCGTACGCCGACAAGCCGCGCATCGGGAAGTCGGACCGCAGGCGGAACCGCGCGCCCATCGGCGGGTAGGCCAGCGAGGACCGGGAGCCGGCGTCGTGCCGCGCCGGCCAGAGGTGGTGCCGGCTCGTGACGTCGGTCGTGAACCGGATCGCATGGTCGACCCGACCCGCACGCACCTCGCGCCACCGCAGCAGGCCGGGCAGGAGCGGCAGCCCCGCGGCGTCGGCCGAGGTCCAGCCGTCCGGACGCAGGCGGTTGGATCGCAGTGACCAGACCGCACCGGAGCCGGCGACCCAGCGACCGCGCCGGGTCCGCGTGTTCCAGGTCTCGTAGAGCCGGCATCGGCCACTGTCGACCACGATCGCGTGCCGGTCGCCGTCCGACCCGCGGCCGCCCTCGATCCTGGTGTCGCGCCCGAGCGGGTACCGCACCCGGTCGCTCTCCGCCGCGTAGTGGAAGCGCACCCGCACCTTCGGGTGCGATCGCTTCACGACGGTGACCGGGATGCCGTAGCGGCCCCCGAAGTCGGGGTGCAGATCCACGCCGGTCGACATGTGCAAGAGCCACTGCCGCGAGCGCCGGTGCACGGGAAGGTCGCTGACGTCGGCATGCCACCAGTTGTCCGCGGGGAACGCAGAGCAGCGGGTGCCGGCGATCGGATCCGCGGTCGCGGGCACCGGCGCCGCCGTCGTGCCGACGGCGAGCAGCAGGGCCACGACGGCGCGGATCACCGCTTGCGCTTCTCGCGCGGTCGCTGCTGCAGCACGATCGGCGTGCCGACGAACCCGAACTCCTCGCGCAGGCGTCGCTCGATGAACCGCTCGTACGACGCGTCGAGCTTGCCGCTCGTGAAGAGGATGAACGTCGGCGGCGCGGTCGACGCCTGCGTGCCGAAGAGGATCTTGGGCTGCTTGCCGCTGCGCACCGGGTGCGGGTGCTCGGCGACGAGCCGGCCCAGGAAGCCGTTGAGCGCGCCGGTCGACACGCGGGTCTCCCAGCCCTCGAGCGCCCGGTCGAGCGCCGGCACCAGGCGGTCGATGTGCCACCCGGTGCGCGCGGTGATGTTGATCCGCGGCGCCCACTGCACCTGCACGAGCTCGCGCTCGATCTCGCGCTCGAGGTAGTAGCGGCGCTCCTCGTCGACGAGGTCCCACTTGTTGAACGCGATCACCAGCGCGCGGCCGGTCTCCCGGACCGTCTGCAGGATGCGCACGTCCTGCTCGGAGATGCTCTGGTCGGCGTCGAGCACCAGCACCGCGACCTCGGCGCGGTCGATCGCGGTCGACGTGCGCAGGGAGGCGTAGTACTCGTGGCCCGACGCCTCCTTGACCCGCTTGCGCAGGCCGGCGGTGTCGATGAAGCGCCACGTCCGGTCGCCGAGCACGATCAGCTCGTCGACGGGGTCGACGGTCGTGCCGGCAACGTTGTCGACGACGACGCGCTCCTCCCTCGCGAGCTTGTTGAGCAACGAGGACTTGCCGACGTTGGGCTTGCCGACGATCGCGATCCGACGCGGACCGCCGACCTTCTCTCCCAGCGTCTCGGGGGGCGGCTCCGGCAGCGCGGCCAGCACGGCGTCGAGCATGTCGCCCGAGCCCCGGCCGTGCAGCGCCGAGACCGGGAACGGCTCGCCCAGGCCGAGGTTCCACAACCCGTACGCCTCGGCCTCGGTGCGCTGGTCGTCGACCTTGTTCGCGGCGAGCACCACCGGCTTGCCGGACTTGCGCAGGATGCGCACCACGGCCTCGTCGGCGTCGGTGATCCCGACGGTGGCGTCGACGACAAAGAGCACCGCGTCGGCGAGGCTCACGGCGATCTCCGCCTGCGCGGCGATCCGCTCGGCGAGACCGCGGGCGTCGGGGTCCCAACCGCCGGTGTCGACCACGGTGAAGGCGCGGCCGTTCCAGTTCGCGTCGTACGACACGCGGTCACGCGTCACGCCCGGGATGTCCTCGACGACCGCCTCGCGGCGGCCGATGATCCGGTTGACCAGCGTGGACTTGCCGACGTTGGGTCGTCCCACGACCGCAAGGACGGGGACGGGTCCGAGCGCCTCCGTGGCGGCAGGCTCCAGCTCGGTCATGGTGCTCCTTCATCGGTGACCCCGGTCGCGGGGTCGGGATCTACGTCGGTGGGCGGCAGCGGACCCGGGAGCTCTCGCCCGGTCGACGCGCGCGCCCGGTCCAGCTGGACCAGCATGTGTTCACGCAGCAACAACGAGGCCTTCTCGACTTGTTCCCGGGTGCGCGGCCACGGCACGGCGTCGGTGCGCCACACCTCGCCGAAGATCATGTCGATGGCGGCGCCGCGCCGCGGCAGCGACCCGCTGGTGCCGCCCGGCTCCCGGCTGCCGAGCATGGTGACGGGTACGACGGGGGCGCCCGACACCAGCGCCAGGTAGGCCGCTCCGCGGTGGAACCGCTCGAGGTCGCCGGGTCCCCGGCTCCCCTCCGGGTAGATCCCGATCGCGCGCCCGCTGCGCAGCGCGCGCAGGCAGGTCTTCACCGCACGCGGGTCGGTGTGGAAGCGGTCCAGCGGGATCTGGCCGGACCACCACAGGAACCGGCCGAGGAGGCCCCGGAACATCTCGACCTTCGTCAGCGCATGCGCGGGCCGGGGCCCGAAGATCGCGAGCAGCGGCCCGTCGATCACCCCGACGTGGTTGGACGCGTAGATCACCGGTCCCGTCGGCGGGACCTGCCCCCCGCCGTGCACGCGCACGGCGTACCGCCGCCGGATGAGGAAGCGCGCCAGCGGCCGCAGCGGCGAGTACAGCAGGTAGCGCGGCGCGCCGGGGACCCGGTCGCTCCGGGGCGGCGCGAGGTGGGCGCGCTGCTCGTTCATGTGCGGGCCCCCGCGTCGTCGACGAGCGAGACGACCAGCCCGATGACCTCCTCGAGGGTGTACGCCGTGGTGTCGACGTGCACCGCTCCCTCGGCCCGGACCAGCGGGGCCGTGGCCCGGCCGGAGTCGATCTTGTCGCGGGCGAGCAGCGACTGGCGGGTGGCGCCGAGGTCGGCTCCGCCCTGCTCGGCGGCGCGGCGCGCGGCGCGGGCCGCCGGGTCGGCGCTCAGGTAGACCTTGACCGCGGCGTCCGGGGCCACGACGGAGCCGATGTCGCGTCCCTCGACCACGATGCCGCCGTCGGCGGTCGCGTCGCCGATGACGGCGCGCTGGAGCTGGAGCAGCCGCGCGCGCACCTCGGGGACCGCGCTCACCGGCGAGACGGCGGCGTTGACGTCGTCGCCGCGGATGCCCGCCGCGACGTCCTCGCCGTCGACGGTGATCGTCGGGTCGAGCGGGTCGGTGCCGGAGACGATCTCGGGGTCACCGGCGTGGGCCGCCACCGCGTCCGCGTCGTGCACGTCGACGCCGTGCCGGAGCATCCACCACGTCATCGCGCGGAACATCGCGCCGGTGTCCAGGTAGCGCAGCCCCAGCCGGTCGGCGACCCCGCGCGAGGTGCTCGACTTGCCCGAGCCCGAGGTGCCGTCGACGGCGACGACGAGGCCGGCAGGAGCGGTGCGCGCGGAGCTGTTCACGGGGCCGCAGCCTACCGGTGCGTCACCCAGCCACGGGATTCGAGAGACGCCAGCAGGTGCTCGCCGCTCGCCTCGTCGACGACGAGCTCGACGAGGCCGACCGCGCGGCCGAGGTCGTGGTCGATGCGGACGTCCTCGATGTTGACCCCGCTCTCCCCCGCCGCGGCGAAGAGCCTGGCCAGCACCCCCGGCTCGTCGGGCACCGACACGAACACCGACGCGGTCGGGCGCACCGGCCCGCCGTGCTTGCCCGGGATCGCGTGGGTGCCGGCGACGCCCTGCTCGAGGAGCGCGGCCAGCGCGTCGCCGTCCGCGGCCGAGACCGCGGCGATCAGCGCGTCGAGCTCCCCGCGCACCTCGCCCAGTAGTCCGAGCACGGCGTCGGCGTTGGCGGTGACGATCTGGCCGTAGAGCGCCGGGCTGCCCGCGGCCACGCGCGTCACGTCGCGCACGCCCTGGCCCGACAGCTTGAGGTGGTCGGCGGGAGCGTCGGCGAGCCGCCCGGCCGCGAGCGAGGCGAGCAGGTGCGGCACGTGCGAGGTGCGCGCCACCGCGCGGTCGTGGTCCGCCGGGTCGAGGCGTACGACGACCCCGGCGCAGAGCCCCACGAGCTGCTCGACCACCTCGATGGCGTCGGCGTCCGCGCCCGTGTGGGGCGCAACCGCCCAGGGGCGGCCCTCGAACAGGTCGGCCGTGGCCGCGAGGGGACCCGAGCGCTCGCTCCCGGCCATCGGGTGACCACCGACGTAGCGGCGTACCGCCGGATGGTCGCGCACCGCCGCCAGCGGCCCGCTCTTGACGCTGCCGACGTCGGTGACGACGGTGACCGGGTCGCTCGCGTCGAGCGCCGCCCCGATCGCCGCACCCAGGTGGTCGGGAGGGACCGCGACGACGACGAGCTGCGGCCGGTCCTCCGCGCCGCGCGGGCGCCCCGCGCCGAGGGCGGACGCCGTGCGGACGTGCTCCGCGGAGACGTCCGACAGCAGCACGTCCAGCCCCGCCTTGCGGCAGGCGAGCGCGACCGACGTGCCGAGCAGCCCCGTGCCGACGACCTCGACGGGCCCGACCAGGCCGCTACTCATCGTCGGGCACCGCGCGGACCCGGGTGAGGTCGCGACGCAGCGCGGCGGCACCGTGAAGGTAGACGTGGGTGATGTCGGAGCGCGGCAGGTCGGTCTCGACGTGCGCCATCATCCGCACGACGCGGGGCATCGAGCCCTCGATCTCCAGCTCGCGCGCACAGATCAGCGGGACGTCGCCGAACCCGAGCCGGCGGGCGGCGTACGCCGGGAACTCCGAGTGCAGGTCCGACGTCGCGGTGAAGACCACCGAGATGAAGTCGTCGACCTCGAGGCCGTTGGAGTCCATCACGTCGGTGACCATCTCCGCCACCCGCTCGAGCATGTGGTCACGCACGTCCTCGTCGAGCTGGGTCGCCCCTCGCACTGCCCTGACTGCCACGCCTAGACCCTAACGAGGGTCGCGCTCGCGATGCGCGCCGGTCTCAGGACGGCTGGTAGCTCCCGAACGACCAGTGGTTGCCCTCGGGGTCCTCGACGCTGCCGCCGCGGCCGCCGTAGTCCTCGTCCCGCATCGCGCGGATCACCGTCGCGCCCGCCTCGACGGCGCGGTCGAAGACGGCGTCCGGGTCGTCGGTGACCACGTATGCCGCCGAGCCGCCCACGTTGTCGACGACGGCCTCGTCGCGCTGGCTGCCGAACATGAGGCCGCCCCCGCCCGGCCACAGCCACTCCGCGTGCACCACGACGGTCGGGTCCTTCTCGTCCCGGTAGGTCGCGTGCTCGACGAACCCGATGGTGCTCAGCCACGCGATCATCGCGTCCGCGTCGCGGACCGACATGGTGTGCCAGAGCCTGACGTCTGCTGCTTTGCTCATGACGTCGACCCTGCCTCGCTCGTGGGGTGCAGGTCTTGAAGGAACGGGAACTCCTCCCGCAGCCACGTCGTCGGCGGGCAGCCCGCCAGGTCCACCCACTCGCGCGTGAGGTGGGCCTGGTCGGCGTACCCGCACCGCTGCGCCGCCTCCGCGAGGGGCACGCGACCGAGCAGCGCGCGGGACCGCTCGAACCGGCCGACGCGACGCACCTCCTGCGGCGTCAGCCCGCACTCGCGGCGCACCAGCGTGCCCAGGTGGCGGCGGCTGTAGCCGACGTCGTCGGCCACGTCCTGCACGGTGGCGCCGCGGGTCAGTCGGGCGAGCGCCCGGCCCACCTCGGCGCGAGGCTCGTGCGCGTCGAGGCGCGCGAGCTGTCCCAGCAGCGTCTGCTCGACGACCCACTCACGCGACCCGGCCGGGCAGCCGTCGAGCCGCTCCGGCAGGTCCCGCAGCGCCGGTGCGACGTCGTCGAGCTCGACGATCGCGCCGGCGAGGGCTGCCGCCGGGAGCCCGAACAGCACGCGCGCCCCGGCGGTCGTGACGGCCAGCTGCACCCCGACCTGGTGGCCGTCGTGGTGGATCTCCGCCGGGTGGGCGTGCAGCCCCGACAGCGTCGACCACCGCGCGGCGCGGCTCTCCGGCCGCCCCCGCCAGCCGACGTCGAGCGGCTCCCCGATCGGCAGCACGAAGGTGAGCGTCGTCCCGGGCAGCCCCCGGTGCACCCCGGGCGCGCCCAGGTCGACGTCGTACGCCGTGACCGAGGCGACGTACGGCGCCAGCGCCGGGTGGATCACCGCGCCCACGCCTCCACGGTAGCGGGACCTCAGAGCTGCGCGCGGTCGAGCAGCTCGCCGAGCTCCTCGCGCGAGAGCTCCCGCATCTCCCCGACGGGCAGGCGGCCGAGCGGGACCGGGCCGATCGCGGTGCGGGTGAGCCTGCGGACCGGATGGCCGACGTGCTCGAGCAGCCGGCGCACGATCCGGTTGCGACCCTCGTGGATCACCAGCTCGACGATCGACCGCGTGGGCGACGCCTCCACGACGCGTGCCCTGCGCACGGTCACCGGACCGTCCTCCAGGGTCACGCCCTCGAGCAGCTGCTTGACGATCCGGCGGTAGACCTCGCCCTCGACCTCCGCGACGTAGGTCTTGTCGACCTCGTACGACGGGTGCGCCATCCGGTGCGCGAAGTCGCCGTCGTTCGTGAGCAGGATGAGGCCCGTGGTGTCGGTGTCGAGTCGACCGACGTGGAAGAGCCGTTCGGGTCGATCGGCCACGAGGTCGCCGAGCGTGCGGCGCCCCTCGGGGTCGGACATCGTGGAGACCACGCCGCGCGGCTTGTTGAGCACCAGGTAGACCTTCTCGGAGACCGGCGGCAGCCGCTTGCCCTCGACCCGGATCACCGCGGTGCGCGGGTCGACCTTGGTGCCGAGCCGCGTCACTACCTCCCCGTCGACCTCCACGAACCCGCCGAGCATCAGCTCCTCGCACTTGCGCCGCGAGGCGACACCGGACTGCGCGAGCAGCTTCTGCAGCCGGATCAGGCCCTCGTCATCGGTCTCGATGCCGGGGCCGGTCGGTGGAGTGCTCACGTCGGCTCGGTCCCGCCGTCGGGCTCGGTGCCGTCGCCGGAGTGCGGCGAGTGCGGGTGCTGAGGCTCGGGCTCCGGCGCGGACTCGGTGGCCACGGGCGCCGGGGCGACCATCTCGGCCAGCTCGTCCTCGAGATCCTCCATGTCGGGCAGGTACGGCGCGAGCTCGGGCAGCTCGTCGAGCGACGTGATCCCGATCCGCTCCAGGAAGTAGCCCGTGGTCCGGTAGAGGTTGGCTCCGGTCTCGTGGTCCTGCCCGGCCTCCTCGACGAGGCCGCGGGTCAGCAGCGTGCGCATCACGCCGTCGACGTTGACGCCGCGGATGGCCGAGACCCGCGCCCGCGAGACGGGCTGCTTGTAGGCGACGACCGCGAGCGTCTCCAGCGCCGCCTGCGTCAGACGCGCCTGCTGGCCCTCGAGCACGTAGCCCTCGACGACGGCGGCGTAGTCGTCGCGGGTGTAGTAGCGCCAGCCGCCGCCGACGTTGCGCAGCTCGAAGCCTCGCCCCTGCTCGGTGTACTCCGCCGCCAGCTCCCCCAGCGCCGCGGTCACGTCGTCGACGGGGTAGCCCACGACCGTCGCCAGCGCCATCGTCTCCATCGGCTGGTCGGCGACCATCAGCAGTGCCTCCAGCGATGGGCGCAGCGCGGCGACCGGGACGGCGATCTGCTCCTCGATCTCGGTGTCAGTCATCGCCGTCATCTCCCTCGTCTGCTGTCGCTTCCGTGCCGCCCGCGGAGACCTCGGCCTCCGGCGGCGTGCCGTCGAACTCGTCGGTGATCAGGTCGTCGACGTCGGCGTCGTCGTCACCGGTCCACCGTACGGTGAGCTCGCCGAGCGGGGTCACCTGCTCGAAGCCGACCGCACCCTCGCGGAAGAGCTCCAGCAGCGACAGGAACCGCGCCACCGTGGTCAGCCGGTCGGGCGAGTCGCCGCACAGCGCCCGGAACGTCATCGCGCCGCTGCGGCGCAGCCGCTCCACCACCAGCGCCGCCTGCTCGCGCACGCTCACCTTGGCGGCGTGGATGTGGTGCAGCGAGAGCTCGAGCACCGGCTTCGGCTCGAGCGCCTTCGCCGCGAGCTGCGCGAACTGGTCGAGCCCGATGCCGATCAGGACCTCCGGCAGCAGCCCGGCGTACCGCTCCTCGAGTCCGACCGCCCGCGCGTGCCGTCGCGACTCGGTCGCGAGCCGTTCCTCGAGGACGGCCGCGACCTGCTTGAACGCCTTGTACTGCAGCAGCCGCGCGAAGAGGAGGTCGCGTGCCTCGAGCAGCGCGAGGTCCTCCTCGTCCTCGACGTCCCCCTGCGGCAGCAGTCGCGCGGCCTTGAGGTCGAGCAGGGTCGAGGCGACGAGCAGGAACGACGTCGTCTGCTCGAGGTCCCAGGACGACCCCATCGCCTTGACGTGCGCGATGAACTCGTCGGTCACCTTCGACAGCGAGACCTCGGTGATGTCGAGCTTGTGCTTCGCGATCAGGTTGAGCAGCAGGTCGAAGGGGCCCTCGAAGTTGTCGAGGCGCACCTCGAACGCCGGCGCGGCCTCCGCCGCCGGCTGCTCCGCGGCGGGATCGACGGCACCGTCGGGCTGCTGGACGTCCGCGGTCATTCCTCGGTCAATCGTCGGACCAGGGCGCTGTCGTCGCCGTGCGCCTCGAAGTCGGCCAGCGCCATCGCGATCGCCTCGCGCACCAGCCGGCCGCGATCGACCGCGAGGCCGTGGGAGCGGCGCAGGACCAGCCGGGCGTGCTCGAGGTCGAGCAGCTCGTCGGAGGTCACGTAGACCGTCATCTTCTCGTCGTGCCGCACCCGGCCGCTGGGCCTGCGGGGCCGGCTCGGCTCGGGCGCAGCGGCCGCCTCCTCCTCCGGCTCGGCCGCGGGCGCCGGCTCCGCGGCGGGAGCGGTACGGCGGAAGAGGTCGTCGGCGGCGGGAAGGCTCACGCGTCGGGCCACCGAGCGAGCACCTCCTTGGCCAGCTGGCGGTAGGCGTCGGCGCCCGTGGACGACGACGCGTACGACGTGATCGGCTCGCCGGCGACCGTCGAGTCCGAGAACTTCACCGTGCGGCGGATCACCGTGTGGAAGACCCGGTCACCCCATGCCTGGACGAGCCGCTCCATCACCTCGCGGCTGTGCAGCGTGCGACCGTCGTACATGGTGCCGAGCACGCCGTCGATCTCGAGCTTGGGGTTGAGCCGCTCGCGGACCTTGTCGATCGTCGTCTTGAGCAGCGCGACGCCGCGCAGCGCGAAGTACTCGCACTCCAGCGGCACGATCACGCCGTCGGAGGCGGTGAGCGCGTTGACGGTCAGCAGGCCGAGCGAGGGCTGGCAGTCGATCAGCACCACGTCGTACTCCGCGAGCGCCGGGGCCAGCACGCGCTGCAGCGTCTGCTCGCGGGCGACCTCGTGGACCAGCTGCACCTCGGCGGCCGAGAGGTCGATGTTCGACGGGAGGAGGTCCATGCCTTCGACGCCGGTGGGGACCACGACCTCGGAGAGCTCGACGTCCTTCTCCATGAGGAGGTTGTAGACGGTCAGCTCCATCTCGTGGGGGTTGAGCCCAAGCCCGACCGACAGCGAGCCCTGCGGGTCGAAGTCGACGAGCAGCACCTTGCGGCCGTACTCCGCCAGTGACGCACCCAGATTGATCGCCGTCGTGGTCTTGCCGACCCCGCCCTTCTGGTTGCACATCGAGATCACCCGGGCGTGGCCGTGGGTGGTCAGCGGCCGCGGCTCCGGCAGGTCCGGCATCGGCCGGCCCGTCGGGCCCAGCTCACGCTGGGGGGCGTCCGGGCGCTCGAACGGCAGGGGGTCGGACACGGGCAGCTCATCTCGCGGGTCGGGGGAAGGCGGGTCGACAGGGGGACGGGGGGTGCGGGGTGGCATCTCGCCGGTGGCTCCGGACGGGGGAACCGATCCTCCGAAGGTGCCACCAGCGTTCATGGGACACTCCTCCCGACTTGTCGACACGGCGACTTGTGGTCGACTCCCGGGCGAGCCTAGGACCGCCCTCCGACAGCGACAACATCGGGACCGGAAACCCCCAGGGCGACCGGAAATCTGTTGATGGCGTGTGTACGGCGCAGTCGGGCGATGCACAGGACGCGGCCGGCCTGTGCACAGTCCTGTGGAGGAGCGTCAGGGCGTGGCTCTCAATTCGGGCCGTCGCGAGCGTCGTCCAGCGCGTGCTCTCGCAAGGCGCCGGAGCGAAGGCAGACTGGGTCGTCTTACGAGCGACGGCAACGCCGCGAGAGTGCGTGATGGGCGGCGCGCAGCAGGCCGTGAATTGGGAGCCGGGCCCTAGTCCTTCGCGGTGCTCTCCGGTGCGCCGTAGACCAGGTCGGTGTAGTCGGGATGCTTGCCGATCCAGCCCTTGACGAACGGGCACAGCGGCAGCACCCGGCGCGCGCCGTCGGCGCGCACGTCGTCGAGCGCGAACCGCGCGAGCGCCGAGCCGACGCCCTGCCCCTCGAACCTCTCGTCCACCTCGGTGTGGGTGAAGACCACCAGCCGGTCGGTGAGCTGGTACTCGGCGAAGCCGGCCAGCTCGCCGTCGATGTGGGCCTCGTAGCGGCTCGCGGACGGGTGGTGGGAGGTCTGCACGTCGGCCATGGTCCCCAGCGTACGGACCCGGCGGACCTCAGCCGCCGAGCCGGCGCATCGTCACCGCCGACAGCACCAGCTCGCCGGCCTCGTCGGAGGCGTCGAGGTCGGCGATCGCCTCGACCACCCAGTCGTGGTTGCCGTCCGGGTCGTGGATGGTCTGTCGCACCTCCCAGCGCCGCCCCGACTCGGTGACCACGAGCAGCGACGGGCCACGTGCGTCGGCGTCGAGGAGCACCCGGTCGTGCTCGGCGTAGTAGTCCTCGATCGCCTCGTCCCAGGCCGACCGGGTCATCACGACCTCGCCGGGAGGATCGGTGCGGTCGGCCGCGGCGCGCTCGAGGCGGACCAGCCCGTCGAGGTCGTCGCGCGCGACCAGCTCGACCCGGCACCACATCGCGTTGCGGATCATCACGCCGAAGGCCCGTGACTGCTTGGAGATCGGTCGCGGCGACGGCGGCGGCTCGTGGTGGGCGACGTCGGAGCGTGCGTGCGACGGGTCGGCCAGCGCCTCCCACTCGTCGAGCAGCGACGAGTCGGTCTGCCGGACGGTCTCCCCCAGCCACTCGACCAGGTCGTCGAGCTCGGGCGTGCGGTGCTGCTCGGGCACGGTCTGCCGCAGGGTCCGGTAGGCGTCGGTCAGGTAGCGCAGCACCAGCCCCTCCGACCGCGCGAGCTGGTATCGCGACACGAAGTCGGTGAAGCTCATCCCCTGCTCGTACATCTCCCGCACGATCGACTTCGGCTGCAGTGCGTCCTGGGCCAGCCACGGGTGGGTCTGCCGATAGATCTCGTACGTCGCCTCCAGCAGCTCGGCCAGGGGCTGCGGCCAGGTGACCTCCTCGAGCAGGGTCATCCGCTCCTCGTACTCCAGCCCGTCGGCCTTCATCTCCGCGACGGCCTCCCCGCGCGCGACGTACTGCTGCTGCGCCAGGATCTGCCGCGGCCCCTCGAGCACCGCCTCGACGACGGACACGATGTCGCGCGCATGCTCCTCCGTCTCCGGGTCCAGGACGTCGAGCGCCGCGAGCGCGAAGTGCGACAGCGGCTGGTTGAGCGCGAAGTCCACCGGCAGGTCGACCGTGAGCGCGTAGCGCCGGCCGAACTCGTCGGGCTGGTCGAGCCGGGTCACCACCCCCGAGCGCACCAGCGACCGGGCCAGCCGCAGCGCGCGCCGCGACAGCCGGAGCTGCTGGCGCGGCTCCTCGTGGTTGTCGGTGAGCAGCCTGCGCAGCACCGGGAAGGCGTCCTCCTCGCGGACGAGGACGTTGACGAGCATCGCGTTGTCGACCTTCATCCGCGACACCAGCTGCTCGGGCACGCCGGCGACCAGCTTGTCGTAGGTCTGCTCGGTCCACACGACCGTGCCCTCGGGCGGCTTCTTCAGCTGCGCCTTGGAGTGCTTCTTCCCGGCCGCCCGGCGCTCCGCGGACTTCGCCTTGAGCCGCTCGTTCTCGATGACGTGCTCGGGTGCCTGCACGACGACGTACCCCGCCGTGTCGAAGCCCGCCCGCCCGGCGCGGCCGGCGATCTGGAGGAACTCCCGGGTGCGCAGGATCCGCTGCCGGTTGCCGTCGAACTTCGCCAGCCCGGTGAAGAGCACGGTCCGGATCGGCACGTTGATGCCGACGCCGAGCGTGTCGGTGCCACAGATCACCGACAGCAGCCCGGCCTGCGCGAGCTGCTCGACCAGTCGCCGGTAGCGCGGCAGCATCCCCGCGTGGTGGACGCCGATGCCCCGCCGCAGCAGCTTCGAGAGCGTCTTGCCGAAGCCGGCGCCGAAGCGCACGTGGTCGAGGCGGGTGCCGAGGTCGGGCTTGGGGATCCAGCCCGCCTTGAGCAGGGCCGTCGCGTGCTCTACGGCGTCCTTCTGCGTGAAGTGCACGACGTACGCCGGGGCCTGGCCGGTCGTCACGAGCTCCTCGAGCGTCTCGGCGAGCGGCGTGACCGACCACGAGAACGACAGCGGCACCGGTCGCTCGGCGTCGGCGACGACGGTCGTCTCACGTCCGTTGCGACGGGTCAGGTCGGCGGCGAGGTCGGAGACGTCGCCCAGCGTCGCCGACATCAGCAGGAACTGCGCCTGCGGCAGCTCGAGCAGCGGCACCTGCCAGGCCCAGCCGCGGTCGGGCTCGGCGTAGAAGTGGAACTCGTCCATCACCACGAGCCCGACGTCCGCGTCCGCGCCCTCCCGCAGCGCGAGGTTGGCGAGCACCTCGGCGGTGCAGCAGATGATCGGCGCGTCCGGGTTGACCGAGGCGTCGCCGGTGAGCATGCCGACGTCCGCGGCCCCGAAGGTCTCGACGAGCGCGAAGAACTTCTCGTTCACCAGGGCCTTGATCGGCGCGGTGTAGAACGACACCCGGTCCTCGGCGAGCGCGGCCCGGTGGGCCGACTCCGCGACGAGGGACTTGCCGGACCCGGTCGGGGTCGCGAGCACGACGTTGTCGCCGGCCAGCAGGGCGAGGATCGCCTCCTCCTGGTGGGGGTAGAGCGTCAGCCCGCGGCCGGCGGCGGCCGCGGTGATGTCGTCGAGCAGGTCAGTCACGAGCCCTCGGATGCGCCGTGGCGAAGACCTCGCGCAGGTTGTCGACCGTCACCAGGGTGTAGACCTGCGTCGTCGTCACGGACGCGTGCCCGAGCAGCTCCTGCACGACGCGTACGTCGGCGCCGCCGTCGAGCAGGTGGGTCGCGAACGAGTGTCGCAGGGTGTGCGGGGAGACGTCCCTCGTCACGCCCGCCCGGTCGGCCGCCTTCGCCAGCACCGCCCACGCGGACTGGCGCGAGAGCCGCCCGCCGCGGGCGTTGAGGAAGAGCGCTCCGCCGGTGCTCGAGCCCGCCGCGGTCGCGGCGGCCAACGCGGACCGCCCCCGCACCAGGTAGGCGTCGAGCGCCTCGCGTGCATAGGACCCGACCGGCACGATCCGCTCCTTGCTGCCCTTGCCCCGCAGCAGCACGGTCCCGTCCACGGGGTCGATGTCGTCGACGTCGAGGCCGACCGCCTCGGAGATGCGCGCGCCGGTGCCGTAGAGCACCTCCAGCAGCGCCCGGTCGCGCAGCGCGAGCGTCGTGCCCGGCGACCCGGCGGCGTCGAGGATCGCCTCGACGTCGGCCAGCGGCAGCGCCTTGGGCAGCCGCTTGGCCGGCGCTGGCGGCTTGACCCCGCTGGCCGGGTCGGCGACGGCGAGCCCGTCGGCGACCGCGAACCTGTGGAAGCCGCGCACCGCCACGACCGTACGTGCCGCCGAGGTGGCGCTCAACGGCGGGTGCTCGGCGTCGCCCTCCCGCAGCCGCACCAGGAAGCCCGTCACGCTGGCCTCGGTCACCTGGTCCAGGTCCTGGATGCCGGTCTCGACCAGGAAGCCCAGGTAGCGCCGCAGGTCGCGGCGGTACGACGCGAGCGTGTTCGCCGCGAGCCCGCGCTCGACCGAGAGGTGGTCGAGGTACGTGCGCACCGCGCGCTGTGGATCTCCCATGGCGGGAGAAGCCTACGAGAGCACGGCCTCCAGGCTGGCCGCGTCGATGCCGACCGCCTCGCCGACCGGGCTGTTGGTGAGCTGGCCGGCGTGGGTGTTGAGTCCCAGCGCCAGCGACCGGTCGTCACGCAGTGCCTGCTGCCACCCCTTGTCGGCCAGTGCCACGGCGTAGGGCAGCGTGGCGTTGGTGAGCGCGTACGTCGAGGTGTTGGGCACCGCGCCCGGCATGTTCGCCACGCAGTAGAACGTCGAGCCGTGCACCTGGTACGTCGGGTCCGCGTGCGTGGTCGCGTGGGTGTCCTCGAAGCAGCCGCCCTGGTCGACGGCGATGTCGACGAGCACCGATCCCGGCTTCATCCGCGAGACCAGGTCGTTGGAGACCAGCTTCGGCGCGGCGGCGCCGGGGATCAGCACGGCCCCGATCACCAGGTCCGCCTCGGTCACCTGCCGCTCGATCGCGAGCCGGGACGACGCCAGTCCGTGGACCCGGTTGTTGTAGCGCCAGAACGACATCCGCAGCTTGTCGAGGTCGGTGTCGAGCAGGGTCACGTCGGCGCCCATGCCGAGCGCGATGTTGGCGGCGTTCTGGCCCGAGACGCCAGCGCCGATGATGACGGCCTTCGCGTTGGCCACCCCGCCGACGCCGCCCATGAGCACGCCACGACCGCCCTGGGCCTTCATCAGCGAGTAGGCGCCCACCTGCGGCGCCAGGCAGCCCGCGACCTCGGACATCGGGTAGAGCAGCGGCAGCCCGCCCGAGGGCAGCTGCACGGTCTCGTAGGCGATGCCGGTGACCTGACGCTTGATCAGCTCCTCGGTCAGCGCCTTGTCCGCGGCCAGGTGCAGGTAGGTGAAGAGCGTGAGCCCCTCGCGCATCCGGTCGAACTCCTCGGCCACCGGCTCCTTGACCTTGAGCACCAGGTCGACGCCGCCGTCGGTGCCCCACGCCTCCTCGGCGGTCGCGACGATCCTCGCCCCGGCGCCGACGTACTCCTCGTCGCTGATCTGGGAGCCGACGCCCGCGTCCTGCTGGATGACGACCTCGTGCCCGTGCGCGACCAGCTCGTGCACCCCGATGGGGGTGATCGCCACGCGGTACTCGTGGTTCTTGACTTCCTTCGGGACGCCGACCTTCACCGAATCACTCCTGTCATCGATACCGTTGCGAATGCCCGATCGGAGCACTCGATCCGTGTTGTAGCGACACTATTTCTACGGATCCGGTCGTCGATGTCAAGGGTAGCGACACGGTTGGAGCGGGCTCCGCGCCCTCAGACTCCCAGAAGACCCCGGGCCTGCGCCATCAGCAGCGCGATCACGGTGTGCCCGTCGGTGACCCTTCCGTCGGCCACGGCGGCGAGCAGGTCGGCGGCGGGCACCCAGCCGGTCTCCATGTCTGCCTCCTCGTGCTCGGCGACGAAGCCGCCGCGATCGACCACGGAGAGTCCGCGGGCCAGGAAGTAGTGGTGGATCTCGGCGGAGATCCCCGGTGACGAGTACGTCGTGCCGATCGGCGCCCAGTCGGTCGCCTCGAGCCCGGCCTCCTCGACCAGCTCGCGGCGGGCGGTCGCCTCCGGGTCCTCGCCGTCGACGTCGAGCAGGCCCGCCGGCAGCTCGACGAAGCGCCGTCGGGCCGGGTGGCGGTACTGCCACAGGCAGAAGACCCGCTCCTCCTCGTCGACCGCCACGATGACGACGGCGCCGGGATGCTCGAGCACCAGCCGGCTGAACGGCTCGTCGTCGGGGTGGTCGGGGCGCCGGATCCAGTCCTCGCGCAGCGCGACCACCCATGCGTCGCGGTGTCTGTCCTCCGAGCGCGCGACCGGCCACCGCTCCTCGCGGTCGCCCAGCTCCGGGTGCTCGGTGCCGGCCACCCCGTCAGTCCTCGTCGACCGGCTCGCGGCGCAGCCCGCTCTCGTCGATCGGGAAGCGCAGCTCCTTCTGCCTCTCGATGGCTGCCCCGACCAGTCCGCTGAAGAGCGGGTGCGGCCGGGTGGGCCGCGAGCGCAGCTCGGGGTGCGCCTGGGTCGCGATGTAGTAGGGGTGCGCCTCGCGCGGCAGCTCGACGTACTCGACCAGGGTGTCGTCCGGCGAGGTGCCGGAGAAGACGATCCCCGCTGCCTCGAGCTGCTCGCGGTAGGCGTTGTTGACCTCGTAGCGGTGTCGGTGGCGCTCGTCGATCTGCGCCGCGCCGTACACCTCCCGGGCGATCGAGCCCTCCTTCAGGGCCGCCGGGTAGAGACCCAGGCGCATGGTGCCGCCCAGGTCGCCGGCTCCCTCGACGAATCGCAGCTGCTCCTCCATGGTCGCGATCACCGGCTCCGGGGTGTCCGGGTCGAACTCGGTGGAGCCAGCCTTCTCGAGGCCGAGCACGGACCGGGCGTACTCGATGACCATGCACTGCAGGCCGAGGCACAGCCCGAGGGTGGGGATGCCGTGGGTGCGGGCGTAGGTGAGGGCGCCGAGCTTGCCCTCGATGCCGCGGACACCGAAGCCGCCGGGCACGCAGACGGCGTCGACGTCCTGGAGCATCTTCGCCGCGCCGGCCGGGGTCTGGCACTCGTCGGAGGCCACCCAGCGGAGGTTGACCTTGGCCTCGTGGGCGAAGCCGCCGGCCCGCAGGGCCTCGCCGACCGAGAGGTAGGCGTCGGGCAGGTCGATGTACTTGCCGACCAGCGCGACGGTGACCTCCTCCTTCGGGTGGTGCACGCGGCGGAGCAGGTCGTCCCAGACGGTCCAGTCGACGTCGCGGAAGGGCAGGTCGAGGCGGCGTACGACGTAGGCGTCCAGGCCCTCGCGGTGGAGCACCTTGGGGATGTCGTAGATCGACGGAGCGTCGGCGGCGGTGACCACGGCCTCCTGGTCGACGTCGCACATCAGTGAGATCTTGCGCTTGATCGCGTCGGGCAGCTCGCGGTCGGCGCGGCACACGACCGCGTCGGGCTGGATGCCGACCTGGCGCAGCGCGGCGACGGAGTGCTGGGTGGGCTTGGTCTTGAGCTCGCCGGACGGGCCGATGTAGGGCACCAGCGAGACGTGGAGGAAGAAGCAGTTGTCGCGCCCGATGTCGTGACGCACCTGGCGCGCGGCCTCGAGGAACGGCAGCGACTCGATGTCGCCGACGGTGCCACCCACCTCGGTGATGACCACGTCCACGCTCTGCCCGTCCTCGTGGGCGCCACCCATGGCGAGCACCCGCTCCTTGATCTCGTTGGTGATGTGGGGGATCACCT
Source organism: Nocardioides sp. YIM 152315 (assembly GCF_029210375.1). Lineage (GTDB taxonomy): Bacteria > Actinomycetota > Actinomycetes > Propionibacteriales > Nocardioidaceae > Nocardioides. The sequence continues at coordinate 10,756 of NZ_JARGER010000050.1, read as the reverse complement.
GGACGGTGTCGCCGAGGTAGTCGCCGCGGCGCTCCTTCGCGATCACGCTGGAGTAGACCTGCCCGGTCGTGACGTTGGCGATCTGGCTGAGGTCGGTGTCGAGGAAGCGCTCGTAGTGGCCGATGTCGAGGTCGGTCTCGGCCCCGTCGTTGGTGACGAAGACCTCGCCGTGCTGGAACGGGTTCATCGTCCCGGGGTCGACGTTGAGGTAGGGGTCGAGCTTCTGCATGGTCACACGCAGGCCGCGAGCCTTGAGAAGGCTGCCGAGGCTGGACGCCGTCAGGCCCTTCCCCAGCGAGGAGGCGACGCCTCCGGTCACGAAAACGTGCTTGGTGGGCGTCCCGTTGATCACGGAACTCCATGCTACGTCAGGGGGACGGCTCCGTCCGAACCCGACGCACCGAAGGATCCGCCCGGAGTCGTCAGCGAGCGGATCAGGGCGAGGACGGTCGTCACCTGGCCGAGCGGGTTCTCGGCGCCGTCGACGGTCGCGACGTTCTCGGCGGCCGCCGTCGCACGCAGTGCCCCGAGGTCGCCGTTGGCCGCGGCCGTCGGGGTCTCCCCCGCCACCACGACGCCCGGCGCCTTCGCAGCCAGACCGGAGACGACGCCGCCCAGCACGGCGGGGTCCGTGCGGTCGCCCAGAACGACCAGCACGAGCGCGGCCGCGCCGACGTCGGCGGGGGTGTCGAGGAGCTCGGCGCCCCCGAGGCTCTCGCGCACCGCCTGCAGGTCCGCGGGCCCGAGGTCTCCGGGTGCGACCGCCAGGCCGAGCAGCTGACCGATGCGGGGATAGGTCGACGCGTCGGGCGCGACCGCTTCGTCGCCGAGCTGGTCGGCCAGCTGGGCGCCGAGGGTGTCGACGAGCGACTTCTCCGCGGGGTCGACGAGCGCCGCGCGCACGGCGTAGGTCCCGGCGACCTGGCCGCCGGCGGCGGCGACCTGGTCGGCGAGGCCGCCGACCACCTCGTTGTCGGCGCCGGGCATCGCGACGATCGCGACCGGGTGCTGCTGGAGGCGCGCGCCGTACAGCGTCGGCGCCGAGGCGGTCGCGAACGCGTCGCCGAACTCCGCCGACCGCTGGTCGGTCCGCGTCGCGCTGACGGTCGCGGCGGCCGGCTCGTCGCGGCCGAGGTCGGTGAGCGGCCCGCCGCCGAGCACGACGCCGACGGCGAGCGCGACGAAGACGGCGACCAGCGACACGATGTGGTGTCGGTAGGAGATCACGAGAAGAGTCCCTGGATGGTGTCGGAGAGTGAGTCGGCCCAGGCTCGGCCGACGGGGGTCACGGAGACCGCGGCGGCCAGGGCCACCAGGCCGGCCAGCATCACCAGGAGCAGGTGCCACGGCCGCACGCGGCCGGAGTAGAGCTGTGGCACCGCGGCCGCGTCGACGAGGCGCGGTCCGACCTTCAGCCGGGTCAGCACGGTGCCGGCCACCCCGGGCCGGGCGCCGTCGAGCAGCTCCTCGAGCGTCGACCGCAGGCCGACGCCGACGATGACGGTCGGATCCGCGGCGTCCGCGACCACGAGCGCGGCGTCCTCGGTCGCGGCCGAGGTCTCGATCAGCGAGGGGCGTACGCCGAGCCGCTCCAGCTGCTCGACTACGGCGGCAGCGCCGCCACCTGAGGTGCGCACCACCACGTCGCCCGCCGCGCGCAGGGTCGCCGCCGACGGCAGGTCGTCGGCGGCGTCCACGACGACCACGTCGCAGCCGACGCGCTCGGCGCGCAGCGTGTCTGCCGCCGCGCCGACGGCGACGACGACCGGGTGCTGCTCACGCACGAAGGCCCGTACGCCGCGCAGACCGGCGTCGTGCTCGTAGTCGCGGGCGACCACGAGCATCGGGCGACCCCGCACCCGCGTCGTCAGGCGCGGCACGCCCAGCCCGTGGAGCAGCAGGTCCTCCTCGTGGCGCAGCAGCTCGGTGCTGCTGTGCGTGAGGGCCGCGAGCTGTCGGGCCAGCCCGCCGCGGGCGAGCTCCATCGCCTCCTCGATCGCGGGCAGGTCCAGCGGCCGCCCGGCAGCCACCTCGGAGCCGTCGACGAGCACGCGGCCGCCGTCCAGTCGCACCTGGACGCCGTCGCGGATCGCGGCCATGCCCGACGGGCCGACCTGGTCCACGATGTGGAGGCCCGCCGCCGCGAGCGCGCGCGGCCCGAGGTTCGGGTAGCGCCCGGAGATGATCGCCGCGGCGTCCACGACCGCTGCGGCGCCGGCGTCGACGAGCGCCCGCGCGCTGACGCGGTCCATGTCGAGGTGGTCGACGACCGCGACGTCACCCGGACGCAGGCGCGGCACCAGGTCGCGGGCACGACGCCCGACCCGGGCGGTCCCCACGGTCCCGGCACGGGAGTCGACGGGGCGGGGCTGGACCGAGGAAGTCATGACCCGGCCATGGTGCCAAACGGGGACAGGCGAGCCCGGCACCGCGCGGAGCCGGGCGCGTCGGTCCGATGAGGGACGCGCGCCCGGCCCGCGGAGGGGGGATCAGTAGCGGAAGGCGCTGACCTGGGCGCGCAGCGACTCCGCCATGCCCGCCAGCTCGGAGATGGCGGCCGTCGTCTGGTCGACGGCGACGGTGGTCGTGGAGCTGCTGCTCGCCACGCCGGCGATGTGCTCGGCGATCTGGCTCGAGCTCGCCGCCGCCTCGCCGACCCGGCGGGTCATCTCGTTGGTGGTCGCGGTCTGCTCCTCGACCGCGGTCGCGATCGTCGTCTGGTAGTCGTTGATCGAACCCACGATCTCGGAGATCTGCGTGATGGCGGTGACAGACGCCGAGGTGTCCTTCTGGATGGTGCCGACCTGCACCGCGATCTCCTCGGTGGCGCGAGCGGTCTCCTGCGCGAGCTCCTTGACCTCACCGGCGACCACCGCGAAGCCCTTGCCCGCCTCGCCCGCACGCGCCGCCTCGATGGTCGCGTTGAGTGCCAGCAGGTTGGTCTGCTCGGCGATCGAGGTGATCACCTTGACGATCTTGCCGATCTCGGCGCTCGAGGAGCCCAGCATGGCCACCGTCTCGTTGGTGGCGGCGGCCACGGTGACCGCCTCCGAGGCCACCTCGGCCGCGCGGTGGGCGTTCTCGGCGATCTCGCGGATCGACGCGCCCATCTGCTCGGCGCCGGCCGCGACCGCGCCCACGCCCTGGGAGACCTCGTCCGCGGCTCCGGACACCGCCTCGGAGCGGGCCGACGTCTGGCGCGCGGAGTCCTCGATGGACGACGCCGTCGCGGTCAGCTCCTCGGCCGCCGACGCGACCGTGGTCGCGGACTCCGCGACCGACCCGACGAGCCCGCGCAGGGACTGCAGCGCGGTGTCGAGGGAGCCGGCCATCTGGCCGACCTCGTCGTCGTACTCGACCTGGACGCGGACCTGCAGGTCGCCCTCCGCGACCTGCACCAGTCCGTCGCGCATCCGGCGCACCGGCGCCATGATCGAGGCCGCCAGTCCGAGCGCGAGGAGCGCGCCGAGCAGCAGCGCGGCGGCGGTCACGGCGTAGGTGAGGTCGCGGGTGCGGTCCTGCGCCGCCTGGGTGTCGGCCTGGATGGCCTCGACCCGGTTGTTCGCCGACGCGGAGAGCTCGTCGAGGGCCGAGGAGATCACGTAGTAGATGTCCCACTTGGGGCCACCGGAGACCTGGTCGCCGCGGTCGAGCTCGCCGCGGTGCCACAGGTCGAAGATCTGGCCGTTGTACTCGAGCAGCTGAGACCACTCGTCCTGGATCGTGTCGAGGTCCTTGGCCGCGGCGTCGCTGAGCACCGAGCGGTCGAGGTCGAAGATGCGCTCGAAGCCGTCGACGCCGTCCTGGTAGTTCTTCAGGTTGTCGCCGTCGGGGGCCGCGGCCACCTCGCCGCCCTCCGCACGAGCCTTCCAGGCGGTGATGTTCTGCCAGTTCGAGGCCCAGAGCAGGTCGTAGCGCGCCTGCTCGACGGAGTCCTGGACCTCGACGGCACGGTTGAGGTCGTCGCCGTAGTCCGCCACCTTGGCGGCGCCCACGGAGGCGGTGATGGTGACGACCAGCGTCATCACCCCCAGGAAGGCGGCCAGCGCCAGGACGCGGGTGCGGATGCTGCGGTCACCGATCAGGTGGCGCAGGGTGGACCGTCGAGTGCTTGTCGTCACACGGCATCCATCGGGCCGTCGGCGGGTGACCTGAGCGTGAGTCATCTCACCCGCTCTCTAGCTAGTGCGCGTCGCGGGCCTCCTGCGCGACCTCGAGCAGCTCCCGCGCGTGGGCCAGCGCCGTGTCGGAGTCGGCGAGGCCGGCCAGCATCCGGGAGAGCTCCCGTTCGCGCTGCTCGTCGTCGAGGACGGTCAGGCCCGAGCTGGTCACGGAGCCGTCGGAGGACTTCTCCACGACGACGTGGCGGTCGGCGTACGCCGCGACCTGCGGCAGGTGCGTGACGACCAGCACCTGCGCGCTGCGGGCCAGCTGGGCGAGCCGGCGACCGACCTCGACGGCCGCGGCGCCGCCCACCCCCGCGTCGACCTCGTCGAACACGAACGTGGGCACCGGGCTCGTCCCGGCCAGCGCCACCTCGAGGGCGAGCATGACGCGCGAGAGCTCTCCGCCCGACGCGCCCTTCGAGAGCGGACGTGGCTCGGCGCCGGTGTTGGCGGCGAGCATCATCTCGACCTCGTCGACGCCGGACGCGGTGTGCCGCAACCACCGGCCGTCGACCAGGAGCGGACCGTGGAGGAGCCGGTCGGGTGCCGTGACCTCGGCCTGCCGGACCTCGATCGTCAGCCGCGCGTGAGGCATGGCGAGCAGGGCGAGTTCGGCGGTGACCTCCTTCGCCAGCCTGGCGGCGGCCCTGGACCGGGCGGTCGACAGCTCCGCCGCTGCCGTTGCGAGCTGCGCCCGCAGGGCCTCCTGCTCACGGCGCAGCTGCTCGATCCGCTCGTCGGTGTGATCGAGGTCGAGCAGGCGCCGGGCCGACTGCTCCGCCCAGCCGAGCACGTCGTCGATGGTCTCGCCGTACTTGCGGGTCAGCGCGGTCAGCGCCGCCCGGCGCTCCGAGACCGCGGCGAGCCGCGCCGGGTCGGTGTCGATGCGGGCGGCGTACGACGCGACGTCGGCCGACAGGTCGGACAGCAGGTAGGTGAGCTCGGCGAGCCGGTCGGCCAGCGCGCCGGCCTCGGCGTCGTGCTCGCGCACCCCGTCGAGGAGCGTGCGCGCCGCCGACGCGGTCGTCAGGGCGTCGGGTCCGCCGTCCTCGCTCGAGAGCGCCTCGCGCGCCTGCTCGGCGGCGGTGCGCAGCGTGTCGGCGAACCCCAGCCGCGACTCCTCCGCCGCCAGCGTCGCGTCCTCGCCGGCCTCGGGCGCCGCCGCCTCGATCTCGTTGAGCCCGAAGCGCAGCAGGTCCGCCTCCTGGGCGCGCTCACGCGCCGTCGTCACGACCTCCTCGAGCTCCCGCTCGGTGTCGTCGAGCCGCCCGTGCAGCTCGGAGTACGTCGCCAGCAGCCTGGCGAGCTTCTGCCCGCCGAAGCGGTCCAGCGCGTCCCGCTGGGCCCGCGCCTGCAGCAGCCGGTGCTGGTCGGACTGGCCGTGCACCGCCACCAGAGGCTCGGCGACCTGCGCCAGCGTGGTCACCGGCACCGAGGCACCCCCGACGAAGGCGCGCGAGCGTCCCTCCGCCGAGACGTTGCGCGCCAGCACCACACGGTCGTCCTCGACCTCGCCGCCGGCGTCCTCGACCGCCCCGCCGAAGCCGTCGAGCCCGGCCACCCGGACCACGCCCTCGACTCGTGCGCTCTTCGCGCCCGTGCGGACGGCGCCGGTGTCGGCTCGACCGCCCAGCAGCAGCCCCAGCGCGGTCACGATCATGGTCTTGCCCGCGCCGGTCTCACCGGTGATCACGGTGAGGCCCGATCCCAGCTCCAGCGTCGAGGAGCCGATGACCCCGAGCGAGCTGATCCGGATCTCCTCAAGCATCGTGACCCTGTGCCGTTCCCCGGGACGTCTCCTTCGCGAGCTCCTGGGCGAGGCGGCGGCGACGCTCGGTCGAGCCGCGCCAGCCCTCGACCGGCAGTCCGAACTTCGCGACCAGCCGGTCGGTGAAGGGCGCCTCGTGCAGCCGCACGAGGCGCACCGGCGTGGCGCCGCGGCGTACCTCGATGCGGGCACCCGGCGGCAGGTCGACCGCGCGTCGCCCGTCGCACCAGAGCACCCCCGAGCCCTCGGTGCGGGCCAGCACCTCGACCGCCAGCACCGAGGTCGGCGCGACCACGAGGGGCCGGGCGAAGAGCGCGTGGGCGCTGATCGGCACCAGCAGCAGCGCCTCGACGCTCGGCCACACCACCGGCCCACCTGCGCTGAAGTTGTACGCCGTCGAACCGGTCGGCGTCGCACAGACGACGCCGTCGCACCCCCACCGCGACAGCGGTCTGCCGTCGATCTCGACGACGACCTCGAGCATCCGCTCACGGGCCGCCTTCTCGACACTGGCCTCGTTGAGCGCGAAGGTGCGCTCGATCACCTCGCCGTCGCGGTGCACGGTCACGTCGAGCGTCAGCCGCTCCTCCGCGGTGTAGCGGCGGTGCACGACGGCGTCGATGGTCGACTCCAGGTCGTCGTACTCCGCCTCGGCCAGGAATCCCACGTGCCCCAGGTTGACGCCGAGCATCGGCGTCCCGGACGCGTGGGTCAGCTCGGCCGCGCGCAGGAGGGTGCCGTCGCCACCGATGACCAGCACCAGCTCGCAGTCACCGCCGGGAGCGCCGTCGCCCGCGAGCTCGACACCGTCACCTCCCGGCGACAGCCCCAGGTCCGCCGCCTCGTCCGCGAGCAACCGCACGACGATGCCGTGGGTGCCCAGCGCCTTGGCGAACGCGCGCGCCGCCTCACGAGCGTCGTCGCGCCCGGTGTGCGCGACGAGCAGCACGCGGCGCACCGACGCGGCCGTCGGCCCGGTGGAGGTCGTCACGGGTCCACCCTCTCACCCGGCGCCCCCGCGGGGTCGGCGGCCAGCACGGCGCTGTGCATGTCCGCGTCCGAGAGCTCGGCCGGCCCCCGGCGCAGCCACAGGAAGAACTCGACGTTGCCCGACGGTCCCGGCAGGGGGCTCGTCGCGATCATCCGCGCTCCCCAGCCGCGACGCGCGGCGGCGGTGGCGACGCCGAGGACTGCCTCCGCGCGCAGCTCCGGGTCGCGCACGACGCCGCCCTTGCCGACGCGCTCCTTGCCGACCTCGAACTGCGGCTTCACCATCAGCGCGAGGTCCGCGTCGGCTCGGACGACGCCGAGCAGCGCGTCCAGGACCAGCTCGAGCGAGATGAACGACAGGTCGCCGACGACCACCTCGACGGGACCGCCGATCAGGTCGACGGTCAGCTCGCGGATGTTCGTCCGGTCGAGCACGACCACGCGCTCGTCCTGCTGGAGTCTCCACGCCAACTGGCCGTAGCCGACGTCGACCGCGACGACCTGGCCGGCACCATGTCGCAGCAGGACGTCGGTGAACCCGCCCGTGGACGCGCCCGCGTCCAGGCAGCGCCGGCCGGCCACGACGAATCCGAGCGGTTCGAAGGCCGCCAGCGCCCCCGCCAGCTTGTGCCCGCCCCGGGACACGTAGTCCGGCCGGTCCGGATCCGCGGTCACCACGATCCCCACGTCCGTCGTGACCCCGGTCGCCGGCTTGGTGGCACGGGCGCCGCCGACCTTCACCCGGCCGTGGGCGATCATCTCGCTGGCCTGCTCACGAGAGGGGGCGAGCCCGCGCCGGACCAGCTCGGCGTCCAGGCGGAGACGTCGCGGCGGCACGGTCAGGCGGGATCGGTGGACCGGTCGGTGTCGTCCAGGGCGCGGCGCAGCTCGGCGTGCGCGGTCTCGAAGACGCCCACGTGCTCCTCGAGCGGACGCTCCTCGAGCGCCTCGACCGCCACGATCACCTCGTCGACGTGCTCCATCCCGGTGCGCACCCGCTCCGGCTCGGGCGGCGTCGCCTCGGGCTCCTCGGGGACGGGCAGATCGGACTCCTCGCTCATGGGGCCGAGGCTACCCGTCGGACGGCGGGGTCGCGGCAGCCAGGTCGGCCGGCTCGCCGGTGGCGTCGAGGTGCTGCCAGGCGGTGACGGCGGCCACCCGCCACCAGTCCCCCGCCGATCCCGCGCCGGTGACCTCCAGGCGGCCGTCGTCCACGGTCCCCGACCAGCCACCCAGGCGCCGCGCTCCCGCCGCGTCCTGCGGCGCCGGCTGCGGCTCGAGCAGGCCGTGCAGGTCCGTGGCCACGTACGTCGGACGCAGCTCGCCCCGCGCTCGCGCCAGCTCCGCCAGCCCGGTGACGCCGGTGAGCACCAGCAGCGAGTCGATGTCGGCCGCGTTCGCGCCCTCGATGTCGGTGTCCAGGCGGTCGCCGACCATCAGGGGACGCCGACCGCCGACCCTGCGGATCGACTCGTCCAGCAGCGGTCGCGCCGGCTTGCCCGCCACGACCGGCTCGACGCCGGTGAAGTTCCGCAGCATCTCCACCTGCACTCCGTGCCCGGGCGCCACACCGAACGCCGCGGGGAACGTGTGGTCGGTGTTGCTGGCGACCCACGGGAGACCGTCCCGGATCCGCACCGCGGCCCGCATGATCGCGTGCCACGGCACGTCCGGACCGTAGCCGGTCGCGATCGCCGCGGCGTCCTCCTCCGCGTCGACCGGCTCCAACCCGCTGGCCCGCAGCGCCTGGTCCAGTCCCTCGGCACCCAGGCAGACCACGCGGGCCCCGGCCCCGAAGCGCTCGGCGAGCAGTCGGGCCGCCGCCTGCGCGGACGTCACGACGTCGGACGCCGCGGCGTCGACATCGAGCTCGCGCAAGTGCAGGGCGACCTGCTCCGGCGTGCGCGAGGCGTTGTTGGTGATGAAGGCGATCCGCAACCCGGCCGCGCGCGCGGCGCCCAGGTGCTCCGCCGCGCCAGGGACGGCGTCACCGCCGATGTAGACGACGCCGTCGAGGTCGAGCATCGCGAGGTCGTACCCCTCTGCCAGGGGCACTTCCGACGTGCCGAGCACACCCACCTCCACCGTTCGCAGGACGTGGCCGCACCCTACGATGCTCCGATGGAACCCGGTGTCGTCGCCACCCCGGCGCTCGTGGCGCGACCGCTGCGGCTGGAGCCCTTCGCTGCGCTCATGCTCGCTCCGAACCGGATCGGCGCCCATGCCTCCGCACGCGCCTTCAGCCGCCCCTACGGCGAGGTCGCCGAGCGCTTCGCCGCCTGGCAGCGGTCCGGTCAGGTCGCCCGGGACGACGAGCCGGCGATCTACCTGCACGAGTACACCGCCTCCGGCGTGACCGTGCGCGGCCTGGTCGGCGCCCTCGTCCTGACCAGCCACGCCGCCACCCGCGACGAGATCGCCGTCCTCCCGCACGAGGGCGTGCACCCCGCACAAGCGGTCGAGCTCGCCGAGCGGATGGCCGAGATGGCCATGAACCCTGCCCCGATCCTGCTCACCCACCGCGCTCCGCCGGAGCTGCGCGAGCTCCTCCGCGACGTGCGGTCGGCACCGGCCGACCGTCAGTTCACCGACCGGTCCGGTCAGTACCACCGCATCTGGACGGTCCGCTCCCCCGGCACCCTGGCCGCGATCGCGGACGGGCTCCGCGACACCCGGGCGCTGATCGCCGACGGCCACCACCGCTACGCCGCCTACGGACTGCTCCGCACCGACCACCCGGAGCTCTCGCCGTCGACGAACGCCGGGCTGGCCATGCTCGTCGACCAGGAGGACACGCCCCTCTACCTGGGCGCCATCCACCGGGTCCTGTTCGGGCTGCGCATCACCGCCCTCGACCGGCTCGACCCGCACGTGCAGCGCGGCCTCGGCCCCCAGGAGGCGGTCGCCGCGCTGTCCCCGAGCACCGTGGTCGCGACCGACGGCCACGAATGGGCGACGGTGTCCCTCCACCGCGACGACGACAGGCTGACCGTCGAGGTCCTCCAGGACGACGTCCTCCCACAGCTCGGGCGGCGACCGAGTGCGATCGCTCACGCACACTCCGTCGACGACGCGCTCCGCGCCGTCGCCCGTCGTCGCGGCCTGGCCGTGCTCATGCCCGCGCCCGACTTCGTGGACGTGCTGCGGGTGGCCGGCCTCGGCCGCCTGCTTCCGGAGAAGGTCACCTCCTTCCAGCCCAAGCCGAGCGTCGGCGTGCTCATCCGCTCCCTGCGCGCCGGATGACCTTCCCGCGGCTCACCTCGATCTCCACGCGGGACGCCGCCCCTGCCGCGGTGCGGAAGAACCGCCGTCGCATCGCCCCGGTCACCTCCACGACGTCGTCGGGCGACCAGGACGCGACCGACCGCTGCACCCTCGAGCTCCACGCTGAGCAGTCGAGCGCATCCACGGTCCTGCGGCCGCCGGCTGCTGGCCGGGCGACCACCACGCGGAACGTCCACAGCACGTCGCCGCTGGGCAGCACGCGTTCCTCGGGTGCCTGCGACACCCGGCCGACCAGGCGCACCTCGTTGACCGCGGACTCCGTCGCCGCCTGCCTCGATCTGGGTGCCTTCTGTTGTGCTGACATGTGCACCACCTCCGAGCACGACGATCGCGCCCGCCGCCGACGGCGACCGCCCCCGTGCGGCCGGCTGTGGACAACGCCCCCGACGACCGCGCTGTGCACGAAAAGTGGGCCCAACCAAGCGGCCCCGACGGGCCGGAAATGCGAACAGGGCCACCCCCGAGGGGGTGGCCCTGTTCAAAAGTATGTCCGGCGGCGTCCTACTCTCCCACAGCCTCTCGGTTGCAGTACCATCGGCGCTGAAAG
>NZ_JARGER010000005.1 GCF_029210375.1 Nocardioides sp. YIM 152315 | reverse complement strand
ATCGGTCACACGTGTCTCACGACATCGTGGACGGATGTCTCACGACATCCGCGACTGAGCACGATCTCGCCGCCAGCGTGCGGCCATGTCGTTGAACAGATTGCTGATCACCGCCGTCGTGATCGAGAACCGTCCCGTCCACGAGGTCGCCGCCAGCTACGGCGTCTCCCAATCCTGGGTCTACCGGCTGATCGCCCGCTACCGCACCGAGGGCGAAGCTGTCTTCGAGCCCCGTTCCAGGCGACCAGCCTCGAACTCGAACGCCATCCCCGCCGAGACCGCCGACCTGATCCTCGAGCTGCGCGAGAAGCTGACCGCCACCGGCCTGGACGCCGGACCCGACACCATCCGCTGGCATCTGGAGCACCACCACTCCACGACTGTGTCGCGCGCGACGATCGCGCGTCACCTGACCCGGGCCGGCCTCGTCACCCCGGAACCGAAGAAGAGACCGAAGTCCTCCTACATCCGCTTCCAGGCCGCGATGCCCAACGAGACCTGGCAGGCAGACTTCACCCACTACCGACTCACTCGTCCCGCCCTCGACGGCACCGACCGCCCCGGCGCGGACACCGAGATCTTGACCTGGCTCGACGACTGCTCCCGCTACGCCCTCAGCGTCACCGCCCACCACCGAGTCACCGGACCCATCGTGCTCGCCACCTTCCGCCAAACCCTTGCCGAGCACGGGATCCCCGCCTCCACGCTCACCGACAACGGCATGGTCTTCACCACCCGGCTCTCCCAAGGCAAGAAGGGCGCCGGGACCCGCAACGGCTTCGAGACCGAGCTGCGCCGGCTCAACGTGGTCCAGAAGAACGGGCGACCCAACCACCCCACCACCCAGGGCAAGGTGGAGCGGTTCCAACAGACGATGAAGAAGTGGCTACGTGCCCAGCCCGAGCAGCCATCCACGATCGACGACCTCCAGGCCCTGCTCGACGCCTTCGTGGAGGAGTACAACGACCACCGTCCCCACCGATCCCTCGAGCATCGAGCGACTCCGGCCACGGTATACACCACCCTCCCCAAGGCCACCCCGAGCACAGGCGACCGAGACGACGACACCCACGACCGAGTCCGCTACGACAAGGTCGACAAGTCCGGCAAGATCACCTGGCGCTACCACGGCCAGATGTACTCCATCGGCATCGGCCGAACCCACACCCGAACCCGCGTCATCGTCCTCGCTCACGACCTCGAGATCCGCGTCATCGACGCCGTGACCGGCGAACTGCTCCGCGAGCTCGTCCTCGACACATCCAAGCGCTACCAAGGCACCGGACGACCACCAGGCCCCACCCGCTGAAAATGAAGGAGGGCCGAACCCACATCTATTGGGTTCGGCCCTCCACGATGCCCTGAGACATCACA
>NZ_JARGER010000049.1 GCF_029210375.1 Nocardioides sp. YIM 152315 | reverse complement strand
AGCGGGGGAGGAGAAGAACGCCGTGGGGTGTTCATGCGGGGTCCCTGCGGCGTTGTTCGCCGGAGGAGCGGAGCGGGGGAGGAGAAGAACGTCGTGGGGTGTTCATGCGTCCTCGAGCCAGAGGGCGGAGACCGGGCAGCTGCGCGCCGCCGTCTCCACGCGGGTCCGGTCGGACTCCTCGACCTCGCTGCGCAGCAGCACGACGAGGCCGTCGTCGTCGATGTCGTAGACGTCGTCGGCGGCGACGACGCAGTTGGCGTAGCCCTGGCAGGCGGCCAGATCGGCCTTCAGCACCGGCATGTCGTGAGCTCCTTCAGACCTTGATCCCCATGCCGCCGTCGCTGTGGACGGTGCGGCCGGAGATGCCCCGCGCCCGGTCGGACGCGAGGAAGACGTAGCTCCAGGCGTGGTCGGCGCCCGAGAGCGCCACGCCGAGCGGGTTGCGCGCGGCCAGGTCGGCCGCGCGGTCGGGACCGTCGAGCCGACGGTCGTCGAGGCCGAGGGTCGAGAGACCGCGCAGGTCGGTGCCGAGGGTGCCCCCGGGGGCGACCCCGTTGACGCGCACCTCGGGCGCGAGCTCGTGGCCGAGGGTGGTCACCAGCCCGCGGACGGCGAACTTCGAGGCGACGTAGAGCGCGCCGCCCCGGCCGGGGTAGTACGCCGAGGTCGACTCGGTGAGCACGACGCTGCCGCGCGAGGCACGCAGGGCGGCCGAGGCCGCCTTCACCGAGTGCAGCTGCGACTTCACGTTGACCGCGAAGATCTCGTCGAACGCGCGATCGACGTCGTCGGGGTCGATGTCGGAGAGCGGCCGGTAGAAGTCGAAGATCCCCACACAGCCGACGAGCACGTCGAGGCCGCCGAACGCGTCGAGCGCGGTGGCGACCGCCTGCTCGTTCGCCACCCGCGTCGTCGCGTCGCCCTGGACGACCACCACGTCGTCGCGCTCCTCGCCGAGGGCGGCGCACTTGGCCCGGTCGAGCTCGAGAGCAGCGACCCGGGCTCCTTCCTCCAGGAACGCGTCCACGACGCCGCGACCGATGCCGGAGCCCGCGCCGACCACGAGGGCGCGCTTGCCGTCGAGCCAGCCGGTCACTGCTCGGCCTCGGGGAAGAGCGGCGCGAACGGGTTGCCCACCATCGCCGAGAACGTCGCGGTGTTCTGCCAGGTCAGCGACTCGAGCTCGAGCGGGTCCAGCGTGATCCACTGGCCGCTCTTGGGCGACTCCACCAGCAGTCGGGCGCCGTTGCGGGTCAGCACCTTGGAGACCCGGACCTCGGCGAACTCGTTGCCGACCGTGACGACGTCACCCTCCGCGTGCGCGCGCAGCGTCTCGAGCTCCGAACCGGCCCGGGCCGCCGCCGCTGCGTCCTCGGCCTCGCCCTCCCACGAGAGCTTCACAGGAAGATCGCCAGGTTCTGGGTGCGGAGCACCGACTCGTCGACCGCGATGTGGCGACGGGCGAGGAGCCAACCACCGCCGAGGGCGCCGGCACGCCGGAGCAGGTCGGTGCGACCCGCCGAGATGAGCGAGGCCTCGTTGACGTCGCCGCGGCTGCGGAAGAGCAGCACCGCGGACTCGACGACGAGCTCGTCGTCGTTCGCCGTGGCGAAGGTGCGCACGTTGGACAGGTGGTGACGGATCCGGGACGGCGGGTCCTCGGTCCAGGCGTGCTCGGTCTGGAAGCGGGCGACGCGGCGGCTCAGCGAGTACTTGTCCTCGTCGAAGTGCGCCATCCGCTTCGCGGTGTCGTAGCCGGTGCCGAGCGCGGTCGTGACCCGGATCGGCATGTAGTAGTGGATGTCCTCGGCGAGCAGGCCCAGCCAGGCGTCGTAGTCCTGGTGGTCGAGGACGTAGGTCTCCTCGACCAGCCAGCGGTGCGCCAGCAGGTGCCGCGGGTCGTCGAAGGCCAGCGACGCGCCCACCGCGTCGGTGGTCGGGGCGTCCTGGCCGAGCGGGGAGTCGGCCGACCGGATCGGGAGGTAGGTCGTCACGAGCACTCCGCCTGACCGGACATGCCGACGACCGTCGTCGCGGTCGCGGGCGGCTCCTGCTCGAGGTGGTCGGCCCACTCGGCCAGCAGCGCGCGCTGGTTGTACTCGCCGTACCCGACCCGGGCGACGCCCGGTCCGGCGAACTCCTCGGGCGCGAGCGGCTCGACGACCGGGGTGTCGTCCTGGAGCATGCCCATCCGGCCGTTGAGCAGCAGCCGGCGCGCCATGGTGCCGGCGGCGGTGTTGGTGAGCGAGACCCAGTTCTCGACGTCGTCCTGCTCGAACATGCCGCTGCTGCCGAAGCACATCAGGTAGGCCTTGTAGGAGAGCTTCTTGAACTCCTCCGGCGCCTCCTTGTCGACGACGAACCACGACAGCACCTCGGTCTCGTCGGCGCTGATCGGCTGCCACTGGCGCAGGGAGATGAAGGGCAGCACGTCGTCGCTGTCGGCGACCTTGGGCCAGTTGTGCACCAGGCTGAGGTTCGGGAAGACGGACGCAGCGGAGATCATGAAGCCGTCGCGGCCGATCACGTCGAGCTGGTCCTGGGACCACTGCTCCAACATCTTCTTGATCATCTCGTCGGGGTAGCCGACGTACTGCAGGCGCTCCTCGAGCGAGCCCGGGGGGAGCTTGTACGTCGTGCCGCCGCCGCGGCCGGCCCAGTAGGTGCAGCCGTCCTTGCGCTTCTCCGCCTTCGGCTCGCGGAAGAGGCCGATCTCGACGACGCTCGTGTGGGTCTGGGGCGTGTGGTACATGTCGCCGGCGAAGTTCTCGGCGCCGATCTTCCAGTTCGCCTTGACCCGCCAGCGCTGCGGGCCGAGCACCTCGACGCCGCTCGGGCTCTGCCTGGTGTAGTAGTCGAGGTAGAACGCGAAGTCGCCGAGGAACTCCCGCAGCGGCGGGGCGTCCGGGTCCATCGACACGAAGATCAGGCCGTTGATGCTGTCCAGGCTCGGTGCCGGCACCAGGCGCTGGCCCTTGCGGGCGAAGCCCGCCTCGCCGCCGTACGCCTCCTGGTGGAAGGGCAGACCGACGATGCGGCCGTCGTTGCGGTAGGACCAGCCGTGGTAGGGGCAGCGGAAGTGCGAGGCGTTGCCCTGCTCGGCGCGGCAGACCTGCATGCCGCGGTGCAGGCACATGTTGAACATCGCGTGCACGTCGCCGGACTGGTCGCGGCTGACGATGAACGAGTTGTCCATCACCCGGCGCACGACGTAGTCGCCGACCTGCGGGATCTCGGACTCGTGGGCGACGAACATCCACGAGCGCGAGAACAGCCGTTCCCTCTCGGCCTCGAAGACCTCGGTGTCGTTGTAGATGTGGGCCGGGAGCATCCCCCGGCGCACGTTCGCGAGGACGACGTCCGCGTCGCGCATGAGCAGCCTCCTTCTTCTGTAGATCAGAGATAGATTCTGGTCTACAGAAATAGCGATGTCAACCGGCGATCCGCACCGTCAGGACCGGTAGCCGAGACGTCGCTCGAGCAGGAGGAAGAGCCAGTTGACGGTGAACGAGATCGCCAGCGCCAGGACCACGGTCGCGAGCAGGCGGTCGTAGGCGAACGCGCCGTACGCGCGCGCCATCTCCACCCCCACGCCGGCCTCCGAGCCGAAGAACTCCGAGATCACGACCGCGAGGAACGCCGCCGCGAAGCCCAGACGCAACCCCACCACCACGGAGGGCACCGCCCCACGCAGGCGGATGCGGAACGCCATGCCGAGGACCCCGATGTCGAGCGACCGGCCGACCTTCACCAGCAGCGGAGACACCTCGCGCACGCCCGACGCCGTGTACATCAGCACCGGCAGCACCGAGACGAGCGCCGCCATCCCGATCTTCGACTGATGGCCGACACCGAAGGCGCTCAGCAGGATGGGCAGGAAGATGATGTGCGGGATGCTTCCGTAGCAGCGCACCAGCGGAGTCATGACGGCGCCGAGGAACGGGCGCACCGCGAGCAGGTAGCCCCCGAGCACGCCGACGACGGCCGCACCCGCGAAGCCCACCACCGCCGAGCCGACCGTGTCGACGGCCGCCGACCCCAGGTCGCCGTCGACGAGGCCGCGCCACAGCGACCGGAGGGTCTCACCGGGAGCGGCGACGTACCGGGAGGAGGTCGACACGCCCCACCACGCGAGCAGGAGCCCGAGGACCACCGCGACGTTGATCGCGACGCCGATCAGCCGCGTCGACGGTCGCCTCACCACGGGTGCGGTCGCCTCGGACGCCGAGACCGTGGCGGCGCTCATGCGGGGTCCCCGCGGAATCGTGCGCTGGAGGAGCGCAGCGGGGGAAGCGTGCGATTTCGTGGGGTGTTCATGCGACCCGGTCCCGTCGCAGGCGGTTCTCGACCGCGGTCAGGGCCACGTCGACGACCACGGCAAGGAGGCAGATGAACACGATGAGCGCGTACATCTGATCGGTCGCGAATGCGTGGTAGCTGTGCGCGACGGCGTAGCCCAGCCCCTGCGACGCGACGACGAACTCCATCCCGATGGCACTCACCATCGCGAGGAGGAAGCCGAGCCGCAGCGAGGGGAACAGCAGCGGCACCGCGGCGGGCAGGTAGACCTTCCGCAGGGCCGTGCCACGCGAGAGATCGAGCGCCCGCGTGAGCCGCACCAGCGATCTCGGCACCGCGGCGAACGAGTTCGTCACGCCGACCGTCACGGGGACCATCACGACGACCGCGACGATGATGACGATCGGCAGCCTCGTGAGGCCGAAGATCGTCAGCAGGAGCGGGTAGAAGACGAGCAGCGGAATCGCCTGCAGCGACACCACGTAGTTCAGCAGGATGCCGCGGACCGACTCGCCCATGCCCAGCAGCAGGAGCCCGAGGACCCCGCCCGCGAGGGCACCGGACGCGAAGCCGAAGCCGACGTTCTTCACCGTGGACTCCAGGTCGACGCTCACGACGGGCGAGGAGAAGAGGTCGACGAACTGCGGCGCGACCCGACTCGGGCTGGAGAAGGTCAACGGGTCGAGGTAGCCCGACCGGGACCCGAGCTCCCAGCACAGGACCAGCGCGGCCACGACTCCGATGCGGGCCGCCACGACGGACACGTCTCGAAGGCGAGCATTCGCCATGCTCATCGACTCACACCCCCACGCGCTCCGGGACACCCATCGCGCGCGACTCCTCGCGAAGGGTCCCCCAGATCTCGGCCTCGAGCTCCTGGAAGCGCGGCTGCAGCGGGAGGTCGTCGGCGCGCGGGCGCGGCAGGTCGACCTCGATCCGGGTCAGCAGCCGCGCCGGCCGCCGCGAGAGGACCCAGACCTCGTCGGAGAGCGCCACCGCCTCGCCGATGTCGTGCGTCACGAACAGCACGCTGCACTGCACGCGTTCCCAGGTCCGGGTGAGCTCGAGGCCCATCATGCTTCGCGTCTGCTGGTCGAGCGCACCGAAAGGCTCGTCCATCAGCAGCAGCGCCGGATCGGTCACCAGGGCCCTGGCGATGGAGACGCGCTGGCGCATGCCGCCGGAGAGCTCCGACGGGTAGGCGTTGGCGAACCCGTCGAGGCCGACCGTGCGGAGCAGCTCGGCGGCCCGCGCCCGGCGCTCGGAGGCCCGGACGCCCTTCACCTCGAGCGGGAAGGCGACGTTGTCCAGGACCGATCGCCACGGGAGCAGGGCGGCCTCCTGGAAGACCATCGAGGTCGTGGACTGCGGTCCTGTCACGTCGGTGCCGCCGAGGCGGCACACCCCGCTCGTCGGGGGCAGGAGCCCCCCGGCGATGTCGAGCAGCGTGCTCTTGCCGCACCCGCTCGGCCCGATCAGCGAGACGAACCTCCCGGCGTCCACACTCGCGGTCAGGCCGCTGACGGCCGGGGTCACGCCGTGGCGGCCGGCGTACTCGAGGCACACGTCCTCGAACTCGAGCGACTGCGCGTTCCCGGGTCCGCTCACAGCGAGTCCAGCACGCTCGAGTCGTAGAGGCCCTCGATGTCGTCGCTCTCGGCGAGGCCCAGCTCGACGGCGGCCTTCGCGGGCGAGGTGAGGAAGGGCTCCGAGATGTCGAGCGTCCATGCGTCCTTCGGCACCGACGCGAGCGCGGCCTCGGCGACCTCGGGGTCCAGCTCGAGCGCCTTGCCCCAGATGCCCGCCGCCTCCGTGGGCTTCTCGCGGATCAGGTCGAGGGCCTGGCCGACGCTCGACATCCACGCCTTCAGCCCGCTCGGGTTCCGCTCCAGCTCCTCGGCCGTCGTGCAGATGCACACGTCGGCCCAGTCACTCGTCAGCGAGCTCGACTCGATCGCGATCTCGCCCTCGCCGCCCACCTCGACCTGGGTCGACTGCGGCGGGACGAGGGCCCCGAGGTCGACGACGCCCTCGGCGACCGCCGGCCACACCGATGCGTAGTCGCCGACCGTGACGATCTCGGCGTCCTTGCCGGGCGTCAGCCCGGCGCTGGTGACCGCGAGGTTCGCGAAGAACTCCACGGGGCTGCCGGTCCCGGCGATCCCGATCTTCTTGCCGGCGAGGTCGGCGGGCGAGGCGATGCCCGCGCCCTTCTTGGAGACGAAGACGACGGACGGCCGGTTGAAGCCGCCGCCGATGACCCGCAGGTTCTTGGCGCCACCCTGGTAGGCCAGGATCGCCGAGATCGTCGCCGCCGAGCCGGCCGGGCTCTTCGCCAGGATCGCGCGCACCGTGTCGGTGCCGCCCGCGACGTGGACGTTGGTCGCGTCGATCCCCTGCGGACCGTAGAACTTGTCGGCCGCGATCACGTAGGGCGCCGCACAGATGATCGACTCGAGACCGGAGATCGCCGCCTGCCCGGTCAGACCGCCCGCGTCGCCACCGTCCGACGCGCCGCTGGCCTTGCACCCGCTGAGGAGCAGCACCCCTCCGAGCGCCGCGAGCCCACCACCGAGAACGGCGCGCCTGCTGGTCGCCGCCGGCACCGATCGTTCCGACACACCCATCACGATCAACTCCTCCGCTGACGCCTCCCTCGGAATGGGCAGGCTGCGGCGTGCGACGCTAACAGAGAGCCATTCTGCCGTACAGAATTTTCTGGCCTCGGGTCGGGAGTGCGGGTCAGCCGACCAGGCGCCCGCCGTCGACGACCATCGTCTGGCCGGTCATGAAGGCGGCCTCCTCGCTGGCGAGGAACAGCACCGCGTTCGCGATCTCTTCCGGCTGCCCGGGGCGACCCACCAGCGAGTGGTCCATGGTCCGCATCCGGTTCGGGTCGGTGAGCACCTCGGCCGTCGCCGGGGTGACGATCAGCCCGGGCGCGACGCCGTTGCAGCGGATGCCGTCCTTGCCGAAGTCCTTGGCGATCGAGTGGGTGAGCGCGACCACGCCACCCTTGGCAGCCGTGTAGGCGGCGAAGCTCGGCGACGCGACGTACGCCGCGGCCGACGCCGTGTTGACGATCACACCACCGCCGCGGGCCACCAGACGCGGGATCGCGTACTTGGAGCCCAGCCAGACTCCCTTGAGGGTCACGTCCAGCGCGCGGTCCCACTCCTCCTCGGTGGTCGTGACGACGTCCCTGTTCAGCGGGGCCCAGTAGGCGTTGTTGTGCAGGACGTCGAGCCCGCCGTACGCGTCGACGGCGCCGGACACCATCGCCTCGACCGACACAGCGTCCGCGACGTCGACGACCGCCACGCGCCCGACCAGGCCCTCGCGCTCGAGCAGCGCCAGCGTCTCCTTCGCACCAGCCTCGGCGATGTCGGCGATGGTCACCGACGCTCCCTCTCGGGCGAAGGCGAGCGCCGTCGCCCGCCCAATACCGGAGCCGGCTCCGGTCACGATCACCGAACGGCCCTCGAAGCGTGCTTCACGTGCTCCCACTGATGTCTCCTTCAGGTTCTGTACGATGGAATGTTCTTCTGCTATACAGACTCGGGTCGACGTTGTCCAGCAAGGAGGCGCGTGCCGTGATCGGGTTCGAGGGCAAGGTGGCGATCGTGACCGGAGCGGGTCGCGGCCTGGGTCGCAGCCATGCATTGTTGTTGGCGGAGCGCGGGGCCGCGGTCGTGGTCAACGATCTGGGCGGCGCCCTGGACGGCTCCGGCGGCAGTGCGGAGCCCGCCGAGGCGGTGGCTGCGGAGATCCGCGCGAGCGGCGGGCGGGCGGTCGCCGACGACCACGACGTCGCGAGCGCGGCGGGCGCCGTCGCGATCGTCGATTCCGCCCTGGAGCACTTCGGTCAGATCGACGTGGTCGTCAACAACGCCGGCGTCACCGGCGGACGCAAGAGCTTCGCCGACCTCTCCCCCGACGAGTTCGCAGCGGTGCTCGGCCCCCACCTCCTGGGCACGGCCAACGTGACCCGCGCGGCCTGGCCCGCCATGGCCTCTCGCGGTCGAGGCCGGGTCGTCAACACCACCTCCGGCGTCGGCCTCTGGGGCATGTCCCACGCCTCGGCGTACGCCGCCGCGAAGATGGGCATCGTCGGGCTCACCGTCTCCCTGGCCCACGAGGGGGCCGAGGCCGGCATCGCGGTCAATGCGGTGGCACCGATCGCCCGCACCCGGATGGCGGACGGGGTCTTCGGGTCGCTCGACCCCCACCTCGACCCGAGCCTGGTGTCGTCGGTGGTCGCCTACCTGGCCCACGACGAGTGCACGCTGTCCGGCCGCGTGCTCTCCGCCGGGGCCGGCCGGGTCGCCGAGGTCTTCATCGGCACCGGCCCCGGGCTCTTCGACGCCGCCCTCACCCCCGAGGAGCTCCAGACCCACGTCGACCGGGCCCGCGACCGGACGGCGTACACGGTGCCCGACAGCGCGATGGCCGAGGTCGCGCTCACCGCGGCCTGCCACGGGCTCTGATCCCCCGGAGAGGAACGACGTGAAGCGCATCGCCTACCTGACCCTGAAGGGGACCGCCCGGACCGACCGGCTGCCGGCGCAGCCAGGCGTCACGGTCGACGAGATCGAGACCCTCGTCTCGGTGCGACCGGTCGACCCGATGGACCTCCTGCTCTCCGACGTCGCGTACGCCGAGGCCGGCCTGCGCGCGGCCGCGCACGGCTACGACGGCATCGTCATCGGCGCGCTGCCGGACTACGGCGCGGCCGCCGTGCGCGCCGCCGTCGACGTCCCGGTGATGGGCTGCGGCCAGGCGAGCCTCGTGACCGCGGCGAGCCTCGGCGATCGGTTCGGCATCGTGACGATCTGGCCCGAGACGATGGCGTTCGTCTACGAGCGCCTGCTGCGCGAGCAGGACGCGGCCGACCGGTGCACGTCGGTCCGCTACGTCTCGACGCCGGCCGAGCAGGCCACCCTGGCCGACGACGACAACTTCCTCAGCCAGATGAAGGACGGGCGCGAGCACATGGTCCGCCGGATCCTGGACGAGATCGACGCCGTCGCGGCGCAGGGAGCCGCCTCGGTGATCCTGGGCTGCAACTGCATGAGCCCCGTCGCCGGCGTGCTCGCTGCGAGGGCGAGTATCCCCGTGGTCGACCCGACCGCTGCCGGCCACCAGGTCGTCCGGTCGATGCTCACGCTCGGCGTACGCCCCGCGCGCGACACCCGCGTGCCCGCGTCGACCCGCCAGCCGATGCTCGCGGAGATGTTGCTCGCCGGCGACGAGCTGGCCGGCGCGCCCGACGACTGCCCGGTCTGCGTCCTCGAGGACGACGGCCGCTGGTCCTGCGACGCGCCGTAGCCCGCCTGCCGCCTCAGACGCGCACACCCAGGGCTTCGAGGCCGAGGCCCAGGTAGGTCTCGACGGCGTCGCCCGCCGTCGCGAAGCCGGCGCCGGACGCCGCGCCCTCGCGGGCCCGGTGGGCGATCCCCGCGGCGATGACGGCGACCTTGAAGTACGCCAGGGCGAGATGGAAGTCCCAGTCCGCGAGGGTCTCGCCGCTCGCCCTCTCGTACGTCTGCGCGAGTCCCTCGACCGTCGGCAGCCGGTGGCTCGTCCACGCACTCGGGGCCCCGACGATCAGGTCGAAGGTCGGGTGGCGGTAGGCACACATGACCGCGACGTCGGCGACCGGGTCGCCGAGCGTGGAGAGCTCCCAGTCGACGACGGCTCCGACGCGCTCCAGACGGTCGCGACCGTCCAGGATCGTGTTGTCGATCCGGTAGTCGCCATGGACCACCGACGTTCGCCGCTGGTCGGGCACGGAGGCCGCAAGCCTGCCGGCGAGCTCGGTCGCGAGCGGGTCGAGCCCGTCCACGCCGACCGCCTGCCACTGGCGGGTCCAGCGGCGCACCTGCCGCTGCGCGTAGGCGTCGGGCCGGCCGAAGTCGTCGAGCCCGACCGCGCCCGGGTCGACCCGATGGAGGTCGGCGAGCGTGCCCACGAGTGCCGCGACGACGTCGGCGAGCTCGCCGTCGTCGAGCCGGTCGAGCTGCTCCTGGTGCTGCACGGTCACTCCGGAGACGAAGTCGACCACGGTGAACGGCACTCCGATCACCGCCTCGTCCTCGACGAGGACGACGGGCGATGGCACGGGCACGTCGGCGGCCAGTGCCGACATCACACGGAACTCCCTGGCCACGTCGTGGGCCGAGGGCGTCCGCCCGGCGCGCGGCGGCGTCCGCAGGATCCAGCGCGAGGCGCCGTCGCCGATCACGTAGGTGAGGTTCGAGCGGCCGGCCGTGAGCATCGTCGCGGTGAGCGCGCCGACCTCGCGGCCCGCGTCCCGCATCGCCGTGGCGACGGCCGCGAGGTCCTCCGACGTCAGGTGCGTCGCGCCGCTCACCCGACGACCTCGCGCACGGCGCGCTTCGCGATCGACCACCGGTGCACCTCCGACGGCCCGTCGTAGATCCGGAACGGTCGCAGCTCGCGTGCGATCCTGGCGACCGGCAGGTCCTGGGAGACACCGAGCCCGCCGCACAGCTGGGTGGCCCGGTCGACCACCCGGCCCAGGGCCTCGGCCGCGAAGGTCTTCGCGATCGAGGTCGCCTTCGAGGCGCGCTCACCCGCGTCGAGCTCCGCGCACGCCTGCAGGAGAAGTGCCCGCGTGGCGGCCAGGTCGATCTCGTTGTCGGCGATCTGCTGCTGCGCCATCCCGAGGTCGCAGAGCCGGGAGCCGAACATCGGACGCTCGGCGGCGTAGCGGACGGCCGTCTCGTGCGCCCGGCGCGCCGCGCCCGACCAGCGCATCACGTGGGTCATGCGAGCCGGGCCGAGCCGGACCTGCGCGTGCGCGAAGCCGCGGCCGACCTCGCCGAGCACGTCGTCGTCCGGGACGAAGACGTCGGCGAGGGTCACCTCGCAGTGGCCGCCGATCATCGAGCGGTCCATCGTGTGGATGTGGCGCTCGACCACGAGCCCCGGCCGGTCCGCGGGCACCAGGAACATCGTGGCGCCCTGGGCGCTGCCGACCTCACCGCTGGTGCGCGCCATGACGATGAAGAAGCCGGCGCCGTCCGCGCCAGTGATGAAGTGCTTGCGCCCGCTGATCACCCACCCGCCGTCGCCCCGCACCGCGCCGGTCGTCAGGTGGCCGGGGTCCGAGCCCGCCCCCGGGGCCGGCTCGGTCATCGCGAACGCCGAGCGCTGCTGGCCGGCGACCAGCGGCGCGAGGTAGCGCTCGCGCTGCGCCGGGGACGCGACCAGGTCGAGCAGGTGGACGTTGCCCTCGTCGGGCGCGTTCGCGTTGATCGCCATGGCACCGAACAGCGAGTGGCCCGCCGCCTCGAGCACCGGCGCCCGGTCCACCATGCCGAGCCCGAGCCCGCCGTACTCGACCGGGCCGTGGGGCGAGAGCAGACCGGCCGCGCGGGCCTCCCCCTGCAGCCGCACCCGGAGCTTGTCGCCGCCGGCAGCCTCGACGTCGCCGTCGTGCGCGTCGTCGACGGGCAGCACCAGCCGCTCGACGAATTCCCGTGTTGCCGCTGCCAGCTCCACCGCCGATGCCACCGATGCTCCTCCAATGCGTGCCTACTTAGCGTTCGCTCAGCACTGTGGCAGGATGCTCTCGTCCCGGTCAAGGCGGCAACGAGGAGGCTCGCGCCCGATGCACAAGATCACCGTCCAGTACTTCGACCCCGCGGACGGCGAGGCCTTCGAGGCCGCCTACCGCGACCGGCACGTCCCGCTGGTGAAGGCGGTCCCCGGCCTCGAGCGCTTCACCCTCAGCCTGCCCGGCGCCGACGGGGCGCCGTACCTGGTCGCGGAGCTGTGGTTCGCCGACGACGTCGCCCTCGTCGCCGCGCGGAGCTCCGCCGAGATGGTGGCGGCCGCCAACGACGCCGAGACCTACGACGTGGCCCGACGGTTCACGTTCGCCGGAGCGGTCGAGGACCTATGACGGGCGACGACCGCCCGACCGAGTCACGCGACTCAGGAGTGTAGAAGGATGGGGACGTGGACGCCTCAGACCTCATGACACGTCTCTGTGACCTCATCGACGCACACGACTGGGATGGCCTGCCGGCGCTCCTGCACGACGAGTTCGTCTGTCGCTACGTCCACACCGACGAGACGTTCGACCGTGACTCCTGGGTGCGGCTGAACGCCGAGTACCCGGGCTTCGATCACCTGGTCCTCGAAGACCTCGTGGGTTCCGCCACGCGCGCCGTCGGGCGCTGCCACGTCACGGCACATGTCGACGGCCAGCTCACCCACTTCGAGGTGGCAACCTTCATCACCGTCCGAGACGCGCGGATCTCGGAGATGACCGAGGTGTGGACCGACGTCGCGCAGACGCCGCCGGAGGGATCGCGGCCGAGCTGACAGGTGCGCAGATGACAGAAGGCCACGTCCCGTCCCATCTCTGGGAGCCGGACATGGCCTTCGACCTGTTCGGTGGAGCTGAGGGGACTCGAACCCCTGACCCTCTGCATGCCATGCAGATGCGCTACCAGCTGCGCCACAGCCCCGGACGTTGCTACCCCCGCACTGCGGGTGACAACTCGCGGAATACTAGCCAACGGACTCGCGCGATGCGAAATCGGGGTGGTCGGGCCGTCAGGAGACCGTCCGGCCGTAGGCGACCAGTCGCAGCGAACCGTCGGCATCGGCCCGGTCGAGCTCGGCCCAGCCGCAGTTCGGCAGGCCGTGGAGCGCGGCCCGCTCGGTGACCGGCCAGCCCAGCAGGACGGGTACGGCGTCGCGGATCGCGGCGCCGTGGGACACCGCGACGGCGACCTCCCCCGGGGCGATCGAGGCGAGCAGGTCGCGCACGGCCGCGACGACACGGCCGGCCACCTGCGCGGCGGTCTCGCCGCCGGGCACGACGTCGAAGTCGCCGGCCCGGAAGGCCGCGAACTCGTCGGGCGCGAGCGCGGCGTACTCGTCGTGGGTCAGGCCCTGCCGCTCGCCGAGGAAGTACTCGCGCAGGCGGGCGTCGTACGTCGGGTCGAGGCCGGTCTCCTTGGCGACGTACGCCGCGGTCTGGCGGGCGCGGGCGCTGTCGGACGACCAGAGCGCCGCCGGGCCCATCGCGGCGACCACCGGCGCCACCGCGGCCGCCTGCCGGTGCCCGGTGTCGTCGATCTCGACGTCGAGCTGGCCCTGCACGCGGCGGGCGGCGTTCCAGGCGGTCCGGCCGTGCCGCAGCAGCACGAGGCGCCGGGGCGCGGGGCGCTCAGCGCTCATGCGAGACGACGTCGGCGGGCAGCGCGATCGTCGGGCAGTCGCGCCAGAGTCGCTCGAGCGCGTAGAACTGGCGCTCCTCCTCGTGCTGGATGTGCACGACGATCTCGCCGTAGTCGATGAGCACCCATCGTCCGTCGCGCTCGCCCTCGCGGCGGATCGGCTTGGCGCCGACCTGGCGGAGCTTGTCCTCGACCTCGTCGACGATCGCCTTGACCTGGCGGTCGTTGGTGGCCGAGGCGAGCACGAAGGCGTCGGTGATCGCGAGCTGGTCGCTGACGTCGAAGGCGACGATCTGCTGGGCGAGCTTGTCGGACGCCGCGCGGGCGGCGGCGTGCACGAGCTCGAGAGCGTGGTCGGTGGCGGTCAACTCTCGTCCTTGGGGTACAGGTTGTGCTTGGCGATGTGCTGGACGACGCCGTCGGGCACGAGGTACCAGACCGGCTCGCCGCGCCGCGTCCGGTCGCGGCACTCGGTGGAGGAGATCGCGAGCGCGGGGATCTCGACCATCGTGACCCGGTCGGCAGGGATCTTGGTCAGGGTCTCGGCGTCCATGGTGTAGCCGGGCCGCGTGCAGCCCACGAACTGGGCGAGCTCGAACAGCTCGCCGGCGTCGCGCCAGGTGAAGATCTCGGCCAGGGCGTCGGCGCCGGTGATGAAGTAGAGGTCGACCTCCGGCAGCTGCGCGCGCAGGTCGCGCAGCGTGTCGATGGTGTACGTCGGCCCGTGCCGGTCGATGTCGACCCGGGAGACGGTGAACCGCGGGTTGGACGCCGTCGCGATCACCGTCATCAGGTAGCGGTGCTCGGCCCGCGTGACGACCCGGTCGGACTTCTGCCACGGGTCACCGGTCGGCACGAAGACGACCTCGTCGAGGTCGAACCACGCCTGCACCTCCGACGCGGCCACGAGGTGCCCGTGGTGGATCGGGTCGAACGTGCCGCCCATCACCCCCACGCGGCGGCGCACGTGGGAGGTCGGGTCGGTCTGCGGGCCGGTCGTCAGCTGTGCTCTCGTCCGGCGCCGAAGATCAGCAGCGCGAGCAGCATCGCGAGCAGGATGGCGAGGGTCACGCCACCGACGAGCCACTCGTTGGGCACGTTCTCGTTGACGTGCTCCTCCGCGGCGAGGGCGACGACGTACGGGTTCAGCATGGGCGACAGCCTACCGGTCCCCCTCGACGGCCGGCGGAGCGGTCAGCGGACGTGGCCGTCGCCGGTGACGACGTACTTGGTCGACGTCATCTCGGGCAGTCCCATCGGCCCGCGCGCGTGCAGCTTCTGGGTGCTGATCCCGATCTCCGCGCCGAAGCCGAACTCGCCGCCGTCGGTGAAGCGCGTCGACGCGTTCACGAGCACCGCGGCGGAGTCGACGGCGGCGGCGAAGCGGCGCGCGGCGGCCACGTCCTCGGTCACGATCGCCTCGGTGTGCTGGCTGGAGAAGCGCCGGATGTGGGCGATCGCCGCGTCGAGGTCGGGGACGACGGCGGCGGAGATGTCCAGCGACAGGTACTCCGCGGCATGGTCGTCGTCGGTCGCCGCGACGACTCCGTCGTGGGCCTGGAACGCCTGGTCGCCGTGGACGGTCACCCCGGCCTCCTGGAGCGCGGCGACCACACGCGGGACGAACGTCTCGACAAGGTCGGCGTGCACGAGCAGCGACTCGGCGGCGTTGCACACGCTGGTGCGGTGGGTCTTGGCGTTGAGCACGATCGCGAGCGCCTTGTCGAGGTCGGCCGCACGGTCGACGTAGACGTGGCAGTTGCCGACGCCGGTCTCGATGACGGGCACGGTCGACTCCTCGACGACCGACCGGATCAGGCCGGCGCCCCCACGCGGGATGAGGACGTCGACGTGGCCGCGGGCGCGCATCAGCGCCTTGACGCTGTCGTGGCCGTCCCCGGGCACGAGCTGGACGACGTCGGGGTCGAGCCCGGCCGCCTCGATCGCCTCGCGGAGCTCGGCGACGATCGCGGCGTTGCTCGACCGGGCGCTGGAGCTGCCGCGCAGCAGCACGGCGTTGCCCGACTTCAGGCAGATGCCTGCGGCGTCGGCGGTGACGTTGGGGCGAGCCTCGTAGATCATCCCGACCACGCCGAAGGGCACCCGCACCTGGCGCAGCTCGAGCCCGTTGGCGAGCGTGCTGCCGCGGACCACCTCGCCCACGGGGTCCGGGAGGCCCGCCACGTCGCGCAGGCCCTGGGCCATCCCGGCCACCCGGTCGGGAGTGAGGCGGAGCCGGTCGACGATGTTCGGCGGGGCGCCGCCGTCCTCCGCCCGCGTGACGTCCTCGCGGTTGGCGGCCAGGATCTCGGCCTCGTGGGCGAGCAGCGAGCCCGCCATCGCCTCGAGCGCCACGTCCTTGGCGGCCCGGGTCGCGAGCGCGAGGCCGTGGCTGGCCGCCCGGGCCAGCTCCGCGACGGCGACGACGTCCTGCTGGATGCTCATGGCGCGAGCGTAGTTGCGCGCCGAGCCCGAGATGCACGCTGACCCGCCCGAAAGTTCCGGGCGGGTCAGCGTCGACGGCGGTCAGCCCTTGCGCTTGTTGATCTCCTCAGTGGCGGTCGGGAGGACCGAGTGGAGGTCGCCCACGACGCCGAAGTCGACGAGCTCGAAGATCGGGGCCTCCTCGTCCTTGTTGACGGCCACGATGGTCTTCGAGGTCTGCATGCCGGCGCGGTGCTGGATCGCACCGGAGATGCCGTTGGCGACGTAGAGCTGCGGCGAGACGGTCTTGCCGGTCTGGCCGACCTGGAAGCTGTGCGGCATCCAGCCCGAGTCGACGGCGGCACGCGAGGCGCCGACCGCGGCGCCGAGCGAGTCGGCCAGACCCTCGATCGGCTCGAAGTTGCCGCCGGTGCCACGCCCGCCGGAGACCACGATCGCGGCCTCGGTGAGCTCGGGACGGCCGGTCGCCTTCCGCGGCTGCGAGGCCACGACCTGCGCCTTCTTCGCCGCGTCGGAGACCGTCGGGGAGACGTTCTCGACGGCGCCGGCGCCTTCCGACTCCTCCGGAGCGGCCGAGTTGGGCTTCACGGTGATGATCGGCGTGCCCTTGGTGACCTTGCCGGTCAGCGTGTAGTTGCCGGCGAACACGCTCTGCGTGGCGACACCGCCCTCCTGGACGTCGACGGCGTCGGTGATCAGGCCCGACTCGAGCTTGATCGCGAGACGGGCGCCGATCTCCTTGCCCTCCGCGGAGGACGGGATCAGGATGGCCGCCAGCCCGTCATTGCTGAGCGCCTGGCCGGCGATCTGCTGCAGGGCCTCGGCCTTGGGGGCCACCAGGTAGCCCTTGATCTGCGCGTCGTCGACGACGTAGACCTTGGCGGCGCCGTACTTCTTGACCTTCTCCGTCACCTCGTCGGCCTTGTCGGCCGGGCCGATGAAGACCGCGGAGGGCTCGCCGAGGCGGCGCGCGATGGTGAGGAGCTCGTACGTCGGCTTGCGCACCGCGCCGTCGACGTGGTCGATGAGAACGAGAACTTCAGACATCGGGCAGCTCCTCAGATGAACTTCTTCGAGGCGAGGAACTCGACCAGCGCCGTGGCGCCCGAGCCGTCCTCGTCCTTGACGATCTCGCCGGCGGTGCGCGGCGGGCGGGCCGTGGTCTCCTCGACGGTGGTCCACGCGGCGTCGAGGCCGACCTGGCTGGCGTCCACGCCGATGTCGGCGAGCGACCAGGACTCCAGCGGCTTCTTCTTCGCGGCCATGATGCCCTTGAACGACGGGTAGCGCGCCTCGCCCGACTGGTCGGTCACCGAGAGCACCAGCGGCATCGTGGCGCCGACCACCTCGGTCGCGGTGTCACCGTCACGCTTGATGCGGACCTGGTCACCCTGCGTCTCGACGACCGAGGCGAGCGTGACCTGCGGGAGGTCGAGGCGCTCGGCCAGCATCGCCGGCACCACACCGCCGGAGGCGTCGGTCGACGCCATGCCGCACATGACGACGTCCGGCGCACCGATCTTCTCGATCGCCTTCGCGAGCACCAGCGACGTGGCGACGTAGTCGGAGCCCGCGATCGCGTCGTCGCTCACGTGGACGCCCTTGTCGGCACCCATCTGCAGCGCCTTGCGCACCGCGTCGACGGCCTTCTCGGGGCCGATGCACAGCGCCGTGACCTCGGCGTCGTCCCCGGCCTTCTCCTTCAGCTGGAGCGCCTGCTCCACGGCGTACTCGTCGAGTTCCGACAGCAGACCGTCGACACCGACGCGGTCCACGGTGTTGTCCGACTCGAACTGCCGGTCGGCAGTGGCGTCGGGGACATACTTCACACAGACGACAATGTTCATGGTGGTGTGGCCGGACCGGCCCCTCCTGTGTCCGATTTCGAGGCGCCGCGGTGCGACCTGCCTCAATCCAGGGATGTGGTCGTGAGGCTACCGTCGCGTATGAACCGCCGAAACTGGCAGCGGGGTCGGATACGTCACAGCGCCGCCGTGACGCTCGGGTCCCGGCCAGCGGGACCGCTCAGGGCCGGACGATCCGCTCCACGATGCGGCCGACGATCAGGTAGGCGACGGCGCCGAGGCCCCAGTTGGCCAGCGCGCTCTTCGTCGCGGCGTCCTTGCCCTCGAAGGTGAAGATGCCGTTGTCGCGCGAGAACACGCCGAGGTCGATCCTGTCGGCGGTGTCGAGGACGAACGAGACCAGCGCGTTGTCCTGGTTGGCGTCGAGCGCGATCAGGAGAGCGCCGGTCGCGAGGAAGAGCGCGCAGACCACCGCGACCAGCCAGACCACCTGAGCCAGCCGGGTCCGCACCATCGCGAGGCCACTGCTGGTCTTCTGCCGCTCGGCCACCCTCGTCGCCACCTGCCTCACCCTGTCCTGGTCGTCCTCGCCGGGCACGTGCCTGCCCGCTCGTTCGGGGCGACCATCCCCATCCGGGACGCACTGCAAACCGAGAGTATGCCGAACCGCGCCGCGTCAGCGACCGACGAACGACGCCTTCCCGGGGCCGCTCTCCACGAAGGAGGCCATGCCGATCGTCCGGTCCTCGGTCGCGAACAGCGCCGCGAACTGCTGGCGCTCGATCTCGAGCCCCGTCTCGAGGTCGACCTCGAGCCCGCGGTCGATGCTCTCCTTGGCCGCACGGACGGCGTACGACGCGGCGCCCGCGAACTGCTTCGCCCACGCGACGGCCTCGTCGTACACGGTGCGGTCGGCGTCGGCGGCCACCACGCGGTCGACCAGACCGATGGCGAGCGCCTCGTCGGCCTTGACGAAGCGGCCGGTGAAGACCAGGTCCTTGGCCCTGCTCGGCCCGACCAGGCGGGTCAGCCGCTGGGTCCCGCCGGCGCCGGGGATGATGCCGAGCAGGATCTCGGGCTGGCCGAGCACGGCGTCCTCGGCCGCGAAGCGCACGTCGGCGCACAGCGCCAGCTCGCAGCCGCCACCGAGCGCGTAGCCGGTGACCGCGGCAACGACCGGCTTCGGGATCCGCGCGACGGCCGAGAAGGAGGACTGGAGGGCACCGGAGCGCTTGACCATGTCGGTGTAGCCCATGTCGGCCATCTCCTTGATGTCCGCACCCGCGGCGAAGACCCGCTCCCCGCCGTACAGCACGACCGCCTTGACGTCGTCGCGCTCGGTCGCCTCCAGCGCGGCGGCCCGGATCTCCTCCTGCACCTGCACGTTGAGGGCGTTCATCTTCGGCCGGTCCAGCCGGATCGTCCCGACCCCGTCGGCAACCTCCAGTCGTACGAACTCGCCCATCACGCACCTCGCCTCTCTGCTCGCGGTCCTGTCGACATCCGGTCTCGGGCATTGTGCCGTCATCGGCAAGAATGGTGCGGGTGACCCCAGGACTGTGGAGGAGTCGCGGCGAGCGCGCCCCGGTGTGGCCCGGCCGCAACTGGCCCCTCGGGTCGACCTGGTCCGAGGAGTCGACCAACTTCGCGGTGTACGCGCCGCGCGCCACCGCCGCCTGGGTCTGCCTCTTCGACGACGAGGGCGGCGAGCAGCGGCACCGGCTCACCGAGCAGGCACTCGGCATCTGGCACGGCGCGATCCCCGCGGTGACGCCGGGCACGCGCTACGGCTACCGGGTCGCCGGGCCGTGGGAGCCCGAGCAGGGGATGCGCTTCAACCCCAACAAGCTGCTGCTCGACCCGTTCGGCCGCGCCGTCTCCGGCGACCTGACCGTCGACCCCGCGATCTTCGGCTACGTCCTGGGCGACCCCTCGGCGATGGACACCCACGACTCCGCGCCGTACGTGCAGCGCAGCGTCGTCGTCGACGACCGCTTCGACTGGGGCGACGACAAGCCCTTGCGCTACCGCTGGCGCGACAGCGTGATCTACGAGATGCACGTCAAGGGGATGACCAAGCTGCACGACCGGGTGCCGGAGGAGCTGCGCGGGACGTACGCCGGGCTCGCGACCCCGGCGGTCACCGACTACCTCAAGGACCTCGGCGTCACCGCGGTTGAGCTGCTGCCGGTGCACCAGTTCGTGTCCGAGCCGTCGGTGACCGAGCGCGGCCTGACCAACTACTGGGGCTACAACTCAATCGGCTTCTTCGCCCCGCACCACGCCTACTCCGCCTCGGGCGACCGGGGTCAGCAGGTCACCGAGTTCAAGCAGATGGTGAGGTCGTTCCACGAGGCCGGTCTCGAGGTGATCCTCGACGTGGTCTACAACCACACCGCCGAGGCGGGTCCGCTCGGCCCGACGCTGTCCTTCCGGGGGCTCGACGACCGGTTCTACTGCCGCACCGGCGAGAGCGGCCCGGGCGCGCCTTTCCAGGACACCTACTGGGACGTGACCGGCTGCGGCAACACCGTCGACGCGTCGAACCGCTACGCGCTGCGGCTGATCCTCGACTCGCTGCGCTACTGGGTCACCGAGATGCACGTCGACGGCTTCCGCTTCGACCTGATGTCGGCGCTGACCCGGGTGCACCACCGGGTCGACATGGACAACCACCTGCTGATGGCGATCGGCCAGGACCCCGTGCTGCGCCACGCGAAGCTGATCGCCGAGCCGTGGGACGCCTCGATGGACGGCTACCGCGTCGGCGAGTTCCCGCCGCCGTGGGTCGAGTGGAACGACCAGTACCGCGACGAGATCCGAGACTTCTGGCGCAACCACTCCCCCGGCATCCGCACGGTCGCGACCCGGCTCGCCGGCTCGTCCGACCTCTACCTGGACGACGGGCGCTCGCCGTACGCCTCGATCAACTTCGTCACCGCGCACGACGGGTTCACGGTGCGCGACCTGGTGTCCTACGAGCAGAAGCACAACGAGGCGAACGGCGAGGACAACCGCGACGGCACCGACAACAACCGTGCGTGGAACCACGGCGCAGAGGGAGAGACCGACGATCCGGCGCTCCTCGGCGTACGGCGTCGGCAGACGGCCAACATGATGGCGACCCTGTGCCTGTCGAACGGCGTCCCGATGATCACCGCGGGCGACGAGCGCGGCCGCACCCAGCGCGGCAACAACAACGCCTACGCGCAGGACAACGAGACCTCCTGGATCGACTGGCGCCCTGACGACGCCTGGCTCGACGTCTACGAGATCACCAAGACCGCCCTACGCCTGCGCCGCGAGCACCCGGCGCTGCGGCAGCGGCACTGGTTCGAGGGACGGCCCACGATCCGCGGCGGCCCGAAGGACCTCGCGTGGCTGCACCCGTCGGGCCGGGAGATGACCGGCGACGACTGGCACGACCCCAACCTGCGCGCGGTCGGCATGTTCGTCTCGGGCGCGCCCCTGCGCTCCCCCGGCCCGCGCGGCGAGCAGCAGGCCGACAAGTCCTTCATGCTCTGGTTCAACTCCGACTGGCTGCCCCAGCGCCTCACGATCCCCGAGAACGACTGGGTGCAGGCCGGTGAGGTCGTGCTCTCCACCGACTTCCGCCTCCCCGTCGGCACCCAGATCAAGGCCGGCGACCGGCTCGCCCTCGGGCGACGCACCGTCGTCGTCTTCCGCGAGGTCTGACCCGTTGAATCGGGACTTCTGACGGTTCAATCCGGACTTTTCTCCGGACTCAAGCGTCAGAAGTCCCGATTCAACGTCTTAGGGGAGGGCGACGATCCCGAGCTCGGCGGGGGTGGCCAGCAGGTCGTTGCGGGGTACGACGCGGACCGTGTAGCCGAACGAGCCGGAGTGGTCGAGCACGACGTCCCCGTCGAAGCGGTGCCGGCCGCCTTCGTAGGACTCGGCGACGTGCAGGCTCTCGACGGTGGTGGAGACCAGCTCGTCGTCACCAGTGCTCCGGCCGTGCACGAGCTGGACGTCCACGTCCTGCGGGGAGAGGTCGCCCAGCGCGACGAACGCGCGCACGCTCATGGTGTCGCCCACCTCCGGTGCGTCGCCGACGCCGCTGCTCTCGACGTGCTCGACGCGGACGCCTGCCCAGCCGGTGCGCACCTTCTTCTTCCAGGCGGCGAGCTCGACGGCTCCGTCGTAGTCGGAGTTGAGCCGGCGACCCGTGGACGTGGCGGGCAGGTAGAGCTCGCGGACGTAGTCGCGCACCATCCGGGTCGCGAGCACCTTCGGGCCCAGCGACTTCAGCGTGTGCCGGACCATCTCGATCCAGCGACTCGGGACGCCCTCGGCGTCGAGGTCGTAGAAGCGCGGCGCGACCTCGTTCTCGATGAGGTCGTAGAGCGCCGCCGCCTCGAGGTCGTCGCGGTGGTCGACGTCCTCGACTCCGTCGGCGGTGGGGATGGCCCAGCCGTTGTCGCCGTCGTACCACTCGTCCCACCAGCCGTCGAGCACCGAGAGGTTGAGGCCGCCGTTGAGCGCGGCCTTCATCCCGGACGTGCCGCACGCCTCGTAGGGCCGCAGCGGGTTGTTCAGCCAGACGTCACAGCCCGGGTAGAGCGGCTGCGCCATCGCGATGTCGTAGTTGGGCAGGAAGACGATCCGGTGCCGGACCTCCGGGTCGTCCGAGAGCCGCACGATGTCCTGGATCAGCTTCTTGCCGCCGTCGTCGGCCGGGTGCGCCTTGCCGGCGATCACCAGCTGGACGGGTCGCTCGGGGTGCAGCAGCAGGCTCTTGAGCCGCGCGGGGTCGCGCATCATCAGCGTCAGCCGCTTGTACGACGCGGCGCGCCTCGCGAAGCCGATCGTGAGCACGTCGGGGTCGAGCGCCGACTCGATCCAGCCGAGCTCGGCGCGCGCCGAGCCGCGCTTCTCCCACGACCGGGCGAGGCGGCGGCGCGCGTCCTGGACGAGCCGCTCGCGCAGCTGCCGCTTGACCGCCCACATCTCGGTGCCGGGGACCTTGTCGACCGCGGCCCAGAAGGCGTCGGTGTCGTCGCTGTCGGGATCGGCCCCCTGGCTGGCGGCCAGCGCGATGACCTCGCGCCCGACCCAGGTGGGGGCGTGCACGCCGTTGGTGATCGAGCTGATCGGCACCTCGGCCTCGTCGAAGGCGGGCCACAGGCCGTTGAACATGCCACGGCTGACGTGGCCGTGCAGCCGGGAGACGCCGTTGGCGCGCTGCGAGAGCCGGAAGCCCATCACGGCCATGTTGAAGACGCCCGGGTCGCCGCCCTCGTAGCCCTCGGCGCCGAGGTCGAGCACGCGCTCGACGGGGACGCCGGGGGTGGCGCCGGCGTCGCTGAAGTACTGCTCGACGAGCGTGCGGGGGAAGCGGTCGATGCCGGCCGGCACCGGGGTGTGGGTGGTGAAGACCGTCGACGCCCGGCTGACCTCGAGGGCGGTGTCGAAGTCGAGGCGCGGCCCGCCCTCGGCGACGGTGAGCTCGCGGATGCGCTCCAGGCCGAGGAAGCCGGCGTGGCCCTCGTTGGTGTGGAACACCTCCGGCACCGGGTGTCCGGTGATCCGCGAGTAGGCCCGCAGCGCCCGCACGCCGCCGACGCCGAGCAGCAGCTCCTGGCGCAGCCGGTGCTCGCTGTTGCCGCCGTACAGCCGGTCGGTGACGTCGCGGTAGTGGTCGGGGTTGCCCTCGACGTCGGTGTCGAGCATGAGCAGCGGCACGCGGCCGACGCTGGCGACCCAGATCCGCGCGAGCAGGTCGGGACCGTCGGGCAGGGCGATGCTGATCGTCGCGCGCTCGCCGTTCTCCTCGCGCAGCAGGGAGATGGGGAGGCCGTCGGGGTCGAGGACCGGGTAGGTCTCCTGCTGCCAGCCCTCGCGGGAGAGCGACTGCTTGAAGTAGCCGTGGCGGTAGAGCAGGCCGACGCCGACGATGGGTACGCCGAGGTCGCTCGCGGCCTTGAGGTGGTCGCCGGCGAGGATGCCGAGGCCGCCGGAGTACTGCGGCAGCACGGCGGTGATGCCGAACTCGGGCGAGAAGTAGGCGATCGCGCCCGGCGCGTCGGCCCCGGACGCGAGGCGGCGCTGGTACCAGCGGTCGCCGGTGAGGTACTGCTCGAGATCGGCCCGGGCGGCGCCGAGCCGCTCGAGGAAGGAGTCGTCGGCGGCCAGCTCCTCGAACCGCCGGCGGTCGACCGCCCCGAGGAGACGCACCGGGTCGCCGCCGACCTCGGCCCACAGCCGGGCGTCGACGGCGGCGAAGAGGTCCTGGGTCTCGGGGTGCCACGACCAGCGGAGGTTGCCGGCGAGATCACCGAGCGCGGTGAGGGCCGGGGGCAGCACGGGACGGACGGTGAAGCGACGGATGGCACGCACGGGTCGGACGTTACCGCGAGATTCTTGGAACGATCAAAGGGGCGGGCGCGAACGTGTCGTCCGCCACCCGGCCACCGCCGGTCCGGCACCCAGCGCGCATGCTCGCGGCCGAACGGGGCACGCACTGGATGGGTCGCGGCGCACTTGCCGGCCCGTCCCCGATTCTCGCTAGGTTGGAGGCCATGGTCGGTCGCATCCCCGTCATGGACGTCACGCCCCTGGTCGACCTGGGCCGACAGCCCGCGAAGGCGACGGTCGGCGAGCCGTTCCCCGTCACCGCGAGCGTGTTCCGCGAGGGTCACGACAAGCTCGGCGCCGAGGTGGTGCTGGTCGACCCGACCGGCCGGCGCCGACCTCCGGTGCGGATGGTGAAGGACCCCGACGTGCCCGACCGGCACGTCGCGTGGGTGACCCCGGACGCGCCGGGCGCGTGGACCTTCGAGATCGCCGCGTGGTCCGACCCCGTGGCGACCTGGCAGCACGCCGCCGGCCTGAAGATCCCCGCCGGCGTCGACGTGGAGCTGATGTTCACCGAGGGGCGGCTGATCCTCGACCGGGTCCTGTCGACCCTGGACCCCCGCGACCCGGCGACGGCCGAGGCGACCACCGTGCTCCAGGGCGCCCTCGAGGCCGCCGACGACGTCGAGCGCCCCGCGGCCGCCCGCCTCGCCGCGCTGCAGGCCCCGGACCTGCAGGCCGTGCTCGCCGCCCACCCGCTGCGCGAGCTGCTGACGGTCGAGGGGCCCTACCCGGCGTACGCCGACCGCCCGAAGGGGCTGTTCAGCAGCTGGTACGAGTTCTTCCCGCGCTCGGAGGGCGCGACCCGCGACGAGAGGACGGGGACCCTCACGAGCGGCAGCTTCCGGACCGCCGCCAAGCGGCTCGACGCCGTCGCGGCGATGGGGTTCGACGTCGTCTACCTGCCGCCGATCCACCCCATCGGCGAGGTCAACCGCAAGGGGCCGAACAACACGCTCGACCCCGGCCCCGACGACACCGGCTCACCGTGGGCGATCGGCTCCCGGCAGGGCGGCCACGACGCGATCCACCCCGACCTCGGCACGTTCGACGACTTCGACGCCTTCGTCGGCCGGGCCCACACGCTCGGCCTCGAGGTCGCGCTCGACCTCGCCCTCCAGGCCGCGCCCGACCACCCCTGGGTGACCAGCAACCCGGAGTGGTTCACCACACGCGCCGACGGCACGATCGCCTACGCCGAGAACCCGCCCAAGAAGTACCAGGACATCTACCCGGTCAACTTCGA
The DNA here is from genome assembly GCF_029210375.1 of Nocardioides sp. YIM 152315. Lineage (GTDB taxonomy): Bacteria > Actinomycetota > Actinomycetes > Propionibacteriales > Nocardioidaceae > Nocardioides. The sequence continues at coordinate 14,375 of NZ_JARGER010000049.1, read as the reverse complement.
CAACGACCCCTCCGGCATCTGCCAGGAGGTGCTGCGGATCGTGCGACTGTGGATGTCCCACGGCGTCCGGGTCTTCCGCGTCGACAACCCCCACACCAAGCCGGTGGCCTTCTGGGAGTGGCTGCTCAAGGAGGTCCGCCGCACCGACCCCGACGTCCTATTCCTCTCCGAGGCGTTCACCCGCCCGGCGATGATGCACGCGCTCGGCGCGATCGGCTTCCACCAGAGCTACACGTACTTCACCTGGCGCAACGGCAAGCGGGAGCTCGAGGAGTACCTCGTCGAGGTGTCCCGCGAGTCCGACCACCTGATGCGGCCGAACTTCTTCGTCAACACCCCCGACATCCTGCACGCCTACCTGCAGTACGGCGGGCCTGCGGCGTTCAAGATCCGCGCCGCGATCGCCGCGACCGGGTCGCCGAGCTGGGGTGTCTACGCCGGCTACGAGCTGTTCGAGCACGTCGCGGTCCGGCCGGGCAGCGAGGAGTACCTCGACTCCGAGAAGTACCAGATCCGGATCCGCGACTGGGACACCGCCGACCGCGAGGGGCGCTCGCTCGCGCCGTACCTGACCCGCCTGAACGAGATCCGCCGCGCCCACCCCGCGCTCCAGCAGCTGCGCAACGTCACCGTGCACTGGAGCGACGACGACAACATCCTGGTCTTCTCGAAGGGGGCGGCCGACGACGTCGTCATCGTCGTGGTCAACCTCGACCCGCATGCAGCGCGCGAGACCACGGTCCACCTCGACCTGCGTGCGCTCGGGGTCGGCGACCACGAGGCGTTCGTGGTGCACGACGAGATCACCGGGGCCGACTGGACCTGGCAGCAGCACAACTACGTCCGGCTGGATCCCTACCACGAGCCGGCGCACATCCTCTCGGTCAGGAGGAGCCGGTGACCCAGGACTCCCTCCAGCACCAGGTCCTCAACCAACGCACGCCGGAGTGGTTCAAGACCGCGGTCTTCTACGAGGTCCTGGTCCGGGCGTTCCGCGACTCCAACGCCGACGGCACCGGTGACTTCCGCGGCCTGGTCGACAAGCTCGACTACCTGCAGTGGCTCGGCGTCGACTGTCTGTGGATCCCGCCGTTCTTCCCCAGCCCGCTGCGCGACGACGGGTACGACGTCGCCGACTACACCGGCGTGCACCCCGACATCGGGACGATCGACGACTTCCGCTACTTCCTGGGCGAGGCCCACAAGCGCGGTCTGCGCGTGATCATCGACTTCGTGATGAACCACACGAGCGACCAGCACGAGTGGTTCCAGCAGTCGCGCACCGACCCGGAGGGCCCGTACGGCGACTTCTACGTGTGGTCGGACAGCGACGAGCTCTACCAGGAGGCGCGGATCATCTTCGTCGACACCGAGCCGTCGAACTGGACGTGGGACCCGGTGCGCCAGCAGTACTTCTGGCACCGCTTCTTCTCCCACCAGCCCGACCTCAACTTCGACAACCCGCTGGTGCACGAGGCGATCCTCGACGCGATCCGCTTCTGGCTCGACATGGGCATGGACGGGTTCCGGCTCGACGCGGTGCCCTACCTCTACGAGCGCCCGGGCAGCAACGGGGAGAACCTGCCCGAGACCCACGAGTTCCTCAAGCGGGTCCGCAAGGTCGTCGACGACGAGTACCCCGGCCGGGTGCTGCTCTGCGAGGCCAACCAGTGGCCGGAGGACGTCGTCGAGTACTTCGGCGACTTCGACAGCGGCGGCGACGAGTGCCACATGGCCTTCCACTTCCCGGTGATGCCGCGCATCTTCATGGCGGTGCGTCGCGAGTCCCGCTTCCCGATCTCGGAGATCCTCGAGCAGACGCCGCCGATCCCGGACAAGTGCCAGTGGGGCATCTTCCTGCGCAACCACGACGAGCTCACGCTCGAGATGGTCACGGACGAGGACCGCGACTACATGTGGGGCGAGTACGCCAAGGACCCCCGCATGAAGGCCAACATCGGCATCCGTCGGCGGCTGGCCCCCCTGCTCGACAACGACACCAACCAGATGGAGCTCTTCAACGCGCTGCTGCTGTCGCTGCCCGGCTCGCCGGTGCTCTACTACGGCGACGAGATCGGCATGGGCGACAACATCTGGCTCGGCGACCGCGACGGCGTACGCACCCCGATGCAGTGGACCGCCGACCGCAACGCCGGCTTCTCGAGCGCCACGCCGGGCAAGCTCGACCGGCCCGTGATCCAGGACCCGGTCTTCGGGTACCAGTCGGTCAACGTGGAGGCCCAGCTCGAGAACTCGTCGTCGCTCCTGCACTGGATGCGGCGGATGATCCACGCACGCCGCAACCACCCCGCGTTCGGCCTCGGCGCCTTCCACGACCTCGGGGGCTCGAACCCGTCGGTGCTCTCCTACGTCCGCGAGCACGCCGACGAGGACGGCCACGAGGACCTCATCCTCTGCGTCAACAACCTGTCGCGCTTCCCGCAGCCGGTCGAGCTCGACCTGAGGCGGTTCGAGGGCCGGCGTCCGGTCGAGCTGCTCGGAGGCGTGCCGTTCCCCGAGATCGGCGAGCTGCCCTACCTGCTCACCCTGGCCGGCTACGGGTTCTACTGGTTCCGGCTCACCGAGGCCGAGACCACCGAGGAGGGGCTACTCCTGTGACTGCACCATCTCCTGGGGCCGAGCCGGACGTCTTCGAACGGTACCTCGAGCGCACCCGGTGGTTCGGCGGCAAGGGCCGGCCGTTCTCGATCGCGAGCGTGCGCCGCGTCGGCGAGCTGCCGGGCGGCGGCGACGGCGGGCCGTGGGTCGTCATCGACCTCGTCGAGGTGGCGTACGACGACGCGCCCGGCGGCACCGAGGTCTACCAGGTGCCGATGGCGCTCTACACCGACCCGGAGACCCGGCTTGACCACGCCTTCATCGGGTGGTGGGAGGAGCCGGCGTACGGCTGGGTGCACGCGTACGACGCGCTGCACGACCGCGAGGCGATGGGGCTCTGGCTGCGCGCGTTCGACCGCGCGGCACGGGAGGCGGGCGGCAACCTCACCGACGAGAGCGGGCTCCGCTTCCATCGGATCGGGGAGCACGACCTCGACCTCGACACGCACTCGACGCTCTTCTCGGGTGAGCAGTCGAACTCATCGGTGGCCTTCGGCGAGGACTCGCTGATGAAGGTCTTCCGCAAGATCACGCCGGGGGTGAACCCCGACATCAGCGTCCACGACGTGCTCACGCGGGCAGGCTCCGAGCACATCGCCGCGCTCTACGGCTGGCTCGACTGGGTCGACGGCGATCCCTCGAGCACCACCGCCGAGGGCCGCGGCACGACCATGCAGCTGGCGATGCTGCAGCAGTTCCTGCGCACCGCCAGCGACGGCTGGGAGCTGGCGCTGGCCAGCGCGCGCAACCTGCTCTCGGAGGCCGACCTGCACGCCCACGAGGCCGGTGGGGACTTCGCCGGCGAGTCCGCCCGGCTGGGCGAGGCCCTCCACGAGGTCCACGCCGTCCTCGCCGAGCACTTCCCCACCGAGCAGCGCGACGCGGCGGCCGCCGGCGCGCTCGCCGACGCGATGAACCGGCGCCTCGACGAGGCGCTCGACGTCGTGCCCGAGCTGGCCGAGCACGCCGAGCGGCTGCGCGCGACGTACGAGCGTCTCCGCGCGCTGCCGGGGCTGACCGTGCAGCAGGTGCACGGCGACCTGCACCTCGGCCAGACCCTGCGCACCAGCCTGGGCTGGAAGATCGTCGACTTCGAGGGCGAGCCCGCCAAGCCGCTGGTCGAGCGCCTCGAGCCCGACTCGCCCTGGCGCGACGTCGCCGGCATGCTGCGGTCCTTCGACTATGCCCCTCGCGTCGTCGAGCGGTCCGTGGGCCAGGACGACCCGGAGGCCGCGCCGCAGCGCGCCTATCGCGTGGAGGAGTGGGCCCACCGCAACTGCAACCACTTCCTCGTGGCGTACGCCGGCGGCGAGCCCAGCGACGAGCAGCGCGTGCTCCTCGACGCCTACGTCGCCGACAAGCTCGTCTACGAGACCGTCTACGAGACCCGCAACCGGCCGACGTGGGTGAGCATCCCGCTGGCCGCGGTCACCCGGATGGGAGCGGAGCGACATGACCACTGAGGCCCCGAAGACGCTGCCGATCGACACCGCCGAGCTGCACCAGGTCGCCCACGGCGAGCACGGCAACCCCCACGGGGTGCTCGGCCCGCACCCCCACGACGGCGGCGTGACCGTCCGCGTGCTGCGGCCGCTGGCGTCGCAGGTCGTCGTCCGCTGGGGCGGCGCCGAGTCCGGCGAGACCGAGCTCCACCACGAGCACGAGGGTGTCTGGGTCGGCGTGGTCCCGCTGCCTGACGTGCCCGACTACCGCGTCGCGACGACCTACGACGCCGACGAGGTCGTGCGCGACGACCCCTACCGCTTCCTGCCCACGCTCGGCGAGGTCGACCTCCACCTGATCAACGAGGGTCGGCACGAGCAGCTGTGGGAGGTGCTGGGCGCGCGGGTCCACCACTACCCCGGCGCGATCGAGCCGGTCACCGGCACGTCGTTCGCGGTGTGGGCGCCGTCGGCGCGCGCCGTGCGGATCAAGGCCGACTTCAACAGCTGGGACGGCCGCGAGCACCCGATGCGCCAGCTCGGCACCAGCGGCGTGTGGGAGTTGTTCGTCCCCGACGTCGGCTCGGGCGCGGCGTACAAGTTCGTGATCCTCGGCCCCGACGGGCAGTGGCGCGAGAAGGCCGACCCGATGGCCTACTGGGCCGAGCGACCGGCCGACACGGCGTCGAAGGTCTTCGAGTCCTCCCACGAGTGGGGCGACGGGGCGTGGATCGACGCGCGGCCCGACCGCTCGCCGGTCAGCGAGCCGATGAGCGTCTACGAGATGCACCTCGGCTCGTGGAAGAAGCACCACGACGGCCGCTACTGGTCGTGGGCCGAGCTCGCCGAGGAGCTCCCCGAGTACGTCGCGGGCCTGGGGTTCACCCACGTCGAGCTGATGCCGGTGATGCAGCACCCGTTCGGCGGCTCGTGGGGCTACCACGTGACGTCGTACTTCGCGCCGGACTCGCGGTTCGGCGACCCCGACGGCTTCCGGCTGCTCGTCGACCGGCTGCACCAGGCCGGCGTCGGCGTGATCCTCGACTGGGTCCCGGGCCACTTCGCGACCGACGAGTGGGCGCTGGCTCGCTTCGACGGCACCCCGCTCTACGAGGACCCCAACCCCCAGCGTGGCTGGCACCAGGAGTGGGGCTCGCACATCTTCAACTTCGGTCGCCGGGAGGTGCGCAACTTCCTGTACGCCAACGCGCTCTACTGGCTCGAGGAGTTCCACGCCGACGGGCTGCGCGTCGACGGCGTCGCCTCGATGCTCTACCTCGACTACGCCCGCAAGGAGGGCGAGTGGACCCCCAACGTCCACGGCGGCCACGAGAACCTCGAGGCGGTGCAGTTCCTCCAGGAGATGAACGCGACCGTCTACAAGCGCGTGCCCGGCATCACCACGATCGCCGAGGAGTCGACGTCGTGGCCCGGCGTCACCCGGCCCACCTCCTCCGACGGGCTCGGCTTCGGCTTCAAGTGGAACATGGGCTGGATGCACGACTCGCTCGACTACCTGGCGCGCGAGCCCGTGCACCGCGCCTACCACCACGGCGAGATGACCTTCTCTCTCGTCTACGCCTTCTCCGAGAACTTCGTGCTGCCGCTCAGCCACGACGAGGTCGTGCACGGCAAGGGATCGCTGCTGCGCAAGATGCCCGGCGACCGTTGGCAGCAGCTCGCCAACCTGCGCGCCTACCTCGGGCTCATGTGGGCGCACCCCGGCAAGCAGCTGCTGTTCATGGGCGGCGAGCTCGGGCAGGAGTCGGAGTGGGCCGAGTCGCGCGAGCTCGACTGGTGGCTGCTCGACCACCCCGAGCACCGGGGCGTCTCGACCCTCGTGCGCGACCTCAACGCGGCGTACGTCGGCTCGCCCGCACTGTGGGCCCTCGACCACGACCCGGGCGGCTTCCAGTGGATCGACGCCAACGACGCGGGCCGCAACGTCTTCTCGTTCGTACGCCGCAGCGGGACCGACGCGTCGGAGATCGTGTGCGTGTCGAACTTCGCCGCCGTGCCGCACGACGACTACCGGATCGGGCTGCCGTCGGCCGGCGAGTGGGACGAGATCGTGAACACCGACGCCGAGTCCTACACCGGCTCCGGCGTCGGCAACTTCGGCTCGATCACCGCCGTCGAGGGCGAGTGGTCGGGACAGCCCGCCCACGCGACGATCGTCGTACCGCCGCTGGCGACGGTGTGGTTCCGGCGGCGCGGCTGACGCGGGGCGCGGTCGCTAGAGTCTCCACGTGACCGAGCCGAGCACCACCGTGACGACCATCGCGGACGGGATCGCACGGATCTCCTGGACCGGCGAGGAGCCGATCGACGTCATCCGCCACAACGTGGTCGCCGCGCTCGCCGACCACGCCCGGGTCGAGGCGCTGGTCGACCCCGACGACGAGGGCGCGCAGCGGGCGGCCACCTGGTCTGGCCTGCGCCGCGAGGGCGTGATGCGCGGCGTCACGGTCGACGGCGCCCCGGTGGATCGCATCGTCTACGCGCGACTCGCCACCGACACCCCGCTGCACGAGCCCGAGGGGTTCCGGGCGCTGCTGAACTCGTTCCTCCCGCGCAAGCGCGCGATCGGCCAGATGCTGGTCCGCGACCGGGACGGCCGGGTGCTGCTGTGCCACCTGACCTACAAGACCGACTGGGATCTCCCGGGCGGCGTGGTCGAGGTCAACGAGTCGCCCCGGGTCGCCGTCGGCCGCGAGATCAAGGAGGAGCTCGGTCTCGACATCGCGCCCGGCGGGCTGGTGCTCGCCGACTGGCTGCCGGCCTGGAGCGGTTGGGACGACGCCGTCTGCCTGGTCTTCGACGGCGGCACCCACGACGCCGCGCTCACGGAGACGATCGTCCGCGAGGCGCGCGAGATCCGCACCGCCGAGTTCTGCACGCCCGCGCAGGTCCGCGACCGCTGCGCCGACTTCACCGCCCGCCGCATCGAGGCCGCCCTCGCGAACGTCGACGCCGGTCGCGGCCCGTCGTACACCGAGTCCGGTCGCTGAGGGCCGTCGGGCCGAGGTCGCTCACCTGGGGCGGTGGATCCGGCTCGGTCTCGGCCAGACCAGACCGAGCCAAGCTCACCGCCGTCGGCCGGCCGCACCGCGGGCCGCACCGCGGGCCGCATCGCCACCAGCACGCCGACGATCAGCAGCAGGCCGCCGCCGAGCTCGGCGGCGTTGGGCCGCTGGTCGAGCAGCAGCCACGCCGAGGCCATCGCGACGACCGGCGCGAGCAGCACCCAGGGCACGACCGACGACGACGGGTTGCGACCCAGCAGGGTGTTGAAGACGCCGTACCCGACGAGCGACGCGAGCCCGGCCGTGTAGGCCGTGGACACCGCCGCCTGCCAGGAGAACGACGCCAGTGCGCCACCGACGGCGGCGGGACCGTCGACGAGCAGCGAGAGCGCCAGCAGGGGCACCGGCACGACGACCGCCGACCACACGGTGAGCGACAGCCCGGCCCGGACGCCCGACGCGCGCGCGACGACGTTGCCGATCCCCCACGACAGGGCGCCGAGCACGCAGAGCGCCAGCGCGAGCACCGAGACGTCGCCGCCCCGGCCCGCGGCGACCACGGCGAGACCGATCGATCCGAGGAACACACCGACCGCCTGGGCGTACGTCGGCACCTCGCGCAGCGCCCCGGCCGCGATCGCGACGGTGAAGATGACCTGGGCCTGCAGCACGAGCGCGGCCAGCCCGGGCGGCATCCCCGCGTCCATCGAGACGTAGAGGAAGCCGAACTGGCCGAGCGACATGAACGCGCCGACCGCGGCGACCACCCGCCACGGCGCGACGGGCCGGGCCACGAACAGGATCGCGGGGAAGACGACGACCGCGAACCGGATCGCCGCGAACAGCAGCGGCGGGACGCCGTTCATCCCCCAGTCGATGACCACGAAGTTGAATCCCCAGATCGAGGCGACGGCGGCGGCGAGCAGGGAGTCACGACGGTTCACGCGCTCAGCCAACCCCACGAGACCATGCAGCACCAGCGAATGATTATGCATGGATCGATGTAGCATCGCTGCATGATCGATCTGGCCGCCCTCGCCAGCCTGCGGGCCGTCGACACCCACGGCTCGGTGGTCGCCGCCGCCGACGCACTCGGGTTCACGCCGAGCGCCGTCTCCCAGCAGGTCAAGCGGCTCGAGAGGCAGACCGGGGTCGCGCTGCTCGAGCGCGTGGGGCGCGGGGTGATCCTCACCGACCACGGACGACACCTCGTCGACGCCGGGGGGCGGCTGCTCGCCGACCTCGAGGAGGTCGAGTCGACGCTCCACCAGCGGGCCGACGCGGTCGTCGGCCACCTGCGGCTCACGGCCTTCTCGACCGCGATGCGCGGACTCGTCGCGCCGGTCGTCGGCCGGCTGCGCGACGCCCACCCCCGCCTCACGCTCTCGCTCACCGAGCGCGAGCCGTGGGACACCGTCGAGCTGGTCGCCTCGGGCCAGAGCGACATCGGCGTCGTGCACCGCTGGGGCGACGTGCCGATCGCGATCCCCGACCATCTGACGGCCACCGTCGTCGCGCACGACGTCGCCGACGTCATCGTCCACCGCGACCATCCGCTCGCCGGCCGCCCCCGGGTCGCTCCGCGAGACCTGGTGGACGAGAGCTGGATCGCCACCCCCGACGGGACGATCTGCCGCCAGTGGCTGACCCGGATGTACGCCGGGACCGGCCGGCTCCCCCACATCGCGCACACCGCGATGGAGTTCGACTCCCACCTCGCCCTGGTCGGGGCACGTCAGGGCATCGCGCTCGTCCCGCGACTGGGACGCCGACCGCTGGGCGCAGACCTGGTCGCCGTGCCCGCGCACGATCCGGAGCCCACCCGCGACGTCATCGCGGTGCACCGGCGCAGCATGGCCGCCTCCCCCGCGATCACCGCGGTGCTGCAGGGCCTCAGAAGAGAGCCGACGCCAGGTTCTGCCGCCCCTTGAGCACCCGCGGGTCGTCGTTGCCGACCGCCGCGAAGAGCCCGAGCAGGTGCTCGCGAGCGCGGTCACGGTCGTCGCCCGCGGTACGGCGCACCAGCTCGACCAGCCGGTGGAAGGCGTCGTCGACGTGACCGCCGAGCATGTCGAGGTCGGCGACCATCGTCTGCGCGTCGACGTCGTCCGGCGTGGCGGCCGCGGCGGCCCGCGCCGCGTTGAGATCGACGCCCTGGGTGCGCTGCAGCACCTTCGCCATCGCGAGACCGGCCGCGGCCTCGACGTCGGCGGGGTTGGCGTCGACGAGCTTCTGGTACTCCGCCACCGCACGGTCGACGTCGCCGTCGCCGAGCGCGTCCTGCGCCGCGGCGTAGCGCGGATCCACCACCGGCTCACCGTCACCGTTGTCGGCGACGGCGGCCGCGCGCGGCTGGTGCCGGCCGGCGACGCCGTTGGCGGTGAGCTGCTGCATCACCTGCGTGATCTGGGCGCGGAGCTGGTCGAGTGGCAGCACGTCCTGGAGCAGGGGCGCCGGTCGGCCGTCCAGCACGGCGACCACCAACGGGATCGACGGGATCTGCATCGCCTGCGCGATCGCCGGCGCCGCGTCGATGTCGACCAGGCCGACGAGGAAGCGCCCCTCGAACTCCCCCGACAACGTCTCGAGGTCGCGTGCGAGGTCCGCGCTCTCCGGCATCCGGGTCGGGGAGTAGAAGACCAGGAACACCGGTGCCGTCGTCGACGACTCGAGCGTCGACTGGAAGTTCTGCTCGGTGATCTGGACGGCGTACGACGAGCCGCCCGGCGCGCCACCGGCAGCGCCACCGCCAGCGTTGCCGGCGGCGCCCCCGGGTGTCGTGCCCGAGAGGCCGGACAGGTCGATGGCGCCGGGACGGGAGAACGACTGCTGGCTCATGCGCCCAATCCTAGGGAGACCGCGCCAGCCGCCTACATCAGACCCAGCGCGGCGGCCTTCTCGCGCACGCTCGGGTGGGCGGCGTGCTCGATCCGCTGGCGCGCCTGCTCGAGCTGGTCGCGGCCGGCAGCACGTCGACCTCGAGGCCGAGCGAGATCCGGCCGTCACGGGGCCGGGTCGTGTGCGCGCTGGAGGTCCACGCCCCCGATCACATCAGAAGCGGGCGGGCTCCCGGTACTCCCCCCACTCCGCGCGCAGGGCGTCGCAGATCTCGCCGAGCGTCGCCTCGGCGCGGCACGCGTCGAGCATCGGCTCGATGACGTTCTCGTCGGCCCGGGCGGCGTCCACCATCCGCGCGAGTGCGGCACGCACCGCGGCGTCGTCGCGGCCGGTACGCCGAGCGGTCAGCGCCCGCACCTGCTCGACCTCGACCTCGTGGGAGACCCGCAGGATCTCGAGGTCGTGGGTCACGGAGTCCTCGTGGCAGTTGACGCCGACGATCCTCTTCTCGCCCTTCTCGAGGGCCACCTGGTACTGGAACGCCGCCTCGGCGATCTCGGACATGAACCAGCCCTCCTCGATGCCGCGCAGCAGCCCGCGGGTCACGAGCCAGTCGCCGTCGCGCACCGCCTCGGCGATCTGCTCGGGGCGGTCGGAGGTGAGGGTCGAGCCGCCCATCGCGAGGATCCTGTCGAAGATCGCGGTGGCCTCGGCCTCGATCCGGTCGGTGAGCGCCTCGACGTACCACGAGCCGCCGAGCGGGTCGGCGACGTTGACGACGCCGGTCTCCTCCATGATCACCTGCTGGGTGCGCAGCGCGATCTCGGCCGCCTGCTCCGACGGCAGCGCGAGGGTCTCGTCGAGCGCGTTGGTGTGCAGGCTGTTGGTGCCGCCGAGGACCGCGGAGAGCGCCTCGATGCCGGTGCGGACGACGTTGTTGTAGGGCTGCTGCGCGGTGAGCGAGACGCCCGCGGTCTGGGTGTGGAAGCGCAGCCACTGCGCCTTCTCGGTGCGCGCGCCGTAGACATCGCGCATCCACCGGGCCCAGATCCGACGGGCGGCGCGGAACTTCGCGATCTCCTCGAAGAAGTCGACGTGGGCGTCGAAGAAGAACGACAGACCCGGCGCGAAGACGTCGACGTCCAGACCGCGGGAGAGCCCGAGCTCGACGTACCCGAACCCGTCGGCGAGCGTGAACGCCAGCTCCTGCGCGGCCGTCGAGCCGGCCTCGCGGATGTGGTAGCCGGAGACCGAGAGCGGCTTGTACGCCGGGATGTGCTCGGCGCAGTGCTCCATCAGGTCGCCGATCAGCTTCAGGTGCGGCTCGGGCGCGAAGAGCCACTCCTTCTGCGCGATGTACTCCTTGAAGATGTCGGTCTGCAGCGTGCCGTTGAGCGTGCGGGTGTCGACGCCGGCGCGCTCCGCGGCGACCAGCATCATGCAGAAGACCGGCACCGCCGGGCCGCTGATCGTCATCGAGGTCGTGACGTCGCCCAGGTCGATGCCGTCGAAGAGGACCTCCATGTCGGCGACGGAGTCGATGGCGACGCCGCAGTGGCCGACCTCGCCGAGCGACTTCGGGTCGTCGGAGTCGCGGCCCATGAGCGTGGGCATGTCGAAGGCGACCGAGAGGCCGCCGCCGCCGCGGCCGAGGATCATCCGGTAGCGCTCGTTGGTCTGCCGGGCGTTGCCGAAGCCGGCGAACTGGCGGATCGTCCAGGTCCGCCCGCGGTAGCCGGTCGGGTAGAGACCGCGCGTGAACGGGAACTCGCCCGGCCACTCCGAGTCTTCGGTGCCGTAGGCCGGCGCGACCTCGAGGCCGCTGAGGGTGGTGAAGTCGGACTCGCGGACCCGCGAGCTCTCGTAGCGGGCCTGCCAGCGGGTGCGCGCGTTCTCGCTCATGCCGAAATACTAGGACGTCCTACTAATTTCCACCAATCCGGACGCCTCCCCGCCGATGGGTATTGCCGAGCGATGCTCCGCTCCGGTAGGACGGTTCCCGGCGCCGCCCGCCACCGCGGGTCGCACTCGGCCGGCGCCGGTCTTGGGAGGACACATGAAACGACCGTTCCTGCCACTCGGAGTCGCCCTCGCCACCTGCGCGGCCGGACTCCTGATCCCGACGGGCGCCGCATCATCGGCGCCACCGTCGGCGGCGAAGGCAGACCAGCCCGTCCCGAACGACGTCCGCGAGGTGTCGCCGGACGCGAAGTTCTCGACCAAGCAGCTGGGGCTCGCCCGGGCGCAGGCGCGCGGCCTGGCGCCGAACGCCGCGGCCGCACCCACACCGCCGGTCGGCACCCAGCGCCAGTGGCTCGGCCTCGACGACGTCCAGGGCGCGTACTACCGCAAGGACTACACACTGCGCGGCGTCGGCGACAAGATCGAGGTCTGGGTCGCCGACGACCTGGCCTTCCCGGCCGAGGACTGCCGCAACCAGGTGGCGGGCACCACCGAGATCACGCAGGCGCAGGTCGACCGCCTCGTCAGCGAGTTCGACGGCAACATGTTCCCCAAGGAGACCGCCGCGTTCAGCACGCCTCCGGACCGCGACGGCACCAACGCCACCGTCCCGCCCGACGCGAACGGCAACGGCGGCGACTACACCGGCGACGGCGACAAGACCGTCGCCCTGATCGACAACGTGCGTGACGACAACTTCTACGACTTCCCCGAGGCCTCGACCTACATCGCCGGCTTCTTCTCCGCCCAGATCAACGAGCTGCTCGACCGCAACGTGATGACGGTCGACGCCTACGACTGGGCCCATCGCACCGGCGACAACCCGCCGGACGACGCGACCGACGACCCGTGCACGAGCCGGCCGTCCCGGCCCAACCTCTACGAGGGCACCTTCGCCCACGAGTGGCAGCACCTGCTGCACTACTACACCGACCCGTTCGAGGTGAACTGGGTCAACGAGGGGCTCTCCGACTTCGCCCAGAGCCTGGTCGGCTACGTCGACGCGACCGCGACCGTCTTCGACCCGGGGGCCGACAGCCACATCTACTGCTTCCAGGGCTTCGGCACGATCCAGACGCCGTACAACCCCAACCCGCGCGACTGCGGCGGCGCCCAGAACTCCCTGACGCTGTGGGGCGAGGACCCGAACCCGGCGGCGACGCTCGCCGACTACGGCAACGCCTACTCGATGATGCTCTACCTCTACGACCGGTTCGGCACGGAGTTCATGTCCGCGCTGCACCGCGACGGTGAGCACCAGGGCATCGCGAGCCTGGCGGCGGAGCTGGCCGCCGAGGGCATCGACGACCCGTACGACGTCGTGCACCAGTACCAGTCGATGACGCTGCTCGACAAGATCGTCGGCGACTCGAAGCGCTCGATCGTGCTCGGCGCGAACAAGCGGCTCGTCACGACCCCGAGCCTGCGCTCGACGGTCAACCTCGACAACCCGGAGTCCTACGACACGCCGGGCGCCGCACCCAACGGTGCCGACTACGTCGCGCTCCGCGGCGCGGACGGCAAGGTCCTGCGGGGCAGCAAGCTCCGTTCGCTGGTCTTCGACGGCGCGGCCACGCTCCCGACCCAGCCACTGGCGTGGACGACGGTCTCGAACGACCCCGACCGCCCCGGCGACTCGGTGCTCTGGTCGGGCAACGCCAACAACCTCGACGCCGCGGCCGTCGCCGAGGTCACCGTGCCGGCGGCCGACCCGACGCTGAGGTTCCTCGCCAAGTACGGCGCGGAGCTCGGCTACGACTACGGCTACGTCCAGGTGTCGACCGACGGCGGTGCGACGTACACCTCGATCCCGGGCGACCGGACGACCGAGGGACCGCTCGGTCCGTCGCTCAACGGGACGACCACCGGGTTCGAGCCGCACACCTTCGACCTGTCGGAGTACGCCGGCCAGACCGTGCTGATCAGCCTCCGCTACGTCAGCGACGGCGGAGTCAACGAGGGCGGCCTGCTCCTCGACGACATCACGGTCGGTGGCACCACGATCAGCGACGGCTCGAGCCTCGCGCCGTTCAGCTCCCCCACGGAGATCCACCCGCAGGAGGTCCAGAACTGGAACCTCAAGCTGGTCGGGATCCGGGACGGCCGCCACCCGGCCGTGCTGCAGGTCGAGTTCGACGGCAAGCGGCACGTCGACCTCAACCGGTGGGAGCTGCTCGCCGCGCTGCCGTTCGAGAAGGTCGTCGCGATCGTGGCGACCGATGACGCCAGCGAGACCGTCCAGCAGTTCGCGCCGTACACCCTGAAGGTGAACGGGGTGACCCAGCCGGGCGGCGCCTCGTAGCGCCCACCGCATCCACCGAGAGCTGCCCGTCGCGGAACCCACCGCGGCGGGCAGCTCCGCGTGAGGTGCGGTGCCGCACCGGCCCAGCCCGACGTACCCGATCGGCTGCGTGGTTTCGAGCTGGGTGGCGGCTTCGCTCGCCGATGCGTGGGGGGACGGTTCTGTGGTGGTCACCGTGGCTGGCTC
>NZ_JARGER010000048.1 GCF_029210375.1 Nocardioides sp. YIM 152315 | reverse complement strand
ACGATTCAAAGTGTCACCGATGTCCTGATGCAGATTCGTCACCGATGTCCTGCGACATGACACAAGCAACGGCGACCACGGTCTCGCCCACCAGCGAGCTCACGACGGCAGCTGCTTCTGCGCTCGCCCCAGCCCGCTGGCGTGCCGACGCCAGCCGCGCCACGGGTCCTCCTTGGCGGCCAGCCGACGCGACAGGTTCGCCACCGTGACCTGCGCCGGAGTCACCCGTGACAGCTCGTCCCAGCCGATCGGCGCCGAGACCGGCGCGCCCGGCCGCGCGCGTACGGCGTACGGCGGCACCGCGGTCTGGCCGTAGCCGTTGCGCATGATGTCGACCAGGACCCGGTCGCCGCGCTTGGCCTTGCGCGCCTCGAGCGTGAGCAGGTGGGGGTCGCGCTCGACGAGCCGCTCGGCGACCGCGCGCGCGAAGCCACGCACCTCGTCGAAGTCCGCGGCCGGCCGCAGCGGCACCACGACGTGGTAGCCACGGGAGCCTGTGGTCTTGAGGTACGGCGTGAGCCCGAGGTCGTCGAGGAACTCACCGACCATCCGGGTGGCGCGCCGCACCTTGCGGAGGTTGTCGTCGGAGGGATCCAGGTCGAAGACCATCTCGTCGGGGTGGTCGAGGTCGTCGGCGGTGCTGAGCCAGGTGTGCGGGGTGAGGCAGGCCTGCTGGGCGAGGTAGACCAGCGACCTCGTGTCGTCGACGACCACCTGTCGCTGCGGTCCGTCGGCGGTGTCGACCTCGACGGTGCGCACCCAGTCGGGGAAGTGCGAGGGCACCTTCTTCTCGTAGAACGACGCGCCGCCGATGCCGTCGGGGAAGCGCTGCATGTTGATCGGGCGGCCGGCAAGGAAGGGCAGCATCCGGCCGGCGATCGCCTCGTAGTAGCGAGCGAGGTCCAGCTTGGTGACGCCGTCGTCGGGGAAGAGCACCTTGTCGGGCTTGCTGATCTCGACCCCGGCCACCACGAGATCGCCGCGCGCGCTCATTCGCGCACCACCTCGCTCGCCGGCTTGTCCGTACGCAGCCCCAGGTAGCGCGGGTGCCGCAGCTGGCCCGCGCCGGTCCACTCGGTGAAGGCGACCTCGGCCACCAGCTCCGGCTCCGCCCAGTGCACGTCCTTGCGCGGCAGCTGGCCGACCGTGCACGGCGAGTCCCCGCGCTCGAGCTCCGCCAGCCGGCCGTGCAGGTCGCGGAGGACCGCCTGACTGAAGCCGGTGCCGACCTTCCCGGCGTAGACCAGGTCGTTGCCGCGGTGGTAGCCGAGCAGCAGGGCGCCGAGTGCCACCCGGGACCCTTCCGGGTCGGTCCAGCCGACGATCACCAGCTCCTGCCCGCTCTCGCACTTGAACTTCAGCCAGTCCTTCGTGCGCCCGGTCGGGTACGACGAGTCGGCGCGCTTGGCGATCAGGCCCTCCCAGCCCTTCTCGCACACGCGGCCGAACCACTCCTCGCCGCCGCGCACCCGGTGCGGGGTGTAGCGGATCGGCTCCTCCCACGTGAGCAGCCCGCGCAGCCGACGCTTGCGGTCGAGCAGCCGCTCGCGGCGTACGTCGTCGCCGTCGGTGCGCAGCACGTCGAACACGTAGAAGTAGACGGCCACGCCGCTGCGCCGTGCCTTCTCGGCACTGCTGAGGTGGATGCGGGGCTGGAGCCGCGAGAAGCTGGTGCGCGACCCCTCGAACGCGACGACCTCCCCGTCGACGACGAAGTCGGTCGAGGCCTGTCGCTCCAGCGCCTCCGCGATCTCGGGGAACGCGACCGTCACGTCGCGGCCGCTGCGCGAGTAGAGGTGGGTGCCCCGCGACGTACGCACCGCCAAGCACCGCTGCCCGTCGAGCTTGCGCTCGTAGATCCACCCGTCCGACCAGTCGCGCTCGTGGCTCAGGGTCGCGAGCGCGGGCTGGGGCACGTCGGGCACGACACGGTGGTACCCCGCGGGGGAGGGGAATACCCGCGTGCCCGGCCGCAGTTGAGCAACTAGACTGGCTGCACAACTCAAGAGGGGCTGATCGGTTTCGACTTGGGACGTTAGTTCCAGGGGAAGCGGGTCGAGGAGCCAGCGTCATCTCGTAAACGATCGCTGGAAACCTATAACTGCCAACGCTAAGCGCAGTTCCTTCGCTCTCGCCGCCTGAGCGGTGATCGAAGCGTCAGACCGGGCATCCGTCTCCGTCCCGGACCCTGGCGTCATCTAGGAGACTTGCTGCTCACTCCGCGTCACGGAGGGTGAGCGGGACTCAACCGTGACTGAGCCTGTCGGGGACGTGTCCGTGCGAGCCCCGGGGCCGAGAAATGCGACGGCACGGACTGCACCCGGAGAAGACCTGGTTCGACGCTCGAGGACCGGGGTTCGATTCCCCGCAGCTCCACCTCGGCTCCACCTGCGATCTCTCCGGAGATCCGGACCACCCGAACTACCCGGACCCCGTGGGGTCCGGGTAGTTCTGCTTCGGGTCCCGGTCCTTGGGTACGCCGGGCGCTCGACCCGTGCGGGCCGCGTGAGAGCATCGCGCCCATGACCGACTCCGTTGTTCCGGTGGGAGTCGGTCCCCACCCCCGGTCGCGACGAGGTGCACATGCGCAAGGACCTCTGACCCATGACGTCATCCAGCCGAGTCTCGCTTACTCGCACCCTTGACGAGCAGGCCGAGGAGGACGCCTTCATGGCGCTCTACGGTGCATGGGAGCCCATGAGCCCGCCCACCTTCGCGAGAGAGATGGAGGGCTTCGACCGCCCCTGGTGGGTCGTCGGCGGCTGGGCCATCGAGGCCGCCACCGGCTACCGCCGAGAGCACGAGGACACCGATGTCTCCATCCTGGCGTGCGACGTCCCCGCGTTCGTCGAGTTCATGAAGGGACGCTGGCACGTGTGGAACAACGTCGGCGGAGTCCTTCACCCGCTCGGGGAGCGCTGGCCCACGGTCGATGAGCCCCGCAGCCAGTTGTGGCTTCGCGAGCACGCTGCCGCTCCCTGGATCGTCGACATGCCGCTCACCCCGGATGCCGAGGGTAGGTGGACCAACAAGGTCCTGGCCGACCACGTCGACGATGTCGACAACGTCACCTGGGTCGCGGACGACGGCATCCGGTACCTGCTTCCGGAGATCGTCCTCGTCTACAAGGCACGCCTCCGGCGGAAGAAGGACGAGCCCGACTTCGACGCCACCCTGCCGACGCTCACCGCCGATCGCCGAGCCTGGATGCGGACGTCGCTGGAGGCACTCGTCCCGGACCACCACTGGCTGAAACGGCTGTAGCACTCGGCGCATTGATGTCTCCCGGTCAACCGCCGGGGAGACCCCCACCAGGAAGACACTCCTACTCGCGACGCTCCCAGAAGGCGGCGTACAGGAAGCGCCTTCGCAGCGGCCGGCTCGCTGCTGCCGCCGGTCGGCGTCCCCCGGCTCATCGGGTGGCGAGGGCTGCCCGGAGCGACTCGAGCGCGGACGGCACGATCGAGTACCACATGTTCCGGCCCCGCTTCTCGCTCACGACCAGGCCCGCCTTGGAGAGCACCTTGAGGTGGTGGCTGACCGTGCCCTGGGAGCGCTCGACCGGCTCGGTCAGATCGCACACGCACACGGCGCCGGCCTCGGCGTTCGCAAGCAGGGACACCAACCGGAGGCGGACGGGGTCGCCCAGAGCGGCGAACCGCTCGGAGAGAACGGCGGCGTCCGCCTCGGGCAGCGGCTCGAGCACCAGTGGTGTGCAGCAGGTGCCCCCAGCCATCGCCTGGGCCGGCTGGTCCAGAAGCGGCAGTTCCTTCACGCCCACCAGGGCCTCCTTCGCACGGGGTCGGTAACTCATTGTGCCAAATCCATTGACTTCCATCAATGGTTTCGTACAGTGGGATCCAGCCCACTCATCGACAGTCGTCGATGGATATTCCATAGGAGAGGCCCATGTCGCGCATCCAGCTCGCCCTCAACGTCGACGACATCGACACCGCCGTCGACTTCTACTCGACGCTCTTCGACACCCCGCCAGCGAAGCGGCGGCCCGGCTACGCCAACTTCGCCGTCGAGAACCCGCCGGTGAAGCTGGTGCTGTTCGAGAACCCCGAGGCCACCGGCACCCTCAACCACGTGGGGGTCGAGCGCACCTCGATGGACGAGGTCCAGGCCGAGGCCGACCGCCTCGAGGGCGCCGGACTCACCCTCGACGTCGAGGGCGACGTCGTGTGTTGCTACGCACGCCAGGACAAGCACTGGGTGACCGGCCCCGACGGCCAGCGCTGGGAGAACTACGTGGTCCTCGCCGACGCCCACCCCGAGCTCGAGGGCAAGACCAACGCCGACCTCGCCGCGCTGGACTGCGCCGGCGCAACCAGCGGGTCCGGCTGCTGCTGACCTCACGGCGGGCCGGACCACCGCGCCCCACGCCCGCATCCGCCCCGCACGAACGGAGACACCGATGACCTCACTGGACCCCACCCGCGCGCTCGTTGCCGAGGCGGTCCGCGATCGCCTCGAGCTCGGCCGGCGGTCCCGGCTGGCCAAGCTCGCCAGGTGCTGTCACCCGAACACGTGGCGGCAGCTGGCCGGCCGCGCGCGCCACGTGGCGCGGACTCGGTTCCGGCGGCGCACACCACAGTCGATGGTGTGTTGCCACTGAGCCTTCTCGGACCCTGACGACCCGCTACACGACGCCGCGCAGGTCGAGCGCGGCGAGCCGGTCGGGGTCGGCGACGATGTTGATCTCGACGATCCGGCCGTCGCGGATGGCGGGGCTGAAGACCGACGCCACCTGGTCGTCGACGACGGACAGCAGCCCGACGTGGCCGTTGACGAGGATGGGGACGGCCTGCCGGGCCAGCTGCGCGTAGAGCAGCGCCTGGCCGGCGACGCCGGCGGCACCGCGGACGACGCGGGACTCGCCGGCCGCGCCGAGGTCCGCGCGGAGCGTGACGTCGGGGTCGAGGACCTCCATCAGCGCGTCGAAGTCGCCGCGCTGCGAGGCCGCCATGAAGGCGTCGAGCACCCGGCGCTGCGTCGGCAGGTCGGCGCTCACCGGCGCCGCCTCGCGGACCCGGCGGCGGGCCCGGGAGGCCAGCTGGGTGGCGGTGGCGGCCGAGCGACCGACGATCCGGCCGACCTCCTCGAACGGCACCCCGAACATGTCGTGCAGCACGAACGCCGTGCGCTCGCGCGGCGGCAGGGCCTCGAGGACGACGAGCATCGCGAGGCTCACGGCGTCCGCCTGCTCGGCGGCGGCCTCGGGGTCGGCGTCGAGGCGGGTCACGACCGGGTCGGGCACGTGCCCCTCGAGCGACTCCTCACGCCGTGCCTTGCGGGAGCGCAGGTGATCGAGGCAGACGCGGCTGACCACCGTCGTCAGCCAGGCCCGCAGGCTCTCGACCTCCGAGGTGTCCGAGCGGGCCAGTCGCAGCCACGCCTCCTGGACGGCGTCGTCGGCCTCCGTCGTCGAGCCCAGCATCCGGTAGGCGACCGCCCGCAGGTGGGTGCGGTGCTCCTCGAACTGGTCGGCCAGTGCTTCCTGGGTCATCTGTCAGGTTCCTCCCTCGTGATCCGTCAACCAGATGACGAACCGGACACGGACAACATGACAGGAGACAGGCCATGCAGGCACGAATGACCCACCCGGTGTTCCTCGTCCCAGCGGCGATGAAGGGACTGGCGGCGTACGCGAAGGCCGCCGAGGGGCTGGGCGTCCCGACCCAGACGCTCGAGCTCGTGCACCTGCGAGCGAGCCAGATCAACGGCTGCAGCGTGTGCGTCGTGCTCCACGGCACCGCGCTGAAGAAGGAGGGCGAGAGCGACGAGAGGCTGATGTCGGTCGCGGCCTGGCGCGACGCGCCGTACTTCACCGACGCGGAGCGCGCGGCGCTCGAGCTCACCGAGGCGGTGACCCGCGTCGCCGACAAGGGCGACCCGGTCCCGGACGACATCTGGGCGGAGGCGGCGCGCCACTACGACGAGCAGGGCCTGAGCGCGATCCTCATCGCCGTCACGTCCGTGAACGTGTGGAACCGGCTCAACGCCGCCACCCGGCAGGTCGCGGGCGCCTGGACGCCCTGAGCCAGCCACGAGGCCGGGGGTTGGAACGTCGGCAGGGGGGAAGGACCCCCGGCATGTCTCTCGGGTGGCGGACCGTCGTCGTGTGCTGCGTCCTGGCACTGGTGACCGGGCTCGGCCCGTGGTCGGGGGCCTCCGCCTTCACCGCGACGACCCTCCAGCTCTCGACCGGGAAGGCCCTCGCGGACGACCCGGCCGACGTCGCGGTCGCGCTCCACGACGAGACGGGCGCGCCGGTGGCCGGCGCGTCGGTGCTGCTCGAGCGCCGCGCCGGCGGGGTGTGGCAGCCGGTCACGACGCTGGTGACCGACGCCACCGGCCACGCCGGCGCCCAGCTGCCCGTCGCGCGAGTGGCGGACGACAACACGCTGCGCGCGTCGTACGCCGGCGACGCCGCCCACGCCCCGGCAGCGGCGGAGGCGGCGATGTCGATCGAGCGGCGCGGGGCGAAGGTCTCGCTGTCGGGGCCTCGCACTGTCGTCGACGAGCGGTCGATCCGGCTGCGGGTCCGGTGGCGCACGGAGACCGACCTCCCGCTGGCCGGCGAGGTGGCGATCTATCGCCGGCAGGGGAAGGGGCCGTGGCGTGAGTACGCCGCGGTGCAGACGGACGCCGGGGGCCGGGCCGTCCTCGAGGTGGCTCCCCGTCGCGACTCGCGCTGGCAGGCGCGGGCGCCCCGGCTCGACTGGGTCCGTGCCGACCGCAGCAAGGCGCACCGCGTCGACAACGAGCCGCCGGTCCGGCCCGTCCGGCTGCCCACGGCAGCACCCCGGCCGCGGGTCGACCTACCGCCGCAGCGGCGCGCGGTGGGCGACGGCGCCCACGTGCGGATCCGTCGCATCGGCGACGGCGTGTGGCGGCAGATGACGGGCGTGACCTGGCACTCCGGCTGCCCGGTCGGGCGCGGCGGGCTTCGGATCGTCCGCGTCAACTACTGGGGTTACGACGGCTACCGGCATCGCGGCGAGATCGTCGCCGCGGCGAGCGCGGCCGCGGCGATGGGCGCGGCCCTGGCGGAGATGTACGACCGGAGGCTGCCGATCCTGTCGATGTACCGCGTCGACCGCTTCGGCTGGAGCAAGCGGCTGCGCGGCGGGGACGACTACCGGTCGATGGCGGCCGGCAACACCTCCGCCTTCAACTGCCGCGACGTCGTCGGCCGCTCCGGCCGCCGGTCGCCCCACGCGTGGGGCCGGTCGCTCGACGTCAACACCTGGGAGAACCCCTACCGGTCGGCCCACGGGGTCGTGCCCAACGGCTGGTGGCAGGCGCGTTCGCACCGGCTCGTCGCGTGGCGCTCCCGGTCGCACGCCGTCGTCCGGCTGATGGCGCGCCACGGGCTGCGCTGGAGCTTCGGCAACGGCGACACCCAGCACTTCGACTACGCCGGCGGCCCCCAGCGGCTGCTCGCCGCGCAGGGCGGACCGGCGCCCTGCCGACGCTTCTGCGACTGATCAGCCCTCCTCGGCGCGGATCGGCCCGCCCCGCACCTCGAGGCTGATCTGGTCCGCGTCGAGCTCCGCGAGCGCCCCCTCGAGCACCGAGGAGTCGAACGCGCCGTCGTCGCGCGCCCGCACGAGCGTGTCCCGCATCCCCTCGATCACGGCGATCCGCAGCGTGCGGTACTCCTCGTCGTGCCCGCGGGCCTCCGTCCACCCGATCGTGTCGTCCGGCACGACGACCTGTCGGCGCACCCGCTCCACGACCGCGGGTCGGTACGACGCGCCGTCGGGCCGGGCCAGCTCCGGGTCGTCGAGCACCTTCATGCCGGCGTCGGCGAGCTCGACGAGCAGCCGCGTGCGCTCCCCGGTCGGTGCGGACGGACCGGTCCCGACCAGGCCCAGTGCTCGCACGACCAGCGGCAGCGTGCCGCCCTGCACCACGAGGGTCCCGACGGCGACGACGAACGCGATCATGATCAGCAGCGACCGGTGCGGGGTGTCGTGCGGGAGCGTCTGCGCCGCGGCCAGCGTCACGACGCCACGCATGCCCGCCCACACGACGATGGTGCCCTCGCGCCAGCCGAGGGGCGCGGCCGCGAGGTAGTCGATGTCGGCCATCGCCCGCCGGATCCGGTTCTGGAACTGCTCGCCCCGGCGCTCGATCGCCTCGGCGAGCCTGCGCTCCTCCTCGGCGGAGTGCGGTCGACGTCCGCGCAGCGAGCGGTCGGGCACCTCGCCGGAGGTGATCCTGTCCTGCCAGTCCACGAGGCCCTGGCGCATGCCGGAGACCCGCTTGCGGCGACGGTGCAGCGCCCACAGCAGCGGGGCGACGTACGCCGCGCGCACCAGCACGACCAGCACGGCCACCACGGCCCCGGTCCAGATCGCGTCGGCGAGCACGTCGTGCTCGCCCCGGACGTCGTCGACCAGGCCGTCGAGCTCGAGCCCCATCAGGAGGAAGACACCGCCCTCGAGGAGCAGCTCGATGGTGCGCCAGTTCTGCTCCTCGGTGATCCGGTGCTGCGGGGCGAGGAAGCGTGGCGCCGCCAGGCCGGTGTGCAGGCCCGCGACGACGGCGGCGACCAGGCCGGAGGCCCCCACGTGCTCCACCGGGAGGTAGGCGACGAAGGGCACCGCGAAGGAGATCGCCGTGTTGACGGTCGGGTCGCTGACGTTGCGGCGCACGACCAGGCTCAGCCGGGCGACCAGGAGCCCACCCACGATGGCGACGACGACCGAGATCACGAACTCGAGGGCGACGCCGAGGATCGACACGCTCGTCCCCGCCGCCGCCACCGCCGACCGCAGCAGCACCAGCGCGGTGGCGTCGTTGAGCAGGCTCTCGCCCTGGAGCACGGTCACGATCCGCGGTGAGACGCCGAGCCGTCGGACGATCGTGGTCGCCACCGCGTCGGTCGGGCTGATGATGGCCCCGACCGCGATGCCGGTGGCCAGGTCGATGCCGGGCACGACGATGTCGAGGAAGATCCCGATGACGACCGAGCTGACGACCACCAGCAGCACGGACAGCCCGCTGATGGCGCCGAGGTCGCGCCGGAAGTCCATCGCGGGCATCGACACGGCCGCCGAGTAGAGCAGCGGTGGCAGGACCCCCATCAGGATCCACTCCGGCTCGACCTCGACGGTCGGGACGAACGGCAGGGCGCCCACGCCGACGCCGATCACGACCAGGAGCAGGGGAGCGGCGACCCCGACCCGCGGCGCCACGGCGGTCACGGCGGCGATGCAGAGGACGGCGCCGACGGCGAGGAGTGCGTAGTCCATGGACGCTAGCCTTCCTGCCATGGCGTCGGGGGTCGAGTGCGTGTTCTGCGCGATCGTGGCGGGCGACGTCCCCGCCGACGTCGTCCTCGACGAGCCCGACGTGGTCGCCTTCCTCGACCGGCGTCCGGTGTTCAAGGGACACGTGCTGCTGGTGCCGCGCGCCCACGTCGTGACGCTGCCCGACCTGCCCGCGGAGCTCCGCGACCCGTTCCTCGGGGCGGCGCAGCGGCTCGCGACCGCCGTCGTCGACGGGCTGGGAGCCCAGGGCAGCTTCGTCGCGATGAACAACGTCGTCAGCCAGTCGGTCGCGCACCTGCACGTGCACGTCGTCCCCCGCACCAAGGGCGACGGGCTGCGAGGCTTCTTCTGGCCGCGCACGACGTACGCCGACGGCGAGGCGGCCGAGTACGCCGCCCGCCTGCGTGCGGTCCTGTGACCCCGGAGGCCGGCGCAACCGAACGGCGTCGTCGCGCGTCTCCCCACTGACCATGCGACCTCGAACCCATCTCGGAGGATCCACCCATGAAGGCCCTGATCGCCGCCACCGCAGCGCTCGCGAGCCTCGTCGCGCCAGGCCCGGCGGGGAGCGCGCCGGTACCGACCGACCCGCCCGCTCGTCCGGCCCCGGCCACTCGTGCCGACCTGCCGGCCCCCGGTGAGGGGTGGTACCTCGCCGCGGTCGAGCAGGGCCGACCGGGCCGGGAGGGCCTCCGCGGCGAGCGACTGAGGCTCGAGCTGGTCGCGCCGGACGGCGACCGGACCCGGGTCGGCCGCGCCCTGAGGCCCGGGTGGCGACTGGTGGACTGGTCCGCCGACGGAAGCACGGCGCTGCTGACCGTGGACCAACCCCACCGCGTCGTCCTGCGGGTCGACGTCACCACCGGTGACGTCACCCGGTCGCGCCTGCCGGACCGGGTGGCCGAGGTGATCCTGGCGCCGGACGGCGACGGCCTGCTGACGGTCGACTACGAGGGCCGTGACACCCGCGCACCGCTGAAGCGGGTGTCCGCGGACGGCGCCGTGACCCGCCTGACCCCCGACGTCGACGGCCCCGTGCTCCCGACTCCCGACGGCACCGGGCTCGTCACCCACGGTCCGAGCTGGCGCCAGCGCGCGATCCGGTTGCTGTCGAGCGCCGACGGCAGCGTCCAGACCGTGATCCCCACCCCGCGCCGATGCACCCCGGTGCGCTGGTGGGACGACCACCGGGTGCTGGTGACCTGCCTGGCCCACGGCGCCACGACGCTCGGGCTGGTCGACATGCACGCGGCGACGTACACCCGCCTCACCGCGCGGCGGCACCCGCAGCGCAGCGACCTCGGCCACCTGGACGCCCGTCGCGCCGACGGCCGGCTCTACGTGCAGGTCGCCGGGCCGTGCGGCTACGCCTACCTCGGCCGCCGGCACCCGAACGGGCGCATCACCCACGTCGAGGTCCCGCACGCGGTCGGCAACGTGCTGCTCGTCGACGCGCACGACGGCCGCCTCACGCTCCAGCACGCGATCAACTGCGACGGCGCCGCGCCGAGGTCGGCCCTGGCCAGCTTCGACCCCAGCACCGGCAAGGAGCGCCGGCTCGTCGTGCTGCCTCGCGACCGGGCGTTCGCGGCCGTCCTCCCGTACGGCGAGCGGCGACCCACCGGGTACTGACCGGTCTCCGCCCCCACTAGGGTGTGCTCGACAGCCGACGTCGAGAGGCAGGAGCACCACCGATGGGTCGTTTTGACGGACGGGTCGCCGTCGTCACCGGGGCAGCGCGTGGCATCGGGTTCGGGACCGCCACCCGGTTCGCGCAGGAGGGCGCCTCGGTCGCGATCCTCGACCTCGAGGGGGCCTCGGCGGCGGAGGCCGCGGCCAAGCTGCCGCTCGTCGACGGCGCGAAGGCGATCGGCATCGCCGCCGACGTCAGCAGCACCGAGTCGGCCGAGGCCGCGGTGGAGCGGGTGGTCGCCGAGCTCGACGGCATCCACATCCTCGTCAACAACGCCGGCGTCACCCGCGACAACCTGCTCTTCAAGATGAGCGACGACGACTGGGACCTGGTGATGAACGTCCACCTGCGCGGTGCGTTCCTGATGACCCGGGCCGCCCAGAAGCACTTCGTCGCCCAGAAGTACGGGAAGATCCTCAACCTCTCGAGCGTCTCCGCGCTCGGCAACCGCGGCCAGGCCAACTACTCGGCCGCCAAGATGGGCATCCAGGGCCTCACCCGCACGCTGGGCATCGAGCTCGGCCCGTTCGGCATCAACGCCAACGCGATCGCGCCCGGCTTCATCGCCACCGACATGACCGACGCCACCGCCGCGCGGCTGGGCATCGACGTCGACGAGTTCCGCAAGATGAGCGCCGAGGCCAACCCGGTCAAGCGGGTCGGCTACCCCGAGGACATCGCCGCCGCGGCCGCGTTCCTCTGCAGCGACGAGGCGTCGTACATCACCGGCCAGACGCTGTACGTCGACGGCGGCGCCAAGCTCGGGTGAGGGACGGCTGATTTCGGGGTCCAGCCGTCCCCCTCGTACCCTCGGGTCCCGCCATCCACGGCCGATCCGATCTCCCGGGCGCGCCTCCGCCGAAGTGCCGGCCGGCGCCCGCACACTTGAAGTCGATCGGAACACACGAGTTTGACGAAACGGAGCGTCCCGTGCGCCGTGCCCAGCTGACCACCGCCGTCCTCGCCGCGTCGAGCCTGCTGCTCGTCGGTTGCGGGGGCGGCAGCGACTCCTCCGACGACAAGGCGCCGGCCGCCCAGCAGGTCGCGGGCGGCGAGAAGGTGGTCTCGACGTGGCCGCTCACGGGTCTCCCGGCCAGCGGCGACGCGGACGTCGACACGGGCCACCCGGTGCTGGTCACGAAGATCGACAACACCGACGCGAGCTCGCCGCAGCTCGGCCTGAGCAAGGCCGACCTGGTGGTCGAGGAGCTCGTCGAGGGCGGCCTGACTCGGCTCGCGGCGTTCTACTACTCCGAGCTGCCGTCCAGGGTCGGGCCGGTGCGCTCGATGCGCGCCAGTGACATCGGCATCGTCTCGCCGGTCAAGGCCTCGGTGGTGACCAGCGGCGCGGCCGCCCAGACGATCGCGCGGGTCAAGGGCGCCGGCATCCAGTTCTTCCCCGAGGGCTCGGCCGGCCTGGCGCGCGACAACGCCCGCAGCGCGCCGTACAACGTCTTCGCCGACCTGACCAGCGTCGCGGACGCCGCCGGGGAGGGCGAGGGCCGGCCCGCCGACTACCTGCCGTGGGGTGAGGAGAAGGACTTCCCCGGTGGCCAGAAGGCGACGAAGATCGCGGCCGGCTTCGGCGGCGGCCACACCACGAACTGGACGTACGACGGCAAGGGCTACGTCAACCAGAACACCTTCGCCGCCGACGGCGACCACTTCCCGGCCGACACCGTGCTCGTGCTGAAGGTCCAGGTCGGCGACGCCGGCTACCGCGACCCTGCCGGCAATCCCGTGCCGGAGACCAAGCTCGAGGGCAAGGGGCAGGCGCTGGTCTTCCACGGCGGCAAGCTGGTGCGCGGCACCTGGTCGAAGTCCGGCCTCGACGACACGCTCTCGCTCTCCACCAAGGCCGGCGAGCTGAAGGTCCCCGCCGGGCACACCTGGATCGAGCTGGTGCCCGCCGCCAACGGCAGCGTGACCTTCTCGAAGTAGCACCACCTCGGCCCCGGGCGGATCACCTGTGGGGCGGCTGGTGGCCGCGCTGCCAGCGGGGGTGTCCGCCGCGGCATGGAGCGGTCACCTCCCGGAGGCTCCCTCGCCGTCGACCCCGGCGGCGGGCAGCTCCGCGCCGTTCTCGGCGAGCACGCGGAAGCCGGTGAGGATGAAGCCGATCGCGGTCTCGACGTTCGCGGCGGCCGCGATCGGGTCCGGAGCGCTGGAGACGGACTCGCCGGCCGACGACATCGCGCCGAAGAAGATCCGGGCGAAGGTCTGGGTCAGGGCCTCGTCGAGCTCCCACTCGCCCGCGCTGAGCACCGACCGCACGATCTCGAGGACGTTGGCGAACGTCGAGCGCTCCTCCTGCTCCCGGTAGCGCTCGTAGCCGAGCACCGCGGGGCCCTCCTGGATGACGATGCGGCGGTAGCGCGGCTCCTGCACGACCTCGAGGAAGGCCCGCAGCCCGGCCGTCGCCTTCTCCCACGGATCGCGGTGGCCCTCGAGGGCCCGCTGGATCGACCGCGCGGCGTCGTCCTCCACCCGCTCGAAGACCGCCTCGAAGAGCGCCTGCTTGCCGCTGAAGTGGTGGTAGAGCGCACCCTTGGTGACCTCGGCGCCCGCGACGATCGTGTCCAGCGACGTGGCGGCGTAGCCGCTCTCGGTGAAGAGCACCTCGGCGACCTCGACCAGGGCTCGCTTCGTGGAGGCGGAGTACTGCTGCCGACGGTTGGTGCCGGGCACGCGGGGGACCAGCTTGGACACCGACGACTTGCTCATGGTCCCCGGAGCCTAATACCGACCGTAGGTACGGGTGACCCGGGTCACCGGCCGGGACGGTTGCCCACCTCCGACACCGAAACATACCGTGAGTACGTACTCGCGGTATGTCCCGCCTGGACGAACCGCCTGTCCCCGAAGGAGTGACACCCATGACCTGGACGTCCTTCCACCGTCGCGGAGAGATCCTGCGCGACGTCGTCTCCAGCGCCAACCGCCGCCGCGACGGCCTCCTGCCGATGGAGCTGACCGGCGTCGCCGAGACCTTCGGCGACGAGCTGTCCCTGCTCGGCGCCCTGCAGCTGCGCTGGCACACCCGCCTGTCCGGCCGCGTCGAGCGCGAGCTCGCGGCCGAGCCCCTGGACCTCGAGGACGCGGTCGTCGCCGCCTGGCACGCGACCGCCGACGAGCTCCCCGGACCGCTCGCGATCCTCGATCGCGAGCGGTCCGCGCACAGCACGCCGGCCGTGGCGGAGGCGATGGCGAAGGCCACCGCCAAGGAGCGCAGCATGCTGGCGATGATGGCCGGACGCGTCAGCTCCGTCGGCCCCGCCGCCGTGCGTGCGGGCGCGGAGATCGAACGCCGCGCCCGGGCGACGTATGAGCCCTCCGTCGCGTCGGCGCCGGCCCCGGCGCGACGACCCGGCGGACTGCTCCGCCGGTTCAAGCCCGCACGCGCCGCCTGACCGCGCCCGCCTGCCCGGGCTGTCGTCGGCGCGCCCGGCGTGCGTGATGATGGACCCATGAGCGAGGCGCGCGCGGGGATGCTGCTGCTGGCGACTCCTGCGCTCGTCGATCCCAACTTCGCCGACACCGTGGTGCTGCTGCTCGACGCCGACGAGCAGGGCGCCCTCGGTGTCGTGCTCAACCGTCCGTCGCCGGTGCGCGTCCACGACGTGCTCGACGCGTGGGCCGACGTCGTCACCGATCCCGACGTGCTCTTCCACGGCGGTCCGGTCGGCGCGGACGGCGCACTGGCCGTGGCGCTGCTGCGCGACGCGGCCGACGTGCCGGTCGGCTTCCGCGGTGTCGACGGGCGGCTCGGCCTGGTCGATCTCGACACGCCGGTCGAGCTGCTCGAGGGCAGTCTCGCCGGGCTGCGGATCTTCGCCGGGTACGCCGGCTGGGGAGCCGGCCAGCTCGACGGCGAGATCGCCGAGGGCAGCTGGTACCTGGTCCCGGCCGAGACCTCCGACGCCTTCCTCGCCGACACCGTCGACCTGTGGCGCGACGTGCTGCGCCGCCAGCCGGGTGACCTGGCGTGGCACTCGACGCGACCGTTCGATCCCGAGCTGAACTGACGTAGGCTTGTCGCTCGTGACCACCATCGGCTTTTCGACAGACACGGATGTCCGTGAGGATCGCCGTACCGTCCCGACCGATGAGGGCGACCACGAGCGGTTCTCCCACTACGTGGAGAAGGACAAGCTCACCGAGGCGATGGTGATGGGCACTCCCGTCGTGGCTCTCTGCGGCAAGGTCTGGGTGCCGAGCCGCGCGCCGGAGAAGTTCCCCGTCTGCCCGGAGTGCAAGGAAGTCTGGGAGTCGCTGCGCGAGGACTCCGGCGACAAGCACGGTTCCGACGCGTGACGGGGCGGCCCGAGGCCGACCCCCAGCCCAGCGCCCCGCTCGGATCGAGGCTGGGTCCGGCCTGGCCCGAGCGCGCCGCCTGGGGCACGGCGACCTCGCTGCGGGCGTGGCAGTCGGCCGCGATGAAGCAGTACTTCGACAACCAGCCGCGCGACTTCCTCGCGGTCGCGACGCCGGGGGCGGGCAAGACGACGTTCGCGCTGTCGGTCGCCGCCGAGCTGCTCGGACGCCGGATGGTCGACCGGATCACGATCGTGGCGCCGACCGAGCACCTCAAGCTGCAATGGGCCGAGGCCGCCGCCCGGGCGGGCATCCCGATCGACCCGACGTACTCCGCCGGCAAGGGCAAGACCTCGCAGGACTTCGTCGGCATCGCGGTCACGTACGCCGGGGTCGCGGTCAACCCGCTCGCGATGCGCATCCGCACCGAGCGGTTCAAGACGCTGGTCATCCTCGACGAGGTGCACCACGCCGGTGACGCGCTGTCGTGGGGCGAGGGCGTCCGGGAGGCGTTCGAGCCGGCGTCGCGCCGGCTCGCGCTGACGGGCACGCCGTTCCGCTCCGACATCAACCCGATCCCGTTCGTCACCTACGCGCCGGGCGACCACGGGGTGCCGACCTCGGTCGCCGACTACACCTACGGCTACGCCCACGCGCTCGCCGACCACGTGGTCCGGCCGGTGCTCTTCATGGCGTACTCCGGCGAGATGCAGTGGCGCACCCGCGCCGGCGACGAGATCGCCGCCCGGCTGGGTGAGCCGCTGACCAAGGACCTCACCAACCAGGCCCTGCGCACCGCGCTCGACCCCGGCGGCTCGTGGATGCCGGCCGTGCTCGCGGCGGCCGACAAGCGCCTCTCCGAGGTGCGCCGGCACGTGCCCGACGCGGGTGGCCTGGTGATCGCGACCGACCAGGACTCCGCCCGCGCCTACGCCAAGCTCCTGAAGACCGTCTCCGGCGAGTCGGCGACCGTGGTGCTCTCCGACGAGAAGGCCGCGTCGAAGAAGATCAGCGAGTTCAGCGGCAACGACAAGCGCTGGATGGTCGCGGTGCGCATGGTCTCCGAGGGTGTCGACGTCCCACGCCTCGCGGTCGGCGTCTACGCGACGACCACGTCCACGCCGCTCTTCTTCGCCCAGGCCGTCGGCCGCTTCGTGCGGGCACGGAACCGCGGTGAGACCGCGTCGGTGTTCCTGCCGTCGGTGCCCAACCTGCTCGGCTTCGCCTCCGAGATGGAGGTGCAGCGCGATCACGTGCTCGGCCGCAGGGTCAACGACGAGGGCGACATCTTCGCGGCCGAGGAGCAGCTGATGGCCGAGGCCAACGCGGGCGACGCGGCCTCCGACGAGCTGCTGGGCTCCTTCGAGGCGATGGGCTCCGAGGCCCGCTTCGACCGGGTGCTGTACGACGGCGGCGAGTTCGGCCACGCCGGCGAGGTGCACGTGGGGTCGGAGGAGGAGATGGACTTCCTCGGCATCCCCGGGCTGCTCGAGCCCGACCAGGTCCGCGAGCTGCTCCACCACCGGCAGAGCGAGCGGGCCCGGAAGCAGAAGGCCGCGAGCGCCGCCGCGCCGCCGCCCGACACCGTCTCCGACGTCTCCGCCCACGAGCAGCTCGCGGTCCTCCGGCGCGAGCTCAACGGGCTGGTCGCGGCCTGGCACCACCGCACCGGCCAGGCCCACGGCATCACCCACGCCGCGCTCCGCAAGGAGTGCGGCGGCCCGGCCGCGGCGGTCGCGACCGCAACGCAGCTGCACGCGCGGATCGACCGGATTCGCGAGTGGGCCACGCGCAAGTCGTCCTGAGCCTCCCTAGGCTGGCCCCGTGCCCGCCGAGATTTCGCAGACGCTCGACCGCGGACTCCGTGTGCTCGATGCGCTCGTGGCCGCCGCCCCGGACGGGCTGACGATCACCGAGCTCGCGGCTCGTCTCGACGTCAACCGCACCATCGTGCATCGGCTGGTCGGCACGCTCGCGCGGCATGCGTTGGTACGCCGTGACGCGAGCGGTCGGCTACGGATCGGGCTCGGCGCGCTGCGGATCGCCTCGGCGGTCCGGCCACTGCTGCGCGAGGTCGCCACGCCGGTGTTGCGCCGGCTCGCCGAGGAGGTCGGCGCCACCGCACACCTGACCATCGCCGAAGGTGAGGAGGCGCACGCGCTGGTCGTTGTCGAGCCGACGTGGACCGACTTCCACGTCGGCTACCGGGTCGGCTCGCGGCACCCGCTCGGCCAGGGCGCGGCGGGCCGGGCGATCCTGCTCGGCCGCTCCGGCGACGGCGACGCCACGCCGTACGTGCTGACCCTCGGCGAGCTGCAGACCGGCGCGCGCGGAATGGCCGCGCCGGTCCGCGGCGTCCCGGGTCTCGAGGCCAGCGTCGGCGTCGTCACGCTCGACACCGGCCTCGACGAGGGCGCGGTCGGCCCCGAGGTCCAGCGCGCCGCCGCAGAGGTCAGCGCCCGTTTGACGTCGAGTCCCCCGTAGTCGGCGGGCCGACGATGTCAGCCGAGGTAGCACACCTCGACGGTGTCGATGGCGCCCTCGAACGGGAACGGCGCCCGGTCGAAGTAGTCCAGCGACACCGAGCCGCCCAGGCAGGTGCCGATGTCGAGGCAGTCGTTGGCCGTGAACAGCAGCGGCGCACTCACCGGCACCAGCCCGGACGCGACCTCGGTGCCGTCGACCGACAGAGTCACGTTCAGCGGCCCGCCCGGCCGCACCTCGGCGTACTCGGTGCGCACCTGGATCCGGGTCCGTCCGGCCGGCAGCGGCCGGTCGGTCCGGACCTTGGTGCGCATCAGGATGAAGCAGTTGTACTCGTAGCAGAGGTGGCCGTCGTCCATGAAGCACGTCAGCCCGCCGCCGGCGCCGCCGAGCGCGTAGAGAACCCCGCTGGCCCGCTCCGGCAGCTCGGCGTCGATCGTGACGGTGTTCGCCCGGTTGCCCAGCGCGGGCGCGCAGAACTCCGGCATCCGCACGATGTCGCCGCTGAAGGTCCAGCTCCGGTACGGCGTGGAGATCCGCAGCTCGGGGTGGAAGACGGGCACCCACAGGCCGCCGCCGACCGGGTAGACGCTGTTGCGCGCCGCCTCGATCGCGAAGACCTCCTTGAGCTGCGCCAGCTTCTCGGGGTGGGTCTCGGCGAGGTCGTGGGCCTGGGTCCAGTCCTCGTCGAGGTGGTAGAGCTCCCAGGTGTCCTGGTCCGGCGTCCACTCCTGGATGCCCGGTGGCAGGCCCGGCACCCACGGCGCGCGAGGTCCGAAGGCCGAGGCCATCCAGCCGTCGTGGTAGATCGCGCGGCTTCCCATGATCTCGAAGTACTGCGTGCGCAGCCGGCCCTCGGCGTCCGGGTCGTCGAAGGTGTAGGCGAGGCTGGTGCCGTCGAGCGGCTGCTGCTCCACGCCGCGTACGACGCGCGGCGGGGTGATGCCGAGCACCTCGTAGAT
This sequence comes from Nocardioides sp. YIM 152315, assembly GCF_029210375.1. Classification (GTDB taxonomy): domain Bacteria; phylum Actinomycetota; class Actinomycetes; order Propionibacteriales; family Nocardioidaceae; genus Nocardioides. The sequence goes on along the minus strand of NZ_JARGER010000048.1, from coordinate 129,710 downwards.
CGTGGGCACCAGGTCGTTGCAGTGGTGGAACTGCGTGCGCGGGCGCGAGTCGGCGACGATCCGCTCCGGCCAGCGCACCACCATCGGGTTGCGGGTGCCGCCGAGATGGGAAGCGAGCAGTTTCATGCCCTTGTACGGCGTGCTGCCCGCCCAGGCCCAGCCGGCGTGGTACTGGTTGTCGGTCTTGGGTGAGCCGAGGACGTCGAGACCGCCGATCTCCTCGAGCGCTCTGATGTGCATGTCCACGGTGGTGGGGATGCCGTTCTGCGCGAGCAGCTCGCTGATCGTGCCGTTCTGGCCCTCGCCGGAGGAGCCGTTGTCGCCCCAGATGTAGAACACCAGGGTGTTGTCGGCGCGGCCTAGCCGCTCCACCTCGTCCAGGAGCCGGCCGACCTGCACGTCGACGTGCTCGGCGTACCCGGCGGCGATCTCCATCAGCCTTCGCTGGAACGGCCGCTCCTCCTCGGGGATGTCGGCCCACGCGGGGAGGCTGGGGTCGCGCGGCGTCAGCTCGGCGTCCTGCGGGATCCAGCCCGCGGCCTTGGCCGACTCGTTGACCCGCTCGCGGTAGGCGTCCCAGCCGTCGTCGAACGCACCGGCGTACTTGTCCGCCCACTCCTTCATGATGTGGTGCGGTCCGTGCAGGCATCCGCTCGCCCAGTACATGAAGAACGGCTTGTCCGGCTCGAAGGCCTGGTGCCGGCGCAGCCAGCCGATCGCGTCGTCGGCGAGGTCCTCGCTGAGGTGGTAGCCCTCTTCGGCGCGCTTGGGCGGCAGCACGCTGGTGGTGTTGCGCACCAGGTTCGGCTCGTACTGCGAAGCCTCGCCTGCCAGGAAGCCGTAGAAGTACTCGAACCCGCGGCTGGTCGGCCAGTTGTGGAACGGCCCCGCCGGGGTGGTCTCCTCGGCCGGGGTGTTGTGCCACTTGCCGAACGCCGCGGTCGAGTAGCCGTAGTCGGTCAGCACCTCAGCGACCAGCGACGTGCTCGTGGGGATGTGCCCGGAGTAGCCGTCCCAGTCGTTGGCCAGCTCGGCGATCTGGCCGTTGCCGATCCGGTGGTGGTTGCGGCCCGTCAGCAGCGATGCGCGGGTCGGCGAGCACATCGCGGTGGTGTGGAAGCGGTTGTAGCCGATGCCCTCGGAGAGAACCCGGGTCAGGGTCGCGGTGTGCACCTCCCCGCCGAACGTGTCGGGGAGGCCGGGGCCGGCGTCGTCGATCAGCACGACCACGATGTTGGGAGCCTCGTCGGGCAGGCGCTTCTCCCGCACGCGCTGTCGGTAGACCGACTCCTGCATGGTGCGGCCGGCCCGGGACGCCGACGGGGTCGCAGGGAACGGTAGGACGTCCTGCCGAGGCAGTCGGGGAGGCTCGATCGTCACGGTGTCCTCGCTTCCACGGATCACGGCTGCGGTCACGGTAGGAGCGCGGAACGGGCGCGTCTTCACACGATTCGGATGATGTCGGCCCGGTGCGGGGCGGTCAGGATGAGCCGGGTGAACGTCGTCGTGGCCCTGCTGATCGCGATCGGAGTCACCGCCCTCGCCGTCGTCGCGATGCTGGTCGCCCGCAGGTACGCCCCCGAAGGAAGTCGGTTCACCGACGGGGACCGCGCCTCGGGCGTCTTCGGCGTCCTCGCCACCGGCTTCTCCGTGCTGCTCGGCTTCATCATCTTCCTGGCCTTCTCGTCGTACGACGGGGCGCGGTCCGGGGCCGAGTCCGAGGCGACCATCGTCGCCCAGCAGATCCAGACCGCGCAGTACCTGCCCGCTCCGGCAGCGGGCGAGCTGACCGGTGAGCTCATCTGCTACGCGCGATCGGTCGCCGGTGAGGAGTGGGACGCGCTCGACTCCGGCGTGCTCGGCGAGCAGGTGAACCCGTGGGGCGTGCAGATGTTCCACACCATCTCGGCCGTCGAGCCGTCTACCGACCCGCAGCAGTCGGCGTACGACCGCTGGATGGACCAGACCGCCGACCGTGAGCAGGCCCGGGTCGACCGGATCCACGGCGCCGAGGGGATCATCCCCGCGCCGCTGTGGCTGGTGCTCTGGATCGTGTGCGGGGTCATCTTCGTCTACCTGCTGTTCTTCGCCGATCGGGCGGAGGGCGCCGCGACCCAGGGCGTGCTGATGGGCAGCGTGACGCTGGTGATCACGCTGATGATGCTGCTCCTGGTCTTCTTCGACCATCCCCACGGCGACGGGGTCGGCCGGCTGCAGCCGACGGCGATGGAGCGCACCCTGGGCCTGATCGATCAGCAGATGGAGGCCGCCGGCGTCGACGTCGACCCGCCGTGTGACGAACATGGCCGAGCCGGCTGAGCCGGCGGGGCGCGACTGGCAGGAGGTCGTGGTCACCGTCCTGCTCGTCGTCGCCGCGCTTGGCACCTCATGGAGCAGCTACCAGGCCACCCGCTGGAACGGCGAGCAGGCCGCCGCCGCCAGCCGGACCAGCGCGATCCGGATCGAGGCGGCCCGCGCGCAGGGTCTCGGGCAGGCCGAGTCGCAGGTGGACGTGGCGACGTTCATCGCCTGGGCCGACGCTCGGCAGCGCGGCGAGCGGGAGGTGGCAGCCTTCTACGAGGACCGGTTCCGTCCCGAGTTCCGGCCGGCCTTCAAGGCGTGGCTGGCGACCGATCCGCTCACCGTGCAGGGCGCTCCGCCCACGCCGTTCGCCATGGACGAGTACCGCGTGGCCGCACAGGAGAAGGCCGCCGCGCTCGATGCCGAGTCCGAGCGTTCCGCGGCCGAGGTCCGTCGCGACATCCAGCGCGCCAGCAACTACGTGCTGTCGGTGGTGCTCTACGCCGTGGTCCTCTTCTTCGCCGGCATCGGTACCCGGATCCGCAGCCGGCGGTTGCGCTGGCTGCTCTGCGGGGTCGGGTGTGTGACGCTCCTGAGCGCGATCGCCTGGGTCGCCACGATGCCGGTCAGCCTGGACGTCTGAGCCGGAGGCGCGAGCGGGATCAGTGGCCCGGGCTCTGCAGCATCTGCTGACGCTCGGACTCGTGCGCGCCGCCCTTGAGCTCCAGGGTGCGGCAGGCCTGCTCGATGTCGCGGGCGAGCGTGTCGACGTGCTCGCGGCTGAAGTTCTGCTTGACCAGGGCCCGCATGATGGTGATGTTGTCCGCCTTCGGCGGGAGCGTGTACGCCGGCACCATCCAGCCGCGCTCGGCGGAGAGCTGCCAGGCGACGTCGAACTCGTCGTACTTCGAGTGGTCGCGTAGCCGGAAGGCGACCAGTGGCAGTTGCTCCTCGTCGCGTCCGATCAGCTCGAACCCGCCGATCTGCTCGAGCCGCTCGGCCAGCGCGTGGGCGTTGTCCTGCATCCCCCGCATGACGTAGGTGTAGCCCTCGCGGCCGAGGCGGACCAGGTTGTAGTACTGGGCGAGCACCATCGCCGAGCCGGTCGAGAAGTTGAGGGTGAAGGTCGCATCGGTCTTGCCGAGGTAGTTCTCCTCGAAGACCAGCTCGGGCGCGAGGTCGGCCCGCTCGCGGAAGATCAGCCAGCCGATGCCGGGGTAGACCAGGCCGAACTTGTGGCCGGATACGTTGATCGAGCGGACCTGCTCGAGCCGGAAGTCCCAGGGCGAGTCGGGGTAGAGGAAAGGCCACACGAAGCCGCCGCTCGCGCCGTCGACGTGCAGCGGAACGTCGTGCCCCTGCTCGCGCTTGAACCGGACCAGCAGGTCGTTGATGCCGACGATGTCGTCGCGGTGACCGGTGAAGGTGGTGCCCAGGACGGCGGCCACGCCGATGGTGTTCTCGTCGATGTGAGGCGCGACGTCGTCGGGGCCGATCGTGTACTTGCCCTCCTGGAGGGGCACGATGCGCGGCTCGACGTCGAAGTAGCGACAGAACTTCTCCCACACGACGTGCACGTCGCCGCCGAAGACCAGGTTGGGGTCCTCGGCGGACGAGCCGGCCGCCTTGCGGCGCTCGCGCCACTTCCACTTCAGCGACAGAGCGCCGAGCATGATCGCCTCGGACGAGCCCTGCGTGCGCGCGCCGGTCGTCTCGCCCGGGGCGTGGAAGAGGTCCGCGAGCATCCGGATGCAGCGCTGCTCGATCTCGGCGGTCCGAGGGTACTCCGCGTGGTCGATGAAGTTGCGGTGGAGGTTCTCGGCGATGATCCGCTGGGCTTCCGGCTCCATCCACGTGGTCACGAAGGTGGCGAGGTTGCGGCTCGGGTCGCCTTCGAGCGCCATGTCGAGCGCGACCAGGCGCATCGCGTCGATCGAGGTCATCCCGGCGTCCGGGAACCGGTGCGTCGGGACCTCCTGGCCGAGGAAGCGGTTGCCGAAGAGCTCGCCCGGGTCGACTGGTGGCATGGCCTTGACCTTCCTGCCTGCGGGATCGCCACCATGACAAGGCGGGTCCGCCCGGGTCCTCACCCGTGTTGGGTGAGTTGGGGATCGGTGACCGTCCTGGCCAGCGGCCGGACCCGGAAGGGCAGTTGTGTCGCGAGCGCGATGACCGTCGAGCAGCGCACGATGGACGTGGTCTCCAGGACCCGGTCGATGACCCGCTGCAGGTCGGTGTTCGACCGGGCGACCACGCGCACGAGCATGTCGCCGGCACCGGTGATCGTGTGCGCCTCCAGCACCTCGGCGATGCCGGCCAGGTGGTCGCCGACGGTGTCGTGGCCGCCCTGGCTGGGCTCCTGCCGGATCTCGAGGGTCAGAAACGCCGTCACCGGATAGCCGAGCGCCTCCGGGGAGAGGTCGGGGCCCCACCCGGTGATCACGCCGCTGGCGGTGAGCTTGTCCAGCCGCGCCTGGACCGTGCCGCGAGCGACCCCCAGGCGCCGCGACGCCTCCAGCACCCCGACGCGTGGGTCGGTCGCGAAGAGATCGATCAAACTGCCGTCGAGCTGGTCCATCGTCCGCTCCTTGATTGGACAGGTTGTACAGCAATTCGCCGTAGCCTTGCACATCATGTCCGCGTCGGGCGAGGCTCGCGTCCATGACGCTGACCCCAGACGAGCTCAAGGCCGACCTCACGCTCGAGCAGCTCAAGGAGCTGGTCGGGCTGGTGGAGTACGACGCCGCCAACGACCCGTTCCCGGTGACCGCCCAGGACGCGGTGTGCTTCGTGGTCGGCAACGCCACGCAGACCGCGACCTTCTACCAGCTGGCGCTCGGGATGGACCTCGAGGCCTACCGAGGCCCGGAGAACGGCTGCCGCGACTCGAAGTCCTACGTGCTGCGCTCCGGCAGCGCCCGCTTCGTCTTCACCGGCGGCGTGACCCCGGACAGCCCGGTGCTCGACCACCACCGCAGGCACGGCGACGGTGTCGTCGACCTCGCGATGGAGGTGCCGGACGTCGACCGGTGCATCGAGCACGCGCGCCGGATGGGCGCGACGATCCTCGTCGAGCCGCACGACGAGTCCGACGATCACGGCACCGTGCGGATCGCCGCGATCGCGACGTACGGCGAGACCCGCCACACGCTCGTCGACCGGTCCCGCTACCACGGCCCCTACCTGCCCGGCTACGCCGCGGCGTCCACGAAGGTCGCGCGCCGCGAAGGGCACCCGAAGCGGCTCTTCCAGGCCGTCGACCACTGTGTCGGCAACGTCGAGCTGGGCCGGATGGACGAGTGGGTGGAGTTCTACAACAAGGTGCTCGGCTTCACGAACATGGCCGAGTTCATCGGCGACGACATCGCCACGGACTACTCGGCGCTGATGTCGAAGGTCGTCGCGAGCGGCAACCACCGGGTGAAGTTCCCCCTCAACGAGCCGGCCGTCGCGAAGAAGAAGTCGCAGATCGACGAGTATCTCGAGTTCTACGCCGGCGCCGGCTGCCAGCACATCGCGCTCGCCACCAACGACATCCTGCGCAGCGTCGACATCCTGCGCGACAACGGCGTGGAGTTCCTCGACACCCCCGACTCCTACTACGACGACCCCGAGCTGCGTGCCCGGATCGGCGAGGTCCGGGTGCCGATCGAGGAGCTGAAGCGGCGCAAGATCCTCGTCGACCGCGACGAGGACGGCTACCTGCTGCAGATCTTCACCAAGCCGATGGGCGACCGCCCGACCGTCTTCTACGAGTTCATCGAGCGGCACGGCTCGCTGGGCTTCGGCAAGGGCAACTTCAAGGCGCTCTTCGAGGCGATCGAGCGCGAGCAGGAGGCACGCGGCAACCTGTGATGCGTCGAGACCCGCCAGATGGCTGCTCGGGAGTGCTCATGAGAGCCATCTGGCGGGTCTCGACCGGAAACGCTCAGGCCAGGTCGCCGACCAGCTCGGCCTCGGCCTCGTCGACGGAGTGCCCGCCGGCGAGCTCGCCGTGCAGGGCCTTGCGGATGACCGGCGAGCCGGCCGTGATGATCACCACGCCGACGGCGATCGCCGCCGCGCCGAACCAGAACGGCGCGTGCACGCCCTGGTGCTCGAAGAGCTTCATGGCGACGTAGGGGCCGATGGCGCCGCCGGTGAAGCGCACGAAGGAGTACGCCGCCGACGCGACGGGCCGCTCCACGGGAGCGGCGCCCATCACGGCCTCGGTGACCAGCGTGTTGTTGATGCCGAGCAGGGCACCGACCACGATGATGCCGATCGCGATGACGGTCTCGTGCTCGGCGAACGCGGCCATCAGCGCCATGACGACGGCGAAGAGCGAGAGCACCGCGGTCAGCGTCGGCAGCGTGCCGAAGAGGCGCTGGAGCCACGGGGCGACGACCACCGAGGTGAGGGCGAGCAGCACGCCCCAGCCGAAGAACGTCCAGCCGATCTGCATGATGCCGAAGCTCGGCAGCGCGAACGGGCCGGCGGCCATCAGCGTGAAGAACCCGAGGTTGTAGAAGATCGCGACCAGGGCGAGCAGCAGCAGCGCGGGGTGGCGCAGCGCGCGGAACGGGTCGGCGAGCGACGTACGACGACCCTGCGGCGGCGTCGACGGGAGGAAGAAGGCGGTCGCGACCAGCGCGATCGCCATCAGGGTCGAGACACCGAAGAACGGCGCGCGCCACGACTGCTCGCCGAGCAGGCCGCCCAGGAGCGGACCGGATGCGATGCCGAGACCGAGCGCGGCCTCGAACAGGATGACCGCCTGCGCGACCGACCCCTTCGACGCCTGCACGATGGTCGCCAGCGCGGTCGCCACGAAGAGGGCGTTGCCCAGGCCCCAGCCGGCGCGGAACCCGATCACGGCGCCGACGGAGTCCGACGCGCCGGCAAGGGCCGCGAAGGCGATGATCAGCACCAGGCCCGCCAGCAGCGTGCGCTTCGCGCCGATCCGGCTCGAGACGACGCCGGTCACCAGCATCGCGATGCCCATCACCGCCATGTAGCTGCTGAAGAGCAGCGAGACCTCGCTGCCGGTGGCCCCGAGGTCGGCCGCGATCTCCTTGAGGATCGGGTCCACGAGCCCGATGCCCATGAAGGCGATGACGCACGCGAAGGCCACGGCCCACACGGCGCGCGGCTGCTTGAGGAGGGAACTCACGAGGTGCTGCCTTTCTGGAGGACTCCGCGGAGCACGGCGACGGCCGTGGCGAGGTCCTCGTTGTCGAGGTCGGGATGATCGGCGACGAGCGCGGCCACCCGCTCGCCGTTGAGCCGGCGGATCCGGGCGAGCTCGGCGCGGCCCGCGTCGGTCAGGGTGACGACGCTGCCCCGCGCGTCGTCGGGGTTGGGGGCCTTCGTGGCCCAGCCGCGGTCGACGAGCTGCGCGACGGCGCTCGACATCGTCGGTTGGGAGCACCGGTCCAGCTCGGCGAGCCTGCTGATGCCGACCGGGCCGTGCTCGTCGAGCAGCGACACGATGCGGACGATCGCGGGCAGCTCCAGCTCGCGTCGTACGGCGCGCACCAGGCGGGCCGCGTGCACCACGAGGTCGCTCGCCAGCTCGACGTCACGGGCGGGGGAGGTGGTCACGTCCGACCATGTTACATAGGAAACCTATGTAATTGAACATGGGCCGGGTCACATCGGTCGGAGGGCCGGGCTTCGCTAGTGGTCGTGCCCGTTGATACGTCGGGGGTATCCGTGCTCAGCGTGCGTGCATCGCAAGGCGGCGGCGCGACGGCATACCGGGTTGTCTACCGAGCGTCGCCAACGCAGCGAGGTGCGTGCGCTGGGTGCGTAGACCCTTGGTGAATCAACGGGGATGACCGCTAGCGTTCCCGTCATGTCGTCCTGGCCCGTCCGCCATGCCGACGTGAGCGGTGTGTCGATCTCGTACCTGCGGACCGGCGGGGACAAGCCGCCCGCCGTGCTGCTCCACGGCCTGATGGGCAGCGGCGCGGGCTGGGCGCCCGTGGCGAGACTTCTCGAGCCCGACCTGGACGTGATCCTGCCCGACGCCCGCGGACATGGACGCTCGAGCGTGCCGGCCGCCGGCTACCGCTATCCGGATCTCGCCGCCGACGTGGTCGGCCTGGTCCAGGCGCTCGGCCTCTCGCGCCCCGTGCTCGTCGGCCACTCCATGGGCGGCATGACGGCGGCGCTGGTCGCGGCCCGGGCCGGTCACCTCCTGCGCGGACTCGTCCTCGTCGATCCCACGTTCCTGAGCGGCGAGCGGCAACGCGAGGTGCATGCGAGCGACGTCGCCGGGCAGCACCGGGAGGCCATCGACCGCGGGAGGGCGGCGCTCCTGGAGGACGCGCTCACCCGGCACACGCGCCGGTCCCGCGAGCTCGTCGAGCTCCAGGTGGAGGCGCGACTGAGGACCAGCGTCGCCGCGTTCGACGTCCTCCGGCCGCCCAACCCTCCCTACCGGGAGGTCGTCGGCTCGCTCGACCTGCCGACGCTGCTGGTCATCGGCGACAGACCCGTGGTCACCCTCGATGTGGCCGCCGAGCTGGCGGAGCTCAACCCGCGCCTGCGCGTCGAGCAGATCGACGACGCCGGCCACGGTCTGCCGTTCGACCAGCCCGAGCGGCTCGCGGAGCGCGTCCTGGCCTTCGTGCGACAGCTGCCGGCCTAGTGGTCAGAAGGGCGGGCGGCCGAGGCCGCTGATCCGGGGCCGGCCCCAGGGATCGACGTCGTTGAGCCGTCCCTCGGCCGAGCCGTGCTCGGTCGTCAGCGTCACCGTCGACCCCGGCCTCACCTCGCCGAGCTCGGGCGCGGCCGCGAGCCGGCCGTACCAGTGGAAGCGCCCGTCGATGGGCTCGAACCGGCCGCGCAGGTCGACCTCGACGACCAGCTCCGCCTCGCCGGCGACCAGCGTCGCGGGGCCGGCGTACTCCTCCCGGGCCTCGTGATGGGGTGCTGCGTGTGTCATCGCCTCTCCTCGAGCGGGGTGATGGATCCGGGGACGGCATCGGGGGCGTCCAGGGACTGCAGGGGTACGCCGAGTTCTCCGGCCGTGCCGGAGAACGCGTGCCAGATGAACGACGTCAGGTAGCCGCCGACGGCGGACCGGCTCATGGTCTGCCGCTCGAGCCACCACTCGCCGGTCGCGAGCCCCATCCCGACCAGGGACTGGGCCCAGGGCTCGGCGCCGCCGGCGTCGATGCCAAGCTCGCGCATCGTGTCGCCGAGCACCCGGGCGAAGGTCGCCGCGATCGCGGCCTTGCCGTCGGCCAGGGGGTCGTTGCCCGCGGCGCGGTGGCGCACCAGCAGCAGGAAGACGTGCGGGTGCTCCGCGATGGTGGCCAGGTAGGCGTCGACGCCGCGGGCGACGCGCTCGCGGATCGGCGCCTCGGTGAGGATCGCCGGCAGCAGCCGCTGGAGGACCTCCTCGGCGCCCCAGCGGCCGACCGCGGCGTAGAGGTCGTCGAGACCGTCGAAGTACCGGTACAGCACGGGCTTGCTGACGCCGGCCTCGCGCGCGATCTCGGAGATGCCCGCCGACGGCCCGAGCGCGTCGATCGCCGCGACCGCGGCGAGCACCAGCTCGGCGCGCCGCTCCTCGCGGTGGGCCTCCCAGCGGGCCGAGCGACCGTCCTTGACCTGACGCGACATGTGCGCCAGTCTAGCGGTAACCGTTACTTCTGGTAACAGATAACTCGGGAGAGATGCCATGACCGTCACCGACCGCCTCCTCAAGTCCAGCGCGAAGCAGTCCTACGACCCCGAGGTCGACCTCGACTGGGACGCCCCGCTGGTGGACGGGCTCTGGTACATGCAGCCCGAGCGCGTCTCGCTCTACGGCACGGCGCTGTGGGACCGGCTCTCCGAGGAGCAGCGGATCGAGCTGTCCCGCCACGAGGTCGCGAGCATCTCCAGCGTCGGGCTCTGGTTCGAGCTGATCCTGATGCAGATGATGGTGCGCGACCTCTACGCCGCCGACCCGCGCACCCCGCGGATGCACTACGCGCTGACCGAGGTGGGCGACGAGTGCCGGCACTCGCTGATGTTCGGCAAGGCGATCGAGAAGGTCGGCGCGCCGGCGTACGGCCCGCAGCCGGTCATCCACCGCCTCGGCCGGCTGATGAAGACGATCGGCGTCGGCGCCTCGGCGTACGCCTCGATCCTGGTGGCGGAGGAGATCCTCGACCGCTGGCAGCGCGAGCTGATGAAGGACGAGCGCGTCCAGCCGCTGGTGCGGATGGTCTGCCGGATCCACGTGCTCGAGGAGGCGCGGCACATGACGTTCGCACGCGACGAGGTCGAGTCGATGCTGCCGGACCTGAGCAAGGTCGCGCTCACCTGGCACCAGGTGGCGCTGGCCCAGACCGCATTCATGGTCGCGCGGGCGCTGGTCAACCCCGAGGTCTACCGGGCCGTCGGGATCGACCCGCGCGAGGGCCGGCGGGCCGCGCTCGGCAACCCGCACTACCAGGACACGCTGGCCTGGATGGGTGAGCGGGTCACGTCCTACCTCGACGACCTCGGCCTGATCCCGCGCCACCAGCGCGTGCTGTGGAAGAAGTCGATGCTGATCCGCTGACCGGGCATGATCATCCGCATGGCGACCTATGTGGCGTTCCTGCGCGCGATCAACCTCGGCGCGAAGCGGAAGTTCGCGAAGGCGTCGATCGTCGCCGCCGTCGAGAAGGCCGGGTTCACCGGCGTCGAGACCTACATCAACACCGGCAACGTCCGCTTCGACACCTCGCTGCGGTCGCGGGCGAGGATCGAGACGGCGCTGGAGGAGGCGTTCGCGGCCGAGGCGGGCTTCGAGGTGCCGACGATCGTCTTCACCCAGGCGGAGCTGCGCGAGATCGCCGCCGACGCCGGAAGGTTCGCCGACGGCCACGAGGGTCGCCACTACGTCTCGCTGCTCAAGGAGCCGCCGACGGCCGCGCAGGTGGAGGCCGTGGAGGCCGTCGGTACGGCGGGCGAGGTCGCCAAGGTGGGCGGCCGGGCCGTGCACCTGCTGCTCGGCCCCGACTACCACACCGCCCGGTTGACCAACACGGTCGTCGAGAAGCACCTCGGCGTCGCGACCAACCGCAACCTGACCGTGGTCAGGACGCTCGCCGAGAAGTGGTGCTGAGAGGCTCCTACCGGAACGCCTCGACCTGGACGACGGCCCGCTCCATGCCCCGGTGGCTGTGGAACGAGCGCGCCACGAACTCCCCGGACGCGCCGGCGGGTAGCCGGTCCGGATCCGTGTAGTCGTAGGTCATCAGGTTGGTGCTGACGATCCGCTCGCGCCGGTCGAAGAGCGTCACGAAGACGCGGACGTGGTCGATGGTGAAGGGGTTGCGGTTGGTGACCGTCACCGGCACCTGCAGTCCCGTCAGCTCGTCGATCCTGACGTCGTGGGTGGCGACGTCGACGTGGTGGCGCACGGTGCGCAGGGCCGTCTTCCGGCTCTGGAAGCGGATCGTGAAGTGGTGCCAGCGCGCCGGGGCGTCCTCCGAGATGTAGAACGACGTCTTGCCGCGCGGGGCGACGGCCAGCGCGTCGGCGTACGACCGCTCGGTCTCGAGGACCCGGCCACGCTTGTCGAAGAAGCAGATCTCGCCGCGCACGTGGGTCCGCCAGCCCTTCGCGCGGCTCTGGATCCACGCGTAGACGCCGAAGGACCCGGACGGCTGGTGCGGGGCGGTGCGCTTGCTGAGGACCTTGAAGGTGCCGTCGCCGTGGCTGCAGTCCTCGCGGTGCGCGGGCCCGACGGCCGCCGTGGCAGTCGTGGCGACCGGGACCGGCCCGGTGCAGAGGAGGACCAGGAGCAGGGCGGCGCCGACGACCTTCATGGCGACAGGGTGCCACGGGTCGAGGGCTCCGTCAGGCCCGGCGGAGCTCCCGCACCGACCGCGACGTCAGCGTGAGCAGGGCGACGGCCAGGTAGACCAAGCCGCCGGCGAGCAGCACGTCGCGGATGCCGAAGGCCGCAGCGAGCGGGCCGAAGGCGAGCTGGCCGACCGGGATGGCGACGAACGACCCGAGCATGTCGTAGGAGTAGGCGCGCGAGAGCATCTCGTCGGGCACGTGCTCCTGCATGGCGAGGTTCCAGCCGAGGCCGAAGAGCTCGATGCCCATCCCGGCGACGAACGCCGCGGCCATCACCCAGGCGGTCTGCGGGTGCAGCCCCATCACCACGAGCGGCAGGCCGAAGAACGCGACGCCGAGCATGCCCGAGAAGAGCGGCCGCCGGAGCGGGATGCGCAACAGCAGCAGCGTCATCAGGAAGAGGCCGACCGCCTGCGCCGACATGATCAGGCCCCACCCGTGGGCGCCGATGTCGGTGTCCTTCGCCAGCACCGGTCCGAGCGTGTCGAGGCCGCCGGCGTGGATGGCGTTGAGCACGCCGAACGCGAGGACGACCACCCACAGCCACGTCGTACGGCGGAAGAACTGCCAGCCCTCCACGAGCTCCCGGAGCAACGACGGGTCGGTGCCGGTCCGGGCGCGCGCGGGCAGGCGGATCGGCGCCAGCAGCATCGCCGCGGCCAGCCAGGTGGCCGCGTCGACCGCGAGTGCCCAGCCCGGTCCGACGGTGACGACGAGCGCGGCGGAGACGCTCGGGCCGAGGATCGCCAGCGCGCTGCGGCTCATCGAGATGAGCACGTTGGCCTGCTGGAGCTGCTCCCGGGGCACGAGCGCCGGCACGATGCCGGCCATCGCGGGCATGCTCATCGCCGAGAGCGTCCCGTTGACGGCCGAGAGCGCGACGAAGTGCCAGAGCTCCGCGTGCCCGGTGAGCAGCAGGGTCGCGAGCAGGGCCTGGCTGACGGCCGCGCCAACGTTCGACACCTGGATGACCAGGGTCCGTCCGAGCCGGTCGGCGACCACGCCACCGAACAGCAGGAAGACGACCTGCGGGATGCTGTGCGCCGCGAGCACCAGGCCCAGCGAGCCGGCGGAGTCGTCGACCTCGAGCACGGCGAAGGCGAGCGCGACCGGCGCCATCGTGGTCCCCGCCAGGTTGACCAGCCGGGAGAGGAAGTACCAGCGGAACCGGGGCTCGCGCAGCGGGGCGAGGGCGGCGGCGCGGGTCACGGGCGTCAGCGTCGCAGACGCGCCCGACGGGTGGGCGACCGGATCGCCGGGCGTGTCGACCCTTGTGGGTGGCCCGGGATCGGGGTAGAACTGCGAGGCTCTGTCCGTTCTCGGGAGGAAAGTCAGTGACCGAATCGTCCGCACCCCTGCCCTCACGCCGCGCGGTCCTCGCCGGCGGCGTCACCGGGACCGCCGCGCTCGCCGCGGCCGGCTACACCGACGCGGCGTACGCCGGCGGACATCACGGCCGCGACCCCCGCCACCGGCACGACCGGGTCAGGCTGACCGTGCTGGGCACGACCGACCTGCACGGCAACGTCTACAACTGGGACTACTTCAAGAACGCCGAGTTCGACGACGCGGCCCACGACGACATCGGCCTCGCCAAGGTCGCGACGCTCATCAAGGCGGTACGGCGCGACCGCCGCGGCGAGCCGGTCCTCACCCTCGACGCCGGCGACACGATCCAGGGCACGCCGCTGGCGTACTACTACGCGAAGATCGACCCGATCATCGGCGGCGCCGTGCACCCGATGGCGCGCGCGATGAACGAGGTCGGGTACGACGCCGCGGCGCTCGGCAACCACGAGTTCAACTACGGACTCGACACGCTGCGCGCCTTCGAGCGGCAGCTGGACTTCCCACTGCTCGGCGCCAACGCGGTCGACCCGGCGACCAAGCGACCGGCGTTCCCGCCGTACCTCATCAAGCACTACCGGGTCGGGCGCGGGCACACGCTCAAGGTCGGCGTCCTCGGGCTGACGAACCCGGGCATCGCGATCTGGGACAAGGCCAACGTCGAGGGACGGATGGAGTTCCCCGGTCTCGTCGAGCAGGCGCGGAAGTTCGTCCCGGAGCTGCGCCGGCGCGGGTGCGACCTCGTGATCGTCTCGGCGCACTCGGGCGCGGACACGTCCTCGTCGTACGGCGACGCGCTGCCCTACCCCGAGAACGCCTCGTCGCTCGTCGCCGAGCAGGTGCCCGGCATCGACGCGATCCTAGTCGGGCACGCGCACGTCGAGATCACCCAGCGCTACGTCACGAACGCCGAGACCGGCCAGCAGGTGCTGCTGTGCGAGCCGTCGTACTGGGGTCGGCGGCTGGCCGTGATGGACTTCGTCGTCGAGGAGACCCGGTGGCGCCGGGGACGCGGCTGGCGGCTGGTCGCCGCGACCTCGCAGGTGCTCAACTCCAACACCGCGGCCGAGGACCGGCGCGTGGCGGGCGCGGTGCGCGAGCAGCACGACACGGTGATCGCCTACGTGAACTCGCCGATCGGCACCTCCGCCGCAGCGTTGTCGGCGGCACGGGCGGTCGTCGAGGACGTGCCGATCATCGACTTCGTCAACTACGTGCAGGCGGACGCCGTCAAGGCCGGCCTCACCGGCAGCGACGCCGCGCTGCCGGTGCTCTCGATCGCGGCGCCGTTCAACCGCGCGGCGTCCTTCCCGTCGGGCGAGGTCACCGTCCGCGACGTGGCTGGCCTCTACATCTACGACAACACGCTGCTCGCCGTGCGCGTGACCGGTGCGCAGGTGAAGGACTACCTGGAGTTCTCCGCCCGCTACTTCAAGCCGGTGTCGGGTCCGGGCCCGGTCCCGATCGACGACGTCACCAACGCCGTGACCGAGACCGCCCCGAACGGCACGCCCGACTACAACTTCGACTCCGTCGCCGGCCTCGACGCCCCGCTGACCTACGCCATCGACCTGGCCCAGCCGATCGGCTCGCGCATCGTCGGGCTCGCGTACGGCGGCGCGCCCGTCACCGCCGACCAGGAGTTCGTGCTGGCCGTGAACAACTACCGCCAGTCCGGCGGTGGCGGCTTCCCCGCGGTCTCCACGGCGCCGGTCGTCTACAACCGGCAGAACGAGATCCGCCAGCTGCTCATCGACTGGGTCACCGCCCACGGCACCATCGACCCGGCCCGGTTCGCCTCCGTCGACTGGCGGCTGGTCGCCAACGGGACGCCGATCACCGTCACCTGAGACCGGACCGTCGGGTCGACACCCGGTGACAGCCGCTACTCGCCGCGGAAAACCGGGCGGCGCTGCTCGCCGAACGCGCGCATCCCCTCTGCGACGTCGCCGGTGCGCAGCAGGATCGTCTGGCCGGTGCGCTCGCGCTCCAGGGCGTCGTCGAGGCCGGGCAGGCTGGCGGCGTTGACGGCCCTCTTGGTGGCGGCGAAGCCGAGCGGGGGACCCGCGGCGAGGCGGGCGGCGAGCTTCGCCACCAGTGCCGGGAACTCCGCGTCGTCCACGACGTGGGAGATCAGGCCCGCGGCGCAGGCGTCGGCGGCGGGGAGCGGCTCGGCGAGCAGCGCCATCCGCATCGCCCGGGCCCGGCCGACCGAGGCCGCGACCGTGGCGGAGGCGCCGCCGTCGGGCATCAGGCCGATCCGCGAGAACGCCAGCAGGAACGACGCTGACGAGGAGGCCACGGCCAGGTCGGCCGCGAGCGCGAGGGAGCAGCCGACCCCGGCGGCCACGCCGTTGACCGCCGCCAGCACCGGCTTGTCGCACCCGACGACCGCGCGCACGAGGCGGTTGGCGCGGTCGAGGGCGCGGACGTCGAAGCGCTCGTGCGCGTCCTCCCCGGAGATGTCGGCGCCGGCGCTGAAGGCGGCCCCGGCG
This sequence comes from Nocardioides sp. YIM 152315, assembly GCF_029210375.1. Taxonomy (GTDB): domain Bacteria; phylum Actinomycetota; class Actinomycetes; order Propionibacteriales; family Nocardioidaceae; genus Nocardioides. Next base: position 113,733 of record NZ_JARGER010000048.1, on the reverse strand, counting down.
CCGGTGATCACCACCGCGGACACGTCGGCCCGCGAGGGCGCCGACTCGAGCTCGGAGGCGAGCCGGTCGCTCATCTCGTCGCTCATGGCGTTGAAGACCTCGGGACGGTTCATGGTCAGCGTGAGCACGCCGTCGGCGGCGTCGACCAGCAGGTCAGCCAAGGTGGGCACCCGCCGCCTCCATCTCGGCGACCGCGGCGGCGGTCGTCTCGGGATCGACGCCGGCGCACAGCCCCAGCAGCAGCCGGGTGTCGAAGCCCGACCGCACGGCGTCGAGCGTGGTCGCGCGCACGCAGTAGTCGGTCGCGATGCCGCACACGTCGACCGCGCCCACGTCGTGTGCCTTCAGCCAGTCGGCGAGGGCGCGGCCGTCGACCGTGCGCCCCTCGAACCCGGAGTACGCCGCGGCATGCTCGCCCTTGAGGAAGATGGCGTCGAACGGCTGCGGGTCGAGGTTCGGGTGGAAGGCCTCGCCGTCGGTGCCGACCTTGCAGTGCACCGGCCACGACTCGGCGTAGTCGGGCTCCCTGGCCCAGTGGTCGCCCGGGTCGACGTGGTGGTCCTTGGTCGCGACCACGTGGTCGTACGCCGGGGCGCCGGGTCCGCCCGCGGCCCAGGCCCGGAGCACCGTGCCGATGTCGGCGGCGACCCGGGCCCCGCCGTCGACCGGCAGCGAGCCGCCCTCGCAGAAGTCGTTCTGCACGTCGGTGACGATCAGGGCACGCTTCATGCCGGGAACGCTACCGGTCATCGATGGATCGTCGGGATCACCGGTTCGCCCCGTGACATCTGCTGGACCGCCACGGGCAGCTCGGCGCGAGAGGCAAGGTGGCGCTCGCGGGCGGCCTCCAGGGGCTCGCGTCCCACCAGCTCCCCGGACCGCACGAGCGGGACGAGCAACGGCCGGTCGTCGCCGTCGTCCACGGGCGCGCGGCCGATGCCGACCACCTCCGACTCGGCCACCCCGGCGGCCGACCGCCGCCGCAGCGCGTACTTGCGGCCGCCCACCGACGCCTTGTCGACACTGCGCTTGGCGACCGACTCCATCTCGCCCGCCCCGGACTCACGCGCGACGAGCTTGTAGACGAAGCCGCAGGTCGGGTGGCCGCTGCCGGTCACGAGCTCGGTGCCGACGCCGTACCCGTCCACCGGCGCCGCGGCCAGCGCCGCGATCGCGTGCTCGTCGAGGTCGCTGGTCACGATGATCCGCGTGCCGGTCGCCCCCAGCCCGTCCAGCTGCGCGCGCACCTCCGTGGCCTGGACGGCGAGGTCGCCGGAGTCGAGTCGCACCGCGCCCAGGCCGGTCCCCGCGATCTCCACCGCTCTCCGCACGGCCTCGGCGACGTCGTAGGTGTCGACCAACAGCGTCGTGTCGACGCCGAGCGACGTCACCTGCGCGCGGAACGCGTCGGCCTCGGTGTCGTGCAACAGCGTGAAGCTGTGCGCGCTGGTGCCTGTGGTGGGCACGCCGTATCGCCGCCGGGCGGCCAGGTTGGACGTCGACGCGAAGCCGGCGAGGTACGCCGCCCGCGCCGCCGCCACCGCCGCCTCCTCGTGGGTGCGTCGGGAGCCCATCTCGATGCAGGGCCGGTCGCCGGCGGCGAGCGTCATCCGCGACGCCGCGGACGCGACGGCCGAGTCGTGGTTGTAGATCGACAGCAGCACCGTCTCGAGCAGCACCGCCTCGGCGAAGGTCGACTCGACGACCACGAGGGGGGAGTAGGGGAAGTAGGCCTCGCCCTCGGCGTACCCCCACACGTCGCCGGAGAAGCGGTACGACGCCAGCCACTCGAGCGTCGGCGCGTCCACGACGTCCTCGAGCGCGGCGAGCGTCGGGTCGTCGAAGCGGAAGGACTCGATCGCGTCCAGGGCCCGGCCGACCCCGGCGACGACGCCGTACCTGCGCCCCTCGGGCAGCCGCCTCGGGAAGAGCTCGAAGACCGAGCGACGGTGCGCGGTGCCCGACCGCAGCGCGGCCTGCAGCATGGTCAGCTCGTAGTGGTCGGTCAACAGTGCGGTCGAGGGTGCGGTCGAGGGTGCGGTCGAGGGTGCGGTCGAGGGTGCGGTGGAGTCAGCCACGTGGTCAGTGTGCCAACCCCGCTGTGCAAATATGGCCCTGTGACCGCGCCCGTCGAGGTCGAGCCGACCACCACGCCCGACGAAGTCCTCGAGGACGTCGTCCAGACGGCGAAGCCGTGGGTGACGATTGTCTGGAACGACCCGGTCAACCTGATGTCCTACGTGACCTTCGTCTTCCAGAAGTACTTCGGCTACTCCAAGAAGAAGTCCGAGAAGCTGATGATGGAGGTGCACGAGGAGGGCAGGTCCGTGGTCAGCCACGGCACCCGCGAGGAGATGGAGCGCGACGTGCAGGCGATGCACGAGTACGGCCTCTGGGCGACCATGGACCGGCAGGACTGAGGACAGCTTGAGCACCCAGAAATGAGCGCCTTCCACCGACACCGGCGCAGCAAGCTCATCATCGCGAACTTCTCCGGCTTCGAGGCCGACCTGCTGCGCTCGCTCGCCGGTCAGCTCGTCGAGCTGCTCCGCAACGAGGCGGCCGAGCCCCGCGACGACGTCGACCCCCTCGAGGCGCTGATGGACTTCTCCGGGCCGACGCAGGAGCCGGAGGACCCGGTGCTGGCGCGGCTCTTCCCGACGGCGTACCCCCACGACGAGGAGGCGGCCGCCGAGTTCCGCAGGTTCACCGAGGGCACCCTGCGCGACGGCAAGGCCGCGGCGGCGATCACGATCATCGACGCGCTCGAGGAGGCCGGGCTGCCGCAGGAGCTCACCGAGGACGGGCTGATGATCGACGTCGAGCTCGACGAGCCGACCGCCGAGACCTGGCTGCGATCCTTCACCGACCTGCGGCTGGCGCTCGCGACCCGGCTCGAGGTCGAGGAGGGCGACGAGGGCTACTGGCACTCGCTGCCCGACGACGACCCCCGCGCTCAGGCGCACGACATCTACGAATGGGTCGGCTACCTCCAGGAGACCCTCGTCGGAGCGCTGAGCTCCTGATGCCGATCCCGCCCTTCGTCGTCGAGCTGCGCTCGATGATCGGGACCCACGAGCTGTGGCTGCCCGGTGTCACGGCCGTCATCCGTCGCGGCGACGAGCTGCTCCTCACCAGGCGGGCCGACAACGGCGAGTGGTCACCGGTCACCGGCATCGTCGACCCGGGGGAGGAGCCGGCGGTCTCGGCGGCCCGCGAGGCGCTGGAGGAGGCGGGCGTCGAGGTGACCGTGGACCGGCTCGCCTCGGTCGGCGCGATCCCCGACGTCGTCTACGAGAACGGCGACCGCGCCGCCTACCTCGACCTGACCTTCGGCTGCACCTGGGTCTCGGGCGAGGCGCGGGTGGCCGACGACGAGAACGTCGACGTGCGGTGGTGGCCCATCTCGGACCTGCCGGCGATGTCGTCGTCGATCCGCCGGCGCATCGACGACGTCCTCGCCGAGGAGGCCGCGGCGCGCTTCCGGGTCTGAGGACCGGGTGGTTTCGAGACAGGCGCTAGCGCGCCTTCCTCAACCACCGGGGCGCTCAGACGACGCCGAGCGCGAGCATCGCGTCGGCGACCTGGATGAAGCTGGAGATGTTGGCGCCGGCGACGTAGTTGCCGGGCGCGCCGAACTCCTCCGACGCCGCGAGGCAGCGGTCGTGCACGCCGGTCATGATCTCCTGCAGTCGGCGCTCGGTGTAGTCGGCGGTCCAGGAGTCGCGCGAGGCGTTCTGCTGCATCTCCAGCGCGCTGGTGGCGACGCCGCCGGCGTTCGCGGCCTTGCCGGGCGCGAACTTCACGCCGGCCTCCTGGAAGATCCGGGTCGCCTCCGGCGTGCACGGCATGTTCGCGCCCTCGGCGACCGCCACCACGCCGCCGTCGACGAGGGCACGTGCCGCGTCGGCGTCGAGCTCGTTCTGCGTCGCGCAGGGGAGTGCGACCTCGGCGGGGACGTCCCAGACCGACTCGCCCTCGACGTACTTCGCCGAACCCCGCTGCTCGGCGTACGCCGAGATGCGGGCCCGGTCGACCTCCTTGACCTGGCGCAGCAGGTCGAGGTCGAGCCCGGCCTCGTCGACGACGTAGCCCGAGGAGTCGGAGGCGGCGACGACCTGGGCGCCGAGCGCGATGGCCTTCTCCGCCGCGTAGATCGCCACGTTGCCCGAGCCGGAGACGACGACGCGACGCCCCGAGAGGCTCTGGCCCGCCGCGGCGAGCATCTGCTCGGTGAAGAACACCGTGCCGTAGCCGGTGGCCTCCTTGCGGACCCGCGAGCCGCCGTACGCGAGGCCCTTGCCGGTGAGCACGCCCGACTCGTAGCGGTTGGTGATGCGCTTGTACTGCCCGAAGAGATAGCCGATCTCGCGCTCGCCGACGCCGATGTCACCGGCGGGGACGTCGGTGTACTCGCCGAGGTGCCGGTAGAGCTCGGTCATCAGCGACTGGCAGAACCGCATGATCTCGGCGTCGCTGCGACCCTTCGGGTCGAAGTCGGAGCCGCCCTTGCCTCCGCCGATCGGGAGGCCGGTGAGGGCGTTCTTGAAGATCTGCTCGAAGCCGAGGAACTTCACGATGCCCAGGTAGACCGACGGGTGGAACCGCAGGCCGCCCTTGAACGGGCCGAGCGCGGAGTTGAACTCGACCCGGAACGCCCGGTTGACCTGGACCTGCCCGCTGTCGTCGACCCACGGGACGCGGAAGATCAGCTGCCGCTCGGGCTCGCAGATGCGCTCGATGACCGCCTGGTCCAGGTACTCCGGGTGGCGCCGCACGACCGGCGCCAGCGACTCGAGCACCTCGGCGACGGCCTGGTGGAACTCCCGCTCCCCGGGGTTCCGGTTCAAGACGGTGTCGTAGTGCGACTGGAGGGCTGGGTCGAGGCTCGGCACCAGTGCACTCTACGAGCCGGGCCGAGCGCGGCGACCGGCCGGTCCGGAAGGCGGGCACGGTGCCGGTGGGCCGGTCCGGCCCCTCTACGCTGGAACGGTGCTGACCATCGACCGCGCGACGTACGACGCCATCGTCGCGCACGCCAGGCGCGACCACCCCGACGAGGCCTGCGGGATCGTCGCGGGGCCCGAGGGCAGCGACCGCCCGGAGCGGCTGGTCGAGATGGTCAACGCGGCCGGGTCCCCGACGTTCTACGAGTTCGACTCGACCGAGCTGCTCGAGCTCTACAAGGAGATGTGGGACCGCGACGAGGAGCCGGTCGTGATCTACCACTCACACACGGCGACCGAGGCCTTCCCCAGCCGCACCGACATCGGCCTCGCGAGCGAGCCCGGCGCGCACTACGTGCTGGTGAGCACCCGCGACGGAGGGAATAACGACGGCCCCGTCGAGTTCAGGTCGTACAGGATCGTCGACGGCGAGGTGACCGAGGAAGAGGTCACCGTCGTGGACGAGCTCAGCAACTGAGGAGTCACACACCATGGCCATCGAGGTCCGCATCCCGACCATCCTGCGCACCTACACCGACGGTGCGAAGGCCGTCACCGCCGAAGGCGGCAGCCTGAGCGCGCTCATCGACGACCTGGATGGCAACCACCCCGGCATCAAGGACCGGTTGATCGAGAACGGCGACCTGCGCCGCTTCGTCAACGTCTACGTCAACGACGAGGACGTGCGGTTCATCGGCGGGCTCGGCGCCGAGCTCAGCGACGGCGACCAGGTCGTCGTGCTGCCGGCCGTCGCCGGCGGCTCCGGCCCCCACTGATCGAGCAGAGGATGGTCCGCTACGACAACCTCCTCGCCTCCGTCGGCAACACGCCGCTGGTCGGGCTCCCGGGGCTGTCGCCGAGCCCCGAGGTCCGCCTCTGGGCGAAGCTCGAGGACCGCAACCCGACCGGATCGATCAAGGACCGCCCGGCCCTGATGATGATCGAGGAGGCCGAGAAGGACGGCACCCTGCGTCCCGGCTGCACGATCCTCGAGCCGACGTCGGGCAACACCGGCATCTCGTTGGCGATGGCCGCGAAGCTCAAGGGCTACCGCATCGTCTGCGTGATGCCGGAGAACACCTCCGAGGAGCGCCGCCAGCTGCTGCAAATGTGGGGCGCGAGGATCGTGTCGTCGCCGGCCGCCGGCGGGTCGAACGAGGCCGTCCGGGTCGCGAAGAAGGTCGCCGCCGAGCACCCCGACTGGGTGATGCTCTACCAGTACGGCAACGCCGCCAACGCCCTCGCCCACGAGCGCGGCACCGGACCGGAGCTGCTCGCCGACCTGCCCTCGATCACCCACTTCGTCGCGGGGCTCGGCACCACCGGCACGCTGATGGGCGTCAGCCGGTTCTTCCGCTCCACCAGACCCGACGTGCGGATCGTCGCCGCCGAGCCGCGGTACGGCGAGCTCGTCTACGGCCTGCGCAACCTCGACGAGGGCTTCGTCCCCGAGTTGTACGACGCGTCGCTGATCGACGCGCGCTTCTCGGTCGGACCGCGCGACGCCGTACGCCGGGTGCGCGAGCTGCTCGAGCTCGAGGGCATCTTCGCCGGCATCTCGACCGGCGCGATCCTGCACGCCGCCCTCGGCCAGGCCGCCAAGGCGGTCAAGGCCGGCGAGAGCGCCGACATTGCGTTCGTGGTCGCCGACGGAGGCTGGAAGTACCTCTCGACCGGCGCCTACGAAGGCACGATCGACGAGGCCGAGGACCGCCTCGAGGGCCAGCTCTGGGCGTGAGCGTCAGCTGACGTCGAGGTCCTGGTCGGCGTTCAGCTCGCTGCCCGGGACGGCGTCGAGGCCGAGCAGGTCGAGCGCGAGGTTGGCGAGGTCGCCGTTGCGGACCGGCTGCCGCGCCGCGGCGTACCCCGGGTGCGTCTTCCGAGGGTTCCGGTAGTCGGGGTTGAGCGCGTAGAGGTCGCCGGGCTGCACGCCGGCGCCCCAGACCAGGAACGGGACGCGGAAGTCGGCGAGCACGCGGGGCGTGTGCGTCCTGCGACCCGGCACGAAGCCGTGGTCGGCGGTGAGGATCACGGTCAGGTGCTCGTCGAGGGTCGGGTTGGCCTCGATCGTGTCGAGCACGGTGCCGAGCTGCCGGTCGGTCTTGCGGACGGCGGAGAGGTACTGGCGTGACAGCCCGCCGTACGCGTGCCCGAACCGGTCGGGGAGCGACACGTGCAGGAAGGTGAACGGCCGGTCGTTGTCGACCAGGTCCGCGACCGCCGTGCGCACCAGACGCCGCTGCTTCACGTCGTATTCGGCGCGGTCGATGCCCCCCGACCACGACCGCTCGTAGAGCCGGAACTTCTCCTTGGTGCTGAAGAGCGCGCTCTCGCCACCGGAGCCGTCCACGACGCTGAACACCGACCCGACCGGGTGCCGGGCGGCCCGCTGCACGGTCATGAACGGCCGGTCGTCGTCCCAGGTGACGCCGTGGCCGCCGCGGCGCGCGTCGATGCGGCGGCCGGTCAGCATCGAGGTGTGGTTGGGCAGGGTGACGTTCTGCTCCCGCTCGGTGCGGGCGTTGAGCGTGGCGGCGCCCTCCGTCAGCAGCCGGTGGAACGTCGGCGTCCCGTCCTCACCGAGCCGCTTGATCGCGGTCGGGTTCAGGCCGTCGACGGAGATCGCGAGCACGCGGGCGCCCGAGGCCGGCTCACCACGATCTGGCGCCGCGTGCGTGGCGCCGACGGGTGCGAGCAGTGCCGCCACCAGGGCGCACGAGGGGAGGAGGAGGGAGCGACGAGCCATGGCGGTGACGCTACCTGCTCCGCGCGCCGTGACCCGCGTCTCCGCGTGACGTCGGTCGCGTGCCGCGCCGCGCCGGGGGTCCGACGCTCTAGCCTTGCGTGCGTGCACGACCTGACCCACGCCGACGTCGAGGCGCGCCAGCGACTCGCAGACGCCCTGCCGCGCCGGGATGCCCCCATCGGCATCTTCGACTCCGGCTTCGGCGGCCTCACCGTCGCGCGCTCGGTGATCGACCAGCTCCCGCACGAGTCGATCGTCTACGTCGGCGACACGGCCCGGCAGCCCTACGGTCCCAAGCCGATCAGCGAGGTCCGCGAGTACGCACTCGAGTGCCTCGACCACCTGGTCTCACTCGGCGTGAAGGCGCTGGTCATCGCCTGCAACTCCGCCAGCGCGGCGATGCTCCGTGACGCGCGCGAGCGGTACGACGTACCCGTCATCGAGGTGATCCTGCCGGCCACCCGACGTGCCGTCGCGGCCAGCCGCACCGGCCGGATCGGCGTGATCTGCACCCACGCGACGGCCGAGTCGATGGCGTACGACGACGCGTTCGCCGCCGCCCCGCACGTGGAGCTCGTCACCCGGCCGTGTCCGCGGTTCGTCGACTTCGTCGAGGCCGGGGTCACCGGCGGCGACGAGCTGATCGCGGTGGCCCACGAGTACCTCGACCCGCTCACGTCCGCCGGCGTCGACACGGTGATCCTCGGCTGCACCCACTACCCGCTGCTCACCGGCGTGATCTCCTACGTGATGGGCGACAACGTGACGCTCGTCAGCAGCGCCGAGGAGTGCGCCAAGGACGTCTACAAGATGCTCGTCGCCACCGACCTGATGCGGCCCGGCGGCGACCCGGCGTACACGTTCCTCACCACCGGCTCGCCGGGCGAGTTCGAGTCGATCGGCCGCCGCTTCCTCGGCCCGGAGATGGTCGCGGCGTCGCAGTACGTCGGAGGCCTCGCATGAGGCTCACCGTCATCGGGTGCTCCGGCTCCTACCCCGGCCCGGACTCGCCCGCGAGCTGCTACCTGCTGGAGCAGGAGCACGAGGGCCGCACCTGGCGGTTACTGCTCGACCTCGGCAACGGCGCGCTCGGGGCGCTGCACCGGTACGCCGACCCGCTCGCGATCGACGCCGTCCTGCTCAGCCACCTGCACGCCGATCACTGCCTCGACCTGTGCGGCTACTACGTGATGCGCAAGTACCACCCGGCCGGCGCCCAGCCGCGGATCCCGGTCTGGGGACCGGCCGGCACCGCCGAGCGGATGGCCCGGGCCTACGACCTCCCGGCCGATCCCGGGATGACGGCGGAGTTCGACTTCCGCGCGTGGGACGTTCCGGTGCGGATCGGACCCTTCGCGGTCACGCCGGTGCCGGTCGCCCACCCGGTGTCGGCCTACGGGCTCCGCGTCTCGGACGGTGGAGGGACGCTCGCCTACACCGGTGACACCGGCCCGACGCCGGTGCTCGACGACCTGGCCCGCGACGTCGACCTCTTCCTGGCCGAGGCGTCGTTCCGCACCGGTGAGCCGGTCCCGCCCGACCTGCACCTCACCGGCGCCGACGGCGGAGCCGCCGCCACGCGCGCCGGCGCCAAGCGTCTCGTCCTCACCCACATCCCGCCGTGGTACGACCCGCAGGACGCGCTGGCCGAGGCGCGCACGACGTACGCCGGGCCGCTCGACCTCGCGCGACCGGGGGCGGTCTACGAGATCTGAGAGCGTCGGCGATTGATGAGGTTGCGCTAGCAACCGACGCTCGAAACCACCGAAACCCGGTCAACTGCGGTGGTTTCGAGACAGGCGCCGGGGCGCCTTCCTCAACCACCGAGACGGCGCGCGGTGGGTCTGGACTTCGCGAGCTCAGTCCCAGGGCCCTCAGCTGAGTCCCGCGTCGTGGACACAGATGGCGATCTGGACGCGGTTGGTGACCTGGAGCTTGTCGAACAACCGGGACACGTGCGCCTTCACCGTCGGCACGGAGAGGTGCAGCGTGCGGGCGATCTCGGCGTTGCTGAGCCCCTTGCCGACCGCCAGGGCGACGTCTCGCTCGCGGTCGGTGAGCAGCGCCAGCCGGGCCTCGGCGTCGGCGGCTCGGGCGGCGGCGGCGCTGGCGGTGTCCTCCGGCTCGTCGCGCAGCCGACGGATCAGCGTGCGCGTGGCGGACGGCGACAGCATCGGCTCGTCGCCGACGACCTTGTGGATCGCGGCCACGATCTCCGGCGGCGGTGTGTCCTTGAGCAGGAAGCCGTCGGCGCCGGCGGCGAGCGCCTCGACGACGTGCTCGTCGGCGTCGAACGTCGTGAGCACGATGACGCGGGGCGGGTCGGGCCGGGCGTGCAGCTCGCGCGTGGCGGCGAGGCCGTCGAGCCGTGGCATCCGGATGTCCATGAGCACGACGTCCGGCCGCAGGTCCCGCGCCAGGCGCAGGCCCTCGTGCCCGTCCGCCGCCTCGCCGACGACCTCGAGATCGCCCTGGCCGCCGAGCATCAGCCCGAGCGCCGAGCGCACCAGCGGGTCGTCGTCGACCACGAGGACCCTCGTCGTGCCCGTCACGAGCCCCAGGGTATCCATCCGTGCAGCACGAACGTCGAACCGTCGCGCCCGGCCTCCAACCGCCCACCACGCAGCTCGGCCCGCTCGGTCAGCCCGATCAGTCCGAGTCCCGAGCCCGGCGTGTGGGTCGGGCCGAAGCCCAGCGGGTTGCGCAGCAGCACGTCGACCCCGTCGGCGGGCGAGCCGGTGATGCGGACGGTCAGGAGCGCGCCGGGCGCGTGCTTGCGGGCGTTGGTCATGCCCTCCTGGACGATCCGGTAGACCGTGCGCCCGGCCGCGTCGGGCATCGTGGAGCCGGGTCCGTCCGCGACCAGGTCCTCCAGCTCGATCCGCATGCCGGCCTCCCGGGCCTCCGCGACCAGGCAGGCGAGATCGGCGTACGTCGGCTGCGGGGCGCTGCGGCGCTCGCCGCTGTCGTCGCGGAGCACGCCGAGCACGTCGCGGAGGTCCGTCAACGCCTCGTGCGCACGGTCTCGGATCACCGACGCACTGGCGCGCGTCTCCTCGGCGCTGAGGTCCTCCCGGTAGGCGAGGGCCCCCGCGTGCATCGAGATCTGCGAGATCCGGTGTGCGAGCACGTCGTGCATCTCGCGGGCGATCCGGGCCTTCTCGTTGCTGCGTGCCTGCGCGACCCGCAGCTCCTGCTCCTCCTCGGCGCGCTCGGCCCGGTTGCGCAGCGTCCAGATCAGCTCACGGCGCGACCCGATGTACATGCCCCAACCGAGCATCGCGCCGGTGGCGATGGCGTTCGCGGCCACCATCAGCCACGTCGGGTCGTCCGCGGGGTTGGTCAGGGTCGAGAAGAGTTGGGCCGACGCGAAGTTCAGTGAACCGACCAGGGCGATCTCGCGCCATCGCCGTCGGGTGGCGAGGGACACGGCGGCCAGCGTCGCGGGCCCCGCCGCCACCCCCGAGACCGCGCCGACGACGGCGAGGGCCGACGCGATGGCCAGGGGATGGCGGCGCCGGAAGAAGACGACGACGTACGCCGCGGCGCCCAGCAGGACATCGAGGAAGCACCACCACCCGTAGACGTGGCCCTGGTGCTCCGCCACCGGCAGCCACACGACCGCGCTCATCACCAGCATGAGGAGGACCCGCCAGACGTGGCTCCACAGCCGCAGCGGCGGCTGGTACTCCTCGGGGGTGGGTCGGTCCACGCGGTCACTCTAGGAGCCATCGGTCGGGACCGGGGTCGCCCCGGGGCGGCGCCGACCCCCTACTTTCGTCATCGCCGACGCGCCGCTGGGACGATGCGCCGGCCGTCGGCGTGCGGCAGGCTGACGCCATGATCACGGTTGAAGGACTCACGCGGAAGTACGGCAGCTTCACCGCGGTGGACAACGTCAGCTTCGTCTGCCAGCCCGGGAGGGTGACCGGCTTCCTCGGTCCGAACGGCGCCGGCAAGACGACCACGATGCGCGTCATGGTCGGGCTCACGCCGCCGACGTCGGGCCGCGCGACGATCGGCGGCCACCTCTACCAGCACATCCCGAACCCCGGCCGCCACGTCGGCGTGCTGCTCGATGCCTCCGCCCAGCACGGCGGTCGCACCGGTCGCGAGGTCCTCGAGATCGGCGCCCGCACGATGGGCCTGCCGTCCTCGCGCGTCGACGAGATGCTCGAGATGGTCTCGCTCACCTCGGGTGAGGCGAAGCGGAGGCTGCGCAACTACTCGCTCGGGATGAAGCAGCGCCTCGGCATCGCCCACGCGCTGCTCGGCGACCCGTCCGTGCTGATCCTCGACGAGCCCGCCAACGGCCTCGACCCGGCCGGCATCCGGTGGATGCGCGGCCTGCTCAAGGGGTACGCCGAGCGCGGTGGGACCGTCCTGCTCTCCAGCCACCTCCTGCACGAGGTCGAGCAGATCGCCGACGAGATGATCCTCATCGGCAACGGCCGGATCGTCGCCCAGGGCGACAAGAAGACGCTGCTCGCCGGCGACGCCACGACGGCCTCGACGCTCGTCACCGCGCTGGACAACCAGGTCCTCGCCGACGCGCTGGCCGCGAAGGGCATCGCCGTCACCGGCGCGGGTGAGGGTCTGCGGGTGGACGCCGCGACCGTCGACGTCGGCCGGGTCGCCGCCGAGAACGCCATCGTGCTGACCGACCTGCGCGCCGCCGAGGGCGGGCTCGAGGACCTCTTCCTCGCGCTCACCGCCGAGACCCAGCGCGAGGCCGTCGTATGAGCACCCCGACCGCCGCTGCCTCCGTGCCGACGCTCGACGTCTCGGGCACCGCACCGACGCCGTTCTCCCGCCTCGTCACGACGGAACTGCGCAAGACGTGGGACACCCGCGCGGGCTCCTGGCTCCTGATCTCCACCGCCGCCCTGACCGGGCTGGTGATGGTCATCCAGCTCATCGTGGCGGTCGCCCAGGACCTCGAGCTGACCTACAACGACTTCCTGACGTCGACGAACTTCTCGATCGCGCTCCTGCTGCCGGTCATCGGCATCCTGCTGCTCACCAGCGAGTGGAGCCAGCGCACCGCGATGGTGACGTTCTCGCTCGAGCCGCGGCGTCCGCGGGTGATCGCCGCCAAGCTGGCGGTGGGTGTCGCCCTGGCGGTCGTCGCCGTGGTCGTGGCGCTCGTGCTCGCCCTCGTCTGCAACCTGGTCTACGGTGCGCTGTCCGACTTCGCGGTCGAGTGGGACGTCAGCGTCCTCCAGACGCTGTCCTTCGTGCTCTTCCAGGTCGTCGGGATGCTGACCGGCTTCGCATTCGCGGCCCTGTTGCTGAGCTCGCCGGCCGCGATCGTGCTGTTCATGGTCTACTCGTTCGTCCTGCCGACGATCTTCGGCATCGGCGCCGCCCTGATCGGGTGGTTCGAGGACCTGCAGCCGTGGATCGACTTCGCCGACGCCCAGACGCCGCTGATCGACGCGTCGATGACCGGCGAGGACTGGGCCCAGTTCGCGGTGTCCGGCTTCATCTGGCTGGTCATCCCGCTCGCGATCGGCCTCTGGCGGGTGCTCCGCGCGGAGGTGAAGTGAGATGGTCGCGGACGCGCACCACCTCGGGCACGCCATCGACATCTCCTCCACCAGTCCGACGCCCTTCTGGCGTCTGGTGCGCGTCGAGCTGCGCAAGTCCTACGACACCCGCGCCGGCTTCTGGCTGCTCGCCGTCATCGGCCTGATCGTGCTGGCCGCCGAGATCATCGTGCTCGCGGTCGTCACGACCCAGGACGAGTCGATCGCCCTCGGCGACTTCGTCGCCGTGGCCGCCTTCCTCACGTCGTTCCTGCTGCCGGTCCTCGGCATCATGGTGCTGACCACGGAGTGGTCGCAGCGCACCGCGATGGTGACGTTCGCCCTCGAGCCGCGGCGCCCGCTCGTCATCGCGGCGAAGGCCCTCGTCGGCGTGCTCCTGACGCTGGCCACCGTGGCGGTGTCGATCGTGATCGGCGCGGTGTGCAACGCGCTCTACGGCGTGATCGAGGGCAGCGCCGACTGGACCTTCGGCTGGTCCGACTTCTGGGCGTTCCTCCTCACGCAGGTCCTGGCGATGCTCGGCGGCTTCGCCCTCGCGGCGCTGCTGCTCAACACCCCCGCGGCGATCGTGGTGTTCTTCGTCTACAAGTGGGTGCTGCCCGGCCTGTTCGAGCTCGGCGCGCAGCTGGTCGGCTGGTTCGGCGACCTGCGGCCGTGGCTGGACTTCCAGTCGGCGCAGAACGCGATCTGGGAGTGGTCGAGCTCCGGCGAGGACTGGGCGAACCTGGTCGTGTCGGGAGTCGTCTGGCTGGGTCTGCCGCTCGCGTTCGGCATCTGGCGGGTGCTGCGGGCCGAGGTGAAGTGAGCGGCCCTAGGGTTGTCCCATGAGATCTTCCCGCGAGGACGGCCGCGCCGACGACGAGCTGCGGCCGATCACGATCACGCGCCACTGGCTCGACCACGCCGCCGGCTCCGTGCTGGTCGAGTTCGGCCGCACCAAGGTGCTCTGCGCCGCGTCGGCCTCGGAGGGGGTCCCGCGCTGGCGGAAGGGCTCCGGCCTGGGGTGGGTGACGGCGGAGTACGCGATGCTCCCCGCCTCCACCAACACCCGCTCGGAGCGGGAGTCGGTCAAGGGCCGGATCGGCGGCCGCACCCACGAGATCAGCCGACTGATCGGCCGCTCGCTGCGTGCGGTCGTCGACTACAAGGCGCTCGGTGAGAACACCATCCAGCTCGACTGCGACGTGCTCCAGGCCGACGGCGGCACCCGCACCGCCGCGATCACCGGGGCGTACGTCGCGCTGGCGGACGCCGTCGCGCACCTGCGTGCCACCGGGGCGCTCGCCGGCGAGCCGCTCACGGGCTCGGTCGCGGCAGTCAGCGTGGGTATCGTCGACGGCGCGCCCCGCCTCGACCTGCCCTACGTCGAGGACGTCCGCGCCGGGACCGACATGAACGTCGTGATGACCGGCGACGGCAAGTTCGTCGAGGTCCAGGGCACCGCGGAGGGAGTGGCCTTCGACCGGTCCGAGCTCGACGCGCTGCTCGCGCTCGCCGAGAAGGGCTGCGCCGACCTGACGCGGCTCCAGGAGGAGGCGCTGGCGCGGTGAAGGTCTTCCTCGCCTCGCGCAACCGCAAGAAGATCGAGGAGATGGCGCGGATCCTCCGCGAGCACGCTCCCGACATCGAGGTGCTCGGCATCGACGACGTCGAGGGTTACGACGAGCCGGTCGAGGACCGGGCGACGTTCGAGGGCAACGCGCTGCTCAAGGCGCGAGCCGGGTTCGCCGCCACCGGGCTGCCGTCGCTCGCCGACGACAGCGGGCTGTGCGTCGACGCGCTCAACGGCATGCCGGGCGTGCTGTCGGCCCGGTGGTCGGGCCCGCCGAAGGACGATGCCCGCAACAACCGGCTGCTGCTCGCCCAGCTCGCCGACGTGCCGGACGAGCGTCGCTGCGCCCACTTCATGTGTGCGGTCGCGTTCGTGCACGCCGAGGGCCACGACGGGGAGGAGTGCGCCTCCGGCGTCATGCCCGGTCGGGTGATCCGGGAGTGTCGGGGCGCCGGTGGCTTCGGGTACGACGTGCTGTTCGAGGCCGACGACCGGCCCGGGATGACCACGGCCGAGCTGTCGCGCGAGGACAAGGACGCCATCTCCCACCGCGGCTGGGCGCTGCGGCGGATGGCGCCGATCGTCGCCCGGATCCTCGGTGAGACCGAGGGTCAGACCGCCTGAGGCGCGCGCACCAGTCGCCGGGTGAGCACGAGGCCCCAGATGGTCGCGAACGCGAACATGAAGATCGAGTAGACCGGGGCCGGCACCGAGATCCTGGTGCTGTCGAGGACCTCGACGGCGACGTAGATCGCCAGCGTCGCGTTGTGCACCCCGATCTCCATCGACGACGCGACGGCCTGTGACTTCGGGACGCCCGCGACCTTCGGGACGACGTATCCGGTGACGAGCGAGACCGCGCAGAAGAGAGCAGCCGCCAGGCCGACGTCGGCGACGTACCCCGCCGCGTCCGGACGGGTGCCGAAGGGGGGACTTGAACCCCCACGCCCGAAGGCACGGCATCCTAAGTGCCGCGTGTCTGCCTGTTCCACCACTTCGGCGAGCAGCGTCAGCCTAGTTCCGCGCCGACCGAGGAGTCAGCGCGGCTCCTCGTCGGCGAGGTTGAGCTCGAGGTCCTTGCGGAGCTTGGCGACGTGGCCGGTGGCCTTGACGTTGTACTGCGCGAGGAAGACCTTGCCGTCCTCGTCGACGACGACCGTCGAGCGGATGACTCCTTCGACGGTCTTGCCGTAGAGCTTCTTCTCGCCGTACGCGCCGTACTCCTTCAGCACGGTCTTGTCCGGGTCCGACAGCAGGGTGATCGTGAGCCCGTCGCGGGCCCGGAACTTCGCGAGCTTCTCGGGCTTGTCGGGCGAGATGCCGACGACCTCGTAGCCCTCGGTCCGGAACGAGTCGAGCGTGTCGGTGAAGTCGCAGGCCTGCTTGGTGCAGCCGGGGGTCATCGCCGCCGGGTAGAAGTAGACGATCACCTTGCGGCCGAGGAAGTCGCCCAGGGCGACCTCGGCGCCGCTGTCGTCGGTCAGCGTGAACTCGGGGGCGGTGTCGCCGGGGGAGAGGCGCTCGGTCACGGTGCGGACTCCTTGTCGCAAACGATGTGCAATAACGTAGGCTGGGCACGAACTCGGCCCCGCAAACCTATCCCGCCGACAGGAGCGCACATGCACGTCCCCGACGGCTTCCTCGACGCACCCACCTCCGTGGCGACCGGCGTGGTCGCCGCGGCCGCGGTCGGCGTCGCGCTGGTCAAGGCTCGCAAGGAGCTCGACGACCGCACCGCCCCGATGGCCGGGCTGGTCGCCGCCTTCGTGTTCGCCGTGCAGATGCTCAACTTCCCCGTCGGCGCCGGCACCAGCGGCCACCTGATGGGCGGCGCGCTCGCGGCCGTGCTGGTCGGTCCGTGGACGGGCCTGCTCTGCCTGAGCGTCGTCTTCATCGTGCAGTGCCTGCTCTTCGCCGACGGTGGCATCACGGCGCTCGGCACCAACATCACCCTGATGGGCATCACGACCGTCGCCGTCGGCTGGCTGGTCTTCAAGGGTCTCCAGCTCGTGATGCCCAAGCGGCTCTCGCTGACGGCGATCCAGGCCGGCATCGGCGCGTTCGTCTCGGTCCCGGTGGCGTCGCTGCTCTTCGTGCTGCTGTACGCCGCGGGCGGCACCGCCGACATCCCGCTCGACACGCTGGCGACCGCGATGGTCGGCGTGCACGTGCTCATCGGCATCGGCGAGGGGATCATCACCTTCCTCGCCGTCGGTGCCATCCTCGCCGTGCGCCCCGACCTGGTGTACGGCGCCCGCCCGATCCTGGCGCGCCGCGAGCTCGAGATCCGCAGCACCGCGACGAAGACGACGGGAGCCTCCGCATGAAGAACGTGCCGACCAAGTGGGTCCTCGTCGGCGTCGGTGTCGCCGCGCTCGTCCTCGCCGGCATCGTCAGCTTCTACGCGTCCGGATCACCCGACGGCCTGACGAAGGTCTCCGAGGACAAGGGCTTCGCCGACACCGAGACCGCGCACGGGTCGAAGGACAGCCCGTTCGCGGGATACGCCACCAAGGACGTGGGCAACGAGCGCCTCTCCGGCGGGCTCGCCGGCGTGGTGGGAGTCGTCGTCGTGCTGGCGCTCGGTGCCGGGCTCGTCTACGTCGTGCGCCGGCGGACGCCTGCGTCCGACAGGTCGACCGACCGGGAGCACGAGCCGGTGGACTGATGGGCGCCGGTCACGGCCACACGCTGCACTTCCACGGTCACTCGCCGGTCCACCGCGCCCCGGCGCACCTGAAGGTCCTCGCGCTGCTGGGGTTCATGCTCGTGGTGGTGGCGACGCCGCGGGACTGGTACGCCGCGTTCGCGGTCTACCTCGCCGCGCTGATCGTCGTGGTCGGGGTGAGCCGCGTGCCCCCGACGTACCTGCTCAAGCGCACGGTCGTCGAGGTGCCGTTCGTCCTCTTCGCGGTGCTGCTGCCGTTCGTCGCCACCGGGCCGCAGACCGAGGTGCTCGGCGTCAGCGTCAGCCAGCACGGCCTCGAGGCCGGCATCGCGTTGCTGGTCAAGGGCACGCTCGGCGTGCTCGCCAGCCTCACTCTCGCGGCGACCACCGAGCCCCAGGACCTGCTCGTCGGGCTCGAGCGGCTGCGGCTGCCGCAGCAGCTCGTGCAGATCATGGCGTTCATGGTCCGCTACCTCGACGTCGTCACCGACGAGATGAGGCGGATGAAGGTCGCTCGGGAGTCGCGCGGCTTCTCCGCCCGCAACCCCAGGCACTGGCCGGTGCTCGCGCGCTCGGCGGGTGCGCTGTTCATCCGGTCCTACGAGCGCGGTGAGCGAGTGCACCTGGCGATGCTCTCCCGGGGCTACACCGGGAGAATGCCGCGGTGACTCCCGTCCTCGACGTCCACGGCCTGGCCTACGCCTACCCCGACGGCCACCAGGCGCTCTTCGGCGTCGACCTGCACGTCCATCGTGGCGAGCGGGTCGCGCTGCTCGGCCCCAACGGCGCCGGCAAGACCACGCTCGTGCTGCACCTCAACGGCATCCTCGCCGCGGGCGCGGGGAGTGTCGCGGTCAGCGGCCTGCCGGTCGAGAAGGCGAACCTCCCCGAGATCCGGCGCCGGGTCGGCGTCGTCTTCCAGGACCCCGACGACCAGCTCTTCATGGGCACGGTCCGCGCCGACGTCGCGTTCGGGCCGAGCAACCTCGGCGTCGCGGGCGCCGAGCTGGACCGCCGGGTGATGAGCGCGCTGGAGCAGGTCGGCATGGAGGAGTACGTCGACCGCCCGCCGCACCACCTCTCGTTCGGTCAGCGGCGCCGGGTCGCCGTGGCGACGGTGCTCGCGATGGAGCCCGAGATCCTCGTGCTCGACGAGCCGTCGTCCAACCTCGACCCGGCCTCGCGCCGCGAGCTGGCCGACATCGTGCGCTCGCTCGACGTGACCGTCCTGATGGTCACCCACGACCTCCCGTACGCCCTCGAGCTCTGTCCGCGCTCCGTGGTGCTCAGTGGCGGGACGGTCGTGGCCGACGGCACGACGTACGACGTGCTCACCGACGACGCGCTGATGCGCGCGCACCGGCTGGAGCTGCCGTTCGGGTTCGACCCGCGCACCGCGATGCCCCGCCCGTAGTGCGGGTACCTGCTGGTTGGTAGCGTTTCCACGCGACGCACGACGCCGTCAGGACTTGAGGAGACCAGGTGGGCCAGGACCAGCAGCTGTCCGCGCTCGAGCACGAGATCGAGCAGACCAGGGAGCGCCTGGCGACGACGATCGACCAGCTCCTCTACCGCGCGCACCCGAAGACCATCGTGAGCCGCGAGGTGAGCAGCATCAAGGCGCACTTCGTCGACACGCGCACCGGTCAGCCCCGCACCGGCAACATCCTCGCGGTCGCCGGCGGCGTGGTCGGGGTCGTGGCGCTGTTCGTGGTCGTCCGGAAGGTCGTCAGCTGACCGGTGATGTGCAGGTGACCAGCAAGACCCCGATCAAGATGCTGCACGACCGGATCCTCGTCGAGCTCGACAAGGATTCCGGCGAGCGCCGCTCCTCCGGCGGCATCGTCATCCCGGCCACGGCCGCGATGGGCGCCCGCCGGCTCGCCTGGTCGAGGGTCGTCGCCGTCGGACCGCACGCCCGTGCCGTCGAGGTCGGCGACCGGGTGCTCTTCGACGCCGACGACAAGGCCGAGGTCGAGGTGCACGGCGAGCTGTACGTCGTGATGCGCGAGCGCGACGTCCACGCCGTCGCCGCCGAGCGCGTCGGCGACGAGGCGACCGGGCTCTACCTGTAGCCCGGGCCGGCGCACGTCGCGGCGCACGTCGCGGCGCCCGGCGGCGTCACGACCGTTGCCGCCGCAGCCCGCAGGTCGCGGGACCCTCGAGGACCGCGCCGTCGGCGTCGAACCGGGAGCCGTGGAGCGGGCAGTCCCAGCTGTGCTCGGCGTCGTTCCAGCGGACCACGCCGCCCAAGTGGGTGCAGACCGCCGACAGGTCGCGCTCGACGCCGTCGACGCGGGCCGCCGCCGTGGGCCGCCCCGGGCGGTCGTAGCGCACCCGGCCCGCGCCCTCGGCCGGCCCGGAGCCTGGTCGTGGGCGCAGCGGACGCAGCCAGCCGCCGGCCATCTCGAGGCCGACCTCGCCGTTGGCCAGCGCGGCTCCCGGGAGGCCGGTGAGCCGGCGGGTCGCCCACGGGTCGAAGACGCTCGCCCACGGCTGGTGGCCGTCGAGCAACCGTCCGGCGACGGCCAGCGCGGCGGCCACCCCGTTGGTGAAGCCCCATTTGGAGTAGCCGCCCGCGACGAGCAGGTGCTCGGCGCCGGGCAGCAGCGGGCCGACGTACGGCAGGCCCGAGGCCGGCGCGTAGTCCTGGGCCGACCAGGCCCGGGTCTCCTCGGCGCCGGGGAAGTGCTCGTGGGTCCAGGCGCGCAGCGACTCGAGGTGCTGCTGCTCGGAGGTGGCCGCACCCGTGCGGTGCCCGTCACCGCCGACCAGGAGCAGCCGGCCCCCGTCGGCGTCGCGCAGGGACCGGGTCGGGCCGTCGGCCGACAGGAACATGCCGTCGACGGCCGGCCGGTCCGTGCGGAAGGCGATCGAGTACGACCGCTGCGGGGTCGCCCGGGCGAAGAACCCGCCGCGGTCGAGGATGGGCATGTTGGTCGCCACGACGACCGTCCGCGCGCTCGCGCCGCCGTGCTCGGTCCGGACCCGGACGGGGTGCCGCCCGTGGACGCGGCGGACCCGGTCGCCTTCGATCACGACGGCGCCGTGTCGCCGTGCGTCCGCGGCCAGGGCGGCCACGAGCGCGACCGGGTCGACCTGGCGCTGGTCGGGGAGGAGCACGGCGCCGGTCGTCTGGAAGGGGAGCGGCGGGCCGTCGGTCCATGCGGCCTCGGCCACGCCCCCTGCGTGGAGGGCGTCGAGCTCGGCGCGGACGGAGCGCCGTCCCTTGGCGGTGGTCGCATAGGTGTAGGACGTCCGGGCCTCGCACGCGACGTCGTGCTCGCGACAGAACCGGTCGAGCCAGGCGAGGCCCTCGCGATTGGCCTCGGCGTAGGACCGCAGCACCGACGGCCTGTGGCGCCGGGCGATCCGGGAGAAGTGGGTGCCCTGCTGGATGCTGACCTTGGCGGTGCTGCCGCCCGTGGTGCCCGAGCCGACGCGTCGCGCCTCGACGAGCGCGACCGAGCGCCCGGCGCGCGCCAGCAGCGCCGCGGTGGTCACGCCCGTGATCCCGGCGCCCACGACGATGACGTCCCACTCGCCGCTGAGCCGTCCGGGCTCGACCTCGGGTAGCTCGTTGCGGTCCCACCAGACGGATCTCAGCACCATGCCCGAGCAGTTCCCCCGAGGTGGGCGGTCATGCTGCTGCAACGACGAAACCCGGCAGACGTGGTCTGCCGGGCTCTCCGTACGCCATCAGGGACTCGAACCCCGAACCCGCTGATTAAGAGTCAGCTGCTCTGCCAATTGAGCTAATGGCGCCCTGCCCCTGGTCGCCCGGGAGCGACGTGAACTCTACCAGCGCGGAACCCTCGAAAAAAATCGGCGGGCGTCCCTGGCGGACGGTGTCAGATCGACGCGAGGACGGCCTGTGCTGCGGAGTGTCCACCGAGCCCGGAGACGGCGCCGCCCCGCCTCGATCCGGAGCCGCACACGAGCACGGAGTCGACGTCGGTCTGCACGCCCCACTGCTGGGCGGGCGTGTCGAGCCGGGTGCGGTGGGGCGCCCACGGCCAGTCGAGGTCGCCGTGGAAGATGTGTCCGCCGGGCATCGCGAGGTCGCGCTCGATGTCCTGGGGGATCTTCGCCTCGAGGCAGGGCCGGCCGTAGGCGTCGGTGGCCAGGCAGGACTCGATCGGGTCGACGAGGTGCTGGTCGAGCGACTCGATCGCGCGGCGTACGGCGAGGTCCTTCGCTGCCACGGGATCGGCGTCGAACAGGTGCGCGGGCGTGTGGACCCCGAAGTAGGTGAGCGTGTGCGTGCCCGCCGCCGCGTCCCCGAGGATCGAGGGATCGGTGAGCGAGTGGCAGTAGATCTCGCCGGGCAGGACGGCGGGGACCCGGCCGGCGGCCGCGTCGTCGTACGCCGCCTCGAGCTGGCTGTAGTCCTCCGCGAGGTGGAGGGTGCCGGCGAAGGCGACCTCGGGGTCGACCCCCGAGCGCAGCCGCGGGAGCCGCTCGAGCAGCATGTTGATCTTCAGCTGGGAGCCGACGGGCTTGCTCGCCGGGTCCTCGCCCTCGCCGAGCAGGATGCGGAGCACCCACGGGGCGACGTTGGAGAGCACGTGGCGGGCCTCCACCCGGTGCGGGCCGTCTGCGTCGTCCCAGCCCACCTCGGCCCCGCCGTCGCCGGCGTGGATCCCGCTGACCCCGGCCGTGGTCAGGATCTCGGCGCCCGCGTCGATCGCCGCCCGCGTCAGCGCGTCGGTGACCGAGCCCATCCCGCCGACCGGGACCCGCCACTCGCCGGTGCCGTTGCCGACGAGGTGGTAGAGGAAGCAGCGGTTCTGCACCAGCGAGGGGTCTCGCAGCGACGCGAACGTGCCGATCAGGGCGTCGGTCGCGACCACGCCGCGCACCGTGTCGTCGGCGAACCGGGCCTCGATCGTCTCGCCGAGGGGCGTGGTCACGAAGTCACGCCAGATCCCGGGGGTGACCTGGTCACGGACCTCCCTCTCGAGCGGGAGCGGCTCCAGCAGGGTCGGGGCGACGACGGCGGCGAGCTCGCCGACCTCGGCGTAGAAGCGGTCCCAGGCCTCGTGCTCGACCGAGCCTCCGGTCAGCCGGCGGAACGACTCCGCGGTGCGCGCGCCCTCCGGCCGCTCGACGAGCAGGCCCCCCGGCCGGCCGTCGCGGACCGTCGGGGTGAACGACGCCACCGATCGTGAGGCGAGTCGCAGGTCGAGGCCGAGGTCGGCGATCAGCCGCTGGGGCATGAGGGAGACCAGGTAGGAGTAGCGCGACAGCCGCGCGGGGTGCCCGGAGAACGCGCGCGCCGAGACCGCGGCGCCGCCGGTGTGGTCGAGGCGCTCCAGGACGAGGACCGAGAGCCCGGCCCGCGCCAGGTACGCCGCCGCGACCAGCCCGTTGTGTCCGGCGCCGACGACCACGACGTCGTACGCCCTCCGCTGTGCGCTCATCCGCCCAACCTAGGCCATGAAGGTCGTCCGCCCGAGCACCGGCGATTTGCCCGCACATCCCGCCGAGTCGCGAGAGGATCAGCCCCGACATGTCGACCTTGCACGAGATCTCCGAGGTGGGGGTGACGCCGAAGCCGTCGCTGCTGCCCGCCTTCGGCATGCTGGCGCTCACCGCGTTCTTCGGCCTGCTCGCCGTCTACGGCGCACCCGAGGACGGCTACGCGATCGGCGTCTGGCCGGTCGCGCTCGCGTCCTCGACCCTGTTGGTGTCCCGTCGGCCGACCACGCCGGTCGTGCTGGCCCTCGTGATGGCGATCGCGTTCCTGACGATCTGGACCGGTCGGCCGCCGG
Source organism: Nocardioides sp. YIM 152315 (assembly GCF_029210375.1). Classification (GTDB taxonomy): domain Bacteria; phylum Actinomycetota; class Actinomycetes; order Propionibacteriales; family Nocardioidaceae; genus Nocardioides. Next base: position 90,498 of record NZ_JARGER010000048.1, on the reverse strand, counting down.
AGGTCGCCCTGGGGCTCGCGGCCGGCATCACGGCGGAGACCTGGGTCGTGTGGCGGATCCTGACCGGCGGCGTACGCCGGCGGCCGGAGCTCTACACGAACACCGACCTGGCTCGCTACATCGTCGCGTCGACCGCAGGTGCGCTCGTGGTCGTCGTCGCGACCCTCGTCACGAGCCTCGCGACCGGTTGGGGCGACGCGTGGCTTCTGGCGCTGGCCGTCGGCACGCCGAGCCTCGGGTCGCAGCTCTCGGTGACGCCGTTCTTCTGCCGGCTTCGGCCGCACCGCGGGCTCGCCGGGACCGTCGAGCGGCTCGCGCAGTGGATCCTGATCGTCACGGTCACACCGGTCGTCTTCATGCTCGACGACTCTCCGGCGATGGTGTTCCTCCTGGTGCCGCTGCTCGCGTGGGGTGCGATGCGCAGCGGCGCGTACGAGGCGATCGCGCAGCTCTTCACCGTGCTCGGGATCGCCATCGCGCTGACGACCCGCCACCACGGACCCTTCGCGCAGGTCGACGCTCGCTACGACCTGCCCGTCGACGTCCAGGGCGTCCTGCTGGCCGCCTTCATCATCGCCTCCGCGCTGGTCGTCGTCCCGTTCGTGCTCAGCGTGGGTGAGCAGCTCGAGAACGCGCGCCAGACCGCGGCCGAGCGCGACAAGGTGCAGCGGATCGTCAACGGCATCAAGGGTGTGGCGATCATCGGCACCGACGAGCTCGGCCGCGTCACGCTCTTCAACCCCGGCGCGGAGCGGCTGCTCGGCTACACGGCCGACGAGGTCGACGGGCTGCCGACCCGGATCTTCCACGACGCCGACGGCGTCGCCGAGAAGGCCGCCGAGCTGGGGATCCCCGACGACTTCACGACCGTCGCCGGCGCCCTCATCGGCTACGGCCCGACCGACATGAAGTTCGTCCGCAAGGACGGTCAGGTGCGCAACCACTCGATGTCCCTCAACCGGGTGGTCGACGACCGGGGCGCGACGATCGGCTATGTCAGCACGTCGGAGGACATCACCGAGCGCGTCGAGGCCGAGGGCCGGCTCGTCGAGGCGCTCGAGACCGAGCGCCAGGCCGTCGAGCGGCTCCGCGAGGTCGACCAGGTCAAGGACGCGTTCGTGTCGAGCGTAAGCCACGAGCTGCGGACGCCGATCACCAGCATCCTCGGCTACCTGGAGATGCTGCAGGACGGGGAGTACGGCGAGCTCGAGTCCGCGCAGCTCGCCGCCGTCCGGCGGGTCGCGTCCAACAGCTCGCGGTTGCTGTCGCTGATCGACGACCTGCTCACGCTCTCCCGGCTCCAGGAGGGCGGTCTCGGGACGGCCGACCGGCTCGTCGACCTGCGCAAGGTGGTGGCCGCCGCCTGCGCCGTCGTCGCCCCGTCCCTGGAGAAGCGCGAGCTCGTGCTCGAGGTCGATCTCCCCGACGAGCCGGTGCCGTTCCTCGGTGATCGCGACATGCTGGAGCGGGTGGTGATCAACCTCGTCGGCAACGCCGTGAAGTTCACGCCGGAGGAGGGGCGCGTCGACGTGCGCCTGCGGGTCGGCTCCGAGACCGTGGACGTCGAGGTCGCGGACACCGGCATCGGGATCCCGTCGCACGAGCAGGACCGGCTGTTCAGCAGGTTCTTCCGCTCCTCCCTCGCGCAGGAGCGGGCGATCCCGGGCAGCGGGCTCGGCCTGTCGATCGCGCACGCGATCGTCGAGCAGCACGGCGGCTCGATGTCCGTGGAGTCCGAGCCCGGCGCAGGCACCACCTTCCGGGTGCGGCTGCCGATCCTCGTCCCCGCCTAGACGAGTTGTTCCCAGGGGTCGTGCCGGCGAGCGTCGCGCAGCGTGCGAGCCCTTGGGTGAGTCGTCTAGGACAGGTCCTTCTCGAACCAGGCCTCGGCGTACGGGTTGTCGTTGTAGCGGGCGATCGGGCGGTAGCCGGCGCGCGCGTACATCGCGATCGCCTCGGTCAGGGTGCCGTTGGTGTCGAGGACGACCCGGTCGTGGCCGAGCCGGCGGGCCAATGCCTCGAGCTCGCGCAGCATCCGCGCACCCAGGCCCGCGCCGCGCCAGGCCTCGTCGACCCACATCCGCTTGATCTCGGCGACTCCCAGCAGGTCGTCGTCGAGCTCGCGGACGCCGCCGTACGCCACCGGTCGGCCGTCGCTGGTCGCGAGCAGGAAGGTGCCCGCGTGGTCGGGCCGGCCCGGGTCGAAGCCACCGGGGAAGCGTCGGTCGAGCTCCGCGAAGTAGCGGCCGGCCGCCGCCACCGCGGTCGGGTCCGTCGGAGGCACCTCGCGCAGCTCGATGGTCGCGGCCCGCACGAGCAGGTCCGCCGTCGCCAGCGCGTCGGTGAGACGAGCCCGCTGCCGCGCCGTCAGCGGCGCCACCAGCCGCTCCGCGAGCTCCTCGGACCGCTGGTCGAGCTCTCGCCAGGCCCGCCGGCCGGTGGCCGTGAGCGTCGCCAGCCGCCGCCGGCGGTCCGCGGGGTCCTCGGCCACCCGGACCAGGCCGTCGCGGTCGAGGCGGCGCAGCAACCTGGTCAGGTAGCCGGAGTCGAGCCCGAGCCGGTCGCGCAGCTCGCGCACCCCGGCCCCGTCCGGCCCGATCTCGAACAGCAGCCGGGAGACACCCAACGGCCGTCCGGTGCCGAGGAACGACTCCTCCAGCACGCCGATGCGCTGGGTGTAGGTGCGGTTGAAGCGGCGCAGCATCGCCGTGTCGTCCATTCTCTGACCTTAGTCAGAGATATCTCGGGTGTCGACGGCTGGCGACGAAATGACTCGAGCCCCGGCCGTCGTACGACCGGGGCTCCGAGAGTCTGGGGTGAGTGACGGGACTTGAACCCGCGGCCACCTGGACCACAACCAGGTGCTCTACCAGCTGAGCTACACCCACCATGGGCCCGGGGATCCCGGGCCGTCGGAAAGTGTAGAGGAATCAGTCGGCGTTCGTGGAATCGGTCTCGGTCGGGGACTCCGCACCGCTGAAGCCGGTGAGCGCGCCGCCGTGGCGGAGCGCGATCGCCCGGGCGACCTCGCTCTCCGGCCCGGGCGGCGGCACGAAGACGGCGTCCCGGTAGTAGCGCAGCTCCTCGATGCTCTCCTGGATGTCCGCGAGCGCCCGGTGGTTGCCGCCCTTGGCGGGGGCCTGGAAGTAGGCCCGGGGGTACCACCGTCGCGAGAGCTCCTTGATCGAGGAGACGTCGACGATCCGGTAGTGGAGGAACGTCTCCAGCGCCGGCATGTCCCGGGCCAGGAACGCCCGGTCGGTGGCCACGGTGTTGCCGGCCAGCGGCGGACGACTGCCCTCGGGACAGTGCTCCTTGATGTAGGCCAGCGCCCGCTCCTCCGCCTCGTCGAGCGTGACGCCGAAGTCCAGCTCACGGAGCAGCCCGGACCTGTCGTGCATGTCGCGCACGAAGTCGCCCATCTGGTCGATCGCCTCGGAGGGTGGCTTGATGACGATGTCGACACCCTGGCCGAGCACGTTGAGCTCGAAGTCGGTGACGAGCACGGCGAGCTCGATGAGCGCATCGGGGCCGAGGTCGAGCCCGGTCATCTCGCAGTCGATCCAGACGAGTCGGTCGTTCACGAGACGTCACCCTACGCTGAGGCAGGAGGGACCTGTGATCCGGCGAAGTGGACCTTCGCCTCTCAGATCCGGCTCAGGAGCAGGCCCTAGGGTCGAGGACGTGAGGGGATGGCTCGGCCTGCTGCTGCGCGTGGTGGTCGGCGTCGTCTGGATCGTCGCCGGGGCGCTCAAGCTCCCGGACCCGGCCCAGAGCGTCGCCGCGGTCCGCGCCTACCAGCTGTTGCCGGGCGACCTGGCGACGCCGGTCGGACAGCTCCTCCCCGTGATCGAGATCGTCGTCGGGGTGATGCTCGTCGTCGGCCTGCTCACCCGCGGAGCCGCCGCCATCTCCGCCCTGTTGTTCGTGGCGTTCATCGTCGGCATCGCCTCGGTCTGGGCCCGCGGCATCAACATCGACTGCGGGTGCTTCGGCGGGGGTGGTGCCGACCCGGACGCCGCATCGCAGTATCCGTGGGAGATCGCGCGCGACGTGCTCCTGCTCGCCGCGTCGGTCTTCGTCGCCTGGCTGCCGTCGACCCGGCTCTCGCTGGACGCTCTCCTGTTCCGCCGTACCTCGTTGTCCGAAGGATCCTGATGTCGAAGAAGAACCGCGCCAACGACCGTGCCGCCCGGGCCGCCGCCGCCCTCGCGGAGCAGCAGCGGCAGGAGCGCCGCCGACGGAACCTGATGGTCGGCGGCGTCATCGCCGGCATCGTCGTCATCGTGCTGGCGGGGTGGCTGCTGTCGCGCAGCCTCGACACCACCAAGGACGTCGACGCGCCGGCCGCGGGCAGCGAGTTCGGACTGACCATCGGTCCGGGCGACGCCCCGAACAAGATCGTGATCTACGAGGACTTCCTGTGCCCCTACTGCGGGGAGCTCGAGCGGACGACGCGCGACGACCTCGCCAGGCTGGCCGGTGACGGAGAGGTCCAGGTCGAGTACCGCCCCTTCAACCTGCTCGGCGGCGACGACGACACGAGCTACTCCGTCCGCGCGAGCGGCGCGTTCTCGATCGTGCTGGAGGAGTCCGGCCCGGAGGTCGCCAAGGAGTTCCACGACCTGCTCTTCGAGAACCAGCCGAGTGAGCGCGGTCCGTTCCCCGAGAGCTCCGAGCTCGCCGACCTCGCCGTCGAGGCGGGCGCCGACGACGCCGCCGTGCGTGCGGCGATCGAGGGCGACGAGGGCAGCGACTGGGTCGACCGGGCCACCAGCGCCGCGACCGAGGCGGGCGTGAACAGCACGCCGACCGTGCTGCTCAACGGCGAGGTCTTCCAGGAGGGTCGGACCGCCGAGGACCTGGGCTCCGCCCTGGTCGAGCGGGTCTCCTGAGGCACCTGCGATGATCCGGCGATGACCAACCTCGCCGACTTCATCGCCCGACTGCCGAAGGCCGAGCTGCACGTCCACCACGTCGGCTCCGCCTCGCCGCGGATCGTCTCGGAGCTGGCCGAGCGGCACCCCGGGACGGTCCCGAGCGATCCCGACGAGATGCGCCGGTTCTTCGAGTTCCGCGACTTCGCGCACTTCATCGAGGTCTACCTCGCGGTGGTCGGGCTGATCCGCACCCCCGAGGACGTGCGCTACCTGACCCACGAGATCGGACGCGAGATGGCGACCGGGCAGGGGCTGCGGTACGCCGAGCTCACCTGCACGCCGTACACCTCCGTGCGACCCGACGCCGCCGACCTCGGCATGCCGATCGAGGCCTACACCGAGGCGATCGAGGACGCGAGAGTCTCCGTCGAGCGCGACTTCGGCCTGGTGCTGCGCTGGATCTACGACATCCCCGGCGAGGCCGGGCTGCCGTCGGCGGACGCGACGCTGTCCTACGCCCTCGACCACCGCACCGACGCCCTCGTCGGCTTCGGGCTCGGCGGCCCCGAGATCGGAGTGCCGAGGCCGCAGTTCCAGCCGCACTTCGACGCCGCGCGGGCGGCCGGACTGCACAGCGTGCCGCACGCCGGCGAGACGACCGGGCCCGAGACGGTCTGGGACGCGCTGCGACTCCTGGGGGCCGAGCGGATCGGGCACGGCACGTCGTCCGCGCAGGACCCCGCCCTGCTCGCCCATCTCGCCGAGACCGGGGTCGCGCTCGAGGTGTGCCCGTCCTCCAACGTCGCCACCCGCGCGGTCACCCGGCTGGAGGAGCACCCGATCCGGGCCTTCCGCGACGCGGGCGTGACGATCACGGTCAACTCCGACGACCCGCCGATGTTCAACACGACGCTGTGCCGGGAGTATGAGATCGCCGCGGACCTGCTCGGACTCGACGAGGCCGGCGTCGCCGACCTGGCGCGGAACGCCGTACGCGCATCGTTCGCGGAGGACGCCGTCAAGGACCGGATCCTCGGCGAGATCGACGAGTACGTCGCGTCCGCGGCCGGGTCGGACAGGTAGGCCGGGCAAGTAATAGGCCCCGCGAGCTCATACCAAGCGGGGCCACGTCCTTTGTATCGCGCGCGCCGCCGGATCGGGCGCATTGGCGCGCGTGTCGAACCGGTCACAATGCCGAAGCCGCAAGGAATAGGGTGGCGACCATGTCGCCCGCACCGATCCGCGTCGCCGTGGTCAACGACTACGCGATCGTGGTCGCCGGCATCGCGACGATGCTCGCTCCCCACCGCGAGCGCGTCCAGGTGGTCGAGCTCGACACCTCGATGTCGGTGGTCCGCGACGTCGACGTCGTGCTCTACGACACGTTCGCCGCGGTGCAGGGCGACGGCGTCGACCTCGACGACCTGGTGCAGGGCGGCGACGCCCGGATCGTGATCTTCAGCTGGAACCTGCAGCCCGAGCTGGTCCGCAAGGCACTCGAGCGCGGCGCGGCCGGCTACCTCTCCAAGGGCCTGGACGCCGAGCAGATCGTGGCCGGGATCGAGGCGGTGCACCGCGGTGAGACCGTGACCCCTCCTGCGTCCGCGACGACGGTGGACGACGACGTCCGTGGTGAGTGGCCGGGGCGCGACGTCGCCCTCAGCGCCCGTGAGGCGGAGGTGCTGGCGCTCATCACCCAGGGCCTGAGCAACCAGGAGATCGCCGAGCGCACCTACCTCTCGATCAACTCGGTCAAGACCTACATCCGCACGGCGTACCGCAAGATCTCGGTCACCCGCCGGGCCCAGGCCGTCGCGTGGGGCATGACGCACGGCTTCGAACCGGACCGGATGCGCCGGTTCACGCCGGAGGACTGAGCCTCGTGGAAGGACACAGATCGATGAAGTGGCGGTGCGCGGGCGTCGCGGGACTGGTCACCGCGGTGGCTCTGTCCGCCGTACCGGCGTGGGCCAGCGTGGTCGCGGTCGACGGCGACATGGTGGCGTTCGCCGACGTCGACGGGGAGCCGAACACGATGCGGGTCAACTGGGGCAACAACCCCACCGCCCGCCCGGCCCTCCACGACGACGCCGACGTCACCCAGGTCGACGGCGAGTGCGAGCTCCTCGGTGACTACGTCTACTGCTCGACGCCGGGGACGCCGCGGTTCGGGCTGTTGCTCGGTGACGGGGACGACTACGGGGCCTCGATCAACAGCCAGTCGCTCGGCACGACCACCCGGATCTTCGGGCAGGACGGCGACGACACGCTCGAGAGCTACGAGGGCAGCGACGTCCTTTCCGGCGGCCGGGGCAGGGACATCCTGGTCCCGGACCGCGACCACCCCCACGGGGGCGACGTGCTGGGGGGCGGCCCCGGTCGCGACCTCCTCCAGCTCGGCGGGGTGGTCGCCAGCCGGATCAGGGCGAGCCTCGACGGCAAGGCCGACGACGGCACCCCCGGAGACCGGGACAACTACCGGGCCGACATCGAGGACGTGAACGGCTCGGCGCTCGCACGCAACGTGATCATCGGCAACCGCGGGGCCAACGACCTCCGCGGGGGCGACCGTGCCGATCGGCTCGTCGGCAAGGGCGGCCGCGACCGCCTCACCGGACTCGACGGCGCGGACACCCTGGACGCGCGGGACGGTCGTGGCGGCGACCGGGTCGACTGCGGCGCCGGCGCCGACAAGGCGCTGGTCGACCGCGGCGACATCGTGACCCGGCGCTCCTGCGAACGCATCGTGCGCCGCTAGGAGGACCACCAGCGCCCCCGGCAGGACTCGAACCTGCGACCAGCGGATTAGAAGGCCGCTGCTCTATCCAGCTGAGCTACGGAGGCCGGAGGCGGGAGGACGCCGCGTCGGCGCTCCCACCGGGCGCAAGTATGCCTGACCGCGACCGGCGGGCCGCACCGATGCCGGGTCCTCGATATGAGGTAACACCTTCGCCGGCGCGCCCGGGTCCTTGGCGCCGTCGGCGACGCTGGAGCGCAGCACAGAACAGACGAGACCATGCGAACGATCCGAACCTCGAGGCTCCTGGCGACCGGGACGCTGGTCGCCGTCTGCCTCTCGGCGCCCGGCCACAGCCCCGGCGGGGACGGCGCCACCCCGATCTCCAGCGACGGGGCCGTGGCTGCGCCGGATCCCGTGACCGCCCCGCTCCCCGCCATTCCGTCGGTGGAGGGGGCGATCGAGACCGCGATCCCGCGACCGGTGCTCGAGGCCGCCACCACGACGGACCCGGGGCCGGTCCCGAGCGTCGCGCTCTCGGCGTACCAGCGTGCGGCGATGGTCGTCGCCGAGGTCGACCCCGGTTGCGGGCTGGCGTGGCCGCTGCTCGCGGCGATCGGCTCGATCGAGTCCGACCACGGGCGGTACGCCGGCGCGCTGCTGGGTGCGGACGGCGTCTCGGATCCCCTCACCCTGGGGCCGGTGCTGAACGGGCGCGGCGCGGTCGCCGCCGTGCCGGACACCGACGGCGGCCTCGTCGACGGCAACACCCGCTGGGATCGTGCCGTCGGACCGATGCAGATCCTGCCCTCGACGTGGGCGACGATCGGCGTGGACGCCGACGGCGACGGCAGGCGCTCCGCCGACGACATCGACGACGCGGCCCTCGGCGCGGCGGTGTACCTGTGCGCTGCGCCCGGTGACCTCACCACGGCGACGGACCTCCGCGAAGCGCTGCTGCGCTACAACCCGTCGACGTCGTACGTCGCAGCCGTGCTCGTGCTCGCGCACGAGTACGCCGGCGGGACGGTCGCGCTGCCGGACCTCGTCGACACGGTCGCGGTCGCGGCGGGGGTGCTGCCCGTCGACCCCGTCGACCCGACCCTCGACGGTGCCGGCGACGACGGGCCTCGCACCCAGGGCGGCTCCGACAAGCCGAAGGGCCCGGGAGACGAGGGCGGCGCGGATGACGAGGGCGGCCGGGGCGGCGCCCCGGCGGCTCCGCCCACGGCCCCTCCGCCTGCCCCTCCGCCGGCGCCACCGACTCCACCCGCGACTCCGCCCGCGGCTCCACCGACGGCCCCGACCGTCGTGCCGCCCGCGGCGCCGGTGCCGGCACCGACGCCCTCGCCTCCTGCGGCCAGTCCGGTCCCCACACCGACTCCCACACCGGCACCGACTCCGGTCCCGACTCCCGAGCCGGAGCCGCCGACCCAGCAGCTCACCGGGCCGCTCACCGAGTGCGGCACCGAGGTCGAGCCGGCCTGGTGCGTCGGCGAGGTCCGCGTGGAGGTCGGCCGCGCGGAGGTGCTCACCGCCGTCGCGCTGGCCGACTTCGACGGCGACGGTGCCGTCGAGACCAACGCCGACGAGCTCGCCGGCCTCGTGGGCATCGAGGTGACGGTCACCACGTCCGTCCCCGCCGAGGGCGAGCTTCCGGTGGTGCTCCTGATCGAGGAGGCCGCCTACCGCGAGCCCGTGACCGGCCCCTGACCGGCCCCCTCACCGGCCCGGTCAGAGCACCCTCTGCGTACCGACCAGGGCCGTGACCGCAGAGGTCAGGGCGGTGCTGCCCGCGACGAACGCCCCGGTCGTCAGCACGCCGAGCGCACGACGGGTGCGCGTCGCCTCGCGCGGGAAGACGGCCTCGCGCAGGCGAGTCAGACCGCGTCCGAGGACGCCGAGCACCTGCCGCGCCCACGAGTACTCGAGCGCGAGCAGCGTGAACCCGAGCGCGATCACCACGAGCCCCGGGCCCGGGAGCACCAGCATCGCGATGCCCGCGAGGATGATCAGCGGACCGCCCACGGTCACGAGCACCTTGACGGCGACGGCACGCACGGGGCCGGCGTTCGACCACCGCTCCACCCGGGTCAGCAGGGCGTGGGCGCGCGGGGACAGCGAGTGCGACATGTCGAGCAGGGTGACAGCCGGGCCTGAGAGCGACCTGAGTCCGAGCGGTGGCCGGTTTGGACGACGGCCGCTGCCGACCTACGGTCGTGAGGGTCCCGGCAGTCCGGGACGGCCCGTCGTCACGCCGAGTCCCGTCCGGCGCCGGGTCGACACCGACACCACCCAGGACGGGAGCGGGGGACCCACGTCTCCGGGTCGCGTGACGACCCTCGGGGTGCAGCCGCCACTGGCGGCCGGGCACGACTCCGCCCGAACCCGACAGCTAACTCCGCAGGCGTCGAGGAGATCACATGCGCATGCGCACTCTCGCGTCCGCGGCCGCCCTGACGGCGGCCACCTTGACCCCGGTCGTCGCCGTCCAGGCGCCGGGTGAGGCCGCCACCAAGCGCACCTGGGAGCGCCTGGCCCACTGCGAGTCCGGCGGTCGCTGGCACATCAACACCGGCAACGGCTACTTCGGCGGCCTGCAGATCAGTCCCGGCACCTGGCGGGGGTACGGCGGCCGCCGGTTCGCCCGCCTCCCGCACGGCGCCACGAAGCGCGAGCAGATCAAGGTCGCCGAGCGGATCAAGCGCGGGCAGGGCTGGGGCGCCTGGCCGGCCTGCACCTCGCGGCTCGGCCTGCGCTGATCCGCACCGCAGCTGTAACGGGGTGTTGTGGCGTCTTCCGGCCCGTTGTGACGGGTCAGCAGAGGTCACAACACCCCGTTACAGCTCGTGGGTGAGGGTCAGCCGCGCAGGCGGCCCATCCACTCCTCGACCTCGGTGGAGGTGCGGGGGAGCGCGGCGGACAGGTTCGTGGTGCCGTCGGCCGTGACGAGGATGTCGTCCTCGATCCGGATGCCGATGCCGCGCAGCTCCTCGGGGACGAGCAGGTCGTCCTCCTGGAAGTACAGGCCGGGCTCCACGGTCAGCACCATGCCCTCGGCGAGGGTGCCCTCGGCGTACGCCTCCGGTGCGGCCTGGCCGCAGTCGTGCACATCCATGCCGAGCATGTGGCTGGTGCCGTGCAGGGTCCAGCGGGCGTAGACGCGGCTCTCCGGGTCGAGCGCCTCCTCGACCGGGACCGGCAGCAGCCGCAGGTCGGCGAGACCGTGCGCGAGCACCTCCATCGCCGCGTTGTGACCGGCGCGGAAAGGCTCCCCGGGACGGAGTGCGTCGATGCCGGCCTGCTGCGCGGCGTACACGAGGTCGTAGAGGTCTCGCTGCAGATCGGTGAACCGGCCGTCGACCGGCAGGGTGCGGGTGACGTCGGCGGTGTAGAGCGAGCGGTTCTCGACACCCATGTCGAGGAGGACGAGCTCGCCCGGCGTGATCGGGCCGGTGTTGTCGATCCAGTGCAGCGTGGTCGCGTGTCGGCCGCCTCCGACGATCGAGTCGTAGCCGATGTCGTTGCCCATCGCCCGGGCGCGACGGAAGAAGGTGCCCTCGATCCAGCGCTCGCCGAACTCGAGCACCCGGTCCCATTCGCGGACGGAGTCCTCGAAGCCGAGCGTGGTGATGTCGCAGGCCTCCTGGAGCTGGGCGACCTCCCAGTCGTCCTTGACCAGGCGCAGCTCGGAGGCGACCCGGGCGAAGTCGCTGTCGCGGGTCTCGTCGGCGGCGATCATCCGGTCGACGTGGGTGGAGATCCCGCGCAGGACCCGGGTCTTGCCCGTGCCCTGGAGCGCCCGGTCGAGCTCGTCGATGTGCCGCACCTCGAGCCCGAGCGAGTCGGACATCTCCCGCAGGGACGGCCGGCGGCCCGCCCACAGCTCGCCGTACTGCCGATCGCGGAAGAACTCGTCGGTCTCGCGTGAGGAGCGCGGCCGCGCGTAGAGGACGGCCTCGGCGTCGGCGACGACCAGCACGGCGTCGCTGGTCTGGTTGCCGGAGAAGTAGGTGTGGGCGGTGTCGGGCCGGAACCGGTAGTCGGTGTCGTTGGCGCGCACCTTGTAGGTGCCGGCAGGCAGCACCAGCCGCTCGCCCGGGAACGCCTCGGCCAGGCGCTGTCGGCGCAGCGCCGCGGGGCCCGCGACGCCGGCGCGCGGCAGGTCGAGCTCACGCTCGCCCCAGCCCTCGCGCATGAACGCGGCGTACGCCGCCGGCACCGCCGGGTCGTGGGACTCGGTGTGGGGCTGGGTGGTGTCGTTGTCGCTCACGTTCTGGTCCACGCGGCCACTGTACGCCGACGGGCGCCGTCGCCCCGCGGGCGCGTGACCGGTCGCGGGGGCCGCCACCGATAGGCTGCCGCCATGCCCGGAAGCCGCCGTGTCAGCGCCGCGTCGTCGGTCGCGTTCACGGTGGTGGTGACCCTGCTGGTGGTCGTCGGCGCGCTCGTGATCCTGGCGATCCTGGCACTCTCGGGGGCGCCGAGGAGCGTGGTGCTCGCGACCGCGCTCGCGGCCGTCCCGGTCGGGCCGATCGTCGCCTGCTACCTCTGGCTGGACCGCTACGAGCCCGAGCCCCGCGCCCTGCTGGCGGCGGGGCTGCTGTGGGGCGGTTTCGTCGCGACCGCGGCGGCGATCGTGCTGCAGGGCATCGGTGGCGTCGTGGGCGGGTTCACCGACCGGCAGACGCTGGAGATCGTCGCGCCGGTCACCGAGGAGGCCAGCAAGGGCCTCTTCCTGGTCCTCCTGCTCTGGTGGCGGCGGGCCGAGCTCGACGGCGTCCTCGACGGCATCGTCTACGCGGGCATGGTGGGCGTCGGATTCGCGTTCACCGAGAACATCCTCTACCTGGCCGCGGCGTACAACGGCACCGACGGGATGGGTCCGGGCGGCGTCGACGCCGTGACCGCGACGTTCGTGCTGCGCTGCCTGATCAGTCCCTTCGCGCACCCGCTCTTCACGACGTTCCTGGGGATCGGCGTCGGCCTGGCGGTCAGCTCTCGCGGGAGCGGGCGCGTGCTCTGGCCGGCGGCCGGGTACGTCGCCGCCGTGGTCGCCCATGCCGTCTGGAACACGTCCACCGCCTCCGGCCTCGGCCACTTCGCCGTCGCCTACATCGTGCTGATGGCGCCCGCGCTGGTGTCGGTGATCGGACTCGCCGTGTGGTCGCGGCGCTCCGAGCGTCGGATGCTCGCGTCGGCGCTGTCGGACGCAGCCGCGCGCGGCCTGGTGCCGGCGACCGACATCGGGTGGGTCGTCGACCTGTCGGCGCGGCGCCGCAGCCGCGCCTTCGCGCGGGAGCGGGCCGGACGCGCGGGTGAGCGCGCGATGCGCGACTACCAGCAAGCCGCGATCGAGCTCGGCTTCCTCCACTACCGTTACCTGCGAGGCACCCCGCCGCCGGACTACGCGGCGCGCGGCGAGCAGTTCCTCCAGAGGATCGATGCCCTCCGGCCGTCGATCGCCTTCCCCGGACAGGTGGTACCCACGAGATGACGGCGTCCGCCGACCGCGACTCCCGCATGCTGACCGCGCTCGTGCGACTGCACGACGCGTTGCAGGCCGCTCCGCTGCCCCTCGACGTAGCGGGCGCGGCGGAGCTCCGGGGGTCGCGTCAGCAGCTGATCGACCAGCTCGAGGACTACGTCCTTCCCCGGCAGATGACCATCGAGGCGCCGTTGCTCGCGGTCGTCGGCGGCTCGACCGGTGCCGGCAAGTCCACGCTGGTCAACTCCCTCGTCGGCCGGCGCGTCACCAACCCCGGCCTGCTGCGCCCGACGACTCGTTCGGCGGTGCTGGTGCACCATCCCGACGACGCCCAGTGGTTCGGCCAGGACCGGTTGCTGCCCGACCTGGTGCGCGTCCAGGAGCACTCCGACGATCGGCACGCTCTCCAGCTCGTCGCGTCCGACACGCTGCCGCCCGGGCTCGCGATCCTCGACGCGCCCGACGTGGACTCGGTCGAGGAGGACAACCGCAGGCTCGCCACGCAGCTGCTGGCGGCCGCGGACCTGTGGCTCTTCGTCACCTCGGCGGCGCGCTACTCCGACCAGGTCCCGTGGGAGCACCTCAAGCGGGCCGCGGAGCGGTCGACCGCGGTGGCGATCGTCCTCGACCGGACGCCTGCCGACGCCGTGACGACCGTGGCGGCACACCTGGCCCGGATGCTCGCCAGCCGCGGGCTCAAGGACTCCCCGCTCTTCACCGTGCCGGAGTCGACCGTCTCGCCGGAGGGGCTGCTCGACGCCTCCGCCGTCGCCGACGTCCGGGCGTGGCTGGTCTCGCTCGCCGAGGACTCCGACGCCCGGTCGGCGGTCGTGCGCCAGACCCTCGACGGCACAGTGCGCAGCCACGCCCGCCACGCGCACACGATCGCCGACGCCGTGTCCCACCAGATCGCAGCGGAGGCGGGGCTGCGCGACGCCGCGACCGCGGCGTACGACGAGGCCGCGCAGCGTGCGGTCGCCGCGGCCACCGACGGCACGCTGCTGCGTGGCGAGGTGTCGGCGCGGTGGCGGGAGTTCGCCGGCACCGGTGAGCTGCTGCGCTCGCTCGAGGGACGCGTCGGCCTGATCCGCGACCGCCTCGTCAGCGCGGTCAAGGGCACCGGCCAGCAGGCAGACCGGGTCGCGGTCGCGATCGAGTCGGCGGTCGAGCTGATGGTGCTCGACCACGCCGAGCGGGCGGCCGCGACCGCCACCGCCGCGTGGCAGGAGCTGGGCACGGCCCGCTCCCTGCTCGCCGCCACCGACGACGACCTCGCGCGCGCATCCCGCGGCCTGCGCCGCGGCGTCGAGGCGGAGGTACGCGCCTGGCAGCAGCACCTCACCGACCTGGTCAAGGCGGGCGACGCCGACCGGCGCACCGCCCGCTACCTCGCGTACGGCGCCCGCGGACTGGCCGTCACGCTGGGGGTGCTCGTGCTCGCCGACCGCGCGCCCGAGGGCGCGACGGGCGGGGCAGAGGTCGGCCGGCCCCTGCTCGACGCGGTCTTCGGCGCCGAGTCGGCAGCCACCCTAGTGGCCCGGGGCCGCGGCGACCTCGAGCGCCGCATCGGGTCGCTGTTCGACTCCGAGCGGCGCCGTCACCTCGGCCTCCTCGACGGGCTCGGGATCGACCCCGACGCCGACCGCCAGGTGCGTGACGCCGCCCGCAGGGTCGACGACCGGCGCTTCGAGCAGAGCCGCCGCGACGAGACGCCGCTCACCCGCGAGCAGTAGGACGTGCCTCGGGGCGCGGGCCGTGCCCTAGGCTGGGCGTGCAACGAGTACGCCGGCGACGCCCCGCTGCGGGCGGGTCAAGGGAGAACATGACGTCCTTGCTCGAGGGGACCGACCGACTGGTCACCCGTGGTACCGACATCGGTTCCCGCATCGACGGTCTCGACGACGCGGCCAGGGCCGCGCGGGGTCGCATCGACGACTCGCTCGTCGACGACTGCGCCGACGTGGTCGAGCGCGCCGCCGGGCGACTCCGGCTGTCGGCCGACCACACGGTGGTCGGCATCGCCGGTGCGACGGGTTCGGGCAAGTCGTCGACGTTCAACGCCCTCACCGGCCTCGAGCTGTCCGCGGTCGGCGTACGTCGCCCGACGACGTCGTGGGCCAGCGCCTGCGTCTGGGGCCGCGACGGTGCCGACGAGCTCCTCGACTGGCTGGGCATCCCGCCGCGACACCAGACCACCCGTGACTCCATGCTCGACAGCGGGCGCCGCGACCAGCAGGCCGAGCTCGACGGCGTCGTGCTGCTCGACCTGCCCGACCACGACTCCACCGAGGTCTCCCACCACCTCGAGGTCGACCGGCTGATCGCACTCGCCGACATCCTCGTGTGGGTCGTCGATCCGCAGAAGTACGCCGACGCCGCGATCCACGACCGCTACCTCAGACCGGCGGCCGAGCAGCAGGACATCATGCTCGTGGTGCTCAACCACATCGACACGGTGCCCGAGGAGCGTCGGCAGTCGATGCTCGACGACATCCGCCGGCTGCTCGACCAGGACGGGCTGGAGCGCGTCCCGGTGCTGCCGGTCAGCGCCCGGCTCGGCACCGGCGTCCCCGAGCTGCGCGCGGAGATCGCGCGCCGGGCCGACGAGAAGAAGGCGACCCGTGGCCGGCTCGACGCCGACATCCGCGCTGTCGCCGGCAGGCTCGCCGAGGCCAACGGCGACGCACCTACCCGGGTCGTCGAGCCCGCGCGGGTGGCGGCGCTCGACGACGCCTTCGCCGAGGCCGCCGGCGTGCCCGTCGTCGTCGACGCGGTCAACAGGTCGGTGCGCCAGCGCGGCTACCGAGCCACCGGCTGGCCGGTCCTGGGCTGGGTGTCGGGCATCAAGGCCGACCCGCTCAAGCGCCTCGAGCTCGACCTCGGTGCGGAGGGCCGCCAGCTCAGTGGCCGCGCTCGCACCGCCCTCCCGGAGGCCACCCAGGTGCAGCGCGCCCGGGTCGACGACGAGGTGCGCACCTTCGCCGACGAGCTCACGTCGGGGATGACCCCGCCCTGGGTCACGGCCGTGCGCCGGGCCGCGGCATCGCGACTCGACGAGCTCGGCGACCGGCTCGACCAGGCCCTGGCAGGCACCGACCTGGGCGTCGCGAAGCTCCCCGCTTGGATCACCCTGGTGCGCCTCCTGCAGTGGCTGCTGCTCCTCGCCGCGCTGGCGGGCCTCGGCTGGACCGGCGCGCTCGCCGGCATGGGCAAGCTGCAGGACAACGACACCCCGCAGGTGCTCGGCGTGGCCGCCGCGCTCGTGCTCCTCGTCGGTGGCGTGGTCCTCGGCATCGTCCTCGGCGTGGCCGCCCGGATCGCGGTCGCCAGCGCCGCCCGCACCCGGTCCCGCCAGGCCGACGAGCGCCTGCGCGACGCCGTCAACGAGGTCACGCACGAGCTGGTCGTCGAGCCGGTCGAGGCCGAGCTCGCGGCGTACGCCGCCGTCCGCGCGGGCGTCGGACGCGCGCTGGCCTGAGGTCCCCGCGCAGGCAGCGCCGCGGGAGCTTCGTCGGACAGGGCCGAGCCGCTTTTCGTCCACAGGTCGTCTTGCGACCGCGTTCTCCCCAGGCTCGCTCCGACCGGCCCCTCGCTGTCGGCGCCGCCCCGTTGTCTCGAACCGTCCACCTGGATCGAGACAAGGAGACCCACATGTCCGACAGCACCATCACCATCCGAGGCTGGCTCGGCGGCGACGTCGCGCTGCGCACAGCCGCCGGCGTGCCCGTCGGGAACTTCCGGCTGGCGTGCACGCCGCGGAAGTTCAACCGACGCACCGAGTCGTGGTCGGAGGGCCAGACGCAGTGGTACACCGTGAACGTCTGGCGCGGGCTCGCCGAGAACTGCGCCGCGTCGCTGCGCCGGGGCGACCCCGTCGTCGTGCACGGCCGGCTGGAGACCCGCACCTACGTCAACGCCGACAACGTCGAGGTGCTGACGTTCGAGATTGACGCCGTCCACGTCGGTCACGACCTCAGCCGCGGCACCAGCCAGTTCACCCGCGCCCAGCCCGCCGAGCCGGCGTCGACGACGTCCGGTCCGGGGGAGGAGGTGACGCCGGGTCAGGCGGCGTAGGCGCCCGCGTCGACGACAGCCCGGGGCGGCGCATCCGACCGTGACGGCGCCCTCGACGGGGCCGCTGCCGCGGCCCCGATCGGGGCTCAGCGTGCCCGGCGCACTAGGGTCGGGACCATGGCGGATTATGTCTTCACGCTGCGCAACGTGCGCAAGGCCCACGGTGACAAGGTCGTCCTCGACAACGTCACGCTCTCGTTCCTGCACGGTGCCAAGATCGGCGTCGTCGGACCCAACGGGACGGGCAAGTCGTCGCTGCTCAAGATCATGGCCGGGCTCGACCAGCCCAACAACGGCGACGCCATCCTCGACCCGGACGCCACGGTCGGCATGCTCCAGCAGGAGCCCCCGCTGAGCGAGGGCAAGACGGTGCTCGAGAACGTCGAGGAGGCAGCGGGGGAGATCAAGCGCAAGCTCGACCGCTACAACGAGATCTCCGAGCAGCTCGCCGACCCCGACGCCGACTACGACTCGCTGCTCGCCGAGATGGGCGACCTGCAGACCGACCTCGACCACGCCAACGCCTGGGACCTCGACAGCCGTCTCGACCAGGCGATGGACGCGTTGCGCTGCCCGCCGCCCGACGCGCTGGTCGACAACCTCTCGGGTGGCGAGCGCCGCCGCGTCGCGCTGTGCAAGCTGCTGCTCCAGCAGCCCGATCTGTTGCTGCTCGACGAGCCCACCAACCACCTCGACGCCGAGTCGGTGCAGTGGCTGGAGGGCCACCTCGCGTCGTACCCCGGCGCCGTGCTGGCCGTCACCCACGACCGGTACTTCCTCGACAACGTCGCGCAGTGGATCCTCGAACTCGACCGCGGCAAGACCCACCCCTACGAGGGCAACTACTCCACCTATCTGGAGACCAAGAAGGACCGCCTCAAGATCGAGGGTCAGAAGGACGCGAAGCGCGCCAAGATGCTGGAGAAGGAGCTGGAGTGGGTGCGCTCCAACCCCAAGGCCCGGCAGGCCAAGAGCAAGTCGCGGTTGGCCCGCTACGAGGAGATGGCCGCCGAGGCCGACCGCGCCCGCAAGATCGACACCTCCGAGATCAACATCCCGGCCGGTCCTCGCCTGGGCGACGTGGTGCTCGAGGCGAAGGGCCTGGCGAAGGGCTTCGAGGGTCGTCCTCTCATGCACGACCTGTCGTTCTCCCTCCCGCGCGCCGGCATCGTCGGCGTCATCGGGCCCAACGGCGTCGGCAAGACCACCCTCTTCCGGATGATCACCGGCAGCGAGACGCCGGACGGCGGGGAGCTCAACGTCGGCCAGACCGTGAAGATCTCGTACGTCGACCAGAGCCGCGGCGGGATCGCGCCCGACAAGAACGTCTGGGAGGTCGTCTCCGACGGCCTGGACTTCATCAAGGTCGCGAACTTCGAGATGAACTCCCGCGCGTACGTCGCGTCGTTCGGCTTCAAGGGACCCGACCAGCAGAAGAAGGCCGGCGTCCTCTCCGGCGGCGAGCGCAACCGTCTCAACCTCGCGCTGACGCTGAAGATGGGCGGCAACCTGCTGCTCCTCGACGAGCCCACCAACGACCTCGACGTCGAGACGCTGTCGTCGCTCGAGGACGCGCTGCTCGACTTCCCGGGCTGCGCGGTGGTGACCTCCCACGACCGCTGGTTCCTCGACCGGATCGCCACCCACATCCTCGCCTGGGAGGGCGACGACGAGGACGACGCGAAGTGGTTCTGGTTCGAGGGCAACTTCGCGGCCTACGAGGAGAACAAGGTCGAGCGCCTCGGCATCGAGGCCGCCCGCCCCCACCGGGTCACCCACCGGCGCCTCACCCGCGACTGACCGGCCTCAGCGCGGTCGAGCCATTTCGGCTCTTCCTACCTGAGGTGGGGTGAGCGAGGCCGCCGCCGATGAGGAGCATGCGTAGCCGGTAGTGCTCGCGGTTGCGGAAGCCGCGGGCGACGCGGCGGTGGAGTTCGATGAGGCCGTTGATCGCTTCGGTGCAGCCGTTGTTGGCGCGGCCGGTGTCAAAGTAGGCCAGGAACGCCTCGCGCCACTGCTTCAACGTCTTGCCGAGCCGCTTGATCTCCGGGATCGGGCAGGTGGGCAGCGACCGGATGAGTTCCTCGGCGATCCGCCGGCCCTCGACCGGGCTCGTGGCCTTGTAGGCCGATCGGAGCTTCTGGGCGCACAGCCCGGCGACGAGGACTTCGTCGTGGCGCTCGTCGGCGGCGATCGCCCTGTCGAGCCGGGCTCGTTGCCGGCCGGTGAGCTTCTCGGCGCCGCAGCGCAGGATGGTGCGGATCCCGTAGAGCGGGTCGCTCTTGCGGCCGCGGTGGCCGTGGATCTCCTGCTGCACGCGGCGGCGGACCTCGTCGACGGCTTGGGTGCCGAGCTTTCCGACATGGAACGCGTCGAGCACCGCGGTCGCGTCCTCGAGCTGGTCGTCGATGGCGTTCTTGTACCCGTGGAACGGGTCCAGGGTCGCGACCTCGACACCGTCACGAAAGTCCTCGCCACGTGCGGCGAGCCAGTCGCTGTACGCCTTCCCCGACCGACCCGGGACCAGGTCCAGCAGCCGCGCCTTCGGCTTCCCGGACTCGGGATCTGGGGTGAGGTCGACCATCCCGGTCAACAGCTTGAGGCCGCGGCCGCCGTCTTCGATCGGGAACTCGGAGACGTGGTGCCACACGTGCTCGTCCACGCCGAGGCGCTTGACGCCGGTGAAGCGGGTTTCGTCGTCGGCCGTCTCCTCCAGGAGCGGCTCGATGGAGGTCCACACCGTGTTCCAGGTCGTCCCGAGTTGCCGGGCGATGCCGCGGATGGAGGCGTGCTCGCGGCGGATCTGGTTGATCGCCCACCAGCACGCCCGCGTCGTCAACAGGGCACGTGGACGAGCGACCTGGTCGTCTTGCTCGGTGAAGACCTTGATCGGGCACGACGGCTCCCCGCACCGCCAGGTCCGCTTACGCCACACCAACTTCACCGGCCGGTCGAAGCAGGGCGCGTCGACAAGCGTGACGTCGCGGCGGCCGTGGCTGTGCGCGATCACCCCGCAAGTCGTGCAGCCCATCGGTGCCGGCAGCGACTCCACCCCCACCGTCAGCAGGCCGACCCCATCCGCGTCGTGGCCGAACTCGACAGCGGTGACGTGCAGGCCGCCGAGCCCGACGAGCAGATCACAGCGGGAGCAG
Organism: Nocardioides sp. YIM 152315; assembly: GCF_029210375.1. GTDB lineage: Bacteria > Actinomycetota > Actinomycetes > Propionibacteriales > Nocardioidaceae > Nocardioides. Next base: position 70,167 of record NZ_JARGER010000048.1, on the reverse strand, counting down.
TAGGGGTCGTGATGGCAGCGCGCAGCAGAACGCGCCGTAGGCTCGGACAACGTCGAGGCCTTCCGGCTTGGGTGCTTGGTCGCTCCCGATCTTGGAGGCCTTGACCCCTCTCACCCGGCGTTCACGCCGCCACCGGCGCGCCGCTCATCCCCACCGCAACTCGGAAGAGCCCCAATTTCGGGCACCACCTGTCCGTTCTCGGAGCGCGATCCAGTGGTCGCAACTATGGTCGCCGGATGCGAAGGCTCCGCTTGGTCACCGCCCTGCTCGGCATCCTGAGCGTCGCCGCCGGACTCGCCGCTACGCCGATGCCGGCGCAGGCACGGGCTCAGGCGGTGCGCCCGGCGGCGCTCGCCACGCCACCGAAGACCCCACCGGGTGTCGTCGTCACCCATCTGCCCGCGGTCAAGGGTGGCGGCGACTACGCGGAGGGCACGGCGGTCACGGTCGACGAGAAGGACAGGGTGCTGGTCGCCGGCGTCGACGGCAACGACGTGCTCGTCCTGCGCTACCGGCCCAACGGCCGCCTCGACCGCGCGTTCGGTCGGAAGGGCATCGCCCGGGTCGCCGTCGCGACGCCTCGGCAGGAGGCGGCCGCCGGCGCGATCTCGGTCGACGACCGGGGCCGGATCCTCGTCGCGGCCACCGGCAACGCCTATGCCGTCGGGCGCTCGAAGCTGGTGGTGCTCCGGCTCGGCCAGAGTGGTCGGCTGGACCGCAAGTTCGGTCGGCACGGCCGCTACACGCGGCCGCGGAGCTCCGCGAGCGACGTCGTCAGCACGGCGTCGGGCGGGATCGTGGTGACCGGGCGCAGCCTGCGGCCGTCGGGGGCACTGGTGATCGGACTGACCTCGGCCGGCCGCGTCGACCGGGGCTTCGGAGATGCGAAGGGCATCACCCGCTTCTCCGTCTACGGCAGCCAGGAGGGGGTGGTCGTCGGGACGTCCGCGGGGTCGGTCGTCGTCGACGCCGAGGGCCGCTACGTGGTCGAGGTCGGAGTCTTCCGGGGCATCGGGCAGCCCGCCGAGAACGGCGTGGCGCGGCTGCTGCCCGACGGGCGGCTCGACTCGTCGTACTACGACGGCGGCTACCACACCGAGGTCACCTACGGGCCGCGCGGCTCCGACGTCATGGGGGACGGGCTGGCGCTCCGGTCCGACGGCTCGGTCGTCAGCGGAGGCGGGGTGGCCGGCCGCTTCGCGCTCCTCGGGTACGACGCGGATGGTGCGCCCGGCGGTCTGCTCGCCACCACCGATCTCGCCGCCGGGCAGGACGAGCGCTCGACCGCCGTCGTCGCCGACGCCGCCGGTGGGATCGTCAGCGTCGGGTACACCGGCCGCCGGGTCGGCGTGGTCCGCTATGTCGACGGCCGAGCGGACACCGCCTTCGCCGGGAAGGGCGCGCTGGTGAGGGCGCTGCGCGGCTACCAGCAGGCGCGTGCGTACGCCGTGGCGGTCGACCGCGCCGGTCGGGTGGTGGTGGTCGGCACGGCGACGCCGCGCAACTACCGGCTCGGGCAGGGCATCCTCGTCATGCGACTCACCGAGTCCGGACGCCTCGACAGGCATTGGCACGGCTGAGCTGGCCGCTCCGACGCCGGCACCCCCGCGGGCCGGCGCTCATGCGTCCTTCACGCGGATCTCCATCTCGGGGTGGGCCGCCACGAGGTTGTCGGAGACCGCGTTCATGACGCGGCCGATCGCGAGGAAGTCCTCGTGCGTGGCCAGGTCGACCAGGTGCTCGCGCACGCCGCCGACGTGGATCGGTGCGGTGCGGGCCAGGAGGTCGTAGCCCTTCTCGGTCATGCTCGCGATGACGCCGCGGCCATCTTCGGGCGAGCTGCTGCGCTCGACCAGGCCGGCCTTCTCCATGCGGGTCACGGTGTGCGTGACCCGGCTGCGACTGTGGGCGAGGGCGTCGGCGAGCTGGGCCATCCGCATCTGTCGACCCTCCCGCTCCGAGAGCCGGACCAGGATCTCGTACTCCACGAGCGAGAGCGCGCAGCAACGGCGCAGGTCGTCGTCGAGGCGGTCGAGGAGCAGGGTCATCCCCATGAGCAGCGCGCGCCAGGACCGCTGCTCCTCCTCGTCCAGCCACGTGGTCTGGCCGTTCCCCGAGTCGATCACCCTTCGCACTATAGGGCGGGCTGTCCGAGGGATGACGCACGATGGGACCCATGAGCGAGCCGACGACTGTGTCGCGTGAACAGGTGCTGCGATTCCGGGTGGCGGCGCAGCAGCTCGACCGCGAGGGCATCCACGGCGACGCCGCGATCCTCGACCTCGGGGTCCAGGACACCGGCCCCGACGGCGCCGCGTGGGCGCTGGCGATCCGCGGCGCGGAGCTGCCGGCGGACGACCTCGTCCTGGCCTGGACGCTTCGCGGTGCACCGCACGCCTACCGCCGGCCCGAGGCCGCGCAGGTGGCGGCCGCCGTCGCGCCGTGGAGCGAGGCCGACGCCTCGAAACGGATCTTCGACGCCGCTCGACAGCTCAAGAAGGCCGGCATCCCGGTGCTCGACGCGCTGGACCACATCGCGGGGGAGATGCGCGACATCGCCGCGACGCCCGTCGTGAAGGGCGACCTGTCTGCGGCGCTCACCGAGCGCCTCGACGACCCCTACCTGCGCTGGTGCAACCCCTGCCGGGCGACCCACACCTACGAGCAGCCGTTCCGTCTCGCCGGCCTGCAGGCGGGGCTGGAGCTCGAGCCCGGCACGTCGCCTCCGGTGCTCCACCGCATCCCGCGCTGGCGCGGAGCGGCGAAGCAGGTGCCCGAGCACCTCGACCCGGTGCGCGCGGTGCTGAGGTTCCTCGGCCCAGCGACGCCGAAGCTGGTCGCCGGGTACGTCGACAGCACGGTGCGCGACGTCCGGGGACGCTGGCCCGAGGACGTCGTGCCGGTCGAGGTAGACGGCGTCGGGCTCGATGTGCTGGCCGCCGACCTGGATGCGCTGACCGACCCGCCACCGGCTCGCGGCGTACGCCTGCTCGGCCCGTTCGACCTCTTCCTCCAGGGCCGCGACCGTGAGCTCGTCGTCCCCGACGAGGCGGCCCGCAAGGATCTCTGGCGCACGCTCGGGCGCCCCGGGGGAGTGCTCGTGGACGGCGAGGTGGTGGGCAGCTGGCGCCCGCGCAGCAGGGGGAGGAAGGTCCAGATCGCGGTCACGGTCTGGGATGGCAGCGGTGTCCCGGACGGGGTCGAGGAGCAAGCAGAACGCCTGGCCGCGTTCCGCGGCCAGGCGTTCTCGGGGTTCAGCGAGGAGTGAGGGTCAGAGGCGCTCGAGGATGAGCGCCATGCCCTGGCCGCCACCGACGCACATGGTGATCAGGCCGGTGGTCTTGTCGTGCCAGTCCAGCGAGTTGAGCATCGTGTTCTGGAGCCGGGCGCCGGTCATGCCGAACGGGTGGCCGACCGCGATCGCGCCGCCGTTGACGTTGAGCCGGTCGAGGTCGATGCCCAGATCCTGGTAGGACGGCACGACCTGTGCGGCGAACGCCTCGTTGATCTCGACGAGGTCGATGTCGCCGATGCTCATGCCGGCGTTGGCCAGCGCCCGCTTGGTCGCCTCGACCGGGCCGAGCCCCATGATCTCGGGAGAGAGGCCGGAGACGCCCGTCGAGACGATCCGGGCCAGCGGCTTCAGGCCGAGCTCCGCGGCCTTCGTGTCCGACATGATGACGACCGCCGCGGCACCGTCGTTGAGTGCGCAGCAGTTGCCCGCGGTCACGACGCCGTCGGGACGGAAGACCGGCTTGAGGTCCTTGATGCCGTCGTAGGTGACCCCGGCGCGCGGGCCGTCGTCCTTGCTGACCACGGTGCCGCTCGGGGTCGTCACCGGGGTGATCTCGCGCTCCCAGAAGCCGGCGTTGATCGCCTTCTCGGCGAGGTTCTGTGACCGAACGCCGAACTCGTCGAGCTCCTGGCGGCTCAGCCCGCGCAGCTTGGCGACGTTCTCGGCCGTCTGGCCCATCGCGATGTAGACGTCGGGCAGCAGCCCGTCCTCGCGGGGGTCGTGCCAGCCCTGGCACCCCTCGGCGGTCTTGTCGGTGCGCGCCTTGGCCTCGTCGAACTCGTGGTTGTGGGTGTCGGGCCAGTGGTCCGAGGTTCCCTTCGCGAAGCGCGACACGGTCTCGACGCCCGAGGAGACGAAGACGTCGCCCTCGCCGGCCTTGATCGCGTGGAACGCCATCCGCGTGGTCTGCACCGACGAGGAGCAGTAGCGCGTGATCGTCGCGCCGGGCACGTCGTCGAGCCCGTTGAGCACGTTGACGACCCGGGCCATGTTGTTGCCGGACTCGCCGCCGGGCAGGCCGCAGCCGAGGTAGTGGTCGTCGATCGTGGTCGGGTCGAGGGCGGGGATCTTGTCCAGCGCGGTCTTGACGATGAACGCCGTGAGGTCGTCCGGACGGAACTCGGTCATCGAGCCCTTGTTGGCGCGGCCGATGGGGGTGCGGGCCGCGGAAACGATGACTGCCTCGGGCATGGGTCTCCTTGAGGACGAGGGCGTGCGGGTCGGTGCTGCTACCGGGCCACAGTAGACCGAGTTCCAGTTCCGTCTCGTGCGGCGTTGGTCACGCGCCCGCGGCGGGCGTTGCCTCGCCGGCGAGCGACGTCCCGAGCAGCTCCAGCGAGCGGGTGAGGAACCCGCGGCGCGACCGCGCCGGCTTGAGCAGGGCCGCGAGCAGGATGCCGTCGTACGACGCCACCAGGGCCTCGGCGCGCTCCTCGCTGTGCTCCTTGCCGGCCGCGGACATGATCTCCTCGACCAGCGTGACCAGCCGCGAGCGGTGGTCGGCGAGGAGTCGGGCGAGCCCCGCGTCCCGGCTCGCGGCCATGGTGAGCTCCAGTCGCGCGACGAGCAGTTCGCGCTGGTCGAGCCACCGCAGGAAGAGCTCCAGCGCGGCCTCCACACCGGTCTGCTCGTCGGGTCCGCAGGCGCGCATCTGCTCGGCGAGCCGGTCGACGTCGGCGAGCAGGGCATGGGCGACGTACTCGGTGAGCGCCGCCTGGAGCGCGCTGCGGGTGCGCCAGTAGGCCGAGCAGCTGCCCTCCGCGAGACCGGCGCGGCGGTCCACCGCCCGGTGGGTGAGGCCCTTGAGACCCTCGTCGGCGATCACGTGCAGTGCGGCGTCCAGCAGCTCCCGGCGGCGCGGGGAGAGCGCGACCGGCGCGGTGACCCCTGCGGTCCGGGTGCTCGGCACATCGCTCCTTCGCCACGGCTGTGACTGGTGACACTACTCCGCGCGCTTGTCCCGGCGGCGGCCCGGGAGTAGCTTCTACATCAGTAGAGAACTACAGATGTAGAAAGGTCTCGGCATGACCCTCGTCAGCAGCACCCTCGTCGCCCTCGCGATCGCGTTCATCGTGCTCGCCGCGGTCCTGGCGGCCGTCTCCGTCGGCGTCATCGCGGACTTCGTCGTGACCAACCGCCGCAGCCGCCTCGCCCGGCGGGAGTCGTTCCGCAGCTACTACCGCGGTCTCGTCGCCAGCCACTGAGGGCGGGACCGACGCCCGCGTCTGGCAGCATCGGGCACGTGCGGCACCGCTATGAATGCCCGATGCGCTGGGCCGACATGGACCTGCTCGGGCACGTCAACAACGTCGTCTACGTGGACTACCTCCAGGAGGCCCGCGTCGACATGCTCCGCACCCACGGGCCCGCGGCCAGCACCGGCGCGCTGGCCGAGGGGGTGGTGGTCGTCCGGCACGAGGTCACCTACGTCTCGCCCCTGCACTTCGGGTTCCGGCCGGTCAGCATCGAGTCGTGGGTGACCGAGATCCGGGCCGCGGCGTTCACGATCTCCTACGAGATCTTCCACGAGGACGCCGCCGGCGACCGCAGGGTCTACGCGCGCGCCAAGACCGTGCTCACGCCGTACGTCTTCGCCACCGAGCGCCCCCGCCGGCTCGGGGACCGCGAGCGCGAGTCGCTCTCCCTCTTCCTCGAGCCCGAGGAGCCCGCTCCGCGCCCGGCGCTCGCGATGCGACCGGACCACGCGCTCCACTACCCGGTGCAGGTGCGCTTCTCCGACGTGGACGTCTACGGCCACGTCAACAACGTGAAGTACTTCGAGTACTTCCAGGAGGCCCGGATCTCCGGCTTCGCCCGGATCTGGGAGGGCCTCGACCACGTCTCGCTGGTCGTCGCGCAGACCGACGTCGACTACCGCGTGCCGATCCTCTTCCGGCCGGAGGCGTACGACGCGTGGAGCTGGGTCGCCCGCGTCGGGCAGCGCTCGGCGACCATCGAGTCCGTGATCGGCGACGGCGACACCGTCCTGGCGCGCGCCCGCGTGACGATCGTGTTCTTCGACGGCGCCACCGAGCGCTCTGTGGCGCCCGCGGACGCCTATCTCGACCGGCTCAGGGCGCTGCAGCCGGGCTGACCGGTCACTCGAACGTGTTGACCATGAACTGGGCGGCGTGCGTGACGTAGTCCCAGAACTGCTGGTCCTGCTCCGGGGTCAGGTCCACCTCGTCGAGGCCCGCGCGGAAGTGGCGGAGCCAGTGCTCCTTCGCGTCGGGGGTGACGGCGAACGGCGCGTGCCGCATCCGGAGCCGCGGGTGGCCCCGGTTGTCCGAGTACGTCGTGGGGCCGCCCCAGTACTGCACCAGGAAGTGCAGGAAGCGCTCCTCGGCCGGTCCGAGGTCCTCCTCGGGGTACATCGGCCGGAGCACCGGGTCCTCGGCGACGCCCTCGTAGAACTTCGAGACGATGCGCCGGAACGTCTCGAAGCCACCGATCTCCTCGTAGAACGTCACGCGTCCATTCTGACGGTGCCCCGGTGAGGCTCCGACACCGGCGTGCAAGACTCGCGCCGAAGGTCTTCCGAGCACACACGCACCCCACTGCACGAGGAGTGATCAGCACATGGCCACGACCCGCACCGCCACCACGCACTGGGAGGGCACCCTGTTCGAGGGCGCCGGCCAGGTCACGCTGGAGTCCTCCGGCGTCGGCACCTACGACGTGTCCTGGCCCGCGCGCGCCGAGGAGGCGAACGGCAAGACCAGCCCCGAGGAGCTGATCGCGGCCGCGCACTCGTCCTGCTTCTCGATGGCCTTCTCCAACGGCCTCGCCAAGGCGGGTACGCCGGCGACCTCGCTCGACACCCGGGCCGCCGTCGACTTCACGCCCGGCACCGGCATCACCGGCATCAAGCTGACCGTCCGGGGCGTCGTCGAGGGCATCAGCAACGAGGACTTCGTCGCCGCCGCCGAGGCCGCCAAGGAGGGCTGCCCGGTCAGCCAGGCGCTCGCGGGCACCACGATCACGCTGGACGCCGCGCTGTCCTGACAGTCGGCGCAGCTCAGCCGCCGGCGGCGGGCTCCTTCCCCTCGGGGGAGGGGCCCGCCGTCGTCTTCGGGGGCGCGTCGGGGGTCGGCTGCTCGCGGTGCCAGATGACGCGCTGGGGGAGCGCGATCTCGATGCCCTCGTGGTCGAAGCGCGCCTTGATGCGCTGACGCAGCGTGCGGGCGACTCCCCACTGCTCCATCGGGGCCGTCTTCAGCAGCACGCGCAGCGTGATGCCGTCGGGGGTGAACATCTCGACACCGGTCACCTCGGGCTCCTCGATGACGAGGCCGCGGAAGTCCTCGTCCTCCCACAGGTCGTGGGCGAGCTCGCGCAGGACGCCCTCGACGCGGGGGATGTCCTCGTGGTAGCCGACGTTGACGTCGACCACGGCACGCGACCAGTTCTGGCTCATGTTGCCGACGCGCAGGATCTCGCCGTTCGGGACGTACCACACCGTGCCGTTGAGGTCGCGCAGCCGGGTGACCCGGAGGCTGACGGCCTCCACGGTGCCGCTGGCCTCGCCGACGTCGACCACGTCGCCCACGCCGTACTGGTCCTCGAAGATCATGAAGATGCCGGACAGGAAGTCCTTCACGAGCGACTGGGCGCCGAAGCCGAGCGCCAGGCCGATGATGCCGGCGGAGGCGATGATCGGGGCGATGTTCACGCCGAGCTCGCTGAGCGCCATCGTGCCGAAGATCGCGATCAGCAGGCCGGTGATGACGCTCTTGAGCAGGTCGCCCATCGTCTTGGCGCGCTGGACCCGGCGGGTCTGCGTGGCCAGGTCGCGTGCCTCGGCGTTGCGGGCCGCCTTGCCGCGCAGGCCGAACCGGCTCATCTTGTCCGGCAGCATGCCGTCCTCGGCGCGCGCCACGAGCCGGTCCACCACCCGGTGCAGGACCCAGCGGACGGCCACGAACAGGATCAGCAGCCACAGCAGCGCGAGCGGCTTGCCGATCACGACGTCGGAGATGTTCGCGAGCGTCTGGTTGCCGGTCCAGTCCTCCACGACGTCACACAGCTGTTGGCCGCTCTCGCAGGGATCGCTCATCTGGAAGCCGAACATGGGCCCCATGTCTACCGCACCGGACAAGACTGCGGCAGTGCCGGACGGTGCCGCTCACGGCGCTCCCCGCGGCCGGTGTGACCGGTCTGACCCGATACGATCCTCGCGTGACCACGAAGCTCGCCCGCCGCGTCCGTCGTACCTCCGTCGTGCTCCTCGCCGGGGCGCTCGTCCTCGCCGCCGGTGGGCCGGCCGGCGCCGACGTGCCGGAGAACTGGGCTCCCGAGACCGAGGTCGACCCCACCGAGGCGCTGCTGCTCCTCGTGGGTGTCCCGCTGCTGATCTTCCTCGTGATCACTGCGCTCGTCGTGATCCCCGGCATCGTCAAGGGGGAGCGCTTCACCCCGGGTGGCCACGCCACCCAGGACCAGTGGTTCGGTGGACCGCGCTCCGGCACCGCCCAGCTGCCCGCCCCGGACAGCGAGGAGTCGAAGGCGGGTGGCGCAAGTGGGCGTTGGTGAGTTCAACGAGGCCGAGCGGTTCCAGATCGACGAGGCGATCCGCAGGGCCGAGCTGGTCTCGCGCTTCGAGTTCAGCGTCTTCGTCGGTCGCGCGACCGCCGACTCCCGCGCGTTCGCCACGCAGCTGCACAACTCCCTGGTCGCTCCGGCGCGCAGCATCCTGATCCTGCTCGATCCGGCCTCCCGCGTCCTCGAGATCGTCACCGGCGGCGTCGTACGCCGCTCGCTGACCGATCACGAGGTCGAGCTCACCGCACTGCAGATGCGGTCGTCGTTCGCCGAGGGCGACCTGGTCGGCGGCCTGCGCCGCGGCATCCAGATGCTGGCCGACCACGCGCGCACGCCCGAGACGCTGCACGGCGACACGGTCTGAGGCCGGGAGTGCCAGAATCCCCGGTGCACCGGGGATTCCTGCACGCCCCGCCGACTCAGCCCCGGGCGTCAGCAGCCTGGGCGGCGAGCGCGCGGGCCACGTCGGCGCGACCCTCGCGGACGTAGCGCTTCGCGGCCGGGTTGGCCGGCGACGACTCGAGCCACGCGTCGACGCGATCGAGGAGGTGCTGGCTGGCCAGCTGGCGCGGGAAGATGAACTCCAGCGCGGTCGAAGCCCGCTGGGTGCCCTTCTCCTCCCACATCGTCTCGGCCGCGGTCAGGTACTTCTCGACGTACGGCGCGAGCACGTCGTCCTGGCCGACCCGCTGGAAGGCGAGCACCACGCTGCGCTGGGTCTCGTTGGCGACGTCGTCGCGCACCATCGCGACGTCCCACGCCTCGGCCTTGGCCTCCGAGGTCGGGCGGGAGGCGCGGGCGGCGGCGGCGTGCTCCTGGCCGGAGATGGTGTTGTCGGCGGCCGCCTCGGACTCGATGCGGTCGCCCTCGCGGCCGTTGACCGCGAGGGCGGTGATCAGCGACCAGCGGAGGTCCTGGTCGACCGCGAGGCCCTCGACCTCCAGGCCGCCGTCGAGCAGCGCCTCCAGGTCGGCGATCGCCTCGTCGCTGTGCGCGACGGCCGCGTAGGTGCGGGCGAAGGTGAGCTGCTGGTCGCTGCCGGGCTCGGCCGCCAGCAGCAGCTCACGCAGGCCGGTCTCGAATCGTGCGCGCAGCGCGGCGCGGTTGGCGGGTGCCGAGAACTGGTTGACCGCCTGCAGGGCGTACGTCGGGATGCGGCTCACGCCCCACGCATCGGTCTCCTGGCCGATGTTGGCGAGCACCAGCGCGACGTAGTCGGTGGCCGACATCTCCGCGTCGCGGGTCATGTCCCACGTCGAGCCCCAGACCAGTGCCCGGGCCAGCGAGTCGTCGAGCTTCGACAGCCCGCCGACCACGGTCGCAAGCGACCGCTCGTCGAGACGGATCTTGGCGTAGGTCAGGTCGCCCTCGTTGAGGAGCAGCAGGTCGGGCTGCTGCTGGCCGGCCAGCTCGGCCACCTCGGTGCGCGCGCCCTCGACGTCGATCTCGAACGACGTGCGACGGACCAGCCGGCCGCCCACCTCGTCGTACAGGCCGATGCCGATGCGGTGCCGGCGCAGCGTCGGCCACTCGGGGTGCGCGGCCTGGGTGACCGCGAACGAGGTGTAGCGACCGTCGGCGTCGAGCTCGAAGGACGGCGCGAGGGTGTTGACTCCGGCGGTCTGCAGCCACTCGGCGGCCCAGCCGGTGAGCTCGCGGCCGGAGGACTTCTCGAGCGCGGCGAGCAGGTCGCTGAACTCGGAGTTGGAGTACTCGAAGTCCTTGAAGTACTGGCGCAGGCCCGCGAGGAACGGCTCCAGTCCGACCCAGGCGACCAGCTGCTTGAGCACCGACGCGCCCTTGGCGTAGGTGATCATGTCGAAGTTGACCTCGACCGCGCGCAGGTCGTAGTTGTCCGCGGCGATCGGGTGGGTGCTCGGCATCTGGTCCTGGCGGTAGCCGGTCTGCTTGCGGGCGTTGGTGAAGCCGGTCCACGCGTCGGTGAACTCGGTGGCCTCGGCCTCACAGAAGTAGCAGGCCCACTCGGCGAACGACTCGTTGAGCCAGAGGTCGTCCCACCACTTCATGGTGACCAGGTCACCGAACCACATGTGCGCCATCTCGTGGGTGATGACGGAGGCGCGGAACTCGTAGAACGAGCGCGGCTGGCGGCTGCGGGGGAGGTACTCGTCGCGCAGCGTCACGCAGCCGGCGTTCTCCATCGCGCCCATGTTGTACTCCGGCACGTAGAGCTGGTCGTACTTGCCGAACGGGTACGGGTAGTCGAACTGCTCCTCGAAGAACGCGAAGCTCTGCTCGGTCAGCTTCACGAGCTCGTCGACGTCGAGGTGCTCGACGAGGGACTGGCGGCAGTAGTGCCCGAGCGGGATCTCGCCGTGCTTGCCGTGGTAGACGTGCTGGACCTCGTGGTACTCACCCGCGACGATCGCGGTGATGTAGGTCGACATCGGCTTGGTGGGCGCGAACCGCCAGACGGCCTTGCTCTCCCCGACGGCCTCCGGCTTCGGCGTCGGCGAGTTGGAGACGACCTTCCAGTGCTCGGGGGCGGTCACGGTGAACGCGAACGGCGCCTTGAGGTCGGGCTGCTCGAAGGTCGTGTAGACGCGCCGGGCGTCCGGCACCTCGAACTGCGAGTAGAGGTAGACCCGGTCGTCGGCGGGGTCGACGAAGCGGTGCAGCCCCTCGCCCGTGCGGGAGTAGGTGCAGTCCGCCCGCACCACGAGCTCGTTGTCGGCCTGCAGGCCGGACAGCGCGATCCGGCTGTCGGCGTACGCCGTGGCCGGGTCGAGCGGCACCCCGTTCAGCGTGATCTCGTGGACGGTGGCCTCGACGAGGTCCGCGAAGGTCTCCGCGCCGGGCTCGGCGCAGGTGAACCGGATCGTGGTGGTCGAGCCGAAGGTCTTGTCGTCCGTCGTGAGATCCAGGTCGATGGAGTACGACGTGACGTCCAGGAGTGCGGCGCGGGTGGCGGCCTCGTCCCGGGTCAGGTTGGTTCCAGGCATGTGCGTCATCCTTGCACTGTGCTTCCCCCGACCGGAAAAGGCCGCGAGGTCGCCCTGGTCTTCCTGAGACTCGGCACGATCGCCTTCGGCGGGCCGGTGGCACACGTCGCGATGATGCGCGAGGAGGTCGTGCGGCGTCGCGGCTGGGTGTCCGACGAGCGATTCGTCGACCTGATGAGCGCGACCAACCTGATCCCCGGTCCGAACTCCACGGAGCTCGCGATCCACCTCGGCTGGGACCGCGCGCGGTGGCGCGGCCTGCTCGCCGCCGGCGTGTGCTTCATCCTGCCCGCGGCGGTCGTTGTCACCGCACTCGCATGGCTGTACGTCGAGCACGGCGAGACGCCCGGCGCCGAGTGGGTGCTGCACGGCGTGGTGCCGGCGGTGCTGGCGATCGTCGCCTGGGCGCTCGTCGGTCTGCTGCCGGTCGCGGTGAGGAACCGGTGGCTGGGGCTGCTCGCCGCCGGCGCGTTGACGGCGTACCTCCTCGGCGTGAACGAGCTCGCCGTGCTCGTCGCCGGCGCGGGCGTCGCAGCCGCCGCCCACGTGTTCGCGCGTCGGCGGCCAGGTGCGGGGGCACTGCTGACCCCGTTGGCCGTGTTGTTCCCGGACCCGACCGCCGCCCAGCTCGCCCAGCTCTTCCTGACGTTCCTCAAGATCGGCTCGGTTCTGTACGGCAGCGGCTACGTGCTGCTCGCCTTCCTCGAGGGCGACCTCGTCGGCCGGCTCGGCTGGGTGACCCAGCAGCAGCTCGTCGACGCGGTCTCGATCGGTCAGGTCACGCCGGGGCCGGTGTTCACGACCGCAACGTTTCTGGGCTACCTCGTCGCCGGCCTGCCGGGCGCGTTCCTGGCCACCGTGGGGATCTTCCTGCCGTCGTTCGTCTTCGTCGGGCTGCTCACCAGGATCACGAGCCGGCTGCGGTCCTCGGCGTGGACCGCAGCGGTGCTCGACGGCCTCAACGCCGCGTCGCTTGCGCTGATGGCCGGCGTCTCGTGGCAGCTCGCCCGCGCTTCTGTCACCGACGTCTGGGGGGTCGCGATCTTCGCGGTGACGCTGGTGCTGCTGTGGCGCACGCGCCTCAACAGCGCGTGGTACGTCGCCGGGGGCGCCGTCGTGGGAATAGGTCTCGGCCTGTCCGGATTTCAATGGACATGACCAAGACCAACGCTGACTTCTGGTTCGACCCGGCCTGCCCGTTCGCGTGGATCACGTCCCGCTGGATCCTCGAGGTCGAGGAGGTCCGCGACATCTCGGTGACGTGGCACATCATGAGCCTCGCCTACCTCAACCAGGACAAGGACATCCCCGACGACTACCGCGCCTTCCTGGCGACGGCCTGGCAGCCGGTCCGGGTGCTGATGGCCGCGGAGCAGAAGTACGGCAAGGAGGTCCTGCTGCCGCTCTACACCGCGATGGGCACCCGGATCCACGTCGAGCAGCAGGAGAAGGACCGCGCAATGATCGAGGCGGCCCTCGTGGACGCCGGCCTCGACGTCTCCCTCGCCGACGCGATGGACGACTCGTCCTACGACGACGCGATCGCGGCCTCCCACCGGCGCGGCATGGACCAAGTCGGCAACGAGGTCGGCACCCCGACGATCGCGTTCGAGGGTCGTGCCTTCTTCGGGCCGGTGATCAGCAAGTCACCCCGTGGCGAGGACGCCGGCCGGATGTGGGACTCCTTCGTCACCCTGTCGAAGTTCGAGCACTTCTACGAGCTCAAGCGCAGCCGCACCGAGGACCTCGACTTCAGCTAGAGGCCGCGCCCGCGGCCGCCGCGGTCGACGCCGTCATCGCGGCGACGGCGGCCGTGGAGGCGTTGATCGCGTCGCGGACCGCCTTGGCCGCCCACTCGCCCTCGGCGATCGACTTGGCCCGCTTGCGCACCTCCCGGGCCGGGAGCCGGTCGCGGTCGACCACCTTGTGGGCCTTGTCGATGGCGTGCAGGAGCGCGACGAGGGCGCCGGTGCGCTCGTCGGGCGTCAGCCCCTGCACGAGCGCGGCGCTCAGCGAGCTGCGTAGCTGCTGCTCGTGGGTGGAGTCGGCCGCGGGCCAACGGGTGCGCGGGAAGAGCCCGAGCACCCGGCCCTCCTCCCGCTCGAGCAGCCCGCGGTCGACGAGCCGCTCGGCGAGCCGGTCCTTGAGGCCCTTGCCGAGGCGGTCGACGAGGTCCTGCGCGGTGCGGGGCCGCTCCGCCACCGCGTCGTACGCCGTCCCCAACACGTCGTCGTCGGGCCGCGCACCAGGCACCGCCTGCACCTTGGCCGACCGCCAGACGCTGGTCTTCTCCTCGACGTGCACGGCGTCCGTGAGGGCGAGCTCGACCAGGAGCGCCCCGCCGAGTGCCGGCTGCGGGTGGGCCGTCGTCAGCGTGCCCTTGTCGTCGTCGAGGACCAGCAGCAGCAGGTCTTCTGCGATCAACATGGCCATGGAACGACGCTACGATAGGGTCCATGGCCGACGCCGACTGGGGCGACGAGGTGCGAGTGCTCGCAAAGGCGCTCGACCAGGCCGGCGACGTGCTCGACCAGGTGCACCCGAACCTGCTCGCCCGTCCCACTCCGTGCGGCGACTGGGACGTGGCCGCCCTTGCCGACCACCTGATCGCGGCACCGGGGAAGTTCCTGACGATGATGCGGGGCGGCGAACCCGACTGGTCCGCGCCCGCCGCACACGTCGGCGAGGGATGGGGCCCGGCGTTCCGGGCGTCCGGCGACGACCTCATCCACGCCTGGCACGAGGGTGTCGGCGATGCGCCGGTCAGCGCGGACTGGCAGACCGCGGAGGTCGCCGTCCACACGTGGGACCTCGCGACCGCGATCGGTGCGCGGGTGGACCGGCTCGACCAGGAGGTGGCCGACCGGGGGCTCGCGTTCATGCGCGCCAACCTCACCGCCGACAACCGCGGCCCGGCGTTCGGCGCGGAGCAGACGGCTTCCGACGACGCGGGGTCCTACCAGCGGCTCGCGGCGTACGCCGGCCGCACCGTCCGCTGAGCACAGCCGGACGCGGCCGATATCGGTTGGCGGTCGATCCCTAGGATTGGGTCATGACCCGAGTCCTGTCCGCAGTCGCCTGGCCGTACGCCAACGGCCCGCGCCACATCGGCCACGTGGCCGGTTTCGGCGTGCCCTCCGACGTCTTCAGTCGGTACATGCGGATGGCGGGCCACGAGGTGCTCATGGTCTCCGGCTCCGACGAGCACGGGACGCCGATCCTGATCGCCGCCGACGAGGCCGGGCTGACCCCGCAGGAGCTGGCCGACCGCAACCACCGGATCATCGCCGAGGACCTGACGTCGCTCGGCCTGACCTACGACCTCTACACGCGGACGTCGGCGCGCAACCACCACCAGGTCGTGCAGGAGATGTTCCTCGGCGTCTACGAGAACGGCTACTTCGTCGAGCAGACGACGTTTGGCGCGATCTCGCCGTCCACGGGCCGCACGCTGCCCGACCGCTACATCGAGGGCACCTGCCCGATCTGCGGGTACGACGGCGCGCGCGGCGACCAGTGCGACAACTGCGGCAACCAGCTCGACCCGCACGACCTCATCGATCCGCGGTCGAAGATCAACGGCGAGACGCCGGAGTTCATCGAGACCCAGCACTTCTTCCTCGACCTGCCGGCGCTCGCCGAGGCGCTCTCCGAGTGGCTGGACGGCCGCGAGGCCTCGGGCACCTGGCGTCCGAACGTCATCCGCTTCAGCCAGAACATCCTCAAGGAGATCCGGCCCCGCGCGATGACCCGCGACATCGACTGGGGCATCGCGGTGCCGCTCGAGGGCTGGCGCGAGAACCCGACGAAGAAGCTCTACGTCTGGTTCGACGCGGTCATCGGCTACCTGTCCGCCTCGATCGAGTGGGCCCGTCGGCTGGGCGACGACCAGCGCTGGCGCGAGTGGTGGAACGACCCCGACGCGCTGTCCTACTACTTCATGGGCAAGGACAACATCACCTTCCACAGCCAGATCTGGCCGGCCGAGCTGCTGGCCTACTCCGGGAAGGGAAGCAAGGGCGGCAGCCCGCGGCAGTACGGCGAGCTCAACCTGCCGACCGAGGTGGTCTCCAGCGAGTTCCTGACGATGGAGGGTCGGAAGTTCTCCTCCTCCAAGCGCGTGGTGATCTACGTGCGCGACCTGCTCAGCCGCTACCAGCCCGACGCGTTCCGCTACTTCGTGGCGGCCGCCGGCCCGGAGAACCAGGACTCCGACTTCACCTGGTCGGAGTTCGTGCGGCGCACCAACGACGAGCTCGTCGCCGGCTGGGGAAACCTCGTCAACCGCACGGCGACGCTGATCGCCAAGAACTTCGGCGAGCTCCCGAAGGCCGGCGAGCTGACGCCGGAGGACCAGGCGGTGCTCGACGCGTCGAAGGCGGCCTTCGGCGTGGTCGGCGACCTGATCGGCCGGCACCGGCAGAAGCAGGCGATCGGCGAGGCCATGCGCGCCGTGGCCGAAGTCAACAAGTACGTGTCGGACACCGCGCCGTGGAAGGTCAAGAACGACCCGGAGCGCCTTGGCACGATCCTGCACGTCGTGGCGCAGTGCGTCGCCGACCTCAACCTGGTGCTGAGCCCGTTCCTCCCGTTCGCGGCCAACGAGGTCGACCGAGCCCTCGGCGGTGCCGGCGACGTCGCCCCGATGCCGCGCATCGAGGACGTCGAGGACCTCGACGGCGGCGCGCCGTACCCGATCATCACCGGCGAGTACTCCGGCTTCCCGGCCTGGGAGCGGCGGCCGATCGTGCCGGGCACCCCGGTCGAGAAGCCGACGCCGATCTTCCGCAAGCTCGATCCGTCGGTGGTCGACGAGGAGCTGGCCCGCCTGGGTGGGTGACCCGGACGGCTTCGGGCCGGGCTGCGGCCGCGCTGCGGTTCATCAAGGTATGCAGCCGCAGTCGCGCCTCCCTCGGTGAACGCGGCCGGGGAAGCGTGACTTGACCGTCATCCCTTGACGAACCTGCGGCGGGCGCCGGCGGAGGGTTCAGCCGCTCAGGCGTCGCGGACGCGACCGCGCAGCGACTTCGTCTCGCCGCGCTGCTTCTTGGCCTCGAGCCGGCGCTCCTTCGAGCCGCGGGTCGGCCGGGTCGGGCGCCGCTTCGGGGGCGGCGGGGCGAGGGCGGAGCGGACCCGCTCGGCCAGCCGCTCGCGAGCCGCGGCACGGTTGCGGTGCTGGGAGCGGTGCTCGGTCGCGACCACCCGCAGGACGGGGGACGGCAGCCGCGACAGCAACCGGGAGCGTTGGGCGTCGGTGAGGTTGGTCGACGAGCCGGCGTCCCACTCCAGCTCGACCCGGCTGTCGGTGGTGTTGACCGACTGGCCACCGGGGCCGGGGGAGCGGCTGAAGCGCTCGACCAGCTCGCCCGCCGGGATCAGCAAGCCCTCGGGGACTCCCGGCCCCGGCAGCACCCGGACGTCCATCAATCCACGGTCTCGCTCGCGGTCCGCATCTGGTCCGGCAGCCGGGCGATGGCGGGGATCTGGGCGAGCGCGTTGACGACGACGGAGAACGCGAGGAGCGCGGCCGCCCAGCCGGGGTGGCCGGCGTCCCAGAGGGCGAGCGAGGCGAGGCCGAAGACCGCGACCTTCACGAGGGGGCGGCGCAGGGGTCCGCCGTACTGCGCCTTCGGGGAGGCGAAGAGGAACCAGGCGGCGCAGGCGACGACGGGCAGCAGCCAGACCAGCAGCCAGCGCGCGTCCTGCTGCCAGCCCCACACCCCGAACGCCGCCATCGCCAGCACCTCGTCGACGAAGACCAGCAGCAGCACGAGCCAGCCGAAGGCGACCGTCATCGGCGCCGCCACTCGATCGCCGGGCAGGTGTCCATGACCATCGGGACCCCGGCCTCGACCGTGCGCGCGAACGCGTCCTCGTCGACGACTCCGAGCTGGAGCCATACGCCGCGCGCGCCGACCTTCACCGCCTGGTCGGCGAACTCGCCGGCCGCCTCCGAGCGCCGGAAGACGTCGACGACGTCGACCGGGAACGGCACGTCCGCGAGCATCGGGTAGCCCTGCTCGCCCAGCACGGTCGCGGCCGACGGGTGGATCGGGACGATGCGCTTGCCGCGCTGCTGGAGGAGGGACGCGATCGAGTACGCCGTGCGCGACGGGTCGCCCGAGAGGCCCACGACAGCCCAGGTCGTGCAGTCGTCGAGCATGAACCTGACCCACTCCGGGTCGTGCCAGTTCGCCATGCGTCGAGCCTAGGCCGCGCGGGTGCGCGCGAAGTTCCGGACATGCGCCGGAGGAAATACCGGGGGTCGCGTGCCGTCGGCTCCGATCAGGGGTTACTGTGACGCCCGTCTCTGCTACCACCCGGTAGCGAACCAGGTTGCTCGGGAGGGAGCACTCTTCATGAACCTTCGTCGTCTCACGGCCCGCACCGCCGTTGCGGGCATCGCCACCACTCTCGCGGCCGGCGCGCTCGTCGCCGGCGGTGCCGGCACCGCCAGCGCCGCGACGGTCACCAACACCTACAACTGCACCGTCGCCGCCCTCGGCGCGTCGTTCGACACCGTGCTCACCGCGACCGGTGGCGCCCCGGCGGAGGCCCCGGCGGGCTGGACGGTCCCGGCCGGCACCCTCAAGCTCCAGGCGACGGCCGTCGTCTCCGACCCGGCCATCCAGCAGGCACTGAAGGACTTCGCCGTCAGCAACGCCCGCTCCGACGACTTCGCGCTCGAGCTCGGCAAGGGCGACGCCCCGATCCCGCTGTCCGGCGCCGTGACCAGCGACGGCACCACGACGACCTGGTCGGCGACCGGCGCCAACAAGAAGTTCGTGACCCCGGCCGCGGGCAAGGTGAACGCGCTGCTGCCGGCCGAGTTCACCTTCACCGCCGAGACCGCCTCGCTCGGCGACGTCCCGATCCCGTGCGAGCTGAAGGCCGGCCAGAGCGCCCAGTCGCTGGGTGAGGTCGCGCTGGCCAAGCAGAAGACGAAGACGAAGGCCAAGTCCACCTCGGTCAAGGCCGGCAAGGTCGCCAAGCTCACCGTCAAGGTCAAGGGCAACGCCGGTCCGGCGACGAGCGGCAAGGTCGTCGTCAAGGAGGGCAAGAAGGTCCTCGGCAAGGCCAAGGTCAAGAACGGCAAGGCGAAGGTCAAGCTCGGCAAGCTCGGCAAGGGCAAGCACAAGGTCACCGTCTCGTTCGCGGGCGGCGGCAGCTTCAAGTCCAGCAAGGACAAGGCGGTCGTCAAGGTCAAGTGACCCTGGCTCCACCCTTCGAACGCCCGGCCGGGTCGCCCCGGCCGGGCGTTCGCGCGTCCGGGCGGCGTACGACTGTCAGCCGAGCAGCGCGCGGCGTACCTCGCCCAGCACGGTTTCGACGTCGCGGCTGCCGCTGGTCACGACCACGGTGACCGGGGCGCCGGAGGGTTCGTCGGGCAGCCGCGACAGCGCCCGGTCGAGCGCGGACGCGAGGGCCGGCTCCGGGTCGTCGATCTCGCCGCGCAGCCACCCGCGGAGCACGTGGTTGTGCGCCGTGATCACCGCCGACGCCATCAGCTCGGCGCGCAGGGCCGCGTCCGGCTCGTCGCCGAGCCAGGCGCGCAGGTGTCCGCTGAACAGTCGGAAGTAGCGGTGCACGCTGGCGAGCTCGCGGTGCCGCAGCGGGGCGACGGTCCGGGTGAGGCGGTAGCGCTGGCGAGCGGTCTCGCCCTCGGCGAGGTAGTGCGCGAGGACGATCGCGCTGGCCTCCGCCAACGCGGTGCGCGCGGTGGCCGCGGTCCCGGTGGCGAGCCGCGCACCGACCTTGGCCAGGAGCCCGTCGTGGTCGGGGAAGACCACGTCCTCCTTCGTGGGGAAGTAGCGGAAGAACGTCGTGCGCCCCGTGCCCGCCCGCGCCACGACGTCCTCGACGCTCGTGCTCTCGAAGCCCTGCTCGGTGAAGAGCGTCATCGCGCTGTCGACGAGCCGGCGACGGGTGGTGACGACCGAGGCGACCATGGCGGGACCTTACGTTGGCGGGATCGAGTCCTGCAGATATGGTACTCAGTACCGTTCCGTCCAGACGAAGGCCCGCACATGAGCTCCGACCTCCCGATGTTCGCCCGCTCCGAGGAGCACCAGGCCGTGCGTGCGGCGGTGCGCGACCTCTGCGACGCCAAGGTCGCGCCGTACGCCGGCGACGTCGACGAGCACGCGCGCTACCCCCAGGAGGCGGCCGACGCCCTGCAGGCGGCCGACTTCCACGCCCCCCACGTGCCGGAGCAGTACGGCGGCGCCGGGGCCGACGCGCTCGCGACCGTGATCGTGATCGAGGAGGTCGCGCGGGCGTGCGCGAGCAGCAGCCTGATCCCGGCGGTCAACAAGCTCGGCTCGCTGCCGGTGCAGCTCGCCGGCTCCGAGGAGCTCAAGGCCCGCTATCTCGGTCGGCTCGCCGCCGGCGAGGGCGGCTTCTCCTACTGCCTCTCCGAGCCCGACGCCGGCTCCGACGCCCTCGGCATGAAGACCCGCGCGGTTCGCGACGGCGACCACTACGTGCTCGACGGCGTGAAGCGCTGGATCACCAACGCGGGCGTCTCGGAGTTCTACACGGTCATGGCGGTCACCGATCCCGAGCTGACGGGGAGGGAGCGGAGCCGCGGCATCTCGGCGTTCGTCGTCGAGAAGTCCGACGAGGGCGTCTCCTTCGGTGCCCCGGAGAAGAAGCTCGGCATCAAGGGCAGCCCCACCCGCGAGGTCTACCTCGACGCGGTCCGGATCCCCGCCGACCGCATGATCGGCGCGGAGGGCACCGGCTTCGAGACCGCGATGAGGACGCTCGACCACACCCGGGTGACGATCGCCGCGCAGGCGGTCGGCATCGCCCAGGGCGCGCTCGACTACGCGCTCGGCTACGCCCGGGAGCGCCGACAGTTCGGCAAGCCGATCAGCGACTTCCAGGGCCTGCAGTTCCTGCTCGCCGACATGGGCATGAAGGTCGAGGCGGCCCGCCAGATGACCTACGCCGCGGCTGGCAAGTCCGAGCGCGCCGACAAGGACCTGACCTTCTTCGGTGCCGCCGCGAAGTGCTTCGCCGCCGACGTCGCCATGGAGGTCACCACCAACGCCGTGCAGGTGCTCGGTGGCTACGGCTTCACGCGCGACTACCCGGTCGAGCGGATGATGCGCGACGCCAAGATCACCCAGATCTACGAGGGCACCAACCAGGTCCAGCGGATCGTGATGGCGCGGCAGCTGCTCGCAGGAGCCCAGAGCCAGCTGTGACGGCGCTGCGGCGCGGGCGATAGCGTCGCGGCATGCACCAGACCATCGAGATCGAGGCACCGGACGGCGCCGCAGAGGCCTACCTCGCCGGCGAGGCCGGCAGGCCGGGCGTGCTCCTCTACATGGACGCGATCGGACTGCGGCCGCGCATCGAGGAGATGGCCGACCGCATCGCCTCGTGGGGGTACGTCGTCCTCGCACCGAACGTCTTCTACCGCGACGGCCGGGCGGCGGACCTCGCTCCGAAGGCCGACCTCCGCGAGGCGGGGGAGCGCGAGGCGTTCTTCGCCGGCGGCGTCGGCGAGCGGGTCGCCGCACACGGCCGGGACCGCACCCTGGCGGACGCTCCGGCCTGGCTCGCCAGGCTGGGCCAGCACGCGGGCGACGGGCCGGTCGGCGTCACCGGCTACTGCATGGGCGCCCGGATGGCCGTGTGGACCGCTGGCGAGTTCCCGGGGACCGTCGCGGCGGTCGGTGGGTTCCACGGCGGTGGCCTGGTGACCGACGCCGACGACAGCCCGCACCGCTCGATCGCCACGTCCACGGCGGAGTACGCCTTCGGGCACGCCGACCAGGACCGCGGGATGCCCCTCGACGCCGTCGCCGCCCTCGACGAGGCGCTCACGGCCGCCGGACGCCCGCACCTCAACGAGGTCTACGAGGGTGCGGCGCACGGCTACACGATGGCCGACACCTCGGTGTACGACGAGGCCGGCACCGAGCGGCACTTCAACGTGCTCCGTGGCCTCCTCGACCGGACGCTCTGACCTTCCTAGATTGAGGGGCGTGAGCCCCGACGAGGTCGCCCGCGGCAGCGCCGACGCCATGTGGTCCAACGACCACGCCAGCCGGGCGCTCGGGATGTGCCTGGAGGCGGTAGGCCCGGGCCGCGCGACGCTGCGGATGACGGTGCGCGACGACATGGTCAACGGGCACGGCATCGGGCACGGCGGGCTGACGTTCGCGCTCGCCGATTCGGCCTTCGCGTTCGCCTGCAACTCCTACAACCGCCGCACGGTCGCGGCCGGCGCCGAGATCCGCTTCCGGGCACCGACCCGCGCGGGCGACGAGCTGGTCGCCACGGCGGTCGAGCGCGAGCGCGAGGGTCGCGACGGCACCTACGACGTGACGGTGACCGTGGGGGACGCGGTGGTGGCGACGTTCGTGGGGCACTCCCGCGAGATCGGAGGGTCGTTCTGGTGAGTGGTCAGATCCCCACCCTGGGCCGGGCCGAGCTGGAGGCCCTGCAGCTCGAACGCCTGCGGACGACGCTGCGCGCGGCGTACGACGGGGTGCCGCACTACCGCCGGTCGTTCGACGCCGCCGGCGTGCACCCCGACGACCTCGGGTCGCTGGCCGACCTCGCGCGCTTCCCGTTCACGACGAAGGCCGACCTCCGGGAGGGCTACCCCTTCGGCATGTTCGCGGTGCCGCGCGAGCGGGTCGCGCGCCTGCACGCCAGCAGCGGCACGACGGACCAGCCGACCGTCGTCGGCTACACGCAGGCAGACGTCGACACGTGGGCGGAGCTGATGGCGCGCTCGATCCGCGCGGCCGGTGGCCGGCCCGGCGACGTGGTGCACGTCGCCTACGGCTACGGCCTGTTCACCGGCGGGCTCGGCGCCCACTACGGCGCCGAGCGGCTCGGCTGCACGGTGGTGCCGGTCAGCGGCGGGATGACCGAGCGGCAGGTGCGGCTGATCGTCGACCTCGGCCCTCGCGTGATCATGGTGACCCCGTCGTACTTCCTCGCGATCCTCGACGAGATGGACCGGCAAGGCGTCGACCCGCGCTCGACGGCCCTCGAGGTCGGCATCTTCGGCGCCGAGCCGTGGACCGACGAGATGCGCCGAGTGGTCGAGGCGCGCTCGGGCATCCGTGCCGTCGACATCTACGGGCTGTCGGAGG
Organism: Nocardioides sp. YIM 152315; assembly: GCF_029210375.1. Lineage (GTDB taxonomy): Bacteria > Actinomycetota > Actinomycetes > Propionibacteriales > Nocardioidaceae > Nocardioides. The sequence continues at coordinate 47,248 of NZ_JARGER010000048.1, read as the reverse complement.
TGATGGGGCCGGGCGTCTCGCAGGAGTCAGGGGAGACCCAGGACGGTCTGCACGTGTGGGAGGACCACTTCCTGCCGGAGGTCGTCGATCCGGTGACGCTGGAGCTGGTGCCCGACGGCGAGCGCGGCGAGCTGGTGTTCACGTCGCTGACCAAGCAGGCGATGCCGGTGGTCCGCTACCGCACGCGCGACCTGACCCGGCTGCTGCCGGGCACGGCGTACCCCGCCTTCCGGCGCATGGAGAAGGTCACCGGCCGCACCGACGACATGATGATCGTGCGCGGGGTCAACGTCTTCCCCAGCCAGGTCGAGGAGCAGATCCTGGCGGTCGAGGGGCTGGCTCCCCACTACCTCTGCGTCCTCTCCCGGCCCGCCAGCCTCGACGAGCTCACGGTGCGGGTCGAGGCCGTCGACGAGGCGCACGACGCGGGGCTCGGCTCCCGCCTCGAGGAGCGCATCAAGCAGCGCATCGGCGTGACCGCGCGGGTCGAGGTGGTCGCGCCGTACGCCCTGGAGCGCTCGCTCGGCAAGGCGAAGCGGATCAGCGACCAGCGACCACGTTGAATCGGGACTTTCTCACGTTGAATCGGGACTTCTGACGGTTCAATCGGGAGTTCTGGCGGCGCGGTTGTCGAGAACTCCCGATTCGAGCGTCGGAACTCCCGATTCAACGTTCAGAAGACGTCGGGGAGGTCGGAGGCGCGGCCGGTGAAGGAGGGGGTGCGCTTCTCGAGGAACGCCGCGACGCCCTCCTTGCCGTCGCCGATCGACTGCCAGTACATCGCGAGAGAGTCGGAGAGGTGTGCCTCGAGGGGGTCGGCGACGGCGCTGTTGCGGTAGAGCAGCCGCTTCGCGAGGCCGAGTGCGGTGGGCGAGCGGTCCACGACGAATGACCGGGCCAGCTCCTGCGCCGCCGGCACCAGGTCGTCGGGCTCGTGCACGCTGCGCACCAGGCGTCCGGCGAGCGCGGCGTCGGCGTCGAGGATGTCGGCGGAGTAGACCCACTCCAGCGCCTGCTGCATCCCGACGATCCGCGGGAGGAACCATGTCGACGCCGCCTCCGGCACGATGCCGAGCCGGCCGAAGACGAAGCCGATCCGTGCCTTCGTCGACGCCAGGCGCAGGTCCATCGCCAGCGTCATCGTGGCGCCGATGCCGACCGCGGGTCCGTTGATGGCCGCGATCACGGGCTTCGGCAGCGCGTGGACCGCCAGCGTCACCTTGCCGCCGGTGTCGCGGACACCCTCGTCGTACGGCGCCTCGTCGTACGACGCGCGGAACTCGGCCACGGTCGGGCGCACCGACTCGTCGAGGCCGAAGACGTTGCCCTCGGCCGACAGGTCCATGCCGGCGCAGAAGGCACGGCCGGCACCGGTGACGACGACGGCGCGCACCGCGTCGTCCACTGCGTCCTCGCGGAAGAACTGCTCGAGCTCGCCCGCCATCGTCAGGTCGAAGGCGTTGAGGTGGTCGGGGCGGTGCAGCGTCAGCGTGCCGACACCGTCGTCGTCGACCTCCCAGCGGAGGGTCTCGTAGGTCACGAGAGACCGCCGTTCGCCCGGCACAGACCCTTGGGCATGTCGGCCACGTCGTCCTCCTTGATGTAGTCGAACATCCGCTGCGACCGCTCCTCGTCCCATCGGACCTCGAGGCTGGCCAGCGGCACCACGCAGCTGAGGTCGACGTTGGTCATCGCCAGCGCCCACTTCCCGGCCTGGACGGGGCCCGTCCCCTCGCCGAAGGCGAAGAAGTCCGGGACGGCGTTGGCGAGGCGCCAGTAGCGGACCGGGTTGATGAAGGTCCACGGCGAGATCACCTTGTCGCCGACCGCGGCGACGACCTCGCGCTGGTGCTTGACGCGGTCGATGTCCCCGGTCGCCGACGTGTGGCGCGAGCGGGAGTACGCGAGCGCCGTCTTGCCGTCGACCTCCTGGCACCCCTTCTCGATCTCCAGCCCGGCCAGCTTGTCGGTCATGTCGCTGGTCGGGCAGATCTCGATGCCACCGACCGCGTCGACCACGCCGGCCACGCCGCCGAGTCCGATCTCGACGTAGTCGTCGATGCGGATGCCGGTGTTCTGCTCCACCGTCTGCACGAGGAGCTTCGGCCCACCGTACGAGTAGGCGGCGTTGATCTTGGTGCTGCCGTGCCCGGGGATGTCGACGATCGAGTCGCGCGGGAGCGAGACCAGCAGGTTCGGTCCGGAGCCGGTGTGCAGGATCATGATCGTGTCGGACAGCTGGCTCTTCGGGTTGCCGGTCGCGAACTCCTTCCGCTGCTCGGCGGACAGTCCGGCGCGGGAGTCGCTGCCGACCATGAGGTACGTCGTGCCGGGCTGGTCGGCAGGGCGATCGCCCTTCGGCTCCCACTCGACGCTCTCGACCGACTTCCACGTCCACAGCGGCACCGCCACGAGGTAGACCACCCACAGCAGGAGCAGCACCAGCACGATCCGCAGGTAGAACCGCGGTCCCCGGCGGCGGCGCGGGCGCTCGCCGCCGGGCGTCGGTGCGAGCGGGGGCGGCGTCGGAGGGGTCCCGGCCCGCTCGCGGGGCGGGTGCGGGGCTGCCTGCTGCTCGGAGGGGCGCGGCATCGTCGGCATCACCCGGGTCTCATCGGGGCGCGGCTCGCGCCGGCCCGGGCGGTCCTGGTCCTGGTCGCTGCCGTCGCCGCCGTAGAGCCAGTGGAAGTCCGGCGTCCCGTCCCCGGGTTCGCCGTCGCTGCGGGGACGGTCGTTCATGCACGCGACCGTACCGGGTCGTCCCACGTCGGCGGTGATCGGCGCGTCGTGACGCCTGTTGCGCCTGTGACTGGTGATACTTGCGGGGCAGCACCCCCTTCCCCAGTACGACGCTCTCGAGAGGAATCTCGATGCCGCCCGCCCCTTCCCCCGGGTCGCACACCTCCCGCTTCACCGCCGGCGAGCGTGCCGCCCGCGTCCGCTTCCGCCGGGCGGTGGCCCTGATGCTGATCACGCTCGTCCTCCCGGGGTCGGCGCAGCTGGTGTACGGCAACAAGCGGGTCGGTCGGATCGCGCTGCGCACCTGGGCTGTGCTGGTCGCGGCGGCGCTCACCACGCTGCTGGTCGGGTACGTCTCACACGGCTTCTTCTTCTGGCTGACCTTCGACCCGTCGGCGCTGCTGTGGCTGAGGCTGCTGCTCACCGGGCTCGCGGTGGGCTGGGCCTACCTCTTCGTCGACGCGTGGCGCCTGGGGCAGCCGCTGACGCTGAGCCTGCGGCACCGTCGCGCCGCCGTCGGGGTCAACGGCGTGCTGTGCCTCTCGATCGCCGCCGGACTGCTCTTCGGCGCGCACCTGCTCGGGGTCCAGCGCTCCTTCGTGCTGGCGATGTCGGGCGACGGTGGCGTCACCGGCGCGCACGACGGTCGCTTCAACGTGCTGCTGCTCGGCGGCGACGCCGGTGCCGGGCGCTGGGGCCTGCGGCCGGACTCCATGACGATCGCGAGCATCGACGCGGACAGCGGCCGGACCGTGCTGGTCTCGCTGCCGCGCAACATGCAGAACTTCCCGTTCGTCAAGGGCTCGGTGATGCACGAGCAGTTCCCCGACGGGTTCGACGCCGACTACCTCAACGGGGTCAGCACCTGGGCGGGTGACAACGCGCAGCTCTTCCCGGACTCCGACCACCCCGGCGTCGACGCGACGGTGATGGCGGTCGAGGGCATCACCGGGCTGAAGATCAACTACTGGGCGATGGTCAACCTCGAGGGGTTCAAGGACCTCGTCGACGCGGTCGGCGGCGTGACCCTCAACGTCCGGCAGCCCATCCCCGTCGGCGGCCTCGGCTCCGACGTCACCGGCTACATCGAGCCGGGCACCCGCAAGCTGGACGGCCACGACACGCTCTGGTTCGCCCGGGCCCGCGACGACTCCGACGACTACTCGCGGATGGCGCGGCAGAAGTGCGTGATGGGGGCGATGCTGCAGCAGATCAGCCCGCAGACCGCGGTCACGAAGTTCGCACGGATCGCGGCCGCGAGCTCGGCGATGGTCTCGACGAACATCCCGGCCGGAGAGTTCGACTCCTTCGCCCAGCTCGCGCTCAAGGCCCGCGGGCAGAAGGTGTCGACGCTGTCGCTCGTGCCGCCGATGGTCGACACCGCGGACCCCGACATCAAGCTGGTCAAGGCGAAGGTCGCCGAGGCGATCGATCGGGCCGGCGGCGACGGCTCGGCGGGCGCGGACGCCGGTGGCGGCAAGAAGAAGCAGAAGAAGCAGCAGCAGGCGGTCACGGGCGGCTCGATCGGCTCGCTCGCCACCGGCTACGCGGCCAACGAGTCCGACGACCTCGGGGCTGCCTGCTGATCCCGCACCTCACCGCCCCGGTTCGTCCGATATGGGTGACCCGGGGAGCGCGGAACTCCGCCACCGTGTGAGGTGCCCGGGTGCCCGGGTGGGCTGCGAACGGACCGGAGACGCTCAGGAGATGAGATGAGCACCGAGGTGGAGACCGCGACGCCCGCCGCCAAGCTGAGTCTGCCGACCCTGACCGCGATGGTGGTCGGCGGCATGGTCGGAGCCGGCGTGTTCTCGCTCCCGGCGCGCTTCGGCGTGGCCACCGGGATCCTCGGGTCGTTGATCGCCTGGGCCGTGGCCGGTGCCGGCATGCTGATGCTCGCGTTCGTGTTCCAGAACCTCGCGATCCGCCGGCCCGACCTGGACTCCGGTGTCTTCATCTACGCCAAGGCCGGCTTCGGCGACTACGCGGGCTTCAACTCCGCCATCGGGTTCTGGGCCAGCACGGTCGCCGGCAACACCTTCTACTGGGTCTTCATGACCGCGACCGTCGGCGCGTTCTTCGAGTCCTTCGGCGACGGCGACACCTTCCTCGCCGTCGCGGTCGGCTCGGTCGGCGTGTGGATCTTCCACGCCATGGTGGCCCGCGGGGTGCGCGACGCCGCAGTCATCAACCGGATCGTCACGGTCTTCAAGGTCATCCCGATCCTGGTGTTCATCGTGGTGCTGTTCGTGAACTTCGACGCGGGGGTCTTCTCCGACAATTGGACCGCCTACGGGTACGGCGACCTCGGCGACCTGAACGAGCAGATCCGCAACACGATGCTGATCACGACGTTCGTCTTCATCGGCATCGAGGGCGCGAGCGTCTACTCCCGCTACGCGCGACGCCGCGAGGACGTCGGTCGGGCGACGGTCATGGGCTTCCTCAGCGTGCTCTCGATCTTCGCGCTGGTCACCCTGTCCAGCTACTCCGTCGTCCCGCAGCCCGAACTCGCCGAGACGCGGCAGCCGTCGATGGTCGGCGTGTTCGAGTCGGTCGTCGGCGACTGGGGCGAGGTCTTCATCAGCGTCGCCGTGATCGTGTCGGTCCTCGGCGCCTACCTCGCGTGGACGCTGATGGCGGCCGAGGTGATGTACATCCCCGCCCGGCAGGACGACTTCCCCGAGTTCCTCGGCCAGGAGAACGCCGCCGGCACCCCGATCACCGCCCTCGTCGTGACCTCGCTCGCGGTGCAGGGGCTCCTCGCGCTGACCCTCTTCGTCAACGACGCCCTGAACTTCATGCTCGACCTCTCGACGAGCCTCGCGCTGCTGCCCTACCTGCTGGCCGCGGCGTACGCCCTCAAGCTCGGCCTGACCGGGGAGACCTACGAGGGCGTGGCGGGGCGGATCCGCCGCAAGGAGACGATCTTCGCCGGGGCCGCCACGGCGTACACGATCTTCCTCTTCGACGCGGCCGGCATGAAGTTCGTGCTCCTGATGACCGTCCTCCTGGCACCCGCGTCGCTGCTCTACATCAAGGCGCGGAGCGAGAACGATCGCCGGCTGTTCACGCCGGCCGAGGCCGCGCTGTTCGCCCTGATCGTCGCCGGCGGCGTCGTCGGGGCCGTCGGGCTCTGGACCGGACGGATCACCCTCTGACCCGTGGAACCAGGAAGGAACTCCTCATGAGCCTCTCCGCGACGTACGGCGTCCACTCCGAGGTCGGCAGGCTGCGCAAGGTGCTGGTCTGCGCGCCCGGCCTCGCGCACCGCCGACTGACGCCGAGCAACAACGACGAGCTGCTGTTCGACGACGTGATGTGGGTGGAGAACGCCCAGCGCGACCACGCCGACTTCGTCAATAAGCTGACGCAGCGCGACGTCGAGGTCGTCGAGCTCCACGACCTGATCGCGCAGACGGTCGCCGTCCCCGGTGCCCGGGACTGGATCCTCGACCGCAAGATCGTGCCGAACCAGGTCGGCCTCGGCCTCGTCGACGACACCCGGAGCTACCTCGAGAGCCTGCCGGACCGGCAGCTCGCCGAGTTCCTCGTCGGCGGCCTCGCGACCAACGACCTGCCCGACGGCTTCCGCACCGACTACCTCAGCCTGGCGCGGGAGTCGACCGGCGCCCGCGAGTACCTCATGCCGCCGCTGCCCAACACGCTCTACACCCGCGACACGACCTGCTGGCTGTACGGCGGGCTGACGATGAACCCGCTCTACTGGGCGGCCCGCAAGGAGGAGACGCTGCTCTACAAGGCGATCTACCTGCACCACCCCGACTTCGTCGGCTCGACGGTCTGGTGGGGCGACCCCGAGCAGGAGTGGGGACAGGCCAGCTTCGAGGGCGGCGACGTGATGCCGGTCGGCAACGGCGTCGTGCTGATCGGCATGAGTGAGCGCACGTCGCGGCAGGCGATCACCCAGGTCGCGAAGGCGCTCTTCGAGCAGGGCGCCGCGACCCGCGTGGTCGTGGCCGGGATGCCGAAGCTGCGCGCCGCGATGCATCTCGACACGGTGTTCACGTTCGTCGACCGCGACATCGTCACGCTCTACCCCACGATCATGGACGGCGTGCACACCTTCACGCTGACGCCCTCGGACCGCGCGCCGGGCGTCGAGGTGCGCGACGAGGGCGCGGCGGCGTTCGTCGACGTCGTCGCGCGCGAGCTGGGGCTGCCGTCCATCCGGGTCATCGACACCGGCGGCGACGTCTACCAGTCCGAGCGCCAGCAGTGGGACAGCGGCAACAACGCGGTCGCTCTCGAGCCGGGTGTGGTGTTCACCTACGACCGCAACACGCTGACCAACACGCTGCTGCGCAAGGCCGGGGTCGAGGTGATCACGATCGTCGGCGCCGAGCTGGGTCGCGGCCGGGGCGGCGGCCACTGCATGACCTGCCCGATCATCCGGGATCCGGTCGACTTCTGACGTCCGTGGGCGGCCGGACCACCGGATCCGCATGATCGCTCCGCACCGCGGACGGGGGCGTTCACCCGCTTCGGGGGATCGGACGTCCCGCCCTCTAGGGTGGTCCGCGTGTCCGACCAGCCCACTCCGCGCGACGGCGCTCGCGTGGTCGCGGTGGTCGTCACCTTCAACCGGCTGGAGCTCCTGCGGCGGCTGGTGGAGCGCCTCGACGCGGTGCCCGAGCTCAGCGAGGTGCTGGTGGTCGACAACGCGTCGACCGACGGCACCGGGGAGTGGCTGGCGGGGCTGGCTGACCGTGACGGCGGCGCCGACCACCCCGTGACGCCGGTGCTCGGCCGCACGCTCGACCGGAACGGCGGCGGGGCAGGCGGCTTCCACGACGGCCTGGGGTGGGCGCTCGAGCGGGGGGCCGAGCTCGTGTGGCTGATGGACGACGACGGGCTGCCCGACCCCGACTGCCTGCGCCGGCTGCTGGCCGAGCCCGACCTGGACTTCTGGGGCCCGCTCGTCGTCGACGAGCGCGACCCCGCCCGGCTGGTCTTCCCGATCCGGCTGCCCGGGGGTGCCCGCGTGGTGCACCGGCTCGACGATGTACGCCGCGCCGCGACCGGTGGCCGCATCGACGGCATCGTGATCCCCTTCAACGGCGTGCTGGTGACCCGCGCGCTGGTGGAGCGGATCGGCCTGCCGCGCGCGGAGTTCTTCATCTGGGGCGACGACCACGAGTACCGCCTGCGCGCCGAGGCCGCCGGCGCCCGGATCGCGACGCTGGTCGACGCGCAGGTGCGGCACCCCGCCGTGGGCGATCTCGGGACGCCGATGATGTTCGGGCGCACGACGTACAACCACAGCCCGAGCGAGCTCAAGCACTACTGCATGGCCCGCAACAACCTCGTGAACCTGCGCGACCACAGGGGCTGGCCGCACGCCCTGGCCTTCGTCGCCAAGACCACCTGGTTCTACGCCTTCACCAGGCCGTCGGTCCGGCGGCTGGCGACCAGCGCCCGGGGCATGTACGCCGGGCTGCGCGGCGACTTCACCGGCCACGAGAGGTATCTGTCGTGACCGGGGGTTCCGAGATGGCTCCTGAGGAGGTTGCGCAGCAGCCGTCTCGAAGGGCAGGCGCTGGCGCGCCTTCCTCGACCACCGGGGCGGAGACCGTCGCGGTCGTCGTCGTCACCTACAACCGCGCCGACCTGCTCGCCCGGATGCTCGAGGGGCTGGCGGCGCTGGAGCGCCCCGCCGACGCCGTCATCGTCGTCGACAACGCGAGCACCGACCACACCGCCGAGGTGCTCGAGGCCTGCGACGTCGCGGGGCTCGAGGTGCTCCGCACCGAGGAGAACCTCGGCGGCGCCGGCGGCTTCCACCACGGCGTGCGCGAGGCCTACGCCCGTGGGTTCGACCGGATCTGGCTGATGGACGACGACGTCGTCCCGGCCCCCGACTGCCTGACCGTGCTGATGGCGCGCGACGACGACTGCCTGATGGCGGTCCGCGAGGACACCGCCGGGCGGCTGGTCGAGAAGGCCGCGACCCGCTTCGACCTGCGCAACCCGATCGCGATCCGCCCCAAGAAGGCGATGGTCGAGACCGACTACGGCCGACGCGACCGGATGCCGGAGGTCGTCGAGGTCGAGAACGTCGCCTTCGAGGGCTTCATGGTCCGCCGGTCGGTGGTCGACGCGATCGGGCTGCCCGACCCGTCGTACTTCATCTTCTACGACGACGTGGACTTCGCCGTCCGCGCCCGCCGCGCCGGCTTCCGCATCTGGGCGGTCCGCGACGCCGTGCTCGTGCGCCAGCTCGACTTCGACCAGCAGCACGACCTGAGCGGCTGGAAGGGCTACTACATGTACCGGAACCTCTTCGTGGTCCATCTGCGGTACGGCGAGAACGTGCTGGTGCGGCTGAAGCCGTGGCTGGTCACGGCGGCCGTCGTCCTGCTCTGCCCCGTGCGCGGCGGGAGGGCGGAGGCGGCCAATGTGATCCGGGCCATGCGCGACGCGCGGGGAATGCGGATCGCGCCCACCGGATCCGTAGACTGACCAACCGTGTCGACCCCTCCGCGAAGTGCAGCAGAGCCGAGCCCTGACCTGGTCGTCGTCGGCTCCGGCTTCTTCGGCCTGACCATCGCGGAGCGGTGTGCGACCGAGCTGGGGCTGAGGGTGCTGGTCCTCGAGCGGCGCCACCACCTCGGCGGCAACGCCTACTCCGAGCGCGAGCCCGAGACCGGCATCGAGGTGCACAAGTACGGCGCCCACCTCTTCCACACCTCCAACGAGAAGGTCTGGGAGTACGTGAACCGGTTCACCGACTTCACCGACTACAAGCACCGCGTCTTCGGGAAGTACCAGGGGCAGGTCTACTCGCTGCCGATGAACCTGGGGCTGATCAACCAGTTCTTCGGCAAGTCGCACACCCCCGACGAGGCCCGCGCGCTGATCGCCGAGCAGGCGAGCGAGATCCGCACCGAGGACGCGACCAACCTCGAGGAGAAGGCGATCAGCCTGATCGGCCGGCCGCTCTACGAGGCGTTCATCAAGGGCTACACCGCCAAGCAGTGGCAGACCGACCCCACGAGGCTCAGCGCCGACATCATCACCCGGCTGCCGGTCCGCTACACGTTCGAGAACCGCTGGTTCAGCGACACCCACGAGGGGCTGCCGGTCGACGGCTACACCGCGTGGCTGGAGCGGATGGCGGACCACCCGAACATCGAGATCCGTCTCGAGGCTGACTTCTTTGACGTACGCGACGAGTACGTCGGCAAGGTCCCGATCGTCTACACGGGGCCCGTCGACGAGTACTTCGGCAACTCCGAGGGCCGCCTCTCCTGGCGCACCGTCGACCTCGAGGAGTCGGTCGAGGACGTCGCCGACTTCCAGGGCACCGGCGTGGTCAACTACAACGACCGGGAAGTGCCGTTCACGCGCATCATCGAGTTCAAGCACTTCCACCCCGAGCGCGAGAAGACCCACCTGCCCGGCAGGACCGTCATCGTCCACGAGTACTCCCGCTTCGCGGAGGACGGCGACGAGCCCTACTACCCGATCAACACCGCCGAGGACCGGGCCAAGCTGCTGAGGTACCGCGAGCTCGCGAAGCAGGAGCCGATGGTCCTCTTCGGCGGCCGCCTCGGCACCTACAAGTACCTCGACATGCACATGGCGATCGGGTCGGCGCTGTCGATGTTCGAGAACAAGCTGCGGCCGCACTTCGCCGAGGGCGCGCCGCTGACCAGCGGAGGCGTCGACGAATGAACAACTCCACCAGCGGCCCGACCACTGGCAGCGTGCGTCGCGTCCTGCAGCGGCAGATCATGCCGCTCGACCGCGACGTCGACGTCCTGCCGCTGTACGTCGACCCCGACGCGGCCGTCCTCGACGCGGACAAGTACGCCGTGGGCGGCAACAAGGCCGCCAAGGAGCTCAACTGGGCGTCGCTGCGGCAGGCCGTGAGCTCGGGGGAGACCATCCACCCCGACCAGATCGTCGACCGTCACGCGGTCCGCGTCCTCCAGGGCGACCGCCTGTCGTTCGGCAGCTACTTCAATGCGTTCCCGGCGTCCTACTGGCGGCGCTGGACGGTCGTCGACACCGTCCGGCTCACCGTCGAGCTGCGGGGTCGCGGTGCGGGCGTCACCGTCTACAAGTCCATGGCCAACGGCCGGTCCCAGCGCGTCGACGCCCGCCAGGTCGACGACGGCGACACCGGCACCTTCGTGTTCGAGCTCCCGCTGGGCCCCTTCGCCGACGGTGGCTGGTACTGGTACGACGTCGCCGCCGGCGACCACGACGTCGTCGTCAACGCGACCTGGGACGCCGAGGTGCCCGCCGACCGCGCCGAGTCCGGCACGGTCGCGGTCGCGATCACCACGATGAACCGGCCCGACTTCTGTGCGAAGCTCCTCGCCCAGCTCGGCGCCGACGACGACGTGCTGGCGCTGCTCGACGAGGTGCTCGTCATGGAGCAGGGGACCAGGAAGGTCGTCGACTCCGCGGACTTCCCGGCCGCCGAGAAGGTACTCGAGGGCAGGCTGCGGATCATCGAGCAGGGCAACCTCGGCGGCTCCGGCGGCTACGCCCGCGGGCAGCTCGAGACCGTGCGCGCCGGCGTCTCGACGTACGCACTGATGATGGACGACGACGTCGTCTGCGAGCCCGAGAGCCTGCTGCGTGCCGTCACCTTCGGCGACCTCGCCCGCCGGCCGACGATCGTCGGCGGCCACATGTTCAGCCTCTACTCGCGCTCCCGACTGCACAGCTTCGGCGAGATCATCCAGACCTGGCGCTGGTGGTGGATGTCGCCCGAGCACGTGCTACCCGAGTGGGACTTCGGCGCTCGCAACCTGCGCTCGACGCGCTGGCTGCACCGGCGCGTCGACGTCGACTTCAACGGCTGGTTCATGTGCCTGATCCCGCGGGCCGTGCTCGACGAGATCGGGCTGTCCCTGCCGATCTTCATCAAGTGGGACGACAGCGAGTTCGGCGTCCGGGCGAAGAAGGCCGGCTACCCGACGGTGACCTTCCCCGGCGCGGCCGTGTGGCACGTGCCGTGGACCGACAAGAACGACGCACTCGACTGGCAGGCGTTCTTCCACCAGCGCAACCGGCTGGTCTCCGCGCTGCTGCACTCGCCGTACCCGCACGGCGGCCGGGTGGTCCGCGAGAGCCTCAACCACTCCATCGCCCACCTGGTGTCGATGCAGTACTCGACCGTCGAGCTGCGCCAGCAGGCGCTCGAGGAGGTGCTCGCCGGGCCCGACACGCTGCACGAGGTGCTGCCGACCCGTCTCGCCGAGGTCAACGCCTTCCGCAAGCAGTTCTCCGACGCGCAGCTGCAGGCCGACCCCGACGCATTCCCGCCCGTACGCCGCAAGCCCACGCGCCGCTCCCACCAGGAGCTCGAGGTGCCGACCCGCCGCTCCCAGCTGATCACGGCGGCGCTCGCGCCGCTGCGGCAGCTGCGCCCGCCGCGCAAGCTGTCGCGGGACTTCCCCGAGACCGAGATCGCCGCGATGGACGCCCGCTGGTACCGCCTCGCGCGCTACGACTCCGCGATCGTGTCGATGCCCGACCAGACCGCGGCCGCCCTCTATACGCGCGACCCCGAGCTGTTCCGCGACCAGGCGCGCCGCATCGTGCAGCTGCACCTGGAGCTCTACCGCCGGTGGCCCGAGCTCTCGGCCGAGTACCGCGCCAAGCTGCCGCAGATCACATCTCCGGAGGCGTGGGAGGAGACCTTCCGTCCCTGGACCGGGGACCCCGGAGACCCGGCATGAGCCACGTGGCGGACCGGCGCGAGGCCCGCCACGCGGGCGGCCAGGGGGTCCAGCCCCAGCTCGCGCCCCCGTCGGCCACCACCGGGCTCTTCGAGGTCTTCCGCCGTCGCTACCTGCTCCGGCTGCTGGTCAGCCGCGAGATCGCGGCCCGCTACCAGGGCTCCGCCCTCGGGATGATCTGGTCCTACATCAACCCGCTGTCGCAGTTCCTCATCTACTACTTCGTGATGGGGTTCATCCTCAACCTCCACGACAACGTGGAGAACTTCGCGATCCACATGTTCGCGGGCATCATCATCACCGGCATCTTCACCGAGTGCCTCAGCGCGGGCACCCGCTCGGTGGTGCGCAACAAGGGGCTGGTGCAGAAGATGGCGCTGCCCCGGGAGATGTTCCCGGTCGCGGCGGTCCTCGTCTCGGCGTACCACGTGCTGCCCGAGATCGTGATCCTGGCGATCGCCTGTGTGTGGACCGGCTGGACGCCCGATCCGCTCGGCATGGTCGCGCTGGTGCTCTCGGTGCTCATCACGGTCACGGTCGGGATGGCGGGCGCGCTGATGCTCAGCGCCGCCAACGTCTTCTTCCGCGACATCTCGAACGTCGTGCAGATCGTCAACAACCTGGTGCGCTTCGGCGTCCCGATGATCTACCCCTACATCCTCGTCGCCCAGCGGTTCCACGGGCACACCGAGATCTACCTCGCGAACCCGCTCGCGAGCTCGGTGCTGCTCATGCAGCGAGCCTTCTGGGTCGGCAGCACCGAGGATCCCGCTGCGACCGCCAGCACGCACCTCCCGGACCACCTCTTCACCCGCGGGATCATGGCGCTGCTGCTGTCGCTGGTGCTCCTGGGCTTCGGGCAGCTCGTCTTCTCGCGGCTCGAGAACAAGATCCCGGAGCGCCTCTGATGACCGAGTCGATCGTCGTCGACCAGGTGACCAAGGAGTTCACGCTCCGCTACCACCGCACCTTCAAGCAGGTCGCCATGGCCCGCCTGAAGCGCCAGCAGGTCAGCAACACGTTCACGGCCGTCGACGACGTCTCCTTCACCGTCGAGCAGGGCGAGTCGATCGGTCTGATGGGTCTTAACGGCTCCGGCAAGAGCACGCTGCTCAAGCTGGTCAACGGCATCATGCGGCCCGACCAGGGCAGGGTGCTGACCCGCGGGCGGATCGCCGGCCTGATCGCCACCGGCGCCGGCTTCCACCCGCAGCTCACCGGCCGCGACAACATCTTCCTCAACGCCGCCATCCTCGGCATGAGCGAGGCGGAGACCAAGCGGAAGTTCGACGAGATCGTGGAGTTCGCCGACGTCGGCCGCTTCCTCGACACCGAGGTCGGCCACTACTCGTCCGGCATGTACTCCCGCCTCGGCTTCTCCGTCGCCATCCACGTCGACTCCGACATCTTCCTGGCCGACGAGGTGCTCGCCGTGGGGGACAAGCCCTTCAAGAAGAAGTGCCTCCAGCGGATGCAGGAGGTCCGCGACAGCGGTCGCACCCTGGTCTACGTCAGCCACGCCGCCGGCTCGGTGCGCAAGATGTGCGACCGGGTCATCGTGCTCGAGCACGGCAAGCTGGGCTTCGACGGTGACGTCGACGCCGGCATCAAGTACGTCAAGTACGACGGCGACACCGACGACGCCACCGAGCAGGAGGACGAGGAGCTCGGCGCGGACATCTAGCGGAGCTAGATACTCGGCGAGAAGCTGGCGCCGGCTCGGCGCGACCGGTGAATCACACGCCTGAAGTTTCTTGACAATTCTCGAGAACGTCGGCGTGTCGAGTGGAAATTACAGTCTTGTAGTTACTCACGATCCCTTCCGCGTCCGCTGTGACGCGTGTGAAAGTTGCTGTCCCGTGTGAACTTCCCCCGCACCGGAGCAGCCTCTTCATGCCACCCAGCAAGATCCGCTTCGTCACGGCCTGCCAACAGGTCCTGGCGCTCGGCGCCGTGCTCGCGGTGCTGACGCCGGCGGCGAGCGTGATCAGCCTCGACGTCGTGCACGACCGGCCGCAGGAGGGCTTCGTCGCGCCCGAGGCGGCGGTCGAGCTGCGCGCCTACACGGCCGAGGCACGCCGCGCGTCGCGGGTCCCGGCGCGGGCCGTCGACCCGAAGGTGACGGAGTATGCGCTGACGTCCACCGCGGGGTCGCGCGCCCGCGCCCGCACGAAGGCGGGCATGCTCGCGGCCGAGCGGGCGGACCACCGCGCGGTCACCAGCGTGCCCGAGCCCGTCGTCGGATACGGTGCCGTCGGCGTGACCTGGGAGCGCGGCGCACGGGTCGACGAGGACGAGGTCTCGCTCCAGGTGCGCACCCGCACCGGCGCCGACTGGTCGTCGTGGATGGACCTGCAGTACGACGCCGAGCACGGCCCCGACCCGGACTCCGCCGAGGGGCGGCGCGCCCGCCCCGGCACCGACGCGCTGCTGGTGGGCGACGTCGACGACGTCCAGGTGCGGGTGCGGACCGAGTCCCGCGACCTGCCACCGGGGCTGCGGCTCGCGGTCGTCGACCCCGGCCGCACGGCGCGGACGGCCGTGGAGCGACCGGCGCTGGACACCGCTTCAGGCGGCGCGCCGGGCGGCGATCGACGGGTCGGCGCGGCCGCGCGCGCGGCGTACACCCGGAGCCCCCAGATCTACTCCCGCGCGCAGTGGGGCGCCGACGAGAGCATGCGCGAGAAGAGCTCGCTGCACTACTTCGAGGTGCACGCGGGCTTCGTCCACCACACCGTCAACGCCAACGACTACAGCCGCGACGAGGTGCCGGGGATCATCCGCAGCATCTACGCCTACCACACGCAGAGCCGCGGCTGGTCGGACATCGGCTACAACTTCCTCGTCGACCGGTTCGGACGGATCTGGGAGGGTCGGTACGGCGGCGTCGACCGGCCGGTGGTCGGCGCGCACACGCTGCACTACAACGACTACTCGTTCGCGATGTCGGCGATCGGCAACTACGAGACCGCCCGGCCCTCGAACGCGATGGTCGAGGCGTACGGCGCGCTCTTCGCCTGGAAGCTGTCACTGCACGGCGTCGACGCCTCGTCGTCGCGACAGGTCGTCGGCTCCCGCACGTTCCCGGCGATCAACGGTCACCGCGACGCCGGCGCCACCGCGTGCCCGGGGAAGTACCTCTATGCCCGGCTCCCCGACATCCGCAGGATCGCGGCCGAGGCGCAGCGGGGCTGGGCCGGACGCGAGCTCGAGTCGGACCTCGCGGCGACTCCGCACCCGGACCTGGTCGCACGCCGGGCGGCCGACGGGCGCGTGTTCGTGCTGCCGACCGGTGGTCTGACCCGCTTCCGCAAGCCGGTCGCCGCCGCCACCGGGATCAAGGCACGGCAACGCACGGTCGTCTCCCCGGACCTGACCCGCGACGGCGTCGCCGACCTCGTCGTCCAGCGCAGGAGCGGGGTGGCGGTGGTGCGTCCGGGCACCGACGCGGGCACCTTCGCGGCGCCCGAGGGGCGGGCGATCCGGCGGCTCGCCGGACGCGACCTGGTCACTCCCGCCGGCGACCTCAACGGAGACGGCCGCAACGACCTGGTCGCCCGCGCGACGCGGACGGGCCGCGTCGACACGCTGCTCGGGGTGCGCCACGGCCGGTTCGTCGTGCGCAAGACCAAGGTCGACGGCTCCCGCTTCAACCTGATGACCGGCATCGGAGACGTCACCGACGACGGTCGTCGTGACCTGCTCGCACGCAACCGTGCCGGGCGGCTGTGGCTGCTCCCGGGTGCCGCCCACGGCCGCTTCGGCACGCCCGTCAAGCTCGCGGGGGCGTGGCAGCGGTACGCCAGCATCAGCGGCCTCGGCGACTTCACCGGCGACGGCGCCGACGACCTCTTCGTCCGGCTCAAGCGCAACGGCGTGGGCCGGGTGCTCCCGGGCCGCGGCGACGGCACCTTCGGCCACGCCCACGGCCCGCTGCGGGTCTTCGCCCGGTCCGGCCGCGTCATCGGCGTCGCCCAGCTGGTCCGCAACGGCCGACCCGACGTCGTCGTCCGGTCGCGGGGGTCGATCCGCGTGATCGGCAACGCCGGAGGCACCGAGATGCTGGCCCCCATCGACACCGGCCTCGTGCTCGACGACGCCGACGCGCTGCTCAACGCCGGTGACTGGGACCGGGACGGCGTCGGCGACCTCGTCTCCCGCACCACCGGCGGCGTCCTCGAGCTGCGCCGCGGCGACGGTGCGGGCCACTTCGGGGCCCCGATCGTCCTCGGCACCGGCTTCGGCTCGGTGAGCCTGCTGGCCGCGGTCGGCGACATGACCGGCGACGGCTGGCCGGACCTGATGGGCCAGCCCGCGGGCGGCGCGATCCGGATCTACCCCGGCAACGGGGTCGACGGGCTGCGCGCCGGATACGTGGCGCACAGCGCGATCGACGCCACCGCGCAGGTCGCGGTCGGACGCTGGAACGGCGACGGCGCCCCGGACTCGCTCTTCCGGTCGGGGAAGCGCACGCTGCTCTACCCCGGCAACGGCCCGGGCGGCCTCACCAGGGGCCGCTCGGTCGGCGTGGACCTCACGCCGTACGACTGGGTGATCGGCATCAGCGACATCGGCCTGCGTGGCCACGCGGACCTCGTCGTCCGCCGCGAGTCGTCGGGCGCGCTCTACCTGATCCGCGCCACGAGGAAGGGCTTCGCGAAGCCGCGCTACCTCGCACAGGGGATGGGGGGCTACGACCTGGCCGGGTGACGCCGGTGATCAGACGTGGTGCTGTGCGCCTCTCAAGGGAAGCGGGCCGTGGCGCGCTCCGCCGCGTACGTCGCGGCGAGCCGCTCCGGGCCGGAGTGGACGACCAGCACCAGCGAGCCGCCCTTGCTGAGCGGCTCGGTGAAGGTGGCGAGTCCTGGTGGGGAAGCCGGGTTCGCCTCCGAGAGGAGGCGGCCGCCGTCGGTGACGATGCTCCCGGCGGCGGCCGCCGTCCACACCTCGGCGTGACCGCGCTCGCCGTACCCGCCCGCGGTCGCGAGGTCGGCGCCGGTGGGCGGGTCCCACGGCGCGAACGCGTCCGGCTGCGACCAGACCTCGGCACCGACGTCGTGCACCCCCGGCGGCACCGGGTCGGCGAACCGGACCCCGAGCGGCAGCAGCGAGCACGCCAGGACGTGGATCTCGTCCGCGCGCGGCGCCCAGGTCGCCAGGGTGTCCGGCCCGCACACGACAGCGTCCGCCCCGGTGTCGTCGGGGCCGACCAGCGTCAGTCCGACCGTCCACGCGGCGCCCAGGAACACCGGTCCCAGCCAGTGCGGCGGCAGGTCGAGGCACAGCCGCTGCCCGCGCTCGAGGTCGTGCTCGTCGGCCAGCAGCGACGAGACCTTCGCCACCCAGTTCGCGTACGTGGTGACCGAGAGCTCGACCCGCTCGCCGGTCGCGTCGTCGTAGAAGGTCACCAGTGGCCGGCCCGGGTCCTGTCGCAGCTGGCTTCCCAGCACGTCGGCGAAGGTCGTCATGGGCCTAGTGTCGTGTGTCGGATGTTGTTGAACGGTTGGCGTGCTCAGGGTGCGTGCGCTGCAAGGCGCCGGAGCGACGCCATACCCGCCCGTCTCGCGAGCTTCGGCAACGCAGCAGAGCGCGTGCCATGTGTGCGCGAAGCGCACAGGAACTTCCGACGCGCGGCACTAGGGTTTCATCGTGACCTCGATCGACCACTTCTGGGCCGTGATCCCGGCCGGGGGAGCCGGCACCCGACTCTGGCCGCTGTCGCGCTCGTCGGCGCCGAAGTTCCTCCACGACCTGCGCGGCCACGGCCGGACCCTGCTGCAGGAGACCCGCGACCGGCTCGCGCCGCTCGCCGACGACCGGATCATGGTCGTGACCGGCGAGGCGCACCGCGAGGCCGTGGTCGACCAGCTGCCGGAGGTGGCCGCGGGGTCCGTGGTGGCCGAGCCCTCGCCGCGCGACTCGATGGCCGCGATCGGCCTCGCGGCCGCGCTGCTCGAGCGGTCCGACCCGGACGCGGTGATGGGCTCCTTCGCCGCCGACCACGTGATCGCGGACGCCGCCGCCTTCGAGGAGGCGGTACGCCGCGCGGTCGCGGTCGCCCGGGACGACTGGCTGGCCACGCTCGGGATCGCGCCCACCTTCCCGTCGTCCGCGTTCGGCTACATCCACGTCGGCGACCCGCTGCCCGGCCACGAGGGCGCCGCCGGGGTGCGGGAGTTCGTCGAGAAGCCCTCCGCGGCGACCGCGGAGGGCTACCTCGCGACCGGCCGGTATCGCTGGAACGCGGGCATGTTCGTCGTACGCCCGCGAGTGCTGCTGGACCTGCTGGGCGAGTGGCACCCCGGGTTCGCCGCCGACCTGCGCGCGATCGCCGCCGACCCCGACCGGCTGCCCGAGCTGTGGCCGGGGCTGCCGAGGATCGCGCTCGACCACGCGGTCGCCGAGCCGGCCGCCGACGCGGGCCGCGTCGCCGTGGTGCCGTCGTCGTTCCCGTGGGAGGACATCGGCGACTTCGACGCGCTGGCCGCGCTGCTGGGGGCGGACGGCACCGGGGGGACCGTGCTCGGCGACGCCGCGCAGGTGCTGACCGTGGAGAGCACCGGCCTCGTCGTGCCGGCCGGCCAGCGCGTGGTCGCGGTCGTCGGGCTCGACGACGTGGTCGTCGTCGACACCCCCGACGCGCTGCTGGTCACCACCCGCGCCCGCGCGCAGGACGTCAAGCAGGTCGTCGCGGCCCTGAAGGAGTCCGGCCGCACTCACCTCACCTGAAATGACGCCGACCCGCCCGAACGTTTCGGGCGGGTCGGCGTCATCGGGCGGGTGCGGCGCTCACATGGCGTCGGGCTCGGGCGAGTCGGTGTAGGGGTACTCCTTCATGAAGGCCTCGACCGCCTCGCCGCTCACGCCGGAGCAGTACTGGAACACGCCGACCTGCTTGCTGACGTCGGTCACGCCGTTGCCGCCGGCCGACCAGTGGGTGAGGGCGACGTGCTGACCGTCGGGGAACTTCTTGCCGTCCTCGTCGCTCGAGAGCCACGGGGCCGCGATGAACTTGTCGCGGAAGTTGTCCTCGCCGAACTTGCGCGAGATCGCCTCGATGTCGTCGAGTGCCTGCTGGTCGTCGGCGATGGTCTCGTCGTACCAGAGGATCGCGTAGCCGTGCTCGAGGTTGTGCACGAGCGACTCGAGGGCGGGACGGTCGTCGGCGGTGTAGAACTTGCGCGAGAACGGCGCGGGCGCGACGCCGGCCTGGTTCCAGTGGGGGCCGAACGCCGGCGGGGCGGTGGTGTAGTCGACCGGGGTGTCGACCGGCACGTGCTGCTGGTTGCCGTCGGCCTTCTTGGTCTCGATCTCCTGGCAGGTCGAGGCCGGCCCGCCGATGTCGGCCAGCGCGGTGTTGTCGAGCTCGCGGTCGTTCCACTTGTCGATGAAGATCGGCACGGCGGCGGCGGCGACGATACCGAGCGCGACGAGGACGCAGACGGTGACGATCACGGCGCCGCGGCGTCGCTCGGCGCTCTTCTGCTGCTTGCGCATCTTGTCGATGACCGCCTTGCGGTCGGTCTTGGCGGGCTTGGCCACGTCGTGTTCCTCGGTCGTGCGGAGCGGTCGGCGCTCGCGGGGTCGGTCGTCGTCGGCAGAGTCTACGGGGGGCTCAGTCGTCCGCAGGCCTCAACCGGGCCTCGTGCGGGTGGTCGGTCGCGTTCACGGTCCACCCGTGCGCGAAGGTCAGGGCCGCCAGCGCCCGGCTCAGCCCACGCGGATACGTCACCACGAGGGCGCCGTCGGGGGCCCCGGTGTGCGAGGGCAGCAGGCCGATGACGTCGCGGATCGCGGCCGCGAGCTCGGTCGGTGCGGCCGGTGCCCCGAACGGGCGGCGGTCCTCCGGCCGCGCCAGGAGCGCGCGGACGACGGCCTCGCGGGCGCCGTACCCGAAGAGGTCCATGCCGTCGGGCCGCACCAGCGCCGCCGCGCCGGGGCCGTGCTCGCCGCGGGGCAGCACCAGGTCGACCCGGCCGCGAACGACGGCGAAGGGCCGCCCACCCAGCTTGCCGGTCGCGAGCTCGGCGGCGCCGGCGAGCTCGTCGGCGACGGCCGGCAGGGTCACGGCCAGCTCGTTGCCGTGGGCGTCGGTGCGCCCGGCGTAGTCCTCGGCCACGAGCAGTCCCGCGGCGCCGATGGCGATGTCGGTCTGGCCCTCGCGCCAGGCACGACCGGCGGTGTCGCTGACGACGACGGCGACGTTGACGCCGCTCCGCTCGTCGATGCCCTCGCGGATCCGGCGCGCGGACCCGTCGGGGTCCTCGGGCAGCAGCACCACCTGCCCCTGCGGCACGTTCGAGTTGTCGATGCCAGCGGCGGCCATGGTCAGGCCGAGGTGGTTGCGCACGATCGCGGTCTCGCCGCGGCGGGCCACGACCCGGGCCGTCTCTCCGGCGAGGGCATCGTCGCGGCTGCCGCTCCGGATCCGCCCCTCGGCCTTGCTCACGACCTTGCTGGTGACGACCACCACGTCGCCGTCGACCAGCTCGGTGAAGGCGAGCGCGAGCTCGACGAGGTCGTCGCCCGGCACCACCTCCGGAACGCCGTCGGGGGCCGTCACCTCGAGACGGGTCATCGCGCGACCAGCTCGATCGCGGCGGCGGCCATCGCGGCGGTGGCGTCCGGGTCGGTCATCATCAGCGGAACGGCGCGGCACGGGAGGCCCGCGGCCTCGACCCGCGCGACCTGGTCGGCGTCGACCTCGTCGACCAGCCAGCCGTCGAGGACGCCACCGTCGGTGCGCGCGCCGTAGTGGAGCCCGACGCCCGCGGCGCTCACCTCGACGCCGACCGACGTCAGCATCTGCTCGGCCATGCCGCGCACGTGGGTGCCGCCGACGATGGGGGAGAGCCCGACCACCGGTGCCTTCGTGGCGACGAGCGCGTCACGCAGCCGCGGCACCCCGAGGATCGTGCCGACCGACACGACCGGGTTGGAGGGCGGCAGCACGACGAGGTCGGCGTCGGTGATCGCGTCGATGACGCCGGGTCCCGGAGTGGACTCGTCGAGCCCCACGAAGACGAGCAGCTCGGCCGGCACGGCGGCCCGCAGCCGCACCCAGTACTCCTGGAAGTGCACCACGCGTCGACCGCTCGCGGACTCGGGGTCGGCGATCGCGACGTGGGTCTCGACGCGGTCGTCGGTCATCGGCAGCAGTCGGACGCGGCCGGCGTGGGCCGGGGCGAGCCAGCGCCGGCAGAGCGCGGTCGTCACCTCCGAGAGCGGATAGCCCGCCTCGAGCATCTGGGTGCGCACCAGGTGGGTGGCGATGTCGCGGTCGCCGAGGCCGAACCAGGTCGGCTCCACGCCGTACGCCGCCAGTTCCTCCTTCACGCTCCACGTCTCGTCGCGGCGACCCCAGCCGCGCCCCGGGTCGATGCCGTCGCCGAGGGTGTACATGACGGTGTCGAGGTCGGGGCACACCTTGAGACCGTGGATCCAGAGGTCGTCGGCGGTGTTCGCGACGACCGTGACGCTCGCGTCGGGCGCGACGCCCGGCAGCCGGCCGCAGGCGATGCCGTGGAGCAGGCCCTGGAGGAAGCGGGCACCACCCATCCCCCCCGAGAGCACCGTGATGTTCTGCATGCGGATACCTTGCCCCACGGGCTGTTGCTCAGGTTCGCGCGGTGCCCGCCGATGGTCGAGGGGAACCGGTAGGTACCCGGGGTGCGATAGCACATGCGGGGTTGACTTTCGGGGTACGACAGGCATGTAATTCCCACAGTGTCGTTCGCGAGTCTCGGCGCGGTCATCCGGGCCCGGTGGTCTCCACCGGGAGCCGCGCAGGACTCGGGGATGTGGGAGCAACACCGGGTCGAAAGGGCGAAAGCCGTGAGAGAACTATTTCTCCTCGACGGGGACGCCGAGGAAGCTGGATGGCAGGAGCGAGCGCTCTGCGCGCAGACCGATCCCGAGGCCTTCTTCCCTGAGAAGGGGGGATCGACCAGGGAGGCGAAGAAGGTCTGCCTCACCTGCGAGGTCCGCGACGACTGCCTCGAGTACGCGTTGATGAACGACGAGCGCTTCGGGATCTGGGGCGGGCTCTCCGAGCGGGAGCGTCGCAAGCTCAAGAAGCGCGCCGTCTGAGCGCACCGCAGCGCGACCTCGTCCCTCGGTCGCGCGGCTCGCTCGACCACCGTCAGCCGGTCCGCTGGCGCGCCCCGGCTAGGGTTCTCGATCGTGGTTTCCTCCGTCGCGGCCCTGCTCGTCAGTCATGACGGGGGGCGCTGGCTCCCCGCCGTGATCGACGGGATCCGCGCGCAACGGGCACCGATCTCCACGGTCGTCGCGGTCGACACCGGCAGCAAGGACGACAGCGCCGACCTGCTCGCCAACGCGTTCGGCGACGTGCTCCGCGTGAGCGGGGCGACCTCCTTCCCGGCGGCGGTGGCGCTGGGGCTCGACCGCCTGCGCGAGCGGCAGGAGGCGCCGGAGTGGGTCTGGATCCTGCACGACGACGCGAACCCGGACCCCGGCGCGCTGGCGGCCCTGCTGGAGGTCGCCGCGGCCGACCCCGACGCCGACGTCCTCGGTCCCAAGCTGCGCGAGTGGCCCTCCCTCAAGCGGCTCCTCGAGCTCGGGGTCACCCTCAGCGGCACCGGGCGACGTGAGACCGGGCTGGAGCGCGGTGAGTACGACCAGGGCCAGCACGACGAGGTGCGCCAGGTGCTCGCGGTCAACACCGCCGGCATGCTGGTACGCCGCTCGGTGCTCGAGTCGCTGGGCGGCCTCGACGAGCAGCTGCCGATCTTCGGCAACGACATCGACTTCGGCTGGCGGGCCGCCGCGGCCGGCCACAGGACGCTCATCGTCCCCGACGCCGTGGTCTTCCACGCCGAGGCGGCCCACCGGGGCGTGCGTCGTACGCCGCTCACCGGACGGCACACCCACTACCAAGAGCGTCGCGCCGCGCTGTTCACGCTGCTCGCCAACGCCCCGGGCCGCAAACTGCCCTGGCTGGTGGTCCGGCTGGCCCTCGGCACCGTGCTGCGGATGATCGGCTTCCTGGTCGTGCGGGCCGTGGGTGAGGCGCTCGACGACCTCGCCGCGCTGCTCTCCCTCTACTCCCACCCCGGCGAGGTACGGCGGGCACGCCGCGTCCGTCGCGAGCAGCCCGGCGCCGACCCGCGGCGGGCCGCGCCCCTGCTCTCCCCCTGGTGGGTGCCCTACCGGCACGGGCTCGACTTCGTCGGCGACCTGGCCGCCGCCGCGACCAACCAGGCGCAGGACGTCGCCGAGCGACGCCGCGCGGCGGCCGCCGAGCGCGCGCCGGCGAGCTACGCGTCACGACCCCGTCCCGAGGACGAGGACCTGATCGCCGAGGACTCCGGCCTGCTGGCCCGGTTCCTCACGAACCCGGTGGCGCTGCTCACGGCGCTGGTCGTGGTCGTCGCGCTGGTGGCGACGCGGACGGCGTACGGCTCGATCGCCGGCGGCGGCCTGTCGCCGGCCCCGCCGGACGCCGGCGACTGGTGGCGGCTGCAGGTGGAGACCTGGCACCCGCTGGGGACCGGCACCGCGGTGCCGGCGCCGGCGTACGTCCTCCCCATGGCGCTGCTCGCGACCCTGCTCGGCGGCAGCCCGTCGGCGGCGGTCTCGGTGGTCTTCGTGGCGGCGGTGCCACTCGGGTTGTGGGGCGCGTGGCGCTTCCTGCGGGTGGTCGGCCGACTGGTGGTCTTCACGGGCGCGTCGCGCTGGGTGCTGCTGTGGGGCGCCACCACGTGGAGCCTGGTGCCGGCCGCGAGCGGAGCCTGGGGCGACGGCCGGCTCGGCCTGGTCGTGGTCGCGGCGCTGCTGCCCTGGCTGGCGCACGCCGCACTCGGCTTCGCCGAGCCGGCGCCCGCGCGCCGGTGGCGCGCCGCGTGGCGGGTCGGCCTGCTGCTGGCCGTGGCGAGCGCCTTCGCGCCGGTGCTGTGGCTGCTGGCCGCGGTGCTGGGGCTGGTCGTCACCGCCGCGGCCGCCCTCGTCGTGCGCGGCGCGGTGCGGGACCGCTCGGTCTGGGGACCGCCCGCGGTCGCCCTCGGCCTCGGTCCGGTGCTGCTCTCGCCGTGGTGGGTGCCGGCCGTGCAGCGCTCCGCCGCGGAGGGGATGCTGCTCGACACCGGCCGCCTGCCGACGCCCACCGTGGACACCCTCGACCTGCTGAGCGGACGCTTCGACGGGCTGGGGGCGCCGTGGTGGCTCGGCGTCGTCCTCGCCGCCCTCGCGGTGCTCGCCCTCCTGCCGCGGGCGACCCGGATCCCCGTGCTCGTGTGCTGGGTCGTCGCGCTCGTGGCGGCCGTCCTCGCCGCGGTGCTCGGCGTGTTCACCGTCGACCTCGCCGCCATCTCGGTCGGCGCGGGCCTCGGCGCGCTGCTGCTGGTGCTCCAGGGCGCCTTCGTCGTCGCCGCGTCGATCGGTGCGGTCGGCCTGGGCGTGGAGACCGTCCCCTGGCGCCGCGTGGTCTCCGGGGTCCTCGTGGTCGTGGCGGCGGCCGTGCCGGTCGGCGGCCTGGTCTGGTGGGTCGGCTCCGACCCCGCCATCGACGACGGCATCGAGACCGACATCCCCGTCTACATGGTGCAGAGCGCCGAGGAGGGCCCCGAGCACGGCATCCTCGCGATCCGCGGCAGCGTCGACGAGGGGCTGACCTACACCGTCCGTCGCGGTGACGGGATCACCCTCGGCGAGGACGAGGTCATCAACCTGACCTCCGAGGACGAGCGGTTCTCCGCCGAGGTCCAGGCGCTCGTCTCGCGCCCCACGCCCGACGTGGTCGACGCGCTGGGCAGCAGCGGCATCGAGTACGTCGTGCTGCCCTCGCCCGCCGACGGTGACGTGGCGGCCGTGCTCGACGCCGCGTCCGGCCTGGTCCAGGCGAGTGCCGAGGAGCGGACGACCCGCGCCTGGCAGGTCGACCGGCCGCTCGACGGCTCGCTGCTCGAAGGCCCGGTGTCGTGGCTGCGGATCGTGCTGCTGGTGGTCCAGGGGGCCACGGCGCTGGTCGTCGTCGTGCTCTGCCTGCCGACCACGAACCCGAGGCGGGCAGAGCGATGAGCCAGCCACAGCCCACGCGCGGCGGACGGCGTACTGCCCGCAGGAAGAGCCGTCTCAACCTGACCACGGTGCTCGCCCTGCTGCTGCCGCTCCTCAGCGTCGCCGTCCTGCTGCTGGTGCAGACGGACGAGGCCGGCACGACGACGCATCCGCCCGCCCGGACGACGCTGACCACCGCGACGCTGGTGTGCCCCGCCGCGCTGCCCGACGCGCCGGAGGTCTCGCTCACGACGGTGGCCGACGACGTCGACGGCTCGGTGGGCGTCGGGTCCGGCGACGATGCGAAGGACGCCGACCTCGCATCCGGCCGGGTCACGTCGGTCGACGACCCCGATGCGGTCGCGGTCACCGGGGAGGGCGACGCGGCCCCCGGTCTGGTCGCCGGGCGGGGTGGCGGCGCCGAACAGGCGGTGGCCGGCTGCCTGCCGCCGGCGGCCAGTCAGTGGTTCACCGGGGTGGGCGCCGGCGCCAGCCACCGGTCCGTGCTCGAGCTGACCAACCCCGACGCCGGCACGGCGGTCGCCGACGTCACGGTCCTCGGCCGCAACGGCGTCGTGGACTCGCCGCGCCTGCGCGGGGTGTCCGTGCCCGGCGGCTCGACGGTCCGGCTCGACCTGGCGGCGCAGGTCCCGCGCACCGACGAGCTGGCCCTCGAGGTCGTCGCGGCCCGGGGCCGGGTCGGCGCCGCGCTGGTGGATCGCTTCGACCGTCCCGGTCGCGCCGCGCTGACCCAGGACTGGATGCCGGCCGAGACCACACCGGCGACCAGCAGCCTGCTCCCCGGCCTCGCACCCGGCAAGGGCAAGCGGACCCTCGCGATCGCCAACCCCGGCACCGACGAGGTGCGAGCCGGGATCAAGGTGATCGACTCCGAGTCGGTGTTCGCCCCCGACGGCGCCGACGAGATCCGGATCCCGCCGCAGAGCGTGAAGCGGGTGCCGGTGTCCTCGATCGTGAACGAAGCCGTGCGGCAGGGCGCGCTGGGCCTGCTGGTGACCTCGTCGGGACCGGTGACCACGACCCTGCGCTCCATCGTCGACAACGACCTGTCGCTCGCCACCGCCGGCACGGCGTTCGCCGACGAGGCGACCGTGCTCGTCCCCGAGGAGCCCGAGGAGGGGAGCCGGGCCGCCGAGCGTCGCGTCGTGCTCGCCGGCGCGACCGCGGCCGGCACCGTCACGGTCGTCGCCCGCACCGCCGGCGGTGACCGGATCCGGCACACCAAGGTCGAGGTGGTGCCCGACCGCGGGAAGGTCGTGAAGGTGCCGGCCCGGGCGCGGCTGGTCGCCGTGCTGCCCGCGCGCACGTCGGTGACGGGGGCGGTGCTCACCAGCTCCCGCGGCGGCGACTCGGTGCTGCCGCTGACGGTCCCGGTGCGCAACGGGTTGGTGCCGGACGTGCGGCCCGGGCTGCCGTAGCAGTCCCTACAGACCGCCCTCGTAGCGCGGGTCGACGTCCTCGGCGTCGATGCCGAGGAGCTCGGCGACCTGCTCGACGACGACGGTCAGCACCATGGCCTCGAGCTCGGCGCGGTTGTCGCAGCGGTGCTCGATCGGACGCCTGAAGAGCACGAGCCGGGTCGGCGTCGCGCCGGCGCCCCGCACCAGCGAGGAGAGCGGCACCGTGCCCGGGGACCAGTCGTCGGGCAGGTGCGGGGTGTCCTCGACGGCGTACTCGACCAGGCCCAGCCGGTCCTGCCAGCGCCGTTCGATCTCGGTGACGATGTCGAGTGCGAGGTCGTCGAACCGCTCGCGGGCCGTGCGCAGCTCGGGGTGGCCGGGCACCCGCGGCAGCACCGCGGGGCCGCGCATCCCGCGCCCCCGGCGGTCCCGGCTGCGCCGCCTCGCCGGCCCCTGGGATCCGCTCGCGTCGTCCACGCCGCGAGCCTAATCGGCGCCACCGGCCGCGGGAGGTACCGTCTGCGACGTGAGTCCTGCCCGCCGCTGTTCGCGCACGGCCTGCGGCCGTCCCGCGGTGGCCACGCTGACCTACGTCTACGCCGACCAGACGGCGGTGCTCGGCCCGCTCGCCACCTACGCCGAGCCCCACGCCTACGACCTGTGCGAGGTCCACAGCGAGCGCCTCTCGGCGCCCCGCGGGTGGGAGGTGCTGCGGCTGGCCGGCGACCTCACGGCGCCGGGCCCGTCGAGCGACGACCTCCTCGCCCTGGCCGACGCGGTGCGCGAGGCGGGCCGCCCGGTCACCCCGCTGCGCGTCGCCCCCGCCGAGGAGAGCGCTCGCGGGGCCGGCCGCGAGACCGGGCGCCGTGGGCACCTGCGCGTCCTGACGTCCGAGTGACGGCCCCGCCCCACTAACCTGACTGCATGGCCGACTCCCTGGACCCGGCGAACGTCGACGCCGTCTTCAAGGCGTACGACGTGCGCGGCACGGTCCCCGACCAGATCGACGAGCCCCTCGCCCGCGCCACGGGCCGCGCGTTCGCCCAGGTCGTCGGTGCGGCGACGGTGGTCGTCGGCCACGACATGCGCCCGAGCTCGCCCGGCATGGCAGACGCCTTCGCGCAGGGCGCCACCGAGGCGGGCGCCGACGTGGTGATGATCGGCCTGGCGTCGACCGACCAGCTCTACTTCGCCTCCGGCCACCTCGGCCACCCGGGCGCGATGTTCACGGCCAGCCACAACCCGGCGCAGTACAACGGCATCAAGATGTGCCGCGCCCACGCCGTACCGATCGGGCTGGAGTCCGGCCTCGCCGAGATCCGCGACCTCGTGCTCGACCCGCGTCCGGTCGTCGGTCCGCGCGGCGCCGTCAGCGGGCGCGACGTGCTCGAGGAGTACGCCGCGCACCTGCTCACGCTCGCGCCGGTCGACGGTCGGCGGCTCACGGTCGTCGTCGACGCCGGCAACGGCATGGCCGGCCACACCGCGCCGGCGGTCTTCGGCAGGCTCGGCGACCAGGTGGCGCTGGTGCCGATGTACTTCGAGCTCGACGGCACCTTCCCCCACCACGAGGCGAACCCGATCGAGCCGGCGAACCTCGTCGACCTGCAGGAGCGCGTGCTGGCCGAGGGCGCCGACGTGGGTCTCGCCTTCGACGGCGACGCCGACCGCTGCTTCATCGTCGACGAGCGCGGCCGGGCGGTCTCGCCGTCGACCCTGACCGCCCTGATCGCGTCCCGCGAGCTCGCCAAGGAGCCCGGCGCCACGGTGATCCACAACCTGATCACGAGCCGTTCGGTCCCCGAGATCGTCACGGAGCGGGGCGGCAACCCGGTGCGCACCCGGGTCGGACACTCCTTCATCAAGGCGACGATGGCCGAGACCGGCGCGATCTTCGGCGGCGAGCACAGCGGCCACTTCTACTTCCGCGACTTCTGGCGCGCCGACTCGGGCATGCTCGCCGCCCTGCACACGCTCGCCGCGCTGGCCGAGACCGAGCAGCCGCTGTCCTGGCTCCTCGCGCAGTTCGACCGCTACGTGCTGAGCGGCGAGATCAACTCCCAGGTCGCCGACCAGGCGGCGGTGACCGCCGAGATCGAGGCGGCGTACGCCGCGCAGGACGGCGTCACGACCGACCGGCTCGACGGCCTCTCCGTCAGCCACGCCGACTGGACCTTCAACGTCCGTCCCTCGAACACCGAGCCGCTGCTCCGCCTCAACGCCGAGGGCCGCGACGAGGAGACCATGGCCCACGTGCGCGACACCGTGCTCGCCCAGATCAGGAGTCACCGATGAGCTCGCCCGTCAACATCGATCCCGCACTGCTCGAGATCATCGTCTGCCCGGCCTGCCGCGCAGAGCTGTCCGTCGTGGGGGAGGAGCTGGTCTGCCAGGGCTGCGGGCTGGCCTACCCGGTCCGCGACGACATCCCGGTGCTGCTGGTCGACGAGGCGCGCAAGCCGTCCTGACGGGCGGCGACGAGGAGGGTGGGGGCGATGGCGACCTGGTTCGACGAGTCCCGTCTCGACGACGCCGCCGCGCTGGAGGCGGGCGACCTCGTGCTGCGCACGCTGGCCGAGTCGGGCTCCCGGGTGCGTCGTACCGCGGGTGAGGCGGCGGCAGCGACCGCCGAGGCCGTCACCCGGGCCGACGACCTCGCCCGCCCGCGCGCCGTGCTGGCCGCCGGCCCCGACTCCCGGCTGCTGCGCGCGGTGCTCGAGCCGTGGTGCCCCGTCCCGTTCGTGGCCTGGCCGGCGGCCGGTCTGCCGGGCTGGGCCGGCAGCCTCGACCTCGTCGTCGTGCTGGCTCCGGACGGCGCCGACACCGGGGCCGCGTCCGCGGTCGCCGAGGCGGTACGCCGTGGCTGCCAGCTGGTCGTGGCCTGCCCTCCGGGATCTCTGGTCGCCGATCACGCCGCCGGCCGGTGGAGCGCGATCCTGCCGACGTCGACCCGTGACCCGCTCGCCACGGCCGTGGTCGTCCTGGAGTACCTCGACCGCGTCTCGCTCGGCCCTCGCGCCGACGCCGAGCAGGTCGCGGAGGCCCTCGACGCGGTCGCGATCGCGTGCTCGCCGCACCGCGACCTGGCCGTCAACCCGGCGAAGATGCTGGCGATCGCGCTCGCCGACACCAACCCCGTCGTGTGGGGCGGCTCGGTGCTCGCCGCGCGAGCGGCGCGCCGGGTCGCCGAGTCGATCCGGCGCGCCACTGGCCGCTCGTCGCTCGCCGGCGACGCGGAGCACCTGCTGCCGGTGATCGAGGCGGCCCGCCAGCGTGACGTGTTCGACGACCCCTTCGCGGAGGGGTCCGGCGACCGACGGCCGGTGCTGGTCGTGCTCGACGACGGCGCGGAGGAGCCCGTCGTACGCGAGCAGCGGGGACGGTTGACCGCCGCGGCCTCCGAGCGCGGGGTGCGCGTCGAGACCGTGACGACCGACGCGACGACCGAGGTGGCGCGGTACGCCTCCCTTCTGCTGAGCGGAACCTACGCCGCGGAGTACCTGAGAATCGGCCTCGTGGACGACTGATCGCCCGCGCGGCCGGGTAAGCGGAAGGGATGCCGACCCAACCAGCGCCCGCGACCGCTGTCGTCCGTGACCCCTGGTTCGACAACGCCAAGATGATGCTGGTGACGCTCGTCGTCGTCGGTCACTCCTGGGTCCTGCTGCCCGACGACGCCGTCGTCGAGCACTTCTACGACTTCCTGTACGCCTGGCACGTGCCGGCGTTCGTGTTCGTGACCGGGTACCTCTCCCGCAGCTTCGTGTACAGCCGGGTGCGGATGTGGCAGCTCTTCCGCACGGTCGTGGTCCCCTACCTGCTCTTCGAGACCGCGCTGGCGCTCTTCCGCATCTACGTCGGCGGCGAGGAGATGGACGGCCTCTTCCAGGACCCGCACTGGCCGATGTGGTACCTCTCCGCCCTCTTCTTCTGGCGTCTCCTCACGCCGGTCTTCCGGCCGATGTGGGGCGGACTCGCCCTGGCGGTCGGCGTCAGCCTCGCCGCCGGCCTGCAGGCCGGTGACACCCTCGACCTGGCGCGGGTGCTCGGGTTGCTGCCGTTCTTCGTGATGGGGCTCAAGGCCACCCCGGAGCGGCTCGAGTGGCTGCGCCGCAAGCCGGCCCAGGCGGTCGCGGTCGCGGTCTTCGTCGGCATCTGGGTGCTGACGACGTGGACCGACGCCTGGGCGAGCACCGAGTGGCTCTACTACCGCTCGCGGTACGACGAGATGGGGTACGCCGACGACGTGCAGGCGCTGCTCACGCGAACGCTCGTCCTCGCGATCGGCACGCTCGGGGCCTGGGCGTTCTTCGCCCTCGTGCCGCGGGTGGGCGGCTGGTTCGCCCGGATGGGCGCCGCCACGCTCGTCGTCTACCTGTTCCACGGCTTCTTCGTGAAGGGCGCCGGGTACGCCGGGTTCGGCGGCTGGGCCGAGGGGCACCCCGTCATCGCCTTCGGCGTCACCACCGTCGGCGCCGTGGTGCTCGCGCTGCTGCTCGCGTGGCGGCCGGTGTCCTCCCGGCTGACCGAGCTCGTCGACCCGCTCGGCTACGCCGAGCGGCACGTGAAGCACGCCGTGGCGCTGACCGCGGCGAAGGACCGGGTGCAGCCCCGGGTGCAGGCCGAGATCGAGGCGGGAGTCGACGCCGGCCTGGACCACCAGGCGGGAGCGCCCTCCCGATAGTGTGACTGCATGGCTGGAGGGCTGTTCGCACTGCTCGACGACGTGGCCGCCCTCGCTCGGCTGGCCGCTGCGTCGATCGACGACGTGGGCGCCGCCGCCGGCCGGGCGACCACCAAGGCGGCGGGCGTGGTCGTCGACGACACGGCCGTCACGCCGCAGTACGTCCACGGCGTGACCGCCGACCGCGAGCTCCCGATGATCAAGAAGATCACCGTCGGCTCGCTGCGCAACAAGCTCGTCATCATCCTGCCGGTGGCGTTGGTGCTCAGCCAGTTCGTGCCGGGCCTGCTCACGCCGATCCTCATGGTCGGTGGCGCCTATCTCTGCTACGAGGGCACCGAGCGGGTCTGGGGCGCCCTGCGCGGCCACAGCGGCCACGCGGTCCCGGTGACCGCCGAGGGGGCCGAGGCCGAGAAGGCGATGGTCTCCGGCGCGATCCGCACCGACCTGATCCTCTCGACGGAGATCATGGTGATCGCGCTCAACGAGGTCACCGACGAGCCGTTCGTCAGCCGCCTCGCGATCCTCGTCGTCGTGGCGATCGCCATCACGATCGCGGTGTACGGCGTGGTTGCGATCATCGTCAAGCTCGACGACATCGGCCTCGCGCTCACCCAGCGCTCGCGCGGGCTCCTGGGCAAGCTGGGCCACGGCCTGCTCGTCGGCACCCCGAAGCTGCTCTCGTTCATCTCGGTCGTCGGCGTCGCCGCGATGCTGTGGGTCGGCGGCCACATCGAGCTGAACGGCCTCGACGAGCTGGGCTGGCACGCGCCGTACGCCCTGGTCCACGACCTCGAGCACGCCGTCCACGACGCCCTGCAGGGCACGCTCGGCAGCATCGCGGGCTGGATCACCAACACCCTGCTCTCCGCGGTCTTCGGACTCCTCGTCGGCGCGCTCGTCCTCGGCGTGCTCCACCTCCTCCCGCGCCGGAAGGCCGCCGACGCGCACTGAGGGCCGCCGTGTGGTCGGTGCGCCGGGGCCGGGCCCGACCTGGTGACGAAGCAGCGTTTCATCAAGGGATGTGGGCGAAGTCGCGGTTGCCGCGGTGAACTCGTCGAGGGAACCGGGGCTCGACCTGCATCCCTTGATGAAGCTGCAGACCCGTGGTGGCGCCCGCACGCCGGTTCCGGCGCCGGGTTGCCGGGTCAGCGTCGCGCGGTGCCGAGGATTCTGCGGAAGCCTGGAGCGCGTTCTAACCTCGTCGGAGGAAGAGAGCCCCGCCACACGCCCCAGGAGCATCGATGGACTTCAAGGTCGCCGACCTCAGCCTGGCCGACTTCGGCCGCACCGAGATCCAGCTCGCCGAGCACGAGATGCCCGGCCTGATGGCGATGCGCGCGCGGTACGGCGCGGACCAGCCGCTCAAGGGCGCCCGGATCGCGGGCTCGCTCCACATGACCATCCAGACCGCGGTGCTCATCGAGACGCTAGTGGCGCTCGGGGCCGAGGTCCGGTGGGCCTCGTGCAACATCTTCTCGACCCAGGACCACGCCGCCGCGGCGATCGCGGTCGGCCCCGAGGGCACCGCCGACGACCCGCGGGGCGTGCCGGTGTTCGCGTGGAAGGGCGAGACGCTGGAGGAGTACTGGTGGTGCACCCAGCAGATCCTCGACTGGCCCGGCGGTCAGCAGCCGAACATGATCCTCGACGACGGCGGTGACGCCACCCTGCTCGTCCACCTCGGCGTCCAGGCCGAGAAGACCGGCCAGGCGCCCGACCCGGCGACCGCGACCAGCAACGAGCAGCGGATCATCTTCGAGGTCCTGGGCGAGGTCCTGGCGAAGAACGCGAACCACTGGACCCCGATCGCCAACTCCATCAAGGGCGTGACGGAGGAGACCACCACCGGCGTCCACCGCCTCTACGAGATGATGCGCGAGGGCACGCTGCTCTTCCCGGCGATCAACGTCAACGACTCGGTCACCAAGTCGAAGTTCGACAACAAGTACGGCTGCCGTCACTCGCTGATCGACGGCATCAACCGCGCGACCGACGTCCTCATCGGCGGCAAGGTCGCCGTGGTGTGCGGGTACGGCGACGTCGGCAAGGGCTGCGCCGAGTCGCTGCGTGGCCAGGGCGCCCGCGTGATCGTCACCGAGATCGACCCGATCTGCGCGCTGCAGGCGTCGATGGACGGCTACCAGGTGACCACGCTCGAGGACGCGCTCCCGATCGCGGACATCATCATCACGGCGACCGGCAACAAGGACGTCGTCACCCTCGACCACATGAGGTCGATGAAGCACAACGCGATCGTCGGCAACATCGGCCACTTCGACAACGAGATCGACATGGCCGGCCTCGAGGCGCCGGGCGTCGCGGAGCGCAAGAACGTGAAGCCGCAGGTCGACGTCTGGACCTTCTCGACCGGCAAGTCGATCATCGTGCTCTCCGAGGGTCGCCTGATGAACCTCGGCAACGCGACCGGCCACCCGTCCTTCGTGATGTCGAACTCCTTCACCAACCAGGTGCTCGCGCAGATCGAGATCTTCACCAGGACCGAGGAGTACCCGGTCGGCGTCTACGTGCTGCCGAAGCACCTCGACGAGGAGGTCGCCCGGCTGCACCTCGACTCGCTCGGCGTGAAGCTCACGACGCTGACCGACGACCAGGCGTCCTACCTGGGCGTCGAGGTCGCGGGTCCGTTCAAGCCGGAGCAGTACCGCTACTGATGACTGCGTACGCCGCGGCCCGCATGCTCGGGTCGCGGCCTTCGCAGGCCCGGACCGAGGGCGTTGAGGCACTATGGATGCCATGAGCGAGCCCGCCGGAGCACCGTCCGGCCCCACCACGGACGCCGACGCCAGGGGGCGGATCCTGGTCGTCGACGACGACGCGCCGCTGGCGGAGATGCTCACGATCGTGCTGCGCCAGGAGGGCTTCGGCAGCCGGATGGTGACGCGCGGCGACGAGGCCCTGGAGGCGTTCCGCGCCTACCGGCCCGACCTGGTGCTGCTGGACCTGATGCTGCCCGGCAAGGACGGCATCGACGTGTGCAAGGAGATCCGCGCCGAGTCAGGCGTGCCCATCGTCATGCTCACGGCCAAGGGCGACACCGTCGACGTGGTCGTCGGCCTGGAGTCCGGTGCGGACGACTACGTCGTCAAGCCGTTCAAGCCCAAGGAGCTGGTGGCCCGGATCCGGGCGCGGATGCGCCGCTTCGACGCGCCGACCTCCGAGACGCTCACGATCGGTGACCTCGCCATCGACGTCGCGGGGCACGCCGTCGCGCGTGCCGGGGAGCCGATCAACCTCACCCCGCTGGAGTTCGACCTGCTCGTCTGCCTGGCCCGCAAGCCCTGGCAGGTCTTCACCCGCGAGGTGCTGCTCGAGCAGGTCTGGGGCTATCGGCACGCCGCCGACACCCGCCTGGTCAACGTCCACGTGCAGCGCCTGCGCTCCAAGGTCGAGCACGACCCCGAGAACCCCGAGATCGTGGTCACGGTCCGGGGTGTCGGCTACAAGGCCGGGACTGCGTGAGGCACCGCGATGCTGCACCTGCGCCCCCGCGGGTCGCACTGGCTCCCTGAGCCGGTACGCCGCGCGCTGACCTTCTGGCGCCGCTCCATCCAGGCGCGGGTGGTCGCCAGCACCGTGCTGCTCTCCGCGGCCGTGATCAGCGTCGTCGGGTGGTTCCTGCTCCAGCAGACCCGCGACGGCCTGCTCGACCACCGGGTCCAGGCGGTCGTCGCGGAGGCCAACGACGAGACCGCGGAGGCCCGCGAGCGCCTCGAGGCCGCGCGAGGCACGGACGCCGACGTCGCCGGCCAGAAGACCCAGCTCGCCGACTCGATCATCCAGGCCGGCCTGACCCGCGGCTTCTCGGTGGTGCTCGCGGGTCCGACGGGCGGCGGAGGCCGCATCGCCGACGGCGGCACGAACTTCTCGCAGGGCCTCGACACCGGCAGTGTCCCGCTGGACCTCGAGGAGCACTTCGACGACGAGGCGCCGACGGCCTGGACCTACACCACGATCCGCAGCACCGACGTGACCGGCGTGACGACGGAGCGGCCGGGCATCGTCGTCGGCTCGCAGGTGCTGCTCCCGGCCGACGCGCAGACCTACACGCTCTACTACCTCTTCCCGCTCGACGAGCAGGAGGAGACGATGGCGCTGGTCACCAGGGCCCTGCTGACGGCTGCGGTGCTGCTGGTCGTGCTGGTCGCCGGCATGACCTGGCTGGTGACCCGTCAGGTCGTCACCCCGATCCGGATGGCCCGCCGCGTCGCGGAGCGTCTCGCCGCCGGGCAGCTGCAGGAGCGGCTGCGCGTGTCGGGCGAGGACGACCTGGCGCGGCTCGCGACGTCGTTCAACCAGATGGCCAGCAACCTGCAGCGCCAGATCCGTCAGCTCGAGGAGCTCAGCCGGCTGCAGCGCCGCTTCGTCTCCGACGTCTCCCACGAGCTGCGCACGCCGCTCACGACGGTGCGGATGGCCGGCGACGTCCTCCACGATGCGCGTCGCGACTTCGACCCGGCCACGGCGCGGGCCGCGGAGCTGCTGCAGACCGAGCTCGATCGGTTCGAGACGCTGCTCGCCGACCTCCTGGAGATCAGCCGCTTCGACGCCGGTGCGGCCGTCCTCGAGCTCGACGACCTCAACCTCGTCGACGTCGCCCACCGCGTGGTCGACGCCACCCAGGCGCTGGCCGTGCAGCGCGGCGTCCGGATCGTCGTCGAGGCGCCCGGCCACCCCTGCCTGGCGGAGGCCGACGTGCGCCGCATCGAGCGCGTCGTGCGCAACCTGGTCACCAACGCCATCGACCACACCGGGACCGACCGGGTGGGTGGTGACATCGTCGTGACCGTCGCCGGTGACGACCACGCGGCCGCGATCACCGTGCGCGACTACGGCGTCGGGCTGGCGCCGGGCGAGGCGGCGATGGTCTTCAACCGGTTCTGGCGCGCCGATCCCGCGCGGGCGCGCACCAGTGGCGGCACCGGCCTCGGCCTGTCGATCTCGCTCGAGGACACCCACCTCCACGGCGGCTGGCTCCAGGCGTGGGGCCGGCCGGGGGAGGGCGCGCAGTTCCGCCTGTCGCTGCCGCGCCGGGCAGGCGGGGTACTGCGGCACAGCCCGCTGCCACTGGTGCCGGTCGACGTGACGGAGCCCGTCACATGAGGTCCCGGCGTACTCTCGTCGCCGTCGCCACCCTGGCCGCCGCCGTGATGCTCGGCGGGTGCGTGGGGATACCCACCGACGGCCCGGTCGTCGAGACCCAGTCCGGTGGCGGCGACGCCGGCGACCCGGGTGTCTACATCGACCCGCGCCCGCCGCAGACCGGCGACACCCGCGCCGGCATCGTCCAGGGCTTCCTGGCCGCGATGCAGGCGACGCCG
Organism: Nocardioides sp. YIM 152315; assembly: GCF_029210375.1. GTDB lineage: Bacteria > Actinomycetota > Actinomycetes > Propionibacteriales > Nocardioidaceae > Nocardioides. The sequence continues at coordinate 10,326 of NZ_JARGER010000048.1, read as the reverse complement.
ATCCAGACCAACACCGCGCGGGAGTTCCTCACCGAGGACGCCGCGGCGTCGTGGACGCCCGACGACGAGACGATCACCTACGCGGGGACGCCCCGCGTCACCGAGAGCGGAGTGGGCGTCTCGGTCTCGCTCAGCGATCCCGTGCGCCTCGACGCCCAGGGCGCCTGGCAGGGGCCGCTGCCCCGCGGCCGGCACACCTTCGAGGTCCCCATGGCCTTCGAGGACGGCGAGTGGCGCATCGACCGGGCGCCCAACGCGCTGATCGTGCCGGAGTCGTGGTTCGCCCGCCGCTACCGCCAGGTCTCGCTCTACTACTTCGACCCGACGGCGTCGATCCTCGCGCCCGAGCCGGTCTACGTGCCGACCGGCAAGCAGCTCGCCAGCACCCTCACCCAGGCGCTGCTGCTCGGGCCCGGTGAGGGCCTCGACCGCGTGGTGCGCAGCTTCATCCCGCCCGGCCTGACCAACTTCTCGGTCCCCATCTCCGACGAGGGCGTCGCCGACATCGCGCTCAAGGGTGACGCCGGTGACCTGACTCCGCAGTCGATCGAGCTGATGATGGCCCAGCTGGCGTGGACGCTGCGGCAGGAGACCGCCATCGAGGCCCTGCGGGTCTCGATCGACGGGGAGGCCGTCCCGCTGCCCGGCGGTGTCAGCGCCTACCGGGTCGACGGCGGCAGCGAGTACGACCCGAGCGGCTGGCAGGCCAGCCCGCTGCTCTACGGACTGCGGGACGGTCGGTTGGCATCCGGCACCGACGGCACCCTCGAGCCGGTGAGCGGACCGATGGGCGCCGACGCGCTCGGGGTGCGGAGCGTCGGGGTGAGCCTCACCGCGAGCCGGGCCGCCGGCGTGAGCGACGACGGCAGCTCGGTGGTCGTCGCGCCGGTCAGCGGCACCGAGGAGGGCGAGGTGCGCACGGTGGTCACCGGCGCGACCGATCTCCTCAAGCCCGCGTGGGACGCCTCCGACCGGATGTGGCTGGTCGACCGGACCGCCGCCGGCGCCGTGGTGTCCTACGTCGACGGACAGCGCCACCACGAGCTCGACGTGCCCGGTGTCAGCGGCCGCCAGGTGCGCGGCTTCGTGGTCTCCCGCGACGGCACCCGGCTGATCGCGGTCGTGCGCACGCCCGCCGGGGACGTGCTCCGCCTCAGCCGGGTCGCCCGCGACCGCAGCGGCAGGGTGCTCTGGGCGACGCCCGCGCGGCGGATCTCGGGCGATCCCGACCGCGACCTCCCGATCCGCGCGATCGCGTGGCGCCGACCCACCCTCCTGGGCATCCTCAGCCCGTTCGCCTCGACCTCGCTGGCCCAGCTGCACGCCGCCTCGGTCGACGGGTCGCCCGCGCCCGACGGCAGCTCGACCACGCGCGAGGGCCCGGTGCGCTCGCTCGCCGGCTCCCCGGCGGCCGACGACCCCCTTCTCGGCGTGAGCCGGCGGGCCCTGACCAACCTCTCGGCCGACGGCCGCCAGACGCTTCCGGTGGCCGAGGGGACGACGGGCATCACCTACGTCGGGTGATTCTCCGCCGATCGACTGGGGCCGATCCACAGTGCGGCGACGACGGCCTTGAGCTGGCGCGGTGCCGGTGGTGGCATCGGTGCGTGCTCCGCGACTCCTGGGTCGGCGTGGTCGACGCGGCCGCCGACCTCCTGCTCGGCGGTCGGTGCGCGGGCTGCGGGCGCTCGGGCCGGGTGCTCTGCCCGGCCTGTGCCGACGCACTGCCGGTCGGCGCGGTCCCGGCCTGGCCGGACCCGGTCCCCCCGGGCCTGGCGACGCCGTTCGCGGCGGGGGAGTACGCCGGGGTCGTCCGGGACCTGCTGCTCGGCCACAAGGAGCGCCGGTTGCTCGGGCTGCGCGACCCGCTGGCCCGGCTGCTCGTCCAGGCGGTCCGCGCCGCGCTCGCCGACCAGCCGCCGGGTCCGGTGGTGCTCGTGCCGGTGCCGTCGCGTCGGGGCACCGCACGAGCGCGTGGCCACGACCCGACGCTGCGGATCACGACGCGTGCGGCGCGCCTGCTGCGGCGTTCCGGCGCCGACGTCGCCGTCGCCCCGGTGCTGCGCAGCCGAACGGGCGTCCTGGACCAGGCCGGGCTCGACGCCGCCGCGCGGGCGGTCAACCTGGCCGGCTCGATGCACTGTCCCGCCGCCGGGCTGCGAGCGCTGGCGGCCCGGCGTACCCGGGCCCGCGTCGTGGTCTGCGACGACGTCGTGACCACCGGAGCCACCCTCCGTGAGGCTCAGCGCGCGCTCGAGGCGGTGGGCCTGGAGGTGGTCGCCGTGGCCGCGGTGGCCGCGACACGCCGCAGGATCCCGGCCAATGGACCTCCGGCCCTTTCGTCTCCTTGGGCGACGGACTAACGTCTCTGCATGGAGTCCGTCCGGGTCCGTGGTTGCGTCGTCCAGGCGCCCCGGTCCACCCGGGCGCCGGGCCGGCTAGCCGATGCCAGTCGCAGGCAAAGCGGTCCACGTAAGACGGTCTGCTCCGCCCCGCGGGGCGAACCGTCGATCACGGTGCGGCTTAGTGGTAAGTCCTGCCCCGGCGTCGTCGTCAGATGCGGCGATGGCCGGGAGAAGGTCAGTAGTGGCAGAGAAGCTGCGAGCGCCTCAGCAGGCGATTGTGGGGTCGAAGACCAGGTCGGCCGGACGGACTCCTCCCCGACGCCGGGCCCCGCGGGGCACCGGTGCTCCGGCGTACCCCGAGGAGGGTACGGCTGGAGCTGACCGCCGAAACGCCGAGAAGCAAGTGTGCAATCGGGAGGTTCACATGGAAGTTGTGGTCACGGGTCGGCACTGCGAGCTGTCTGATCGGTTCCGCAGTCACGTGGAAGAGAAGCTGTCGAGGCTCGAGAAGCACGATCATCGGATCATCCGGGTGAACGTCGAGGTGGAGTGCGAACGCAACCCGCGGCAGGCGGATCGTGCGGTACGCCTCCAGCTGACGGCGCTCTCCAAGGGTCCTGTGATCCGGGCCGAGGCAAGTGCCGCCGACAAGATGGCCGCGCTCGACCTGGCGCTCGACAAGATGGCCACCCAGATGAGGCGGGCATCGGATCGCAGGCGCGTCCACCGGGGCGGGAAGACCCCCGTCTCCGTGGGTCAGGCGCTCGCGAACGGCGCGCCTCCGGTCGAGAAGACGACCGACGACGTGGTCACCCAGGAGCGCCAGGTCGGTCCGATCACCGTGACCGGTGACGGGCCGCTCGTCGTCCGCGAGAAGACCCATGCCGCCGAGCCGATGACGCTCGACCAGGCCCTCTACGAGATGGAGCTGGTCGGTCACGACTTCTACCTGTTCGTGGACAAGGAGAGCGAGCGTCCGTCGGTCGTCTACCGCCGCCGCGGCTACGACTACGGCGTCATCTCGCTCGACGTGGGGGCCATCGACTGAGGCGCCGCTGGAGACCGATTCGACGTGGAACGACGGCGGGGTGGCCCGGACGGGTCATCCCGCCGTCGTGTCGGATCCCCCGGATGTGGGCACTCAGGGGTCCGGTCGTGCCATGATGCCCCCGTGGCGGAGCAGACGACGGAGGCGGGGCGGGAGCCCATCCGTGTGTTGGTGGTCGATGACCAGGAGCTGTTCCGGCGCGGGCTGACCATGCTGCTCAGCGCCGAGCCCGGCGTCGAGGTGGTCGGCGAGGCGGGCGACGGCGTCGAGGGGACCGCCCTCGCCGAGCGCACGGCGCCCGACGTGGTGCTGCTCGACATCCGGATGCCCAAGCGCTCCGGCATCGAGGCGTGCCTGGCGATCAAGGAGGCCGTGCCCTCGGCCAAGATCGTGATGCTGACCGTCTCCGACGAGGAGGCCGACCTCTACGAGGCGGTCAAGAGCGGTGCCGCCGGCTACCTGCTCAAGGACTCCTCGATCGAGGAGGTCGCCCAGGCCGTGCGGGTCGTCGCCGACGGGCAGTCGCTGATCAGCCCCTCGATGGCGGTCAAGCTCATCGACGAGTTCAAGCAGATGTCGCGTCCGGAGCGCGACCACACCTCCGGCCTGCGGCTCACCGACCGCGAGCTCGAGGTGCTCCGGCTGGTCGCCCGCGGCATGAACAACCGCGAGATCGCCAAGGAGCTCTACATCAGCGACAACACGGTGAAGAACCACGTGCGCAACATCCTCGAGAAGCTCCAGCTGCACTCCCGGATGGAGGCCGTGATGTATGCCGTCAAGGAGAAGCTGCTTGACTTGCCGTAGACCGGCCGAGGAACGAGGCCGGTCTACGGCAAGTCAGGTTGAGGAGGGTCGACGCAGACCGGAGCCTGCGACGGGCTGCGTGACGCGTCTCGAAACCCGGTGAGCCGGGAAGCAGCCGCAACCACTGTCGGTGCGTCGTGGTTGAGTTCACGGGTGGTCGACTCGCTCTCCCTTCCCCAGGCGCGCCGGATCGCCCTCGCGGCCCAGGGGTTCCTCGACAAGGCGCACGCCGTGCCGACGCTGCGCACCCTCCAGCGCACCCTGGAGCGCACCGGCGTCCTCCAGGTCGACTCCGTCAACGTGCTGCAGCGCGCGCACTACATGCCGCTCTACTCGCGGATGGGCCCCTACGACGTCGAGCTGCTCCGCCGCGCGGCCGAGCGGCGGCCCCGGCGGATCGTGGAGTACTGGGCCCACGTCCAGGCCTACATGCCGGTCGAGCTCTGGCCGGTGATGCAGCACCGCATGGACGACTACCGCGCCAAGCGCGGCAAGTGGGGGTTCGTCGCCGAGAACGACGTCCTGGAGAAGACCCTGCTGGCCGAGATCGCCGAGCGGGGCGCCGCCACCGCCCGAGACGCTGCCTCGTGGGTGGGTGACGGTATGCCCCGGGAGAAGGACAACTGGGGCTGGAACTGGTCCGAGACCCGCCGGATGCTCGACTACCTCTACACGTCGGGACAGGTTGCGATCGCGAGCCGCAACAGCCAGTTCGAGATCCGCTACGACCTCCCGGAGAGGGTGGTCCCGCCCGCCGTCCTCGCCCGGCCCGTCCCGACGCGCGCGGAGGCGGCGCGTGAGCTCGTGCGTCGGGCGGCCCGCTCCCACGGGGTGGCGACCGTGCAGGACCTGCGCGACTACTACCGCATGGAGGTCGCCGACACCGCGACGGCGGTGGCCGTGCTCGTCGAGGAGGGCGAGCTGGTGCCGGTGACCGTCGACGGCTGGAAGCGCCCGGCGTACCTCCATCGCGACGCGCGCGTGCCCCGTCGCGTCGCCGCCCGTGCCCTGCTCAGCCCCTTCGACCCGGTCGTCTGGGAGCGGGCGCGCACCGAGGCGCTCTTCGACTTCCACTACCGGATCGAGATCTACGTCCCGGCCGAGAAGCGGGTGCACGGCTACTACGTGCTGCCGTTCCTCCTCGGCGACCGGATCGTGGCGCGGGTCGACCTCAAGGCCGACCGCCAGTTCGACGCGGGCGCCGGCCGGCTGGTCGTCAAGGCGGCGTACGCCGAGCCGGGCGCGCCGCCGGAGACCGCGGAGGAGCTGTCGGCCGAGCTCGTCCGCCTGGGTCGGTGGCTCGGCCTGGCGTCGGTCACGGTCGAGCCGCGGGGCGACCTGGCGTCGGCGCTCCGTTGCTGAGCGCCTCCAGCGCGGTCGCCCCGTCGCCGACGGCGTCGGTCCCCCGGATCGCCGCGCCCAGGCGGCCGGCCGCTGCCGCGTAGGCAGGCTCCTCGAGCAGCGACCGCAGGGCGTCGCGGAGGTCCCCGGCGCTCGCCCGCCGTCCGATCATCCGCCCGGCGCCGGCCCGCTCGATGCTCCGCCCGACCACCTCGTGGTCCGACTTGCCGTCGAGGGGCACGACGAGCAGCGGCAGGTCGTGGGCGAGCCCGGCCATCGTCGAGCCGTGGCCGCCGTGGGTGACGAGCACGGAGGCGCCCGGCAGGCTCTCGCCGTGCGCGAGCCAGCGATGGACCTCGACCCCGGGTCGAGTGCGCAGCGCCGCGGGGTCGATCGTCGGTCCGGTCGACACCAGGACCCGCGCGGACAGCCCCTCGGTCGCGTCGACCAGCCGCTGGAGGACGGGGGCCATCCCGGGGTAGCCGAACGTGCTGAGCCCGACGACCACCGTCGGCTCGGCCTCGACGCGCGGTGACCAGGTGGCCAGCGGGCCGACCTGGCTCAGGTTGGCGACGGCCGGAGCGGGGTCGAGCTGCGGCAGCGTCATCAGCAGGCGCAGGGCCGCGTCGTCGAGCGCGCGGGCCGGTGCCAGCCCGCGCAGCCTGAGGTTGAGGCCCATCGGCCCGCCGAGCATGCCGGACCGGTACGCCGCGGCGTACATGTGCTCGAGCACCGCGTAGCGCAGCCCGGCCCGGCGCGCGGCGTCCAGCGCGCCGAACATCAGCGAGTCGATGACGACGAGGTCGGTCGGCTCTGCCGCGACGGCGTCGAGCAGGTCGCGGCCCATCCCGACGTCGGCGAGGACGCCGAGCATCCGGAGCGGCCGGTAGTCCGTGGTGGCGTCGAAGGCGCGCGCGTGCCGCGGCCGCACGAAGGCGAAGCCCTGCGACGTCAGCGGCCGCTCCTGGGAGGGGTGGCCGAGGAAGCGCACGGCGTGGCCGCGCCGGGCCAGCTCGTGGGCGAGCGCGGTGGCCGGCGGCACGTTGCCGCCGCCGTCCCAGGTGACGAAGAGCAGTGCGGACATGGCTTCTCCCTCAGGCAGGCAGGAGCGCGCGCACCAGCGCGCGGACCCGGGTCTCGGTGGCGGCCGGGCCGAGGCCGCGGTCACGGCGCAGCTGCTTCCATGTGTAGACGTCGGTCGCGACGCAGAGCAGGTCGGTCAGCACCTCGCGCTCCGCGCCTACGTCGGGGAGCAGCGGTCCGAAGACCTCCGCCACCCATGCCCGGTGGAACGCCCGGCCGGCGTCGGTGACCTCGCGGGTCGCGGCGTCGGCGTGCTCCTGGGCGAGCATCGTGACCACGGTGTCGCCGCGTCGCTCGTAGTGCTGGAGCACGGTGCGCACGGCGGCGTCGGGGTCGCCGATGGGCGTGCGCCGCTCCTCGCCGACCACGGTGAGGGCGTGCCGGCGGGCGGCCTCGATCAGCCCCGCCCGGCTGCCGAAGTGGCGCAGCAGCGTCTGCACGCTGACGCCAGCGGTGGCGGCGATGTCGTCGAGCGAGATCTCGGAGACCAGTCGGGTCTCGGCGAGCTCGATCGCGGCGTCGAGCAGCCGGAGCCGAGTGCGTTCCACGGCCTCGGCCCTGGCGGTCATCGTGTAGCGGCGCGTCGTTTTCATGACAGTGACAATTGACGCGAAATGGACCATTCATGTCAACCCCAATTGACATGAATATTGCGCGCGGCTCCGCGAGACCTACACGGCTTCGGAGGCTGGGTCCCGCTGGGTAGAGTGGCGCCGCCCGCTCCTTGACACCGGGCTTCCGACGGCGACCTCAGGAAGTTGGACCAGTGCCTGCCATTCTCGACAAGATCCTCCGCATCGGCGAGGGCAAGATCCTGCGCCAGCTCGAGGCCGTGGCCCAGGCCGTCAACGCCATCGAGGACGACTTCGTCGCGATGAGCGACGACGAGCTGCGGGGCATGACCGACGAGCTCCGGCAGCGGCTGGCCGACGGAGAGTCGCTGGACGACCTGATGCCCGAGGCCTTCGCGACCGCGCGGGAGGCGTCGCGCCGGGTGCTCGGGCTGCGGCCGTTCGACGTCCAGGTCATGGGCGGGGCCGCGCTGCACCTGGGCAACATCGCCGAGATGAAGACCGGTGAGGGCAAGACGCTGGTCGCGGTGCTGCCGGCGTACCTCAACGCGCTCGGGGGCAACGGCGTCCACATCGTGACGGTCAACGACTACCTGGCGAAGTACCAGTCCGAGATGATGGGCCGCGTCCACAACTTCCTCGGCCTCACCGTGGGCGTGATCCTGCCCGAGATGCGTCCCGACGCGCGGCGCGCGGCGTACAACTGCGACATCACCTACGGCACCAACAACGAGCTGGGCTTCGACTACCTGCGCGACAACATGGCGGGCTCCATCGAGGAGTGCGTCCAGCGCGGCCACAGCTTCGCGATCGTCGACGAGGTCGACTCGATCCTCATCGACGAGGCGCGCACCCCGCTGATCATCAGCGGCCCGACGCAGGACGACGTGCAGTGGTACGCCGAGTTCGCGAAGGTCGCCCGCAAGCTCGACAAGGACGTCGACTACGAGGTCGACGAGAAGAAGCGGACGATCTCGGTGCTCGAGCCGGGCATCACCAAGGTGGAGGACCACCTCGGCATCGAGAACCTCTACGACTCGGTGAACACGCCGCTCATCTCGTTCATGAACAACTCGATCAAGGCCAAGGAGCTCTTCCGCAACGACAAGGAGTACGTCGTCATGGAGGGCGAGGTGCTCATCGTCGACGAGCACACCGGCCGGATGCTGGCCGGGCGCCGCTACAACGACGGCCTGCACCAGGCGATCGAGGCCAAGGAGGGCGTGCAGGTCCGCGAGGAGTACCAGACCCTCGCGACCATCACGCTCCAGAACTTCTTCCGTCTCTACGACAAGCTCTCCGGCATGACGGGCACGGCCATGACCGAGGCGTCGGAGTTCGACAAGATCTACAACCTCGGCGTGGTCCCCATCCCGACCAACAAGCCGATGGCCCGCATCGACCAGGCCGACCTCGTCTACCGCACCGAGGAGGCCAAGTACGACGCGGTCGTCGACGACATCGCCGAGCGCCACGAGAAGGGTCAGCCGGTCCTCGTCGGCACCGTCTCCGTCGAGAAGTCCGAGCACCTCTCGCAGAAGCTGCGCAAGCGCGGCATCCCGCACTCCGTGCTCAACGCCAAGGTGCACGCCGACGAGGCCAAGATCGTCGCGATGGCCGGTCACAAGGGCGCGGTCACCGTCGCGACCAACATGGCCGGCCGCGGCACCGACATCATGCTCGGCGGCTCGGTCGAGTTCCTCGCCGACCAGGAGCTGCGCCGGCAGGGCCTCGAGCCCGGTGGCGAGACCGCCGAGCAGTACGACGAGGCGTGGCCCGCGATGGTCGAGCGGATCAAGGCCCAGGTCGCCGCCGAGCACGACGAGGTCCGCGACGCCGGAGGCCTCTACGTCGTCGGCACCGAGCGCCACGAGTCGCGCCGCATCGACAACCAGCTCCGCGGGCGCTCCGGCCGTCAGGGCGACCCGGGCGAGTCGCGCTTCTACCTCTCGCTCCAGGACGAGCTCATGCGGCTCTTCAAGTCCGACTGGGTCGACCGCGTGCTCCAGGTCCTGAAGATCCCCGACGACGTCCCGATCGAGAACAAGCGGGTCACGAGCGCGATCGCCAACGCCCAGGGCCAGGTCGAGTCGCAGAACTTCGAGTCCCGCAAGAACGTCCTCAAGTACGACGACGTCATGGACCGCCAGCGCAAGGTGATCTACGCAGAGCGCCGCGAGGTCCTCGAGGGCAAGGACCTCCAGGAGCAGATCAGCGGCTTCCTCGACGACACCGTCGCCGGCTACGTCAACGGCGCGACCGAGGACATCGCCGAGCAGTGGGACCTCGAGGCGCTGTGGAACGCGATGCGTCAGATCTACCCGGTGGCCCTCGACCACAAGGCGATCGTCGAGGAGGCCGGCGGCGTCGACCACGTCGACCGCGACGAGCTGATCACCGCGCTGCAGGCCGACGCCCACACGGCGTACGACGACCGCGAGCAGGAGATCGGCGAGCCGGTCATGCGTGAGCTCGAGCGCCGGGTCGTGCTCTCGGTGCTCGACCGCAAGTGGCGCGAGCACCTCTACGAGATGGACTACCTGCGCGAGGGCATCTACCTGCGGGCCTACTCGCAGCGCGACCCGCTGGTCGAGTACCAGCGCGAGGGCTTCGACATGTTCGCCGCGATGATGGACGGCATCAAGGAGGAGTCCGTCGGCTTCCTGTTCAACCTCGAGGTCCAGGTCGAGGAGGAGCCGGAGGGCGAGGTCGACTTCGAGGTCGAGGACGAGGACGAGGACGCGGTCGAGCCGATGGCGCGGACCCTGCCGTCCGCCGAGCAGCCGAGCATCCGGGCCAGGGGCCTCGAGCGGCCCGCGACCCCGCAGAAGCTCGCCTACTCGGCCCCCTCGGAGGTCGGTGAGGCCGAGGTCAAGACCGAGGACGCCCCGGCCGAGGACCAGTTCGCGAAGGTCGGTCGCAACGACAAGTGCCCCTGCGGCTCGGGCAAGAAGTACAAGATGTGCCACGGCCGCCCCGGCGGCCCGACGGGACTGACGGCCCGGGTGTCCTGAACGACGTCGGCGGTCGAGCCGGCACGGTGGTCGAGGCGGGACGGAGTCCCGTCTCGAAACCACCGACTCACGGGTGGTTTCGAGCTGGGTGGCGGCTTCGCTCGCCGATGCGTGGG
>NZ_JARGER010000047.1 GCF_029210375.1 Nocardioides sp. YIM 152315 | reverse complement strand
TCGGGCCGGGTGGTCGGGCCGGGTGGTCGGGCCGGGGGGCTGCCGGGGCCGATGACAGGCGCCGGGATGGATCATCGATGTAGTCGGCCAGCAATGGGCGTCGCGAGTCTTCGGGTCGGGACCGTGCGGTCGTCGCTGTCACCAGCGCCGATCTCGGCCGCAACAGCCATCAAGGCCCGGCCTGACGCCACGAGCGCGGCAGCTCGTCACCGACTCGCACGGATTCGCGTGCTCCTCGGGCCGCAGCCCGCAAGGAGCGATCGTCAGCAGTGAGGGGCCTGTCATGTGGGACACCGTCGACACGCAAGCGCATCCACTGTCACATGAGATGCCCTGCCCCGAGTGCGGGCACCCGTGGCACACCTACCTCCCGTGCTCCGACGAGTGCGCCTGCGCCGCGACCCGACTGCACGACGTGGCTCGGGCCGACTGACGCCGACCCGGTCCCCGGCATCCGGGAGAGGTGCCGGGGATCGTCGAGACGGCGTCGAGGCCGGCCGGCGACTCGAGGAGCCGTACCTGCAGCTCGTCCAACGCACGTAGCCGGAAAGGTCCTTCCCGATGTGTTCGACCGCTGAGCCGGGCGGATCGTCGTACGACCACGCCCGCATCAGCGTGCACGCCGCCTGCCGTCCGCAGGTCCGGGTAGCGAGCCTGTCCCTTGCAGCGTCACGCGTACGGGTTGGGCTGCCTGCGAGCCGGTCCCGATCGACCGCGTCCCGCTGGCAGGTACTGGCTGCCACCGATCTGGATCAGGTCGTCTTCGGGAGTCTCAGCAATGATCGAGCCGCCAGCTCATGCATCAGGATCGTCAACCGCTGCCTCACGTGTGGTCGGTCGCATCGCCGGCCCCCGTCATCCCGGCCCGCCGCCCGGCCGTCAGCGGCTCAGACTCTCCGCGAACCCGGCGCCGGTAGTCGGGGAACTTGTCCAGGAAGCGGGCGACGCTGTCGCAGTAGTTCGCGACCCTCGTCCCGGCGGCGACGAGGTCGTCGAGGGCACTCGCGATCAGTGTCGTCCCCAGACCGTGACCCCGGCGATCCTCTCGGACCACGGCGTGCGTGATCCCGACCTGCTGCAGGTTCTTCTCGTACACCAGCAATGCGACCGAGGTGCCGTCGGCCAACAGCTCGTAGAACCTGTCCTCCGCGTGGTGCACCACCTCGACAACCCCCTGTCCCGCCAGGTCGCCCAGGTCGCCCAGGTCACTCAGAGCGACGGGCTGCCCGGCGTCCGGCCCGTAGCGGGCCGCGGGGGCGGCAGGCCGGCTCGCCGGAGGACCTTCGGTGGGAGCTGCGATCGATGCTGCCGAACTGTCTGAGGTCGTCACGGTTTGATCCTCGTCTCTCCTGCTCGCCGGGGTTGCTGCGGCAGCGGTCCCCGTTCCTGACCCAGTGAGTCGCCCCTCGCGCCGCCGTTCTTACCCTCCTGCGCTGCGGGTTCCCGTGGCCCGGGCGGGCGACGTGGTCGAGTGAACCCGGACGAGTCGCGAGGTCCGTAAGGCCTGCCCGCTCCGGCGTCACCAAGACCAGTGGACGACCCGGTTATCAGCGCGAGAGGCGGGAGGGGCAGATGAGTGTCATCAGCAGGGGATTCGGCGGTCGCGGCAGTGGGTCGGACCCCAGGGTGCCGCCGGGACAGTACGTCACGGACGACTTCCCGGTGCTGTCGGCGGGTCCGACTCAGTACGTCGACACCGAGGACTGGCGCTTCGACATCACGGACATCGACGGCTCGCGCACCACGCTGACGTGGGAGAGGCTAATGGCCCTTCCCAGCGAGGAGTTCACGGTCGACATCCACTGCGTCACCAAGTGGAGCAAGCTGGGCACGACCTGGCGCGGGGTGCCGGTCAGCTCGCTCTTGGACGGCCTCGGCACCGAGGCGGAATATGCTCTCGTCCACTGCTACGGCGGCTACTCCACGAACATCCCGCTCGAGGATCTGCTCGACGGGAAGGCCTGGATCGTCTTCGAGTACGACGGCGGGGAGCTGGACCCGGTTCACGGTGGACCGGCGCGGTTGCTGGTCCCGCATCTGTACCTCTGGAAGTCGGCCAAGTGGGTCAATGGCATCGAGCTGCGTCTGGACGAGCAGCTGGGATTCTGGGAGAGCCTCGGGTACCACGAGTACGGCGACCCGTGGCTGGAACAGCGCTACATCGGCGATTGATGAGCGGAAGCCTGCGACGCGGCGCACTCCGCTGGCTCCGTGCGCGCCTTGAGGCGAGCCGTACGGAGACCACCTCGGCCCGGACGCTCCGGTTGACCGTGCCGGGTTGGTCCGGCCACGAGGCCGGCCAGCACGTCGACGTCAAGCTGACAGCCGAAGACGGTTACAGCGCCCAGCGCAGCTACTCCATCGCGTCGGCCGCCGATGGAGACGGCCTGGAGCTCACGGTCCAGGCCGTCGACAGGGGGGAGGTGTCGCCGTACCTGGTCGAGGTCATGCAGCCCGGCGACGAGCTCGAGCTGCGAGGGCCGATCGGCGGATGGTTCACGTGGTCGGCGAAGCTCTCCGGGCCGATCCTGCTCGTCGGGGGTGGATCGGGGATCGTCCCGCTCATGGCGATGCTTCGACAGCGCATCCGCGCGGGCTCGGCGAGTCCGTTCCATCTCGTGTACTCGGCACGCAGCCCGGACCACGTGTTCTACCAGGACGAGCTGCAGGACATCGGCCGGCGATCGCGGGGCGTGACCATCGACAAGATCTTCACCCGCTCGGGCTCCCTGGGTGACGAGCGATCGCCCGGGCGGCTGAGGGCCGAGGACCTGCCGGCGGCATCGGGGGAGATCTCCCCGGCGACCGGACCCACGGCGTCGGACGCGGCCGGGCGAACCCGCGTGTACGTGTGCGGCCCGACCGCCTTCGTGGAGAGAGCCACGCAGCTGCTGATCGAGCGTGGGCACCCGGCTGACGTAATCCGGACCGAACGTTTTGGCCCCACAGGAGGATGAGATGAACCACCCAGACGACTTCGCACTCGACGGGAACGCCGTCGCCGGGCCGCTATCGGAGATCTTCGGTGTCGACGTCACCTCGATCCGGGTCACCTGCGAAGATTGCGGGGCTACGGCACCCCTGGCCAGGGTCGCCGCGTACGTGCGCGGTCCCGGATCGGTCCTCCGCTGTCGCAGCTGCACCTCGGTCATCGGGCGCTTCGCCAGGAGCCGCGACTCCATCTGGTTGGACCTGCGCGGATCGACCTCCTGGCAGCTCCGCGCGACGTCGTGAGCGGCGGGCCGGACCCGAAGGACTTTCCCGGACCGACGGGTGCGAACCCAGGTCGGGTGAAGTCGGCACGCGTGGCCGTGCTGGGCACGGGCGTCATGGGAGCAGGCGTGGCGCGTTCGCTCCTGAGGGCCGGGCACCGGGTCTCGGTCTGGAACCGGACCCACGACAGAGCCGCGCCCCTGGGGCGGAGCGGTGCGATCGTGACGACCGAAATCGGCGAGTGCGTCCTGGATGCCTCCGTGGTGATCACGCTGCTGTACGACGCCTCCGCCACCCTCGACGTGAAGCCGCACCTCCTCGAGTCGATGGGGCCGGAGGCTGTATGGGTGCAGTCGGCGACCATCGGCCCGGACGGAGCACGACAGGTGGCACGAGGCGTGCGACGGTTCCTCGATGCTCCAGTGCTCGGGACCCGAGGACCGGCGGAAGCCGGTCAGCTGGTCAGCCTCGTCTCGGGTGCCGCTGACGTGGCGGCCGCAGCCAGGCCTGTCATCGACGGCTACAGCAGTAGGGTCGTCGAGGCCGGTCCCGAGATCGGACGCGCGAGTGCGCTCAAGCTGGTCTGCAACGCCTGGGTCGATCTCCTCGTCGCGGGGGTGGGTCAGTCGATCGCGATGGCCGAGCAGCTCGACCTGGATCCCGCCCTGTTCCTGCGGGCGATCGAAGGTGGACCGGTCGACGCGCCGGTCGCACAGGCCAAGGGTGCCGCCATCCTCGATGATTCGACGGGAGTTCCCTCCTTCGCACTCCCCGGCGTGGTGAAGGACATCGGTCTGATGTTCTCAGCGGTCGCTGCGACCGAGCTACGCACCGAGCTGATGGTCGCGATGCGCGATGCGTACGAGAGGGTCGAGGAGACGGAGTACCGCGACCACGACATGGCCGCAGTCTGGCGGGGATTCCTCCGCTAGGACGGATAGGCCGGCGAAAGATCGGGCCGGGGCGACGGCACCCACAGGACACCCGGGCACAGCGCTCAAGCCGGCCATCACGTGCCGGGGCGCTCGCAACGGTGGGGGCGGTGCACGTGCGCCCGCACTCCGAGTGCCCTGCGCAACCACCACATCGAACAGGTGCAGCTCATGCAGGCAGCCAACGGATCCGTCCGAGTGATCATCAATCCGATCTCCACGCAGTTCGAGGCCGTCCGAGGTGCGGAGGCGGTCGGAGTCCTGGCCTACGAGCGCGCGGGCAAGCGCTTCGACCTGCGTCACACCTTCGTGCCGAAGAGTCAGCGCGGGCAGGGGGTCGCCGGCGCGCTGGTGAAGGGTGCCCTCGACGCCATCCGCGTGTCCGGCGGGGCCATCACGCCATCGTGCACGTACGTCGAGTCGTTCGTCCAAGCGCATCCCGAGTACGCGGACCTGATCGATCCGGAACCCTTCCCGAGGCGAGAGGAGCCGTCGGCCGCTCCGTCGCCGCTCGCCGACATCACGGACCGCACCCGGATGGACCTCGTCAACGTGCAGATCGACGAGATCGCCAGCAACCGACTCGTCCTCCGGCCCTGGTCCCTCGACGACACCGACAGCGCGCTGCCCATCTACCAGGACGAGGAAGTGGTCCGGTGGACGCTGCCGCCCATCGGCCCTGAGCCGGACCGGAACGCGATGCGTCGTCGAATTGACGGGTGGATCTCTGAGTCCAACCGGGCGCCGCATCCGCAAGGGCGGTGGGCCATCGAGCTCGCCGACTCTGGTGCGCTCGTCGGTGGAACGTCGCTCTTCGACCTGGCCCTCGACGGCGTCGAGGTGCTCACGATGTCGTGGGAGCTGGCCTCGTCGGCGACCGGGCACGGCCTGGCGGCCGAGGCCGGGCATGCGCTGCTGCACTTCGCGTTTCAGCTGAGCAACGCGCGCGCGGTCCATTCCGTGGTGCAGCGCGGCAACCGTCGCGGCGTGGCGACCCTGCAGAGGCTCGGGATGGTCCGACTGTCGGGAGCTCACCTGCTCCACGGACGCGAGGTGGATCTGTACGCCGTGAATCGGGACGACCTCGAACTGAGTGCCGCCCGCCGGTCGCTCAGCCTGACCGATTGACGGACTGACCGGGGCCGGCTTGCACGCCGTCGGCGAGTTCCTCGACGACGCGAGGCGCGCGCACTCCACCGGCTCCGCGTGTGTGACGTGGGCCGGGACCCGTGCTCTCCCTGATTCGAACGACCCGCACAGAGGTCAAGCGTGGCACAAGCCGCTGAACGGCCGGCCCACCGTCAACCAGGGAGGCGACCATGCCCGACGTCCACCACCGCTACGCCACGATCGACGGCCATCAGATCTTCTATCGGGAGGCCGGATCGACTGCGGCGCCGACAGTCGTCCTGCTGCACGGATTTCCCACGAGCAGTCTCATGTTCCGCAACCTGCTGCCGGCGCTGGCCGACCGCTTCCACGTGATCGCGCCGGATCATCTCGGCTTCGGACTCTCCGATGCCCCCTCGGTCTTGGAGTTCGACTACACGTTCGACGCGCTGACTGATCTCACCAGCGCGCTGCTGGAGCACCTGGGAGTCGACCGGTACGCGCTCTACGTCCAGGACTATGGCGCGCCGATCGGGTGGCGCCTCGCGCTGCGGACCCCGGAGGCCATCACCGCGATCATCAGTCAGAACGGCAACGGCTACACCGACGGCTTCGTCGAGAGCTTCTGGATGACGGTCTGGGCCTACCAGGCCGAGCAGAACGCAGACACCGAGGCGGCGATCCGTACGGCCCTCAGCCTCGAAGCGACCAAGTGGCAGTACCTGACCGGAGTCCCGGACGAGACGCTCGTCGCGCCGGAGATCTGGTTGCACGACTTCGCACTCCTCTCCCGCCCGGGCAACGACCAGATCCAGCTCAAGCTGTTCCGGGACTACGCGACCAACGCCCCTATGTATCCGGAGCTCCACGACTACCTGCGAACCAGCGCGGTTCCGCTGCTTGCCGTGTGGGGCAGCGGTGACGAGATCTTCGGCCCGGAGGGCGCCAAGGCGTTCGCCGCCGACGCCGTCGCTCCAGAGATCCACCTCCTCGAAGGAGGGCACTTCCTGCTCGAGACCGCCAACGACGATGTCGCGAGGCTCGTCAGGGACTTCCTCGACCGCCGGCTGCCCGACACTCCCGGGTGACTGCCACATCGATGTGCAACGCGGCTCCCGACCGGGCAGGTCCGGCTGACCGGGCACCCCCCTGATGCGAAGCAGCGCAGCCGCGACGAACGTAGCCAGGGCGGGGTCGCCGCGCTCGACGCGGGCCCCGAACCGATGTCCGTAGGTACGAGGAAGGAAGATCGATGAGCAAGACCTTCGAAGGCCGCAAGGTGATCGTGGTGGGCGGCAGCAGCGGGATCGGCCGCCGCACGGCGACCCACATCGTCGAGCACGGCGGCAGTGCGGTCGTCATCGGACGACGGCAGGACCGAGTGGACGAGACCGTCCAGGCGGCGGCCGACCAGGGCAAGACCTGGGGGATCACTGCCGACCTCTCGGACCGCACCCAGGTCGAGGACCTGCGCCGGCAGCTCGCCAGTGAGCACTCCGACGCCACGCTGCTGGTCAACGCCGCGGGTGTCTTCGTGCCCACGGGCTTCCTCGATCACGACGGGCGGGCCTACGACTCCTACCACGAGCTGAACCGCGCGATCTTCTTCCTCACGCAGACCGTCGCCGGCGCCATGGTCGCGGGCGGGAACGGCGGCTCGATCGTGAACATCGGGAGCATGTGGGCCCACCAGGCCATCAAGGCGACCCCGTCGAGCGCCTACTCGATGGCCAAGGCCGGTCTTCATGCGATGACGCACAACCTGGCCATGGAACTGGCGGACGCGTACATCCGGGTCAACGCCGTCGCTCCCGCGGTGGTGGCCACGCCGATCTACGAGGCCTTCGTCCCCGCCGACAAGATCCAGGAGACACTGGAGGGCTTCGACGCCTTCCATCCTCTGGGTCGCGTCGGTACGCCGCAGGATGTGGCCTCGACCATCTGCTTCCTCCTCTCGGACGACGCCGCCTGGATCACCGGCGCCATCGTGAACGTCGACGGCGGTGTGATGGCTGGCCGCAACTGACATGTGGCCAGGTGCTGTCGAGGGGCAGGGCGAGGCGCCTGTCCTGATCGTTCGGGACGGGCGCCTCGTCCCTCGTCGTCGGCTACATGCGCACTGTGCCTGCTGGTCACCACCGACCGGCGTCACATGTGACGGTCTCTGAATGCGGCCGCCGGCGTCGTGGGCGGGGCCGCTGGCGGCGCGCGTCTACGTGTGCGGACCCTCCGGTCTCGTCGGCCACGCCACCGACCTGCTTCGGGGACTTGGATACCCCGACGACTGCATCCGCACTGAAGATCTGAACCTACTGGAGCTGACCGATGACTTCCGATGTCTCGACCTCAACCACCAATCAATACACGGACCGACGACGCGCGGTCCTGGACGGAAGTGCAGCCGCCGGCGAGTTCGCTGGAGTTCTCGCAGGCGATCCCACGACCGTCACAGTTCGCTGCGGCTTCTGCGCTGCAACACAGCCATTCGGGCGACTGCGGGCCTATCGGGGCGGACCAGGGACAGTGCTGCGCTGCCGCGAGTGCGAGACGATGGTTGCCCGAGTGGCCCGGACGGCTCGGGGCACGTGGCTCGACATCTCGGGCTCGAGCTCGTGGTTGTTCCTTCCCACGCCCGACTCACCCTAGTAGGGGTCGCCACCGGTCTCGGGCTCCGGCTCAGCCTCGCCGGACCGGCATGGCGTCGGGGCACGGGATAGGACCGAACATGCCGCCCGAGACCACCGTTGACTGTTCGAGCGCGAAGGCTACTTCGGCTGAGTCGGTTCGAGATGGTCATGCGCGCTCCGCTCCGCGTCGACCGGCGGTCCAGCTCTGCGAAGCCGTCGGGAGCGCTGGATAGGGGATCCCCTGGGTTGCGGTGTAGCCGGGGCTCACTTCGGGTGCGCTTTGAATCGCAAGGGACCGGAGTCCGGGCCGACGCGTTCAAGCTCCCATCAACGCAGCGCCTCAGGTCAGCCCGCACCTTCTCTCGAGATTGCAGCTGTCGACAGGGGATGTCTCTCACGCTCAACCACGTCTGAGTCTTCCCGATGACCCACCAAGTGGCGTGCGTGGCGCTGCTGGGGCCGGCTCAGCGGCGCGAGGCGTAGACCCGCCGCACGATCTCCTCGACGTCCGGCTCCTCGATCGCCAGGTCGACGATCTCGGTCCGACCGGCGAGCGCGGCGAGGACCCGCGCCGCCGTCGTGGCGTCGGGGTCGAAGGCGAGTCGCTGACGCAGACCGTCGCCCTCGCTGCCGAGATGGCGCGTGTCCGGCACGTCGACGAGGTCGGGCGTGGGGGTGGCGAGGTCGACGACGAGCACCCGCTCGGCGCCGACCGTGCGGGAGAGGCCGGCCAGGGTGCCGTCGTAGACCAGCGAGCCGCGATCGACGAGCAGGATGCGGTCGCAGAGCCGCTCGACGTCGCCCATGTCGTGGGTGGTGAGCAGCAGCGTGGTGCCGTGCGTGCGTCGCTCGGCCACCAGGAACTCGCGCAGTCGCTGCTTCGAGAGCACGTCGAGTCCGATCGTCGGCTCGTCGAGGATCACCAGGCGCGGCGAGTGCAGCAGGGCCGCCGCCACCTCGGCGCGCATCCGCTGCCCCAGTGACAGCTGGCGCACCGGCGTCCCGAGGAACTCGCCGAGCTCGAGCCGGTCGACGAGCTCGTCGGTGCGGGTGCGCTCGGCGGCGGGGCCGAGGGAGTGGATCGAGGCCAGCAACCGCAGCGAGTCGCGGACCGGCAGGTCCCACCACAGTTGGGTGCGCTGCCCGAAGACGACTCCGACCTCGCGCGCCAGCCGGCGCCGGTCGGCGACCGGGCGCAGCCCGCACGTCGTGACCGTGCCGCGGGTGGGCACGAGGATGCCGGTGAGCATCTTGATCGTCGTCGACTTGCCGGCGCCGTTCGCACCGATGTAACCGACGGCCTCGCCGGGTTCGATGCGCAGGCTCAGCCGCTCGACCGCGACCACCGTGCGTCGGCGTACGCCGTCGCGGACCTTGAAGTCCCGGCCGAGGCCGTCGGTCTCGACGATCGTGTTCACCCGCCACCTCCTTGGTAGTGACGTACGCCGGCGCGCCAGGTCAGCAGCGCGAGCGCCCACGCCCAGAGGGCCGCGAGCGGAGCGCACCAGCCGAGCCAGCCGGGCATCCAGTCCGGCCCGGGCAGGCCGAGCAGCGTGACCACCGGCAGGTAGGCCGTGAACGCCATCGGGAAGAAGAAGCCGAAGACGACGACCAGCGGTCGGCCCCAGACCGAGGCCGGCTGGGTCGCGGCGTACCGCCCGCCGTAGACGAACGCGTTGGTCGCCTCGGCGCCGTCGACGAGGTAGAACTGGGCGCCCGCGGCCCAGACGAACATCGCCGCGAACGTCGCGACCCCGCTGACCAGCGACAGCACGACGAGCGCGACCGACCCCACGCTCCACGGCACGTCGTTCACCGCGAGCCCGACGCCGAGCGCGACGGCGCCCACGGCGGCGCGGGCCAGCCGGCGCAGGGAGATGTCGCTGGTGACCAGCTGGAGCAGGAGCGGCTGGGGGCGGAGGTAGAAGACGTCGAGGGTGCCGGCGCGCAGGTAGGTCGGCAGCGTGTCGCAGTGGCCGAAGGCCAGGTCGGCGAGCGAGAACGCCAGGTCGGCGAGGCCGAAGACCAGCACGACCGCGGCGAGGTCGAGGCCGCCGAGCTCGGTGACGGCGTGGAAGACCACCCACACCTCGGCCAGCTCGACGAGGCCGACCAGGACCGAGCTCGACAGGTCGAGCAGGAAGCTGGTGCGGTAGCTGCGCTGCGCGCGGATGCGCGAGCCGAGCACCGCCCGGTAGGGCGCGGTCAGGCCGGCCAGGTCACCCACCCTGCACCTCCAGTCGTCGTCGACCGGCCCGGGTCGCGAGCTGGCCGGCGGTGACCGTGACGGCGAGCCACAGCACCTGGAGCGCGACCAGGCCGACCGCGGCCGCACCGTCGACGCGGCCCGACAGCACGTCGACCGGATACATCATCATCGACGGGAAGGGCGTCACGGTCGCGACCACCCGCAGCCAGTCGGGGAACATCGCGATCGGCACGAAGAGGCCGGCCAGGAAGCCGGAGACGACCATGTAGAGGATCGCCACGCCGCGGGTCTCGAGGAGCCAGAACCCGCAGACGCCCACGAGGTAGACGGTGGTGGCGGAGACGACGATGCCGAGCAGCAGGCTGACCGCGCCGAGCGGATAGGCCCAGGGGTCGTCGGGAAGCGCCATGCCGACCAGCAGGGCACCGATCACCACCGACGGGACGCCGCGGGGGATCAGCGCGAACACCGCCCGGCCGACCTCGGTGGTGACGCTCGCGAGGTGCACGTCGAGCGGGCGCAGGAAGTCCACGGCGACGTCGCCGCTGCGGATCCGGTCGGCGATCTCGGTGCGGCCGTGGAGGTTGACCGAGCCGAGCATCCCCTGGGAGATCCAGATGTAGGTGCTCATCATCGCGACGTCGTACCCGGCGAGCTCCCCGCCCGACGTGCGCACCGCGGCGAAGAGCAGGGCGACCTTCAGCAGTCCGAACGTGGTGTTGGCGACCAGGCCACCGAGGGCCGCGAGCCGGTAGGTCGACTGGCGCCGGAACCCCGCGACGAAGAGCCGGAGGTAGGTGCGCACGATCACCGGAACATACCGGGTCTCGTTCGAATCTCGTCTCGGCATCGTGTATCTTGACGTCAAGAGATATGGCGTCGGCCTCCGCCCCGGAACTTAGGGGAGCCTTCCTTTTGTCGCGCTCGCGCGCGGCGGCAGGATGGAGGCGCGATCACACCGGGACGACGAGACATCAGGAGATGACGGCTGTGGCCAGTCAGAACAGCTTCGGTGCGAAGAGCACCCTGGACGTGGACGGCAAGTCCTACGAGATCTTCCGCCTCGACGCGGTCGAGGGCGAGGGCCTGGACGTCGCGAGCCTGCCGTTCAGCCTCAAGGTGCTGCTGGAGAACCTGCTCCGCACCGAGGACGGCGCCGACATCACCGAGGACCACATCCGCGCGCTCGCGGGCTGGGACTCGGACGCCGAGCCCGACAAGGAGATCCAGTTCACCCCGGCCCGCGTGGTGATGCAGGACTTCACCGGCGTCCCGTGCATCGTCGACCTCGCCACCATGCGCGAGGCGATGGCCGACCTCGGTGGGGACCCGTCCAAGATCAACCCGCTGGCGCCGGCCGAGCTCGTCATCGACCACTCGGTGATCGCCGACGTCTTCGGCACGCCGGAGGCCTTCGAGCGCAACGTCGAGATCGAGTACGAGCGCAACCGCGAGCGCTACCAGTTCCTGCGCTGGGGCCAGGGCGCGTTCGAGGACTTCAAGGTCGTCCCTCCGGGCACCGGCATCGTCCACCAGGTCAACATCGAGCACCTGGCCCGCACGGTCTTCACCCGTGAGGTGGACGGGGAGCTGCAGGCCTATCCCGACACGCTGGTCGGCACGGACTCGCACACCACGATGGTCAACGGTCTCGGCGTGGTCGGCTGGGGCGTCGGCGGCATCGAGGCCGAGGCCGCGATGCTCGGCCAGCCGGTGTCGATGCTGATCCCGCGCGTGGTCGGCTTCAAGCTGAGCGGCGAGCTGCCCGAGGGCGCGACCGCCACCGACCTCGTGCTGACGATCACCGAGATGCTGCGCCAGCACGGCGTGGTCGGCAAGTTCGTGGAGTTCTACGGCGACGGCGTGGGCGCCGTGCCGCTGGCCAACCGCGCCACGATCGGCAACATGAGCCCTGAGTACGGCTCCACGATCGCGATCTTCCCGATCGACACGGAGACCACCAAGTACCTCGAGCTCACCGGCCGGTCGAAGGAGCAGATCGCGCTGGTCGAGGCCTACGCCAAGGCCCAGGGCCTGTGGCACGACCCGAGCGCCGAGCCGCGCTACTCCGAGCGCCTGGAGCTCGACCTGTCGTCGATCGTGCCGTCGCTGGCCGGCCCGAAGCGGCCGCAGGACCGGGTCGAGCTCGCCTCCGCGAAGGCGTCCTTCCGCGGCGCGCTCAAGGCGTACGTCGACCACGAGGAGCCTGCGATCTCGGGCGCGTACGACGAGGCGCTCGAGGAGTCCTTCCCGGCCTCCGACGCCCCCGCGGCCCACGAGGACGTGCACGGCCAGACGCCGGGGCGCGACTACCTCTCGACCGCACCGAAGGACAACGGCCGCGCCAGCAACCCCGCGACCGTCACGCTGGAGGACGGCACGACGTTCGAGCTCGACCACGGCGCGGTCGCGATCGCGGCGATCACCTCGTGCACCAACACCTCCAACCCGTCGGTGATGATCGGCGCCGCGCTGCTCGCCAAGAAGGCGGTCGAGAAGGGTCTGCAGCGCAAGCCGTGGGTCAAGACCACGCTGGCGCCCGGCTCGAAGGTGGTCTCGGACTACTACGAGAAGTCCGGCCTCACGCCGTACCTCGACAAGCTCGGGTTCAACCTGGTCGGCTACGGCTGCACCACCTGCATCGGCAACTCCGGTCCGCTGATCCCCGAGGTCTCGACCGCCGTGAACGAGAACGACCTCGCGGTCGTCTCGGTGCTCTCGGGCAACCGCAACTTCGAGGGCCGGATCAACCCCGACGTGAAGATGAACTACCTCGCGTCGCCGCCGCTGGTCGTCGCCTACGCGCTGGCCGGATCGATGGACCTCGACCTGTTCGACGACCCGCTGGGCCAGGACACCGACGGCAACGACGTCTACATGAAGGACATCTGGCCGTCGCCGTCCGAGGTCGAGGAGGTCATCGCCCAGGCGATCAACTCCGACATGTTCGGCGAGAGCTACAAGGACGTCTTCGCGGGCGACGAGCAGTGGCAGTCGCTGCCCACGCCGGAGGGCAAGACCTTCGCGTGGGACGAGGACTCGACGTACGTCCGGAAGCCTCCGTACTTCGACGGCATGCCCGACGAGCCGGCGCCGGTCGCCGACATCGACGGCGCGCGGGTGCTGCTCAAGCTGGGTGACTCGGTCACGACCGACCACATCAGCCCGGCCGGCGCGATCAAGAAGGACTCGCCCGCGGGCAGGTACCTCGCCGAGCACGGCGTCGAGCAGCGCGACTTCAACTCCTACGGCTCGCGACGCGGCAACCACGAGGTGATGATCCGCGGCACGTTCGCGAACATCCGCCTGCGCAACCAGCTCGCGCCGGGCACCGAGGGTGGCTTCACCCGCGACTTCACGGGCGATGGTGGCGTGACCACCGTGTTCGAGGCCTCCGAGAAGTACCTCGAGGCCGGCACCCCGCTCGTGGTCCTCGCGGGCAAGGAGTACGGATCCGGCTCGTCGCGTGACTGGGCCGCCAAGGGCACCTCGCTGCTGGGCGTGAAGGCCGTCATCGCCGAGTCCTACGAGCGCATCCACCGCTCGAACCTGATCGGCATGGGTGTCATCCCGCTGCAGTTCCCCGAGGGCGAGAGCGCCGAGTCGCTGGGCCTGACCGGCGAGGAGGAGTTCTCGATCACCGGCATCACCGAGCTGAACGAGGGTCGCACCCCCCGGACGGTCAAGGTCCAGGCCGGCGGCGTGGAGTTCGACGCCGTCGTCCGCATCGACACCCCCGGCGAGGCCAACTACTACCGCAACGGCGGCATCATGCAGTACGTCCTGCGGAACCTCCGCCGGGCCTGATCCACCACGACGCTGACCCGCCCGAAACTTTCGGGCGGGTCAGCGTCGTTTCGGACCCAACCCTTCCGGTGGGCCGGCGCGTGGGTGAGGGTGTGACTGCTCTCCGGGAGGACCGATGATCACCCTGCTGCGCGACCGGCTCGCCGATCTGGCCGAGGACGCCCCCGTGGGTGGTCCCGACGCCACGCTGTGGGTGCGGGGCCGGAGGCTGTCCCGACGCCGGCGCACCGGAACCGCGGTCATCGTCGCCGTCGCGGTGCTGCTCCTGACCGCCCTCAGCACGCTGACGTGGCAGCGCTCGCAGCAGCCGCCGAGCCCGGCCGGGCCGCCCGGGTGGGCGACCGACGCGTTGCGGCTGCCGGATGAGTTCTTCGTGCCGGGCGCGCGCCTGGACGGCACGGACGACGCGGGGGAGATCGGGCCCCTTGCCGCCGTGCTGCGCGCGCCCCGGCACGGCGAGGGCCGAGGGCTGGCCGGGATCTCCGGCGAGACGGGCGACTACCGCTTCCTGGACCTCCCGGGCTGGGTGCAGGACGACCACGTCTCGCTCTCTGCCGACGGCGCCCGGGTCGCCTACTGGGACGACGAGGGGGTCGCGGTCTACGACACCGCCAGCGGCGCCGTCTCCTCGCACCCGGTCGCATCCGCTCCCGGCGCGGAGCCGGAGCCGCTGGTGCTGGTCGGCGACGAGCTGTGGTTCCAGCGCGGCGGTGCGGTGACGGCGTGGCGGATCGGAGGTGACGAGGTCCGCACCTGGCGGCCGGCCGAGGGCCCGGTGCCCTCGCTCGGGGCCGCGACCGGCGTCGGCACCACGCTCGTCGAAGGGGCCGGCCATCGGATGCGCCTGTGGTCCAGCGGCCGCGCGCGGCCCGAGGTGCACGAGACCCGCCGACCGGTCGGAGGCCGGATCGTGCCGGCACCCACGGGACGGGCGTACGTCGCCGTCGTCGACCGCGACGGACCGTCGACGGGCGACACCCGTCCGAGCGCGGTCACGATGCTGCTCGCCGCCGGCCCCGGCCGGCTGAGGACACCGCTGGTCCCCGGCTTGGAGACCAACGAGGTCGTCGGGTGGCGCGACGACACGACGTTCGTGACCTTCTCCGCCGACGACGCCGTCTTCTCCTCGGTCGCACTGGGGACCGGGTCGCCGAAGCCGCTCACCCGCCTCGGCGCGGACGTGGGCGACGTCGACCTCCAGGTGGCGGCGGACGCCTGGCGAGGTCGGGTCTACGAGGCGCAGCCGCCACCCGACCCGTGGGGGCCGTGGGTGGTGTCCGGCGCGGCCGGTGGCGTGGTCGTCCTCGGTGCGGTCGCCGTCGTGTGGTGGAGGCGCCGTGTCCGAGCGTGATCTCCGCGCCTCCTTCGAGGAGTACGTCGCCGCGCGCCGCGGCGCGCTGCTGCGCACGGCGTACCTCCTCACGGGCAACGCACACGACGCGGAGGACCTGGTCCAGACGGCGCTGCTCAACGTGGTGCCCAGGTGGGGTCAGATCGCCGCCAACCCCGAGCCGTACCTGCGGACGGTGCTCGCGCGGGAGAGCGTCAACCGCTGGCGCCGCCGCAGGTGGCGCGAGATCCACACCGACCGGCTCCCGGAGGCACCGACCGAAGGTCCGGGAGCCGATCGGGTGGCGTTAGGGGCGGCGCTGGCGCGGTTGGCGCCACGGCAGCGGGCGGTCGTGGTGCTGCGGTACTACGAGGACCTGACCGAGCGCGAGACCGCGCAGGTGCTCGGCATCTCGGTCGGCACCGTGAAGTCGCAGACCCACCACGCCCTGGCCAGGCTGCGCACGCTGGTGCCGGACCTGGGCCATGACCTGCGGCACGTCAGGGGCTGACATGGTCGTCCTCCTCGGACGGCACGAGCGAGAGCGCGGCGTCGGCGAAGCGGCCCGGGGCGCCCGTGGGGTCGAGCCGGCGGGCGACCGCCTTCGCCTCCGCTGACATCGTCATCGCCCGGCGCACGGCGCCGCGGAGCCGCTCGGGCGTGAGGCGCTTCGGGCGCAGGGTGACGCCGGCTCCGGCCTCGGTGACGCGCCGTGCGATCTCGGGTTGGTCGCGCCCGAACGGCACGACGACGGCGGGGACGCCGGCGCAGGCGGCCTTCGTCACGATGCCCATGCCTCCGTGGCAGACGACGGCGGCGGCACGCGGCAGCACGTGGCCGTGCGGCACGAAGCGCTCGACGCGGACGTTCCCGGAGGTCGTGAGCGCGGCGTCGTCGTACGCGTCGGCGAGCGTGATCAGCACCCGCACCGGTTCGTCCCGCAGGGCCTCGGCGGCGACCCGGGCGAGCCGTTCGTCGCCCTGGTAGTCGGTCGAGCAGGTCACCAGCACCCACGGGTCGCCGGGCTCGTCGAGGTACGGCGGGCGCTCGGCGGGCGGGTCCCACGGCTGGGTGCCGACGAGGTGGATGTTGGCCGGGAGGTCCGTGCGGGGGTACTCCAGGGGCTCCGCCGTCATCGCGATCGCGCGGCGCGGCGGGCGCCAGCTGTCGAGAGGGCTCGCGTACTCCCGGAGGCCTGCGTCGCGGCGCAGGTCGTTGAGGCCGGGCAGCATCGCCTTGGCGAACACGCGCTCCACCAGCTTCCAGACCACCGCGTCGCGGGCGCGCCCGAGGGGTCCGCCCATCGGCTTCATGCCGACGCCGTACGGCGGGACGCCGCGGCCCGGCACCGGGACGACCGAGGGCATCAGCGTCGCCCACGGCAGGCCGGAGGCCTCGGCGCGCACCTGGGCGCCGTACGCGTTGACGTCGACGAGCAGCACGTCGGGTCGCACCTCGGCGAGCGCGGCGAGCAGGTCGGGGCCGTCGTGGTCGCCGCGGGCGATCAGGTCGCCCTGCTCGAAGGCCGGACCGGACAGGACCTCCGGTATCACGGCAGTGGCGTCGACGCCCGCCTCGGTCAGCACCGGCACCAGCGACGGCATCGCGCGGACGTGCACGTCGTGACCGCGGCGCTGGAGCTCGAGCAGGCCCGGGACGAGCGGCAGCGTGTGGCCGACCGCCGGGGAGAGGTAGACGAGAAAGCGGGTCATGGAGGGGCTCCGTCGCGTCGTGGGAGTGGCGCTGGTGTTTTGATTAGTGTCCCGCTATATTGATTTGTGTCAAGCCCAATCTGAAAGGCGTGCCGTGGCACGACGGTATGAGATGTCCGGCCGTACGGCGGCGATGCGGCGCACCCGGGAGGCGATCCTCGACGCCGCGGTCGAGCTGTTCGGGCCGGCCTGGTTCGACGAGGTGACGCTCGCGGACGTCGCCACCGCTGCCGGCGTCTCCCAGCAGACCGTCGTCAACCACTTCGGCAGCAAGATCGGCCTCTACCTCGCCGGGGTCTCCGAGCGGTTCGTGCCCGAGGTCACCGCGCTGCGCGGCCAGACGGTGCCGGGCGACGTCGACTCGATCGTCGCCACGGTCCTGGAGGACTACGAGCAGTCGGGCGATGGCACCTACCGCATCCTCGTGCTCGCGGAGCGCGTCGCGGAGCTCCGCCAGCTCGTCGAGGGTGGTGGCCGGGCCCATCGCGCCTGGGTCGAGCACGTCTTCGCTCCTCAGCTCGAGGGACTCCGCGGCCGGCGCCGCGAACGGACCGTCGTCCTGCTCGCCGCCACGCTCGACGTGTCGATGTGGAAGCGGCTGCGCCGCGACGAGGCCCTGTCGGCCGACGAGACCGCGGCGCACCTGCGTGCGCTCGTCGACGGCGTGCTGGCTACCGTTGCGACATGATCGTCGCGTTCAGCATCTCCCCGACCATCGGTGACGAGACCGGCAGCGTGTCGGCGGCGGTCGCGGCCGCCGTCCGGGTCGTCAAGGAGTCCGGACTGCCCTACGAGCTGAACTCGATGTTCACCAACGTCGAGGGCGAGTGGGACGAGGTGATGGCCGTGGTGAAGCGGGCCGTCGACGTGGTCGCCGAGGTCTCCCCCCGCGTGGGGCTGTTGCTCAAGGCGGACATCCGACCGGGCTGGGAGGGGCAGCTCACCGCCAAGGTGCAGCGGGTCGAGCGGCTGCTCGCCGACAGATGAGCGGCACGCCGCCGCCGTATCTGCCCCCGCCGGGTCCGCCGCCCGCGGGCCCGCCCCCGACGTTCCTGGTCTCGTCCGGTCCACCGCCCCCGCGCCCCTCGCGCGGGCCGGTGATCGCTCTCGCGGCCATCGGCGTCGCGATCGTGACCTGCCTCGCGGTCGCCGTGCCGCTGCTCCTCACCGACGACGAGACGCCGGCCGACCTCGGCGCCGTGCGCGCCTACGACGACCTGCCGGTCGAGCACACGCGCGACGACGTCGACTACCCGCAGCGCCCGGCCGTCGGGGGCGAGCACGATCCGACCTGGCTCGACTGCGGCGTCTACGACGAGCCCGTGCGCGAGGAGAACGCCGTGCACGACCTCGAGCACGGCACCGTGTGGATCTCCTACGACCCCGACCTGGGCGCCGACGACGTCGAGCGGCTGGCCGACCAGCTGCCCCAGAACGGCATCCTGGCGCCGTACCCGGGGCTGTCCGCCCCGGTGGTCGCGACCGTCTGGGGACGACAGCTGGAGCTCGAGGGCGCCGACGACCCGCGCCTGCCGCTCTTCATCCGACGGTACGGCGGCGGCGAGACCGCGCCGGAGCCCTTCGCGTCGTGCGCCGGCGGAGTGTCCGACCCCGGCGGGACCGACTCTCCGGAGGAGCCCGGGACCAGCGTCTGACCGGTCCTGCAGGTCAGGCGGGCGGCGTGCGCTGCGCCTGGAGCTGGGTCTCGGTCTCGTCGAACCCGACGGACCGGTAGATCCGGATCGCGAGGTAGTCCGGATCGGCGACCATCACGAGCTCGCGTGCGCCGAGCTCGTCGAAGCCGTAGCGGCTCACCCGGTGCACCAGCGTCCCCGCCAGGCCGCGCCCGCGCGCGTCGGGGTGGGTCTTGACCTGCTGGAAGCGCGCCAGCCCCGGGCTCGCCGCGAAGAGACCCATCGAGGCCAGCAGCCGGTCCCCGACGAACGCACCCCACCACGCGCCCACGCCCCGGGCGCTGAGCGCGCGCTCGGACGCGGTCTTCGCGACGACGAAGTCGCGGCCGCTCACCTCGTGCTCGCCGGCGATCGAGAGCTCGAGCTGCTGGTGCCAGTCGTCGTCGCCGGCCAACGGCCGACAGGTGGCCTCCCGGTGGGGGTGGGGTGGCTCGTGCACGGACGTCGCGGTCATGACCGAGGACGCGTCCACCTCCAGCCCCGCCACCCGGAACGGCTCAAGGTCGTCGCGCCCCCCGGAGCCTCCGTCGACGCCGAACGCCAGGTGCCGGGATCGGGGGTACGTCGCGCCGAACCGATCGACCCACTCCGGCAGCTCCTCGGTCGTCGGGGCGTGGGGGAGCAGCAGGAAGTTGCCCCAGTAGTAGGTCGGGTTGTCCGGCGTCCGCACGGCGACGTAGGAGCCGTGGTCCTCGACCTCGCTGCCGGCCAGTCGCAGCAGCGCGAGATCGGTCCGGAAGGCCAGTGAGCGCACGTGCATGGAGCGACGCTACCGAGGCGTGACACGATCGTCGCCGTGGACAGCGAGAC
The DNA here is from genome assembly GCF_029210375.1 of Nocardioides sp. YIM 152315. Lineage (GTDB taxonomy): Bacteria > Actinomycetota > Actinomycetes > Propionibacteriales > Nocardioidaceae > Nocardioides. The sequence continues at coordinate 32,702 of NZ_JARGER010000047.1, read as the reverse complement.
CCGCAGCTACCGGACCGGACGCGACGAGGTCGTGCTCGACCTCACCGACGACTGCCGAGCGTTCGTCGCCGGCCGGGGGGACGGCCTGCTCAACGTGTTCGTGCCGCACGCCACCGCGGGCATCGCGATCATCGAGACCGGTGCCGGCAGCGACGATGACCTTCTCGCCGCGCTCGGCGACCTGCTGCCGGCTGACGACCGGTGGCGGCACCGCCATGGCAGCCGCGGACACGGCCGGTCCCACGTGATGCCCGCGATCGTGCCGCCGCACGCCACGGTCCCCGTGCTCGACGGCCGGATGTCGCTCGGCACCTGGCAGAGCGTGTGCCTGGTGGACCTGAACGTCGACAACTCCGAGCGCGAGGTGCGCTTCTCGTTTGTCGGTGGCGCGTGAACGCCCGAGTCGAGATGGTGCACTACCCACCGCCGCCCCGGTCGGCCTGGCCGGCGGTGGGTTCTGCACCCTTTGCGTCCACCAGACGGTGCATCATCCACCGCCACCCCCGGTCCGCCTGCGCACCTCAGGGCAGCAGCAGCATCGAGTCGCCGAACTCGTGCCAGAGGTACGTCGGAGCGCCGCTCGCGGAGAGGTCCGCGTAGCCGCGGTCGACCAGGTCGCGGCCGGCCACCGCGGCGAGCAGGTGCAGGTGGGAGGCCTCGGGCTCGTGGAGACCGGTCAGCAGCCCGTCGACGACCCGGGCCGGACGAGAGGGGTCGAGGACCAGCGACGTCCAGCCCGCCGTGGGCACGACACGGCCGTCGGCGGTGGCGGCGGACTCGAGCGCCCGGACGACTGTGGTGCCCACGGCGACGACGCGGCGGCCGGCGGCCCGGGTCGAGGCGACGAGCCGGGCGGTCGCCGCCGGCACGGCGTACTCCTCCGGCTGCGGCGGCTCGTGCTTCTCCTGGCTGGCGACGCCGGTGTGCAGGACGACGGGCGCGACCACGACGCCGGCGGCCATCAGCCGCACCAGCAGGCGCTCGGTCAGCGGTCGGCCGGCGCTCGGCATCTCGGCGCTGCCGGGCTGGGACGCGTAGACGTTCTGCAGCGTGTCGAGGGGCCACGAGCCGTGGACGTAGCGGTAGCGGATCGGGCGCCCCCAGGCGTGCAGGTACGCCGTCCGGTCGACCGCCGGGGCCGGGACCGCCCGCCACAGGCGCGACTGGCCCGCCGGGTGCGCGGCGTCGACCCGCAACGTCAGCCCGCCCGGCAGGGTCAGAACCTCGCCCGGCACCGGCACCGCCGGACCGCTGTTGTCGGGCTGGCGCACCTCGATCACCCAGCTGCCGTCGTCGAGACCCGTGGACACGTGCACCCCGAAGCCGGCACCGTCGACGGCCGACGGCAGCGTCGCGCTCGTGTTGACCACCAGCAGGTCCCCCGGACGCAGGTGCTCGGGGAGCTGACGCGCCCGGGTGTGGGTCGTGCCGGTCGGCGTCACGACCGCGAGCCGCACGCCGTCCCGTCCGACCCCGCGTGCCTCGGGCGGGACCGTGGCCTCGTGGATCGTGACCGTCATGCCCGCACCGCCGTCACGGGTGTCAGGTCGGCGGCCCGGTAGCGACCGCTGGGAAGCTGGCCGGACACGAGGGCCATGAGGTGCGGTACGACGGTGGCGGGCTCCGGTCGGTCGGAGATGTCCTCCCCGGGGAACGCCGCCTGGTGCATCGCGGTCCGCAGGTCGCCGGGGTCGACGGCGTAGACGCGGAGCTGCGGCTCCTCGGCGGCGAGGACGCGCGTCGCGTGGTCGAGGGCCGCCTTCGCCGACCCGTAGCCGCCCCACGTCTCGTAGGCCTCGACCGACGCGTCGGACGTCACCGACACGATCCGGCCGCGCCGCTCGCGCAGCTGCGGGAGCAGCAGCCCGGCGAGGGCGACGGGGGCGACGACGTTCACCTCCAGGGTCCGCGCGTACGTCGAGGGGTCGAGGTCGGCGAGGCGGGGGAGCGGGCTCGCGCCGCCCGTCTCGAAGCCCAGGGTGCTGGCGTTGTTGACCAGCAGGTCGGCGCCGCCGAGGTCGGCCGCGGACGCGGCGAGGGCGCCGCGGTGCCAGGAGTCGGTGACGTCGCCGGGCACGGCGAGGTGCGGTCCGCCGGGCAGGCCTCCGACGGCCACGGCGAGGCGGTCGGCGTCGCGCGCGTCGGCGACGACGGACCAGCCCGCGTCGGCCAGTCCGTGGGCCAGCGCGAGGCCGAGCCCCTGGGATGCTCCGGTGATGACGGCGACAGGCATGTCGGGTGTCTCCTAGGGTCGAGTCGTCAGTTCGTCTCCAGAAGGCTGCAAGTTGAAGTGAACTTCAAGTCAAGCGTTCGTCCGGCGGAACCGGGTGAGACCCCCGCGGTGCACGCCGCCGTCGAAGCCGCGTTCGGTCCGGAGGAGGGTCCGACCGTGGCGCGGCTCGTCGGCGCCCTCGACGCCGCCGGCAGCACGCGCGCGAGCCTGGTGGCGGACCTGGACGGGCGGATCGTCGGACACGTCCAGCTCAACCGCTCGTGGCTCGATGCGCGGCGCTCGCTGGTCGACGTGCTCGTGCTCAGCCCGCTCTCGGTGCACCCCGACCACCAGGGCGAGGGGATCGGCGGACAGCTGCTCGACGCCGCCGTTGCCGAGGCGGAGCGGCTGGGAGCGCCCGCGGTGTTCCTCGAGGGCGACCCCGGCTACTACGCCGCCCGCGGGTGGTCCGCTGCCGGACCCCTCGGGTTCGTCAAGCCCTCGGCCCGGATCCCCGACCCGGCGTTCCAGGTCGTGCTGCTGCCGGCCCACCAGGACTGGATGCGGGGTGCGCTGGTCTACTGCGAGCCCTTCTGGGCGCTCGACTGCGTCGGGCTGCGCGACCCGCTGCTCGCCCGGCTCGAGGGCGCAGGCGCCACCGAAGATGGTCCGCCTGGATGACGCGGACTGCCTGCTGGCGCCCCTAGCGTCGGGCCATGAACAGCCGGCACGGTTCGGAGACCTTCTCCATCGAGGGCGAGGGTGTGGTCAACACCCAGCTCGGCGGCCGTCGCGGAGACGAGCCCGATCCGATCACGGAGCCGGAGGCGCGACCGGTCGCCCCCGCGGACGCCCGCACGGCAGCGGCGCCGTTCCGCTTCTCGCGCGTCGGCCCGAGGGGGCGCGCCGTACCCGAGCCGCTCAGCCTGGCGCTGGCGAAGGCGATGACCAAGGGCGGCGGTGGCCGTGGGGACGTCCCGGCGGGCTACACCTACCTCGGCCAGTTCATCGACCACGACCTGACCATGGACGCGACCGACGTCAGCCTGGGTGAGGACATCACGCCCGCCGAGCTGCTGCAGGGTCGGTCGCCGACGCTCGACCTCGACTCGCTCTACGGCGCGGGGCCGGCCAACGCGGGTTCGGCGAAGTTCTACGCGGCCGACGGCGAGCACTTGAGGACCGGCGACACGATCCGGATCGGTCCCGACCGCGAGAAGGCGGGCCACGACCTGCCGCGCGTCGGGACGGGCTCCCGCAGGGAGCGCCGCCGGGCCCTCATCCCGGATCCCCGCAACGACGAGAACCTGATCGTGGCGCAGACCCACCTCGCGATGATCCGGTTCCACAACCGCGTCGTCGACAAGCTCCCGGCGAGCGTGCCGGCCGCCCAGCGCTTCCGGCGGGCGCGCAAGACGGTGACGCTGCACTACCACTGGCTGATCCGCCACGACTACCTGCCGCGGATCGTCGACCCCGCGATCGTCGACGACGTCTTCGCCAACGGACGCAAGCTGGTCGACCCGGCACCCGCGCCCACCGAGATGCCGCGGATGCCCGTCGAGTTCTCGGTCGCCGCCTTCCGGCTGGGGCACAGCATGGTGCGGCCCGTCTACGACTGGAACCGGCGCTTCCCGAAGGGCATCGGATTCCTGGACTACATGTTCCAGTTCTCCGCGCTCGGCGGCGACCTCGGTGGCGAGGAACGCTTGCTGAGCAACTGGCTGGCCGACTGGCGGCGCATGTACGACTTCCCGGCGGGCGGACACCCGGCGCTGGCGCCTCCCGACGAGGTCAACATGGCGCAGCGGATCGACACGCTGCTGACCGATCCGCTGAAGAACCTGCCGCCGAGCACGTTCGGGGGCGGCGCGGGGATCCCGTTCGACGACCGGAGGCGCAACCTCGCCTTCCGCAACCTGGTGCGCTCCTCGATGCTCAGGCTCGCCAGCGGGCAGCAGATGGTCGACGCCCTGCGGGCGGCGGGCGTCGCCGTACCACCGCTGAGTCGGCGCCAGATCGTCCAGGGGTCCGGGGGAGCGAAGCTCGACGGGCTCACCGACCGCCAGAAGGACGCGCTCGTCGAGCGCACGCCGCTGTGGTTCTACGTGCTGCGCGAGGCGGAGACCGGCGACGGCCGGATGCGCCGCGTCGGCGGTCGCATCGTCGCCGAGACCTTCCACCGGGCGATGGAGGGGAGCCGGTTCTCGCTGCTGCGCAACCCCGGCTTCCACCCTGCCCACGGACGCGGCGACGCGTTCGAGATGACCGACCTCCTCTTCTTCGCCTTCGCGGGCAGGAGGGCCGGCATCAACCCCCTTGGTGGCGCCTGAGCGACTCCCGCGTGCCGCAACCGTCGATCGCCGTCCGTATGAGATGGTGTCCCGGTTTCGTACACGACGGGGGTGTGGGACGTGAGGCGTTGGCGGTACCGGCCGTTGCAGGCCGCCGCGGTGGCAGCGCTGGCCGCCCTGATGACCGCCTGCGCGGCGTTCGCACCGCTCTACTACCGGGCGATGCAACAGGCGCTCACCGACATCACGATCACCGACGCCCCGGTCGTCAGGTCGAGCCTGGTGCTGTCGTCGGCGCCCGGCGACGGCGCCTTCACGTCGGCACCTGTCCTCCCGCCCGAGGGCGTCGCGGCGTTCGTGCCACCGGACTACCGCGGCGACTTCCACGCGCCCGTCCTCGGCTACACGGCGAACGCGGTCGTCGTGCCGGTCACGCCGACCTCGTCATCCGGGGACCTGATCTGGCGTGACGGGATGTGCGACCACCTGACCTTCGCCGACGGGCGCTGTCCCGACGCTGCCGATGAGGTCGCGGTCAGCGAGGACGACCGGCGCGTCCTCGGGTACGACGTCGGGCAGCGCGTCATGGTGGCGGGCGCGACGGGGCCGAACGGCGCCGCGGCCCAGATCACCCTCGAGATCGTGGGCATCTACCACCAGGGCGGCGGCGACTACTGGTTCGGCCAGTCCCTGACCGGCCGGTCCGGGGCCGTCCAGGGTGCCGGCACGACGCCGGAGCACGACGTGTGGGTCGCTCCGCGGGAGCCGTTCGAGCAGGCGGCGGACGGGTTCGACGTGCGGGAGTCGAGCGCGGGCTACCTCCTCGACACCGAGGCGGTCGACGTCGACGACCTGATCGCGCTCGGCGCCGCCGTCGACGCGCTCGCCCACACCCGACCGGACGTCGGACAGGCACCACTGCGGGTCGTGTCCGACCTGCCCGGCCTCGCCTCGAGCGTGCAGGACCAGATCGACCAGTCGCGGGTGACCGTGCCCCTGCTGATGGCACAGCTGTGCCTCCTCGCGGTCGTGGTGCTGTGGCTGGTGCTGCTCGCCATCACCGAGCAGCGCCGACCGGAGGTGGCGATCGCGCGCCTGCGGGGCCGCGGCGGTCGCGGCGCCCGCCGGCTCCTGCTCGCCGAGCTGCTGCCGGTGACGCTCGCCGCCGTGCTGCCGGGCGCCGCGCTCGCCGTGCTCGCATCGTGGATCGCCCGGACGGCCGTCCTGCCCGGCAGCCCGCCGTTCGAGCTGGGCTGGTCGTTCGTGCTCGTCCTCGGCCTCGCCGTCCTGGTGCTGGTCGCGGTCACGCTGGCCGCGGTCGGTCGGGTCGCCCGCGAGCCGATCGAGCGGCTGCTGCGCCGGGTGCCCCCGCGCGCCGCGGGGTGGGCCCTCGGCGCGACCGACGCCGTCGTCATCGCGGGGTGCGGCGGCATCGTGGTCGTGTTCGCGACGGGCGGTCTGGACGGACCGATCGCGCTGGCCGCGCCGGGCCTCCTCGCGATCGTCGTCGGGCTGCTCCTCGCCCACCTGACGACGCCGACCGCGGCCGTGCTCGGCCGTCGACGGCTGCGCCGCGGTCGGCTGCGGGCCGGCGTCAGCCTGCTCGACGCCGCGCGCAGCCCGGCGACCCGCCGGATCGTCGCGATCGTCACGCTGGCGTCGGCGCTCGCGGTGTTCTCCGCCGACGCGCTCGTGGTCGGTCAGCGCAACCGCGCGGCGGCTTCGGAGCAGACCGCGGGTGCGCCCCGCGTCGCCGAGCTCCGGGGCAACGACCTGCTCGCCATCCGCGCCGCCCTGGCGGAGGTCGACCCCGACGGCACGACCGTGACGCCGGTCGTGCGGGTGAGCCCGCCCGGCGACGGCGCCGTCGACACGGTGGCCGTCGTGCCCGACGGCTTCTCGCAGGTCGCGCTCTTCCCGGGGGGTGCGCCGTCCTCGGACCTGTGGGACAAGCTCGCGCCTCCGGACGCCGAGCCCATCGTCCTCACCGGCGACTCGTTCGCCGTCGACCTCGTCGACTCGAGCCTGTCCTCGCAGCGGCAGGACGGCAAGGACCACCCGGTCACCGTGGGCCTCGACCTCGTCACGCCGCGTGGAGAGACCCTGCACACCACGGTCGGCCAGATGCCGAAGGGCACGCGCACGGCGTCGTTCTCCCACCAGGTCAGCTGCACGGACGGCTGCAAGATCAGCGGCGTCTGGGTGAGCAGCCTGCCGGGCGCGTCGATCCACGGGGCCGTCACCCTGCGCAACCTCACGGGAGGCGACGAGGCCGTCGGGATCGGGCCCGCGGACCGGTGGACGCCGTTCGCGGACCGCTCCGTCGGCACCGTGGAGCCGCACTCGACCTCGGCCGACCACCTCACCGTCGAGGTGGACTCCGCCAGCGCGACCGTGCTGACCATGCAGCAGAACTGGCTGCCGACCACCGTCCCCACGCTGGTGTCCGGGCCGCTGCCCCCGGGCAACGAGCGCAACCGCTTCGCGATGGCCGGCCTCGACGGCGAGGCCCAGCCCGCGGCGCGGGTCGGCCAACTGGCCCGGGTCCCGGCGTCGTCGGCCAACACCATCGTGGGCAATCTCGACACGCTCGAGCGCGGCCGCTCGGTGCTGGCCACCGACCGGCTCGAGGTCTGGTTCGACAGCGACGACCAGGAGCTCTACGACCGGGTCGAGGACGCGCTCGCCGAGCAAGGCGTGCAGATCGCGACGACGCGGACCCTCGGCGAGGTACGCCGTACCTACGACGACTCGGCCGCGGCGTGGAGCCTGCAGCTCGCGGCCCTGGTCGGCGCCGTCGCGATCCTGATCGCCCTGCTGGTGCTCGTCGTCAGCGCAGCCAGCAGCTGGCGCCTGCGCACCCGCGACCTCGCCGCGCTGCGGATGACCGGCGTGCCTCCCCGGTCGATGCGTTCGATGGCGGTGGCCTCCCAGCTGCCCGCGGTCGTCGTCGGCGTGGTCGCCGGTGGGCTGTCGGGTCTCGTCGGCGCCCAGCTCGCGATGTCGATCGTGCCGCTCTTCGCGACGGCTCCGGAGGTGTCGACCCTCGACCTCGACACGGCCTGGCCGGCCGTGCTGTCCGCCGCCGCGGCCGCGCTCGTGGTCCTCGCGTCCGGCAGCATCCTCATCGGGCGGGCGCTGGCCGCCCGGGCAGACCTGCGACGCCTCCGGGAGACGGTGTGAGTGCACCAGTGACGATCGCGCCGGCGACGGGCGGCCTGCGGGTCAGCACGCAGCGCCTCGTGCACATCTACCGGTCCGAGGGACACGAGGTGGCCGCCCTGTCGGGTGTCGACCTCGACGTGGCCGCGGGGGAGATGGTCGGGCTGCTCGGTCCGTCCGGCGCCGGCAAGTCGACGCTGCTGAGCCTGCTCGCCGGCGTCTTCCGTCCCAGCGCGGGCAAGGTCTTCGTCGGCCAGGTCGAGCTCTCGGCCGCCACGGGGCGCCGGCTCGACGAGCTGCGCGCGCTCGACGTCTCGCTGATGCTCCAGGGCGCCGGTCGCAACCTGCTGCCCTACTTCACCCCGCTGGAGAACGTCCGGTTCGCCCAGGACGTCGCCCGCAAGGCCGGCAAGGAGCTCCCGGACCCGGACGAGGTGCTCGGCGGCGTCGGGCTGGGCACGGCGGAGGGCGGTGAGGCGCACCGACCGCTCTCGGAGCTCAGCCCCGGACACCTGCAGCTGGCCGCGCTGGCGGTGGCGATGGCGCCGCGGCCCGGGCTGCTGCTCGCCGACGAGCCCACCAGCCAGCTCGAGCACAGCGCCCGCGACCTGGTGCTGGAGCGGATGGCCGCGCTGAACAGGGAGCTCGGCACGACCGTCGTGCTGGTCACCCACGACCCCGACGTCGCCGCGTTCCTGCCCCGCACGATCACGATCCGCGACGGTCGCGTCGGCGGCGAGGGGCGCAGCGGCGAGGAGTACGCCGTGGTGACCCCCGACGGGTTCCTCCCGCTGCCGCTGCACGTCCGTGACGAGCTGCTGCCGGGCACCCTCGTGCGCTTCCACCTGCTCGAGGACGGGAGCTACACGCTGATCCGGGAGAGGGGTGAGACCGATGGATGAGCTCGTCGCGCGCGGCCTCGAGGTCCGGTACGGCGCCGGCGAGGCCCAGGTGGTCGCCCTGCGGGGGGTGGACCTGATGGTGCAGCCGGGTCAGCTGCTCGCGGTCACGGGTCCGTCCGGCGCCGGCAAGTCCACGCTGCTGTGGGCGCTCGCGGGCGCGCTGCGCCCCGACGCCGGCGAGGTCAGCGTCGCCGGCACCGTGCTCACCGACCGGGCGCAGGCGGCGTCCCTCGGCGTGGTCGTGGTGCCGCAGGGCAACGGGCTGGCGTCGTCGCTGACCGCCGCGGAGAACGTCGTCGTCCCCCTGCTCAGCGGTGGAGTCGCGGCCGACGAGGCCGCTCGACGGACCGACCACGCGCTCGCGCTCGTCGGCCTCGAGGAGTCCGGCAACCACCTGATCGAGGAGCTCTCCGGCGGCCAGCAGCAGCGCGTCGCGCTCGCGCGGGCCTTCGCGGCGCAGGCGGGCGTGCTGCTCGCCGACGAGCCGACGAGTGACCTCGACGCCGCCAACCGCGAACGCGTGATGGCCGCGCTGCGCGCCGAGGCCCAGCGCGGTGCGGCGGTCGTGATGGCCACGCACGACCCCGAGGCCGCCGAGCAGACCGACGGCGAGCTGCACCTCGACGAGGGCGTCGCCACCTGGCGGCGGCCGCTCGCCAGGCCCGTCCACGGCTGACCCCGGCCGTCCGCAGGCTGGTCCGGCCGCCAGCGGTGGGATTCGCACCCTTTTCGTCCACCAGACGGTGCAGGACCCACCGCCACCCACCTGGGAGACAGGACCGACCGGAGAGACACGAGCCTCAGGGGGCGGGGGACTCCTCCGCGCCCGGGTCGGTGCACTCCAGGACGGGGTCGTCCGGATCGGACAGGTCGACCTCTTCGCAGACCTTCACCTCGCCGTCGATGACCCACGCCGGCGCGTCCCCGAGCGGTGGGGCCCAGCCGGTGACGTCGATGCCGTACTTCTGCTCGATCTTCGCCCGGGTCGCCTCCTCCTGGGTCCGCGAGACCTCTCCGATCAGCGGGTAGGCGAGCAGGGTCGCGACGGCCGACAGCACGAGCAGGGTGACGCCGACGCGCGATCGGTGGAGGGCGAAGGCACCCACGCTGAGCGCGAGCAGCAGGAATCCGGCGACGATCGTGCACAGGAGCTGGATCTCGGTCTCGGTCATGTCGGGGGACACGCTACCGACACCTCAAGTCGGCTCCCAGTCGGCCTCAAGTGGTCGCGGTCAGAGTCGTGCCACCGGATCGACCGGCACACCTTCGACGGGAGCAACCACCGTGTCTCGCATCCTCCACCGCCTCGGCCACAGCACCGCGGCGCACCCCTGGCGGACGATCTCCGCCTGGCTCGTGGTCGTCGTCGTCGCCTTCGGCCTCGCGAACGCCTTCGGGGGCACCACCCGTGACGACTACGACATCCCCGACGCCCGCGCGCAGGTCGGCATCGAGCAGGTGCGCGCGCACGTCCCGGACGGCGGCGGCGCGACCGCGCAGGTCGTGGTCCACGACCCCGAGGGCGACCCCCTCCGGGCGGCCGACCTGGACGGTCTCGACCGGCGGCTGAGCGACCTCGACCACGTCACCTCGGTGAGCCCGCCACGCCTCTCCGCGGACACCGACACCGCCCTGGTGACCGTGGCGTACGACGTACCGGTCACCGACCCCGACCTCGTCGGGAAGAGCGGCTACCAGCCGCTCGCGGACGCGATCGAGCCGCTGCGTGCCGCCGGTCTGCAGGCCGAGCTGGGTGGCGAGCTCCCGGGCGGTGCCGAGTCGCAGATGAAGGGGACCGGCGAGCTCGCCGGCGTGATCGCGGCCCTGGCGCTGCTAGTCGTCGCCTTCGGCTCGGTCGTCGCTGCCGGCCTCCCGCTGGCGGTCGCCCTGCTGGGCCTCGCCGTCGGCTCCGCCGGCGTGACGCTGCTCGCCGCCACGATGGACGTCTCGACCGCGGCGCCGACCGTGGCGACGATGGTCGGCCTCGGCGTCGGCATCGACTACGCGCTGCTGATCGTCACCCGGCACGTGGAGTTCCTCGGGCTCGGACACGACAAGCGCGAGGCCGCCGGCCGCGCGATGGCGACCGCCGGCCGGTCGGTGGTGTTCGCCTCGCTGACCGTGCTGATCTCGCTGCTCGGCCTGCGCCTGGGGGGGCTGCCGGTGTACTCCACGTTCGGCTACGCCACCGCGATCGCCGTCGTCTCGGTGCTCGCCGCCGCGCTCACGCTCGTGCCGGCGCTGTGCGGCCTGGCCGGCCGCCGGCTGATGCCGCGCAAGGCCCGCTCGGGCCGGGTCTCCCGCGCGAAGCGGGCCCCGCTCACCGCTCGGTGGGCCGCTCGCGTCGTGCGGCGGCCGGTCGCGTTCGGGCTCGCCGCGCTGGTCTTCCTGCTGTTCCTGGCCGCCCCGGTGCTCGGGATGCGGACCTGGCCGCAGGACGGCAGCAGCGCCAGCTCCGAGACCTCGCAGCGACAGGCCTACGACCTCGTCGACGACGAGTTCGGCCCGGGCGCCAACGGCCCCTTCACCATCGTCGTCGACACGGCCGACGCCGACGCGCAGGACGTGGCCGACCGGGTGGAGGCCCACGCCGGCATCGCCGGCGTCACCGACCCCGTCACGACCCCCGACGGCGTGATCGCCGTGTTCGACGCCGAGCCGGCGTACGGCCCGGCCGACGAGCGCACCTCCGAGCTGGTCGCCGCCCTGCGCGCCGACCTGCCGGACGGCGTCGAGGTTACCGGCACGACACCGCTCTTCGCCGACATCTCCGGGATGCTCTCCGAGCGGCTGTGGCTGGTCGTCGGGTTCGTGGTCTCGGTGTCGGTGCTCCTGCTGGCGATGATGTTCCGCTCGGTCGTGGTGCCCGTGAAGGCGGCCGTGATGAACCTGCTGTCGATCACGGCGTCGTACGGCGTCCTCACCGCGGTCTTCCAGTGGGGCTGGGGCGGGAGTGTGCTCGGGATCGACCACGCCGTCGCCGTGTCGAGCTGGATCCCGATCCTCAACTTCGCGATCCTCTTCGGACTCTCGATGGACTACGAGGTCTTCCTGCTGTCGCGGATCCGGGAGTTCTGGCTGCGGACGGGTGACGCCACCGCGAGCGTCGAGCGCGGACTGGCCGCCACCGGCCGGGTGATCTCCTCGGCCGCGGCGATCATGGTCGTCGTCTTCCTCGGGTTCTCGACCGAGGCGGACACGGTGGTCAAGCAGCTCGGCCTCGGCATGGCGGTCGCGATCGTCCTCGACGCCACCGTCGTCCGGATGGTGCTCGTCCCCGCCACGATGACCCTGCTCGGCACGTGGAACTGGTGGCTGCCGGCCTGGCTCGACCGCCTGCTCCCGACCATCGCCGCCGAGAAGCACGACGACGAGGAGATCTGGGCCGAGCTGGACGAGGCCGAGTCGGCCTCCGACGGTCAGAGGGTGGGTGCCTGAGATGTCCACCACGAACAGCACCTGGCCCCGGCAGCTCCGGCTGCCGGGCCAGGTGGCGGCCGCAGAGGGACCGATCGACATGCGCATGATGTACGTGATGCACCATGCGTTCCGGCGCGACCTGGACCTGTTCGCCGCCGCCGTACGCGCGACGCCCGGGGCCGATCGGTCGACCTGGGCCCTGCTGGCCGACCGCTGGGAGCTCTTCGCGGAGGTGCTGCACGAGCACCACACCGTGGAGGACGCCGGCATCTGGCCGGCGCTCACCCGGCTGGGCACCGCCGCCGACGTCGCCGTCCTCGACGCCATGGAGGCCGAGCACGGCGAGATCGACCCGCTGCTCGACGGCTGCGCCACCGGCTTCCGGCGGCTCGCCCAGGGATCCGGCCAGCGCGGTGACGAGGACGCCCGCGCCGCCCTCGCCGTCCGGGTCTCCGCCGCCCGGGAGTCCTTGCGCCGGCACCTCGCCCACGAGGAGACGGAGGCGATCGCGATCGTCCAGCGCCTCCTCACCGCCGAGGACTGGGCCCGCATCGAGGAGGAGCACGCCGGCACGGATGTGCGCCTCTCCCAGGTCGTGCGGATCGTGCCCTGGGCGGCGTACGGCGTCCCGCGCGAGGCGCTCGACCGGGTCTTCGCCCAGCCCGGCGGCCGTGGCTTCCGGCTGGTCTGGCTGCTCACCCGCGGCCGGTTCGCCCGCAGGCACGCGCGGACGTTCCGCTACGCCTGAGCCTGAGCCTGAGCCAGAGCCGCCCCGGCACGCGCTGGGAGGGTCGGCGTCCGCTCAGATCCCGAGCCGCTCCCGCTCGCGCACGCACCAGTCCCGCGCGAGCGGGATCTGCCAGGCCTCGCACAGCTCGACGGCGCGCTCGGCGTGCCGGGCGGCGAGGTCGTCCTGGCCGGTGGTGTGCGCGGCCATCGCCAGGAAGATGTCGACGGGCCCGATCGTGCTGCCGGAGCCGGCGCTGGCGGTCTGGCCGGCGAGCGGTGCGAGCAGGGCGTACGCCGTGGCCGCGAGCTCGCGGTCGTCCAGGTAGCAGGCGGACTCGGCGGCCATGCTCCACGCCATGGGGGAGTACCACGTGTCGGCGTCGATCGCCCGGTCGACGTACTCGCGCTGGGTGGTGAGGTAGGCGCGCGCGTCGTCGAGACGCCCGGTGCGGCACAGCATGGTCAGCATCGGGGGAGCGGTCGGGACGAACCCGTCCACGGGCATCGTCTCCAGCACGGCGAGCACGTCGGCCTCCCCGCCCTGCCACAGCGCCTGCATCATCAGCGCACCCGCGATCGACTCGGCCGTGCCGGGGATGGTGACGACCTGACCGATGTCGGCCATCTCGCCGATCCGCTTCGCGACCTGGTCGAACTGCCCGCGCATCGCCGACCAGGAGACCTCGAGCGAGTCGAGGAAGAGCTGGGCGTAGACGTGCCGGATCCGGTCCGCCTCGGGGCGCCCCTCCATGAGGCACTCGTCCAGGGCTGCGACGTCCCCGAGCTCGCCGGCCGCCTCGGCCCGCAGCGCGAGGGCGGAGACGAGGCCGACCGTGTCGCCGAGCTCGCGGGCGAGCCGGACCGCCTCGGTCGTCATGTCGAGGCGGAGCGCCGCGTTGGCGCCGCGCCAGATCCCGATCGTGGACTTGACCAGGGCGTTGAGCACGAGCACCGGGTCGTCGAGGCGGCGCGCCATGGCGACGGCCTCCTCGGCGAGGGCCTCGCGCTCCTGGGGGGTCGTGCCGTAGTAGATCTCCCCGGCCAGCGAGAGCATCACCCGGCAGCGCCGCGGATCGTCGCCCTCGGGCAGCCGGTCGAGCGCGTGGCGCAGCGACCTGACGACGACCTCGTCGACCTCGCCGCCACCGGGCGTCCAGAGCGCGCCGGTACTCGTCATCGCGGCGGCGCGGATCAGCAGGTCGAGGTCCCCGGCCTCGTCGGCGACCTCGATCGCCTCGTGGGCGACCTCGCGCAGCTCCATCCAGCGCCCGGCGCGCCTGAGCACGTCGGCGAGGTCGGTGAGCACCTCGAACCGGTCCGCCGGCGTCGAGGCCGGGTCCTCGTCCTGGGCGCTCAGCGCGTACTCGAGCATCTCGAGCGCCTCGACGTACGCGAAGACGGTCGTGGCCGACCGGGCCGCCACCTGCGCCGCCGGCCAGGCCTTCGACAGGTGCCGCGGCCCCGCGGCCAGCCAGTGCCTGGCCACCTCGGTCTCGCGTCCGGTCCGGCCGCCGACGGCCTCCGCCGCGCGTGCGTGCACCCGCGCCCGGCGCGACTGCGGCAGCCCGCTGAGCACGGTGTCGCGAATCAGCGCGTGGCTGAAGCGGAACCGGTCCACGCCGTCCTCGGCGACCAGGCCCGCCTCGATCGCCGGGTCGAGGCGGTCCAGGGCGTCGTCGTCGTCCAGGCCGGCGACCTGCGCGAGCGTGCGCAGGTCGAAGATCCGGCCGAGCACGCTCGCGGTCTGGAGCAGGTCCTGCGTGGTCTCCTCGAGGTGCGCCAGCCGGCGCGAGAGCACCTCGTGCACGGCGGCCGGCGGTCGGCCTTCGGCGACCAGCGCGGCGAGGTCGCCGTCCTTGGCCAGGCGGGCGTACTCGACGACGAAGAACGGGTTGCCCTCGGTACGCCGCCGCAGCGTGTCGGCGTCGGCGTCGGTGGGGTCGGTCTCCGCGACCTGCGAGAAGACGTGTGCGGCGGCCTCGGCCGAGATGCCGCGCAACTGCAGCCGCAGCGCGTGCTTGCGGGCGAGGGCCTCGGTCACCTCGGCGAGCGGGCCGGTCGGCACGGGGTGCTCGCGCCACGTCGACACCACCAGCAGCCGGGCGGGACTCTCCTGCGCGACCGCCTCCGTGAGCAGGCGGAGCACCCGCAGGCTCGAGGTGTCGGCCCAGTGCAGGTCGTCGAGCACGAGCAGCAGCGGTCCGCGCCCGGCGGCGTCGAGCACGGTCTGCACCACGGTCTCCCAGGCCCGGAACGCCGCGGCCTGGTCGTCGCCGTCCGCCGCCGAGGGCAGCTCCGCGCCGAGCCGCTCCAGCACGGTCGCCCACGGCCACAGGGCAGGGGCGCCGTCGTCCTGCGAGCAGCGGCCCCACGCGATCGTGACGCCCTGCTCCGCGGCGTACGTCGCGAGCTCGATCGCCAACCGGCTCTTGCCGATGCCGGGCTCGCCGGTGAGGGCGACGAAGGCAGGGGACGCGCCGGCGCCGGTGACGACCCGGTCGACCAGGTCGCTCAGCGCCGCGAGCTCCTCGTCGCGGCCGGCCAACGACCACGGCCACAGGCTGGGGAACGGCAACGGCGCGTGGGTCTCGACGCCGCCGGACGCCTCGGCCGGCGGCGCCGGGCCCACGGCGGCGGCCGGCTCGGCCGTCGCGATCTGCTCCTGGCGCAGCACGGCGCCCTGCACCGCGCGCAGCTCGGGACCGGGCTCGAGCCCCAGCTCCTCGTCGAGCACGTCGCGCACCTCGCGCAGCACGGCGAGCGCATCGGCCTGACGCCCGGAGCCGGCGAGCGCGAGCGCCCGCAGCGCCCAGGCCCGCTCGCGCAGCGGGTGCGCGCGCGTGAGGGCGTCCAGCTCGGCGGCGGCGGTGGCGTGCAGGCCGAGCAGGATGCCGAGCGCGGCGCGGTCCTCGCTCGCCAGCACGCGCAGCTCCTCGAGGCGGGCGCGCTCGGCGACCGCGGCCGGCACGTCGCCGAGCTCGGCGAACGGCACCCCGCGCCACATCCCGAGCGCCTCCTCGAGGCCGTCGTGGAGCGTGATCAGGCCGCCGGCGTCGGGTGAGCCCGGCGGCAGCGGCCGACCGCGGCACAGGGCGTCGGCGAGCGGGGCCACGCCGGTGTGCGCCGACGCCACCACGGCCTCGAACGCCACCGCGTCGAGGCCGTCGTCGGGCAGCCGGAGGGCGTAGCCGGGCTGCTCGGTGACCAGCAGGGTCGCCGAGCCGCGCGTGGTGCGGTCGGGCTCCAGGGCCCGGCGGAGCCCGGCGACGTACCCCTGGAGCGTGCCGGAGACGCCCGGCGGCGGCGCGCCGTCCCACACGAGGTCGGCGAGCGTGTCGGCGGCGACCGCGCGGCCACGGTGCAGCGCCAGGGCCGCGAGCAGCGCACGCTGCTTGGGCCCGCCCAGGTTGACCGGACCGGCCGACCCGGTGGCAACGGTCGTGCCGAGGACGCCGATCCGCATGGGCGAAGGATAGGGCCGGCTCCGGGGACGTGGGCAGGACAAGCCGGCGATGTGCCCGGGACGGGGTATGCGTCGTCGCGGGGGCGCGCCCCGATAGCGTGCGGGCATGGTCCGGTTGGCGTGCGTCCTGCTCGTCGACCGACGCGGCCGGGTGCTGCTGCAGGAGCGCGACGAGCACGCCGCGGTCGACCCGGAGAAGTGGGGACTGGTCGGCGGGCACGTCGAGGACGGCGAGGACTACGAGCCCGCGGCGTACCGCGAGCTCGAGGAGGAGACCGGCGTCGTCCTGCCGCCCGGCGCCCTGCGGTTCTGGCGGGAGGTCACCCGCAGCCGCCCGGACCTCGACGACGCGACGTTCCGCATCTGGTGCGCCGGCACGTACCTCGACGACGCCGACATCGTGGTGGGTGAGGGCCGCCAGATCGTCTTCGTCGACCCGGCCCGGATCGGCGGGCTCGACCTCGCCGACCTCGCGGAGGCGGTGCTCCCGGAGTTCCTGGGCTCGGCCGACTACCGGGCGCTGCGCGGCTGATGGGCCGCTGATGGGTGGGCTCGACCCGGGCGTGTTCGCGCTCGTCTTCGCCGCCGTGCTGATCGGATCGACGGTGCAGTCGGTGGTCGGACTGGGCGTCGGGCTGGTCGCGGCGCCCGTGATCACGCTGGTCGAGCCCGACCTGATGCCCGGCGTGATGCTCGCGCTGGCGTTCGTGCTGCCCTGCGTGACGCTGGTGCACGACCACGACGACATCGACTGGCGCGGGCTCGGCTGGTCGCTCCCGGCGCGGGTGGTCGGCTCCGCGGTCGGAGTCTGGGTGGTCGCGACCTTCAGCGCCGACCAGCTCGGCGCCTTCATCGGCACGATCGTGCTGCTCGCCGCCGCCCTGACGTGGCACGCCGTCACGGTGCCGATCACCCGGTCGACGCTGGGCACCGCCGGGTTCGTCAGCGGCGTGACCGGCACCGCGACGTCGATCGGCGGGCCGCCGTTCGCCCTGCTCTACCAGCACCGGCCGCCGACGCAGATCCGCACCACGATGGCCGTCTACTTCGTGGTCGGCGCCGCGCTCAGCCTCGCCGGGCTCACCATGTCGGGCGACCTCGAGCTCCACCAGGTGGCGGTCGCCACGCTGCTGCTGCCGGCGCTCGGCCTCGGGGTGCTGGCCGGCGTCCCCCTCCGGCGGAGGGTGCCGGCCGAGCGGGTCCGACCGGCCGTCCTGCTCGTCTCCGCGGCCTCGGCCGTCGTGCTGGTGGTGCGGTCGCTGGTGTGATCGGCCCGCCGCGCAGGAGGGGCCCCGGCCCGCGATCGCGGTCGTCGACCCGCGGGACCGTAGACTCGAGCGCTATGGGCATCCTCCAGTCGATCGCGTCTCCGGACGACCTGCGCCGCCTCGACGACGCGCAGCTGGACGCACTGGCGACCGAGATCCGTGACGTGCTGATCCGCACCGTCGCGACCAACACCGGCCATCTCGGCCCCAACCTGGGCGTGGTCGAGCTGACCCTGGCGATCCATCGGGTCTTCGACTCGCCGAGCGACCGGATCGTCTTCGACACCGGCCACCAGTCCTACGTGCACAAGCTCGTCACCGGACGGGCCGCGAGCTTCGACACCCTGCGCCGTGAGGGTGGTGTCAGCGGCTACCCGAGCCAGGCAGAGTCCGACCACGACATCGTCGAGAACTCCCACGCCTCCACGGCTCTCAGCTACGCCGACGGCCTCGCGAAGGCCTACACGGTGCGCGGTGAGGACCGCCACGTCGTCGCGGTGATCGGCGACGGGGCACTCACGGGCGGGATGGCCTGGGAGGCGCTCAACAACATCGCGATCGCGCGGCGCAGCCGGCTGGTGATCGTCGTCAACGACAACGGCCGCTCCTACACGCCGACGATCGGCGGCCTCGCCAACGCCCTCACCGCGCTGCGCACCAACCCGCGCTACGAGAACGTGCTCGACCTGGTCAAGCGCCGCCTCAACGCCGTCCCGGGCGTCGGCCCCGCGGCGTACGACGCCCTCCACGCGATGAAGAAGGGCCTCAAGGACGCGCTCGCGCCGCAGGGCCTCTTCGAGGACCTCGGCCTCAAGTACGTCGGCCCCGTCGACGGCCACGACCGCGACGCGATGGAGCACGTGCTGGCGCAGGCCAAGCGGTTCGACGGGCCGGTGATCGTGCACGCGATCACCCGCAAGGGCTACGGCTACGACCCGGCCGAGCGCCACGAGGCCGACCAGTTCCACGCGCCCGGACCCTTCGACGTGCAGACCGGGGCGGAGAAGCCCAAGGGTCGGATCTGGACCGACCACTTCGCCGACACGATCGTCGAGATCGGTCACCGGCGCCCTGACGTCGTCGCGATCACCGCGGCGATGATGCACCCGGTCGGGCTCGACAAGTTCCAGGCCCGGTTCCCCGACCGCACCTTCGACGTCGGCATCGCAGAGCAGCACGCGGCCACCTCCGCCGCGGGTCTCGCGCTCGGCGGGCTGCACCCGGTCTTCGCCGTCTACGGCACGTTCCTCAACCGCGCCTTCGACCAGGTGCTCATGGACGTCGCGCTGCACAGGTGCGGGGTGACCTTCGTGCTCGACCGCTCGGGCGTCACCGGCGACGACGGTGCGAGCCACAACGGCATGTGGGACATGTCGATCCTGCAGGTCGTGCCCGGTCTCCGGCTCGCGGCCCCCCGGGACGCGACCCGTCTCGACGAGCTCGTCAACGAGGCCGTTGCGGTCGACGACGCCCCGACCGTGGTGCGCTTCCCGAAGGGCCCGCCGCCCGCGGACATCGACGCGGTCGGCAGGGCCGGCGGCTGCGACGTGCTGGTGCGCAACGGCACCAAGGACGTGCTCGTCGTCGCGGTCGGGTCGATGGCGACGGTCGGAGTCGGGGTCGCCGAGCGCCTCGTCGCCCAGGGCATCGGCGTCACGGTCGTCGACCCGCGCTGGGTCAAGCCGGTGGACCCGGCCCTCGTCGAGCTGGCCCGCGAGCACCGGCTCGTGGTCAGCATCGAGGACAACGGTGAGACCGGCGGCTGCGGCGCCGTGCTGCTGCAGACCCTGAACGCGGCCGGTGTGCACACGCCGTTCCGGCTCCACGGCATCCCCCAGGAGTTCCTCGGCCACGCCAAGCGCGACGCCATCCTGGAGCGGATCGGCCTCACGCCGCAGGCGATCGCCCTGGCCATCGTGGAGGAGATGGGCATCGTGGAAGACATGACGTCGTTCTCCGACGGTCGTTCTCCCCTCGATGTCGAGCACACGACGTAGTCGCCTCGCCGTCGGGCTGACGAGCGCCGCGCTCGTCCTGCTGGTCGGCTGCTCCGACGACTCCGGCCGGCGCGCGGCCGCGACGCCCGAGGGCGACGTCGTCGTGGCGCTCGAGCGCGCGCTGCAGGCACGGGCCACGGCCGTGCGCCGCGCCGACGCCGACCACTTCGAGCGCACGCTCGGCGGCGGGCAGGCGTTCCGGGCGGAGCAGCGCACGTGGTACGCCAACCTCACCCAGCTGCCGATCGAGCGCCTCCGCTACCGATTCGACCCCGCGAGCCTGGTGCGCGACGGTGACGGCTACTGGGTGACCGTCGACGAGGTGCTGCAGCTCGACGGGTACGACGAGGCGCCGGTCGTCTCACCCGATCGGTTCCGCTTCCGGCCCGCCGGCAACGGCTCGGGCCGGATGCGACTGGTCTCGGTGACCGACCGGGAGTGGGAGCGGACCCACCAGGTGCAGCCGCAGCCGTGGGACCTCGGCCCGATCGACGTGCGCGCCGGGTTCGGGGTCCTCGGCATCTTCGACGACGGCTCGGTCGGGAGGGCCGGCCCGCTGCTCACCTCGGTCGAGTCCGGCATCTCGGACGTCTCGGCGCTGGTGCCCTACGACTGGTCCCGGTCGGTGGTGGTCTACGCGCTGTCCGACCCGACGTTCATCGCCGGCCTCGAGGACGTGCCCGGCGGCGACCCCGAGGATCTCGACGCGGTGTCGTTCCCGGTCGGCGGGGGCACCCGCTTCGTCCTCAACCCGCGCGTCCTCGCCGCGTCCGGCACCGAGCGGGACCGGCTCGTGCGCCACGAGCTCACCCACGTGGCGGTCGGCACCGCCGACGACCTCGCGCCGATCTGGCTCTCCGAGGGGCTCGCCGAGTGGGTGTCGGTGCAGCCGCTGCCGCCCGCGGAGCGCCGCATCCCCGACGCCGCCGTGACCGCCGCCGAGGAGGGCGTCGCCGACCTGCCGCAGGACGAGTCGTTCAACGACGCCGACTCCCAGGCCCACTACGGGCTGGCGTGGTGGGTGGTCGAGTACGTCGCCGACTCCTACGGCGAGGACGCGCCCTGGCAGCTGCTCGCCGCGCTGGGAGCGCCCGGAGCCGACCCCGACCAGGTGCTGCGGGACGACTGGGGGACCAGCACGCCGGAGCTGGTCGCGCAGGCGGAGACGAGGATCCTCGCGACGTACCGCTGACCGGCGCGGGACTGGTTTCGTCCTCACGCGGGGAGGACAGTGTGGGGACATGAGCACCCCACGAAATCGCGAGCTTCCCCCGCTGCGCTCCTCCAGCCCACGATTCCGCGGGGACCCCGCATGAGCCTGTTCCGGACGAAGTCGATCGAGCAGTCGATCGCCGACACCGACGACCCCGATCACAAGCTCCGCAAGGAGCTCGGCGCCGCCGACCTCGTCGTCTTCGGCGTCGGCGTGATCATCGGCGCGGGCATCTTCGTGCTCACCGGCACCGTGGCGGCCTCCAACTCCGGGCCCGCCCTCGCCCTGAGCTTCCTGATCGCGGCGATCGCCTGTGGGCTGGCCGCCCTCTGCTACGCCGAGTTCGCCTCGACCGTGCCGGTCGCCGGGTCGGCGTACACCTTCAGCTACGCGACGCTCGGCGAGCTGATCGCCTGGATCATCGGCTGGGACCTGGTCCTGGAGTTCACGATCGGCGCCGCCGCCCTCTCGGTGAGCTTCTCGGGCTACCTCCAGGAGCTCCTCGACGGCACGCCGTTCGAGGTCCCGACGTCGCTCGCCTCCGCGTCCGACGGCGTCGTCGACCTGCCGGCGGTCGTGATCGCGCTGGTCGTGATGGCGATGCTGATCCGGGGGACGAAGTTCTCGAGCCGCGTCAACCAGGTGGTCGTCGCGATCAAGCTCGCCGTCGTCGCGACGGTGATCGTCGTGGGAGTCACCTTTGTCGACCCCTCCAACTGGGTGCCGTTCATCCCCGAGTCCCAGCCGGTGGCAGAGGGCGAGGGCGGCTTCCGGCAGCTGCCGCTGATCACCACGCTCTTCGGCATCGAGCCGGCCGTCTTCGGGTTCGCCGGCGTGGTCGCCGGCGCCGCGGTCGTGTTCTTCGCCTTCATCGGCTTCGACATCGTGGCGACCACCGCGGAGGAGGCGAAGAACCCGCAACGCGACGTGCCGATCGGCATCCTCGGCTCCCTGCTCATCGTCACCGTCCTGTACGCCGCGGTCAGCCTGGTCGTGACCGGCATCCAGCCGTTCGACGAGATCGACCCGGAGGACGCGGCGCCGCTGGCGACGGCGTTCAACGCCGCGGGGGTCGAATGGATGGGCGACCTGATCTCCGTCGGCGCCTGCATCGGCCTGGTCGTCGTCGCGATGATCCTGATGCTCGGCCAGTGCCGGGTCGGCTTCGCGATGGGCCGCGACGGCCTGCTGCCCCGCTGGATCTCGAAGGTGCACCCGACCTACGGCACGCCGTACCGCATCACCGCCATCACCGGCGTCGTGGTGGCGGCCATCGCCGGGTTCGTCGACCTCACCACGCTGGCCAACCTGGTCAACATCGGCACGCTCTTCGCGTTCATCCTGGTCAGCATCGCCGTGGTCGTGCTCCGACGTACGCGACCGGACCTGCCGCGCGCGTTCCGCACCCCCGCGGTGCCGGTCGTGGCGACGCTGTCGGTGCTGATGTGCTTCTACCTGATGCTCAACCTGACCGGGGAGACCTGGGAGCGGTTCCTGATCTGGATGGTGATCGGCCTCGTCGTCTACTTCGCCTACGGCCGCCGCCACTCGCGCCTCGGCCAGCGGCTGGCCGAGAGGTCGGACGTGCCCTGACCGGTGACGACGCCGACCCGCCCGAAACTTTCGGGCGGGTCGGCGTTGCTTCGGGGCTGGGTCAGCGCTCCTTGCGGGCCACGATCTGACCGAGGACGGCGTACCCCACGCACAGGTGGGCGGCGCCGACGAAGCCGGCGACGGTGCTGCCGAAGGCGCCGTACGCGGGCACCGACACGATCGCCCAGCTCTCGGCGACCAGCGGCCACCAGCGCGAGGCGCCGCGCCAGCGGCCCGCGATCGCGATCCGGACGCCGATCAGGAACATGCCCAGCATCGACAGCGGCCAGCAGAGGTCGAGCATCATCCAGCCGGCCTGGTCGAGGTCGGAGACGCTGATGCCGTCGACGAAGGTCGAGGCCATCGCGAGCAGCAGGACGAAGCCCTCGAGGCGGAGGAAGAACCGCGCGACCTTCCCCTCGCCGAGGGCCTGGCTCTGCCAGAGCACGGTCAGCAGTCCGAGCAGGCCGACCTGGAAGAGGCCGGACAGCGTCGAGTAGACGGCCTCCTCGGTGGCGCCGTGGGGGTCGGAGCCCATGGTGACCATCGCACCGGCCCAGGCG
The DNA here is from genome assembly GCF_029210375.1 of Nocardioides sp. YIM 152315. GTDB lineage: Bacteria > Actinomycetota > Actinomycetes > Propionibacteriales > Nocardioidaceae > Nocardioides. The sequence continues at coordinate 9,886 of NZ_JARGER010000047.1, read as the reverse complement.
AGCGCCCCGGCCGTGAGCAGCATGCCGCGCTTGCGGAAGGGACGGGTGGGACGGCGGGAGTCGGCCGGCGTGCGCCGGACGTCGGACCGGGCCGGAGCCGGGGTCTGCTCGATGGTCATGGCTTCTCCTGGGTGAGGGGCGGCACCGTTGCCGCCGATGACCCGAACACTCCCGGGGCGAGCGCCCCGGGCGGCAGGGAGCGGCGTCCCTCGTGCGGTCCCTCGTCGGTGTCCCGTCCGGGCGGGACCCTGATCCCGGGACGGCGGGACGCAGCTGCGCCGATACTTCTCGCGTGAACGCAGTCCTGGGGGAGGCCCACCGGCCTCCCGGGCGCACGCTCGTCGTCGTGCTCGCGGCCGTGACGCTGCTGACGATCGTCGCCTGCGTCTGGCTCGACGTCGTCAACGACGCGGCGGACCGTGAGCGGGCGATGATGGGCTGGGGCACGATCTCGGTGTCCGTCGGAGCGATCGCGGTCGCCACGCAGCTCCCGGTCCTCTGGCGACACCCCCGCCACCCGGTCGCCTGGGTGATCACGGCGACCGGCCTGCTCTGGTCGTTCGACGCGCTCTGCGAGTCCTGGGCGGCGTTCGGCATGGCGCACACCGCCCAGGACGGGCAGAGCCTCCCGCTCACCGGGTTCGCGGTGTGGGTGTTCGCCCAGCTCGGCGCGTTCCTGCTGGTCGGCCTGCCGCTGGTGCTGGTGCTCTACCCGACCGGCCGCCTGATGTCCGGACGGTGGCGGGTGGTCAGCGTCGCGGTCGTCGCGATGGCCTGCGCGATGCCGCTGCTGCTGCTCTTCGCGCCCGTCTCCGCGCTGACTGCCGACGGCTACGAGCTGCCGATGGACACCGGGATGCCCGAGATCCCGCTCTCCCGCGACGTCTTCGTCGTGCTGCTGACGGTCGGTCGGCTGCTCACGCTCCTCTCGCTGCCCCTCGCGGTCGTGGTGGTCTTCGCGCGGCAGCGGCGGGCCGGCGGGCGCGAGCGCATGCAGCTGCGGTGGCTGGTCTGGGCTGCGGTCGTGTGCGTGGTCATGAGCGGGATCGCGCTGTGGCTGCACAACGGCTGGATCCCGACGATCGCGCTCACCGTGGCGCTCGGCGTCACCGGCGCCTCGATCGCGATCGGGATCCTCGACCCCGAGGTCCGCGACGTCGACGCGCTGATGGGCGGGACCGTCGTGTGGGCGACCGTCGCCGGGACCGTGATCGCGCTCGACCTGCTCCTGGTCGCCCTGCTCGACCGCCTGCTCGGCGAGCGGCTCGACGAGCGGGACGCCACGCTGCTCCTCCTCCTGGTCGCGGTGACGATCTATGCGCCGATGCGCAGCCGGGTCACCGCGCTCGTGCGCCGCGTGCTCGTCGGGCGGCGTGGCGACCGCTACTCCGTGGTCACCGAGCTCGCGGCGCAGCTGGAGGAGTCCGGTGACGTGCGCACCCAGCTGCCGGCATTGGCGCAGGCCGTCGCCGCGGCGTTCAAGCTCGACTACGTGCGGGTCGAGGTCTTCGGCCACGGCGGCGGCACGATCACGGCGACGTACGGCGACCGCCCGCGCGACGTACGCGAGGTGCCCATCCGGTACGGCGAGGAGCAGGTCGGCCGTCTCGAGCTGCCGGCCCGCGGCGTGCGGTCGATGCTGTCGCGGCGCGACCAGGCGCTGCTCTTCGACATCGTGAGACAGGCGGCGATGGCGGTGCGCAGCGCCCGGCTCGCCGACGACCTCCAGCAGTCCCGCGAGCAGCTCGTGCTGGCCCGGGAGGAGGACCGGCGCCGGATCCGCCGCGACCTGCACGACGGGCTGGGGCCGGTCCTCGGCGGGGTCGCGATGCGGCTCGACGCGGCCGGCAACGCGTTGGAGCGCGACCCGGAGACCACCCGCCGGCTGGTCACCCAGTCGCGTCAGGACATCACCGACGCGCTCGCCGACGTCCGTCGGCTCGTGCACGGGCTGCGCCCACCGGCGCTCGACGACCTCGGGCTGCTCGCGGCGCTCGACCAGCAGGCCGAGCGGATGAGCTCTTCGTCGCTCGCGGTCACGGTCGACGCAGAGGACGTGCCCTCGCTCTCGGCGGCGGTCGAGGTCGCGGCGTACCGGATCGCCTCGGAGGCGCTCACCAACACCGCCCGTCACGCCGGCGCCCGGCACGCGACGGTCCGTCTGGTGGGTGGCGACCACGCCCTGCTGGTCGAGGTCGCCGACGACGGTGCGGGCATCGATCCCGGCGTGCTGGCGGGCGTGGGGCTACGGTCGATCCGCGAGCGCGCCGAGGAGCTGGGCGGACGCACCGAGATCACCTGTCCGACCGAGGGTGGCACGCTCGTCCGGGCCTGGCTGCCGACGACCCCGACGCATGCGGAGGAGAACTAGATGTCCGAACCCGTGCGAGTGCTGATCGCCGACGACCACCCGGTCTTCCGCGACGGGCTGGCGTCGTTGCTCGGCACCCAGCCCGACGTCACCGTCGTCGCGACGGCCGGTGACGGCGCCGAGGCCGTGGCGCTCGCGTCCGAGCACCGGCCCGACGTGGTCGTGATGGACCTGCAGATGCCGGTCATGAACGGGATCGACGCGACCCGTCGGCTGACCGAGACGCAGCCCGGCGTGCGGGTGCTGGTCTTCACGATGGGCGAGGAGGACGGCACGGTCCTCGCCGCGATGCGGGCCGGCGCCCGCGGCTACCTGGTCAAGGGGGCCAGCCAGGACGAGGTCGCCCGCGCCATCTCCACCGTGCAGGCGGGCGGACTCGTCTTCGGCGCCTCGCTGGCGTTGCGGATCGCCGACCTGCTCTCGGGTACGGCGACGCCGGATCGCTCGGCGTTCCCGCAGCTCACCGAGCGCGAGCTCGAGATCCTCGACCTGATCGCGGCCGGCAGGAACAACGCCCAGATCGCCTCGGCGCTCTACCTGGCCCCCAAGACGGTCCGCAACAACGTCTCCAACATCCTCACCAAGCTGCAGGCGACCGACCGCGCCGAGGCGATCATCCGGGCGCGGGACGCCGGCCTCGGCGGGCAGTAGCCGGTCGTCAGTCGTCGTCGGGAAGCGTCTTCTCCTCACGGTCCCCGATCACGGGCCGACCCTGGTTGCAGTAGACCTCGATCTCGATCGACCGGTCGCCACTGGCGAAGACGGCGTCGACGTCGTCGTCGGGACCCTGCTCGTAGCTCACGACGCGCCAGCCTGCGCTCGGCGTCGCCGCGAGTCCGTAGGCGACGGCGCCGCGGCACTCCACCTCGAAGGTGCCGAACTCGTCCTCGATCGTCCGCCCGACCACCGCGGCGTCGGGGTCGGGGCTGCGGGGACCCTCGGCCTGCTCGGGGACGGGTACGTCGTTGCCGAGCGGGCCGCGGTCGCGAACGCTGGCGCCGACGGAGCTCACGGCGAACACCCCGACCGTGACGGAGACGGCGGCCGCGACCAGCCACGCGAGCACGTAGCCGAGCATGCGCCGTCCGGTCACGGGACCAGTCTGTCCGGCCTCGTCACCGGCAGGCGCTAGGAAACGGTTAAGACCACGCTAAGGACGACCGGCCGCCCACGCGGAGTCGTCTAGGTTGCTGACCGTGGCCCAGGTGCTGATCATCGAGGACGACCCGCGCATCAGGCCGTTGCTGATGCGGTCGCTCGACGAGCGCGGCCACGCGGTGTCGTCGGCGGCCACCGGGATGGGTGGCCTCGCGATGGCGGTGGACAACCGCCCGGACCTGGTGATCCTCGACCTCGGCCTGCCCGACGTCGACGGCACCCAGGTGCTGCAGATGCTGCGAGCGGTGAGCGACGTTCCCGTCATCGTGGCGAGCGCCCGCGACGACGACCCGTCCCTGGTCCGCTGCCTCGACGCCGGGGCGGACGACTACGTCGTCAAGCCGTTCACGACCGACCAGCTCGATGCGCGCATCCGGGCGGTGATGCGCCGCGCCGGCGCGGCGGCGTCCCCGCGCGGACCGCTGGTCGTCGGCGGCCTCGAGATCGCACCGGCCGCCCGCCGCGCGACGCTCGACGGCCGCCCGCTCGACCTGAGCCCGCGCGAGTTCGACCTGCTGCTCCACCTCGTGGAGCGTCCCGGCGAGGTCGTCACGAAGCGGGAGCTGCTCACCGAGGTCTGGAACCAGCCGTGGGGCGGCTCGGACAAGACCGTCGACGTCCATCTGTCCTGGCTGCGGCGCAAGCTGGGGGAGTCGGCCGCCGAGCCGCGCTACCTGCACACCGTGCGCGGCGTCGGCGTACGGCTGACGGCCCCGGAGTAGCCGATGCGCCGAAGCCTGATCCTCACCGTCGCCGCGGCGGTGAGCATGGTGCTGCTGGCGATGCTGGTGCCGATGGCGGTGTTGCTGCGTGGCTACGCGCTGGAGGACCGGCTGTCGCGGGCGGCGCTCGAGGTGCAGGCCACCGAGACGGTGGTGTCCGGCCAGGACGAGGGCGCGGTCGCGACGTACCTGGAGACGATCAACGAGGACGACGACGTGCAGACGACCGTGCTCTACCCGCCGGACGACCTCCACCCCGACGGCGAGGCCGTCGGACCGTCGCCCGGCGAGGACCGCGACGTCGTGCAGGCGCGGCTGACCGGTCAGGCGCGGGTGCGCGACGTCGACGGCGGTGCCGAGATCCTGGTGCCGGTCTCGTTGGGTCCGAGCAGCGCCGGCCCCGAGTCCACGCCGGTGATCCGGGTCGAGGTGCGCGCTCCGGGCTTCGAGTCCGACATCGTGCGTGCCTGGCTGGTGCTGCTCCTCCTCGGGGTGGTGTTGCTCGCCGGCGCGCTGGCGCTGTCGGACCGCCTCGGGCGCTCCTTCGTGCAGCCGATCCGTCGGCTGGCGTCCTACGCCGGCGCGCTGGGGGACCGTCGCCGCCCAGACCCCGTCCCGCCGTCCGGGCCGCCGGAGGTCCGCGAGCTCACGACGGCGATGAACCGTCTCGTGGGACGGATCGAGTCGTTGCTCGAGCGCGAGAGGGCGGGGGTCGCCGACGTCTCGCACCGGCTGCGTACGCCGATGACGGCGCTGCGGCTGCGCATCGACGGGTTGGCGGACGCCGACGATCGGACGCGGCTGAGCGCGGACCTCGACGAGCTCCAGGCCACCGTCGACCACATCGTGCGAGAGGCGCGTCGGTCCGAGCGTGAGGGCGTGGTGCCGCTCGTGGACGCCGTGTCCGTCGTCGCCGAACGCGTGCGATTCTGGGCGCCGCTCGCCGAGGACCAGGACCGCGGCTTCGACGTCCGCGTGGAGCAGGCGGGACCGGTGTTCGTCCCGGCCTCCGAGCAGGATCTGCAGGCGCTGGTCGACGTGCTGCTCGACAACGTCTTCACCCACACGCCCGAGGACGCCGACGTCACCGTCACGCTCATGCCGCGGGACGGTGGGGGGCTGCGGGTGACGGTCGACGACGGCGGGCCGGGCTTCCCGCAGGACGTCGACGTCGCGGGACGTGGAGAGTCCGGCGCCGGCTCGACCGGGCTCGGACTCTCGATCGTCGACAAGACCGCCACCGAGTCCGGGGGCGGTCTGTCGTGGGGTGCGTCCCCGGCCGGCGGGGCGCGGGTCGTGGTCGACCTCGGCCCGGCCGCCCGGTAGACGTCAGCGCGGGAAGGCGAGCTTCCGGGTGACCTTGCCCGGACCACCGACGCGGGTCAGAGTCACCTTGAACCTGTCGGGCCCGGCCGTGTTGCGGCTGCGGACCTCCCGGAAGTCGACCTCCCACCGCCCGTCGTCGCGCACCGCCGCGGCGGTGCGGGCGCCGACCCGCTCACCATCGTGGACGACGACCAACCGCCAGGTCGAACCGGCCGGCACGCCGTCGATGTCGGCGTCGACCTCGAAGCGGCGCTCCTTCTCCACCGCGATCTCGTACGTCGCACCGGCCACCCGGCCGTGGGCATGCCGTTCGGGGCCGTCGGCCTGGGCGACCGGCGCGGCAAGCAGGGCAGCGGAGCCCGCAACCAGGGCGCCGGCAGTGGTCAGGGCGATCATGCGATTCGTCATCGGAGTCTCCTCTGTGGAAGTGGTGGGTCAGCGGTCGAGCGAGGCGGTGCAGGCCTCGCCGTTCTCGGGAGCTGCGGTGGCGGTGAAGGACGAGCCGTCCTTGTCCGAGACGGTCACGTCGACGTCGAGCTCGGCGTCCTCGTCGGTCTGACGGGAGCCGGAGTAGACCTCGGCGCCGTCCTGCTCGATGAGGACCTGCCAGGTCTCGCCCGGTGCAGCGGACTGGACCTCGAAGGTCACCTCGACCCCGCCGTCCTCGTCCTCGGCGCTCAGCTCCCACGTCGCGGTGCCGCAGGTGCCGCGCTCGGTTTTCTCTCCGTCCCCGGCCAGCGCCCACCAGGCGCCACCGGCGGCGACGATCAGGACGACGACGGCTGCGACGGTCAGAAGGACTGCCTTCTTCATCGGGTCTCCCTTGTTGTTTCCTCGGAGACCCACCATCGCAACGGGCGCCTTAAGCGCGCTCCAGCGCGACACTAAGGGCAGGCAAAGGGCGGCTCGTCTCGGCGACGAGTCAGCGACCGCCGGCGGCGCGCCGAGGCGGTCGAAGGGGGTGCGCTCAGCTGGCGACGGAGATCCAGTGGTCGGCGGGTGCGGACCATCCTGCCCGGTGCGCGACGGCGACGGCGGCCAGCTGGCTGCGGACGCCGAGCTTGCTGAGCACGGACTTGATCTGGGTGCGCACGGTCGCCTCGGACACGACGGAGCGACGGGCGATCTCGGCCGTGCACAGCCCTCCCATGAGGTGGGTGACGACCTCCCGCTCGCGCGGCGTCAGCGAGTCGAGCCGGGCGCGGGCGGACCACGGGTCGGCGTCGGCGCGGCGTGCCGCCGAGAGCACGCGGTCGGTCTCCGACCTGCCGAGGACCGGCTCGCCGGCGAGAGCCCGGTCGAGCGCTTCGTGGAGCGTCGCGAGGGCGCAGGTGTGGGAGAGGACGCCGATCGCCCCCGCACGCAGGCAGCGACCCCAGCGGACGGGGTCCGCGTCGGCACTGCTCGGGCAGAGCGCGACCACGGCGACGCCCGTCCGGGCGAGTCCGTCGATCACGGCCTCGCCCTCGATGAACGGGCCGAGCCGCGTCGTCACGAGGGTCAGGTCGGGCCGGGTGGCGCGGGTGGCGGCGACGACGCCGCTGGCCGTCGAGGTGCTCGACACGACGACCTGCCGCACCCGGAAGCTGCCCCAGAGGCTGCCCTCCAGGGCGTCGGCGAACGCGACATGCTGCTCGACGATCGTCAGCCGCGGACGACGGCTGCTCAAGGTGGTGACCGACGTGGAATCGCTGCTGACGTCCATGAGAACCGATCTCCTCCGGCTGGGCCCCGCACCGCGCGGGATCATCCGCTGAGGAGCAGCGACTCGCCCGGGAAGTACGTCGCGGGCGGATCTACCTTCAGGTGCTGCGTGCGGCGTCTCGGTCGTCGACTCCGAGCGCGGCGCCCACCAGTCGGCGCAGCACGCCCAGCTGGGCGCGCATGTGCTGCGGCGAGCCGGTCGCGCGACAGAGCAGGAACGCGCCCTCGAACGTCGTGAAGACGTGGTCGGCCAGGTCCTCGACGTCTCCGAGGTCGGTGGCGCGCCCGTCGGCGGCGGCGGAGAGGAGCCGTGCGATCTCCGCGCGCCAGGCCTGGACAGCACCGCGCACGAGGTCGGCGGTGCCGGCGTCGAGCAGTTGCCGCTCGGTGAGCACGGCGACGTAGAGGCAGTTGCTCTGTGCTCCCATGATCTCGTCGCCGCGGTCCTCGTAGTAGCGCAGGAATGCGATGACGCGCTCGGCCGGATCGGCCACGTCGGCCGTCGCGTCGAGCCCGGCGTTCAGCTGGTCGAGGTCGGCGGCGACGTACCGCTCGGTCAGCGCGCGGGCCAACGCCAGCTTGGAGTCGAAGTGGTGGAAGAACGCGCCCTTCGACGTCCCGGCGGCCTCGAGCACGCGGTCGACCGACGTGGCGGCGTACCCGTGGTCGATGACGAGCTGCTCCGCGGCGTCGAGGATGCGTGCGCGGTTCGTGGACCCGTCCTTCGGCATATTCACTGGATACCAGACCAGATGGTCTGTTACAAACAGACTGTCCAGTCTGTTTCAGCACCGGGAGCATCCCATGACCGAGCCCGACCTCTCCTGGCTCTCCTCCGGCCGCTACGTCAGCGACGGGGGCCTCGAGACCGACCTGATCTTCCATCGCGGCGTCGACCTGCCCGAGTTCGCCTCGTTCCCGCTCGTCGAGGACGCCGGCGGCCGCGAGCTGCTGCGGCGCTACTACGACCGGTACGCGGCGATCGCCCGGCGCGCCGGAGCCGGGCTCACCCTCGAGTCGCCGACCTGGCGCGCCAACCCCGACTGGGGGGTGCGCGTGGGCTACGGCGCCGCCGCGCTCGCCCGGGTGAACACCGCTGCCGTTGACTTCCTGCACGGCCTGCGCGAGGAGTACGCCGACCTCGACGACGTCCGCCTGATCGGTGTGGTCGGGCCGCGGGGCGACGGGTACGTCGCGGGGCAGTGGGACGACCCCGACGACGCCGCCGAGTACCACCGGCCCCAGGTGGCGGCTCTCGCGCACGCCGGCGCAGACCTGGTCGCGGCGTACACGCTGACCACACCGGAGGAGGGCATCGGCATCGTGCGCGCGGCGCGGTCGGCGGGTGTGCCCGTCCTCGCCGGCTTCACCGTCGAGACCGACGGGAGGCTCCCCGACGGCACCACGCTCCGCGACGCCGTCGAGCGGGTCGACGCGGAGGACGCACCCGACGGCTTCATCGTCAACTGCGCCCATCCGACACACATCGCACCCGGCCTGACCGACGGGGCCTGGCGCAGGCGGATCGTGCAGGTCAACCCGAACGCCTCCACCCAGAGCCACGCCGAGCTCGACGCAGCCGAGACCCTGGACGAGGGCGACCTCGACCTGCTGACCTCGTCGTACGACGCGCTCCGACCGTTGCTGCCCTCGCTGGGCATCGTGGGCGGTTGCTGCGGCACCGACGCGCGGCACGTCGCCGCGTTGTGGGGCGTGGGGGCGACCGAGCGTCAGAGCACGCGGACGCGGGTGTAGGTGCCGGCGGTCCAGCCCCAGACCCGGCGGGCCAGCGCGGCGGACAGGCGCACGCAGCCGTGGGAGACGTCGAGGTTCGTGCCGAGGTACCAGTCGGGGTGCATCTGCCGACCGGTCGACTTGTAGCGCGGGATCCGGTGGAACCCGATGCCGCACGGCGCGAACCGCACGAAGTCGTCCATCCACACCGCGCCACTCTGGTTGAGCCGTACCCGCGCCGGCCGACCGCAGTAGGAGCCGGTGCCCCAGGAGCCCTTGTGCAGCACGGCGGCGTTGTCGACCATGCCGCCCTGGGCCACGATGCGGCCGCGGCGGTCGACCAGCCAGACCCAGTTCTGCGCCTGCGACACCACGATCCGGCGTCCGTGTCCCGAGGCGCGCGGCACCGGCCGGCGGTCGCAGCGCGGCGCGTCGTCCTCGCGCAGACGCCTGCGGGTGCGCTCGTCGAGCACCCCGGTCTGTCTGATCCCCACACGGGACTGGAACCTGACGATCGCCGACCGGGTGTGCCGGTCGATGCGGCGGTCGGCGCGACCGGCGTCGCAGTGCAGCTCGTTGAGCACGCGCTCGGGCTTGAAGCGGCTCGCGCCGGCACCGGCGGCCGCGGCGGCGGTCGGCGCCAGCACGAGCATGCAGGCGACGGCAGCCAGGAGGGCGACGAAGCGGTTCACGTCGTCATCGTGCCCGGCGCCGGGCCGTTGAGGAAGGCGCGCCAGCGTCACCGGTGGTGGAGGGAGGCGCCCCGGCGCCTGTCTCGAAACCACCCGAGCCTTGCGGTGGTTGAGGAAGGCGCCCTGGCGCCTGTCTCGAAACCACCGCAGGGTGGTCGGGGGCGGGTGGTCGGATACGC
>NZ_JARGER010000046.1 GCF_029210375.1 Nocardioides sp. YIM 152315 | reverse complement strand
TAGGCCGCGGATCCCGATCGGCGGGTACGGCGAGATCGCGTTCATCGCCCGCGGCAGGGCCAAGGTCGAGGCGCGCACGCGTTTCCGGGACTGGGACGGCCGGACGCGTCTCGTCCAGGCGACCGCGTCGTCACGGCCGGCGGCAGAGGTGGCGCTGAAGAAGAAGCTCACGCAGCGCAACGCCTTCCAGCCCGTCGACACGACGCTGACGCCGGACAGCCCGTTCCCGGCGCTCGTCGACTACTGGCTGGCCGACCTCGACCTCGAAGGCCGGATCGCGCCGGCGACCCGGTTCAACTACGAGCGCGACATGCGCAGGCTGGTCCTGCCGGCGTTCCAGGGCTTCACCCTGCGCGAGATCGGGGTCGCCCGCTGCGATGCCTTGCTCAAGCAGCTCGGCAACAGGTCGTACTCGTCGGCCAAGCGCGCTCGGACCGTGCTGCGTCAGTCGTTCGCGCTCGCGGTCAGGCACGAGGTGCTCCCGCGCAACCCGATCGACAACGTCTCCCGCCTCCACAAGCCGAAGCGCACACCCACCGCGCTGACCGCGGCGGAGGTCAACGCCATCCGCGCGGTGATCAAGGCATGGGAGTCCACAACGGGCACCTCCGGCCCGCATCCCGACGAACAGCTCGGCCAGGTCGTCGAGGTCATGCTTGGCACCTCCGCCCGGATCGGCGAGGTGTTGGCCATCCGCCGTCGCGACTTGGACCTGACGACGACTCCGGCGACGCTGAGGATCTGCGGCACGGTGATCTCCGAGCGTGGCAAGGGGACCTATCGCCAGGAGCATCCCAAGACCGACCGGGCGAACCGGGTCATCGCGCTGCCGAGCTTCACCGCCGAGGCCTTGCGTCGGCGGATGGCCATCATGCGGGACCACTCGCTCGATGCCTTGGTGTTCTGTAGCCGTGAGGGCACGCCGCTGACGACCGCGAACGTGCGCCGGCAGCTCCGCAAGGTCCTCGGCGAGGCTGGCATCGAGGGCGTCACGCCGCACATGTTCCGACGGACCGTCGCCACCGTGGTGAACGAGCAGGCAAGTCTCAACCTTGCCTCCGAGCTGCTCGGTCACACCGACCCGAAGGTGACTGTCGAGCACTACATCCGCCGCAACGAGCAGGTGAACCCGCTGACCGCCGAGCTCCTCGACCAGGCGTTCGCCCACAAGGACGACTAAATCGGTTCGTCGATGTCGGACCCCGTCCGTACGGTCAGGACCGGGTCGACCTGCTTGGGAAGGGATGACGATGGACGACCGGAATAAGGAGAGCCAGGAGACCTCAGAGCGGTTCTACGATCTGATCCGCGAGGCCGAGGCCAAGTCCTACGAGACCTGCGAGTGCTGTGGGCAGCCAGGCCGGCTCGCGCGGCGAGGCGGGCGCGGCTGGTACAAGACGCTCTGTCCAGCCTGTTCCGTGAAGATGAACTTCGAGTTCGTCGGGTCCGAAGAGTGAGTCGTGGTGAAGAAAGGCGCCTTGACGCTACCAATAACCGGGAGATATATTCCAGTTATGCGTAGCGATGGGCCGGCCTTGATGCCTGTGTTCCGTTCGCAGCATCAGGCTGAGCTGTTGATGTGGCTGCTGCTGCATCCTGAGCAGGAGTACGGCGTGACAGAGATGGCCGCGCGCCTCGGTGTGCCGCTTTCCACGCTGCACCGCGAGGTGATCCGCCTCGATGAGGCGGGCCTCCTCAGGAGCCGTACCCAGGGGCGGAATCGGCTGATCTGCGCTAACGTCGACCACCCGGCGGCGAAGGCACTGGCCCAACTCCTGGAGATCACCTTCGGTCCTCGGGCCGTGATTGCCGAGGAGTTCGCGATCGAGGGAGCCGAGCAGGTCGTGATCTTCGGTTCCTGGGCTGCCCGGTACGACGGTCAGGCAGGTCCGCCACCGCACGACATCGACGTACTCGTGGTGGGAAAGGTCGACCGTGCCGACCTCTACGACGCGGCCGACCGAGCGAACGCCCGGCTGGGGATCGAGGTCAACCCGGTCGTGCGCACGGCGCAGCAGTGGGCTGATCCGGAGGACGCGCTCGTCGCCCAGATCAAGGAGTCTGCGCACGTCACCGTCCTTGACTCGCGGGAGCAGGTGAGCTCCTGATGGCCCGCTGGATGCGCGGCGAGTCCGACGTCGAAGCGCTGCTCGCGGCGGGGGAGCTGCAGAAGCTGACCGGTGCCGCTGCCAACGGTGAGCGGCTCCTTGAGAAGGCGACCGTCACGTTGTCGACCGCGCGGTCAGCCGTCGCCACCGACCCCGACTCCGCGTTCGTCCTGGCCTACGATGCCGCACGTCAGGCGCTGACCGCCCTGCTCGCTCATCAAGGGCTGCGGCCGACGACGAAGGGTGGGCACTACGCCGTCGAGCGCGCCGTCCGTGCGCAGTTCGGTCCAGGCTTCCGGCAGTTCGGCGCCCTACGCCGACGTCGCAACGAGCTCGAGTATCCAGAGCGCCCCGGCGACGACGCCACGCGCGACGAGGCTGCCCAAGCGGTGGACAACGCGCAGGCGATCATTGCCGCGTCCCAAGGCCTCCTCGATCAGCTCGGCTTGTTCTGATCAGACCAGGCGATAGCGAGCCCGCACCCGCTCCCCCAGTTGCCTGCGTCGATCTCGCCGCGCACGAATGCGTCCTGGTCGCGCGGGTGGCGTCGCTGCTGCGGGAGCCCTCCAACTCGGATGACCGCCGAGCATCCTCGACGGTCCGCCTGCGCCGCTCGACATCGACCGCGTCCTGTCCGGCCACGACTCCGCCTCCCCGCTGCTTTGGCTCACGGGAGCCCAGCTCGATCGAACTCCTGCTGGAGTCGCGGACGCCGTCGGTGGGTCTCTCGAAGTTCGGCGACCAAGTCATCGACCCCCTCGGCGCGCTCGGATCCCGCAGCGAGCTTCCGCATCTTCGCGAGCCGCCGAGCGGCCAGCCGGTAATGCTGCGCCCCTGCCTCCGCCAGTTCGTTCTCGACCAGGCGCTGGTGGATCGGCAGCACAGCGAGCGGGTCGACCTTCTCGTAGGCCTTTACGAGCTCGCTCCACGTGTGGTCGCTGTCGAGCGCAAGCGAGTGCGCGAGGCTCCAGGCAAACTCGGGCTCCTTCAGCGTCAGGAGCGCGAAGAGCACTGCGTCGCTCGGGCTCGCCGCGAGCGTGGACACCACCTCGTCGCGATACTCGGACCACGCCTTGCCGGCGGCCTTGTGCAGCCGTGCCGCCGATGTCGAAGACGGCCACTTGCGGAACACCGAGAGCCGGGCCTCCAGAGCTTCGTCCGGCCGGTTGGCCTCCAGTAGGCCGCACCAGTAGTCCGCGGCCTTGCGCGACTGGTGCCCGCGGTCGAAGTCCGTGGCTTGCTTCGCCCAGTCGATGGCCAGATCGATCTCGCCGATCTCCTCGAACGCCTCCGCCGTGTCCTGCAGCCACGCCGCGACCGTGCGGTCCTTCGCATGGGTGCGGATGATCGCGTCGATGTCGTGATGGAGGACAGCGAGCCGCTGCGCGTTCCAGTCGAGTGTGAACCACGCGTGCGAGTGACCTGACGACCATCGCTCGTCCTCCGATGGGCGCGGCCCGAGCTTCGCCTCGACCTCCGCCAGGCGCTTCCTGTAGGCGGCCATGCCGACGTCGCCGAGCGCCGGCGCATAGGCCACCGGGTCGAGCTCGAAGTAGTCGACCTCGTCGTCGTCGAACTGGAACTTCATCATCCAGTCGATCAGCTTGCCGACCGGCGTCCTGGCTGAAGCCGCTGCGCGCGGGTGGAGATCGAGCAGCCTGCGGCAGGCGTCACCGATGATCCCGGCGGAGTCGTCCGCACGCGCGATCACCTTCAGCGAAGAGGCGAGCGCCTTGTGCGTGACCGTGTAGATCTCGGCGGGGTCTGTCGTCGGGATCGCCGCTTCGAGGATGTCGATCGCCTCGTGCATGTCCCGCCCGTGCGCGTTGGCCGCGCTGTAGCGGTAGAGGTCCGAGCGAGTGCGGATGAGGGGGAGTAGGGCGTCGGCCAGCGAGGTCACCCGCTCATTCTTCACGCTTCGAGCTTGCATCTCTGTGCTCGTTCGTCACGCCCGCCTTCACCTACGCACTCATCACCCCTGCCTCGTCCTCCGCCATCTCGATTCCGCCTTCCCGCCATCCCTACCGGCCAGATCTTCAACCGCTTCTTCGCTGTTACGCCTCTGGCAGATCGGGGTCAGAGGTGCTCGATCGTCACGCCGTCCCACCGCTCGGCGAGGTATTCGGCAACAAGACGACGGTGGCATTGGTGCGGTGTCGCCTCGCTGCAGAGCAACACAGCATTGTCGAGAGTTTCGGGCGGGATGACGTCCTCGACTCTCCGCTCGGTGATCAGGTCGACGAAGAGCCGTTCGTAGTCAGCCCAGCTTGCTCCGTGCTTCTTGTAGGAGTCGAGCATGGTCTGGGTAGGTGCGAGTCTGAGCTCGTGGCGATAGTCCATACCGCACAGTTCCTTGACGAAGAAGGCCAGATCATCGCGCTTGGCGAAGCCAGCGAGCTGCGAAACGTTGTTCAGCCGAACGTCGACAAGCTGGCCAGCGCCGGACTTCTGCAAGAGTCCGAAGAAGGTACTAGCGGACTTCTTGGTGAATCCGATGGTGTAGAGCTTCGTCATGCCTGCGCCTGAGTGGGCTCGTCGTGCGGAGTCACGTAGGCAATCCTCTGCTCCTGGCGGCTCAGTGCCTCCGCAAGGCGCTCGGCGGTTGTGTGGAACAGGTCGGGTTCGTCGAGATTGAACGCCGCCATCAGCCGCATCATGGCGTCGTCGTGTGACTCGAGGTGGCCGTCACCGTGAATGTGCTGGACGGGTGCTTGGTGATCAGCCAGCACGCGTGCAACGAGGACGGTGCGGTGGCAGTCCAGCGGATCCTGTTCAGCGCACATGACGGCAATGCGCTGGCTCTCGCGGCCAGTGAGCAGCCGCGCGATTCCGTCGCGAAACGATGATGTCTTGGCGAGACGCCCATACCGGACCTGACCGTCGACGTAGCAACTTGGATCGTCCGATCGGGCACCCAGTTCACGGCCCAGGAAGACGTACCGAATCCCGGCGGTCCGCAGGGCTCGCTTGAGGGGATCTCGATTGAACTGGGGAGTAAATCGGCTGGCCGGTACGGACCGTACGTCGGCGACGGCGGTGACGTCGTGCGCAGTCAGCAACGCCAGAAAGTGCTCGAGTTCGTGAGTCGAGTGTCCGACCGTGAGGATCGGGTTCACGTCAAGCTGCCTCCCTCCGCTCGCTCGCGCGTGATGACTGCCGCGATCAGTTTGTAACAGTAGCCGTCGTCGGCACGCTCACCGAGGCTCATGGTGAGGTAACACTCGCCAAGCGCATGCTCGCCATCGGCCTTCGCGAGGAACTCGCGTTCGACTAGCGGGTCGGTGACCCACACCCGGTACTCGGAGCCCGCATGCTCGAACCCGCCTGCACGCGCCGCTTGGGATTCCCGAAATCGGCGCCGGGGGCGAACACGCGGATCTTCAGCTCGTCGACCCTGATCAGACGTAATGAATAGTCGAAGCTATCCGCCGTGCTTGCCAGGACCCGGTCGCGCATCCCGAAGCGGGTGGATGGGTCGGTGCTCGGCCAGAGATCGTCAGCGGTGTCCTCGAGCTGAGGAAGATGCGCCCACGTGACCCTTCGCGTTCGAGCCCAGTACAGATCCGGATCCAACCTCCAGTTCTCAACCTGGTAGCCAACCGGGACAGGCTCAAGCAGCGGGACGTTGATGAGGTCGAGCACCTGGGGGTCCGAACCGTCCTCGTACTGCCGCTCGTATTCGGACACCTCGGCACCTGGGCGCGAGCTGACGGGGCGCACCCAGCCGGCTGGTCTTCCCCCAACTATCTCGATGCCTGCGATGCACCGACCGTTGCTCTTCTGTGAGTGCTTGCGCGAGTTCGCGAGGCAAACGATCTTCTTCACCTCCGGCATGTGGCCCTCAGTTCGGGTTGCTTTCGTCGCGAAGCTTGCGCCCGACGTGCCCGACGACGAGCTTCTTGGTTGCGTCGTCCTTGTACCAATAGATCCGAAGGATCGTCGGTGGGGCACCAACGCCCCCGCGGCATAGGTGAGGTCCCATCTGCACCGTGGTCCCGTTGTAGCTCACGGTGTAGTCATTCCCGTACTGCGTGGCGGCAGTTTGGGAAATGCCTGACCGGAAGTTCGAGTGGCGGCCATCGAACGCGGTCCGGAAGTCTCCACCCATCGTTCCAGAGGCCCATTGCTGCGCCACGTCCTGCAGCAGGAGGAGATCCCGAAGCACATCCTTTGGTGACCCGAACTGGCTCTCGTCTGCGCTCTCATAGGCCGACTGGGTGAATACAAGGTCGGGACATCGCGATGCTGCGATCTCCACTGCCTCACGAACGGTCTCGGGCTCGCGCTCATGCGGAGGTTCGACAGCGGCGATGCTCACGGTGGAGTCGCTAGCTCCGCCCGCGAGCGACTGCCACGCCTCCCGATGAGCGCTCTCCTGGCGAATGCGGAGTTCCCGCTCTTCCTCGAGGCTGAGTTCGAGTTCGGCGACGCGCTCCTCAAGTTCGGCTCGCCGCGCAGCCTCGGCTTCGAAGTCCCTACTGAAGATCTCGAACTCTTCGGCGGAGAGTCCGCCTGCAGCCTTCTCCTTGGCTTCCTGCTGGCGCTGCTGCCGCTCCTCCTGCTTCCTCCGAGCTTCCTCGGCGCCGCGCAGGACCTCTTCGCGACGCAATTCGCCCTCGAGTTGAGGAGGTCCGAGGAAGAGGCCCGCCGAGCGACCTAGACGTGCGGCCAGATCGTCGACGAAGGAATCGGAGTGCAAGTACCGACCACTCGGCATGAAGAGTGGATGAGAGTACGGCCTGGAGTCTCGGCGGAACCCGGGCCAGTACAGGCGGACGGCCCCGCCAAAGACGCTCCGGGTGGGCGTGATCGCATCAGAAACGCCGTACGTGGCAGCGGGCTCAACTGCCGCGACATGCGCGATACCAGCGAGGCGACGAGCCAGTTGCTCGGGTGCCACCGGCGCGGGTGTGCTCGGCTGGCGCGTGATGGCGACGACCGGTAGCCGGCGCTCTGGTGATTCGAGAAACTGGACATACGACCGGACCCCTGATTCCGACACTTGCCACCAGGAACCAAGTTCGCGCCCGTCGATTGTGAGCGTGAACTGCTCGCCAAGCGCCTGGATGAAGCGGGGAGCACCGACGCTGATGTTGGGGTCCATGACGATGCCGTCGACCTTGGGATCAAGGCCGATCCTGATGCGCAGCCAGGATGACCCGGATGCCTCGCCTAGCCAGGTCACGATTCGCCAGCTCCAGGGTCCGGCTGGGTCTGTGTGGGAGACCTCGAGTCGACGTAGCCGTCCTGCGTCACCGTCAAGCGTGACCCACTGGGCCTGCGCATTCCTTCCCTCGGCCTGCCCAGCACGCCAGTCGTCGATCTGGATGCCCAATCGCCCCTTGGCCCATCCGGCAACGACAGACCGGAACCCTTCGTCAGGGGTCATGTCCGATCCCGGTCGCGGTGCCACTGGGACGTGGGCGGCGTAGACGAATTGCATGGCAGGCCCTCCTTCCCTTCCGGAATCTAGTGCTGACCCCCGACGGATGTGGGCGGTTCGCTGCAGGCCGCCAATAGATGGGAGTGCCCGAGCACCTACCTCCTGCAAGGAGGTGTGCACGATGGTGGTGTCGCTGCGCAAGATGTCCGCCGGCCACGGCTACAAGTACCTGCTCAAGACGGTCGTCGTCGGCGACGGGGAGCGCGATCTCTCGACCCCGCTCACGCGCTACTACGCGGAGACCGGCACACCGCCGGGAAGGTGGATGGGCTCCGGAGTCGCCGACCTCGGACTCAAGGAAGGCACCGAGGTCACCCAGGCGCAGCTGGAGCTGCTGATCGGCCACGGTCGACACCCGGTCACCGGCGAGCAGCTCGGCCGGGCATACCCGGTCTACGGAACCACGAAGCAGAAGGCCGTGGCCGGCTTCGACTTCTCGTTCTCGATCCCGAAGTCGGCCAGCGTCCTGTGGGGCGTCGCCGACGCCGGCACGCAGGCGATCATCGCCAACGCCCACCACGACGCGATCCGGGACGTCTTCGACTTCATGGAGCGCGAGCTCGCTGCCACCCGCATGGGCGTCGGGACACCCGATGGCGCCGTCGCCCAGGTTGAGACCACCGGGTTCATCGCGACCGCCTACGACCACTGGGACTCCCGCGCCGGCGACCCCCACCTGCACACCCACGTCATCGTCAGCAACAAGACGCTCTCCGCGCTCGACCGCAAGTGGCGTTCTCTCGACAGCCGGGCGATGTACGCCTGGGCGGTGGCCGTGTCCGAGCTGCACCAGGCTGTCTTCGCTGACCACCTCACTCGCGCGCTCGGAGTCGGCTGGGAGCCGCGATCCCGCGGCCGAGACCGCAACCGCGAGTGGGTCATCGCGGGTGTCCCACAGTCGCTCTCGAAGCTGTTCTCAAGCAGAGCATCCGCGATCGACGCCGCGGCCGACGACCTCATCCAGCAGTACGTCGACAAGCATGGCCACCGACCGAGCCGCGCCGTCGTGCACAGAATCCGCAATCAGGCGAGCCTCGCGACTCGCCCGCCGAAGCAGTCACGATCTCTGGCCGAGCTCACCGATGTGTGGCGGCGCACCGCGTCGGCCGGTTTGAGCGAGGACGCCACCGCCTGGACGCGGGACCTCGCGAGCGACGCAGCACCGCGCACACTGCGCGCGGACGACGTACCGCTCGATCTCGTGGACGCACTCGCTTCCTCCGTCCTCGCCCAGGTCGAGGAGAAACGCTCCACGTGGCGCCGCGCCAACCTGTACGCCGAAGCCGCCCGGCAGACCATGTCGTGGCGCTTCGCGTCGACGACCGACCGCGAGGCGGTCACCGGGATGATCGTCGACGCCGCAGAGGCACGGTCGCTGCGTCTGACGCCGCCCGAGCTCGCGACCGTCCCGCCGGTCTTCACCCGGCGCGACGGGACCAGCGTCTTCCGACCGAGGCACTCCATGGTCTTCTCCTCCGAGCACCTGCTCGCAGCCGAGGACCGCCTGCTCGCCTTGGCCGACACGAGGACAGCTCCCACCGTGGACGTCGGACGCGTCGACCGCATTGCAGCCCGCCCCGTCAAAGGCCAGTTGCTCAGCTCGGACCAAGCGAACGCCATCGCCACCGTCGCGACGAGTGCCCGCCAACTCGACCTCCTGATCGGACCTGCCGGCGCCGGAAAGACCACCGCCATGCGCGCCCTCAGGGAGGCTTGGACGCAGCAACACGGACGCCGCAGTGTCGTCGGACTCGCCCCGAGCGCGGCCGCGGCACAGGTGCTCGCTGACGACCTCGGCATCCGGTGCGAGAACACCGCCAAGTGGCTCTTCGACCACGGCCGCGGCCACACGGCCTTCACCAAGGACCAGCTTGTGATCCTCGACGAGGCCTCGCTCGCGGGAACAGTGACCCTGGACCGTCTCACCGCGCATGCCGCAGATGTGGGCGCGAAGGTCCTGCTCGTCGGCGACTGGGCGCAGCTGAGCGCCGTCGAAGCCGGTGGCGCGTTCGGCATGCTCGCCGCCGCGCGCGACGACACAGCACAGCTACTCGACGTTCACCGCTTCCTCCATGAGTGGGAGAAGGGGGCTTCCATCGACTTGCGCCACGGACGGCCACAAGCCATCGACGCCTACGTCGCGAACGACCGCGTCGTTGAAGGCCACGGAGGCGAGGCCAAGGAGGCTGCGTACGACGCCTGGGCAGCGGACATTGCCGACGGCCGATCGAGCGTTCTCATAGCCGACATCGCCGAGACGGTGACGGACCTCAACCTCCGTGCCCGCGCGGACCGCCTGGTCCGAGGCGAGACGGATGCCGGCCGTGAGCTGTCGCTTGTCTCCGGAGCCGGGGTATCGATGGGCGACATCGTGATCACCCGCCGGAACGATCGTCGCCTCCGCACCTTGAGGAGCGGCTGGGTCCGCAACGGCGACCGATGGATCGTCAGGGACGCACGTCCCGACGGTTCACTCGTCGTTCGCCGCATTGATCGCCGCTTCGGCGGAGCGGTCGTGCTGCCCGCCTCGTACGTCGCCGAGCATGTCGACCTCGGTTACGCCGTCACCGCTCACCGTGCGCAGGGTCTGACGGTCGACACCGCTCACCTGGTGGTCGGAGACACCGCCACCCGAGAGAACTTCTACGTCGGCATGACGCGCGGGAGGGAGTCGAACATCGCGTACGTCGAGCTCGACCATGCCGACGAGGGTCACGATCATGGCCTGGATGCGCCAACCTCCCGCGAGGTCTTGCTCAAGGTACTGGCGAACGTCGGAGCGGAGGCATCGGCGCACCAGACGGTCGTCAGCGAGCACGAGGCGTGGGGCTCGATCGCGCAGCTGGCCGCTGAGTACGAAACGATCGCGGCGGCAGCGCAGCACGATCGTTGGGCTCAGCTCATCCGCACCTCTGGACTGAGTACGGAGCAGGCCGAGGAGACGATCGGGTCCGACGGTTTCGGCCCTCTCACCGCAGAGCTACGTCGTGCTGAGGCCAACGGCCACGCCGTCGAGACCCTGCTGTCGGTCGCGGTGGCCCGGCACGGTCTCGAGGACGCCGACGACATCGCATCGGTGCTTCGCCACCGCGTCGCTCTGATGG
Organism: Nocardioides sp. YIM 152315; assembly: GCF_029210375.1. Lineage (GTDB taxonomy): Bacteria > Actinomycetota > Actinomycetes > Propionibacteriales > Nocardioidaceae > Nocardioides. The sequence continues at coordinate 9,974 of NZ_JARGER010000046.1, read as the reverse complement.
CCCGCGCGCCTGCCAGCCGCCGAGCCCCGCGCCCGCGGCTGATCGCTGGCCTGATCCCCGAGGCGCTCGGCCCCATGTCAGACGACATGCGCCGGGCTCTCGTTGAGCGCCGGGACCTCATCGAGCAGCGCGCGCGGAGCCTGGCTGGGGAGGCGATAAATGCGAACGAGGCATGGGTACGACGCCTCGTTGATCCGCCCATCGACCGGAAGGATCGGCAGCGTTGGGACCAAGCAGTACTCACGGTCGCCGCCTACCGTGACCGGTACCGTGTCCAAGGCCCTTCGCCCTTGGGCGCCCGAGCCGTTAGCGACACTCAGCGCATCGACCAAGCTCGGGCGCTGGCCGCAGTACGCCGCGTCGACCTGGCGGCTGTGGGGGTGCGGCACGATCCTGCCGCGTTGACGCTCTGAAGGCAGGGGCTCAGACGTCCTGCGCGTCGACGCCTCGGCTTTCCCATGCGCCGAACGTGGTGCCGTCGTCGGCGATCCACGAGATCCGGCCGTTGCACGATCGACCTTGGGCGATTGCGCCCGCCGTCGACGGGGAGCCGAACACGATGTCCTTCGCCACCCGACCGACGCCGTTCTCGACGACGATCGATCCGTCGGCGATCAGCTTGAGGTGCTGGGCCCGATACGCCTCGTACGCCTTGATAGTGCTGTCGGCCTTCCCGATGCCGTGCCAGTCGGCGACGACGGTGGACCCGGCGAGCATTGTGAACTCTCCATCGATCTGCTGCGCAGTGGCTGCCACGCCGAGCTTGCGGTTCGCCAGGTGGAAGCTCGGGGACACCAACTGTTCCTGCCGCGAAGCCGGAACGGCGACCGTCTCCCGGCCGCGGATCGCGTCGACGCCGAGGACCGGCAGGACGATCTGGAGCTGGTCAACGAAGTAGTCCATGTCTGACGCGTGGGCCTCTGGCAGTGCCTGTGGAGGCGGTGTTGTCCCGTTATCGAGGACAACACGCCCGGCCTGCAGCGCGAGCGAGATCAGCCGGGCCTCCAGGTATCGCCCGTGTGCCTTCGTCAGGTTCGCGTCCTTTGAGGTGATGACGACTGCCTTGCGCCAGAACTCCTTGTTCGCGTCGTGGTAGCGAAGGCGTGCCTTGAAGTCGTCCGTCTCGCCGATGTAGCAGCGTGTGCCGCCCTGCTCGTCCGGTCCGAGAAGCAGATACACGCATGTGCCGGCGAGTTCCGCTCGCCTGACGAGGGCACTCATCTCCGAACGCGGGGCGCTGATGACCTGGCCCGTCCAGTTCAGGATCTCGGCCGTCGTCAGCCCGCCTGGGGTGCCGTCGACGAGGAAGAGTTCGATGTGCTTGCCACTCACCCCGCGATGATCGCAGCCAGTCCCGACGCTTCCAGCAGTTCTGCTGGATTCGTCGGGTCTGGATGGAAGACTGCTCCGCGTGAGTGTGGCGAGCAAAGAGGCCGAGCGGGCAGAGCTTCATAAGACCATCTGGCGGATCGCCAACGACATGCGCGGCAGCGTGGACGGCTGGGACTTTAAGGCCTACGTCCTCGGGATGCTCTTCTACCGGTTCATTTCCGAGAATCTGACTGCCTACCTCAACGAGGCGGAGCACAAGGCGGGCCACGCGGACTTCGACTACCGGTACCTGTCCAACGCCGACGCCGAGCAAGCGCGGGCCGAGGTGGTGAACGAAAAGGGGTTCTTCATCCTGCCCCAAGACCTGTTCGCGAACGTTCGCGAGCGGGCTCGCAACGACGAGAACCTCAACGAGACGCTCTCCAGGGTCTTCACCAACATCGAGGCCTCCGCGGTCGGCGCCGACTCCGAAGGCGACATCAAGGGGCTGTTCGTCGACGTCGACGTCAACAGCGCCAAGCTGGGCCCGACCGTCGCGAAGCGCAATGAGAAGCTCGTGAAGCTCCTCGACGCCATCGGCGAGCTCAGTTTCGGCAACGGCGGCTTCACGCACAACACGATCGACGCGTTCGGCGACGCCTACGAGTACCTCATGGGCATGTACGCCGCCAACGCCGGCAAGTCCGGCGGCGAGTACTACACGCCCCAGGAGGTTTCCGAGCTCCTCGCCCGGATCACCGTGGTTGGCAAGACCGAGGTCAACAAGGTCTACGACCCGGCCTGTGGCTCGGGCTCGCTGCTGCTGAAGTTCAACAAGGTGTTGCCCGGCGGCGTCCGGAAGGGCTTCTTCGGTCAGGAGATCAACCTGACCACCTACAACCTGTGCCGGATCAACATGTTCCTGCACGACATCAACTACGAGCAGTTCGACATCGCCCACGGCGACACCCTGATCGATCCGGCGCACTGGGACGACGAGCCGTTCGAGGCGATCGTCTCCAATCCGCCCTACTCGACCAGGTGGGAGGGCGATGCGAATCCGCTGCTGATCAATGACGAGCGCTACGCCCCGGCCGGCGTGCTTGCACCGAAGTCGAAGGCGGACCTCGCCTTCACCATGCACATGCTGCACTGGCTCGCTGTCGACGGGACCGCGGCGATCGTCGAGTTCCCCGGTGTGCTCTACCGCGGAGGTGCCGAGGCCAAGATCCGCAAGTACCTGGTCGACAACAACTACGTCGACACCGTCATCCAGCTTCCCCCCGACCTCTTCTTCGGTACGACGATCGCGACCTGCATCATCGTGCTCAAGAAGTCGAAGACCGACAACAAGGTCCTGTTCATCGACGCCGCGGCCGAGTTCACCAGACAGGGCAACAAGAACAAGCTCACAGCAGACCACCAGAAGAAGATTCTCGACGCCTTCACGGCGCGGAAGGACGTCGCGCACTTCGCGACCTTGGTCGACCACGAAGCCATCGCGGAGAACGGCTACAACATCGCGGTCAGTTCCTACGTTGAAGCCCAGGACACCCGAGTTGCGACCGATATCAAGTCGCTCAACGCCGAGATCGCTCGGATTGTCGAGCGACAGGCTGCATTGCGCGGGGAGATCGACGCCATCGTCGCGGAGTTGGAGAGCGGTGTGCATGCGGCTCTCTGAGGTCTTGTCCAAGGCGCCTGCCACCGAAGACGTTCAAGTGGAGGGATTTCTCGGAACTCGCCGCATCCCATGGGGCCAGCACCGGTCGATCGAGGTGGGCAAGGTCGCTCTCAACTTCAACTGCAAGGCCTGTGGTGATGCACGCACCTTTATGTCGGGCGAGAAGCTCTCGTGCCTGGTGGTCGGCGAGCGAGTGGTGAGTATTGATGCCTGCCTCAAGTGCCCCCTGTGTGGCACCGCCGTCGAAGCCTGGTTCCTGGTGGTCTCGCGGGAGAGTTTGTATGACCAGGCGCCGGTGGTCAGGCTGGAGCGCTACGTCGAGAATCGGCGAGGCGTGGCCACCCGACTGGGCATCGGCACCGGCAGCTTCGACGACCTACTCGAGCGTGCAGAACTCGCCTACGAACAGGGCCTTGGTGCGGGCGCGATGGTGTACCTCCGCAAGATCTTCGAGACTCTGACCTACGAGGTCGCGGAGGTCGCGGGTATCGAAACGACCGGTCGAAGAGGGGGCTCGAAGCCGTTCCGGCCCCTACTTGAAGAAGTAGATCAGAAGCACAACATCATCCCGAGTGCATTCTCTCGTGATGGATACAAGTTGTTCAGCGAACTCAGCGGTGTGGTTCACGGAGATTCGAGCGAAGACGTCGCCTTGGACAAGTACCCGCACTGTCGCCGTCTCGTCATCGGTGTCATCAACAAGGTGGTCGAAGACACTGAAATGAAGACCGCAATAGACGCACTCGGATGGGACCTCAACAATCTGGATCTGCTAGACGGCGGGGAGCGGGCGTCATGAGCCGCGTCGACGACCTCATCGCGGAGCTTTGCCCTGCGGGCATCCCGCGCAAGGCGCTCGCGGAGGTCGGCGAGTTCGTGCGGGGAGGGGGCCTTCAGAAGAAGGACTTCGTCGAGCAGGGCTTCCCTTGCATCCACTACGGTCAGATCTACACCTTCTATGGCACGTCGACGACGACTACGAAATCATTCGTGAGCCCGGACCTAGCCGCCACCCTGAAGAAGGCGGAGCCAGGCGACCTCGTCATCACGACCACGAGCGAGAACATCGTGGACGTGTGCACTGCCGTGGCTTGGCTGGGTGACGAGCCGATCGCCATCGGCGGTCACTCATGCGTCTACCGACACACACTCGACCCGATGTACGTTGCCTACTACTTCCAGACCGAGGAGTTCGAGCTTCAGAAGCGGAAGTTCGTCACCGGCACCAAAGTCAAAGACATCAAGATCGCGGACATCGGGCGCATCGAAATTCCCGTGCCGCCACTGGCGCTTCAGCGCGAGATCGCGTCGATCCTCGATAGAATGGAGAGCCTCAAAGCCGAGCTTGAAGCCGAGCTTGAATACCGTTCCCTCCAGTATGCGTTTTATCGCGACCACCTTTTGGCCGGCCGCGAAGGGGTGGAGGTTCGGTGGGTTCCGATGGGGGAGGTCGGCGAGTTCACTCGTGGCCGCCGGTTCACGAAGAAGGACATTGTCGAGGATGGGGTGCCCTGCATCAACTTCGGCGAGATCTACACCCGCTACGGGGTCTTTGCGCACGAGGTCTTTTCGCACGTCAGGTCCGACTTGGCGTCGTCGCTGCGCTTCGCGGGCAAGGGCGACGTCGTGCTGACCGGTGTAAGTGAAACGGTAGAAGACATCTGCAAGGCGGTGGCGTGGCTGGGCGACGAGGATGTTGCTGTCCATGACGATTGCTTCCTCTACCGCCACACGATGAACCCGAAGTACGTGTCGTACTACCTCCAGACCCAGATGTTCCACGCAGAGAAGGCGAAGCACGTTGCTCGCGCCAAGGTGAAGCGGATCTCCAGCGAAAGTCTCGCCAAGCTGACGATCCCGGTGCCTTCGCGCGCTGAGCAGGAGCGGATCGTGGGGATCCTGGACAAGTTCGATGCCCTCGTGAACGACCTGTCCGTCGGCCTGCCGGCAGAGATCGCGGCTCGACGCGAACAGTACGAGCACTACCGCGACAAGTTGCTGACCTTCGAGGAAGCGGCATGACACAGGCGCCCGACTCCTCACTGCGCTACGAACCGATCGCGGTCTCCGACGAGTCGACGGTGGTCGCCGCGTACGTGCCCGACCCGACGAGCGCGCAGGGTTACCAGTCGGAGGCAGCTCTGGAGGATGAGTTCATCGCGCAGTTGCAAGCCCAGGCCTACGAGCGACTCACGATCACTTCGTCCGTCGATCTTGAGGCCAACCTCCGCCGGCAACTCGAGCTCCTCAACGATGTCACGTTCAGCGAAGCCGAGTGGAAATGGTTCTTCGCCAATCGAGTCGCGTCGAAGAACGAGGGCATCGTCGAGAAGACTGCGCGCATCCAGGAGGACCCGATCCAGGTCTTGCCCCGCGATGACGGCACGTCCAAGAACATCAAGCTGATCGACAAGTCGAACATCCACAACAACCGGCTCCAGGTGATCAACCAGTACGAGTCGGTGGGCGAGGGCGGCGGTGTCGAGCGGCAGCATCGCTATGACGTGACGATCCTGGTCAACGGCCTGCCGCTGGTGCACGTCGAGTTGAAGCGCCGCGGGGTACCGCTGAAGGAAGCGTTCAACCAGATCAACCGCTACCAGCGGGAGTCGTTCTGGTCCGACGCCGGGCTCTTCGAGTACGTCCAGCTCTTCGTGATCTCCAACGGCACGCACACCAAGTACTACGCCAACACCACGCGTGCCCGGCGGATCGCCGAGTCCGAGGGGGGCCGTCGCGGTAGGAAGCAGACGTCGAACACCTTCGAGTTCACGTCGTGGTGGACCGACGCCAGCAACAAGCGCATCGGGGATCTGACCGCGTTCACGAAGACGTTCTTCGCCAAGCACACGCTGCTCAACGTGTTGACGAAGTACTGCGTCTTCGACGTGTCCCGGACCCTGCTGGTCATGCGGCCCTACCAGATCGTCGCCGCCGAGCGAATCCTGCAGCGGGTGGTCACCTCGACCAACATGAAGCAGCTCGGCACGACTGCGGCCGGCGGCTACATCTGGCACACCACCGGGTCCGGCAAGACGCTAACGTCGTTTAAGACCGCGCAGCTCGCCTCGCGGATGGAGGGGGTCGACAAGGTCCTCTTCGTCGTCGACCGCAAGGACCTCGACTACCAGACGATGCTGGAGTACAACCGATTCGAGAAGGACTCGGTCAACGGCTCCAGGTCGACCGCCGAGCTCAAGCGGCAGCTGCAGAACCCGAACTCTCGGATCATCGTCACCACGATCCAGAAGCTCGCCCGGTTCATCGAGCAGAACCGAGGGCACGAGATCACCAGCGGACACGTCGTGCTGATCTTCGACGAGTGCCACCGCAGCCAGTTCGGCGGCATGGGCTCGGCGATCCGCAAAGCGTTCAAGCGCTACCACCTATTCGGCTTCACCGGGACGCCGATCTTCCCCGAGAACGCGACCGGCGCAAAGCTCGACACCACCGAGGCCGTCTTCGGCGACCGGCTGCACACCTACACGATCGTCGACGCCATCAACGACGGGAACGTGCTGCCCTTCCGCGTGTCCTACCAGAACACGGTCAAGGTCGCCGAGCACGTCAGCGACAAGGACGTCGAGGCGATCAACACCGAAGAGGTGATGCTCGCGCCCCAGCGGATCCGCCAGGTGGTCACCTACGTACTCGACCACTTCGACACCAAGACCATGCGCGGCCAGGGCTACAACCTCGGCGACAAGCGGGTCCGCGGCTTCAACTCCATGTTCGCCACCGCCTCGATCCCGGCACTCAAGGCCTACTACCTGGAGTTCGAGAAGCAGCAGGCGGCACGCCAGGCCACGGATCCCGCGTACCAGCCACTGAAGATCGCCACGATCTTCAGCTACAACGCGAACGAGGAGATCGAAGAGGGAGGCATCCTCGGCGACGAGGGCTTCGACACCGACGCGCTCGACGGCTCGTCACGTGACTTCCTCGAGAAGGCGATCGTCGACTACAACGCGACCTTCGGGACGTCATACGACACCTCGTCCGCGAAGTTCGAGAACTACTACAAGGACCTCGCGCGCAGGCTCAAGGACCGCGACGTCGACCTCGTCCTCGTCGTCAACATGTTCCTGACCGGGTTCGACGCGACCACACTCAACACGCTGTGGGTCGACAAGAACCTCAAGTCGCACGGGCTCATCCAGGCGTTCAGCCGCACGAACCGGATCCTGAACTCGGTCAAGGCCTACGGCAACATCGTCTGCTTCCGGAACCTCGAGTCGGCAGTCGACGACGCGCTCGCTCTCTTCGGCAACAGCGAAGCCCGCGGCGTCGTACTGCTCAAGCCCTACGCCGACTACCGCAGCGCGTACGAGAAGGCCGTCGGCGAGCTCGTGGAGTCCACGCCGCCGGGGGAGGAGCCGTTCGGCGAGGCCGCCGAGAAGCGCTTCGTGGTGCTGTTTGGCGAGATGCTCAAGCTGCGCAACGTCCTCACCTCCTTCGACGAGTTCGCCGAAGACGATGCCCTCTCGCCTCGTGACCTGCAGAACTACACCAGCATCTACAACGCCCTGTGGGAGAAGCACCGCAAGAGCGAGAAGAAGGAGAAGGAGTCGATCCTCGACGACGTCGTCTTCGAGATCGAGCTCGTCAAGCAGGTCGAAGTCAACATCGACTACATTCTCATGCTCGTCATGAAATGGCGCGAGGCCAAGGCTGCCGGTACCGAGCATGTGAACGACGTGGCCGAGATCCTGGACGCCGTCGACGCGAGCCCGACGCTACGCAACAAGCGCGACCTGATCGTGGCGTTCGTCGACTCGCAGTCGGTCAGCGACGACGTCGGCGACGACTGGCGGAAGTTCATCAGTGAGCGCCGGGACGCCGAGTTGGACGCACTGATCGCTGAGGAGACCCTCAAGCCAGAAGAGACCCGCGCCTTCGTCGCCAGTGCCTTCCGTGACGGCGCAGTGCCGACGACCGGCACCGCGGTCACGAAGATCCTGCCGCCGGCCTCGCGCTTCTCGAAGGACAACAACCACGCAGCCAAGAAGCAGCGGGTCCTGGGGAAGCTCGTCGAGTTCTTCGAGCGGTACGTCGGACTTATCTGATGGCCGCTCTGGACATCCATTCCGTCCTCGCGGCGTTGGCCGCCAAGAGGCCGTTGTTTCACTCCGAGGCCGACTTCCAGTTCGCGTTCGCCTGGCAGATCGGCGCCCTCCACGAGGTCGAGGTTCGCTTGGAGACGCATCCTCGTCCCCTCGTGAACCTCGACGTTCAGCTCGACTGGCCGGACGGAACCCACACCGCGATCGAGTTGAAGTACAAAACGCGGCTATGGGTGGGCGACGTGGCAGGAGAGCACTTCGCGCTCAAGGACCAGGGAGCGAACGACATCGGTGGCTACGACTTCCTCAAGGACGTCGAGCGCGTCGAGAAGTTCGTTGATGCCGCGCCGGGCTGGGACGGGTTCGCAGTGATGATCACTAACCTGCCGACGTACTGGAACCCCGCCGTCCACGGCCGAGAGACGAACGCCGATGGTTTCAGGCTGCATGAAGGGCGCACGGTCGGAGGCGAACTGAACTGGAGGCGGGTGGGCGGAACGCAAGCGCAGCGCCCGAAACCGATCCGGTTGCGAGACGCCTACACACTGCGCTGGACCGGGTACTCGCGCGTCGACTCCAGCCTGGCCGGAACCTTCCGCGCGCTCGTGGTGCCGGTGAGCACAGGCGCGCGACTTCCCGAGTGATCCGACCGAGCCGAGATCGCCTTGGCGAGGAGCCGCAGACCAGTGCTCTCCACAGAACGCTGACAACGAGGGGCTCATCGCCAGCACCTGGATCAGGGTCGTCACGTGCTTCTTGCCAACGCCCCGGTTCTGGCCGAGGCCCGGTCGTGCCTCGCGCCCCTCGCCGATGCCGCCACGACGGTCGACCGCTCGGCCGCCTACGAGCGGATTCTCATCGACCTTGACGTCCTCACTGGGGATGCGGGCCCGGCGACGTACCCGATCGTCGGAGTCGGACCCCAGAGCCTGGTCATGCGCGCCGAGTGCGCCTTGGCACGCCTACCGGCGTTCGCGGTCGACGCGGTCAGCGTGGACCTTCTGATCGATCGGCTTCACGGCTGTGGACCCGGTCCACAGCCGGCCTGATCTGCGGTGGCGCAGCCGGTGTACAACCGGGCTCCACGGCTCCGCGTCCGGCGCGGTGCCGGGGACTCACCGGGCCCGTGTGAGCTGGGGCGTCGTGACGGTTCCGCACCCGGTGCGGCTCCGTTGAATCAACAAAGCCGATGCGCGCCGCGAGGGACCTCGGCGCGGTCCCGGACCCGGTCCGGGACCGTGAGGTCTGCGCCGACGGCGGCGGTGGTGTTGAGTCACCACCACCGCGCAGCGTGCGTCCCGGTCGGCCCGCTTCCCGGTGCCGAGGAGTCCTCGGGACCGCGTCGCCCGGTTCCGGCGAGTCGCCGGACCGTGGGCCCCGTCGGCACCGCAGCGAACCGAGCCGAGTTGCTGCGGCCATCCCGAGAGGGTCATGCATCGAAGGTGCGCCTCCACAGAGGCGCTGTCAACCGCCGATTCCTGGCCGCCGTTGGCGACCACGAGCTAATGGAAGACGATGACAGACAGCAGCAGACAACCGGTGACAACCGCAGCTGAAAATTCTTCCGGCGGCGTCTCGCCATTCGACCGGCGGGCGGCGACTGCCCATCGAAATCCCATCGCGAAGAGCGCGATGAAGGCCGAGGCGACCGGAACCAACAGGTACAGTGGTGACGTCAGCAATAGGCCGATCTCCGTGTAGATCGAGTCAACCGGCGCTGACCGAAGACATTCCGAAGTAGCGGAAATCGGACCTGATCGTCCCAGAGGTCGCAGGTTCAAATCCTGCCCCCGCTACCAAACAAACCGGCCCTGACCAGCGGAAACGCTGGTCAGGGCCGGTTGCATTTGCCCCGAGTGTGCTGGTTCAGGACATCGGTCACACGTGTCTCACGACATCGTGGACGGATGTCTCAC
>NZ_JARGER010000045.1 GCF_029210375.1 Nocardioides sp. YIM 152315 | reverse complement strand
ATCCACTGGGACACCTGCTACCACCAGCAGTCCAACTCCACCCCACCCACCCAGACCGGCAACACCCGCGACGGCAGCGCACTCACACCCTGCGCCTAGCCCGGTAGTCACCACGCCCTGCGGGGCGGGCCGCGCCATGCCCTGCGGGGCGGGCCCGCTGCGCCCGCACGCGCGGATCGTGACACCGATCGCAAATTTCACCCAGCGGCCTCGACTTTGCGTCGTCGATGCCGATCTTTCCACCAGCGAGAGCGGTTCGGGGGGACCGCGATCCAGTTCGACACACCCCTCAGGAGCAAGAAGATGAGCAAGTTGTCCCGGCCGAGCTGTGCTGCCCTCGCAGCAGTCGTCGCGACGTCGCTGTTGGCGGTCGTGTGGTCCGTCGGCACGCCCGACAGGGCGTCCGCCCACACCCGCGCCGACCAGTCCGACGCGCAGCGCGCCGCCTACGGTCTCTGGTCCGGCTCGACCCGCCCCGCCGACCCGGTCGTGAACGATCGGCGCCGGGTGCGTGTCGGCGTCGAGTTCTCGAGTCGGCGTGCCGGCAAGATCCGTGCCGTCCGCTTCTACCGCGGCATCCCCGACCGGCACGCCTACGGCGTGCAGCTGACGAACGCACGCGGCAAGGTCCTCGCCCGCGGCAAGGCACGCCCCCACGGCAAGCCGGGCTGGCGCGTCGCGAAGCTGGCGCACCCGGTGCGGGTCGTGCGCGGCCGGCACTACGTCGCGTCGTACGTCGCACCGCGCGGTCGCTACGCGACGACGCCCGACGCCCTGAGCCCGCGTCAGCCCGTGCGCCACAAGGCGCTGACTGCCTGGCGCGGGATCCTCGGCGGGTCGGCCGGTGCGCGCACGCGCCAGACCCACACGCACTACTGGGTCGACATCCTGTTCAAGCCGCGCCACCGGGGTGAGGGCCGCGGCGACAAGCGCGGTGAGAACCGCGGCGACACCCGCGGCGACACCCGCGGCGACAACCGAGGCGACAACCGAGGCGACAACCGGACGCCCACGCCGGCCCCCGCGCCGGCGCCGACCCCCGTGCCCGGCAGCTGCGTCAAGCCGGACGCGACCAACACCGGCGCCACCGGCGCTCTCGCGCCCTACTCCGGGTCCACGGTCCTCGAGACCCCCGGCCAGACCCTGCAGAACGTCCGGGTCAACGGGACCCTGGTCGTCCGCGCCGACAACGTGA
>NZ_JARGER010000044.1 GCF_029210375.1 Nocardioides sp. YIM 152315 | reverse complement strand
GACGATTCAAAGTGTCACCGATGTCCTGATGCAGATTCGTCACCGATGTCCTGCGACATGACAGCCTGCGGCTTGTCCATCTCTGTAGTGTACCGAACAGATGTTCGAAGCACAAGGGGTTCGTCGGTGGACTTCGGGTGAGGGGTGCGGTCGGAGAGCCGGGAGCGAACCGCAACCCCGCGGCCGCCTTCACCGCGTAGCCAGCCTGTCGGTCGCAAGCCACCGCGGACCCGCAGGCTTACGGACATCACGCTGGCTTCGGGGTGCTGCGAGGCTCGTCGCTGACGCACGCAAGTTCGGATGCAACCGACCTCGCGTTCCGGGCGTCTCCACTTCGACAACCCACGCACAGGGAGACTGCACCACCATGAACCGCACCGCCATCCGATCCGGCCTCGCCTTCACCGCCGCCGTCGCCGGCCTGTACGCCGGCACCGCCGTGCTCCCGGTCGCCGACGCCGCGACCGCGAGCGCGCCGCACCACAGGACGACCCTCACCTTCGAGGTCCCCGACTGCGAGGGCTGCGAGCTGTCGCTCGTCCAGGCCCGCTGGACGGACTCGAAGAAGCACCCCGTGCGCGTCTGGGACGGCCCGCGGGCCGTGGTCGACGACGGTACGGCGACCTTCACGGTCCGCAGCCGCCACACGTGGGGGATGTCGGTGCAGGTCGACGCGCCGTGGGACGGCCAGCTGGCCGCCGTGACGTCCGTGGCGTTCCGCTACGCCGGCCACGGCGTCGGCGACGAGGTCGCCTTCACGGACGCCCGACACGCGAGGCGGGCCTCGGCGTGCTGGGAGGGCACCCGCCGCGACGAGGTCACCATCCCGCTCACCGTGCGCAAGGTCCGCGTCGACGGGGTGCGTGGCAGCGTGGACGGCAGCATCGCCTACGCGACCACCACGGAGTCGTGGCTCCAGCCGATGCGCCGGGCCTACCGCGGCGTGCTCGCCTCGCAGGACGTGAACGTCTGCGGACCTCGCGGCTGACCCGCGGCGCCAGCCCATAGGCTCTCCCCATGGGCAAGCAGGAAGACTTCGTTCTCCGCGCTCTCGAGGAGCGTGACGTCCGGTTCGTCCGGCTCTGGTTCACCGACGTGCTCGGCTTCCTGAAGTCGGTCGCGGTGGCGCCGGCGGAGCTCGAGCAGGCGTTCTCGGAGGGCATCGGCTTCGACGGCTCGTCGATCGAGGGCTTCGCCCGCGTCTACGAGTCCGACATGCTCGCCAAGCCCGATCCGTCGACCTTCCAGATCCTGCCGTGGCGCAGCGGCGACGGCCCGTCGACCGCGCGGATGTTCTGCGACATCTCGATGCCCGACGGGTCGCCGTCGTACGCCGACCCGCGCTACGTGCTCAAGCGCACGCTGAGCCGGGCGGCCGACCAGGGCTTCACGTTCTACACGCACCCGGAGATCGAGTTCTACCTCTTCAAGGAGGTGCCGGAGGCCGGCGCCGAGCCGGTGCCCGTCGACCGGAGCGGCTACTTCGACCACACCGCGCAGTCGATGGGCGCCGACTTCCGGCGCGAGGCGATCACGATGCTGGAGTCGATGGGCATCTCGGTGGAGTTCAGCCACCACGAGGGAGGCCCGGGCCAGCAGGAGATCGACCTGCGGTACGCCGACGCGTTGACGACCGCCGACAACATCATGACGTTCCGTACCGTGGTCCGCGAGGTCGCGCTGACGCAGGGCATCTGGGCGTCGTTCATGCCCAAGCCGTTCACCGACCAGCCGGGCTCGGGCATGCACACCCACGTCTCGCTCTTCGAGGGCGACAACAACGCGTTCTTCGAGGCCGGCGCCGAGTACCAGCTGTCCAAGACCGGCCGCCAGTTCATCGCCGGCATCCTCAGGCACGCCAGTGAGATCAGCTGCGTCACCAACCAGTGGGTCAACAGCTACAAGCGGATGATGTGGGGCGCCGAGGCCCCGTCGTACGTCTGCTGGGGCCACAACAACCGGTCGGCGATGATCCGCGTCCCGATGTACAAGCCGCTCAAGGGCCAGTCGACGCGCATCGAGCTGCGCAGCCTCGACGCGGCCTGCAACCCCTACCTCGCGTACGCCGCGGTGCTCGCCGCCGGCATGAAGGGCATCGAGGAGGGCTACGAGCTCCCCCGCGAGGCCGAGGACGACGTCTGGTCGCTCTCGGAGCGCGAGCGCAAGAGTCTCGGCATCGACCCGCTGCCGAAGAGCCTCCACGACGCGATCGTGGTCGCCGAGGACTCCGAGCTGCTGGCCGAGACGCTCGGGGAGCACGTCTTCGACTTCTTCCTGCGCAACAAGCGCGCCGAGTGGGACGACTACCGCGGCCAGGTCTCGGCGTACGAGCGCGACCGCATGCTGCCGGTGATCTGATGGTCGACTTCCTCACCGACGACCGTGCCAAGGTGCTGCGTCGCCTGCTCTACGTCGTCGCGGGCTTCGGCGTCGTGCTCGTCGTGCTGGGGCTGCCGCTGGTCTTCGGCGACTATGTCCCGTACGGCGCGGTGGTGCTCGCGATCGCCGTCGTGCTCGGGGTGCTCGCCGGCGTGACGCTGCGCGCAGTCCGCGACCGAACCGCCGCCGCCCGCCGGCTCTGCATCGCGACCGGCGTCGCGACCACGGTGCTGTCGGTGCTGCTCGTCCCGATCTGGGTCGGCCTGCTCACGGTCATCACCGGCATCGGACTGCTGGTCGTCACCGTCGCTCCGGAGCGGGGGACCCGATGAGCGGGCGCCCGCTGGTGCTCGTCGTCGAGCCCGACGCCGAGTGCCCGGTCGGGTGGATCGGCGCCTGGCTCGACGAGTCCGGCTGCGACCTCGACATCCGCCGGGCGGGTGGCGGGCTGCCCGACCTGGGCGGGTACGACGGGCTCGTGGTGCTCGGTGGCCCGATGGGTGCGAACGACGACGACCGGCACCCGTGGCTCGGCCCGGTCAAGGCGCTGCTGCGCGAGGCACGCGACACCGGGCTGCCGACGCTCGGCATCTGCCTGGGCCACCAGCTGATCGCGGTCGCGCTCGGCGGCACGGTCGCGCCAAACCCGCGGGGCCAGCAGGTCGGCCTGCTCACGGTCGGCTGGACCGCCGAGGCGGCCGCGGACCGGCTGCTCGGGCCGCTGGCCACCCCGCGGCGGGGCGTGCAGTGGAACAACGACGTCGTCACCGCGCTCCCGGACGGCGCCACGCTGCTGGCGGCGACCGCGGAGGGCGAGATCCAGGCCGCCCGCTTCGGGCCGGCGATGTGGGGCGTGCAGCTGCACCCGGAGGTCGACGACGTCGTGCTGGAGCCCTGGGCGGAGGAGGACCGGGGCAGCCACGCGACCCGCGGGATCGACACCGACGCCCTGCTCGCCGACGTGCGCGCGGCCCGGGTCGAGCTCGACGGGGCGTGGCGACCGCTCGCGGAGTCCTTCGCGGCGCTGGTGGCCGACCCGTCGGCCGACCCGTCCGCGGACCCGGGGCCGGGCCACCCAGGACGATGACCCGGGCGGCGACCAGCAAGGGGAGCCTGCTGCGGCTGGGCTTCCAGGACCCGGACTCCGCGCGGGCGGCGCTCGAGCGGCTGGACTCCGCCGCCGAGCCCCTGCTCGCCGTGCTGGGGCGCACGGCCGACCCCGACGCCGCGCTCGACGGGCTGGTCCGGCTGCGCGGCACCGCGCAGGACGCCGACGCGCTGGTCGAGGCGCTCGTCGGGGACGAGGGCACCGCGATGCGTCTCCTGTGCGTGCTCGGGGCGAGCGAGGCGCTGACCGACCATCTCGTGCGCCACCCGGGGCACTGGGAGGAGCTGACCGACCCGTCGCTGGGGTCGACCCGGACGGCCGCCTGGGCGATGCGGGAGGCGCTGCTGGTCGCCGTCGGGGCGGACCCCGGCGCCGACGTACCCGTCGCGACGCTGCCGGACGCCGCGGCGGTCGACGCGCTGCGGGTCGAGTACCGCCGCCTGCTGGTGCGCGTCGCGGCCCGCGACCTCACCCACCACCTCTCCGTCGACGACGCGGCCGCCGAGCTCTCCGACCTCGCCGCCGGCACGCTCGAGGCGGCGCTCGCGGTCGCCCGGCAGCGGGTGCCGGACGCGGCGCTGGCACGGTTGGCGGTGATCGCGATGGGCAAGTGCGGCGGCCACGAGCTCAACTACGTCTCCGACGTCGACGTCATCTTCGCCTACGCGCCCGCGGACGGCGCCGACGAGCAGTCCGCCCTCAAGGCCGCGACCCAGCTCGCCAGCCACCTGATGCGCGTCTGCTCCGACCACACCGGCGAGGGCACGATCTGGCCGGTCGACGCCAACCTCAGGCCCGAGGGCAAGGCCGGGCCGCTGGTGCGCACGATCGCGAGCCACGAGAGCTACTACGAGCGCTGGGCGAGCACATGGGAGTTCCAGGCGCTGCTCAAGGCGCGACCCGTGGCCGGCGACCTGGCGCTGGGCCGGGAGTTCGTCGACGCCACCGCGCCCCTCGTGTGGTCGGCCGCGGAACGCGACCGGTTCGTCGAGGACACCCAGGCGATGCGCCGCCGGGTGCTCGACCACATCCCGGCCAAGGACGCCGAGCGTCAGCTCAAGCTCGGTGCCGGCGGGCTGCGAGACGTGGAGTTCGCCGTCCAGCTGCTGCAGCTCGTCCACGGCCGCGCCGACGAACGGGTGCGGCCGCCGGCCACGCTCAGCGCGCTTGCCGAGCTCACGCGGGGCGGGTACGTCGGGCGCGACGACGGGGAGGCGCTGCACGAGGCCTACGCGTTCCTGCGCCGGCTCGAGCACCGCATCCAGCTGCACGGGCTGCGCCGCACCCACGTCGTGCCCGAGGACGAGGCGTCGCTGCGCCGTCTGGGCCGCAGCCTGAACCACCTCTCGGACCCGGTCGGTGTCCTCGACAAGACCTGGCAGCACCACCGCCGCGAGGTGCGTCGGCTGCACGAGAAGCTCTTCTACCGGCCGTTGCTCGCCGCCGTCGCGCGGATCCCGGGCGACGAGGCGCGGCTGTCGCCGGAGGCGGCCGAACGGCGGCTGGGCGCCCTGGGCTTCGCCGACCCGCGCGCCGCGCTGCGCCACCTCGAGGCGCTGACCTCCGGGGTCAGCCGCACCGCCCAGATCCAGCGGACGCTGCTGCCGGTGATGCTGTCGTGGTTCGCCGACGCGCCCGACCCGGACGCCGGGCTGTGGGGGTTCCGCCGGATCAGCGAGTCGCTCGGCGCCACGCCGTGGTACCTCTCCACGCTGCGCGACGAGGGCGAGGTGGCCGAGCGCCTGGCCCGGATCCTCGCGACCTCGCGCTACGCCACCGACCTGCTCGAGCGGGAGCCGCAGGGCGTCCGGATGCTCGGGCGTGACCTGCAGCCGCTGACGGCCGAGGCGCTGACCGAGGAGATGGTCGCCTCGGCCGGCCGGCACGACGACCCCGAGGACGCCGTCCGCGCCATCCGCGGCGTCCGGCGCCGCGAGCTGCTGCGGATCGCGGCCGGTGACCTGCTCGGGCTCACCGACGTGGCCGACGTCGGCGCCGGCCTGTCCCGGCTCACCGACGCCACGCTCGAGGCCACGCTGGAGATCGCCGGCCGGGCCACCCGCACCCACCGGGGCGTGGACGAGGCGCCGACCCGGATGGCGGTCGTCGCGATGGGCCGGTACGGAGGGTTCGAGCTGTCCTACGGCAGCGACGCCGACGTGATGTTCGTGCACGACCCGATGCCCGGCGCCGACCCGCAGGCGGCCGCGTCGTACGCCCAGGCGGTCGCCAACGAGCTGCGGCGGC
Organism: Nocardioides sp. YIM 152315; assembly: GCF_029210375.1. Taxonomy (GTDB): domain Bacteria; phylum Actinomycetota; class Actinomycetes; order Propionibacteriales; family Nocardioidaceae; genus Nocardioides. The sequence continues at coordinate 24,646 of NZ_JARGER010000044.1, read as the reverse complement.
TCCTCGCGCTGCCCGGCCCGGACCCGGCCCTCGAGGTCGACGCCGACCTGCGGCCGGAGGGCCGACAGGGTCCGCTGGTGCGCACGCTCGACGCCTACGCCGCCTACTACGCGAAGTGGTCGAAGGTCTGGGAGGCGCAGGCGCTGCTGCGCGCGGACGCGGTCGTCGGCGACCTCGACCTGCGGCGTCGCTTCGAGGAGCTCATCGAGCCGCTGCGCTACCCGCCCGAGGGCATCACCGACGACGACGTCGTCGAGGTGCGCCGGATCAAGGCCCGCGTCGACTCCGAGCGGCTGCCGCGCGGCGCCGACCCGCACACCCACCTCAAGCTCGGCCGCGGCGGTCTCGCCGACATCGAGTGGACCGTGCAGCTGCTGCAGATGCGGTACGCCGGCACCACCCCTGCCCTGCGCACGTCACGCACCCTCGACGCGCTGGCCGCCGCCAGGGACGCCGGCCTGATCGGGGACGACGACGCCGCCGTGCTGCAGCAGAGCTGGCGACGGGTCAGCCGGGTCCGCAACGCCGTCACGCTCGTGCGCGGCAAGCCGGGCGACGAGCTCCCGCACGACATCCGGGAGCGGGCCGCGGTCGCGGCGATCCTCGGCTACCCGGCGGGCTCCTCCGACGCCATGGTCAACGACCAGCTCCGCTACACGCGGCTCGCGCGGGGTGTCGTCGACCGGGTGTTCTGGGGCTAGGCCGGGCGCTAGGCCGGCTCCTCCATCCGGTAGCCGACGCCCCGCACCGTGCGGATGTAGCGCGAGCCGCCGAGCTTGCGGCGCAGGTTGCCGACGTGCACCTCGACGACGTGGGTGTCGCCGATCCACGGGGTGCCCCAGACCGCGGTGTGCAGGTCCTCGCGGGTCGCGACCTTCGTCGGGCTGCGCATCAGCTCGGCCAGGAGCTCGAACTCGGTGCGGGTCAGCGGGAGCTCCTGGCCGTCGCGGAAGACCCGCCGGGCGGGGACGTCCACGCGCAGTCCGCCGTGCACCAGCACGTCGGGGTCGCCCACCGGGGTGACGCTGGGCCGGGGCCGGCGGAACATCGCGTTCACGCGGGCCTGGAGCTCCTTGAGGCTGAACGGCTTGGCCATGAAGTCGTCGGCGCCGGTCTCGAGGCCGAGCAGCCGGTCGATCTCGTCGGCGCGCGCGGTGACCATCACGATGTAGGCGTCGCTGATCTCGCGGATCTGCCGGCAGACCTCGATGCCGTCGATGCCGGGGAGGCCGAGGTCGAGGGTGACCAGGTCGGGTCGCAGCCGGCGGACCGCCTCGACCCCGTCCGGCCCGGCGTCGACCGCGGTGACCTCCAGGCCGAGGTCGGTGAGCGTGTGTGTGATGAGCTCACGGATGTCGCGATCGTCCTCGACCACGACGGCGCGACGCACCGGCCCGGCAACTCCTTCCATGGGGACGGATGATGCCATGCCGGGCCCGGCCTCGTCGGGGAACCGACCGCCGCCTCAGGTGGTGGGACGGTCCGGGTGGTCAGCGGTAGTCGCTGACGGTCCAGCCGCTCGCGACGACGACGTGGCCGTCTCCGGCGGTGACCCGGTCGGAGACGCCGAGGTCGAGGTCGAGCTCCCACGCCGGCTCGGTCGCACCGAACGGGGTGAACGACAGTGCCCGGCCACCGACGTCGTAGACGCCTTCGCCGCTCAGCGCGAACTGCTGGGGGTGCCTCGTGCCGACCCTCTCGAGCTCGTCGTCGTAGACCGTCCCGTCGCCGGAGATCGTGTGGTCGCCGTCGGGGCCGTGCACCGGGAACGCGTAGAACCCGTCCTCGGTCTCGGCCGGCACCGAGCCGGCGCGGCCGTCCTCGTCGTAGACCGCGGCCCGCCCCGGCTCCGCGCCCCACACGTAGACCGTCGACCGCGTCATCAACCCGGTGGTGGGGCCGGTGCCTCCGGTCGGCGCACCGACCTCGACGGTCCAGCGCACCGTGCCGGTGTCGCTGTCGAAGGCGCGGGCCGTGTCGGTGCCGGCAGCGACCACGAACCCGTCGGCGACGGTGACCCCGCCGAAGCCGACCGACGCGCTGCCCGGTGCGAGCTCCCTGGACCAGTCCACGTCACCGGTGTCGGCGTCCAGGCGGCGGAGGTGGTCGTCCGCGACGACGTAGACCGCGTCCGGTCCGGTGACCGCGCCGCTGTCGGACTCGGCGGTCCACTGCTCCCGCCCCGTCCCGGCGTCGAGCACGCGGACCACGCCGTCGTCGACCAGGACGACGTGGTCGCCGACGACGTCGTAGGCCGCGCCCGGGGCGGTCCAGAGCTCGGAGCCGTCGCCGGCGTCGAGTGCGACCACGACCACGGGTTCGAACGACATCGTCAGCAGGTAGCCGGGTTCCCCGGAAGGGACCTGGACGTAGCTGCCGCGGCGCAGGTCCGACGTCCAGACGGCGTCGCCGTCGGCGTCCAGCGCGGTGAGGCCGCCCATCGTCGCGACGTACGTCCGGGAGCCCGAGGTGACGACCTGCTGCACGTCGTCACCGGCGTCCCAGCTCCACGCCAGGTCGGGTGCGGTCGCGACGGCGCGGGGCTGGGCGAGCCGGTCCGACCAGTAGCCGTCGTCGTCGCCCCCGCCCCGCAGCATCGCCCAGCCGGTCCCGCCGACGGCGACGACGGCCACGGCCCCCACGGCGAGGAGCGCCGTACGCCGGCGGCGCCGCGACTCCTCCGGGGCGGGCTCGGGCCCGACGGACTCGGCGGCGGGCTCGTCGAGGACGATCACCTCCGGCGCGTCCACCGGCTCGGGCGCCGGCTCGCTGAACACGTCCTTCCCGCACCGGGGGCAGTAGCCGACGTTCGGGGACAGCGGCTCGCCGCAGTGGGGGCAGAACGGGGGTGACTCCAGCGTCACGAACCAGCACCTCTCGTCGCGCCTGGGTGGGCGGGCGGCCACTCTAGATCAGCCGGTTCCATCCCCGGCGGTCGCATGCGCCCGCGCGCGACGGGCACCGAGTGGCCATGACCAACGGGACCGACACCGCCCTGCGAGCCCTCGTGCTCGTGTGCACCCTCAAGGCCTCGCCGGCCGAGTCGAGCTCACAGCTCCTGGGCGAGCAGGTGCTGCACGAGCTCGAGCAGCTCGGCGTCACCGGAGAGGTCGTGCGGGTCGTCGACCACGACGTGCGGTTCGGGGTCGGCACCGACGAGGGGGACGGCGACGCCTGGCCGGGCATCCGGGAGAAGATGCTCGCCAGCGACATCCTCGTCATCGCGACCCCGATCTGGCTGGGTCAGCCGTCCTCGGTGTGCAAGCTGGTGCTCGAGCGGCTCGACGCCGAGCTGGGCGAGACCGACGACCAGGGCCGGATGCTCACCGAGGGGAAGGTCGCGGTGGTCGCGGTCGTCGGCAACGAGGACGGTGCCCACCACGTCGTGGCGGAGGTGCTGCAGGCGGTCAACGACACCGGCTTCAGCGTGGCGGCCAATGCCGGCACCTACTGGGTGGGCGAGGCGATGCAGGGCGTCGACTACCTCGACCACGACGAGACTCCGGAGAAGACCGCGACGACCACCGAGTCCGCCGCCCGGCACGCCGTGCACCTCGCGCGGCTGCTCGCGGCCGCGCCGTACCCCGGCCCGCCGGAGGGCTGACGTGGCCGGGACCGGCGCCGGGACCGTCGAGACGACGGCCTTCGGCCCGTTGCGGATCAGCTTCGACCACCGCGTGCTGCGCCCGCGCGCCTGGACGGCCGCCCAGTCGGAGTGGGCCGCCGAGGTCATGCGGGCCGCGCCGCCGGGCCGGGTGCTCGAGCTCTGCGCCGGCGCCGGCCACATCGGGCTGCTCGCCGTGTCCGGCTCCGACCGGTCGCTGGTCTGCGTCGACGTCGATCCGGTCGCGTGCGGGTTCGCCCGGCAGAACGCGACGGACGCGGGGCTCGCCGACCGCGTCGAGGTGCGGCAGGGTCCCGTGGACGAGGTGCTGGGCGACGACGAGCGGTTCCCGGTCGTGATCGCCGATCCGCCGTGGGTACGCCGCGCGGACGTCGACCGCTACCCCGAGGATCCGCTGAGGGCGATCGACGGGGGAGACGACGGCCTGGCCGTCGCCCGGACCTGCCTTGCCGTCGCCCGCCGACACCTGCTCCCCGGCGGCAGCGTGCTGCTGCAGCTCGGGACCGTCGAGCAGGTCGACCTGCTCGACACCGTCGACGCCGGAGAGGTCGTGGAGGTGCGGCGCTACGACCGCGGGGTCGTCGTACGCCTCGACCTCGCGTAGGTCACGCGGGCCGCAGCCGGGGCGGAAGCGACTTGTGGGTGCCGTCGCACCACGGGTAGGACGCCGACTTGTCGCACCGGCAGACGGCGGTCACCGGCCGGGTGGTCTCGTGGGGGAGGCCGTCGGCGTCCTCGACGGCGTGCTGGCCGCGCAGCAGCATCGGCCCGCCCGGGCACAGGATCACGTCGGGATGCTCGAAGCACCTCACGCCGCCACCTCCGAGACGCCCCACCGGTCGAGCATCGCCCGCGCGAAGCGGTCCTCGAGGTCGAGGCAGGTGAAGGCGCCGAACCAGAGGTCATCCTCGAGCTCGGGCTCCTCGGCGAGCATCGCCCCGCAGACGGTGCGCACGGCCAGCTGCTCGTGGACCGCGTCGGCCTCGACGTGCTCGGTGTAGTAGCCCACCAGCTCGTCGGGGAAGCCCAGCCGCTCGAGCCCCTGCGCCATCCGGCGCGACGGCACCGAGCTGGTCGCCTCGAAGGCGGCGAGGTGCCCGAGCGCGGCGCCGCGCAGCCGCCGCTGGAGCCCCACCATCGACAGGGCGTTGCTCTGCTCCAGCGCCTCGGGCGGCACGGCGTCGTAGTGGGCGTCGTAGGCCGGCTCGAGCCCGCACGCCGCCATGCCGAGCGCGAAGAGGTGGTGGTGCAGCCGGTTCGGGTCGCCGTCGCCGTACTCGTCGTACTGGAGCTCCATCAGCGCCGCCTTGGCGCGTACGCCGAGCCGGGGGACCAGCCACGACGCCGGGTCGGACTCCTTGAGGTGGTAGAGCGAGCGGGCGCGCAGCAGGTCGAGCACCTGGTCGCGGTCGGCGTCGCGGTGGACGTGGCGGGCCAGGGAGACGCCGTCGTGGTCGTCGATCCAGCCGAACACGTCGTCGACGAAGGAGAGGCCCTCGGGCCGGGTGAAGCGGGCGCGCAGCCGGGCCTCGAGGTCGCGCTCGAGCAGCGTGCGCACCCGGATCAGCTGCGGGTCCCACTCGAAGCGGTCGTCGACCTCCGCGAAGCCGCGGTAGTGCAGCTCGTGGAGCACCCAGAGGGCGAGCGCGGCGTCCTCGCCGGTCGCGGTCGGGGCCGTGGCGAGAACGCCGAGGAACTCGTCGGTGCCGGCGCGCAGCGCGGCGAGGAGCTCCTCGGTCAGGGGGCCGCGAGCATCGGGGAGCCGGGGCGGTCGCATGTCTTCGGGGTACCCCCGGGTACCGGGCCGCCATGCGCATCGGATACTTCCTGTCGACCGAGGAGTACGGCCCCGCTGAGCTGCTCGCCCACGCCCGGGCGGCGGAGGAGGCGGGCTTCCAGGGGCTCTGGATCAGCGACCACTTCCACCCGTGGAACAACGAGCAGGGCAACAGCCCGCACGTGTGGAGCATGATCGGAGCCATCGGCCACGTGTGCGACCTGCACGTCACGACGGCCGTCACCTGCCCGACCGTGCGGATCCACCCGGCGATCATCGCGCAGGCCGCGGGCACCTGCGCGGAGCTGCTCGGCGGTCGCTTCACGCTCGGCGTCGGCACCGGGGAGGCGCTCAACGAGAGCATCCTCGGCGGTCCGTGGCCGACCCTCGACGTACGTCTCGAGATGCTCGAGGAGGCGGTCGGGCTGATCCGGGAGCTGTGGACGGGCGAGGTCGTCAGCCACCGCGGGCGGCACTACACGGTCGAGCACGCCCGGATCTACAACGTCCCCGACGTGCCGCCGGAGATCTTCGTGTCGGCCTTCGGGCCCAAGGCCGCCGAGGTCGCCGGCCGCATCGGCGACGGCTACATCGGCACCTCGCCGGACCCCGAGCTCGTCGGTCGCTTCAAGGAGGTCTCCGGCGGGCGTCCGGCGCAGGCGGGAGCGAAGGTCGCCTTCGCGCCCACCCGGGAGGAGGGCTGGGAGCACGCCCATCGGCTGTGGCCGAACGCCGGGCTGCCGGGCGAGATGGCGCAGATCCTGCCCACGGTCGATCACTTCGAGCAGGCGACCGGTCTCGTGACGATGGACTCGACCCGCGAGTCGGTCGTCGCCGGCACTGACCTCGACCAGCACCTCGACCAGGTGCGCACGTACGCCGACGCCGGCTACGACGAGCTCTACGTCGCGAACATGGGACCGCACCACCAGGACATGATCGAGTTCTACGGCGAGCACGTGCTGCCGGAGTTCGCCTGACCCGCTCCCTCAGCGGACGGTGATCGTGCTGTCCCCTGCCGGGACCAGCTCGCCGATCACGGGGTGCCCGGGCAGCTCGCCGGCGACCAGTAGGCCGCCGGAGGTCTGGGCGTCGGCGAGCAGCAGGAGCTCGTCGTCGTCCACCTCCGCCTCGACGTGCGCGTGCACCCACTCGAGGTTGCGACGGCTGCCGCCGGGCACGTAGCCGGCGGCGTACGACGCGCGCGCGGGCTCGACGTACGGCACGGCTGCGGAGTCGAGGACCGCCGAGACCCCGCTGGCCCGGCAGAGCTTGTGCAGGTGGCCGAGCAGGCCGAAGCCGGTGACGTCGGTGGCGCACGTCGCACCGGCGTCCAGCGCCGCGCGCGCGGCGTCCCGGTTGAGCGTCGTCATGATCTCGACCGCCTCGGGGAAGACCTCGCCGGTCGCCTTGTGGCGGTTGTTGAGCACTCCGAGACCGAGCGGCTTCGTCAGGGTCAGCGGTGTGCCGGCGGAGCCCGCGTCGTTGCGCAGCAGCCGGGCCGGGTCGGCGAGGCCGGTCACGGCGAGGCCGTACTTCGGCTCGGGGTCGTCGATGCTGTGTCCGCCGGCGAGATGGCAGGCGGCGGCGCGGGCGACGTCGGCGCCGCCGCGCAGCACCTCGGCCGCGAGGTCGAACGGCACCTTGTCGCGCGGCCAGGCGAGGAGGTTGACGGCCACGACCGGCTCGCCGCCCATCGCGTAGACGTCCGAGAGCGCGTTGGCGGCGGCGATCCGGCCCCAGTCGTAGGGGTCGTCGACGACCGGGGTGAAGAAGTCGGCGGTCAGCACGACCGCGCGGTCGCCGTTGAGGCGGACGACCGCGGCGTCGTCGCCGTGCTCGACACCGACGAGCAGGTCCTCGCCGGTCGCGGGGGCGATGCCGGACAACACCCGCTCGAGCTCGCCGGGCGGCACCTTGCAGGCGCAGCCCCCTCCCGCGGCGTACTGGGTCAATCGGACGTCGGCGCTGGTGGTCACCCCTCCATCTTGGCCGACCGGTCCCGACGGCCGACTAAGGTTCCCTGCGGAGGCGTTCCTCGTCTGGTGACGGGCGCGGTCCTCAAAACCGTAGTGGCCGGTCACGCCGGCCAGGCGGGTTCGATTCCCGTCCGCCTCCGCCAAGCATCCCGGCCCCGGCAGAGGAGTCGCCCGTGACCGACGACCCGCGTCGTCGTACGCCGCGCACCGACGCGGTCCTCGCCGATCCCGACGTCGCGGCGGCCGTGCTGCGGCTCGGCCGCGGGCGGGTCAAGTCGGTCGTGGTCGAGGTGCTCGAGTCCTGTCGTCGGGGCGAGGTCCCCCCGGACGACGTGGTGCCGTGCGTGCTCCGCGCCCTTCCCGACGCGGCGACGACGCTGCGGCCGGTCATCAACGCGACCGGTGTCGTCGTCCACACCAACCTGGGCCGCGCACCGCTGTCCGAGGCCGCGGTCGAGGCGGTACGCCGGGCCGCGGGTGCGACGGACGTCGAGCTGGACCTCTCGTCCGGGCTGCGCGGACCGCGCGGTCGCGGCGCGCTCGCGGCCCTCGCCGCCGCGGTGCCCCGCGCCGGCGGCGTCCACGTCGTCAACAACGGAGCGGCGGCACTGTCGCTGGTCGCGTGCGCGCTCGCCGGGACCGAGCGGGATCAGGGCCGCGAGGTGGTCATCGCGCGCGGTGAGCTCGTGGAGATCGGCGACGGCTTCCGGATCCCGGAGCTGCTGGAGTCGTTGGGTGTCCGGCTGCGCGAGGTCGGGACGACCAACCGGGTCCGGGTGACCGACTACGAGGCGGCGATCGGTGCCTCGACGGCGTTCGTGCTGAAGGTGCATCCGTCGAACTTCCGCGTCGAGGGGTTCACCTCCGCGGTCTCCGTGGCCGAGCTCGCCGGGCTGGGCGTCCCCCTGGTGGTCGACATCGGTTCCGGGCTCCTGGCCCCGCACCCGCGACTGCCGGACGAGCCCGACGCGTCCTCGGTGCTCCGGGACGGCGCCGACCTGGTGACCGCGTCCGGAGACAAGCTGCTCGGTGGCCCGCAGTGCGGGCTGCTGCTGGGGGATGCCGGGCTCGTGCAGCGGCTGCGGCGGCACCCGTTCGCCCGGGCGCTCCGGGTCGACAAGCTCACGCTCGCCGCGCTCGAGGCGACGCTGACCGGGCCGGTGCCGCCCGTGCCGTCCGTGCTGGCGGCCCGCCCCGACGAGCTGCTGGCTCGCGCCGCCCGGCTGGCGACGCGGATCGGCGACCTCGCGTCGGCGGCGCCCTCGCAGGGGCGTGTCGGCGGCGGCGGCGCGCCCGGCGTACTGCTGCCGAGCGCGGCCGTGGTGCTCCCGCCGGCGCTGGCCGCGCCGCTGCGGCTGGGAGATCCAGCGGTGGTCGGCCATGTCCACGACGACCGGTTGCACCTCGACCTGCTGACCGTGCCCGGAGAGCTCGACGAGGCGCTGGCGGCGGCGGTGCTCCGGGCGGCCGGTCGATCGGAGGGCTGATGCACGTCGTCGCCACCGCCGGCCACGTCGACCACGGCAAGTCGAGGCTGGTCCGGGCACTCACGGGACAGGATCCCGACCGGCTCGCGGAGGAGAAGCGACGCGGGCTCACCATCGAGCTCGGCTACTGCTGGACCACGCTGCCGGGCGTCGGCGACGTCGCGTTCGTGGACGTGCCCGGCCACGAGCGGTTCGTGACGACGATGCTGGCCGGCGTGGGGCCGGTGCCGGTCGCGATGCTGGTCGTCGCGGCCGACGACCCCTGGATGCCGCAGGCCGCCGAGCACCTGGCGGCCCTGGACGCCCTCGACGTCACGCACGGCGTGCTGGTCGTCACCCGGGCCGACCTCGCCGACCCCGCGCCCGCCCTGGCGCGCGCCCGGGCCGAGGTCGACACCACGTCGCTGCACGGCATCCCGGCCGTCGTGGTCAGCGGGCACACGGGCGCCGGGCTCGACGAGCTGCGATCGACGCTCGCCGGCGTGCTGTCGTCGGTGCCCGCACCGGACCCCGCCGCCGACGTACGGCTGTGGGTCGACCGGCGCTTCCACGTCCGGGGCGCCGGAACGGTCGTGACCGGGACCCTGCCCGCCGGCACCGTCTCCGTGGGCGACGTGCTGGCCGGCGACGGCGCCGAGGTCCGCGTGCGCGGCCTGGAGTCGCTGGGCACGCCACGGCCGTCGGTCGCCGGCGTCGCCCGGGTGGCGCTCGACCTCGGCGGCCGGGCGCCGGACGCCGTCGGGCGGGGAACCGCGCTGGCCACGCTCGGGGCCTTCGAGCCGAGCGCCGTGGTCGACGTCCGCCTCTCCGGCCCGGAGAGGCTGCCCGCGCACCCGGTCCTGCACGTCGGCTCGGCCCATCTCGGCAGCCGCGCCCACGTGCTCGCGCCGGGCGTCGCACGGCTCCGTCTCGAGCGGCCGCTTCCGCTGCGGTACGGCGACCGCGCCGTGCTCCGCGATCCCGGCAGTCGCCGGATCTGGGGAGTGCGGGTGCTCGACCCGGCGCCCCCGCGACGGCGGCGCGACATCGCCTCCCACGACGGCACACCCGAGGCCGAGCTACGGCTGCGCGGCGTCGTACGCCGCTCGTTGCTGACGCGGATCGGGGCTCCCGTCGAGCCGCTGCCGGCCGGCGCGGTGGTCGCGGGGGACTGGCTCGTCGACGCCGCCCGCGCGGCCGACCTGCGCCGGTGCCTGGTCTCGCTCGTCGCGGCTGGCCCCGCGGCGCCGGCCGGGGCCGCGCGCGCGCTCGGCCTGCCGGATCCCGTGATCGTCGACGCGCTCGTGGTGGAGCCGTTGCGGATCGAGGAGGGCCGGATCGTCGGGCCGGGCGAGCTGCCCGCCGCCCTGGTCGCGGCGGCGGAGACGCTGCGCGGGGAGCTCTCCGGGTTCGCCGCACCGGAGGCCGGCCGTCTCGACGAGCTCGGACTGGACGCCGCGGCGCTCGCCAGACTCCACCGGTCGGGCCACCTGCTGCGCGTCGACGACCGGGTCGTGCTCCTCCCCGGCGCCGACGAGCGTGCCGTGGAGGTGCTCGCGACGCTCCCGCAACCCTTCACGACGAGCGCCGCCCGTCAGGCGCTCGGCACGAGTCGACGGGTCGCGCTGCCGCTGCTGGCCCACCTCGACCGCAGCGGACGGACCGTGCGGCTCCCGGACGACCGGCGCCGCCTGCGCTGACCTCAGCTGCCCGAGATGCGGTCTCCGTCCGGCGTCGCCGCGTCCGCGGGCGCCGTCGCCAGCGGCGCGCCCGTGGCGAGCTCGTCCACCGTGATCTCGAGGTCCTTCTCGACCGAGGCGCAGATCGGGGTCTCTTCCATGGAGGCGCCGTACCCGATTGCCCCCACCCCATACGTCACGTCCTGCGGTGGAACTGGACCTTCCCGGTGGGGCACCGCGCCAGGCTCGACGTACCCGACCACCCGCCCGACCAACCATGGTGGTTCGCGGCAGGCGCTGGCGCGCCTGTTGTCCACCACCGACGCCGACTGCGGCGGGTCGGCGTGGGTACCGCAGGCGCATGACCACGACACCACAGGAACCGTTGCCGGAGCCCGAGGTCGTGCCGAGCGGCGACCCGGAGCCGATCGACCCGGGGGACCCGCCGACAGAGCCGGAGCCGGCGCCACCTGGTCGGTAGCCGCGTGGCATCCGGAGGCGTGGGTACCGCGCCCGCATGGAGGCCACGATCCACCTCACCGTCGACGGCACCGACCGTTCCGTCGACGTCGACACCCGCACGACGTTGCTCGACGCGCTCCGTGAGCGGGTCGGCGTCACCTCACCGAAGAAGGGCTGCGACCACGGTCAATGCGGCTCGTGCACGGTGCTGCTCGACGGCCGGCGGCACCTGACCTGCCTGGCGATCGCCGTCGCGTACGACGGGGCGGAGATCGTCACCGCCGACGGGCTGGGAGGCGCGGACCTGCACCCCGTGCAGCAGGCGTTCCTCGACCACGACGGGTTCCAGTGCGGCTACTGCACCCCCGGCCAGGTGTGCTCGGCGGTCGGCGCGATCGACGAGGCGAAGCAGGGCCGGCCGAGCCACGTGACCGACGACCTCGAGGCCGACGTGCAGCTCACCGACGACGAGATCCGGGAGCGGATGAGCGGCAACCTGTGCCGGTGCGGCGCCTATCCCGGCATCCTGGCCGCGGTGCGTGAGGCGGCGCAGGGATGAGGGCGATGGAGTACGTCCGGCCGGCGACGCCGGCCGAGGCCGTGGCCACCGTGGCGGCGCGTCCGGGTGCGCGGTTCCTCGCCGGCGGCACCAACCTCGTCGACCACCTCAAGCTGGGCGTCGCGTCCCCGGAGACGCTGGTGGACGTGCGCCGGCTGCCGCTGGACGCGGTCGAGACGTACGACGGCGGGGTGCGCGTCGGCGCGAACGTGCTCAACAGCGACCTCGCCTCGCATCCTCTGGTGCGCTCCCGCCTGCCGCTGGTGAGCCGGGCACTGCTGGCCGGCGCGTCGGGCCAGATCCGCAACCAGGCCACGACCGGCGGCAACCTGCTGCAGCGCACCCGATGCGTCTACTTCCAGGACGTCACGACTCCCTGCAACAAGCGCGAACCCGGTAGCGGCTGCTCCGCCCTCGAGGGCTACGGCCGCTACAACGCGATCCTCGGGGCGAGTCCGGCCTGCGTGGCGACGCACCCCTCCGACCTCGCGGTCGCGCTCGCCGCGCTCGACGCGAGCGTCGTCCTCCTCGGGGCCGACGGCGAGCGCCGGATCCCGTTCGAGGAGCTGCACCGGCTGCCGGGGGACGACGCGGCGACGGACACGACGCTCGGCCCCGACGAGCTGATCCTGGCCGTCGAGGTCCCGACGACCGAGGCGGCCCGGCGATCGGCCTACCGGAAGGTGCGGGATCGGGCGTCGTTCGCGTTCGCGCTGGTCTCGGTCGCCGGAGCCGTGCGTGTCACCGACGGCGTGGTCGAGGACGTGCGCATCGCGTGGGGCGGCGTCGCGCACAAGCCCTGGCGCGCACGGCGTGCCGAGGCCGCCCTGGTGGGGCAGGCACTCACCGCCGACGCGGTCCGGGCGGCCGTGGACGACGAGCTGGGCGCCGCCGAGACCACCCCGCAGACGGCGTACAAGGTGCCGATGCTGCGCAACACCACCGTCCTCACCCTGACGCAGCTCGCCGAGGAGGAGGTCGCGTGACCGTCGAGCAGCAGACCACCCCGTTGCGCGTGCACAGCGTCGGGAGCCGCCTCGACCGCGTCGACGGGATCGAGAAGGTGACCGGCCGGGCGACGTACGCCGTCGAGCACGGCGAGTCCGCCGGGATCGTCGATCCGCTCCACGTCTGGCTCGTGCAGTCGACCGTCGCGCGGGGACGCGTCGTCGGCGTCGACTCCCGGGCCGCCCTGGCCCATCCGGACGTCGTGGGCGTCGTCGACCACACGAGCTCCCCGCGGCTCGCGGACACCGACAACGGCGAGTTGGCCATCCTCCAGGACGCCGAGGTGCACTTCCGCGGACAGATCGTCGCGCTGGTGCTCGCCGAGACGCCGGAGGCGGCGCGCGAGGGCGCGGCGCTCGTCGAGGTCTCGTACGACGAGGAGCCCCACGAGGCCGAGCTCCGCGAGGACAACGCGACCCACAGGCCGGACTCGGTCAACCCCGACATGGACACCGACACCGACGAGGGCGACGTCGACGCCGCGCTCGCCGACGCGGCGATCGTCGTCGAGCAGAGCTACCGCACCGCCTACGAGCACAACAACCCGCTCGAGCCCCACGCGACCACCGCGTGGTGGACCGAGGAGGACGGGCGCGACGTGCTGTCGATGTTCGACTCCAGCCAGGGAGTGCACGGCGTCGTGCAGGCGCTGGCGCCGATGCTCGCCCTGGATCCTGACCAGGTGCGGGTGCGGGCGCCGTACGTCGGCGGCGGGTTCGGCAGCAAGGGTGAGGCGCACGCCCACGTGATGGCGGCGGCGCTGGCGGCCCGCACGACCGGCGGCCGCCCGGTGCGGCTGGCGGTGACCCGGCAGCAGATGTTCGCGCTGACCGGCTATCGCACCGCCACGATCTCGCACCTGCGACTCGGCGCCGACGCCGACGGCCGGCTGACCGCGATCGAGCACCGGGTGCAGGAGCAGACCTCGAGGGTCCGCGAGTTCGCCGAGCAGACCGGCTCGCCCGCGCGGATGATGTACGCCGCGCCGCACCGGCGCACCAGCCACCGGCTCGCCGTGCTCGACGTCGCCGTGCCGTCGTGGATGCGAGCTCCCGGCGAGATGCCGGGCATGTACGCCCACGAGGTCGCGATGGACGAGCTCGCCGTCTCCTGCGGCGTCGACCCGATCGAGCTGCGGATCCGCAACGAGCCCGACACGGACCCAGAGACCGGCAAGCCCTTCAACGACCGGCGCCTGCCCGACTGCCTGCGACGTGGCGCCGAGAGGTTCGGCTGGTCGTCGCGGCCCTCGGAGCCACGGGCGACGCGCGACGGCGAGTGGTGGGTCGGCACCGGCGTCGCGTCGGCGACGTACCCCGCGATGAGGATGCCCGGCAACGCCGCGCGGGTGAGCGCGCTCGACGGCGGCAGGTACGCCGTCGGGATCGGCTGCGTCGACATCGGCACCGGCGCGCGGACCGTGCTGACCCAGATCGCCGCGGACGCGCTCGGCGTCCCACCGGACCACGTCGACCTCGACATCGCCGACACGCGACTCCCGCCGGCCTCGGTGGCGGGCGGCTCGAGCGGCACGAGCTCGTGGGGGAGCGCGATCGTCGCAGCGGCGCAGCGCTTCCGCGCCGACCATGGTGACCGACCGGACGCGGGTGTGGAGACGACCGCGTCGGCGGCGGCCGATCCGGCGGCCGAGGAGTACGCCTTCCACTCGTTCGGGGCGGTCTTCGCCGAGGCGCGCGTCCACCGCTGGACCGGCGAGATCCGGGTGCCCCGGCTGCTCGGCGCCTACTCCGTCGGCCGGGTCGTCAACCCCGTCACCGCACGGTCGCAGCTCGTCGGCGGGCTGGTGATGGGCCTCTCCGCCGGGCTATTCGAGGAGTCGTGGCGCGATCCGCGCTTCGGGCACGTCGTCACGCAGGACCTCGCGACCTACCACGTCGCGTCGCACGCCGACGTGCTCGACGTCGACGCGGAGTGGCTGGACGAGGCCGACGAGCTGTTCACACCCATGGGATCCCGGGGCATCGGCGAGATCGGCATCGTCGGCACCGCCGCCGCGGTGGCGAACGCGACCCACCACGCGACCGGCGTCCGAGTGCGCTCGATCCCCATCACCGCCGACCGGTTCCTGGAGTGACCGGCCGTGCCGGCTACAGGTGCCCGGAGCCTCAGCGCGCCTGATCGGGGCGCAGTGCCGCGCTCGAGGAGGAGGGCGAGGGCTGGTTCTCCTCGCGGTTGTTCGTCGGGTCGCCGCGCAGCCAGGTGATCGCGAGGAACACGGCGAGGACCACCAGGATCCCGCCGATGGTCACGATCCCGATCCAGCGAGCCTTCTGCGACGGAGTCATGTCGTCGGGGTCCACGCCGACCAGTTCCCACGACCGGCACGACGTACACGGGGACGAGGCTGGGTACCGGCCGGGCACGCTGCGGACACCTCCGTCCGGGGAGGGAGGCGAGGAGGATGCGCGCGATCACTTGGGAGCCGAGCCAGCACCGGCTGCGGTTGGCCGGCCGGTGCGGCGGGGACGACCTGGCGACCGTGGAGGAGGCACTGGCGGCCGTCGCCGGCAGGCGACCCGTGCTCATCCTCGACCTGACGGCGGTCGTGTCGCTGGCACCGTCGGTCGCGGAGGCGATCGTGGCCGCGTGCGACCGGTCCGACGGGTGCCGGGTCAGCGTGCTCCGCCGGCACGGCGGCGACGTCGACCGGGTGCTCAGGGAGCTGGGGGTGTGACCGACGAGAGGTAGACCGGCCAGTCGACGCCGAGCAGGTCCTCCGGCAGGTCGGCCACCATCGGGGAGCCGGCCTCCAGCAGTTCCGCCCGGCTGACGCCGCCGG
This sequence comes from Nocardioides sp. YIM 152315, assembly GCF_029210375.1. Classification (GTDB taxonomy): domain Bacteria; phylum Actinomycetota; class Actinomycetes; order Propionibacteriales; family Nocardioidaceae; genus Nocardioides. The sequence continues at coordinate 9,291 of NZ_JARGER010000044.1, read as the reverse complement.
ACCCGAGCGCGACGCACGCGAGGCCCGCACGGGCGGCCGACTCCACGTCGTAGACCGTGTCGCCGACGAGCACCGCCTGCTCGATACCCCCGAGCCGCGCCAGCGTCTCTCCGACGAGGTCAGGGTCCGGCTTCGACGAGTCCACGTCCTCCGAGGTCGTCAGGAGCTCGATGTCGTCGCCGACGCCGAGCAGGTCGACGGCCTCCCGCGAGAACTGCGGGTCGCCGGACGACGCGAGGCCGACGCGGAAGCCCTGCGTGCGCAGCGTGCCGACCAGCTCCCGGGCGCCGGGGAGCGGCCGTACCTCGTGCCGGAGCGTGAGGTACTCCTCCCGCCACGCGTCACGCAGCTGATCACCCAGCCGGTCCTCGGTCGCCTGGTCGGCGACGTGGGCGACGAGGCGGTCCCCGCCCATCCCGATCGCCCGATGGATCCGCACCATGGGCAACGTGACGTTGTGACGGGCGAAGGCACGGTGCCACGCGACGGCGTGGTGGTACGTCGAGTCGACCAGCGTGCCGTCGATGTCGAGGAGGACCGCGGCGGTGGAGGTGTCCATGGCGCCGCGGTACCCACCCGAGGCGGCATGCGACACACGGGCGCGGGTACCGGCCGCACATGGGAGAGCGCGAGCACACCAGGCAGCCGGTCGAGGAGCACCGCCCACTGGAGGCAGAGGGCGTGCCCCAGGAGGAGGACCTGCCGGGGGCCGACGCCGCCGAACGTGTGGACCTCGACCCGCAGGAGCAGCGCAACCGGCCGGAGCAGGCGGACTTCGACGAGGCCGAGCGGCGTCAGTACGACGACCCTCCGCGGGAGCAGCCGATCGCCGACGCCGCCCGCCCGGAGGATCGCTGAACCAGTGATCGCTGGGCTACTGCTCGTCGACGAACTTCACCGGGCCGGACTCGATCGGCGCTCCCGTCTCGACCGCGGTGGTGTGCACGGCCTGGATGGTCGCCCGGACCCGCGCGCGGTCGCGGTCGAGCCCGGCCGGGCACGAGATGTGCACGAGATCGGTCCGTCGCGGGTCCTCGGTCGCGGAGTAGCCGTCGGCCGAGAGCGCCGTCAGCAGGACTACCGGGTCCTGCCCCGGCGGCACGACGTAGTCGAGCGTCGGTGTCCGCCGCTCGGCGAGGTCGTCGGCGACGGCGTTGCGCCGACCCGCCCAGGAGCGGATGCCGATCACCGCGACGACCAGGATCACGGCGAGCACGATCAGCGGGACCAGGATTGCGCCCATGTGGGCCCGGTTCCCGTCACCCGCCGCCGCAAACGCTCAGCCAGATCGCAGCCGCTCGAGCAGCGGGCCGGCCGCCTCGGCGAGGAAGCGCTCCTGACCCTCGTCCCCGATCTGCACGATCGCGACGTCGGTGAAGCCCGCGTCGACGTACGCCGTGATCGCCTCGGCCGCCTTGTCGAGGTCGGGGCCGCACGGGATCGCGTCGGCGACGTCCTCGGGGCGGACGAACTGGGTAGCGCCGGCGAATCCGGCCGGCGTCGGCAGGTCGGCGTTGACCTGCCAGCCTCCACCGAACCAGCGGAACTGCTCGTGCGCCCTCCGCACGGCGGTCTCCTCGTCCGGGTCCCAGCAGATCGGGATCTGGCCGATCGCGCGGGCGCCCGCGCCGATCCGGCGCGCGCCGTCGACGGCGTTCCAGCCCGAGACGAGGGAATCGTCCGGCTCGACGCCGATCAGGTGGTCGCCGAGCGGGGCGAAGGTCTCGATCGCGCGGTCACCGGCGACGGCGATGCCGATCTCCACCCCCTCCTCGGGCACGTCCCAGACCCGCGCCGAGTCGACCTGGAAGTACTCGCCGCGGTGATCGAGGAGGTCGCCGGTGTGCAGCGCCCGGATGATCCCGACCGCCTCGCGGAGCATCTCGTGGCGGTCTTGGACGCCCGGCCAGCCCTCGCCGACCACGTGCTCGTTGAGGTTCTCGCCGGTGCCCACGCCGAGCGTGAAGCGGCCCTCGGCCAGCACCTGCAGCGTCGCCGCCTTCTGGGCGACGACGGCGGGGTGGTAGCGCAGGGTCGGACAGGTCACGTAGGTCATCAGGCCGACCCGCGACGTCGCCTGCGCCACGGCGCCCAGCGTCGTCCAGGCGTACGGCGCGTGCCCCTGCTCGGTCAGCCACGGCGAGTAGTGGTCGCTCATCACCTCGAAGTCGAAGCCGACCTCCTCGGCGGTCGCGGCGTACCGGACCAGCTCGCGCGGTCCGCTCTGCTCGGTCATGAGGGTGTATCCGAATCCCGTCATGACGCGTCGGTACCCACCTCGATCGCATCGTTGTCACGCTGGGGCAGGTCGCGCTGGTCGAGCACCCGGGCCGCCACGTCGCGCAGCTTGGTGTTGGTGTCGTTGGAGTAGCGGTGCAGCACCTCGAAGGCGCGCTCGTAGGAGATGCCGTACCTCATCGCCAGCACGCCCTGGGCGATGCCGATCACGTGCCGCGACTCCAGAGCGCTCTCCAGCCCGCTGACGAGCCTGGCCTTGCTCATCGCCTGCGTCGCGTGCGCCCCGAAGATGAGCGCGACGTCGACGGCCTCGTCGTCGAACGCCCCACGGGTGCGCGAGTAGAGGTTCAGGGCTCCGAGGGTCTCGCGTGCGGTGTACAGCCGGATCGCCATCGCCGCGCCCACGCCCAGCTCGGTCGCCCGGGCTGCCCAGTGCGGCCACCGGAGGTCCGTGCCGACGTCGGCCACGACGACGTTGCCGCGCTCGAACGCGGCGTCGAGGCACGGCCCCTCGCCGACGGCGTACTGGACGGCGTCGATCGCCTCGGCCGTGTCGTCGGTGGCGGCGATCGTCTCCACCCGCCCCCGGCGCTTGCGCAGGGTCATGCTGCTGACGTCGCAGCCGGGGATCACCTCGACGGCGCGGCGGACGATGAGCTCGAACGTGACGTCCTCGCGCGTCTCGCTCGACAGGTCGGTGCTGAGCGCGGCGAACCGTTCCGCCAGGCGCCGCTCGTCGGTCACTCCTCCTCGAGCTCCTCTCGCATGCCGCCGAGGATCCGCGACAGCAGCCGGGACACCTGCATCTGGGTCACCCCGAGGTCCTCGCCGATCTCGGCCTGGGTCAGGTCCTCGAAGAACCGCAGGTAGAGGATGCGCCGGTCGCGCTCGGAGAGGCGACGCACGACGGGCTCGAGCATGAGCCGGGCGTCGCTGGCGTCGTGGTCGCCGTCGGCGTCGGGCAGCAGGTCGCCGAGCGTGGCGGTGTCGGCGCCGACCGGGAGGTCGAGCGAGGCGGGCTGGAAGCAGCCGAGCGCGGCCATGGCCTCGCCGTACTCCTCGGGCGTGATGTCGAGCTCGCTCGCGACCTCCTCATCGCTGGGTTCGCGGCCGAGCCGCTGCTCGAGCTCGCGGACGACGGCGTGGGCGTGGCTCTGCACCTCCTGGATCCGGCGCGGAGGGCGCACGGTCCAGCCCTGGTCACGGAAGTAGCGCTGGAGCTCGCCGCGGATCGTCGGCACGGCGAAGGTGAGGAGGTCGTTGCGCAGGGTCGGATCGAACCGGGTGACGGCCTTGGTGAGCCCTTCATAGGCGACCTGGTTCAGGTCGTCCTGGGGCAGGCCGCGCTGCCGATAGCGGCGCGCCACCGCCTCGGCGACTCCGCGGTTGATCAGGACGACGCGGGCGCGCAGGGCGTCGGCCTCGTCGGGGTCGGAGGCCTCGTGCGCGGCCCGGAGGAGGGCGGCGGTCTGCTCGCCGCGCTCGGCCCGGGTCAGGCCGCAGTCGCCGGAGTGGGTGCCTGCCTCGGGCAGGGATGGCAGCAGCGGGGAAGGTCGTGCGAGTTGTGCCATGGGGCTACTCCATCTCGGTCGTGATGGTGTGCCTTGCCGGCTTCTTCAGCAAGGATGGCGCCGGGTCCGGACTCATCAGCGACGCTACCGGGGCCGCCATGGATCGCAAGGTTGCCCGGATGTTGCCGACGCGGGTTTGTCCGTCCGTTGATCGGCTCCTACCCTGCCCCTTCCGAGCGAAACCCGCCCTCACCCCCACGGGTCGATTCCCGCCGCGCTGCATGGGTACCAGACGGCATTCGAGCGAGGAGGCTGGCGTGAAGGCTGTGACGTGGCAGGGTCGGCAGGACATGCGGGTCGAGGAGGTGCCGGACCCGACGATCCAGGAGCCGACGGACGCGATCGTGCGCGTCACCAGCACCGGCCTGTGCGGCTCCGACCTGCACCTCTACGATCCGCTGACCCCGTTCATGACGCCAGGAGACATCGTCGGCCACGAGCCGATGGGCATCGTCGAGGAGGTGGGCTCCGCGGTGAGCGACCTGCGCCCGGGCGACCGCGTGGTCGTCCCGTTCAACGTGAGCTGTGGGTCCTGCTGGATGTGCGACCGGCGGCTCTACAGCCAGTGCGAGACCACGCAGAACCGCGAGCACGGCACGGGCGCGAGCCTCTTCGGCTACAGCAAGCTCTACGGCCAGGTGCCCGGTGGGCAGGCCGAGCTGCTCCGGGTCCCCTTCGCCGACTTCCTGCCGATGAAGGTGTCCGACGGACCGCCGGACGAGCGGTTCCTCTACCTCTCCGACGTGCTGCCCACCGCGTGGCAGGCGGTGGAGTACGCCGCGATCCCGGACGGTGGCACGGTCCTCGTGCTCGGCGCCGGCCCGATCGGCGACATGGCGGCGCGGATCGCGATGCACCGGGGCCACCGCGCGATCGTGGTCGACCGGGTGTCCGAGCGTCTGCAGCGGGTGGCCGGCCGCGGAGCCGAGACCATCGACCTGGACGCGGTGGACGACGTGCCCGAGCAGGTGCGCGAGCTCACCGGCGGCCGGGGCGCCGACAGCGTGATCGACGCGGTCGGCATGGAGGCGCACGGCTCCCCGATCGCCCACACGGCGCACAAGGCGCTGGGCCTGCTCCCGGCGAAGGTCGCCGGCGCGGTGATGACCCGCGCGGGAGTGGACCGCCTGGCGGCCTTGTACCTGGCCATCGAGGCCGTGCGCCGCGGCGGGACCATCTCGATCTCCGGCGTGTACGGCGGCGCCGCCGACCCGATGCCGATGATGCAGCTCTTCGACAGGCAGGTGCAGCTGCGGATGGGCCAGGCCAACGTGCGCGCGTGGAGCGACGACATCCTCGCGGTGCTCGACGAGGACGACGACCGGCTCGGCGTCGAGTCGTTCGCGACCCACCGGCTGCCGCTCGACGAGGCGCCTTCGGCGTACAGGAAGTTCCGCGACAAGGAGGATGGCATGGTGAAGGTTGTCTTCCGCCCCTGATCCGAAGGGTGCCAGGAAGGCACACAGGGGGGTGGCGCAGGGCAGGAGGCCCGCATGAAGGAGCAGCAACGCATGGAGGCGCTGGCGGCAGCGTTCGATCAGCTACCGGTGCTGCTGGTGATCACCGAGGGTGACGACGAGCGGCTGGTGGCCCTGAACGCGACGGCCAGGGCGGCACTCCGTGAGCCGACCATCGGTCAGGCGATGCCCGGATGGGTGCACGACGTGCCGGACTACGACGTCACCCTCTCGCCGCTGAGCCGGGGCGGGACGGCGCCGTCGGCCGTCCTCGCGGTCGGAGTCGACGCCGTCGGCGCCGCCGATGCCGGGCCGACGCGTCGCCCGACGGACGACGCCGACCTGGTCCTGCAGTTCCACGACGCGCTGCTGCCGAAGGGACTCCCGGTGGCGCACGGTGTCGAGGTCTCCGCTCGATACCTGCTCGCCGACGACCGCGCCGGTGGGGACTGGTTCGACGCGATCACCCTCGACGACGGTCGGGTCGCGGTCTCGGTCGGGGACGTCACGGGCGAGGGGATCGAGGCCACCACGCTCATGACCGAGCTGCGCACCGTGTTCGACGAACGGATCCGGGACGGCGGCGATCTCGGGGCGGCGTTCGGCAGGCTGGATCGCCGCGTCCGGCGGATGTCGGACCCCCGGATCGTCACGGCCTGCGCTGCGATCCTCGACCCCGCGACGGGAGGGTTCGCCTACTGCACCGCGGGGCACCCACCGCCCGTCGTCGTCGACCGAGCCGGGAACGCGACGTACCTGCCAGTCTCGGGCGCGGCTCTCCTCGGCTCCGGCGCGGATTCGTTCCCGGTCGCCGCCCACCACTTGGACCCGGGGGAGCTCGTGCTGCTCTACAGCGACGGCCTCCTCGAGCGTCCCGGGCGCACCCCCGCCCAGAGCACGGTCGAACTGCTGCGCGTCGCCGGCGACACGGTGCGTGAGCCCGGCCCGCTCGGGACCGACTCCGCCGACGAGCAGCTCGTGGACCGGGTGTGCCGCCGGGTGCTCGAGGTGCTGACCCGGAGGACGGGGTTCGTCGACGACATCGCCGTGCTCGCCCTCCAGCGGGTCGCGCCGGTGCCGCCGCTCGATTTGGTGCTCCCGGCGATCCCGGACACGGCCCGCGTCGCGCGCGCCGAGCTCGCCGCCTGGCTGTCACGGCTCCACGTCGGCACGCTCGACGACCTGTCCGTGCGCCACTCCGTGGGCGAGCTCGTGGCCAACGCGCTGGAGCACGCCTACGATGATCCCGGCGTGCACGACGAGGTCCGACTGAGCGCGGAGCTCCGCCCGGACGGGGTGCTCGAGGTCCGCGTCGACGACGACGGCCGGTGGCGTGAGTGGAGCGAGGACCGTCCCGACCGGGGGCGCGGGCTCGCGATGGTGCGCGGCTTCGCCGACGAGCTCGTCCTCGACCGCGACGGCGGCGGCACCCGCGCCGTGGTTCGGCACCACCCGACGCGCCCGGCCGCCCTGCTGCGCGCCGTGCCGACGGAGCCCGACCGGCTGCCCGCGGGCCGGCGGTTCAGCCTCGACGTCGAGGGCACCCGGCTGCGGCCGGCGGGTGACCTCGGGCGGGATGCCGCGGCCGAGCTGCGCGTGGCCCTGGACCGCAGCTCGCAGGGCGGCACTCGACCCGTCGAGGTCGACCTCGCCGGGGTCAGCCTGCTCGGCAGTGCCGGGATCCAGGTGCTCCTGCAGGCCCGGACGGATGGCGAGGTGCGGCTGATCGCGCCGCCGGGGTCTGCGGCCCAGCACGTGCTCGAGCTGGTGCAGGTCCCCTACGACTGTTGACCCGACTCGTCCGACCTGGGGAGGTCTCGATGCGCATCGCGGTGACCGGAGCGACCGGCAACGTCGGCAGCGCCGTCGTACGACGGCTGCACCACGACGGGCACGAGGTCGTCGGTGTGGTGCGGCGGCCACCGGAGGACGCCGACCCGGCCGACTGGGTGCGGGCCGACCTGTCGAGCGACTGCCACGACGACCTCGTGAGGGCGTTCCGCGGCGCGGACGCCGTCGTCCACCTCGCGTGGGGGTTCCAGCCCACGCACCGGATCGACTACCTCGAGAGCGTCGGGGTCGGGGGGACCCGACGGGTCCTCGACGCGGTCGCCGCGGCGGGCGTGCCGCACCTCGTGCACCAGTCGTCGATCGGTGCGTACTCGCCCCGACGCGGCACGGAGCCGGTGCGCGAGGACTGGCCGACCGGGGGCATCGCCGCCTCGCCGTACAGCCGGCACAAGGCGACGGCGGAGCGCCTGCTCGACACCTTCGAGGGGCGCGCCGAGGTCGTCGTGACCCGCACCCGGCCCGGCATCATCAGCCAGCGCGCCGCCGGCAGCGCGCAGCTCCGCTACTTCCTGCCGACGCTGGTGCCGGCGGCTGCGGTGCGGCACGTGCCGGTGCTCCCGCTCGACCGGCGGCTGACCCTCCAGGTCGTGCACGCCGACGACGTCGCCCGCGCCATCGCGCTGGCGATCGAGGCGAGGGCACCCGGGCCTTTCAACCTGGTGACCGAGCCGGTGCTGGACCGCTCGGACGTCGCCGCCGCGCTGGGCGCGCGGCCGGTGCACGTGCCGTTCCCGGTCGTGCGTGCGGCGGCGGACCTGTCCTGGCGGGCCCACCTCCAGCCGGTCGACGCGGGATGGATCGACATGGCCTACCACGTGCCGCTGCTCGACGCGAGTCGCGCCCGCACCGAGCTCGGCTGGGTGCCGGGGCACGACGCCACGGCGGTGCTGGCCACGATGGTCGAGGCGATGGCCTCCGCCGAGCACGGGAGCAGCGAGGTGCTGCGCCCGCGCACGATCGCCGACGGCGTACGCCGCGCGCTGCGCCGCGGACCTGTCGGGCAGCGGCCGCGACCGTAGGTCCGGTCAGTCCGGGTTGCCGCGCGACTCCCGCAGCCGGCGCCCGCGCTCGACGTCGTCGCGTGCCTTGCGCGCGGCCTTGTCGCTCTTGCGGGTGTCGCGGGCGGGGAGCTGGATGATCTCCTCCGCGGGCATGCCCGCCTGGAGCTCGCGGCCCCGCTCCAGCTCGGCGTCGAGCTCGGCGCCGAAGAGGAGGGCGAGGTTGGTGATCCACAGCCACAGCAGGAACGCGACGACCCCGGCGAGCGAGCCGTAGGTGCGGTTGTAGTTGGAGAAGTTCGCGACGTAGAAGCCGAACGCCGCCGACGCCACCACCCAGGTGAGGATCGCGACCACGGCGCCGATGCTGACCCAGCGGAAGCGCGGCTGCTTCACGTTGGGTGTCGCGTAGTAGAGCAGCGCCACGATGAGGATGACGAAGGCCAGGAGGACCGGCCACTTGGCGATGTTCCAGACCTGTACCGCGGTGTCACCGAGACCGACCGCGTCGCCGACGGCCCGGGCCGCGGGGCCGGTGAGCACGAGTCCCAGCGCGACGATCGCCGTCAGGACGACGGTGAGGAGCGTGACGAGCAGCATCGCCGGGCGCAGCTTCCAGATGGGCCTGCCCTCGGGGACCTCGTAGATGCGGTTCATGCCGCGCCCGAAGGCCCCGACGTACCCGGACGCCGACCACAGGGCGAGCGCGAGGCCGAGGAGCAGCCCGAGCCCGGCGTTCTGCGTCCTGCCCAGCTCGGTGAGCGTGGGCTCGAGCGTGTCGGCCGCCCCGGAGGCGCCGAGGTCGCGCAGGATCTGCAGCAGCGTGTCGACGGTCTCGTCGCCCTGGCCGACCAGCCCCACGAGCGACAGCAGCGCGATCGCGGCAGGGAAGAGCGCGAGGATCGAGTAGTAGGTCAGGGCGGCGGCGAGGTCGGTGCACTCGTCGTCGGAGAACTCGCGCACCGACTTACGCAGCACATAGAGCCACGAGGGCTTGGTCAGGTCTGTCGGCGAGTCCGGCTTGCGCGGATCGTCGGGGCCGGGTGCGTCGTCGGCGCTCCCGCGGTGCTGCGCAGTCCCTGCTGCCATCGCTCTCTCCTCCTCGGCCGGCTCCTGCACCGACAGTGCCCGTCCCCAGGGGCTCCATGCAGCACGCGAGGCAGCACGCGAGGCAGC
>NZ_JARGER010000043.1 GCF_029210375.1 Nocardioides sp. YIM 152315 | reverse complement strand
GATCGTCAGGGAGTCGCCGTCGTCGACGCCGCCGAGGTCGGAGTACTCCACGGTCATGCCGGTGCCCGACGACGTCGCGACCCCGGGGCCGGTCAGGTGGCTGATCGTGGCGTTCTTCGCACGCTGGACGAAGACACCGCCGGTGGCCTCGACGTTGCGGATGGTCACGTTGTCGGCGCGGACGACCAGGGTCCCGTTGACCCGGACGGTCTGCAGGGTCTGGCCGGGGGTCTCGAGGACCGTGGACCCGGAGTAGGGCGCGAGAGCGCCGGGGCACCGGTGTTGGTCGCGTCCGGCTTGACGCAGTCCCCCTCCGGGGGCGGCTGCGTGGGCGTCGCCGTCGGCGTCGGCTTCTGCGACGGGGTCTGGGAGGGCGTCGTCGTCGGGGTCGGCCCGGGCGTCCTCGTCGGGGTCGGCCTGGGCGGCTTCGTCGGGGTCGGCGTCGCGGTGACCGTCACCGTGACCGGCGGTGGCTCGGGCACCGTGCAGGTGACCGTGATCTGCGAGCCGGCGGTGACGTCCTCGACCTGGGGGTGCGCCGTACAGGAGGCCTGGGCGGGGTCGTCGGCGGTCATCGCCGCGGCGCCGATGCCGAGCGTGAGTGCCCCGGCCGTGGGGGCGACGAGCATGAGAGCGAGCTTGGTACGCATGGATGAGTCATTTCCGAGAGGGGAAAGGGTCCGGGGGGTGATCACGGGCGGGGCCCGGGTGGGGGCGCTCCGGTGCGACCGTGGTCGTGCGCTCCCCTACTTGCCCACTGTCCGTCGCCGATGAACGCGGACACAATCGACGATCCCCGTCCGGCTCCGGAGGTTTGACGGACGCCGCAACCCGTCTGTGCAGGTCGGGCGGTCTATACCGGTCGCGCCGGGGAGGAATTTGTCCGAGGCAAGTTCACCAATCCTGACGAGGCGACCCTAGTCTCGGGGATACGTCTCGCGATCTGCCGGGTCGCGAACCAACTGCCGAGCTTCCCCGGGAGGTTGCGCCAGGGTGCACACAGTTCAGGTCCTGACGGTCTCGCCGCTGTTGCCGCAGCGCATGCTCGACGATCTCCTGACCAGGACGGAGGAGACGCTGATCGCGCACGGCGCGCAGCGGATCTGGGTCGACACCGACCAGCCGTCGCTGGCCGTCGTGGCGGAGTTCGCGGCAGCCGCGTGGGCATGGCCGGCAGCGGCGCTGACCTGAGCGCTCGGAGAGGTAGCGGCGGGAGTCGAGACCTGGGGGAACCGGTGCGTCGTGCTCGAGCGCGAGGGCCGGCGCCGGGCGTTGCTCAGCGCTTCGCGACCGCCGTTCCGACGAGGTCGGCGAGCGCCTCGGTGGTGCGCGCCTCGGAGAGGTCGGAGACGAAGGCCTGCTTCACGCAGGCGGTCGCGATCTTCTGCAGCAACGCCAGGTAGCCCGGCGAGTCGTCGCCCGGCGCCGCGATCAGCAGCACCAGCCGCACCGGCGCGGAGCCCGACGAGAACGACACGGGCTCGGGCAGGCGCGCGACCGCCACGGACGGCGCGATCGCGGCGTGGCTGCGCGCGTGCGGCATCGCGATGCCGCCCGGCAGCACGGTCGAGCCGAGCGCCTCCCGCGCCATCACGGCGTCCACGAACACGTCGAGATCACTGACCCGGCCCTCGTCGCGGAGCAGGGCGGCGAGCGAGCGGACGACCGAGGCGCCGTCGGAGCCGAGGTCCCGGTCGAGGCTGGCGAGTTCGGGCGAGCTGACGGGCGGGGGTGTGGAGTTCATGGCACCCCTGAGCCTACGGCGCGGGTCCGCGCCGTCGGCAACCCGTCCAGGACCACACTGCGCTAATCCCGATGCCGGCGCGGCGTACGTCGTTCGTAGGCGTTGTTGAAGGCGCGCAGGCCGTGGATGAGCTCGCGCGCGGGCGCGACGCCCATCTCGGCGAGCACCGACCGGAGCAGGTCGGCATGGACCGCCGAGTCGTGCTCGTAGAGCTGCTGCCCCTCCGGGGTGGGGCGCACGGGCTTGCTCGGGCTGCCGGGCACCGAGAACCGCTCGAGCAGGCCGGCGCGGACGGCGGCGTTGACCTGGCGATTGATCGTCGAGAGCTCGAGGTCGAGCTCCGCGGCGAGCTCGCGCAGCGTGCGCGGCTGCTCGTCGGAGAGAATCCAGAGCAGCTTGAACGCGGAGGTGTCCAGCTCGGTGCCCTCGACGTTGGCATGTCGGCGCTTGCCGAACCTCAGCAGCTCGTCGGCGAGGTCGGAGAGCAACGACGTCTGCGACTCCTGCGGACCGACCCCCTTGGCCATGTGCCCCTCCTCGCTGCTGTCCGGTGGCTGCGTGTGACGGATCCTACCCCGCGTGTGCACGATACATGTGTATGATGCACGTCGGCCCGGTCTTCGGGCCGCGCAACAGACGGAGGACGAGTGACAGACGCGACCAGGACCGCGGACCACGCCGACCCGCAGGTCGACCAGGGACGACGCGCAGCGATGCTGACCGTGGCCGTCCTCTGCTTCAGCGGCATGAGCGTGGCGCTGATGCAGACGCTGGTGATCCCGATCCAGCCGGAGCTGCCCCGCTTCCTCGACACGACGCCCGCCAACGCGTCGTGGGTGGTCACCGCGACTCTGCTCGCGGCCGCCGTGGCGATGCCGATCGCCGGTCGGCTGGCCGACCTCGTCGGCAAGCAGCGGGTGATGGTCGGCAGCTCCGTGATCCTGCTGGCCGGATCGCTGCTCTGCGCGCTGTCGTCGAGCCTCGCTCCCGTCCTCACCGGACGTGCTCTGCAGGGACTGGCGATGGGCTTCATCCCGGTCGGCATCAGCCTGATTCGCGAGGTCGTCCCGCCGGCGATGGCGACCACCGCGGTCGCAGCCATGAGCGCGACCCTCGGCGTCGGCGGCGCCATCGGCCTGCCGCTCTCGGCGTGGATCGCCGAGAGCGGCGACTGGCACGCCCTCTTCTGGGTGGCGACCGGCCTCGCCGTCGCCGTCGGCCTCGGCACCTGGTTCCTGGTCCCGCACGTGCACGACGCCCACGACGGCACCTTCGACGTCGGTGGCGCGCTCGGCCTCGCCGTCGGGCTCGTCGCCACGCTGGTCGGCGTCACCAAGGGCAACGACTGGGGCTGGGCCTCCGGCCGCACCATCGGCTGCGTCCTCGCCGGTGTGCTCGTGCTGCTGGTGTGGGGGTGGTACGAGCTGCGTCGTACCGACCCGCTCTGCGACCTGCGGGTGACCGTGCGCCGGCCGGTGCTGCTGACCAACATCGCCGCCGTCGCGATCGGCTTCGGGATGATGGCCCAGGCCATCGTCTTCCCCCAGCTGCTCGAGCTGCCGGAGTCGACCGGCTACGGGCTCGAGCAGTCCATCCTCGCCGCGGGCCTGTGGATGGCGCCCGGTGGTCTGATGATGCTGGCGCTCGCGCCGGTGTCGAGCTGGATCATGCGCACCTTCGGCGCCAAGTACGCGCTCGCCCTCGGCGCCTTCGTCCTCGGTGGCGGCTACCTGCTCTCCTTCTTCCTGATGAACGCACCCTGGGAGATCCTCGTGGCATCGATCGTCTGCTCCGCGGGCGTGGGCATCGGGTACGCCGCGATGCCGACGCTGATCATGGACGCCGTGCCGATGACCGAGGCCGCCTCCGCCGTCGGCATCAACGCGCTGATGCGGTCGGTCGGCACCACGATCGCCTCGGCCGTGATGGCGGCCGTGCTCACGGGGATCACGATCGCCGGCACGGGGGTGCCGTCGGAGGGCGCGTTCAAGGTCTGCTTCCTGGTGGCCACGCTCGCCGCCGTGGTCGGTGGGCTCCTGGCGCTGACCATCCCGAGGTCGGAGTCGGCGAGCGCCTGACCCGGCGCGGTCAGCCGCCGAACGCCTCCAGCCAGGCCTCGGCCTCGGGCGTCATCCGGCCGTGCTCGCGGGCGACACCGCACCACCTCTTCGTGGCGCGCAGGAACGTGGCCGGGTTGTAGACGTCCTCCTCGCCAGACCAGAGTCCGTCGCCGGCGTACGTCAGGATCGTGAGGTTGCTGGCGCCGTGCGGTGCCCCGTCGCCGGGGTCGTGCATCGCGTTGTAGACCTCGCAGATGATGCGGCCGCGTTCCTCGTCGACGACGTGCCAGGCGATGGGGAAGTGCGGCATCTCGCTGCCGGGGAAGGCCGTCATCGTGCGCGTGATCCAGCTCCGGATCTCCTCGCGGCCGCGGAAGTCGCCGTACGCGTGCTCCCGGTACGTCGCGTCCTCGGTGAAGAGGTCCGCGAAGCGCGCCCAGTCGCCGCTGCCGGCGATCCGGTCGACCTCGTCCTGGTAGTCCTGGAACGCGGACTCGAGCGCCGCGCGGGAGTGCTGGGTCATGCCGGGACTGTAGGGCGCGGCGGACGGAAGTGGAACAGGTTCTAGCAATTCGCGCGGCGGCGGCTTCCCAGTCAGGTCCCAGTCGACCTCAAGGGGACGGGAGCACGGTGGGTCACGTCGGAACCCCGACGCCCACCGATCAGGGCCCGCCACCCGGGCCCGCCACTGCAGGAGACCCATCATGATCGACAGCACCGTCGTCGCCTTCGGCTACGCGTTCCTCGCCTTCGCCGGCCTCGTGTCCGCCTTCGCCGTCGCCGGCATCGCCCTCGCGCTCCGCGAGCTCCGCAGCACCCCGGCCGAGGTGGTCGTCACCGTCGCCGGCCCGCAGCGCGAGCTGAGCCGCGTCGCCTGACGAGGCTCGCATGCGCGGGGCCGCCGAGGGTACGGAGAGGCTCCACAGCACGGAGGTGAGCGCGATGCCCGGAGGCAAGGAGCCCGGACCCAGCGTCAAGGACGACGAGCTCTACGAGAAGCTCCGCGACGAGGGCAACAGCAAGCAGAAGTCGGCGGCCATCGCCAACGCCGCCGCCAACACGTCTCGCGGCGAGGTCGGCAAGCGGGGTGGCAGCTCCCCGGCGTACGACGACTGGACGGTCGACGACCTGCGCGAGCGGGCAGCGGAGCTCGACATCGAGGGCCGGTCGTCGATGACCAAGGACGACCTGATCGACGCGCTGCGCAACCACTGAGAGCAGGACTGAACCACCTCAAGCACGCGGCAGTGGACTTTCACCCCTTCGGGTGGTGAGTCCGGGTCGCTCCGAACGGGCTCGGATCGAAAGGATTCGGGCATGCCGGGACGACCACTTCGGCTGGCGATCGCCAGCGCCGACAAGACCGTCGCGCAGGGTCTGCGGACCATGCTCTGCGGTCGATCGGACCGGGTCGTGGTCGTCGACGACGGGCCGGCCGACGTTGTCCTCTACGACGCGGACCGACCGGTCGTCGAGGACGTCGGCGCGCTCATGGAGCGCACCGGCGCGCTCGGCCTGGCGCCGTTGCGCGACGGTGTCGACCAGATCGTGTCCCTGGTCGAGGCCGCCGCCGGCTACGGCCTGGCGGAGCCCGCCGGCGCCGCGTTGAGCGAGCGCGAGGAGCAGGTGCTCGCGCTGATCGCGCAGGGGCTGACCAACCAGGAGATCGCGGACCGGGTCTTCATCAGCATCAACTCGGTCAAGACCTACATCCGCTCGGCCTACCGCAAGATCGGGGTCAGCAGCCGCAGCCAGGCGGTCGCCTGGGGCCTGCGCAAGGGCGTCCTGCCGCCGCCTCGGTGACCGAGCCCACCGGCGCGGCTCAGCACCGGCGGTCGTGCACGGTGACCATCCGGTAGTCCTTCTGGGGACCGGAGACGTCCCAGGTCACCGTCCACGCCTCGACCGGGTCGCCGGTCACCTCGACCAGACCGCGGTAGTGGTCGGGCGCGCACGGATGGTCGACCCAGCCCCCGACGGCCCATGGGTGGAACGGGCGCCCGTCGGAGAAGCGCACGGACCAGCCGTCGGCGCCGAGGTCGACGTACAGCGTGCGCTCGACCGGGACCTCGTGCCCCGGCCAGCTCATCGTGCCCGCCTCGGACCACCGGATCCGTGCGGGAGTCTCGCCGAGCAGCGTGGCCGTGCCGGTGACGTCGCGGCGCTCGCCCGTGCGATGGTCGTGGACCACCCGGGTGAGCGACCAGGTGCCGAGGAGGGCGGTCGGGTCCATCCGGGTGGGTGCGGGGGTCAGCGCAGCGACATCGAGCCCGAGAGGACCGGCTGCCACGGCAGGTGCGACTCCTCGGCGATCAGCTTGTCGAGCGCGGCCGCGACGTCGTCGGGCCACTCGGCCGTGCGTCGACTCGCCATGTCGATGTGGAGGAAGACCTCCTCCATCACGTAGCTGACCTTGCGATGGCTGTCGTCGAGGAGGTAGACGACCGCGTGCACGGCGCGCGCCGATCTGCCGAGCAGCCGCACCCGCACCGAGATCCGGTCGCCGGTGCGCAGCTCGGACAGGTAGGTCATGTGGTGCTCGGCGCTGAACACGCCCTGGCCGGCCACGGTCGGCCAGTTCTGCGGGATCCCCACGTCGACCAGTGCCTCGTCGAGGCCCTCGCTCGCGATGCCGACGTAGTGCCGGATGTTGAGATGGCCGTTGATGTCCTCGAACGCCGCCGGCACCGCCTGCGCGGCGTAGGCGGGCAGCTCGGCGAGCTCGTCGTACGTCGGATGTCCGGTGGTCACACGGGGGACGGTACCCACCCCGGCCGCGATCAAGGACATCGGCCCCGACGGCCCCGCGCCCTACACCACGACCCGGTCGCCCGGCCACGCGAGCACCGCCCGGGTCGTCGGGGCTGCCTCGGCCAGGGCCTGGACGAACCGGGCGCCGGGCGTGACGAAGAGGCGCTGGTGGTTGGCGCGGGCGACCCGGCGCAGGCCCAGCGGCCAGAACGTGCCCCAGTGGACGGGCACCGCGACGTGCGCGCCGACCCGCGCGACGGCGGCGGCGCCGGCGACGGGGTCCATGTGGCCGTCCTCCAGCGTGGGCCCCCACCCTCCGACCGGGACCAGCGCGAGCTCGACGGGCCCGACCTCGCGCATGTCGTCGCGCAGCTCGGTGTCGCCGGGGAACCAGAAGGACCGCGGACCGGCGTCGACCCGGAAGCCCAGCGGCGGACCGGTGATCCTCGTGTACGGGCCGCGCCCGCCGTCGTGGGTGGCGGGGAGCACGGAGATCGTCACGCCGGCCGCCTCGACGACCTCCCCGGGCGCCACCGGCCGCACCCGGTCGCCGGCGATCGACCGCAGCAGCCGCTCGCCCCCGCGCGGCACCAGGATCGGTGCCTCGCGGGGGAGCCGTCGCAGCGACGGCAGGTGCAGGTGGTCGTGGTGCAGGTGGGAGACCAGCACCACGTCGGCGGCGCGCGCCCGCTCGCCGGGGCTCGGCGCGTGACGGCGGAGGTGGAAGAGCCGGTCGGAGAGCAGCGGGTCGACCGCGACCCTTGCCCCGCCGATCTCGACGGTCGCCGACGCGTGTCCCCACCAGGTGGCGGCGAGGTCGTTCATCGCAGGGCCCCGACCGCGACCGTGCCGTCGACGTCGTCGTCGCGGACGACCGCGCCGTCGAGGCCCGCGGCCTCCATGAGCGCGATCGTCCGGTCGGCCTGGCCGCGGCTGGTCTCCACGAGGACCCGGCCGCCCGGGGCGAGCCAGCCGGGCGCCCCGGCGATCACGCCGCGCTGCACGTCGAGCCCGTCGGTGCCGCCGTCGAGCGCGACCCGGTGCTCGTGGTCGCGCGCCTCGGGCGGCATCAGGGCGATCTCGTCGGTGGGCACGTACGGCGCGTTCGCGACCACGACCCGCACCCGCCCGCGCAGGTCGCCCGGCAGCGCGTCGTACAGGTCGCCCGCGAAGACCCGCCTGGGCGGCAGGTTGGCCCGGGCGCAGGCGGCCGCGGCCGGGTCGACGTCGGCGGCGTATACCTCCAGACCGGGGACGCGGTCGAGCAGCGCGGCGCCGAGCGCGCCGGTGCCGCAGCACAGGTCGACGGCGACGTCGCCCGGGCGCAGACCCTCGACGGCGACCCGCACCAGGACGGCCGATCGCTGACGGGGCACGAAGACCCCGGGCGCCACGGAGATCCGCAGCCCCGCGAAGTCCGCGTGCCCGACGACCAGCTCCAGGGGCGCGCCCGCGACCCGCGCCGCGAGCATCCGGGCCAGGTCGGTGTCGTCGTCGGCCGCCTCGCGCAGCACGCGGGCCTCGTCCTCGGCGAAGACGCAGCCGGCCGCGCGCAGCGCGGCGACGAGGGCCGTGTCCGATGCGTCCAGGCTCATGGTCGATGATGCTCCCATGCCGAGCGTGTCGACCCAGGTCACGTGGATCGTCGTCGGGTACGCCGCCCTGGTGTCACTGCTGGCCCTGGTCCTCGCCCTGCGTCATCGCGAGCGGCCGGCCTGGCTCGACCAGATGGCCTGGATGCTCGAGCTGCTGCTGGTGGTCCGGGCCCTGGCGGGTCTCACGGCCTTCCGGGGAGCGGGCCCCGACTCGGTCTCGACGTACGTCGGCTACCTGATCGCGTCGGTGTGCGTGCTCCCCCTCGCGATGAAGTCGGTCGAGGGCGACCGCGCCGTCTGGTCGTCGGCCGTCGTCGCGGTTGCCGCGGTGGCGGTCGGCGTGATCGCCGTACGCCTGGAGATGACGGCATGATTACCCCACGAAACTGCGGGCTTCCCCGCTCCTCCAGCCCACACTCTCGCGGGGTCCCCATATGAGCGACGCTCCGCGGTCCGGCCCGCACAAGGTGCTGCTCGCCTGCTACGCGCTCTTCGCGGTCGCGGCGGGCGCGCGGGCGCTGGTGCAGCTCACGACGCAGTACGACGACGCGCCGGTCGCGTACTGGCTCTCGCTCGGCGCGGCGATCACCTACGTGCTCGGCTGGTGGGCGATCCGCCAGGCGTCGGTCGGGCGGACCGGCTTCGCGAGCGTGATGCTGTGGATCGAGCTGGCCGGCGTGCTCACGGTCGGCACGCTCAGCCTGGTCGAGCCGGCCTGGTTCCCGGACGCCTCCGTGTGGTCGGAGTTCGGCATCGGCTACGGGTTCGTGCCCGCGATGCTCCCGGTGGCCGGGCTGCTCTGGTTGCGGCGGCAGAAGCGCGACGCGGCCTGATCCTTCCGGCAATCTGGAACGTGTTCTAGATTCGGGGACGTGCCATCCATCCCCGACGTCTTCGCCCCCGCCCGGCTCGGCCCGGTCCGGCTGCGCAACCGGACGGTCAAGGCCGCGACCTTCGAGGGCCGGACGCCGCAGGGTCGGGTGACCGAGGCGCTGATCGACTACCATCTGGCCGTGGCGCGCGGCGGCGTCGGGCTCACGACCGTCGCCTACCTCGCGGTCGCGCCGGAGGGGCGCACCCATCGCGAGCAGATCGTGGTGGGGCCGGACACCCGGGACGGGCTCGCGCGGATGGCGGACGCGATCCACGGCACCGGAGCCGCCATCGCCGGCCAGGTCGGCCACGCCCGCCGGCACGCGGTGCGTCGTGATCGACCCGGCGCCCGGCCGGCTGTAACGGGGGATCGGTGGGTCTTCTGACCCGTTGTGACGGGGTCGAGGACCCCACAACACCCCGTTACAACTGCGCCGCGGCCTTCCCAGCGCACTAGAACGTGTTCTAGATTGCCTGGCATGGGAGAGCCACGCACGCCGTACCGCGTCGTCGTCTGGTCCACGGGCACCGTGGGACGCCACGCGATCAAGGGCGTCGACGCCCATCCCGGTCTCGAGCTGGTGGGTGTATGGGTGTCCAACCCGGCCAAGGACGGGAAGGACGCCGGTGAGCTGGCCGAGCTCGGCCGCGTGCTCGGCGTGCCGGCCACGACCGACCGGCAGGCGCTCCTCGACCTGGAGCCGGACGCGATCGTGCACACCGCGATGACCGACGACCGCGTCTTCGAGTCGATCGAGGACCTGATCGGGTTCCTCGAGGCGGGCGTCGACGTGGTGTCGAGCGGACCGGTGCTGCTGCAGTGGCCGGAGCGGATCCTGCCACCGGAGCTGATGGACCGGATCACCGAGGCGGGGCGGCGCACCGGGGCGAGCCTGCACGTCAACGGCATCGACCCCGGGTTCGCCAACGACGTCCTGCCGCTGGTGTTGTCCAGCCTGTCCCAGCGCATCGACGAGGTGCGCGTCATGGAGATCTGCGACTACTCGACGTACTACCAGCCGGTGGTCATGAACGACCTCTTCGGCTTCGGCAGGCCGATGGACGAGCCGGGCCTCCTCTGGGCTCCGGGCATCCTGTCGCTGGCGTGGGGCAGCGTGGTCCGCCAGCTCGCCGCCGGCCTCGGCATCACGCTCGACGAGCCGCTGATCGAGGAGGTCGACCGACGCCCGGCCGAGCGTGACACCGAGAGCGTCTCGGGCCGGGTCAGGGCCGGGACCATGGGCGCCGTGCGGTTCCAGGTGATCGGCGCCGTCGACGGCGTACCGCGTGTGGTGCTCGAGCACATCACCCGCACGGACCCCGGCCAGGTCCCCGAGTGGCCGAGCCCGCCGGAGGGCGACGGCTGCTACCGCGTCGTGATCTCGGGGGAGCCGCATCTGCAGGTCGACCTCACCCACCGCGGCGAGCACGGCGACCACAACGTCTCCGGGATGATCGTCACCGCCCAGCGGCTCGTGAACGCGGTGCCCGCCGTCGTCGGCTCGCCCGGCGGCCTGGTGACCGCCCTCGACCTCCCGCTGGTCACCGGGCGCGGACTGGTGGCCCGATGAGCATCCTCGACCGCTTCTCGGTCGACGGCCAGGTCGCGGTCGTCACCGGCGCCGGCCGTGGTCTCGGCGCCGCCACCGCCGTCGCGCTCGCCGAGGCCGGTGCCGACGTGCTGATCTCGGCCCGGACCGAGCGACACCTCGACCGGGTCGCCGAGCAGGTCCGCGCGGCAGGGCGACGCTGCGTCGTCGTACCCGCCGACCTCAGCGACCTCGACGCGGTCGCCGGGCTCGCACAGGCGGCGTACGACGAGCTGGGGCGCCTCGACACGGTGGTCAACAACGTGGGCGGCACGTTCCCGAACGAGTTCCTGAAAACCAGCAACGAGTTCCTCAACGAGGCCTTCAGCTTCAACGTCACGACCGCCCACGCCCTGACCCGGGCGGCGGTCCCGCTGATGCTCGAGGACGTCGACGGCGCGCAGAAGAGCGTCGTCACGATCAGCTCGATGATGGGCCGCACCGCCGACCGCGGGTTCATCGCCTACGGCACCGCCAAGGCGGCGCTCGCGCACTGGACGAGGATGGCGGCCCAGGACCTCGCCCCGCGGGTCCGCGTCAACGGGATCTACGTCGGCTCGATCATGACGAGCGCGCTCGAGTACGTCGCGGGCCAGCCGGAGCTGATGGACCAGCTCGAGACCAAGACCCCGCTCGGGCGGGTCGGCGAGCCGGAGGACATCGCGGCCGGGGTCCTCTACCTCGCCTCTCGGGCCGGGCAGTACGTCACCGGCAAGCTCCTCGAGATCGACGGTGGCATCCAACAGCCGACCCTCGATCTCGGGTTCCCCGACGTCGCCCCGTAGGGTCCGTTGGGTGATCACCCCACGAAATCGCGGGCTTCCCCCGCTTCGCTCCTCCAGCCCACGTTTTCGCGGGGACCCCGCGTGACCTCGTCAACTACTTCCACCGCCCACGCCGTCTCGCCGGACTCAGGCGAGCACTGGTCCAAGGAGGGCGCCTGGCGGGTCACCGAGGGCATCCACCGGATCCCGCTGCCACTCCCGATGGACGGACTCAAGGCCGTCAACGTCTACGCGATCGAGACCGACGAGGGCCTGACCCTGGTCGACGGCGGCTGGTCGATCGAGGTGGCGCGCGACCTGCTCGAGCGGTGCCTGCGCGACATCGGCTACGGCTTCGGCGACATCCGTCGCTTCCTGGTCACCCACATCCACCGCGACCACTACACGCTGGCCACGGTGCTCGGGCACGAGTACGACGCCGACGTCGCCCTCGGCATCGGGGAGAAGCCCGGGCTCGACCTGCTCAACGCTGCCACCGACGGGGGCGCAGAGATCGAGGGCAACCCGTTCCTCGACGTGCTCCGCACGGCCGGCGCCCACGAGATCGCCGAGGCCTGGGCGCAGGGCCCGCACGAGCTGCCCGACCCCGCGTGGTGGCAATACCCGGACACCTGGCTCTCCGGCGACCAGCAGATCGCGGTCGGCGCGCGCACCCTCGACGCGGTGCACACCCCCGGCCACACGCCGGGCCACTACGTGTACGCCGAGCAGGCCGCCGGACTGCTGTTCGCGGGCGACCACGTGCTGCCGACGATCACGCCGTCGATCGGGTTCACGGTGCCGCCCGTGGCCGACCCGCTCGGCGACTTCATGGCCTCGCTGACCAAGGTGCGCTCGCTGCCCGACCTCACGGTGCTGCCCGCGCACGGGCCGGTCGCGCCGTCGTCCCACGCGCGGGTCGACGAGCTGCTCGCCCACCACGAGGAGCGGCTCGAGCTCAGCCTGGCCGCCCTCGCCGCCGGACCGCGCACCGGCCACCAGGTCGCCCACGAGCTGCCGTGGACCCGACACGACCACCCGTACGACGAGCTCGACGACTTCGCGCAGGGCATGGCCTCGATGGAGACCAAGGCCCACCTCGAGCTGCTCGTCGCCCGCGGTCAGGCCACCTGCGAGGACACCGCCGGCGGCGTGGTGTTCTCGGCCGTCACCGGCTGAGCCGCATCGGCGTGTGCGGGATCCCGTCCTCGAGGAACTCCGGCCCGTCCGCCACGAACCCGAACGTCGCGTACCACCCCGTCAGCGGCGACTGCGCGTCGAGCACGACGTCCCGCCCCTTGGCCACCTGGAGCGCGGTCCGCATGATCGGGTCCGCCCAGCCGCGACCGCGCGCGTCCGGCGCGAGCAGGACCCGCCCGATACGCCAGGTGTCACGATCGTCGAGCACGCGTCCGTAGCCCAGCAGGGCATCGTCGACCATCAGCAGCACGTGCCGGGTCTCGGGTTCGACGTCGCGACCGTCGAGGTCGGGATAGGGGCACTCCTGCTCGACGACGAACACGTCCTGGCGCAGCTTGCAGATGCCGTAGACGGCGTGGGGGTCGAGGGCGTCGAACGGGACGGCGAGCGCCCTCACCGGAGGAACTCCAGGGTGCGGGCCAAGGCGTCGCCGGCCTCCGGGATCCACGGGAGCAGCGGGTAGACGTGCACCAGGTCGGCGACCTCGACGTACGCGAGGTCCCAGCCGGCCTCGGCCGCACGGCCCTCCAGCAGCCGGCAACCCGGAGCGAGCGTGTCGCGCGTGCCGCAGAACATCAGGGTGGGCGGCAGCCCGGCCAGCTCGCCGAGGGCGGGCGACACCTCCGGCCGCGCGAGATCGTCGGGCGACCCGGCCCACCACCCGGCGTACGACTCGAGCTTGCTGAGGAAGAGCCACGGGTCGCGGACGGAGAACTCGTGGGTCTCCGGCGTGCTGGTCGTCAGGTCCACCCACGGCGCGATCAGCAGCAACCGGTCGGGCTGCGGGCCGCCGCGATCCCTCAGGGTCAAGGCCAGCGCCAGGGCGTAGCCGCCACCGGCCGAGTCGCCGGCCAGCACCAGGCGCTCGGAGTCCGTCGCCCATCGTGCGGTCAGGTCGGCGAGCGCGTGGTGGGAGTCGCGCCAGGTGTGCTCGGGCGCGACGGGGTAGTCCGGCAGGACCACCCGGGCGTCGAGGGCGTCCGCCAGGCGGGTCAGGTAGCGCACGTGGAACGGGTCGAGGCCGGCGACGTACCCACCGCCGTGGAGGTAGACCACCGTGGTGCGCGGGTCGCTGTGCCGGGGCGTCACGACGTACGACGCGAACGTGCCGCGTCCGCCCGGCACCGACTCGGTGACGACCGAGAAGCGCTTCTCGAAGCCGCGTACCGCCTGCGTCGGCAGCCGCGGCTCGAGCGTGCGGTGCCACGCCTCGAGCCGGGCCTTCTCGGCCTCGGGGGAGGCGATCTCGCCCGCGCCTCGCATCCGCGGGATCGCCCAGGCGAGGAACTGGTGGCGGCGGCTCGGCATGGGACCAGCGTAGGGATGTCACACGACGCGGCCGGCCGGTGTCACCATGCGCGACACGATCCGAGGAGGAGACATGCCCAGCACGTCCCGGCCGGAGCCCGCGATATCCGGGGGTGCGCGAGCAGCCGCTCGCCGTACCGTCGGGCACCGTGAGGAAGGCATGAAGGCAGCGCCGAAGGGCCGCGCGACCGACGTCTTCGTCGAGCACCGCAACCTGCTGTTCACGGTCGCCTACGAGATGCTCGGCTCCGCGGCCGACGCCGAGGACGTGCTGCAGGAGACCTGGCTGCGCTGGGTCGACGTCGACCTCGTCGAGGTGCGTGACGCGCGTGCCTACCTGGTGCGGATCACGACCCGGCTCGCGCTGAACCGGATGCGCGGCAACGCCCGCCGGCGCGAGTCGTACGTCGGGCCGTGGCTGCCCGAGCCGCTCCTGACGACGCCCGACGTCGCCGAGGACGTCGAGCTCGCCGACTCGGTCTCGCTCGCGATGCTGACGCTGCTCGAGACGCTCGGCCCGACCGAGCGGGCGGTGTTCGTGCTGCGCGAGGTGTTCGACTTCGGGTACGACGAGATCGCGGCGGCCGTCGACAAGACCCCCGCCGCGGTGCGGCAGATCGCCCACCGCGCCCGGACGCACGTCGCCGAGCGGCGACCGCGCGCGGAGGCGTCGCAGGTCGAGCGCGACCGGGTGTTGGAGCAGTTCGTGCGCGCCACGGCGACCGGTGACATCCAGAGCCTGATGGACGTGCTCGCGCCCGACGTCGTGCTCGTCACCGACGGCGGCGGCCTGAAGAAGGCGGCACTGCGCCCGATCCTCGGTGCCGACAAGGTGGTGCGCTTCCTGGCGGCCGTCGCGGAGGGCCTCGCCGCGGCCGCCGACGTCGTGGTCGTCAACGGAGCCCCCGCGCTGCGCGTGGTCATCGACGGCGAGCTCGACACGATCGCCAGCATCGTGGTCGAGGACGGTCGGGTCACCGGCATGTACGCCGTACGCAACCCGCACAAGCTCGCCCGCCTGGACGCGGTGACGGCGCTGAGCCGCTGAGCTGCGTGCCGCCCCCTCTCCCGGCGGTGCTCGTCATCGGCAGCCCGTGCGCCAGGACATGGGAGACGCACGTGCCGATGAGAAGTGGCGCCGGTGGAAGTCAGACGTACGGGTCGGTGAACGCGGGCGCGCATCAAGGGAGGATCTGCGGATGAGACCACTTCGGTACTCGATCAACGTCACGCTCGACGGCTGCTGCCATCACGAGGCCGGGCTCCCGCCGGACGAGGAGTCGATGCGCCACTGGACCGCCGAGATGGCACGAGCCGACGCCCTGCTGTTCGGTCGGGTGACCTACGAGATGATGGAGTCGGCGTGGCGGAGGCCGGACACGGGCACGTGGCCCGACTGGATGGATGCGTGGGAGGTCCCGTTCGCCGAGACCATCGACCGGGCGAAGAAGTACGTCGTGTCGAGCACGCTGAGCGGGGTCGACTGGAATGCCGAGCTGGTGCGAGGCGACGTGGGTGCAGCGATTCGGCGGCTCAAGCAGGAGCCGGGCGAGAGCCTGTGGGTGGGCGGGGTGACGCTGCCCCTGGCGTTGGCGGACCTGGGGCTGATCGACGAGTACGAGTTCCTCGTGCAGCCGGTCCTCGCCGGTCACGGGCCGACGCTGCTCGCCGGTCTGCGCGAGCGCATCCAACTCGAGCTCGTGGATCGCCACGAGTTCCGATCCGGGGCAGTCGTCCTGCGATACCGGTCCACGCGAGCTCCGGCCTGACGTGGCGCTTGCGCAGCCACCGCCGGACCCCGCCGACCGGGGGCGTGACGTGACGGCGTCCCGGGGTCACGACGGGCGGGCTCGCCCGAGGGGCTAGGCTCGACCCACAAGACAGGGGAGCACGCGCGAGCGTGCTGAGAGTGCGGACCAGCCGCAGACCCTATGAACCTGATCCGGTTAGCACCGGCGAAGGGAGTCGGAGTTGAGACATCTGCGTGCGTGCGTGCCTGCCCTCGTGGCGACGGTGCTCGTCCTGACGGCGTGCTCGACCGTCGGGAACGACAGCGGCGACGAGACAGGTGAGGAGAAGTCCGACCGGGTCGTGCTGGTGACCCACGAGTCCTTCGTGCTGCCGAAGAGGCTGCAGCGGCAGTTCGAGCAGCAGTCGGGCTACGACCTGGTCGTCCGCGCGTCCGGCGACGCGGGCGCGCTCACCAACAAGCTGGTGCTGACCAAGGACGACCCGCTCGGCGACGCGGCCTTCGGCGTCGACAACACCTTCGCCTCGCGGGCTCTCGACGAGGGTGTCTTCGCGGCGTACGACGCGACGCTGCCCGAGGGCGCGGACCAGTACCTGCTGCCCGGCGACGACGAGCGCGCGCTGACGCCGGTCGACAACGCCAGCGTGTGCGTCAACGTCGACGACACGTGGTTCGCCGCCCACGACCAGGAGCCGCCGGCGACGCTCGACGATCTCGCCGACCCGGCGTACCGCGACCTCTTCGTCACCTCCGGTGCGGCCACCAGCTCGCCGGGCATGGCGTTCCTGCTGGCGACGATCGCGGAGTACGGCGACGAGTGGCCGGACTACTGGGAGCGCCTGATGGACAACGGCGCCAAGCTCACCGACGGCTGGTCGGACGCCTACCAGGTCGACTTCACGCAGGGCGGCGGCAAGGGCAGGCGTCCGATCGTGCTCTCCTACGACTCCTCGCCGGCGTTCACGATCGCCGACGACGGCACGTCGACGACCAGCGCGCTGCTCGACACCTGCTTCCGGCAGGTCGAGTACGCCGGAGTGCTGGACGGCGCCGCGAACCCGGAGGGCGCCGAGGCGCTGGTCGACTTCCTGCTCACGCCCGAGGTGCAGGCGGCGCTGCCGGACAGCATGTACGTCTACCCGGTCGACGCGTCGGTCGAGCTGCCGGCGGAGTGGGCGGAGTTCGCGAAGCAGCCGACCGACCCGCTGGAGGTCGACCCGGCCGACATCGCCGAGCACCGCGACGAGTGGCTGCGCGAGTGGAGCGACGTCACCAGCCGATGAAGCGCATCGCCACGCTGGTCGGCCTGGCGGCGGTGCCGCTGGCCGTCCTGGGCGTGTTCTTCCTGCTGCCGGTGAGCGGCATGATCGGCGAGGGCTTCGTCGTCGACGGATCGTTCGACCCGGGCGCCGTCGCGGACGTGCTGACCCGGCCGCGCACCGTGCGGGTCGTGTGGTTCACGGTCTGGTCGGCAGTGGCCGGTACGGCGGTGGCGGTGCTGCTCGGCGTACCGGCGGCGCACCTGCTGCACCGCCGCGCCTTCCCCGGACGCCGGGCGCTGCGGGCGGCGCTGCTGGTGCCGTTCGTGCTGCCGACCGTGGTGGTCGGAGTCGCCTTCCGCGAGCTGATCGGCGAGGCCGGGCCGCTGGGTTTCCTCGGGTTCGACGGGTCCGCCGTCGCGATCGTGGCGGGCCTGGCCTTCTTCAACGTGGCCGTGGTGATCCGCGCGGTGGGCGCGGCCTGGGAGTCGCTGGATGCGCGCCCGGCCGAGGCGGCCGCGGCGCTGGGTGCCAGTCCCGCGCAGGTCTTCCGCACGGTCACGCTCCCGGCGCTGCGTCCGGCGATCGTGTCGGCGGCGAGCGTGGTCTTCCTCTTCTGTGCCACCGCGTTCGGTGTCGTACTCACCCTCGGTGGGCTGCGCTACTCCTCGGTGGAGACCGAGATCTACCTGCTCACCACCAACCTGCTCGACCTCCAGGCGGCGGCCGCCCTCTCGATCGTGCAGCTGCTGGCGATCACCGCGCTGCTGCTCGTCACCAACCGGCTGCGCGCCGTCGCGGACCCCACGCTCGCGCGCTCGACGGCGCGCCCGCACCGACCGACCCGCGGCGACTGGCCGAGCCTCCTCTCCACCGGTCTCGTCGTCGTCCTCGTCGGGCTGCCCGTCGCCGCGCTCGTCGTCGGCTCGCTGCAGGTCGGCGACGGCTGGGGACTCGACAACTACCGGGCCCTGACGACCGAGGGGTCGCGGCAGGCATTGCTGGTGCCGGTGACCCACGCCCTGGTGACCTCGCTGCGCACCGCCGTCGACGCGACCTGGATGTCGCTGACCCTGGGGCTGCTGGTCGCTGTCGTGGTGACCCGCCGCTCGCACAGCCGCGCCGAGCGCCGTGTCCGTGGGCTGCTGGACGGCCTCTTCATGCTGCCGCTCGGGGTCTCCGCGGTCACCCTCGGCTTCGGCTTCCTGATCACCCTCGACGAGCCCCCGCTCGACTTCCGCGACTCGGTGCTCCTGGTGCCGATCGCCCAGGCGCTGGTGGCCCTGCCGCTCGTCGTACGCACGCTCGCGCCTGCCCTCGGCGGCGTCGACGACCGGCAGCGGCAGGCGGCCGCGTCGCTGGGTGCCGGCCCGCTCCGCACGTTCGTCAGCGTCGACCTGCCCGTGCTGTGGAAGCCGCTGCTCGCCGCCGCCGGCTTCGCCTTCGCGGTGTCGCTGGGGGAGTTCGGCGCCACGTCGTTCCTCGCCCGCGACGAGAACCCGACCATGCCGATCGTGATCTTCCACCTCATCGGGCACCCGGGTGCGATGAACTACGGCATGGCCCTCGCCGCCTCCGTCGTGCTCGCCGCGACCACCGCCGTCGTGATGCTCGTGGTCGAGCGGCTGCGCGTGCCGTCGCTGGGAGCCTTCTGATGCTGTCGCTGCAGGACGTCTCCGTGTCGTACGACGGCGTGCCCGCCGTCCGCGACGCCTCCCTGTCCCTCGACGACGGCCACGTGCTCGCCGTGCTCGGACCGAGCGGGTCGGGCAAGTCGACGCTGCTGCGCGCGATCGCCGGTCTCGAGCCGGTCGCCGCGGGACGCCTCTCGTGGGACGACGCCGACCTGGCCGGGGTGCCGACGCACAAGCGCGGCTTCGCTCTGATGTTCCAGGACGGCCAGCTCTTCGGGCACCTCACGGTCGCCCGCAACGTCGGGTACGCACTCAGGCTGCGGCGTACCCCGAACGCCGCCGGACGCGTGCGTGAACTGCTCGCGCTGGTCGGGCTCGAGGGCTACGAGGACCGGCTGCCGGCCACGCTCTCCGGCGGCGAGCGCCAGCGCGTCGCTCTCGCCCGGTCGCTCGCCGTGCAGCCGCGGCTGCTGCTGCTCGACGAGCCGCTGTCGGCGCTGGACGCCGGCCTGCGCGAGCGGCTGGCCGCGGACCTGCGCGACATCCTGCGCGAGGCCGGCACCACGGCGCTGATGGTCACCCACGACCAGGAGGAGGCGTTCGCGGTCGCCGACCGGCTGGCGGTGATGCGCGGCGGCAGGATCGTGCAGCAGGGCGACATCGCCGAGGTCTGGCGGGCGCCGGCCGACCCCGAGACCGCGCTGTTCCTGGGCTACGCGCACGTGCTCGAGGGTGATCATGCCCACGTCCTGACGCGGGCGGCCGGGCGACCCGACGCGGCCGGCAGCGTCGCGGTACGCCGGTCCGCACTGGTCGTCGCGGACGCCGGTCCGCTCACCGGCAAGGTCGTCTCGGCCCGGGTGACGCCGGTGCAGATCCGGCTGCGGGTCGACGTCGACGGCGCCGGCGAGCTCGACGCGGTCGCGCGGCTCGACGCCCGACCCGGACCGGGTGACCGGGTGTCGATGGTGGTGGATGCCTCACGGATCGCCGTGGTTCCCGAAGTTCACTGACTCGACACAGTCCCTACACTGACGGGCGTGTACCGCCGTGCCTGGACCCTGCTCGTGGTCAACGCCATCGCCATGGGCATCTGGGCGGTGGTCACGGCCTGGTACGTCGACCGGCCGCTGATCGACCCCGAGAGCAGCTTCCTCGGCTCGTCCTGGTTCAGGCTCCCGATCCT
This sequence comes from Nocardioides sp. YIM 152315, assembly GCF_029210375.1. GTDB lineage: Bacteria > Actinomycetota > Actinomycetes > Propionibacteriales > Nocardioidaceae > Nocardioides. The sequence goes on along the minus strand of NZ_JARGER010000043.1, from coordinate 584,535 downwards.
CTGCTTCGGCGCGCTGTTCCTCGACCTGGTGCCGCGCGCCATCTGGCTCTCGCGCGGCCGCGTCGCCCGGATGCCCCAGCTGATCCGTGAGCGCTGGCATGCCCACTGGTCACGCGAGCGCCTGCTGCTGGTGCTGCTCGGGATCGTGAGCTTCTACGTCATCTACGTCTGCTACCGGAACCTCAAGTCGTTCCTGCCGCTGGTCAGCGACCGGATGTACGACCGCGAGCTCCACATGCTCGACAAGGTGCTGTTCTTCGGCCACGAGCCCGGTTCGGTGGTGCACGACCTCCTCGGCACGACGTACGTCGCCCACGTGCTCTCGAACTTCTACCTGCTCTTCATCCCGATGGTGGCGATCATGGTCACCGTCTGGCTGGTGTGGTCGCGCAACCTGTCCTACGGCTGGTGGTTCGTCACGTCCCAGGGCCTCGCGTGGACGCTCGGCACGATCTCCTACTACGCACTGCCCACGCTCGGCCCCGGTCTCGAGTACCAGTACCTCTACCAGAGCCTCGCCCACACGGGCACCGCCGACCTGATGAACTCGCTGGTCAATGCGCGCCAGGGCGTGCTCTGGGGCGATGGCCAGGCGCAGACGGTCGCCGGCTTCGCGAGCCTGCACACCGGCATCGGGCTGCTCTGGGCGCTGATGGTGCAGTTCACGGTCCGCACGCGCTGGATCCGGGTCCTCTTCTGGGTCAACTTCGGCCTGATCGTCGTGGCCACCATCTACTTCGGCTGGCACTACATCGCCGACGACATCGCCGGCGTGATGATCGCGTTCATCTCCTTCTACGTCGGCGGCATCGCGAGCGGCCAGAAGTTCGACCGCCACGGGCTCGCATCCCACCCGACCACGACGACCTCCCACGTCCCGGTCGACCGCTGACGTCATGGTCGACGTCCGCGCCCTGACGACGCTGCTGGACGGCGAGTACGCCGCGGTGCGCGACCTGGTGCGCGCCAACCTCGCGACGTACGCCTCCGTGCTGGAGGAGGCCGAGGAGCTCGGCATGGACGAGTTCCGCGAGCGGGTTCGCGAGCTCGTCGTCGAGATGGCGGCGACCGGGCAGACCGGCATGGGCTTCCCCGAGGAGTACGGCGGGGGCGGCGACCTCGGCGCCTCGATCGCGGCGTTCGAGACGCTCGCCTACGGCGACCTGTCGGTGCTCGTGAAGGTCGGCGTCCAGTTCGGGCTGTTCGGCGGCGCGATCCTCCAGCTCGGCACCCGCCGGCACCACGACGCCTACCTGAGCGACGTGGTGAGCGGCCGGCTGATGGGCTGCTTCGCGATGACCGAGACCGGCCACGGCTCCAACGTCCAGGCGCTCGGCACGGTCGCGACGTACGACGTCGACGCGCAGGAGTTCGTGATCACGACGCGCGGCGACCAGGCCGGCAAGGACTACATCGGCAACGCGGCGCGGCACGCCGAGCTCGCGGTCGTGTTCGCCCAGCTCGAGGTCGGCGGGACGGCCGAGGGCGTCCACGCCTTCGTCGTGCCCATCCGCGTCGACGGCGCGGTCGCGCCGGGCGTGGAGATCGAGGACGACGGACGCAAGATGGGGCTCAACGGCGTCGACAACGGCCGGATCCGGTTCGACCACGTGCGGGTGCCGCGCGAGGCGCTGCTCAACCGCTTCGCGGACGTGCGCCCGGACGGCACCTACGAGAGCCCGATCGAGAGCTCCGGCCGGCGCTTCTTCACCATGCTCGGCACGCTCGTGCAGGGCCGGGTCAGCGTCGGTGGGGCGGGGATCAACGCCGCGAAGGTGGCGCTCGCGATCGCGACGCGGTACGCCGTGCGCCGCCGCCAGTTCGAGGCGGAGTCCGACACCGAGGAGCAGCTGCTCCTCGACTACGGCATGCACCAGCGCCGGCTGCTGCCGCTGATCGCCCGCACCTACGCGCTGCACTTCGCCCAGGACGTCGTACGCACGCAGCTGCACGAGGTGTTCTCGCGCGCGGCGTCGCCCGAGGGCGGCGACGAGCACCAGCGGCGCGAGCTCGAGGGGCGCGCCGCCGGCACCAAGGCGCTCGGCACGTGGCACGCGACCCGGACCATCCAGGAGTGCCGCGAGGCCTGCGGGGGTGCCGGCTACCTGGCGGTGAACCGGTTCGCGGCGCTCAAGGCCGACACCGACGTCTTCACGACGTTCGAGGGCGACAACCACGTGCTGCTGCAGCTGGTCGCGAAGGGACTGCTGACCGACTACGCCAGCGAGTTCGAGGACATGGACCAGCTCGGGATGGTCCGCTTCGTAGCCAACCTCGCGGTCGAGACCGTCATCGAGAGGACGTCGGCCCACACGCTGCTCGAGCGCGTGCGCGACCTGCTCCCCGGAGGCGACGACGAGGACCAGGAGGCCGGGCTCCTCGACTCGGACTACCAGCTCGCGATGCTGCGCTTCCGCGAGGAGCACATGCTCGTCGGCGTCGCCCGCCGGCTCAAGCGCGGCATCGACCAGGACCGCAACCCCGGCGAGGTCTTCTCCCAGGTGCAGGACCACGTGATCGCCACGGCCAACGCCCACGTCGAGCGGCTCGTGCTCGAGGCCTTCGTCGACCGGATGCGGTCCCTGCCGGACGACACCCCCGAGGACAACGCGGTCGCCCTGGGCCGGCTCTGCGACCTCTTCGCGCTGTCGACGATCGAGGCCGATCGCGCCTGGTTCCTCGAGCACGCCCGGCTCTCCTCGCAGCGGTCCAAGGCCATCACCCGCGAGGTGAACCGCCTCTGCCGGCAGGTCCGTCCGATCGCGGTCGACCTGGTCGACGCCTGGGGCGTGCCGGTCGAGATGCTCCGCTCACCTGATCTGGCGGGGTGACCTCCTCGCAGGAATACCCGGTGCACCGGGTATTCCTGGGCTTCTCACGCGTTGCAACACCCGAGAACCGCAGGAGTTGCCCCAGAAGTCCGCCGTTCAGGCTGCGGATGCGCTGGGGAAGAGGAAGGCCCGGATCAGGGCGGCAGTCGCCGCGGGCCGAGCGAGGTCGGCCCAGGTGATCCGGATGCAGCGCCATCCGGTGAGGCGGCAGATCAGGCTCTCTCGCTCCTTCTCCGCGACCACGACGTCGGAGGCACGCTGTCCCGGCTTCAGCAGGCGCTCGTACTTGACCTTGCCGTCGAACTCCAGGAAGACCCCGAGCTCTGGCCAGGCGAAGTCGACGCGGGCGATCTCCCGTCCGGACGAGTCGTGGATCGGGTACTGGGGATGCGGCGCAGGCAGGCCGTGCTGGAAGAACAGGTAGAGGCTGCGACTCTCGCCCACGGTCTCGATGCGCGGATCGGACAGTCGCATCACGATGTCGGTGTGCAGCGTGTGGGGCCAGTGCTCCATCAGTGCATAGCGCTCTGAGAGCGCCTCCTTGGTGGTCGCCCCGGAGTGCAGCAGGTGGTTGACCACCACGAGACTCGACTCCACGTCCGCGACGGTCGTGACCTCCAGCGCGACACGGGTCGGGCTCATCACCGCGACGCCGTTGCGCTCGAGGACGTCGCCGGGCTGGATCGTCCCGCAGTGCTGATTGACCCCGGCCTCGTGTCGTCCGGTCCTCCCGTCCATCCGGGTGACGTGTACGTCGTCGAGATCGAGCCCCCACGTGGGTGCGTCGTACTCCGGCACCCCGGATACGTGCGACAGGACCACTCGGGTCTTGGCCTGCTGGAACACGGCCCGCGCGCGCAGGCCGTGCCGACCGGCGTCGTCCAGCCGTGCGAACACGGGCCTGTCGACGTACGCACCGCGTCGCACCCTGACCAGCACGCCGTCCGCGACGAGTCGGGCGATCGCGCGGTCGTCGTAGCCGCCGGCGACGAGCGTCTTGCGAAGGACCACAGGTGCGTTGCGCGGATCGTCAGCGGGTCGGTCCGGAGGAATCATCATGACGCTGGCGTGCCCCGGACTGCGGGTGCTGGAACCACGCCAGTTCGCACCTGTGGAGTACGGCGAGCGACGGGGTGGCGCGCCTCGCAGAGTGATCGCTGACTTCGCGGGTTCTTCCGACGGTTCTCTGGCGTTGCAACACCCGAGAAGTGCTGGAATACCCGGTGCACCGGGTATTCCGCAGGACGATCAGTGACCCTCGGTCTTGAACCGCTCGAACGACGCGTGGACCTCGGACTCGGCCTCGGTGCGGCCGACCCACTCGGCGCCCTCGACCGACTTGCCGGGCTCGAGGTCCTTGTAGACCTCGAAGAAGTGCTGGATCTCGAGGCGGTCGAACTTCGAGACGTGGGAGATGTCGCGCAGGTGCTCCAGGCGCGGGTCGGTCGCGGGGACGCAGAGGACCTTGTCGTCGCCGCCGGCCTCGTCGGTCATGCGGAACATGCCGATCGCGCGGCAGCGGATCAGGCAGCCGGGGAAGGTGGGCTCCTGGAGGATGACCATCGCGTCGAGCGGGTCGCCGTCGAGCCCGAGGGTGTTCTCGATGTAGCCGTAGTCGGCTGGGTACTGCGTCGACGTGAAGAGCGTCCGGTCGAGACGGATGCGGCCGGACTCGTGGTCGACCTCGTACTTGTTGCGCTGACCCTTCGGGATCTCCACCAGCACGTCGAACTCGAGCACGTCATCCTCCGCCATCGTCTGCGTTCGGCCGACCCATCCGTCGGGTCCCGGCCAGTCTCGCGCACAATGGCCGCAAACGCGCAGTCGGAAGGGGCGAACGGTGGGGAGACGTGATGCACGCCACCCGTCGCGCGCGGCGTCCCGCATCGCCCTCTGGCTCCCCGTCCTGCTGGTCGTGGGTCTGCTCGGCGGCGCGGGTACGACGTACTGGCTCGACCGCGCGCCCGACCCCGACGAGGAGCCGGCCCGCGTCGAGCCGCCGACCGGGCTCGAGCTGCCCCCGCTGACCGCCCCGAGCCCGGTCGCGGCGTCGGCCACCGGCACCGCCGACCCGGCGAAGGTCCGGAAGGCGGTCGCCCGGCTGCTGCGCGACGACGACCTCGGGCCGCACGTCCTCGCCACCGTCTCGAGCCTCGACGGGTCACTGCTCTACTCGAAGGGCACCGGCGACGCGGTCCCCGCCTCCACGCTCAAGCTGTTGACCACGGCGGCGGCGCTCGAGACGATGGGCCCGGAGCAGACGTTCGCGACGACCGTCGTCGCCGCGAGCCGGCGGCGCATCGTCCTGGTCGGCGGCGGAGACCCGCTGCTCGCCTCGAAGCGGCCCGGCAAGGACGACTACCCCGAGGTCGCCGACGTCGTGACGCTCGCCGAGGACACCGCTGCCCGTCTGCTCGAGCGCGGCACGAGGCGGGTGCGGGTGGGGTACGACGCGACGCTCTTCGCCGGACCGGACGTCAGCCCGCACTGGCCGGACTCCTACGTCCCCGACGCGGTCGTCGCTCCGATCCGGTCGCTCTGGGTCGACGAGGGCCGACCCGCCAACGGGTTCGGCCGCGTCGACGACCCCTCGCTGGCGGCCGCCACGGCGTTCGCCGCCGCGCTCGCCCGCGCCGGGGTCGAGGTGATCGGGATCCCCGAGCCGCGTCGGGCCGACGCCGCCGACGAGGAGCTCGCCCGCGTGACGAGCCCGCCGCTCGGCCAGCTCGTCGAGCACACGCTGGCGACCAGCGACAACGAGGCCGCCGAGGTGCTCGCCCGCCAGACCGCTCTCGCGGTGGGGGCGCCACCGACCTTCGCCGGAGGGGCGGGTGCGGTGCTCGACGCGATCGCGGCGCTCGGCGTACCCACCGACGGGGCCGAGGTATACGACGGCAGCGGGCTCTCGCGCGACGACAGGCTCGACCCCGACACGCTGACCGGCCTACTCGCGGTCGCCGGGTCGGCCGAGCATCCCGAGCTGCGCACGGTGGTCACGGGCCTGCCCGTCGCCGGGTTCAACGGATCCCTCACCGAGCGGTTCGTCCAGGACGTCGCCGCTCCGGGTCGGGGGGCCGTGCGTGCCAAGACCGGCACCCTGACCGGCGTCAGCGGCCTGGCCGGCAGCGTCACCGACCGGCGCGGGGCACCGATGGTGTTCGCGTTCCTCTCCGACCGGATCGACCCGGTCGACACCCTCGACGCGCGCGCGGCGCTCGACGAGATCACCGCCGCGCTCGCCGACTGCCGCTGCTCCTGAGGCACCGCCCACGTTGCGCCACACGGGTACGGTCGCTGCATGAACAACCCGGGTCCGAGCATGGTCGACTGGGGCCTCGCGGTCGCCGTCGGCTCCCGCCTGGCCGGGCAGGGGCCGGTGGTCAGCCGCGAGGACGCGGCCGCCGTCGTCGCCGAGCTGCGCGCGGGCGCTGCGCGGTCGACCGGGCTGGTCCGCGACTTCTCCGGGCTCCAGGCGGCGGACGACACCGCCCCCGTCGTGGTCGTCGACCGCCCGGGTTGGGTGCAGGCGAACGCCGACGGCTTCGCCAGCGTGCTCGCACCCGTCGTCGACAAGCTCGCCGGCAGGGCCCGTACGTCCGGGGTCGCCCACGCGGTCGGCTCGCGGGTGACCGGCGTCGAGGTCGGTGGGCTGCTCGGCTTCCTCGCCGGCAAGGTGCTCGGCCAGTTCGACCCCTTCCACCCGCCCGCCGGCCGGCTTCTCCTGGTCGCGCCGAACATCGTCCACGTGGAGCGCGAGCTCGGCGTCGACCCGCACGACTTCCGGCTGTGGGTCTGCCTGCACGAGGAGACCCACCGGGTGCAGTTCACCGCCGTGCCGTGGCTCGGCGACCACCTGCTCGACCAGATGCACGCGCTCGCCGACTCGCTGGAGCCCTCGGGGCTCCTCGACGACGGGTTCCGGCGCCTGACGGAGTCGCTGAAGGGCGGCACCCGCGGCGAGAACCTCCTCGAAGCCGTGAGCACGCCGGAGCAGAAGGAGATCATCGACCGCGTCACGGGCGTGATGTCGCTGCTCGAGGGCCACGCCGACGTCGTCATGGACGGCGTGGGTCCGCAGGTGATCCCGACCGTCGCGGACATCCGCAGACGCTTCAACAAGCGCCGCAAGGGAGTCGGCGCCCTCGACCGCACCCTGCGCCGGGTGCTCGGCCTCGACGCGAAGATGGCGCAGTACCGCGACGGCGCGAAGTTCGTGCGCGCCGTCGTCGACAAGGCCGGCATGGCCGAGTTCAATGCGATCTTCGACCGCCCCGAGAACCTCCCGTCCAAGGCCGAGATCGCGGCGCCCACGGCCTGGATCTCCCGCGTGCTGTGAGCCTGCACCCGGCGGTGGCGGCCGTCCGGCTCGGCGTACGCCGCGCGCTCGCCGACGTCGGACCCGGCCGCGCCGTCGTGGTCGCGTGCTCGGGCGGTCCGGACTCCGTAGCGCTGCTGGCCGCCACCGTCTTCGAGGGTCACAAGGCGGGCTGGCACGTCGTCGGCGTGACCGTCGACCACGGCCTGCAGGAGGGGTCGGCCGAGCGCGCCGCCGCCGTCGTCGCGCAGATGGCGGAGGCGGGCGCCGCCGAGACCCTCACGGCCCGGGTGCACGTCGAGTCCGACGGGCTGGGGCCGGAGGCCGCCGCGCGGCGGGCCCGCTACGCGGTGCTCGAGGAGGTCGCCGCCCGCGTCGACGCCGCCGCCGTGCTGCTCGGCCACACCCGCGACGACCAGGCGGAGACCGTGCTCCTCGGGCTGGCCCGCGGCTCCGGCGGGCGGTCGCTGTCGGGGATGCGCCGGCGCTACGACCGCTTCGTGCGACCGCTGCTCGACGTGGGGCGCGCCGACACCGTGACCGCGTGCCTGGTCGAGGGTCGTGCGACCTGGGACGACCCGCACAACAGCGACCCGGCGTACTCCCGCTCCCGGGTCCGGCACCGCGTCCTCCCGGTGCTGGAGGAGCAGCTCGGCCCCGGCGTCGCCGAGACCCTCGCGCGCACCGCCGACCAGCTCCGCACCGACATGGACCACCTCGACGACCTCGCCGAGTCGGCGTACGCCGACCTCCGCGCCCCCGACGGGGCGCTGCCGGTCGATCGCCTCGCCGAGACCGCCGACGCAGTCCGGCGCCGGGTGCTGCGGCTGGCCGCGCTCGCGGCGGGTGCGCCGGCCTCGGAGCTCTTCCACGAGCACGTGCTGGCCATGGACGCCCTCGTCACCGACTGGCACGGTCAGCGGTGGATCGACCTGCCGGGTCCGGTGCGCTGCCGCCGCGCCGACGGCCGGCTGCGGGTCGAGCGCGCCCGGCTCGGGTCGATCTCCTAGGCTCTCGCCCATGGACGCATCCGACGTGCAGGCGGACCTGGTCAACGTTCTCTTCACCGAGGAGCAGATCCAGGAGCGGCTGCGCGAGCTCGCCGCCGAGATCGAGTCCGACTACGAGGGCAAGGACCTGCTGATCGTCGGCATCCTGCGCGGCGCGGTCATGGTGATGGCCGACCTCGCCCGCAGCTTCGGCCGGCACCTCGAGATGGACTGGATGGCGGTCTCGTCCTACGGCTCCGGCACGAAGTCCAGCGGCGTCGTGCGCATCCTCAAGGACCTCGACACCGACATCTCGGGCCGCCACGTCGTCATCGTCGACGAGATCATCGACACCGGCCTGACGCTGTCGTGGCTCACGTCCAACCTCGCCTCGCGCAGCCCCGCGAGCGTCGAGATCTGCACGCTGCTCCGCAAGCCCGAGGCGCTGACCATGCCCGTCGACGTCAAGTACGTCGGCTGGGACATCCCCAACGAGTTCGTCGTCGGCTACGGCCTCGACTACCGGGAGCGCTACCGCAACCTGCGCGACATCGGCACGCTCGCGCCGCACGTGTACTCCTGACGCCCCGGCTGTTCGGCGGTCCGGATGCGCCCGGACCGCCGATTCCTGAGAGGATGCCGATTGGCGAGGTTGTGTACCGTCGTCAGTTCAGTTGAGCGTCCAGGCGGCCGCACGGTCGCCGGGCGGCCAGGTCGTGTCGAGAGAAGCCTGTGAAGCGCATATTCAAGGGTCCGTGGCTGTGGATCGTCCTCGCGGTGGTGGGCGTGCTGCTCGCCCTGCAGTACCTCGCCCCCAACGGCGGGTACGACGAGATCGAGTCGTCGAAGATGGAGAGCTACATCTCGAGCGGCGAGATCAAGGAGATCACCTTCGTCGACGGCGGTGACCAGCAGATCAAGGCCACCCTCGACAACGGCGACAAGGTCACGTCGTTCTGGCTCGACGGCACCCAGGCCGAGCTCAAGGACGCGATCCAGACGCAGGCCGACGAGGGCGCGATCGAGAAGTACAACGTCGAGGTCCCCAAGCCCAGCCTGCTGGGCTCGATCCTCGCGACGCTGCTGCCGTTCGCGCTGATCATTCTGCTGTTCCTGTTCCTGATGAACCAGGTCCAGGGCGGCGGTGGCCGCGGCGTCATGCAGTTCGCCAAGTCGCGCGCGAAGCTCATCTCCAAGGACATGCCGAAGACGACGTTCGCCGACGTCGCCGGCTGCGACGAAGCCATCGAGGAGCTCGGCGAGATCAAGGAGTTCCTCCAGGAGCCCGCGAAGTTCCAGGCCGTCGGCGCGAAGATCCCCAAGGGCGTGCTGCTGTACGGCGCGCCCGGCACCGGCAAGACCCTTCTCGCCCGCGCCGTCGCGGGTGAGGCCGGCGTCCCGTTCTACTCGATCTCCGGCTCCGACTTCGTCGAGATGTTCGTCGGTGTCGGCGCCTCGCGGGTCCGCGACCTCTTCGAGCAGGCCAAGGAGAACGCGCCGGCCATCGTCTTCATCGACGAGATCGACGCCGTCGGCCGTCACCGGGGCGCCGGCATGGGCGGCGGCCACGACGAGCGCGAGCAGACGCTCAATCAGCTGCTCGTCGAGATGGACGGCTTCGACGTCCGCGGCGGCGTGATCCTGATCGCCGCGACCAACCGGCCCGACGTGCTCGACCCGGCGCTGCTGCGCCCGGGTCGCTTCGACCGCCAGATCCAGGTCGACGCGCCCGACCTCGCCGGCCGCGAGCAGATCCTCAAGGTGCACGCCCGCGGCAAGCCGCTGGCCACCGACGTCGACCTGAGGAACGTCGCGCGGCGTACCCCCGGCTTCAGCGGCGCCGACCTCGCCAACGTGCTCAACGAGGCCGCGCTGCTGACCGCCCGCAACAACCAGAAGCTCATCACCAAGCTCACCCTCGACGAGGCCATCGACCGCGTGATCGCCGGCCCGCAGCGGCGGACCCGCCTGATGAGCGAGAAGGAGAAGCTGATCACCGCCTACCACGAGGGCGGCCACGCCCTCGTCGCGGCGGCGCTGCCGGGCACGGACCCGGTGCACAAGATCACGATCCTGCCGCGCGGCCGCGCCCTCGGCTACACGATGGTGCTGCCCGACGAGGACAAGTACTCCCAGACCCGCTCCCAGATGCTCGACTCCCTGGCCTACATGCTCGGCGGCCGAGCGGCCGAGGAGCTGATCTTCCACGATCCGACCACGGGTGCCGGCAACGACATCGAGAAGGCCACCAACGTGGCCCGCGCGATGGTCACGCAGTACGGCATGACCGAGCGCCTCGGCGCGATCAAGCTGGGCGAGTCCAACTCCGAGCCGTTCCTCGGGCGCGACCTCGGCCACTCGCGCAACTACTCCGAGGACGTCGCCGCGATCGTCGACGAGGAGACCAAGAAGCTGCTCGCGACCGCCCACCAGGAGGCCTTCGAGATCCTGGAGGAGAACCGCGACGTGCTCGACGCGCTCGTGCTCGAGCTCTTCGACAAGGAGACGCTCGACAAGGAGCAGGTGGCCCGGATCTTCCAACCGCTGCGCCGGCGACCGGAGCGCCCGGCCTGGACCGGCTCCGAGGAGCGTGTGCCCTCGACGGTGCCGCCGGTCGAGATCCCGCAGTGGATCAAGGACCGGGCGGCGGCCAACGGGCAGAGCGCGGACGAGCCCGAGGCCGGCGCCGTGCTGACCCCGCCCGGCGCCGGCGGCGACGTCCACGGCGACCCCGGTGTCGAGGGTGGCGCGCGTCCGCGACCCGAGCCGCCCTCGCCCGAAGCCTGAGCCGACCGATGACCGACTCGATCCGCCCCGACGTGCGCCGTCCCGACGAGATCCCGCCGTTCGACCAGCCCCGCGCCGAGGCGGCCGTCCGCGAGCTGCTGGCCGCGATCGGCGAGGACCCCGACCGCGAGGGGCTGCGCGAGACGCCGGCCCGGGTGGCGCGGGCGTACGCCGAGCTCACGGCCGGGCTGCGGATGTCCCCGGAGGACGTGCTGACCACGACCTTCGACCTCGGCCACGACGAGATGGTCCTGGTGCGCGACATCGAGCTGTGGTCGATGTGCGAGCACCACCTGGTGCCCTTCACCGGCGTCGCCCACGTCGGCTACATCCCGGCGGTGAGCGGCAAGATCACGGGCCTGTCGAAGCTCGCCCGGCTGGTCGACCTCTACGCCAAGCGGCCGCAGGTGCAGGAGCGCCTGACGACCCAGGTCGCCGACGCCCTCATGGACATCCTCGAGGCCCGTGGCGTGATCGTCGTGATCGAGGCGGAGCACCTGTGCATGACCATGCGCGGGGTCAAGAAGGCCGGCGCCCGCACGATCACCTCGGCGGTGCGCGGCACGATGCTCTCCAACGCCACCACCCGCGCCGAGGCGATGGCGCTGATCCACCGCCGCTGAGCGTCCGCGGCCGCCCGGCGCGGGAACGCCTGGTGCGGGAATACCCGGTGCACCGGGTATTCCCGCGCTTCTCTCGCGTTGCAACACCCCAGAAGCGCGGGAAGTCCCCGAGAAGCGCGACTGGCGCCGGGCGCCGCACCAGCGGCGCGATCCCGCCGATAGTGTCGGGGGCATGCCGACGACCCCGCTGCTCATGGGCGTGGTCAACGTGACCCCGGACTCCTTCTCCGACGGCGGCCGGTGGCTCGAGCCGGACGCGGCGATCGCACACGGGCGCGAACTGGTCGCCGACGGCGCGGACATCCTCGACATCGGCGGCGAGTCGACGCGGCCGGGAGCGACGCGGCCCCTCGTCGAGGAGGAGCTCGGCCGGGTCGTCCCGGTGATCACCGCCCTCGCGGCCGACGGGACGACCGTCTCCGTCGACACGATGCGCGCCGAGGTCGCCGAGGCCGCGGTCGCCGCCGGGGCCACCGTGGTCAACGACGTCTCCGGCGGGCTCGCCGACCCCCGGATGCACGCGGTCGTGGCCCGATCGGGCGCGTCGTACGTCGCGATGCACTGGCGCGCGCACGCCGACCACATGCGCGACTTCGCCGTCTACGACGGTCCGGGCGGCGTCGTGGCCGCGGTCCGCGACGAGCTCGCCCGACGGGTCGAGACGATGCTGGCGGCCGGGATCGAGGCCGACCGGATCGTGCTCGACCCCGGGCTGGGGTTCGCCAAGCGCCAGGAGCACAACTGGGAGCTGCTGCGCGACCTGCAGCCGCTGCGCGACCTGGGATTCCCGCTCCTGGTGGGCGCGAGCCGCAAGTCCTTCCTCGGCAGGCTCCTCGGCGCGGCCGGGAGCCCGCGCGCGGTCGGCGAGCGGGAGCACGCCAACACCGCACTGACGGTGCTGCTCGCCCAGCAGGGCGTGTGGGGCCTGCGCGTCCACGACGTACGAGCCGCGAAGGACGCGCTGCGCGTCCTCGAGCGCCTGGCAGACGAGGGGGATCGCCCATGACGGACGAGCTGGCCGTGCTCGGGATCGAGTGCCACGGACACCACGGGGTGTTCGAGTTCGAGAGGCGCGAGGGGCAGGTGTTCGTGATCGACCTCGTGCTCGGCGTCGACACCGCCCCGGCGGCGGCGAGTGACGACTTGCGGGACACCGTCGACTACGGAAGTCTCGTGGCCTCGGTGAAAGGCGCCGTGGAGAAGGATCCGGTCGACCTGATCGAGACCCTTGCCCAGCGGATCGCGGACGTCTGCCTCTTGGACGACCGTGTTGAATGGGCTCGGGTGACGGTCCACAAGCCGGACGCACCCATCGACGCGACGTTCTCGGACGTCGCGCTGACGATCACCCGGAAGGGCTGCCCGTGACTGAGACTCCGAACCCGCACATCGTCGATGCCGACACGCTGACCGGGGAGATGCGACCGATCCGTCGGGCCGTGCTCGCCCTCGGGTCGAACCTCGGCGAGCGGATGGCCAGCCTCCAGGGCGCTGTCAACGCCATCGCGGACACCCCCGACGTGTGGGTCACCGGTGTCTCGCCGGTCTACGAGACCGACCCGGTCGACTGCCCGCCCGAGGCCAAGACCTACCTCAACGCGATCGTGCTGATCGACACGACCCTCGCCGCCACCCGGCTGATGGACCGCGCGCTCGCGATCGAGGACGCCTTCGACCGCGAGCGCAGCGAGACCAGGAACGCCCCGCGCACCCTCGACGTCGACCTCATCGTCGTCGGCGACCGCCGCAGCGACGACGAGTCGCTGCGGCTTCCGCACCCGCGCGCGCACGAGCGTGCCTTCGTGCTGCGGCCGTGGCTCGACGTCGACCCCGGCGCCGAGTTCCCCGACCGGGGCGCGGTCGCCGACCTCCTCGAGAGCACCGACCAGAGCAGCGTGAAGCTGCGCGACGACCTGGTCCTCGAGCTGCAGTGACGCGGCGGTGATCCTGCGGTGACGCTGCCGGTGACGCTGCGGTGAGCGACGCCCCCGGCGGACCGGAGGACCGCCCGGGTCGGCTCCGGCCGACCTCGGCCGGCGCGATCACGGCGTGGGGCGTCGCCGGGCTGGTCGGTGGCTGGCTGCTGCGCACGCTGGTGGTCCGCTGGGGCGGCACGCCGCCGATCGTCACCTGGGCCCAGCCGCTCGCGCTCGTGCTGGTGGCGACGATCCTCGGCGCCACGGCGTACCTCACCTGGCGGACCGTGCACGTCCACCACCAGCGGCTCGAGCCGCACCGGGCCGTCAACCGCCTCGTGCTCGCCCGCGCGTGCGCGCTCGTGGGCGCCCTGGTGGCCGGTGGCTACCTGGGGTACGCCGTGAGCTGGGTCGGCGTGGGCACCGAGCTGGCCGACCAGCGGGTGGTGCGCTCCGCGGTCGCGGGAGTCGCCGGCATCGCGATCGTCGTCACGGCGCTCCTCCTCGAGCGCGCGTGTCGCGTCCGTTCCGACGACGAAGAGCCCTAACGTGGTGGTATGGCTTCCCCCCAGGCTCGATCGGTCGACAGTGCTCCCGGAGCCGCGCGCTCCAGTCGGCGTCGTCAGCGCAGCACCCGGCTGACCGTCGCCGTGGTCCTGCTCGTGCTCGCCGCCGTCGTGGTGGCCGGTGCGATCGCCAGCGGCTCGTGGCTCCTCGTCTCCCTCGCCGCCGCGCTCGGCGTGCTGCTCGGAGCAGCCGCCACGCGGATCACCCACGCCGAGCTCGTCGCCACCCGGCGCGACGCCGCCCGGGACCGCGCCGAGCAGGCGCAGGCCTACCGCCGACTCACCGACGAGCGGGCCGCCGAGAGCGCGGCGTTCGTCGCCTCGATGGAGGAGCGCCTGCGCGGGCGGGAGAGCGCCGTCCACGAGCTCGAGGACGCCCTCACCGCCGCCCAGCAGCGCGCCGCCACCGCCACCCGCAAGCTCAACGCCGAGGCTCGCCGCGCCGAGGCCGCCGAGCGGCAGGGTCGCGAGGAGAGCGAGCGGATCGGCGCCCGTCTCGCCGAGGCCGAGGAGCGGGCGGCGGAGGCCGTCGTACGCGTCGCGGAGCTCGAGCAGGAGCTCGACGTCGTCCGCGCCGAGCTGGCCACCGTCACCGCGGCCTGGCGCGAGGCCGAGGCCGGGCAGCTGCGCCGCGCCTGAGTCCGACATCACGCCGACCCGCCCGAAAGTTTCGGGCGGGTCAGCGTCATTTCGGGGCGGGCAGGGCATGGTGACGATCGTGATCCCCGATCAGAACCGGTTCGAGAGTGACCCCGACGCGGCCCTGGGCGAGGTCCGGGGGTTGCCACCCGGCTGGTCCGTCGACGTCCCCGACGCCGCCGACCGCTTCGACGTCGCGCGGCTGACCCACCTGCTGCGCGCCCACGAGCGGCATGGCCGCGGCTGGGCCGGCGCCGGTGTCGACGACGTGCTGGTGGAGGTCTCCGAGCACGGCCTGAAGATGCGGGAGAACGTCGTCGTGCGCGACGCGGACCGGGACATCCGGGCCTGGGGCAGCGTCCACGACCGTTCGGTCGGCCGGATGCTCTTCGTCCACGTCGTGGGTCGCGACCTCCCGGACGCCGTCGCCGACCGGTGCTCGCAGCTGCTCGTCGAGTGGGCGCAGGCGCAGGCCCGCTCGGTCGGCGCCGCGCGCGGGCTGCCGACCCAGCAGATCGACACCGGCGCCTTCCAGGACGACGCGCGTCAGGCGCGCTGGCTGGGCGAGGCGGGCTTCGAGCGGGTCCGCACGTGGTGGCAGATGAGTCGGCCCGTCGCGCGCGAGGAGTCCGGTCTCGTGCCGGATCCCGACCGCTGGGAGGAGGGCGGTGTCGTCGTCCGGCTGGTGCGCCGCGACGGCGGCGGGATGCCCGACGAGGACGACCTGCGCGAGATGCACGAGGTGCTCGAGGGCGCGTTCGTCGACCACTTCAACTCGAGCGAGGAGACCTTCGAGGAGTTCCTGCACCGCCTGCGGGAGGACCCGGGTCACCGCTGGGACCACTGGTGGCTCGCCGAGCTCGTCGACGGCCCGCAGCCGCAGCCGGTCGGCGCCCTCGTGGGCACGGTCTCGGAGTCGCCGGACGGCCCGGACGGCTCCTACGTGTCGTACCTCGGCGTGCTCGCCGCCGCGCGCGGCCGCGGCGTCGCGAAGGGACTCCTGCGCACGATCATCGCCGACGCCGCGCAGCGCGGGCGCAACCGCGTCGGACTCGAGGTGGACGCCGACTCACCCACCGGCGCCGCGGGCCTCTACACGTCGATGGACTGGAAGACGAAGTACGCCACCGAGTCGTGGCACCTCGACGTGCCGGTCTCCGAAGGCTAGTCCATCTCCGCGAGCGCCGCGCGGAGCGCCCGGTGCACCCCGTTGGGGGTGAGGACGCCGACGAACTGCGCGCCGTCGCGGACCCCGACCATGCCCCGGTCGTCGCGCAGGAGCACGGCGAGAGCGTCGCCGAGCGAGACGTCCACGCCCACGGCGGAGCCGAGGTCGCCGGCCTTGACGCCGTCCAGCGACTCGACGTGCGCGGGGTCGAGGGGGGTCACGGCGAGGCGGCGCAGGCCCGAGGTGGAGCCGACGAACTCCGCGACGAAGTCGTCGGCCGGACGGCCGAGGAGCCGGGCCGGGGTGTCGAACTGGGCGAGCCGGCCGCCGGCCGCGAAGACCGCGACCCGGTCGCCGAGCCGCACGGCCTCGTCGATGTCGTGGGTGACGAACACGACCGTCACCCCGAGCTCGTCCTGCAGCCGCAGGAACTCGTCCTGCAGCCGCGTGCGGACCACCGGGTCGACGGCACCGAACGGCTCGTCCATCAGCAGCACCGGCGGGTTGGCCGCGAGCGCCCGGGCGACGCCGACCCGTTGCTGCTGACCGCCGGAGAGCTGGTGCGGATAGCGGTCGGCGTACGTCGCGGGGTCGAGCCCGACCAGCTCGAGCAGCTCCCGGGCGCGGTCCCGGGCGACCGACTTCGACTCGCCGTACAGCAGCGGGACCGTCATCACGTTGGCCAGGATCCGCTGGTGGGGGAACAGCCCGACCTGCTGGATCACGTAGCCGATGCTGCGCCGCAGCTGCACCGGATCCTTGCGCGTGACGTCCTCGCCGTCGATCTCGACGCGGCCCGTGCTCGGCTCGATGAGGCGGTTGATCATCTTCAGCGTCGTGGACTTCCCGCAGCCCGACGGGCCGACCAGGCACACCAGCTCACCACGGGCGACGTCGAGGTCGAGGTCGTGCACGGCGACGGTGCCGTCGTCGTAGGTCTTCCCGACTCGGGAGAGCCGGATCATGGGGTGGGCGCCTGACGAGGGGGTAGCGTCCATGCGGTGACCCTACTCGTGGCGGCGGTGTCGTCGGCGTCATCGGCCGCCGAGCCGAGCTGCTACAGCCGACTCACCAACGAGTGGTTCTGCCGGCAGTACCTCGAGGACTACCGCCAGGAGATCGTGGACGCGACGGTCCAGCACGTCCAGATCACAGTCCTCGCGGTCGTGCTGAGCGTGCTGGTCGCGTTCCCGCTCGCGCTGGTGGCCCGTCGGCTGCCGCGGCTCGAGACGACGATCCTCGCGGCCTCGACCGCGCTCTACACGATCCCGTCGCTGGCGCTGCTGCCCCTGCTGGTGCCCTTCACCGGGCTGACGATGACGACGGTCGTGATCGGCCTGGCGATCTACGCGCTCACGGTGCTGGTGCGCAGCATGCTCGAGGGGCTGCGCTCGGTGCCGACCGAGGTGCGGGCGTCCGCGACCGGGCTCGGGTACGGCGCGACGCGGCGCCTGCTGAAGGTCGAGCTGCCGCTGGCGCTGCCGGTGATGATGGGCGGTCTCCGGGTGGCGACGGTGTCGACGGTCGCGCTGACGACCATCGGGACGATCGTGTCGTTCGGCGGTCTCGGCAACATGATCAGCGACGGCGTGCTCACGAACTTCCGTGCGGAGCTGATGACCGCCTCGATCCTGTGCATCGTGCTGGCGGTCGTGCTCGACCTGCTGATCGTCGGGTCGCAGTGGCTGCTGACGCCGTGGACCCACCGAAGGGTGGCGACATGAGGGTCCTCTCCGACGCCTGGGACTACCTGACGACCGCCTCCAGCTGGACCGGTGACGGCGGGATGCTGGAGCTGATGGGGCAGCAGCTGCTGCTCACGCTCACCGCGCTGGTCGTCGCGACGGCGGTCGGCCTCCCGATCGCGCTCTGGCTCGGCCACCTCGGCCGCGGATCCTTGCTGGCCATCAACGTCTCGAACGTCGGGCGTGCCGTCCCGACGTTCGCCCTGCTCGCCCTGCTGGTGGTCGCCGACTGGCCCGGCACCCGCGAGCTCGGGCCGTACGGACGGGCCGGCCTGGCCACGATCATCGCGCTCACCCTCTTCGCGCTGCCCCCGATCATCACCAACGCCAACATCGCCGTACGCGAGGTCTCGCCCGCGGTGCGGCAGGCGGCCGACGGGATGGGCATGACCGGCGCCCAGAAGTTCTGGCGCGTCGAGCTCCCCCTCTCGGCCGGCCTCGTCCTGTCCGGCATCCGGCTCGCCCTCGTGCAGGTCTGGGCGACCGCCACGATCGCGGCCCTGGTGGCCGGGCCGGGGCTGGGTGAGGTCGTGATCGACGGCTTCCGGCGGACGAACTACGGCAAGGGCATCGCCGGCGCGATCGTGATCGCCCTCGTCGCGCTCGTGCTCGAGGGTGCCGCGGCGCTCGCCCAGCGCACGCTCGACCCGGTCCCGAAGACAACGGTTCGGAAACGGCGTCGAGGAATGTCGGAGCGGCTCCCTATCGTTGCCGAGGAGGCCGACGCCGTCGGCACGTGACGACCACGTCAAGCTCGACCGGACACGCGCGGGCGACCCGCGGGACACAGAAGGTGAAGCACATGAACGTTCGACGATCCCTGGCAGTGGTTCTCGCCGCCGGGTCCCTGCTCCTGGTCACGGCCTGCGCCGGTGACGACCTCGACGAGGCCAGCGACGACGAGAGCACCCCGGCCACCTCCGGCGCTGCCGACCAGGGGCCGGTCCACATCGCCGGGCAGAACTTCCCCGAGGCCGAGCTGGTGGCGGCGATGTACGAGGAGCTCCTGACCGGCGCGGGCTACCAGCCCGACGTCAAGCTGGTCGACGCCCGCGACGCCTACATGCCGACGTTCCCGGGCGATGTCGACGTCGTGCCCGAGTACGTCGGCGGCATCGTGAACTTCCTCAACGGCCGTGCCAACGGCGCCGACGCCGAGCCGTTCACCGCCGGCGACGGCTCCGAGCTGGCCGACCAGGGACAGGACCTGCTCGACGAGGCCGGCATCACGCTCCTGGACGTCTCGCCCGCGACCGACACCAACGCGTTCTTCGTGACGCAGGAGTACTCCGACTCCGAGGGCGTCGCCACGCTCTCCGACCTCGAGGGCAAGTCCGTCGTGCTGGCGGCCGCCCCGGACTGCAAGGGCCGCCTCGACTGCGAGGGCGGGCTGTCGGACGAGTACGGGATCGACATCACCAAGGTGCTGCCGCTCGGCTACGCGAGCGACCAGACCTACCAGTCGGTGATCGACGGCGAGTCCCAGCTCGGCGAGACCAGCACCACCGACGGCACGCTGGAGTCGCAGGGTCTGGTCGTGCTCGAGGACGACAAGCAGATCCAGCCGGCGCAGAACCTCGTGCCGGCGGTGAGCACCGAGTTCCTCGACGCCCACCCAGACGTGGCCGACGTGCTCAACCCGTTGATGGCCGCCCTCACCACCGAGAAGCTCACCGAGCTGAACGGCCGGATGGCCGTCGACCGTGAGAAGGCCGAGGACGTCGCCCACGACTTCCTCACCGAGGCCGGGCTGCTCTGACGTTGCGCGACACGGCCCGGGCGGCTGCGCGGCGGATCCTCCCGGGCCGGGTCCGCCGTGCGCTCCGCTCCGCGGCCCTCCCGTCGGTGGACGTGGTCGTCGTGGTCGAGCCCGCCGACCTGCCCCGGGTCGGCGAGGCGCTGCGCTCGGTCGCGGCCCAGGAGGACGCCGCGCCCGGCGTGCTCCGCGCACCCGTCGACGGGACCTGGCAGCAGGCGGTGAACGCCGCCGTCGCGACCTCGACAGCCGACCTCGTGCTGCTCCTGCGCGGATGCGACGTGCTCGCGCCCGACGCGGTCCGGCTCGCGGCCGAGCGGCTCGGCCGCAGCGGGCCACCGGCCGGTCTCGGCCGCCTCGAGCAGGCGGGGGAGCCGGACCCGTGGCTGCACCGTCTGCAGCGCGCCCCCGAGGCGCTCGAGCCGCGGCTGGCCGGCACCGCGATCCGGCGCGGGACGTGGACGGCGCTGTCGGAGCACGACGACTGGCTGTGCTCGCCGACGCTGGCGGGTCTCTTCGCCGAGCACGGGCCGCCCTTGCGGTGGGACCGGGCGGCCGTCACCTGGTACCCCGACCACGGCACCCGCGCCTACGGGGCGACGCCGAGTCCGCTGCCCGGGCTCGAGGGTCTGGTGGAGCGCTGGGCTCGCGTGGAGGGACGGCTCGGCGAGGACGCGTGGCTGACCGAGCGGTGGCGACGCACGGTCGTCGGGTTCGAGCTGCCGCGGCTGCTGCAGGACGCCGAACGCGCCGACGTGGAGCAATGGGCCGAGCTGCGGGCGCTGGCCGCGCAGGCCACCGCCGACCCCGGGTGGACCGACGGCGTCGGTGCCGCCGCTCGCGCCCTGGTCGCGCTGGCCGCGGCCGACCGGCGCGAGTCGCTGGAGGCCGTCGCGGCCGAGCTGCTCGGCCTGGGCGACGACCTGCGCACCGAGCGACGGGACTCCGACGTGCTCGCCGTCTGGCCGGTCGACGCGCTCCCCGACGAGGTGCGCCGGCTCGACGACACCGAGACGGCCGCCGTCGTCCACGTCGTCCGCACCGTGGCCGGCGGCACCGACCTGTGGCTCGGCGTGGGTGGCGTCGACCTCGGCGACCCCGAGACGACGGTCGAGGTGCGCGAGCGCGGCGGCGCTCCGCTCGGGGTGACGGTGGCCGCCGCCGGCGAGGCGGACCGGTGGTGGGACCGCCGCTTCCAGTCCGCCGTCGTCGTGCACGTCGACGCCATCGGCCCCGCCGCCCTGACGCTCTTCGTCCGGGTGGGCGAGCTGGAGCGCACCGTCGACGTCGACCTGCCCGCGCCCTCGGGGCCGCTCGCGAGCCCGCTGACCGTCGGCGGTCTCGACGTCGAGGACGACGACCTGGTGCTGACCGTCCGCGGGGCCGTCGACGATCTGCGGGTGCTGCGGCGCGACCTTCCGGTCGAGGTCCCGCAGCGCACGGACGGCGACCGGCTCCGCATCACGCTCGAGAGTGACGTGCTCAGGCGCGCGACCGCACTGCCGCCCGGCAGCTACCGAATCGTGGTGGGCGACGCCAACGTCGCCGTCGCCGACGGCCTGCGCGCCAGGCTCCCGGTCGAGCACCGCACCGGCCGCCATCGGCTGCGCGCCCACCTCGGCCCACGCGGCGGTCTCGTGCTCGAGCTCGGCGCACCGCTCGCCGACGACGAGGCCGGACGGCGCGCGCAGGAGCGGCTGCAGACGGCGTACCGCCGCGACGGCCGCCCGCTCGACCCCGGCCTCGTCTACTTCGAGAGCTACGCCGGCCGGACGGCGACCGACAGTCCGCTGGCGATCTTCGAGGAGCTGCGCGCGCGCCGCCCCGACCTGCGCCTCGTCTGGGGGATCTCCGACGCCGGCCAGTCGGCGCCTGACGGCGCGGAGTCGGTGCTGCTGCGCAGCCGGGAGTGGTACGCCGTGCTCCCACGCGCCCGGGCGCTCGTGCTCAACACCGACACCGAGGCGTGGTTCCGGCGGCGTCCGGGCCAGTACCTGCTCCAGACCTTCCACGGCTACCCCTCCAAGGCGATGGGTGCGAGCCAGTGGGAGGCGCAGGAGTACTCGCCGGCGCGGGTCCGGGAGCTCCGCGCCCGCGGCGTCGACACGTGGAGCACGATCCTGACGCCGACGCCGGACATGACGCACCACTACCGCGAGCAGTACGCCTACCGCGGCCCGGCCCTCGACCGGGGCTACCCCCGTGACGACGCGCTGGTCGCGCCGGCCGCGGCGGAGCGCCGGGCCGCCGCCCGCCGACTGCTCGGCATCCGCGACGACCAGACCGCGGTCCTCTACGCGCCGACCTGGCGCGAGCACCTCGCCTTCCGCCCCCGCGGCGCCGCGATGACCGAGCACCTCGACCTGGCGGCGGCGGCCGCCGCCCTCGGTGACCGCTTCGTGCTGCTGCTGCGCGGCCACCGCTTCCACGCACCAGTCCCTGTCGACGCCCCCGGTGCCCGGATCGTCGACGTCACGGCGTACCCCGAGGTCAACGACCTGATCCTGGCCGCCGACGCCAGCGTGCTCGACTACTCCTCGATGCGCTTCGACATCGCGCTCACCGGGCGGCCGATGGTCTTCCTGGTGCCGGACCTCGACGACTACGCGAGCGGCAGCCGGCGGTTCCTCTTCCCCTTCGAGGAGTCCGCGCCCGGTCCGCTCGTCGTCGACACGGCGGGCGTCGTGGAGCAGCTGCTCGACCCGGCGCTGGCCGAGCGCTGGGCCGGCCCGATCGCGGAGTTCAACGTCCGCTGGAACCCCTTCCAGGACGGCCGTGCGGCGGCCCGCGTGGTCGATGCCCTGGAGCAGGTCCTCGATGCGGGACCGGCTGGAGCCAGCCGTTAGGTTGGTCGCCGTGTCCCGCCTCGCCGCTCGTCGTCACCAGGTGGCCGTGCTCGGCCGCCGGGTCGCCCGGCGTGCCTCCCGCAGCAGCCTCGGCCGCCGCATCCGGCCGCCGCGGATCAGCGTGATCGTGCCGTTCTACAACGTCGAGAGCTACATCGCGGAGTGCCTCGACAGCATCGTCGCCCAGGACTTCACCGACTTCGAGGTCCTGCTCGTCGACGACGGCTCGCCCGACGGTTCGCGGGCCATCGCCGAGCAGTACGCCGCCCGCGACCCGCGGTTCCGCATCGTCACGCGCGAGAACGGCGGCCTCGGCGCGGCCCGCAACACCGGCGTACGCGCCGCTCGCGGCAAGTTCCTCACGTTCGTCGACTCCGACGACAGCCTCACGCCGTGGGCGCTCCGCCGGCTCCACGACACCGCCGTCCACACCGGCTCGGACATCGTCGTGGGTGCCGTGGACCGGTTCAACATCGCGAAGGACTGGTGGCCCACCTGGGTGCCCGAGGTCCACGACGACCTGCGCCAGCGGGTGACGATCGCGGAGTACCCCGCACTGCTGCGCAACCTCTACACGTGGAACAAGCTCTTCCGCCGCGACTTCTGGGACGACCAGGACCTGTGGTTCCGCGAGGGCGTCGCCTACGAGGACCAGCCGATCGTCACCCAGCTCCTCGCCCGCGCGCGGGCGATCGACGTGATCCCCGACCACGTCTACCGCTACCGCGCCCGCGACGACCTGAGCTCGATCAGCCAGCAGACCGCGAGCATCAAGGACCTCCGCGACCGGATCGCCGCGTGGCACGTCAGCCGCGACGTGCTGACCGAGGAGCTCTCGCCCGAGCTCTACGACCAGTGGCGGCTCACGCTCTTCCAGGTGCACTTCCACTGGTACCTGACCAGCGGCGGCACCGTCGACGACGACTACTGGGCCGAGCTGGTCGCCGCGATCCGCGAGCTCGCCGAGGGCACGCCCGACTGGGTGTGGGACCAGACCCTTCCCAACCGCCGCCTGCTCGTGGAGCTCGCGATCCAGGACCGCCGCGAGGACCTCCAGGAGCTGGTCCGCCGCAAGGTCCAGAACCTCCCGCCGTGGCCCTCGCGGCTGAGCGAGGAGGGCGTGCTCCTCGAGCTGCCGCTGCTCGGTGACCCCGAGCTCCCCGACGACCTCTTCGTGATCCACCCGGACCAGCTCCAGCTGTGGCACCACGTCGAGAACTTCCACTGGGAGACCGACCCCGACGGCGAGGTCGTCGCCCGGATCACCGGCCGCGCCTTCCTCGGCAAGGTCGACCTCGCCACCCACGAGCAGCGCGTCGCCGTCGTGCTCCGCGACGACCAGACCGGCGAGGAGCACGTCTGCTGGTCGACCGAGACGCCGGAGTCGTCGTTCGAGCCGCCCACCGAGGACGCCTGGTGCGACTACAACCCCGGCCTGTTCGGGGTGCGGGTGCCGATCGGCCGGCTCGCGGCCGCGGCCCGGCAGGGCTCGTCGTGGACGGTGCACCTGCGCGTCGAGGTCGGCGGCATGAGCGTGACCCGGCCCGTGCAGCGGATGCTCCGCAGCGGCGCAGCCGGGTTGGTGCCGGCGGTGCTGCTGCGCGGCGGAGGCCGGCTGCTCACGGAGTGGCAGGTCAACCGGGTGCTGCGGCTCACCGTGGACCGCACCGCCGCCGTGGTGCGCGACGTCGGGCTCGACGGACGGACGCTGCGCGGCACCGTCGTGGACACCACCGGCGTGGCCGCCATCGTGCTCAACGACGGCGGTGATCGCGCCGTCGCGCCGGTCGGCGCCGACGGCGCCTTCCAGGTCACGCTCCCCCGCACCGATGCCCCGAGGCCCGGCGCCGCCGTCGAGTGGCGACTGCTCGCCCAGCGCACGGGTGGGGGACGCACCGACGTCGTCCCGACCGACGACACCTACGCCTACCCGGCCGGCGTCGCCCTGGCGGTCGACGTACGCCGCGACTTCGCGCTGATCGTCCGCGAGTTCGGCGCCGCCGTCCGCGTCGACAGCGCCGAGCTGGGCGAGGACGGCGTGCTCCGCATCGTCGGCCGCGTCGTCGGCCGGCCGGCCACCCAGCTGCGGATCCGGGCGCGCAGCAAGCGCAGCCTCGCAGTCGGTGACTTCTTCCCGGTCACCGACGGCCGGTTCACCGCCGAGCTGGAGCTGCGGCACGAGGTCTACCGCTTCGGCAGGTGGCCGCTGCCGCTGGGCGACCACGACCTCTCCGCGGACCTGACCGTCGCGAAGGGCGACGTCGTGCGGGTGCCGATGCAGGTCTCGCGCAAGCTCAACGAGCAGCTCCCGGCGCCCGTGCGCACCAGCCAGATCGAGGGCCGCGTGGTGCGCGGCCCCGAGTCGAGGGTCCGGATCTCGATCCTGCGGCCGATCGGCGACGGGCGGGGCAACTACCGGCAGAACCGGCTGCGCTCGGCGCCGCGTCGTACCCAGCTCACCCGCGGGCTGCTGCTGCGCTCGTACTTCGGCGAGCTCGCCACCGACAACGGCCTCTCGATCCAGCGCGAGCTCCAGCGCCGCGGCTCCGACCTGCCCGTCTACTGGGCGGTCCACGACCACTCCGTCGTGGTGCCCGAGGGCGGCATCCCGGTCGTCGTGAACAGCCCGGAGTGGTACGAGCTGATGCAGTCGGCGAGCTACTACGTCGACAACATGTACCAGCCGGAGTGGCACCAGAAGCCCGAGGGCCAGGTGCTCGTGCAGACCTTCCACGGTTACCCGTTCAAGCAGATGGGCCACACCCACTGGCGCAACGTGCAGTTCTCGCAGGCGCGCATCGACTCCTACGACGAGCGCGCCCGGCAGTGGGACTACCTGATCTCGCCGGCCCGTTACGCGACGCCGCTGCTGCGGCGCGACTTCGCCTACGACGGGGAGGTCCTCGAGATCGGCTACCCCCGCAACGACGTGCTCCAGTCGCCGCTCGCCGAGCCGATCCGCGAGGCGACCCGTGCCGCGCTGGGCATCGAGCCGCACCAGAAGGCGGTGCTCTACGCGCCGACCTTCCGCGACTACCTGTCGGTCGACGACAACAGCGCGTGGTGGCCGGACTTCCTCGACTTCGAGCGGGCCGCGTCGGCGCTCGGCCCCGACTACGTGATCCTGATCCGCGGCCATGCCTTCAACGCCCGCACCGAGCACCGACTCGCGTCGCTGAGCGGGTGCATCGACGTCACCGACTACCCGGAGATCTCCGACCTCTACCTGGCCGCCGACGCCGCGGTCGTCGACTACTCGTCGCTGCGGTTCGACTTCGGCGTGACCGGCAAGCCGATGGTCTTCCAGGTGCCGGACCTCCAGCGCTACCAGGACACGCGCGGCTGGCTCTTCGACTTCGAGCCGTCCGCGCCGGGCCCGCTGGTCCCGACGACCGACGAGGTCATCGAGCAGCTGCGCGACCTCGACCGGCTGCGCGCCGAGCACGCCTCGGCGTACGAGAAGTTCCGCGCCGACTTCCTCGACCTCGAGGACGGTCGCGCGGGCGCCCGCTTCGTCGACGCCGTCATGGTCCCGCGGGGAGACGCGCCGCCGGATCCCGAGAAGGAGCACCGATGAAGCTGCTGATCCTCATCACCGGGACCGGCCGCAGCGGCACGAGCACGATGTCGGGCACGCTGCACCACCTCGGGCTGTTCGTGCCGGGGCCGCACCTGGGCGCCAACGAGTCCAACCCGAAGGGGTTCTTCGAATCGAAGTGGGCGGTGCGCTTCCACAAGGAGATCACCGACGCGGCGGGGATCCACGAGTTCGACAGCCGCCCGACGGCGTTCGGGCGCGCGCAGGACGCGATCACCGACGACCGGCGTCGCCGGCTGGTGGACTTCCTCGCCGAGCAGGCGGAGCAGAGCGACCAGGTCGTGGTGAAGGACCCGCGCACCGTGTGGACCCAGGAGCTGTGGCGCTCGGCCGCCGCGGAGGTCGGGCTCGAGCTGCGCTGCATCTCGATGCTGCGGCACCCCGCCGAGGTGGTCGGCAGCAGGTCGACCTACTACGCCAACCCCGACGACGAGGCCGCCCGACGGCGCTACGAGACGTTCAACGTCGCGCGCTGGGTCAACAACTCGATCGTCAACGAGCGAGAGACCCGGGCCCTGCCGCGGGCGTTCGTCCGCTACACCGACCTGCTCACCGACTGGCGGCCGGTGCTCGCCCGGCTCGGCGAGGACCTCGGGCTCCGGTACGACGTCGACGTGACCACCGACGCACCCAGCGCGGTCGACGACTTCATCGACCCCGACCTGCGCCGGCACCGGGTCACCTGGGACGACCTCGAGGTGCCTGCGGACCTGCAGGACGTCGCCCAGCGCATCTGGAGTCATCTGGACACACTCGCCGACGGCCACGGCGTCGACGCCGCGGCCTCGACCGACCTGGACGCGCTCTCCGACCGCTACGACCGGCTGCTCGCCGCCGCCACCGCGATCAGCCACGACGCGATCGAGGAGGTGCGCCGCGACGCCCGCGCCGCCGGTGCCCGCGACGCCCGCAAGGAGCCGCGCGCCGCGCGCCTGGTGGACGAGACCGGCAGCAAGGATCTGCTGAGGGTCGTCGTCGGCCGGGTGCGTTCCAGGCTGCGCAGGGGTTGAGGCGGCTGCGGGGCTGAGGCGGCTGCGGGGCTGAGGCGGCTGCGGGGCTGCGGTTTCATCAAGGGATGAGGTCGAAGCCGCACCTCCCTGCCTGAACTCACCGTGGGAAGCGCAGCTTGACCGTCATCCCTTGATGAAACCCCGGCGGGCCGGACGGCGGCCAAGCCACAGGAGCCGCCCTCGGCCGCTAGCTCTGCAGTCCCAGCTTGCCGACGAGCTTGTCGCGGAAGTCGGAGACCGACAGCGTGCCCTCGAGCACCTTCACCGTCGACCAGCCGCTGAGGTCGAGCCCGGAGAGCTCGGCGAAGCGGGAGAGATCGTCGGCGTAGACGTCCACGAGCCGCTGGACGTGCTCGACGCTCGGCGCCGCGCCCTCGTTGCTGGTGGGCGTCTGGTTGCGGTGCAGCCGCTCGGGGTACTTCTCGAAGCGCGGCAGCGAGAGGTGGTCGGTCACGCGGTCGAGGACGCCCTCGGGGTCGGTCGCGATCTCACGCAGGTCGAGCAGCAACCACTGCTCGCGAGGGAAGAGGCGGAGGCCGCGCTCGAGCTGCTGGCCGTAGAGACCGCGGGTGTAGAGCGAGCGCCGGCGCAGCTCGTAGGGGCTGACCCCGTCGGGGATCCGGTCCGGGAGCCGCGGGTCGGCCCACCGCTCGATGGTCTGCGGTACGTCGGGGAAGTCGGCGTCCCGAGAACGCTGCATCGACCACTGCGAGAACGCCCGCTCGACCGGGTCGCGGAAGGTCGCGATCAGCGGCAGGTCGGCGTCGTAGCGGTGCATCCGATCCAGAGCGTGCGGCCAGAAGAGGTACTCCGGCGTCGCGTCGCCGGCCATCGTCTGCTGCGTGCTCCGTGCCGGGCGCACGTAGTCGGAGTAGTCCGGGTCGTCCCAGTCGACCTGCTCCATCATGAAGAGGCGCATCTCCTTCTCGGGTCCGCGCGCGATGGACTTGTGGGCCGCCAGCATCATGTAGACCGTGCTCGTCGCGGCCTTCTGCACGCCGACGATCGAGAAGTTGACGGGCACCCGGTGGGGCGCCTTCTCCAGCGCCGCGAGCCGCCGGAGGCGGCGGTTCTGCACGGCGTTGGGGTGGAGTCGTTCGGGGTTCATCGATCCTTCTCGCGGGCGGTCGAGCCGGCTCAGCCGACGCCGGTGATCTCGGCGGCTGCGGCGGCGAGGGGGTCGTCCTTGCGGACGTCGTAGACGTGGCCGGTCTGCGGGCTCAGCAGCACGTCGAGCGAGGTCTGCGCGACGGTCTGCGAGTCGAGCAGCGACCCGGGCGGCTCCTGGCCGAAGGCCTTGGTGCGCATCGGCGTCGCGGTGCGCTCGGGGTTGATGCAGTTGACGCGGACGCCGTCGCGGGCCCACTCGTCGGCGAGCGCCTGGGTGAGGTTGACGGTCGCGGCCTTCGCCGAGGAGTAGAGGCTGTAGCCGCTGCGGCCCCGGGTGTAGGAGCTCGACGTGAAGAGCAGCAGCGACCCGGAGGTCTCGCGCAGCAGCGGGTGGAAGACCTGGGCGATGAAGACCGGCGCCAGGTAGTTGACCTCGGTGGCGTTGTAGATGGTCTCCTCGCTCGTCTCGACGAGCTCGCCGCGGGGCAGCACCCCTGCGGTGTTGACGACGTAGTCGACGCGTCCGGTCCTCGCGACGACCTGCTTGGCCGCCTCGGCGATGTCGGCGCGGCGCTCCACGTGGGTGCCGGTGCTCGACCGGCTGAAGGAGAAGACCTCCGCGCCGAGCTTGCCGGCGAGCTCGGCGATGTCGGCGCCGATGCCGTAGCTGCCGCCGAAGACGACCATCGTCTTCCCGGCCAGCGCGGCGCGGTACTCGACCTCCGTGCTCGGCGCCGGCAGGTCGAAGCTGTTGAGCTGGAAGAGCTTGTCGGCGAGGTAGACGTCGATCGGCTCGGTGACCTTCATGTTGCGGTCGTCGCCGGTGACCACCCAGATGGGCTCGTCGGGCAGGTAGCGCAGCACCACCGTGCAGTCGTCGGTCGCGACGAAGTTCGGGTCCTTGCCGGCCTCGACGTACGCCGCCCTGATCACCCCGGAGCGGAAGGCCTGCGGCGTCTGACCGCGCCGGAGGGCGGCGCGCGGGGGGATCTCGCGGATCGTGTTCTCGCCCCCGACCTCGATGATCGTGTCGGCCGACGGGATGGCGACGTCCACGGCCGGGTGGCTCTGGAGCGCCTCGAAGCACTCCTCGATGATCCGGGCCGACACGAACGGACGGACGGCGTCGTGGAAGAGCACGTGGCACTCCTCGTCGCCGAGCGCGTCGAGGGCCCGCAGCGTGGTGTCGTTGCGGGTCTCGCCGCCCTCGAGGATCTGGCCGACCTTGTCGTAGCCGCCGGCGGCGACGATCGCCCGGACGGCGTCGAGGTGCCCCGGTGCCATCATGATCAGGATCTCGTCGACCATCGGGTGCTCGTGCAGCGCGATCAGCGAGTGCTCGAGGATCGTGCGGCCCGCGACCTTGAGCAGCTGCTTGGGGATCTCGAGCCCGATGCGGGCTCCGACGCCCCCCGCGAGGAGGACGGCGACGCGGCGCTGACTGCTCGAATCCATGCCGCACAGTGTCGCAGACGGACCACCGCCGAGGCCGTGGTGCCCGTGCGGGCGGGAGCGCCCACCTCCGTTACAGTGCCACCCGGACTGAACGGGGCGACGCGGCACCGTCGGACGGACGCCCGGGAGGTGTGGCACGTGAGCGTTGACGCCGACCTGCTGCTGCCCGCGGGCACCCGTCTCGTCCACATCGGCCCGCACAAGACGGGCAGTACGGCGGTGCAGGTCGCCTTCCACGATGCGCGCGAACAGCTGGCCGCACACGGCGTCCACTACGCCGGCTCCGGGCGCCGTCCCCGCCTGGCCGGCTGGTCGATCGGCCTCGCCGGCAAGAAGTACGGAGTGGAGCGCCCGCCGGTCCGGCACTGGGACGACCTGGTCGCGGAGGTCGCGGCCGCCGGCGACCAGCGGGTCTGCATCTCCAACGAGGACTTCGGCCGCGCCACCAGGGAGCAGCGCCAGCGGATCGTGGACGACCTGGGCGGCGAGCGCGTGCACGTCGTGGCCGTGGCCCGTCGTCTCGACTCCTACCTGCCCTCGCAGTGGCAGGAGCGGGTCAAGGCCGGTGTCACGCTCTCGTGGGAGGACTGGCTGCGCATCGTCCTCGACCGCGACGCCGACCAGCGCCACTACGAGCGGATGAACGTCTGGCGGGCCCACGACGTCGGCCGCCTGCTGCGCAACTGGACCGAGGTGGTCGGCGCCGAGCGCGTGACGCTGATCGTCAACGACGGCGCGGACCGGTCCCTGTTGCCGCGCACGTTCGAGCGGCTGCTGGGCCTCCCCGACGGCCTGCTCGTCCCGGATCCGTCGCAGTCGAACCCCAGCCTGTCGTGGGCGGAGGTCGAGCTGGTGCGGGCGACCCACCGCGCGTTCGAGGACCTCGGTGTCGACCGGCGCGACCGCGACCCGTGGGCGGCCGCCGGCCTGGTGCGCCACCTGCAGGGGGTCGACCTGCCGCGGGCGACACCCACGACGCCGCCGTTCCCCGACTGGGCGGCCGAGCAGGTGCGGCAGATCGGCGCCGACCGGGCGCGGGCCGTCCGCGACTCCGCGGTCCGGGTCGTGGGCGACGCAGACGCGCTGCTGACCCGCGAGCCGCTGGCGGTCGGTCCCGTCGACGTACCCCCCGCGCTGCCGCAGGCCGCGGTTGCCGTGGCCGTGCGGGCGCTCGTGCAGGCCACGGTCGAGCGGGTGCCCGACCTGCGGTCCGCGCCGCCGGTCGAGGAGGGGCGACGGGATGGGTGACCTGCTGTTGCCCGAGGGCACCCGCCTGGTCCACATCGGCCCGCACAAGACGGGCAGCACGGCGGTGCAGGTCGCCTTCCACGAGGCCCGCGGTGAGCTCGCGGCGCACGGCGTCCACTACGCCGGCTCCGGTCGTCGCCCTCGTCTCGCGGGCCGGTCGATCGGCCTCGGGCGCAGCACCGCGCGACCGCCGATGAAGCACTGGAAGCGCCTGGCCGCCGAGGTCGCCGCCGCCGGTGACCAGCGGGTCTGCATCTCCAGCGAGGACTTCGGACGCGCGACCGAGGAGCAGCGTCGCCGGATCGTCGACGACCTGGGCGGCGCGCGCGTGCACGTGGTCGCCGTGGTGCGCAGGTTCGACTCCTACCTGCCCTCGCAGTGGCAGGAGCGGGTCAAGTCGGGCGTCACGCTGTCGTGGGAGGAGTGGCTGCGGGTCGTCCTCGATCCCGCGGGCGCCGAGTCCGGCGGCTACGAGTGGGAGAACGTCTGGCGCGCCCACGACGTGCACCGGCTGCTGGGCGACTGGACCGACGTGGTCGGGCCCGAGCGCGTGACGCTGATCGTCAACGACGGCATCGACCGGGAGCTGCTGCCCCGCACGTTCGAGCGACTCCTCGGGCTGCCCGACGGCGTGCTGGCGCCGGACCCGTCGCGGTCGAACCCGAGCCTGTCGTGGGCCGAGGTCGAGCTGGTCCGGGCGGCCCACCTGGCCTTCGACGCTCTCGGCGTCGACCGCAGCCGGCGCAGGCCGTGGATCAAGGGCGGCCTCGTGCGCCAGCTGCAGGGCGACGACCTGCCGCGGGCGGCGCCGGCCGTCCCGCCGTTCCCCGAGTGGGCGGCCCAGCAGGTGCGCACGATCAATGCGTCGCGGGCGCATGCGGTCCGGGACGCGCCGGTCCGCGTGGTCGGCGACGCCGACGCCCTGCTCACCCGCGAGCCGCTGCCGGTCGGGCCCGTCGACGTACCACCCGCGCTGCCGCAGGCCGCGGTTGCCGTCGCCGTGCGGGCGCTCGTGCAGACCACGGTCGAGCGGCTGCCCGAACCGGCGGGCGCACCCCCCGGACAGACCGACGAGGAGACCCGAGATGCGTGACCTGCTCCGGCGTGTACGCCGCGCGACCGGCCAGCCGGCCCCGACCTCCGCCGTCGGGATGGTCGAGGAGTTCTCCCGCGAGCAGGTGCTCGGCTGGGTGTCCGTGCCGGCCGACGCGGCACCGACGCGCGTCGACCTCTTCCTCGGGCCGATCCGGGTGACCTCGACGTACGCCACCGCCGACGGAGCCATGTCCCAGACGTCGGCGAGGAAGCGCGGCCGGACTCCCTCGATCCGGTCACCCCGTGGCGACCGTCGCAACAGCCGGGCCCAGATCCGCACGTTCTCGTTCAAGATCCACGGCCTCTGGACCTACGCCAACCGCGGCTCGCGGCTGCGGGTCGAGGTCGACGGCCGGCCGCTGCCGATCCACGGACACGGCATGTTCGTCAAGGCACCGCGCAGCGGCGAGCACGACCCGGAGCTGCTGCAGGAGCGGCTGGGCTCGGGGTGGGTGCTGGGACGCACCGGCACGGTCCAGCTCTCCAAGCAGCTGGACACCGAGTGGCAGGCCGCGGTCATGGACCTCTACACCACCGTCCGCACGATCCTGCGGGAGGAGCACGGACACGACCTGTTCCTGACCTTCGGCACGCTGCTCGGCGCGATCCGCGAGGGCGACTACATCGGCCACGACAACGACTTCGACGTCGCCTACGTCTCACGCGAGCGGTCCGGTCCGGCCGCCGCCGCGGAGCTCGTGTCCGTCGCGCGGACGCTGATCGACCGCGGCTACCGCGTCGAGGCGATGAGCTCCTGCCTGCACGTCGTCGACGCGGCCAGGTCGAAGAACCGGATCGACATCTTCCACACCTACGTCGACGCCGACGGCGAGCTGCAGCACCCCTTCGGCTACACCGGGACCACGCCCGTCACGGGCGAGTGGCAGGGCAGCCGGGAGATCGACTTCTCCGGGGGCCGGGCGCTCGTGCCGGTGCGCTCGGAGGAGCTGCTCGCCGCGATCTACGGCGACGACTGGCGGCGGCCGAAGACCGGGTTCGACTGGAAGATCGAGCGTCGCGGCGAGGACGTCAGCGGTCAGCTCACGCCCGCCCAGCGGACGACGGTCTACTGGGCCGACTACTACGCGCACAACGGCCACACCGAGGGGTCGTCGTTCGCGCAGTTCGTGCAGGACCGTCACGACACGGCGGGCACGGTCGTCGACATCGGCTGCGGCGACGGCCGCGACTCCTTCCACTTCGGCTCCGTCGGCCGCACGGTGGTCGGCCTGGACCGCTCCGACGTGGGCGTCGCGCACGCCCGCGACCGCGCCCTGGGCGCGGGACTCGGCGAGCGGGTGACGTTCGAGGTCTGCGACCTCGGCGACGCCGAGCGGCTGGCCGCGGTGCTCGATGCCACGCGCGGCGGGGACGGCGCCGGTCCGGTCGTCCACTACACCCGCTTCGTGCTGCACGCGATCACCGAGGACGTGCAGGAGACGCTGCTCGACGTGCTGGGCGACACGGCGAGGCCCGGCGACCTCCTCGCCGCCGAGTTCCGCACCGACAAGGACGCGCACCGCCAGAAGGCCCACCCCAAGCACTACCGCCGCTACCAGGACGCCGAGGCCTTCGTCGCCGACCTGCGCCGGCGCGGCTGGGAGCTCCTCTACGAGGTCGAGTCCGATGGTCTCGCTCCGTGGGGCGAGGAGGACCCCGTGCTCTGCCGGGTGATCGCCCGCCGACCCTGACTCGCCGCGGCGCCGTGTGACCCACCCCACGGCGCGCTCCCGTGTGAGGGGCGTCGCCCGCGGCGTACCCTCGCAGCGTCAGGATCCACCTGGATCGAGAACAACGTCCGGTACCCACACCGGCCCGCACGGACCTCGGTCCCGCGGGTGGTCGGAGGGACTGGAACGAGAGGTTCGTCATGACGCACCACTTCCGGGAGACGGGGCTGCGGGTGGGCGTGGTCGGCGCGGGTCGCGTCGGCGCCGTCCTGGCCGCCGTCCTCCGCGCCGCGGGCCACCACGTCGTGGCCGCCGCCGGCGAGTCCGACGCCTCCCGTGCCCGCATCGCCGACCTCCTGCCGGGTGTCGCGACGCGGAAGCCGAGCGCCGTCGCACGCGCCTGCGACCTGCTGCTGCTGACGGTCCCCGACGACATGCTCGGCAACGTCGTCACCACCCTCAGCGACGCCGGCGCGATCCGGCCCGGGCAGTACGTCGTGCACACCTCCGGTCGGCACGGCCTCGAGGTGCTCGCCCCCGCGGCAGCCGTCGGCGCCCGGGTCGCCGCGATGCATCCCGCGATGACGTTCACCGGCACCGCGCTGGACCTCGACCGCCTCTCCGGGGGATTCGGGGGCGGCTGCGTCTTCGGCCTGACCGCCGGACCCGACGAGCGCGCGTTCGTCGAGTTCCTGGTCGCCGACCTCGGAGGCCGCCCGACGTGGGTGCCCGAGGAGATGCGCACCCTCTACCACGCGGGGCTCGCGCACGGCGCCAACCACCTCGTCACGCTGGTGACCCAGGCGATGGAGCTGCTCGCGGCCGCCGGCTCCGCCGACCCGGCCGGCACCCTCCGCCCGCTGCTGACCGCCGCGCTCGACAACGCGCTCGAGCACGGCGACGCGGCGCTGACCGGCCCGATCGTCCGCGGCGACGTCAACACCGTGCGCGCACACCTCGCCGACGTCGGCGCCAACGCCCCGCTCACGCTCCCGTCGTACGTCGCGTTGGCCCGCGCCACCCTCGACCGGGCCGTGACCGACGGCCGGGTGCTGCCGATCCGCGCCGCCGCGATCACCCGCGCGCTCGACGAGGCCGAGCGCGCCGCCGCCGCCCACACGTCCAGCCACCGATGACGACTCCCTCCCTCGCGTCCACCAGGGACGAGCTGGTGACCCTGCTCGCCGACGCCCGCGCGAGCGGCCGCCGCGTGGGGCTCGTGCCGACCATGGGGGCGCTGCACGAGGGCCACGCGAGCCTGATCCGGGCCGCCCGGGAGCGCGTCGGCGACGGACCCGTCGTCGTCTCTGTCTTCGTGAACCCGCTCCAGTTCGGCGAGGGCGAGGACCTCGACCGCTACCCCCGCACGCTCGACGCCGACCTGAAGGTCTGCGCCCGGGAGGGCGTGGACACCGTCTTCGCGCCGAGCGTCGAGGAGGTCTACCCCGGCGGCAACCCCCAGGTGACGATCAAGCCCGGCCCGCGGGCGAAGATCCTCGAGGGCCGGATCCGGCCCGGCCACTTCCGGGGGGTGCTCACCGTCGTGGCCAAGCTCTTCGGGCTGGTCCGTCCCGACGTCGCGGTCTTCGGCCAGAAGGACTACCAGCAGCTCGTGCTGGTGCGCCGGATGGTGCTCGACCTCGACCTGGGCGTGGACGTCGTCGGCGCCCCGACGGTGCGTGAGGGCGACGGCCTGGCGCTCTCCAGCCGCAACCGCTACCTCGACGCCGACCAGCGGGTGGCGGCCACCGCGCTGAACCGTGCGCTGATCGCCGCCCGGGAGAACGCCCGGTACGGCGTCGACGTCGCCCTCGGCGAGGCGCGCTCCGAGCTCCGTGAGCACCTCGTCGACCTCGACTACCTGGTGATCACCGATGCCGACCTGGGCGACCTGCCCCGCGACGTACCTGCCGGGACCGAGGCCCGGATCCTGGTGGCCGCGCGCGTCGGCGCCACCCGACTGATCGACAACATGCCGCTCGTGCTCGGACGGGTGGCCGGACCCGAGGGGGAGACCTGATGCTCCGCACCATGATGAAGAGCAAGATCCACCGCGCCACCGTCACGCAGGCGGACCTGCACTACGTCGGCTCGGTGACCGTCGACGAGGACCTCCTCGAGGCCGCCGACCTGCTGCCCGGCGAGCTCGTGCACATCGTCGACATCACCAACGGCGCGCGCCTGGAGACCTACACGATCGCGGGCGAGCGGGGCTCCGGTGTCATCGGCATCAACGGCGCGGCCGCGCGGCTGGTGCACCCGGGTGACCTCGTGATCCTCATCGGCTACGGCCAGATGGAGACCGCGCAGGCGAAGGAGCTCCAGCCGCACGTCGTCTTCGTCGACGCCGACAACAAGATCCTGGCTACGGGCTTCGACCCGGCCGAGGCGGTGGCCGGGTCCGGACTTGTCCGCGGCGACCAGCTGTCCGGGCGATAGATTTCGCCAATGCCCACCGCCCCCGTCCGGCGCGTGCCCGGACGCCTGCTCGCCCCGGCACCCGGCTGGACCACCACGGCCGACGTCGTCGTCGTCGGCTCCGGCATCGCGGGACTGACCGCGGCGCTGCGGTTGCGCGGGCAGGTCGGCAAGGTCCTGGTGGTGACCAAGGACGTGCTCGCCGCCGGCTCGACGCAGTGGGCGCAGGGCGGGATCGCCGCGGCACTCGGCCCCGGGGACACCCCGCAGGAGCACCTCGACGACACGCTGGTCGCCGGGGCCGGCGCCTGCGACCGTGCCGCGGTCGAGGTGCTGGTGACCGAGGGCCCGGACGCCGTGCGCGAGCTGATCGCGCTCGGCACCAACTTCGACCACGACCCCGACGGCGAGCTCTCGCTCACCCGCGAGGGCGGCCACCACCGGGACCGGATCGCGCACGCCGGCGGCGACGCCACGGGCGCCGAGATCCAGCGGGCGCTGATCGCCGCGATCGAGCAGGCTCCCGAGATCGAGGTCATCCAGCACGCGCTCGCCGTGGACCTGCTGCTCGCGGACGACGGAGGCATCGCGGGGCTGACGCTGCACGTGATGGGCGAGGGCCAGCGCGACGGGGTCGGCGCGGTCCTCTGCCGCGCGGTGGTGCTGGCCAGCGGCGGCCTCGGCCAGGTGTTCGCGCAGACGACGAACCCGGCGGTCTCGACCGGCGACGGCATGGCCGTCGCGCTGCGGGCGGGTGCGGTGCTGCGCGACCTGGAGTTCGTGCAGTTCCACCCGACGGTGATGTACCTCGGCCCGGACTCGCGCGGCCAGCAGCCCCTGATCTCCGAGGCGGTGCGCGGAGAAAATGCGTTCCTCGTCGACTGGGACGGCGATCGCCTCATGCAGGGCGTGCACGAGCTCGCCGACCTCGCGCCGCGCGACGTCGTGGCCAAGGCGATCACGCGCCGCATGGGTGAGAGCGGCCGGCCGCACGTGTGGCTCGACGCCCGAGCCTTCGGGCCCGAGAAGTGGGAGCGCCGGTTCCCGACGATCCTCGCGACCTGCCGCCGGCACGGGGTCGACCCGGTCACGGACCTGATCCCCGTCGCCCCGGCCTGCCACTACGCCTCCGGGGGCGTGCGCACCGACCTGTGGGGGCGCAGCAACGTCCCCGGGCTCTACGCCACCGGCGAGGTCGCCTGCTCCGGCGTCCACGGCGCCAACCGGCTCGCCTCCAACTCCCTGCTCGAGGGACTCGTCTTCTCCCGGCGGATCGCCACGGTGCTGCCCGGTGAGCTCCGCCCGCTGCTCCCGCCCGCGCG
Source organism: Nocardioides sp. YIM 152315 (assembly GCF_029210375.1). GTDB lineage: Bacteria > Actinomycetota > Actinomycetes > Propionibacteriales > Nocardioidaceae > Nocardioides. The sequence goes on along the minus strand of NZ_JARGER010000043.1, from coordinate 547,428 downwards.
CGACACTCGCACCGCGGGCCTCGTGCCGAGCGACGTGCGCCGCGACCTGCAGGAGGCGATGACCGGGCTGGCCGGCGTGCTGCGCAGCGCCGAGGGGCTCGCCGACGCAGTCGGCCACCTCGACAAGCTCGCGGGCGTCGCCGCCGACGCGGTCGACCAGGAGTCGTGGGAGACCACCAACCTGCTCACGATCAGCCTCGCCCTCGCCGACGCCGCCGCGCTGCGCGAGGAGACCCGCGGCTCGCACTGGCGCGAGGACTTCCCCGACCGCGACGACACCCACTTCTCTGGCCACATCGACGTCGTCATGCACGACGGCGCGACCGCGATGGAGCTCGCATGATGCCCTACGACGACGAGCTGCGCACCGCAGGACTCGACCCCGACGCCGTGCGCGTCCAGATCCGCGCGGCCCTCGCCGAGGACCTGCCCGCCCACGAGGGCCGGGGCGATGTCACCTCGCTCGCCACGATCGGCGCCGAGGCCCGCGGCAGCGGCGTCCTCGCGGCCCGGGAGGCGGGCGTCGTGGCGGGCCTGGCCGTCGCGGCCCTCGTCTTCCACGAGGTCATGGGCGACACCGTCGCGGTCACCGACCGGGTGCCCGACGGCACCCACGTCAAGCCCGGCGACGTCGTCATGCGGGTGTCTGGCCCGACCCGAGGCCTGCTCACCGCCGAGCGCACCGCGCTCAACTACGCCAGCCACCTCTCGGGTGTCGCGACCGCGACCTCCCACTGGGTCGACGCGCTCGCCGGCACCCGCGCGCGGGTGCTCGACACCCGCAAGACGCTGCCGACCTACCGGGCGCTGCAGAAGTACGCCGTCCGCTGCGGTGGCGGCGTCAACCACCGCTTCAGCCTGAGCGACCGGGCGTTGGTCAAGGACAACCACGTCGTCACCGCCGGTGGCGTGGTGCCGGCCTACGAGGCCGTGCGCGCGGCGTACCCCGACCTGCGCGTCGAGGTCGAGGTCACCGACCTCGACGAGCTGCGTCAGCTGCTCGAGGCCGGCTGCACCGAGATCCTGCTCGACAACATGGACACCGCGACGATGGCCGAGGCGGTCCGGCTCACCGCCGACCGCGCGACGCTCGAGGCCTCGGGTGGGCTGACGATCGAGCGCGCTCGCGAGGTCGCGGAGACCGGCGTCGACTTCATCTCCGTCGGCGCGCTCACCCACTCGGTCCAGGTCTTCGACCTCGGCTTCGATCTCGGCGAGGACTCCGAGGACTGATGGCGCTCCTCGCCGCCGACATCGGCAACAGCCACACGGTGCTGGGCCTGGTCAGCGACGGGCGGGTCCACGCCGACTGGCGGGTCGCCACGGAGGCGCGGCGTACCTCCGACGAGTGGGCAGTGCTGCTGCGCGGACTGCTCGGCGCCGCGCTCGACGAGGTCGACGGCATCGCGGTGTGCGCGACGGTGCCGGCCGTGCTGCACGAGTGGCGGGACATGGTGGCGAGCCAGTTCCCGACCCTCCCCACCGTCATCGTCGAGCCGGGCGTGCGGACCGGCATCCCCGTGCTCATGGACAACCCGCGCGAGGTCGGCAGCGACCGGATCATGAACGCCCTCGCGGCCGCCCACGAGTACGGCGGGCCCGCGATCGTGGTCGACTTCCGCGGCACGGCCACGACGTTCGAGGTCGTGAACGGCCAGGGGCAGTATGTCGGCGGCGCGATCGCCCCCGGCATCGAGATCTCGCTCGAGGCGCTCGGACGTCGCGGCGCCCAGCTGCGCACGGTCGAGCTCGCGCGGCCGCGGTCGGTGATCGCCCGCAACACCGTCGAGGCGCTGCAGTCGGGGATGGTCTTCGGCGTTGCCAGCCAGGTCGAGGGGATCGTCGGCCGGATGATCGAGGAGCTCGGCGCCTCGGTCGGCGACGTCACGGTGATCGCGACGGGCTACCTCGCGCCCCTGCTCGTCGACGAGTGCCGGTGCTTCACCGACCACGATCCGTGGCTGACGTTGCGCGGTCTGGAGCTGGTGTTCGCCCGCAACGGCTGACCCGCCAGGGCTCCGGTAGAGTCGCGCGCGACCTGGTCGGGGGGATCGTCTTGCTCGCACCTCGACACGAGACGTGACTGGAGACCAAGTGGCCCGATACGACACGGACGTCGACCTGACCGACCCCGCGCACCGGAACGGCAGCCAGGCCCAGGCGGTGGAGTTGGTCGGGTCCGGTGTCCGGGTCCTCGACGTCGGCTGTGCCACCGGCAGTCTCGCCCGCGCCCTGCGCGGCCGCGGCTGCCGCGTGTGGGGCGTCGACCGAGACGCGGCAGCGGCCGAGCGGGCCCGCCCGCACCTGGAGCAGCTGGTCATCGCCGACCTCGACGTGGCGCCGCTGACCGACCACTTCGAGCGCGGGTCCTTCGACGTCATCGTGTTCGGCGACGTGCTGGAGCACCTGGTCGATCCCACTCGGGTCCTGCGTGAGGCCGTCGAGCTGCTGGCCGACGACGGCCGGGTGGTCTGCTCGATCCCGAACATCGCCCACGGTTCCGTCCGGCTGTCCCTCCTCGAGGGCCGGTGGACCTACACCGAGACCGGGCTCCTGGACAGCACGCACCTGCGGTTCTTCGACCGCGCCGGAGTGCAGAAGCTGCATGCCGAGGTCGGGTTGACGGTCGACCTGCTGCGCGGCGTCGTGCTCGACCCGCTCGCCACGGAGGTCGAGGTCGACGCCGACGCCTTGCCGGCGAGCGTCATCGCCTGGGTCCGCGCGCAGGAGGACTCCTTCGTCTACCAGTTCCTCACCTCGGCCCGTCGCGCTCGCCCGGGCGACTCTGCGGCGCTTCCCGAGCTGGAGCCCGTCGTGGCGTTCGACGAGGTGCGTCTCGTCGACGAGCACGCGCTCCGCCACGGCGAGGAGCTGCGGGCCGAGGCCGAGAACGCCGAGCTGAGGCACACGATCATGACCCAGCGGGACCACGTGATCGGTCTGGAGGCCACCGCCGCTACCGCGCGTACGCGAACGAAGGCGGCCGAGCGCAACGTGAAGAACCTGCAGCGTCGGGTGCAGCGGATGGAGAAGAACCTCAAGCAGCAGCGGGCGAAGCTGAAGTCGTTGCGGACCGCCAACCGGAGGCTGACCGGTCGCGCTCGGCGGATCCAGCAGGAGAAGGCCAGGCTCGACGTCGAGCTCGGCGAGCTTCGCGCCTCCCGCTCCTGGCGCGTGGGTCGGGCGCTGACCAGTCCGGCCCGGGCACTGCGTCGGGGCCGCTGACGTGCCCTTCTTCTCGATCGTCACCCCGGTCTACCGCCCCGACCCGGAGGCACTGCGCGCCACGATCACGTGCGTCCTCGGTCAGTCCCTCACGGACTGGGAGCTCGTGCTCGTCGACGACCGCTCCGACGATGCCGGCGTCGGCGACGTGCTCGGCTGGGCGGCCACGACGGACGACCGGGTCCACGTCGTCGAGCGCGCGGTCAACGGCGGCATCGTGGCCGCCAGCAATGACGGCATCGAGGCGGCGACGGGCACGTTCATCGTCCTGCTCGACCACGACGACCTCCTCGCGGAGGGGGCGTTGGAGCGAGTGCACGACGCGATCGAGCAGAACCCCGACGCCGACTACCTGTACACCGACGAGGACAAGGTCGACGAAGACGGCAACCACTACGGCGTCTTCCGCAAGCCGCCGTGGTCGCCGGAGCGACTCCGCGGGCAGATGTACACCAGCCACCTGTCGGTGTTGCGGACGTCGCTCGTGCGCGAGGTCGGCGGGTTCCGCTCGGGGTTCGACGGATCGCAGGACCACGACCTCGTCCTGCGGGTGACGGAGCGGGCGCGCCGGGTCGTGCACGTGCCCGAGGTGCTCTACCACTGGCGCGCGTCCGCGGGCTCGACCGCCGCGGACCTGCACGCCAAGCCGTACGCCGACGACGCGCGCCGCCGGGCGGTGCAGGAGCACCTCGAGCGGCTCGGCATCGCGGCGACCACCGAGATCGATCCCGAAACCACGACGGTCCGCATCCGGCGCTCGCTCGACGCGGAGCAACTGGTGAGCGTCGTCATCCCCACCCGCGGCACGGGCAAGCTGATCTGGGGAGAGCAGCGGGTCCTCGTGGTCGAAGCCGTCCGCTCGCTGATCGAACGAGGCGGCCACGACAATCTCGAGATCGTCGTGGTCCACGACACGGACACCCCGCCGGTCGTCCTCGACCGGCTGCGGACGCTCGCCGGTGACCGGCTGGTGCTGCTGGCGTACGACCGGCCGTTCAACTTCAGCGAGAAGTGCAACCTCGGCGTCCTCGCTGCGACCAGCGACCTCCTGCTGCTCCTCAACGACGACACCGAGATCGTCTCCGACAACTTCGTCCCCGATCTGGTTGCGCCCCTGCTCGAGGACGGCGTCGGCATGACCGGTGCCCACCTGATGTTCGCCGACACCAGCTACCAGCACGTCGGATTGGTATTCCAGGGGCGATGGCCCCACCACCTCTATCGCGCGGTGCCGCGTCAATCCACGGGCCCATTCGCGATATTGCGTCTCAATCGCGAGGTGTCCGGAGTCACCGGAGCCTGCATCGGCATCTCCCGGGACGTCTACAACGACGTCGGGGGCATGACCGAGCAGCTCCCGCTGAACTTCAACGACGTCGACTTCTGCTTGAAGGTCGCGCGGTGTGAAAAGCGGATCCTGTGGATCTCGACCGCCCGGGCCTACCACTTCGAGTCGCAGACGCGCGAGCCGACCGTCGCCGCCTGGGAGCAGGAGTTCCTGAGGTCCCGGTGGGAGATCCCGACCACCGATCCCTATCTGCCCGACTATCTCGGTCGGGTCGACGGGCACGACTCCTGACGGACCGCGCGCGACCGTCTCGCGGTGCCGACGACTCGGGTCACCCCAGAGACCCGCGCGGTCCGAGAAGGCGCCAATTGCGCGAATTGTCGCCCGCGTCTGGTGGCGGATTTCTTCTCGAATGTATTCTCTGCGTGTTTCCTGCGACCGAGTCCGGGGGATTGGTGCAATCACCCCGATGGCCGACATTTCGCGGGCCACCGGCAATTGAGGGATGGGAAGAGAGAATGGCGCAGAAGATCCACATTGTTCTCGAGGACGACCTCGACGGCAGCGAGGCGACCGAGACCGTCTCGTTCGGCCTCGACGGCACGTCGTACGAGATCGACCTCAACGACAAGAACGCGGCGAAGTTGCGCGACGCGCTCGCGCCGTACGTCGGCCACGGCCGCAAGGTGGGCGCCGCGCCGCGCCGCGGTCGCAAGTCCGCCGCGGCCAACGGCGGACCGAGCGCCAAGGAGATCCGCGACTGGGCTCGCGGCAACGGCTTCGACGTCCCGGACCGGGGTCGGGTCTCGACCGAGGTCCGGTCGGCGTACGACGCCGCCCACTGACCCGCTGACCCCCCTGACCTGGCGTCAGTGGTCGTTGTGCCAGGTGGCGGCGTTGCAGTAGCCGTCGGGGTACTTGCAGATCAGGAAGCCGATGTCGGTGTCCTCGGGCAGGTTGAACCGGCTCCCGGAGCTGGCCTTGCGGGTCACGCAGTTGTCCTCGCCGCCGACGGTGAGGACGTACTCCTCGGGGTCGTAGGGGTCGTAGAGCGCCACGTGCAGGGTCGGCTTCACGCCGTCGGCGTCGCGGTCGCACAGCGTCACGACGTCGCCGTGCTCGTTGAACCACATGCTGCCGATCGGATCCTCCGCCGGGGTCACGCGGTCATTGGTGACCATGCTGTGGTCGGCGGCGTACGCCGCGGGCGTGAGGCCGAGCACGAGCGTGGCCGTCGCTGCGACGATCAGGGCGAGCTTGGTGCGCATGCGTCCTCCCGAGAGGTGGTGGACAGGTCATTCCACGCCTACCACGCCGGTTCCGGGGCGGGGCAACCGGTTTCCCGGACGGCCCCACAAACCCGACTGTTCGCTGTCAGCGGACTGAATTGGACGCTGCTGGGGAACGCGTAGGCTGTCTGTGGGGTTGAAAGCCCACGTAGCCCCGCCAGAAGCTTCAGGAGAGATGCGCATGTTCGAGCGGTTCACAGACCGAGCCCGTCGGGTGGTCGTGCTGGCCCAGGAAGAGGCCCGCATGCTCTCCCACAACTACATCGGCACCGAGCACATCCTGCTCGGCCTCATCCACGAGGGTGAGGGCGTGGCCGCCAAGGCGCTCGAGAGCCTCGACATCTCGCTCGAGGCGGTGCGCGCGCAGGTCGAGGAGATCATCGGTCAGGGCCAGCAGGCCCCGAGCGGTCACATCCCCTTCACCCCGCGCGCCAAGAAGGTGCTCGAGCTGTCCCTGCGCGAGGCGCTGCAGCTCGGCCACTCCTACATCGGCACCGAGCACATCCTGCTCGGCCTGATCCGGGAGGGCGAGGGTGTCGCGGCCCAGGTGCTGCAGAAGCTGGGCGCCGACCTCAACCGGGTCCGCCAGCAGGTCATCCAGCTGCTCTCGGGCTTCCAGGGCAAGGAGGCCGCCGGCGCCGGCGCCACGACCGGCGGCTCGCAGAGCGACGCCCCGTCGTCCTCGCTGGTGCTCGACCAGTTCGGCCGCAACCTCACCCAGGACGCGCGCGAGGGCAAGCTCGACCCGGTCATCGGGCGCGAGCAGGAGATCGAGCGGGTCATGCAGATCCTGTCCCGCCGTACGAAGAACAACCCGGTCCTGATCGGCGAGCCCGGCGTCGGCAAGACGACGATCGTCGAGGGCCTGGCCCAGGACATCGTCAAGGGCAACGTGCCAGAGACGCTCAAGGACAAGCAGATCTACACCCTCGACCTCGGGGCGCTGGTCGCCGGCTCGCGCTACCGCGGAGACTTCGAGGAGCGCCTGAAGAAGGTACTCAAGGAGATCCGCACCCGCGGCGACATCGTGCTGTTCATCGACGAGATCCACACCCTCGTGGGCGCCGGCGCCGCCGAGGGCGCGATCGACGCGGCGAGCATCCTCAAGCCGATGCTGGCCCGCGGCGAGCTGCAGACGATCGGCGCGACCACCCTCGACGAGTACCGCAAGTACCTCGAGAAGGACGCCGCGCTGGAGCGCCGCTTCCAGCCGATCCAGGTCGCCGAGCCGTCGATCGCCCACACGATCGAGATGCTCAAGGGCCTGCGCGACCGCTACGAGGCGCACCACCGGGTGACGATCACCGACGAGGCGCTCGTCTCGGCCGCGACGCTGGCCGACCGCTACATCTCCGACCGCTTCCTGCCCGACAAGGCGATCGACCTGATCGACGAGGCCGGCTCGCGGCTGCGGATCCGCCGGATGACGGCGCCCGCAGACCTGCGCGAGTACGACGACAAGATCGGCGAGGTCCGCCAGCGCAAGGAGGCCGCGATCGACGGCCAGGACTTCGAGGCCGCGGCGCGCCTGCGCGACGAGGAGAAGCAGCTGATCCTCAAGAAGTCCGAGCGCGAGAAGCAGTGGCGCGCGGGCGACATGGACGAGGTCGCGGAGGTCGACGAGGAGCTGATCGCCGAGGTGCTCGCCGTGGCGACCGGCATCCCGATCGTCAAGCTCTCCGAGGAGGAGTCGACCCGGCTGCTCAAGATGGAGGACGAGCTCCACAAGCGCGTCATCGGCCAGGACGAGGCGGTCAAGGCGCTGTCGCGCGCGATCCGGCGTACCCGCGCCGGCCTCAAGGACCCCAAGCGCCCCGGCGGCTCGTTCATCTTCGCCGGCCCGTCCGGCGTCGGTAAGACCTGGCTGTCCAAGACGCTCGCGGAGTTCCTCTTCGGCGACGAGGACGCGCTGATCCAGCTCGACATGTCCGAGTTCGGCGAGAAGCACACCGTCTCGCGGCTCTTCGGCTCGCCCCCGGGCTACGTCGGCTACGAGGAGGGTGGCCAGCTCACCGAGAAGGTGCGCCGCAAGCCGTTCTCCGTCGTGCTCTTCGACGAGGTCGAGAAGGCGCACCCCGACATCTTCAACAGCCTGCTGCAGATCCTTGAGGAGGGTCGCCTGACCGACTCGCAGGGCCGGGTGGTCGACTTCAAGAACACCGTCATCATCATGACCACCAACCTCGGCACCAAGGACATCGCCAAGGGCGTCAACCTCGGCTTCGCCGGCGGTGCTGGTGGCCCGGGCGACTACGACCGGATGAAGAACAAGGTGCAGGACGAGCTCAAGCAGCACTTCCGCCCGGAGTTCCTCAACCGCGTCGACGAGATCATCGTGTTCCCGCCGCTGTCGCGGGAGCAGATCATCCACATGGTCGACAACATGATCGGCGCGGTGGAGGTCCGACTCAAGGACCGCGACATGCGGATCGAGCTCACCCAGCCCGCGAAGAACCTGCTCGCCGAGCGGGGCTTCGACCCGGTCCTGGGCGCGCGCCCGCTGCGTCGCACCGTGCAGCGCGAGATCGAGGACGTGCTCGCCGAGAAGATGCTGTACGGCGAGGTCGGCCCCGGCCAGATCGTGCTCGTCGACGTGGAGGGCGAGGGCCCGACCGCGACCTTCACCTTCGCGGGCCAGAAGGTCGGGGAGCTGCCCGACCTGCCGCCGTTCGAGACCGCCGAGGTCAGCTCGTCCGACGCCGCGACCGACGGCCCGGACGACTCCGAGAGCGGCTCGGACGTCCCCCGCAGCGACTCCTGATCGACGCTGACCCGCCCGAAACTTTCGGGCGGGTCAGCGTGGTCTCAGGGGAGGGCGTAGGTGTCGGGGCCGACGTGTGCGATCAGGCCGTCCGCGACCAGGGAGGCGAGGCAGCGGATCCGCTGGCCCTCCTCCGGCCAGGCGGCGTCGAGCTGTGAACGGTGCACGGGGCCCTCGCTCTCGCGCAGCACGGCCAGCAGGCGGCCGCGGCACTGGCGGTCGGTGCCGGACCAGGTCTGCACCCTGCGCGGCGGCCCGTCGTACGCCGGGTGTCCGGCGGCCCGCCACGCGCACCGGTCGGCGACCGGACAGTCGCGGCAGCGCGGGTTGGCGGCCGTGCAGACCAGCGCGCCGAGCTCCATCACCGCGACCGACCACGTCGCCGCGGTGGCCTCGTCGTCGGGCAGCACCTCGAGCGCGACCTCGCGCTCGGCCCTGGTGACCGAGGTCGACGGGAACTCCACGCCCTGGACGGCGCGCGCGAGGACCCGGCGGACGTTGGTGTCGAGGACGACGTGGCGCCGACCGTGGGCGAAGCTCGCGATCGCGGCCGCCGTGTAGTCGCCGATGCCGGGCAGCGCCCTCAGCTCGTCGTACGACGAGGGCACCGCGCCGTCGTGCTGCTCGACGATCGCGGCGGCGGCGGCGTGCAGGCGCAGGGCCCGGCGCGGGTAGCCGAGTCGGCCCCAGGCACGGACGGCCTCGCCCGCAGGCTCGGCGGCGAGGCCGGCCGGGGTCGGCCAGCGGCGCAGCCACTCCGCGTGCACCGGCAGCACCCGGTTGACCGGGGTCTGCTGGAGCATGAACTCCGAGACCATCACCGACCACGGTGAGGCGGCGGGGCCGCGCCACGGGAGCTTCCGGGCGTGGGCGTCGTACCAGCGCAGGACCGGTTCGTGCAGAAGGCTCATCTCAGGACCATTGTCCCCGGTGTGGCAGCACGCCGACGGCGGGGCCGCTGACTAGCGTTTGAGTCATGCCTGGCCTGACCCGTGGACCGCTGCCGGCCCGCGTCTACTGGGTGCGCCGCGCCCTGGTGCTGGGCACCGCGGTGCTCCTGGTCGTCGCGATCGCCCGGATGCTCGGCGGCGGCAGCGACGCCAAGGGTGGTGACGACGAGGCCGAGCTCTCCGCGGGCTCGCCGTCGTCGTCCGCCCCGACGGTCGCCGACAGCGGGACCCCGGCGCCGCCGACTGCCACCCGGACGGGCAAGGGCAAGCCCGGGAAGGGCAGGCAGACGAGCGAGGCCCCGGTGCTCGCGGCGCCGACCGGGGAGTGCGTCGGCTCCGACATCGCGGTCACCCCCAAGGTCGGCAACGCCGTCGCCGGCCGTGACGTGATGATCGTGCTCCAGCTGCGCACCATCACCGCGGAGGCCTGCACCTGGCGGGTGGCGCCCAACGCGCTGACCGTGAACATCACCTCGGGCAAGGACCCGATCTGGAGCAGCCGCCAGTGCCCGCGGGCGATGCCGCGTCGCGACGTCGTCGTCCGCAAGGCGGTCACCACCCGGGTCGGTCTCGTGTGGAAGCAGGCCAAGCGCTCCGACGACACCTGCACGGTGGGTACGACGTGGGCCTACCCCGGCTGGTACCACGTGACCGCCGCGGCGCTCGGTGGCGAGCCGTCCGACCTGCAGTTCGAGCTCAAGACCCCGACCGCGGTGACGATCACGAAGACGGCGACGCCGACGCAGTCGCCGAGCGGCAAGCAGTCGCCGGGTGGCAAGCAGTCGCCGAGCGGTGCCGTCGAGCCCTAGACGTAGCGCTCGAGGATCGTCGACTCGGCGAGCCGGGAGAGGCCCTCGCGGACGCTGCGGGCGCGGAGTTCGCCGACGCCGTCGACCGCCTGCAGGTCGTCGATGCCCGCCGAGAGCAGCTTCTGCAGCGTGCCGAAGTGGTCGACGAGCCGGTCGACCACGGTGCTGGGCAGCCGCGGAACCTTGGCGAGCAGCCGGTAGCCGCGGGGGGCGACCGCCCCGTCGAGGTGCTCGCCGGTGCCGAGGCCGAGCGCGCGGGCGGCGGCCGCCGGATCGACGAGCTCGGTCGACGACAGGGACTCGAGGCGCGCGAGCACCGACTCCGGCGTACGCGACCGACGGCCGACGGGGAGGTAGTCGCGGATGACGAGCTCGCGCTCGGTGTCGACGCCGGTGACCAGCTCCTCGAGCTGCAGCGACAGCAGCCGGCCGTCGGTGCCGAGCTCGAGCACGTAGTCCTCGATCTCGCGGGCGATGCGGGTGACCATCTCGAGCCGCTGGGCGACGACCGCGACGTCGCGGACGGTCACGAGGTCCTCGATCTCCAGGGCGGAGAGGGTGCTCGACACCTCGTCGAGGCGGAGCTTGTAGCGCTCGAGGGTCGCCAGCGCCTGGTTGGCACGGGACAGGATCTGGCCGGAGTCCTCGAGCACGTGCCGGGTCTCCCCGACGTACGCCGCGATGATCTGCATCGACTGGGACACCGAGATGACGGGGAAGCCCGCCTGTCGGGCCACGCGGTCGGCGGTTCGGTGCCGGGTGCCGGTCTCCTCCGACGGGATCGTGTGGTCGGGCATCAGGTGGACGGCGGCGCGCAGGATCCGGGTGACGTCCTTGTCGACGATGATCGCGCCGTCCATCTTCGCGAGCTCCCGCATTCCGGTCGCCGTGAACGGGACGTCGAGCGTGAAGCCGCCCGTGGAGATCGACTCGACCACCTTGTCGTGGCCGAGCACGATGAGGGCGCCGGTCCGGCCGCGCAGGATGCGCTCGAGGCCGTCGCGCAGCGGCGTGCCCGGCGCGATCGTCGCCAGTGTCGCGCGCAGGCGCAACTGCTCGTCAGAGCGGTCGGTGGCCACCTCGACGTTCCTCCCCGTTGGACCAAGGCGCGGCGCGTCCGGATCGGCCCCGCGCGGTCAGTCTAGGGCGTGCGGGCCGTGGGAGAGGTCACAGATCGCTCACAGTGGTGCGCCTACAGCGGGGTGCTCACAGCGGGTGGGGCCGGCTCGGGCCCCCGTCGGCCACGAGGTCGACGAGCCGCAGCGCCGAGCGCACGTCGGGCACGTCGATGACCCGCATCCCGTCGACCGTCCACGACTCCGGTGAGCGCGGACCGCTGCGGCCGGGCTCGGCGGGCACGACCGCGAGCTGGAAGCCGAGCCGGGCCGCCTCGGCGAGGCGCTGCGGGAGGTCGCGGACCCGGCGCAGCTCGCCGGCGAGCCCGATCTCGCCCATGGCGACCATCCCGCGGGGCGCGGGGAGGCCCCGGAACGCGGACGTGAGGGCCACGGCGACGGCGAGGTCGCTGGCCGGCTCGACGACGCGGGCGCCGCCGACGGTCGAGGCGAACACGTCCATCGTCTGCAGCCGGACGCCGCAGTGCTGATGGAGCACCGCCATCACCATCGCGACGCGGGAGGAGTCCAGGCCCGAGGTCGTACGCCGTGGTCGCTCCGCGGCGCTGTGCGTGACCAGCGCCTGCACCTCCGCCAGCATGGGCCGGCGCCCCTCCATCGAGACCGCCACGCAGGTGCCGGGCACCTGGGTGTGGTGGTTCTCGACGAACAGCCCCGTGGGGTCGGTGACCGCGCTGATGCCGTCGGCGGTCAGGTCGAAGCAGCCGACCTCGTCGACCGGGCCGAAGCGGTTCTTCATCGCGCGCACCATCCGGAACCGGGAGTTGCGGTCGCCCTCGAAGTGCAGCACCACGTCGACGAGGTGCTCGAGCACCCGAGGCCCGGCGATCGAGCCGTCCTTGGTGACGTGGCCGACGAGGACCGTGGTGATGTTGCGGGTCTTCGCGACGCGGATCAGGGCCGCGGCCACCTCCTTGACCTGGGTGACACCACCGGGCACGCCCTCGACGCCGGCGGCGGCGATGGTCTGGACCGAGTCGACGACCAGCAGGGTCGGCCGGACCTGCTCGATGTGGGTGAGCACGGCCCCCAGGTCGGTCTCGGCCGCCAGGAAGAGGGCGTCGTGCACGCCGCCGGTGCGGTCGGCCCGCAGCCGCACCTGGGCCGCGGACTCCTCGCCGGTGACGTAGAGGGTGCGCCGCTGGTAGCGCGCGGTCTGCGCCGCGACCTCGAGCAGCAGCGTGCTCTTGCCGACGCCGGGCTCACCTGCCAGCAGGATCGCGGCGCCGGGCACGAGACCGCCGCCCAGGACCCGGTCGAGCTCCGGCACGCCGCTGGTGCGGAACGACGACTCCTCGACCGACACCTGGCCGATCGGGACGGCGGGCGCGGTGACGGGACTCGCGGTGGTGCGGCCGGTGCGGACGACGGCGGCCTCGGCCACCGAGCCCCAGGCCTGGCACTCGCCGCAGCGTCCCACCCACTTCGCGGTCTCCCAGCCGCACTCGGAGCAGCGGTAGGCAGGTCTGGCGGTCTTCGGCATGGCGCACACGCTAGGCGGCGGCGCCGACATCCGTGGGAGGGGACGACGAGGTGTGGTGTCATTGGATCGATCAAGGCCACCCTGCGTGTGTCGAGGAGGTGGGGGTGTCCAGGAACGAGCCCGTCGTCGGCCGCGCCTACCCGCGCCTGCCGATGCCCGTCACGCCGCCGACCCTCGCCGACGTCGCCGAGCGCGCAGGGGTCTCGCGCCAGACGGTCTCGAACGCGATCAACAACCCCGACCTGCTCCGGCCCGACACCCTGGCCCGGGTCCAGGAGGCGATCGCCGTCCTCGGCTACTCGCCCAACCGCGCCGCCCGCAACCTCCGCACCCGCACCTCGCAGCTGATCGGGATGCGGATCGGCCCGGCCCAGGAGGGCACGGCCAACGCGACCATGGACCGCTTCGTGCACTCCCTGGTCGAGACCTCGCGGGAGGCGGGCTACCACGTGCTGCTCTTCGCCGGCGACGGCGGCGACCCCGTGGTGGGGTACGACGCGCTGCTCCGCTCGACCGCGGTCGACGCCTTCGTCGTCACCGACACCTACCTCGGCAACCCGCAGGCCGCCTGGCTCGAGGAGCGCCGTGCGCCGTTCGTCGCCTTCGGGCGCCCGTGGGACGCCCTCCGCCCCGGCACCGACCAGGCCCGGCACCCGTGGGTGGACGTCGACGGGGCGGCCGGCACCGAGCTGGCCACCGCCCACCTGCTCGAGAAGGGCCACGACCGGATCGCCTGGATCGGCTGGCGCAAGGACTCCCGGATCGGCGAGGACCGTCGCTCGGGCTGGACGCGGGCCATGCACGGGCGCGGGCTGGCGACGACCGGCCTCGCGTCCCGGGTCGAGGACACCATCGCGTCCGGCCGGGAGGCCAGCGCGCACCTGCTCGGCAGCGCGCGGCCGTCGGCGTTCGTGTGCGCGTCCGACACGCTCGCGATGGGGGTGCTGCACACGCTCGGGGACCGCGGGCTGCGGCCCGGGGCGGACGTCGCCGTCGTCGGCTTCGACGACTCGCAGGTCGCCCAGGTCGTGCCGCCGGGCCTGACGTCGGTGCGGCAGCCGCTCGAGGACGTCGCGGTCCACGTGGTCTCGGCGCTCGAGGGGCTGCTGGCCCATCCGGCGGTCGTCGGTCCCGGGGTGATGCTCACCCCGACGCTCGCGGTGCGCGGCTCGAGCTAGAAGGTGCGCCACCACACGTTGACGGCGTAGTCGACCTCGGTGCCGGTGTGCTCGGCGAGGACGGCCTGCGCGACCGACGCGGTGAACTCGATGCGCACCACGCTCTCCAGGTCGGCTCGCGAGACGAACGACCAGCGGACGTCGACCGGGATCCGGGTCCAGCCGCGGGTGGACCAGAAGCGCTCGACCGCCTCGGGATCGACCTCCGGGTAGCCGCGGCGGAACCAGGTGCCGAAGGTCGACCGGGTCGGGTCGTTGTCGATGACGTACGCCGTGCCACCCCGTCGTACGACGCGGTCGAGCTCGACCAGGCCGGGCTCGCAGCCGGGCCCGAAGAAGTAGGCCCAGCGCGCGTGGACGACGTCGACCGACGCGTCCGGCAACGGCAGGGCCTGCGCCGTGCCCTGCCGCACGGTGACGTTCGCGAGCCGCCGGGTCCGCCGACGGGCGAGCGCGACCAAGTCACCGTGCGGCTCGACACCGGTCACCGAGGCCGCGGTCTCCGCGAACCGTGGGAGGTGGAAGCCGCTGCCGCACCCGACGTCGAGGACGGCCCGCCCGTCCCACGACGCCACCGTCCGCATGGCGGCCTCGAGGGCGCCGTCGGGGTCGACGGCGCGGTTCTCGGTCTCGTACGTCGCGGTGTGGTGCCAGATGTTGGGGCTCGGACGCGCCCCGGGGGAGATGCTCAGCGTCGCGTCACAGGCGGACGAGGCCGTGGGGCGTCTGCACCTGCGCGGCGAGGATGCCCGGGGTGCCGTTGGGGGCGACCCACTCGACCTTGACGTCCTCCAGCGGCGCCTCGACCGACTCGCCCAGCCACTCGCTGACGCGCAGCGGGTCGCCCGCGATCTCCAGGCAGGCAAGGGAGAACGTGGTGTCGGCGCCCGTGCTCGGGTGCATGTGGAGGGGGCTCTCCCACTCGATGAAGAACGGCAGCTGCGGGTCGGCGATCAGTCCGTTGACGCCGATCTGCTTCCACAGGAGCTCGGAGCCGTCGGGCAGGTGCCGGTTGCCGTGGGCGGACTCCCGGCCGAGCCGGGTCTCGACGACCGAGATGTCCTTGACCGCGACGACCCAGCCGAGCCAGCCGCCGCCGAGCGCGGAGCGGGCCTTGACCGCCTGGCCGAACGGTGCCTTGTCGGACGCCGGGTGGTCGAGGGCCTCGACGATCTCGAGGTAGGTCTCACCTGCCAGGGGCAGGATCATGTTGCGGGTCCCGAAGCGGGGATGAACCCCGCCGTCGACGAACTCCTTGCCGAGCAGTCCCCCGAGTCGCTGGGCAGTGCTGGCGAGGCCATCCGGTCCTGCGGCGAAAGAAAGATGGTCCAGGCGCATGCAAGAGATTCTGTGCGGCCTCTTGACAAGCCGGGACACCGGGGTCGGTGTTTCTTGACGTCGAGAGGTCCTCAGTGCGGATCTGCGGGATGCAACGCGAGGGCCGAACGGGACCGCACGTGAGCGTCGCAGTGCCGCACCAGCTCGTCGTACGCCGGCCTGCCGATCAGCTCGGTCAGCTCGGCCTCGTGGGTGACGTAGACGGGCTCGGGTGCGACGTGCGCCTCGGTGTTGCCGGAGCAGTACCAGTCGAGGTCGTGGCCGCCGGGACCCCAGCCGCGGCGGTCGTACTCGCCGATCGAGACCTCGGTGTACGTCGTGCCGTCCTGGCGCTCCACGGTGCGGAACGTCCGCCGGATGGGCAGCTGCCAGCACACGTCCGGCTTGGTCTCGACGGGGTTCTTCTCGAGCACGTAGGCCAGGGCGTGCAGCGCGCAGCCGGCCCCCAGGTGGAAGTCGCTGCGGTTGTGGAACACGCACGCCTGCTGGCCGTCGATCTCGGTCGTGCGCGTCTTGCGCTCGCCGTCCTCGTCGAGCTCGATCCAGTCCTTCTTCTTCACGGACCGGCCGCGCGGCCTCTGCTGCCACAGCTCCTCGTCGAGCAGGTCGACGTACGCCGCGACCCGCTGCTCGTCGGCCTTGTCGGCGAAGTGGGCGCCGAGCGTGCAGCAGCCGACGTCGGGAGCGTCGGCGTAGATGCCCTGGCACCCCTCGCCGAAGATGCACCGGTAGCTCGACGTCAGCCAGGTGAGGTCGCAGCGCAGCACCTCGGACTCGTCGGCCGGGTTCACGAACTCCACGTAGGCGCGGGGGAAGACCAGGTCGACTTCGGGCACGACCCAACCCTACGTGGAGATCCCTGCGTCCCTAGGCCGTGTTGATCGAGTGAGCGCCGTCGCGAGCGGCGCGATGGGCGTGCGATGACAAGGCGCCGGAGCGACGGCATACCCGTTCGTCTTCCGAGCGACGGCAACGCAGTCAGCGTGCGTCCAGCGCGTCGCGTAGCAGGCGCGGAATTGATCAACACGGCCTAGTAGCGTGGGATCCATGCGCCTGGGGGTCCTCGACATCGGGTCCAACACCGGACACCTCCTGGTGGTCGACGCGCACCGCGGCGCGGCGCCGCTGCCGGCGTACTCCTACAAGGAGCCGCTGCGCCTGGCCGAGCACCTCGACGCCACGGGAGCCGTGTCCCGGCAGGGGATCGACGCCCTGGCCGCGTTCACGTCGCAGGCACAGCGGGTGGCCGAGGAGAAGGGCTGCGAGGACATGCTCGCGTTCGCGACCTCCGCGGTCCGCGACGCGATCAACTCCGAGGCGGCGCTGCGCGAGATCGCCGAGCGCACGGGTCTGCCGATCCCGGTGCTGTCGGGTGACGACGAGGCACGGCTGACCTTCCTCGCCGTACGACGGTGGCTCGGCTGGTCCGCCGGTCGGCTGTGGGTCTTCGACATCGGCGGCGGGTCGCTGGAGATCGCGGGCGGCGCCGACGAGGAGCCCGAGGTGGCGTGGTCGCTGCCGCTGGGCGCGGCCCGCCTCGCTCGCCAGCACCTCGGGGCCGCTCCCGTCGACGACGACGCGCTGCGCGCGCTGCGCAAGCAGGTCCGGGCGGGGGTCGCGCGCGACGCCGGGCGGCTGCTGCGTCACGGCCCGCCCGACCACGCGGCCGCGACCTCGAAGACCTTCCGCTCGTTGGCGCGCATCTGCGGCGCCGCGCCGTCGGCCGAGGGGCCGATGGTGCCGCGGTCGCTTCCGCTGGCCGCCGTCGTCGAGTGGATCCCCAAGCTGGCCGCGATGCGGCACGACGAGCTCGCTGGCCTGCCCGGCGTCTCCGCCGGCCGGGCCCACCAGATGCTGCCCGGAGCGCTCGTCGCCGAGGCCGTGATGGACATCCTCGAGCTCGGGGCGCTCGAGATCTGCCCGTGGGCGCTGCGCGAGGGTGTGATCCTCGAGCGGCTCGACCAGATCAGCGCGCAGGGGTGAGGCACGTGCCGCGCATCGGACTCTCGACGGTCTCGGTCTACCCCGAGTCGTCCGCGCACGCCTTCTCGTACGCCGCCGGGCTCGGCTACGACGCGATCGAGGTGATGGTCGGCATCGACGCGCTCAGCCAGCAGACCGCGGCGATCCGACAGCTCTCCGAGCACCACGACATGCCGATCTCCGCCGTGCACGCCCCCTGCCTGCTGTTCACCCAGCGGGTCTGGGGCACCGAGCCGTGGGGCAAGCTCGAGCGGTCGGCGGAGATGGCGCACGCCGTCGGCGCCGAGGTGGTCGTCGTGCACCCGCCGTTCCGCTGGCAGAAGACCTACGCCCGCGACTTCGTCGACGGGATCGCGGCGCTGGAGGCGTCGACGGGGCTGGCGTTCGCGGTCGAGAACATGTACCCGTGGCGCACCTCCGGCCGCTCGATGGAGATGTACCTGCCCGGCTGGGATCCGTCGGAGCAGCCGTACGCCAACACCACGATCGACCTGTCGCACGCCTCGATCGCCCACGCCGACGTGGTCGCGATGGCCACCCGCCTCGGCGAGCGGCTGAGGCACGTCCACCTCACCGACGGGACGCGGTCGGCGAAGGACGAGCACCTCGTCCCGGGCCGGGGGACGACCGGTGCCGACGCCTTCCTCCGACACCTGGCGACGACCGGGTTCGCGGGGGAGATCGTGCTGGAGATCAACACCCGCAAGTGCGCCGACCGGGTCGAGCGCGAGCGCGACCTGCGGGAGTCGCTCGAGTTCGCGCGCCAGCACCTGGGCGCCGCGGCCCCGTAGCGCCGCGCTAGGCCGGCTTGCGGTCGAACGCCGCCTGGAGGTCCAGGCCGGTGCGCATCCGCCACGCCGTCAGCGCCACCGAGAGGCAGCCCACCTGACCGGCGTCGTCCAGTGAGACCCCCAGCAGCCGCTCGACCTTGGCCAGCCGGGCATAGAGCGACTGCCGCCGGATGCCGAGCGCGGCGGCCGTCCGCGACTTGCTCCCGCCGTGGCTGACGAACGCGTCGAGCGTCCGGACCAGGTCTCCGGAGGTCTCGCGGTCGTGGTCGATCATCGGGCCGAGCTGCTCGGAGACGAACGCCGAGAGCGCCGAGCCGGGCCCGGCGGCCAGCAGCCGCTGCACGCCGACGTCGCGGGTCAGGAGCACGCCGGTCCGGGTGCCGAACCGGCGTGCGATCTGCACGACCTCCCGGGCCTGGGCGACGGCGGCGCCCAGCTCGGCGAGGTCGACGACGGGCGTGGCCACGGCGAGGGTGCGCACGGCGCCGGCCAGGTCGCCCGCCCCGGTCAGCACGGCGTCGTACACCTCCACGAACGCCGCGCGCACCCGCGGCGGCTCCGCGCGCTGCCAGCCGTGCGCGAGCACGACGACCTGGCTGCCCGCGACCCCCGCCACGCAGGGGCCCAGCACCTGCTGGACCGCGTCGCGCACGGGGGGCAGCAGCTCCTGCACGGGTGTCCGGGGGTCGACGTCGACGGCCGCGGTCAGCACGTGCTGACGTTCGCCGGGGGCCCAGCCGAGGTCGGTGAGCCGCTCGTGCAGGTCGCCCGCCGACACCAGGGAGCCGGCGACGAGGTCGGTGACGATCGCCTGGGACAGGGAGGGGCGCTGCCCGACGCCGGGATGGCGGCCGAGCTCGAGCGCGACGGCGGCGGCCGCCCGCTGGGCGACGGCGGTGCGCCGCGCGGTGCTCCGGCCGCGCAGCACCAGCCGGCCGGTCGTGCCGGTCTGCACCCGCACCTCGGCCACGACGACGTCGGTGTCGGCGGCCGGTACGGCGATCCGGCTCCGGCCGACCACCCGGTCGTCGGTGTCGACGAGCTCGACGGTGCAGCCGGCGAGACGCGCGATCGCGTCGAGGAGCACGGCCATGCCCTGGCCGAGCATCACCGGCGCGAGAAGCTCCTGCCAGATCGCCTCGCCCGAGCGGGCGGACCCGAGCTTGCGGCGCACGAGCAGGTCGTGGAAGTCCTCGACCATCCGCTCGAACGGGACGACGGAGTGGAAGGCCAGGAAGGCGACCCCGCGCCGGCGGGCCGTGTCGACCAGCTCGGGAGGCACGTCGAAGAACGAGCGTCCGATCTCCATCCCCAGTGCCACGCAGCCCGCGTCGGCGAGCTGGTCGACGTACGCCACGAGCTGGTCGGCGGTCCGTCCGTGCAGGCCGAGCCCGGAGGTGAGCAGGACCTCGCCGCCGGCGAGGAGGCCGCCCATCTCGTAGACCTCGGACGAGTGCACCCACCGCACGACCGCGTCGAGGTCGCCGGTGACGACCTCCACCGAGGCGGACCGGAAGGAGGGCAGTGCGAGCACGTCGCGCAGCGTCGGCATCATCCGCCCATGGTGCCCCGCCGGGGACGATCTGTCCGTCAGGTCGGGGGCCTAGGCGGACAGGGTGTCCCTTGTCGTGGCGTCGGGGCTCTGGCCAAGGTGTGGCGTGCGCCGCACCCGCGGCCGGGCACCGACACCAGGAGGCTTCGTGACCACCGCAGGACATCTGGACGACAAGCACTTCCTCGGACTCGCGATCGAGCAGGCCCGCCTCGGGTGGGAGGAAGGCGGCGTGCCCATCGGGGCGGCACTGGTGACCAACGAGGGAGAGGTCCTCGCGGTCGGCCGCAACCGGCGGGTCCAGCTGGGCAGCGCGATCCGGCACGGCGAGACCGACTGCATCGAGCAGGCCGGCCGACTCACGGCGTCGGTCTACCGCAACAGCGTGCTCTACACGACGTTGTCGCCGTGCTTCATGTGCGCCGGCACGTCGGTCCTCTACGACATCCCGCGGATCGTGGTCGGCGAGAACCGCACGTTCGAGACGTCCGAGAGCTGGCTGCGCAGCCGCGGTGTGGTCGTCGACGTGCTCGACGACCCCGCCTGCCGGCAGCTGATGGACCGCATGCTCGCCGAGCGTCCGGGGCTGTGGGCCGAGGACATCGGGGAGGAGGCGTGACCACGAACACCGGAGGCCGCGTCGACGTCGGGGCCGAGCCGATCGATCCCGACTACCCCGTCACGCCGGTCCCGCCGCACGCCCGCAAGTCGTTCGGGTCGCTGGCCGTGGTCCTGCTCGGGTTCACGATCTTCACGCCGACCATGCTCGCCGGCGCCCAGCTCGGCCCGGCCTTCGGGTTCGGGGAGCTGCTGCTGGTCATCCTCGCCGGGTCGGCCATCCTCGGCACGTACGTCGCGCTGATGGGCTACGTCGGCGCCCGCACCGGGCTGACCACGGTGGTGATGGCGCGCTACAGCTTCGGCAACCGCGGCTCGAAGCTGGCCTCGATCCTGCTGGGCGGCACCCAGATCGGGTGGTACGGCGTGGTCGTCGGCACGATCGGCGACCTCACCGCCGAGGCGGCGGGCTGGGACTCCTACGCCGCGAAGGCCACGATCATGGTGCTCACCAGCGTCCTGATGTGCGTCACCGCGTGCTACGGCTACCGCGGGATGTACTGGGTCTCGCTGGTCTCCACGCCCCTGATCCTCGTGCTCGCGGTCTGGGTCGTGGTCCGCTCGCTCGACGAGGTCGGCGGCCTCAGTGGTCTGTTCGACGTCGAGCCGACAGCCACGATGGCGCTGTCGGTGGCGATCACCACGGTCGTCGGCACGTTCGTCTCCGCCGGCACTCAGGCGCCGAACTGGACCCGTTTCGGCCGCTCCGGGTCGCAGGCGGTCTGGGCCTGCCTCATCGGGTTCCTCGTCGGCAACGGCCTGATGATCCTCTTCGGCGCGATCGGTGCGATCACGTTCGGCGAGGGCGACTTCGTGCTGGTGCTCTACAACCTGGGGCTCGTCGGCTGGGGCGTCTTCTTGCTGTTCGGCAACCTCTGGAAGTCCAACGCGGACACCGCGTACGCGTTCGGCGTCGCCGGGGCCGAGCTGTTCGAGAAGCCGTCGAAGACGCCGTTCGTCGTGGGCGGCTCCGTGATCGGCACGGTGCTCGCACTGACGGGCGTCCAGAACCACCTGATCGACTACCTCGGCCTGCTCGGCACGTTCATCCCGCCACTGGGCGGCGTGATCATCGCCGACTTCTTCCTGCGGTGGCGCCGCGGCATCCCGGCCGAGCTGACGCCGCCGGCGTTCGACGTGCGCAACGTCGCGACGTACGCCGTCGCCAGCGCCCTCGCCTACTGGTCGAAGGAGGCCGAGGTCGGGATCCCGCCGGTCATCGGGATCGTGGTCGCCGTCATCGTCGCCGTCGCGCTCGACCGGACCCGCACCGAGAGGGTCGCCACGCCGTAGCCTGATCGACCATGGACCAGACCAGGCCGGTGGCGCCGGGGCGGCGGGGTCGCCGGCCCGGCGCCCCCGACACCCGGGCCGCGATCCTCACGGCCGCTCGCGCGCGCTTCGCCGAGCAGGGCTACGGACGTACGTCGGTCCGCGCGGTCGCCGCGGACGCCGGCGTCGACGCGGCGCTGGTGCACCACTACTTCGGCACCAAGCACGACCTGTTCGTCGCCGCGCTCGAGCTCCCGATCGATCCGAGCGCCGTGATCGGGCCGGCCGTCGAGGGTGGCATCGACGGGGCCGCCGAACGTCTGCTCACCGCCTTCCTCGGGGTGTGGGACGACCCGGAGCTGAAGACGCCGCTGCTCGGCGTCGTCCGCGGGATCCTGGAGCCCGGTGGGCCGACGCTGATCCGCGAGGGCTTCCTGCCCGCCATCGTGCTGCCCGTCGCCACCGCCCTCGGCCTGGACCACCCGGAGCGCCGCCTGCCGTTCGTGGCCAGCCAGATCTTCGGGCTGATCATCGCCCGCTATGTCCTCGAGCTCGAACCGCTCGCCTCCATGCCGGCCGCGGACGTCGTCACCGCCGTCGCTCCCACGATCCAGCGCTACTTCGAGATGCCGCTGCCGTAGCGAGGCCGGCCGGTGCGGGGATACCCGGTGCACCGGGTATCCCCGCACTTCTCGGGTGTTGCATCGGCCGAGAAGTGCGAGATTCCCCGGTGCACCGGGTATTCCGCCCGGTCACCCCTTGCCGCACCACCCCACGCCACGCATAATTCATCGTATGGTGAATAACGCGGTGGAGATCCACGACCTGCACGTGGTCCGCGGGGGGCGCACGGTGCTGGAACACCTCGACGTGACGATCGGTGGCGGGGTGACCGGCCTGCTCGGTCCGTCCGGCTGCGGCAAGTCCACGCTGATGCGCTGCCTGGTCGGCGTCCAGCAGGTCAAGGCCGGCACCGTGACCGTCTTCGGGGAGCCGGCCGGCAGCCAGCCGCTGCGGGCGCGGGTCGGCTACGTCACCCAGGCGGCGAGCGTGTACGACGACCTCACCGTCGCCGAGAACCTCAGGTTCTTCGCGCGCGTGCTCGGCGCCGGCCGCGACGACGTCGAGCGTGCCGTCGACGCCGTCGACCTCGCCGCTCACCAAGGCCAGGTGGTGGGGCGGCTCAGCGGCGGCCAGCGGTCCCGCGCCAGCCTCGCCGCCGCGCTGCTCGGGAAGCCCGACCTGCTGGTGCTCGACGAGCCGACCGTCGGGCTCGACCCCGTGCTGCGACGCGACCTCTGGGCGCTGTTCCACGGGCTCGCGGAGGAGGGAGCCGCGGTCTTCGTGTCGAGCCACGTGATGGACGAGGCCGACCGCTGCGACCGGCTGCTGCTGATGCGCGAGGGCCGGCTCATCGCCGACGGGAGCCCGCAGGAGATCCGCGAGAAGGCGGGCACGGACGACGTCGAGTCCGCGTTCCTCGCCATCGTGGAGGGAGCGGCATGAACGCACGCATCACTCTCGCGATCTCCGGTCGCGTGCTCACCCAGATCCGCCGTGACCACCGCACGCTCGCCATGCTGCTGGTGCTCCCGTGCCTGCTGATCACCCTGCTGTGGTGGATGTTCGAGGACACCCCGGTCTTCGACGAGGTCGGCCCCGCCCTGCTGGCGATGTTCCCGTTCATCGTGATGTTCCTCGTCACGAGCGTGACCACCCTGCGGGAACGCTCCAGCGGCACCCTCGAGCGCCTGCTCGCGATGCCGATGGGCAAGCTCGACTTCCTGCTCGGGTACGGCGTGGCGTTCGGCGTGGTCGCGGCGGCGCAGTCGGTGCTCGCGGTGGCCTTGAGCGTCGGCCTGCTCGACCTGGACGTGCAGGGCCCGGTCTGGCTGCTGACGGTGGTCTCGGTCGTCGACGCCGTGCTCGGCACGGCACTCGGCCTGTTCGTCAGCGCCTTCGCGCAGACCGAGTTCCAGGCCGTGCAGTTCATGCCGGCGGTCGTGATCCCGCAGATCCTGCTGTGCGGGCTCTTCATCCCCCGCGACCAGCTGCCGGACGTGCTCGAGTGGGTCAGCGACGTCCTTCCCCTCAGCTACGCCGTCGACGCCATGCAGACGCTCACCCTGACGGCCGAGACCGCCGACGTCTGGCAGGACCTGGTGGTGGTCGCGGCGTTCGCCCTGGGCGGCCTCGTGCTCGGCGCCGCCACCCTGCGGCGGCGTACCCCCTGAGACGACCCCTGGAATCGGTGCCCGCGGCGCCCCGGACGTAGCCTGAGAGGCATGTCCATCCTCCGTCAGCCGCTCCTGCTCCTTGCCCGCAGCGCCGCGGTCAAGCAGCTGGTGAGCGCCATGCCGGTCTCGGCCGGGATCGTCCACAGCCATGTCCCCGGCGAGACCACCGAGGCCGCCGTCGAGGCGACCGCCGGGCTCGCCGACGAGGGCCTCCTGGCGACCCTCGACTTCCTCGGCGAGGACACCCTGGACGCCGAGCAGGCCGAGGCGACCGTGCAGGCCTACCTCGACCTCCTCCGGGAGCTCTCCGCCCGCGGCCTGACCCGCGGCGCGGAGGTCTCGGTGAAGCTGAGCGCGATCGGCCAGTTCCTGCCCGACGCCGCCGGATTCGGGGGAGGTCACAAGATCGCGCTCGAGAACGCCCGCACGATCTGCCGCGCCGCCCGCAACGCCGGCACCACGGTCACCCTCGACATGGAGGACCACACCACCACCGACTCGACGCTGACGATCCTGCGCGAGCTGCGCAAGGACTTCCCCGAGACCGGCGCCGTGCTGCAGGCGATGCTCCACCGCACCGAGGCCGACTGCCGCGCGCTCGCGCACGAGGGCTCCCGGGTGCGGCTCTGCAAGGGCGCCTACCTCGAGCCCGAGACCGTCGCCTTCCAGGAGCGCCTCGAGATCGACAAGGCCTACGTGCGCTGCCTGAAGGTCCTGCTCGCGGGCGAGGGCTACCCGATGATCGCGACCCACGACCCGCGGATGATCGAGATCGCGTCGTCGCTGGCCAGCCGCCACGGCCGTGCGCCGGGCAGCTACGAGTTCCAGATGCTCTACGGCATCCGGCCGGACGAGCAGCGCCGCCTGGCCGGCAAGGGCGAGCGGGTGCGCGTCTACGTGCCCTACGGCACCGAGTGGTACGGCTACCTGATGAGAAGGCTCGCCGAGCGTCCGCAGAACCTGACATTCTTCCTGCGGTCCCTCATCTCCAAGAGCTAGCGGAGCGTCCATGTCCCAAACTGCCATTCTCGGAGCCGGCGTCATGGGCGAGACCCTCCTCTCCGGCCTGGTCCGCGCGGGCCGCCGGGTCGACAACCTGCTCGTCGGAGAGAAGCGCGCCGAGCGGGCCAGCGAGCTCGAGGAGCGGTACGGCGTCGCGGTGGTGACCAACGTCGAGGCGGCGCGCAAGGCCGACACCCTCGCGCTGGTGGTCAAGCCCCAGGACATGGGCGACCTGCTCGACGAGATCGCGCCGGCGTTGCGCCCCGGACAGCTCGTGGTCTCCCTGGCCGCCGGCATCACCACCGCGTTCATCGAGGCCCGCGTGCCCGAGGGCGTCGCCGTCGTCCGGGTCATGCCCAACACCCCGGCCCTGGTCGACGAGGGCATGGCCGCGATCTCGCCGGGCTCCCACTGCGGCGACGAGCACCTCGCCGAGGCGGAGGAGCTGATGGCGTCGGTCGGCAAGGTGCTGCGCATCCCGGAGCGCCAGCAGGACGCGGTCACCGCGATCTCGGGCTCCGGCCCGGCGTACATCTTCTACGTCGTCGAGTCGATGATCGAGGCCGGCGTCCACCTCGGCCTGCCGCGCTCGACCGCCACCGATCTCGTCGTCCAGACCGTGGTCGGCTCGGCGAAGATGCTCCGCGAGACCGGCACCCACCCCGTGGTGCTGCGCGAACAGGTCACCTCGCCGGCCGGCACCACCGCCGCAGCGCTGCGCGAGCTCGAGATCCACAAGGTGCGCGCGGCCTTCCTCGCCGCGATGGAGGCGGCCCGCGACCGGTCGAGGTCCCTCGCCCAGGGCAACGGCTGAGGGCAACGGCTGAGGGAACGGCTGAGCGCGCCTGCTGGGGCGCGCTAACGTCGTCCGCGTGATCGAGCTGCAGATCGGCCAGGAGGTCGAGCTTGCCGGGAAGCTCCGGATGGGCCTCGGCTGGGACAAGGTGCCCCACGCGGGCGCGCTCAGCGCCGGGGCCCGCGACGTCGACCTCGACGCGTCGGCGATCGAGTTCGGGGGCGGCCGCCTCTTCGACATCGCCTTCTACAACAACACGCAGACGCGCGACGGGTCCGTCGTCCACCTCGGCGACAACCTCACCGGCAGCGGCGAGGGCGACGACGAGCTGATCGGCGTCGACCTGGGCCGGGTGCACCCCCAGATCGACACGATCTTCCTGCTCGTCACCAGCTACCAGGGCCAGACTCTGGAGTGGATCGCCAACGCCTACTGCCGCGTCCTCGGCGAGGACGACGTCGAGGTCGCCCGGGTGACGCTCACGCTCGGCATCCCGGACACCGGCGTGGTGCTGGCCCGGATCACCCGCGACGGCGACCGCTGGCGACTGCGCGCGCTCGGCGAGCCCGTCCCAGTCCAGCTGCCGACCGAGTCCGAGCGGGCCCTCAAGCGCCTGCTCTGACCGCCAGTCACAGCCCGATCGCCGCCTCGGCAGCCGCCAGCACCGGCGCGGTGACCTCCCGGCAGTGCTCGGCGCCGGCGCGGAACACCCCGTCGACGTGGACCGGATCGGCCGCGAGCTCGGCGTACCGCTTCTGGAGCGGCTCGAGCTCGGCCACCACGGCGTCGGTGACGGCCCGCTTGAGGGCGCCGTACGTCGTGACGCCCTCGGCGCTGCCGCCACACGCCTCGAGGATCTGCAGGAGGTTGGAGACACCGGGCTTGGTCGGGTCGGACCGGACCGCGTCGTCGCCCGCGTCGGAGTCGGTCACCGCGCGGGCGATCTTGCGGCGTACGACGTCGGGAGGGTCGAGCAGCGCGACGACGCCGGCGGAGTTGTCGGACTTGCCCATCTTGCGGGTCGGGTCGTCGAGTCGCATCACCCGCGCGCCGACGGGCGGGACCGTCACCTCGGGGACCGTGAAGACGGGCCCGTAGGTGTTGTTGAACCGGATCGCGAGGTCGCGGGTCAGCTCGACGTGCTGGCGCTGGTCGGCGCCGACCGGCACCTGCCGCGGCCGGTAGAGCAGGATGTCGGCCGCCATCAGTGCGGGGTAGGTGTAGAGCGAGACCCGTGTGGCGTCCACCCCCCGCCCCTTCTCCTTGAACTGGATCATCCGGTTGAGCTCGCCGGTGTACGCCGTGCACTCGAGCAGGTACGCCAGCTGCGCGTGGGCCGGCACCCGGCTCTGCACGAACAGCGTGGACTCGTCGAGCCCGGCGGCCAGCAGGAGCGTGGCCATCTCGCGGACCGCGTCGCGCAACGCGGTCGGGTCGTGCGGGGTCGTGAGCGCGTGCAGGTCCGCGATGCCGTAGAAGCACTCGGCCCCTGCCTGGCCGGCGGCCATCGGGCGCAGCGCGCCGAGCAGGTTGCCGAGGGTGAGGTGGCCGCTCGGGGTGAGCAGAGAGAGCTTGCGGTGCCGGTGGTGTGACATGGGATCTCCTGGGGTGTGAGAGCCCACGGGTGGCACGCGAGAACGGCCGCCCGTGGGCGGCCGTGTGCAGGGTGTGCTGGGAGGTGGGCCGCCGTCAGGCGGGCCACCAGATGAAGGTACGGGCGATCAGCACGAGACCAGCGTAGCGGTAGCGTCCGTCACATGGCCCAGGCGTCGGTGGAGTGTTCCGGACCGGCGACGGTCGTCTTCGACCAGAGCCTGACGGAGTACGACTTCGGTCCCGACCACCCGATGTCGCCGCTCCGGGTGGACCTGACGATGCGGCTCGCGACCGAGCTCGGCGTCGTCGGCGACCGGCTGCGCGTCGTACCCGCGCCGATGGCGAGCGACGACGTGATCTCGACCGTGCACCGTCCCGAGCTGATCGAGGCCGTGCTGCGGGCCGGTCGCAACCCGGGGACGGTCGACGAGGCGCATGGGCTCGGCTCCGACGACAACCCGGTCTTCCGCGACATGCACCGGGCCGCGGCGCACATCGTCGGGGCGAGCGTGGAGGCGTTCGGACAGGTCTGGAGCGGCGAGTCGATGCATGCCGCCAACATCACCGGCGGCCTGCACCACGCGATGCCCGACCGGGTCAGCGGCTTCTGCATCTACAACGACGTCGCGGTGGGCATCCGCTCCCTGCTCGAGCGGGGAGCGGAGCGGGTCGCGTACGTCGACCTCGACGTCCACCACGGAGACGGCGTCGAGCGGGTGTTCTGGGACGACCCCCGGGTGCTGACGATCTCGCTGCACGAGACGGGCCAGATGCTCTTCCCGGGCACGGGCTTCCCCCGCGACCTCGGTGGCCCGGACGCGCTCGGCTCGGCCG
This sequence comes from Nocardioides sp. YIM 152315, assembly GCF_029210375.1. Taxonomy (GTDB): domain Bacteria; phylum Actinomycetota; class Actinomycetes; order Propionibacteriales; family Nocardioidaceae; genus Nocardioides. The sequence continues at coordinate 519,290 of NZ_JARGER010000043.1, read as the reverse complement.
TGAACGTCGCGCTTCCACCGGGCACGGCGGACGCCGGCTGGCTGCGCGCCTTCCACGCCGTGGTGCCGCCGCTGCTGCGCGAGTTCCGGCCCCAGGTGCTCGTCACGCAGCACGGCTGCGACTCCCACGCGGAGGATCCGCTCGCGCACCTGATGCTCACCGTCGACGGTCAGCGCGCGGCGTACCTCGCGCTGCACGACCTCGCCCACGAGCTGTGCGAGGGCCGCTGGGTCGCGACCGGTGGCGGTGGCTACGCGCTGGTCGACGTGGTGCCGCGCGCCTGGAGCCACCTGCTGGCGATCGTGAGCGGCGCGCCGCTCGACCCAGCGCGGGACACCCCGGGCGCCTGGCGCGAGCACGTCCGGGAGCGGCTGGGCCGGGCCGCCCCGATGCGGCTCACCGACGGGCGGACCCCGGCGTACCGTGACTGGAGGGACGGCTACGACCCCGAGGCCTGGCTCGACCGGGCGATCCACGCGACCCGCATGGAGGTGTTCCCACTGCACGGACTCGACCCGATGCCCTGAGGTCGACGGCCGCGAACTACACGGGAGGAGTTCGTCGCCCGGATGCAAGCGGACACGCCGCGTCCTGATCGCATCTTTGATGAACCTCTTCCCCACGAGTCACATCAGGCTCTATTCTCACGCAAGGCACGGCGCGTGTCAGCACCGGTGGGGAAGCCGGTGGCGCGTCCGACAGAAAGAATCGGTGCACGATGGCTACCAGTTCCGGGGACATCAACGACTCGAAGTTCCTCACCGTCGCCGAGGTGGCGGCGATGATGCGGGTCTCCAAGATGACCGTCTACCGGCTCGTCCACGGCGGCGACCTGCCGGCGGTCCGGGTCGGTCGTTCGTTCCGCGTCCTCGAGTCGGACGTCGACGAGTACCTGCGCAAGAGCTTCTACAGCGCCGGCTGAGCCGGACCGAGCCGACCGCGCCGGGCTCCGCGGTCCGGGAGAACCGGTCGATTCTGCCGAGCGGGCGCGCCCGGATAGGCTGGGCCGGTCCGCCGGGTCCGTCCGGGGGCGGCGGTACGGCTGTCGAAAGGTTTCCCTGTGGGTTCTGTCATCAAGAAGCGGCGCAAGCGCATGGCCAAGAAGAAGCACCGCAAGCTGCTGAAGAAGACGCGCGTCCAGCGTCGCAAGCTCGGCAAGTAGGCCTCGCGCTCGTCGTCGCATGGGCAGCGCCGGCACGGTCGTCCTCGTCACCGGGGTCTCGCGTGACCTCGGCCGGAGGTTCGCGCGCGCTGCTGCGGCAGACCCGGGTGTCGCGCGGGTCATCGGCGTCGACGTCGTGCCGCCCCGCGGCGACATCGGCGACGTCTCGTTCGTCCGCGCGGACATCCGCAACCCCGTCATCGCCAAGGTCATCGTCAAGGAGGACGTCGACACCGTCGTCCACATGAGCGTGATCTCGACCCCGGGCAGCGCCGGGGGTCGTCACACGATGAAGGAGCTCAACGTCATCGGGACGATGCAGCTCCTGGCGGCGTGCCAGAAGGCGCCCGGCCTCCGCACGCTCGTCGTGAAGTCGACGACGACGGTCTACGGCGCGAGCAGCCGCGACCCCGCCATGTTCACCGAGGACATGGAGCCTCGCCGCGCGCCGCGCTCCGGCTACGCCAAGGACGTCGCCGAGATCGAGGGGTACGTCCGCGGGTTCGCCCGCCGGCGCCCCGACGTGCGCGTCACCCTGCTGCGCGCGGCCAACGTCATCGGGCCGCACGTCACCAGCCCGATCACGTCCTACTTCCGGCTGCCGGTCATCCCGACCGTGCTCGGCCACGACGCGCGCCTGCAGTTCCTGCACGAGCAGGACCTCCTGGACGTGCTGCTGCACGCGACCCGCAGCGACGTCCCCGGCACCTTCAACGTCGCCGGCGACGGCATCCTGATGCTGTCGCAGGCGTTGCGGCGGCTGCGCCACCCGACGGTCCCGCTCCCGTCGTTCGCGGTCGGCAACGTCGGCTCGACCCTGCGCTCCGCGCGGCTGGCGGACTTCTCGCCCGAGCAGACGGCATTCCTCACCTACGGCCGCGGCGTCGACACGACCCGGATGCGCACCGACCTCGGCTTCGAGCCGACCTTCACCACCGCGGGCGCCTTCGCTGACTTCGCGGCGCCGCTCGCGCCCGCGGGCGGCGGCCGCGCGGAGCGCGCCCTGGCCGGCCTCGCCGAGCGCCTGTCGGAGCCTGTCGCCACCCCGGCCGGGGGTCGCCGTGGGTGACGCCGAGATCATCCCGATCGGCACCCGCGGCCGCCAGGGCCGCGGCACCGGCACCCAGCCCTCCTCGGCGGCGCGTGGCCTCGCCCCGCACAAGCCAGCCCCGAAGAGGCCAGCCTCGAAGAACCCAGCCTCGAAGAAGCCAGCCTCGAAGAAGCAGGCGTCCAAGGAGCAGGCCCCGAAGGCGGCGCCCCGACCCGAGCCGACGGACGAGCCGGTCGAGGAGCCGGCACCCACGCAAGGGATCCCGGCGGCCGACTGGCTGACGGCCTTCCAGCACGCCGCCGTCGACGTGTTCGGCGACGACTGGGAGCCGCAGCTGGCGCGGTTCCTGGCGTTCCTGCGTCGCCGGGTCACCGGCGACTACACCGTCGACGAGTACGGCTTCGACCGGGAGGTCACCGAGCGCTTCCTGATGTCGGCGCTGCGTCCCATCGCGCAGAAGTGGTTCCGCATCGAGGTGCGCGGGATTGAGAACCTACCCGCCGACGGCGGCGCGCTCGTGGTCTCCAACCACTCCGGCACCATCCCGGTCGACGGGCTGATGACGATGGTGTCCATCCACGACCACACGGGGCGGTTCCTGCGCCCGCTCGGCGCCGACCTGGTCTTCCGCCTGCCGTTCGTCAGCTCGATGGCGCGCCGCAGCGGCGCCACTCTCGCGTGCCACGAGGACGCCGAGCGGATGCTCCGCAACGGAGAGCTGGTGGGTGTCTGGCCCGAGGGCTTCAAGGGGATCGGCAAGCCGTATGCCGAGCGCTACAAGCTCCAGCGGTTCGGCCGCGGCGGGTTCGTCGCCGCGGCGGTCCGCACCGGTGTCCCGATCGTCCCGCTCTCGGTCGTCGGCGCCGAGGAGATCTACCCGCTCGTCGGCAACCTGCCCTCGCTGGCCCGGCTGCTGGGCGTGCCGTACATCCCGATCACGCCGTTCTTCCCGGTGCTCGGGCCTCTCGGTCTCGTGCCGCTCCCGTCGAAGTGGCTGCTGGAGTTCGGCGAGCCGATCCGCACCGACGAGTTCGACGCCGGCGCCGCCGAGGACCCGATGCTGGTCTTCAACGTGACCGACCAGGTCCGCGAGACCATCCAGCAGACCCTCTACTCGCTGCTCATGCAGCGTCAGTCCGTCTTCCGCTGACGCGACGCGCGCGGGCCTCGCAGGCCGGCTACTGCTGCGGTGGCGGCGGCAGGAGCGCGCCGGTGATCGGGTCGAGCACCCCCTGGAGGATCTCGGTGACGCCCTCGACGGTCCCGGTCACCGTCCCGGTGACGGCCCCCGTCAGCGGGCCGGTCGTGGGAGTGGTGCCGGTGCCGCCACCGCTCGACGCCGGGCTGCTCGCGGTCGCGCCCCCGGTGAGGACGCCGGTGAGACCTTCGGTCAGCGCCTTGACGGGGTTGGTGCCGCGCGTGGGCGAGGCGGTCGGGCTCGGGGCGGTGGTCGGGTCGAGCACGCTGCCCGGCGGGACGTCGCCGCCGACGTCCGGGAGGTCGGTGCCGGTGCTGTCCTCGGCGCCCCGGTCGCCCCGGGGGTCGCCGTCCGTCCCCTTGCCCGGCCGCGCCTCGTCCTGCTCGTCGCCGTCGCCGCGGGATCCGCGGGGCTCCTGCGCGGTCGCCGGGACCGTGGGGAGCTCGACGGGCGCGGCCGCGGTCAGCGACGGCGGGAACGCCTCGATCGGCGTGCCGCCGCAGTCGGGACACTGCTGGGCCGCCTCGGCGTCGATCTGGGCGACCACGTTGGCGGCGGCGATGAGCTCGTCGCGGGCGTCGGCGGGCACCTGCGGCTCGAGGTCCTCCAGCCGCGTGAGGCTGCCCGAGGCGAAGTCGCGCAGCTTGACGATCGACGCCTCGCGGCCGCTGTGCGCGTAGTCGGCGAACAACAGGTCGGCACCGCGCGTCGCCTGGTCGCTGAACGTGGCGAGGGTCGGTGCGACGCGCGCGTGCGCGCCGAGGTCGTCCGACGTCGCCAGCGCCGCTGCCTCCTCGAGGCGGTCGGTGGCGCCGGCGAGCTCGATGCTGCCCTTGCTGGCCTCGCCGGGCGACAGGTTGGCGTGCGCGGACTCGATGACCCGCTTGATCGGGTAGAGGGACTCACCGGGGAGCGCGGACTGCGCCGCGACCGCGACGGAGGCCGTGGCGCCGGCGATCGCCAACCCGCCGACGACCGCCGCGAGGCGCCGCTCCCGCGCGGTACGGCGGGCCGGGAGCCGGAGCTTCGAGAGGTCGTCGGGCACCAGCGCGGTCTCGGCCTCGGTCATGAGCCGGGCGCGCAGGTCGGCCACGAACTCCGGCCGCGGCTCCGGTGCGGGAACCGCTCGCAAGGAGCCGACGAGCTCCAGCAGCTCCGAGTCGCGGGTGGCTGCAGCATCGGTCCGCTCGCCCGTCGAGGATCGCTCGACCAGGGCGGCGAACTCCTCGGCGCGCCGTCGCGCCCGGTTCCCCCATGTCATGTCGACTCCAACGACGGGGGAACCGGCGGAGTTACGCCGACCCCACGGGGGACGTAAACGATTTCGTCGCGGCGCGCCATCAGTCCCGCAGCCCTTCCGGCATCAGCTTGGCGAGGTTGCGCACCCCGCGCAGCTGCAGCTGCTTGACCGCGCCGTCGCTGCGGCCCAGGACCGCGGCGGTCTCGGCGATGCTCATGCCCTGCAGGAAGCGCATCACCAGGCAGTCCCGCTGCTCGGCCGGCAGCTCGGTGAGCGCCTGCATCAGGATCTCGTTGGTGAGGCCCGCGATCACGGTGCCCTCGGGGCCGTCGGTCGCGTCGTCGTGGAGGCTCATGTCCTCGGTCGTGAGCTCGAGACGGGTGCGGCCGGCCTTGAAGTGGTCGGTGGTGAGGTTGCGCGCGATCGTCATCAACCAGGCGCCGAAGTCCTTGCCCTGCCAGCGGAAGTTGTTCATGCTCCGCAGCGCGCGGAAGAACGTCTCCGACGTCAGGTCCTCGGCCAGCGTGGACGAGCGGGTCCGGTAGAAGAGGAACCGGTAGACCGAGCCGTGGTAGTGGTCGTAGAGCATCCCGAACGCATCGGCGTCGCCCTGCCGCGCGAGCTCCACCAGCGCGATCAGTCGGGTGCGCTCGGCCTCGTCCTCCTCCGATGACGCGGCGAGCCCGGCGTCGTCGTACCCACCGGAGCCGCGGCTGCTGCTGCCGCCGGTGGAACGGTCCGTCGCGGCCTCGCTCGCGAGGAGTCCGAGCGGGGCTCCGACGGCGACCGGGCGCTCGGCGAGCAGCACCTCGGCGACGAGTCGGCGCAGGGCCTCGAGCCCTCCCGCCTGGTCGCGGACGTCTCCTGCCATCGTCGAACAGCCCTCCCAAGACCGGCTCCCCCAGACCGCGTGCAGTGGGAGCCTCCGGTCATCGTAAACAGGAGTTACGGCAGTGTGAACCGGCCAGTAGGCAAAGGATGGGTGTGGTCCATGTCACCCGCGATCCGGGTTTGGGCCGGGGCCTCAGTGCCGTCGTCCGCGCAGCGCCACTCCGGCGGCGACGGTGCCCGTCGCGGCTCCAGCGACCGCCCCTGCGGCGATGCCGATGCGCAGCGCCTTGCGGCCCGTGCGGTAGTCGCGGATCCGCCAGCCCTGCTCGCGGGCGTGATGGCGGAGCCTGGCGTCCGGGTTGATCGCACACGGGTCGCCGACCAGGGAGAGCATCGGCAGGTCGTTGTAGGAGTCGGAGTACGCCGAGCAGCGCCTCAGGTCGAGGCCCTCGCGCACCGCCAGCGCCCTGACCGCCTCGCCCTTGGCCGGCCCGTGCAGCAGGTCGCCGACGAGCCGGCCCGTGTAGACCCCGTCGACGTGCTCGGCGACGGTGCCGAGAGCGCCGGTGAGCCCGAGTCGGCGGGAGATGATCTGCGCGATCTCGATCGGGGCGGCCGTCACCAGCCACACGCGCTGGCCCTCGTCGAGGTGCAGCTGCGCGAGCGCGCGGGTGCCCGGCCAGATCCGGTGGGCCATGCCCTCCTCGAAGATCTCCTCGCCCAGCGACTGGAGCTCGGCGACCGTGTGACCGGCGATGAAGCCGAGCGCCGAGGACCGGGCGTCGGCGACGTGATCGGGGTCCTCGACGCCGACCACCCGGAAGTAGGCCTGCTTCCAGGCGGCGCCGAGGATCTCCCGGGTGGTGAAGAACCGGCGTCGGTGCAGTCCGCGGGCGAGGTGGAAGATGCTCGCGCCCTGCATCACGGTGTTGTCGACGTCGAAGAAGGCCGCGGCCCCGGGGTCCAGCGGGGGCGTCAGCGCGGACTCGACCTCGGCGGAGGCGGCCGCCGCCTCGCCGGCCAGCGTCGACCGCAGCTGCAGGTTCAGCGGTCGCGGTCTGCGCTCCGGGGGCGTCACATCGGCAGGGTAGACCCAGCCGGAGGGGCCGCGGGATGTGGAAGTATCCCCCTCATGCCCGGGATCCGTGACGTGGCCGAGCTGGTGAGCCGCGCCGCCGCCGAGAGTCCCGATCGGCTCGCCGTCGTCGAGGCCGGCGGCCGCAGCCTGACCTGGGCCGGTCTCGAGGACGAGGTCGACCGAATCGCCACCGGGCTCGCCGGCGCCGGCATCGTCGGCGGCCACCGGGTGCTGATCGCGATCGGCAACCGTCTCGAGTTCGTGACGACGTACCTCGGCGTGCTCCGGGCGCAGGCGGTGGCGGTGCCCGTCAATCCGGGCTCGGCCGTCGGCGAGCTGGCGCGGATGCTCGACGACTCCGGCGCGCGGGTCGCGGTCGCCGACGCGTCGACCGTCGCCGTCGTCCGCGATGCCCTCCGCGCGGTCGAGCCGCCGCCGCGCCTGGTCGTCGTGGGCGAGCCGTCGTACGACGAGCTGCGCGCCGAGCCGCCGCGGCCGATCCCCCCGCTGCAGGACCCCGACAAGCTCGCGGCGCTGCTCTACACCAGCGGCACCTCCGGGCTTCCGCGCGCGGCGATGCTGACCCACCGGGCGCTGCTGGCCAACATCGACCAGTGTGCGCAGGTCGAGCCGCCGATGATCCACGGCGACGACGTCGTGCTCGGCGTGCTGCCGCTGTTCCACGTCTACGGTCTCAATGCGGTGCTCGGCAGCGTGCTGCGGCGGCGGGCCAAGCTCGTGCTCGTCGAGCGGTTCGACCCGCAGGAGACCCTGGCGATCATCGACGACGAGGCGTGCAGCGTGGTGCCGGTCGCGCCGCCGGTGCTGGCCTACTGGCGCTCGGAGCCCGATCTGCGCGAGCGTCTCGGTCCGGTCCGGCTGATCCTCTCCGGGTCCGCGCCGCTGAGCCCCGAGGTCGCGCAGGACTTCACCGCGCGCAGCGGCGTCCCGGTGCACGAGGGCTACGGGCTCACCGAGGCATCGCCCGTCGTCACGAGCACGCTGTGCAGCGCGGTCAACCGGTCCGGATCCGTCGGCGCCGCGCTCCCGGGCATCGACCTCCGGCTGGTGGACGACGACGGGCGGCCACCCGAGGGCGACGACCCCGGCGAGATCTCGATCCGCGGAGCCAACCTGTTCAGCGGCTACTGGCCCGACGGTGCCGGCGGGCCCGACGCCGACGGCTGGTGGTCCACCGGCGACGTCGGCTTCCTCGACGAGAACGGCGACCTCTTCCTCGTCGACCGGCTCAAGGAGCTGGTCATCGTCTCCGGGTTCAACGTCTACCCGGTCGAGGTCGAGGACGTCGTCGAGGAGGTCCCCGGAGTCGTGGAGGTCGCGGTGATCGGCGTCGACGACGACCTGACCGGCGAGGCGGTCGTCGCCTACGTCCGCGCGCCGGAAGCGGACCCCGACGCGATCGCCGAGGCGGTGCGCGCGCACTGCGCGGCGCGGCTCGCCCGCTTCAAGCAGCCCTCACGGATCGAGGTCGTCGACGAGCTGCCCCGCACCATCACCGGCAAGGTGCAGAAGGGCCGGCTGCGCGGCATCGAGCGCCGCCGTACCCTCGGCCTCCTGGAGTAGGCGTGGGCGACCCGAGGATCACGCTGTACTCGAGGCCGGGCTGCCACCTGTGCGACGACGCCCGCGCGGTCATCGAGCGGGTCTGCGCCGACCTCGGTGAGCGGTACGTCGAGGTGTCGATCGACGACGTCCCGGCGCTGGGGGAGCGCTTCGCCGAGGAGATCCCGGTCACCTTCGTCGACGGTCGCCAGCACGACTTCTGGCGGGTGGACGAGCACCGCCTCCGCGCGACGCTCGCCCCCCGTTGAGCCGGCGGCGTCGGCCGCTCCGGCCCCGCCCGGCGTGGGTCATCTCACATGTGCTAGCGCCGTCCGGCCCTGCCGATCGCTCCGTTTTGTTCTCCCGTTCACAAACTCCTACAGTGAACGAGCCGTCAGGTTCCGAGGCCCTCCTCGGCGCCCGGCGACGGCCCAGCAGCCCCTCGGCTATGGAAAGACAAGAGCAGTGACCGCACGGACCTCATCCGAGACCGCTCGGGACATCCCCGAGGCGACCGTCGCACGGCTGCCCGTCTACCTCCGGGCCCTCACGACGCTGTCCGAGCAGGGCACCAGCACCTGCTCCAGCGAGGAGCTCGCGGTCGCCGCCGGGGTCAACAGCGCCAAGCTGCGCAAGGACCTCTCCTACCTCGGGAGCTACGGCACCCGGGGCGTCGGCTACGACGTCGAGTACCTCCGCTACCAGATCGCCCGCGAGATCGGCGTGACCCAGGACTGGCCCGTCGTCATCGTCGGCATCGGCAACCTCGGCCAGGCGCTCGCCAACTACTCCGGCTTCCGCAGCCGCGGCTTCCGCACCGTGGCCCTGCTCGACGCCGACCCGGCCCGGCGCGACGAGGTCGTGGCGGGGCTGGTGGTCCGCCCGTTCGCCGACCTCGAGCAGATCGTCCACGACCACGCCGTGGCCATCGGCGTGATCGCCACGCCGGCCGTGGCCGCCCAGGACGTCGCGGACCGGATGGTCGCCTGCGGGATCACCAGCATCCTCAACTTCGCGCCGACCGTGATCTCGGTGCCCGACCAGGTCGACGTCCGCAAGGTCGACCTCTCCATCGAGCTGCAGATCCTCGCCTACCACGAGCAGCGCAAGACCCAGGGGGCCCCCAGCCAGGAGGTCGGAGCGTGAGCGAGCGCAGCGAGCGAACCGTTCAGAGCAGTGCGTCCTGTGCCTCATGCGCGCACGGAGCGAAGCGAGTACGCGCATGAGCGTCCTCGTCGTGGGCGTGTCCCACAAGTCCGCACCCGTCTCCCTGCTGGAGCGGGTCGCCCTCGACGGCGAGGGCGTCCACAAGCTGATCGACGACGTCTCCGCGTGCGAGCACGTCACCGAGGCCACCGTGATCGCCACCTGCAACCGCGTGGAGATCTACGCCGACGTCGACCGCTTCCACGGCAGCGTCGAGGAGGTGTCCCGCCTCCTCGTCGAGCGCGCGGGCGGCTCGACCGGGGAGATGCTCCCGCACCTCTACGTCCACTACGACGACGGAGCGGTGTCCCACCTCTTCCAGGTCGTCGCCGGCCTCGACTCGATGGCGCTCGGCGAGGGTCAGATCCTCGGCCAGACCCGCGACGCCCTCAGCGCCGGCCAGGAGATCGGGACGGTCGGACCGTCGCTCAACGTGCTCTTCCAGCAGGCGCTGCGGGTCGGCAAGCGGGCCCGCGCCGAGACCGACATCGACCGTGCCGCGCCCTCGCTCGTGTCGGCGGCGCTCGACCGCAGCCACGCCGCGGTCGGCGACCTGTCCGGCAAGCGGGTGCTGGTGCTGGGCGCCGGCGCGATGGCCGGTCTCGCGACCGCGACCGTCTCGCGCCGCGGCGCCGCGAGCGTCACCGTCGCCAACCGGACCGCCGGGAGGGCCGAGCGGCTGGCCGACGAGTACGGCGCCCGCTCGGCCGCGCTGACCGACCTCGGCGCCGAGCTGGCGCTCGCCGACGTCGTCGTGTCCTGCACCGGCTCGACCGGGGTCGTGGTGACCCGTGCGATGGTCGAGGCGGCGATCGCGGACGGCCGCGAGATCTCGATCATCGACCTCGCCCTGCCGCACGACGTCGACCCCGAGGTCGGCGGGCTGCCGGGCGTCAGCCTGGTCAACCTCACCGAGCTCGCCGAGGAGCTGCGCGGCAGCGAGGCCGGCCAGGAGGTCGCCGCCGTCCGCCGGATCGTCACGCAGGAGGTCGCGGCGTTCCTCGCCGCGCGCCGACAGGCCAGCGTCACGCCGACCGTCGTCGCGCTGCGCTCGATGGCGACCGCGATCGTCGACGCCGAGATGGACCGGCTCTCGGGCCGCGTGCCCGACCTCGACGACGCGACCCGCGCCGAGGTGCTCCACACGGTGCGCCGGGTCGCCGACAAGCTGCTGCACGAGCCGACCGTGCGCGTGAAGGAGCTCGCCAACGAGACCGGCGCCGTCTCCTACGCGGCCGCGCTCGCCGAGCTCTTCGCGCTCGACCCCGAGGCGGTCGACGCCGTGACCCGTCCGGAGGCGCTGTCGTGAGCGCCCCCGTCCGCATCGGCACCCGCGCCTCCGTGCTCGCGACCACCCAGTCGCGGCTGGTCGCCGACCGGATCGCCGAGCTGCTCGGCCGTGAGGTCGAGCTGGTCGAGATCAGCACCGAGGGCGACCGCAGCCAGGCCGCCGGCACCCCGCTGGCCGGGACGTCGACGACCGGCGTGTTCGTCAGCGCACTGCGCGACGCCCTGCTCGACGGGCGCGTGGACGTCGCCGTGCACTCGCTCAAGGACCTCCCGACGTACCCCGCCGAGGGCATCGTGCTGGCCGCGATCCCGGGCCGCGAGGACCCGCGCGACGTCGTCGTCGCCCGCGACGGCCTGAGCCTCGGCGAGCTGCCCGTCGGCAGCCGCGTCGGCACCGGGTCGCCGCGACGGGCCGCGCAGCTGCGCGCGCTCGGTCTCGGCGTCGACGTCGACGGCGTCCGGGGCAACGTCGACAGCCGGATCGCCAAGGTGCGGTCGGGGGAGTACGACGCCGTCGTGCTCGCGCGCGCCGGGTTGGCCCGCATCGGTCGCCTCGACGAGGCGACCGAGGTGCTCGACCCGCTGCAGGTGCTCCCCGCCCCCGGGCAGGGCGCGCTCGCGGTCGAGTGCCGCCACGACGACGACCTCGCGGTGCAGCTGCGCGAGGTGCTCGACGACCCCCGCGCCCGCGCGGCGGTCGAGGCGGAGCGGGCCGTGCTCGCGACGCTCGAAGGAGGCTGCTCCGCGCCGATCGGAGCCCTGGCCGAGCTGGTCGAGGGCGACGACGGCGAGGAGCTGTGGGTGCGGGCGATCGCCCTCTCGCCCGACGGGGGTCTCTCGGTGCGGATGTCCGCCACCGGTGACCCGGCCGACGCCGCCGGCGTCGGCGACCGGCTCGCCCGGGAGATGCTCGCCGACGGCGCGGCGGACCTCGCGAAGCCGGAGAACGACCACTCGCTAGACAAGGTGCAGAACGCATGACCCGAGCCAAGACCACCCCGAAGGACCAGCCGCGCGGCTGGGTGTCGTTCGTGGGCAGTGGCCCCGGCGACCCGGGCCTGCTCACGGTGCGCGCCGTCGAGCTGCTGCGGCGTGCCGACGTCGTCGTCACCGAGGTCCCCGAGCACGCCGACCTGATCCGCAAGGTCCTCGACCTGCCGGTGCCGGCCGACGACGCGAAGCCCGCCGGCCCCGAGATCGTCGACGGGGGCTTCGGCGAGGACGGCCAGCCGCTGACCCACGCCGCGCGCGGCAAGGTCGTCGTCCGCCACGCCAAGAAGGGCCAGCGCGTGGTGCGGCTGATGGCCGGCGACCCGTTCCTCTACGCCTCCGGGCCGGAGGAGGCGCAGGCGTGCGTGAAGGCGGGGCTCGCGTTCGAGATCGTGCCGGGCGTCTCGTCCGTCAACGCGGTCCCGGCGTACGCCGGCATCCCGCTCACCACGAAGGACCACCGCGAGGTCGCGGTCGTGACGTGCGGCGACAAGGTCGACTGGGGCCGGTACGCCGACAGGCGCACCCTCGTGCTGCTCTCGGCCGTCGGCCAGATCGGCGACATCGCCAAGGCGCTGGTCGCCGCGGGCCGGAGCCCGCAGACTCCCGTCGCGATGACCCGGGTCGGCACCACCACCGAGCAGGCCACGGTCGCCTCCACCCTGGAGCGGATCGCCGCCGACGCGCGCGCCGCCCGGATGGCGCCGCCGGCGGTGACCGTCGTGGGCGACGTGGTCGACCTGCGCGAGACGCTGTCGTGGTTCGAGACCAAGCCGCTCTTCGGGTGGCGGGTCCTGGTGCCACGCACCAAGGAGCAGGCGGGCGCGCTCTCGGAGCGGCTGCGCGGCTACGGCGCGGTGCCCGACGAGGTGCCCACCATCTCCGTCGAGCCGCCGCGCAACCCGCAGCAGATGGACAAGGCCGTCCGCGGCCTCGTCGAGGGCCGGTACGAGTGGATCGCCTTCACCTCGGCCAACGCGGTCAAGGCGGTGCGGGAGAAGTTCGAGGAGTACGGCCTGGACGCGCGCGCCTTCTCCGGCCTCAAGATCGCCGCCGTCGGCGACAAGACCGCCCAGGTGATCGCCGACTGGGGCCTGCGTGCCGACCTGGTGCCGTCGGCCGATGATCCAGCCGGTCAGTCGGCCGCCGGGCTGTTGGCGAACTGGCCGGAGTACGACGAGCTGCTCGACCCGATCAACCGGGTCTTCCTGCCGCGCGCCGACATCGCGACCGAGAACCTCGTCGCCGGCCTCATCGACCTCGGCTGGGAGTGCGACGACGTCACGGCGTACCGCACCGTGCGAGCCGCGCCGCCGCCGCCGGAGACCCGTGACGCGATCAAGACCGGCCGGTTCGACGCGGTGGTCTTCACGTCGTCGTCGACGGTGCGCAACCTGGTCGGCATCGCCGGCAAGCCGCACGCCTCGACGGTGATCGCGGTGATCGGTCCCGCGACGGCCAAGACCGCCGAGGAGCACGGCCTCCGGGTCGACGTGCTCGCGAGCAAGCCGGACGTCGAGGAGCTCGTCGACGCGCTCGCCGACTTCGGCGCGGCGCGCCGCATCTCGCTGCTCGAGGCCGGCCAGCCCGTCACCAAGCCGTCGGAGCGGAAGACCTCCGCGCGCCGGAAGGCCCGCGCCGAATGACCGATCCCCTCGTCCCTCCGGTGTCCGGACCCACGGTCCGGCCGCGGCGCCTGCGCACCACGCCGGCGCTGCGCCGGATGGTGGGGGAGACGTCGCTCGAGGCGCGGCAGCTCGTGCTGCCGCTCTTCGTGCGCGAGGGTCTCGACGAGCCGCGACCGATCTCCTCGATGCCCGGCGTCGTGCAGCACACCCGCTCGACGCTGCTGAAGGCGGTGGCCGAGGCCGTCGACCTCGGGCTCGGCGGCGTCATGCTCTTCGGCATCCCGGAGGAGAAGGACGCGGAGGGGTCCGGCGCGATCGACCCGGCCGGCATCCTCAACCTCGCGATCACCGACGTGGTCGCCGAGGTCGGCGATGCGCTCACGGTGATGAGCGACCTGTGCCTCGACGAGTTCACCGACCATGGTCATTGCGGCGTCCTGACGCCGGACGGCAAGGTCGACAACGACCGCACGCTCGCGGCGTACGCCGAGATGGCGCGCGCCCAGGCGCACGCCGGCGTCGACATGGTCGGACCCAGCGGCATGATGGACGGCCAGGTCGCCGTCGTCCGGGCGGCCCTCGACGCCGCCGAGCACACCGACGTGTCGATCCTGGCCTACTCGGCGAAGTACGCCTCGGCGTTCTTCGGCCCGTTCCGCGAGGCCGTCGACTCCGCGCTGCAGGGCGACCGCCGCACCTACCAGCAGGACCCCGGCAACGGCCGCGAGGGCGTGCGCGAGGCGCTGCTCGACGTGGAGGAGGGCGCCGACCTCGTGATGGTGAAGCCGGCGCTGGCCTACCTCGACGTGCTGCGCCGGGTCCGCGACGCCGTCGACGTGCCCGTCGCGGCCTACAACATCTCGGGCGAGTACGCCATGGTCGAGGCCGCCGCCGCGAACGGCTGGATCGACCGCGAGGCGGCGATCCTCGAGACGCTCACCTCGATCCGGCGCGCCGGCGCCGACGTGGTGCTGACCTACTGGGCGAGCGAGGCCGCGCGGCTGCTTGCGCGCTGACGTCGGTCGGTGGCGCCGGGCGGCGGCTTCATCAAGGGATGCAGGCCAAGCCGCGCTTCCCTTGTCGAGCTCATCGAGGGGACCGCAGGTCGACCTGCATCCCTTGATGAAACAGCGACGGGCGGTCCCACGGGGCTTCGACGCTCGCGCACCTGGTCAGATCAGTGCGTGTAGGCGTAGACGCACTGGTCGTACGGGTCGTCGGTGCGCAGCAGGTTGTCGAGGTAGCCGTCGAGCAGGCACTGGGCGCGCGCCTGGACGTCGGACAGCAGCTGGTCGACCGGGGTGATCGAGGTCGAGGGGAGCGCCGGGAGCGTCAGGGTCGGCAGCGGCAGCTTCGGGGGGTCGGCCGACTTCGTCGCCGAGGTGTCGGCGGGCTGGGTCGGCTGCTGGGTGGGCGGCTGCGTCGGCTGCTGCGTGGGCGGCGGCGTCGGCCTGGTGCCGCCGTCGCCGGTGCCGCCCTCGTCGTCGGCCGAGGTGTCGTCGCCGCCGGCGCCGCCGTCGTCGCCCTTGTCGCCCCGGTCGCCCTGGGTGGGCTTCTTGCCGTCGCCGGGCTTCTCCGGGAGCTCCGGTACGACGTAGCCGGCCGAGGTCACGCCGTTGGGCACCGAGGTGAACTCGCCGTCGAGGTAGGCCTGCATGATCGACAGCACCAGGTCGACGTACGCGTCGCTGTGGTTGTAGCGGAACACGGCGGCGCGCTGGCCGGCGGTGGTGCTCAGGTCGTCGTTGCCGGAGCAGAGGTAGACGGCGGTCGCGAGGGCCGCGTCGTCGACGTCCTGGGGGTTGCGCTGGCCGTCGCCGTCGGCGTCGACGCCGACCACGGACCAGGTGGACGGGATGAACTGCATCGGCCCGACGGCGCGGTCCCAGACCGCATCGGAGTCGTACTGCCCCGCGTCGGTGTCGGAGATCCGGCTGGTGCCGTGGCCGCCGTCGAGCGGCTTGCCGAAGATGCCCGGGGTCGCGACGCCCTCGCCGTTGAGCGTGTTGCCGCCGAAGCGGCCGTGGTTGGACTCGACCCGGCCGATCGCGGCGACCAGCTGCCAGGTCAGGTGGCAGCCGGAGTCTGCGGAGTTGATGACGGTCTCGGCCCGCTGGTACGCCGCGAGCGCGGCGGCAGGGATGCCCGACGTCGTGGCGGTGGCGACGACCCGCTCGGCGTTGCCGACGGCGCCCGGACGGACGCCGCCCGAGGCGGACGACACGCTCGCGGGGTCCTCGATCGCCTGGGTCGGCAGGCTGGTGCCGTCGGGGAGGGTCGAGTCGGTCGTGGCGTCGGCGAGCGCGGTGCCCGCCCCCGTGGTCGCGATGCTGGCAGTCCACGCGGCGGAGAGCACCGCCAGCGGGACCACGGCCATCGCCTTCTGGCCACGCCCGAGGCGCGACCGGCGGCCGTCGCTCGACCCAGTTCTGGACATCTCCTGCAGCTCCTGCTCCCCGGACCCACCCGCGCTCCCTCGGCGCGGGTGACGGTCGTCAAACGACCGGGCCCTGCTCTCGTTACGGTACGTCGCCCCGCGGGGACGTGCAGCCCTTCGCGGGTGGTCCGACCATTCCCGCAGGTCGGAACGGTGAAACGTGTTCCCCCGACGCGTCCGCGACGTGGCCTGGCCCACGCCGCGGGACGCCCCCGCCGACCTGGGCTGGGCCCGGTTGGGCGGCTCGGGGACAATGGGCCGGTGCCCCGTCCCACCGCCGTCAGCTCCGCCCTGTTCGAGAGGGCTCGCGCGGTGACCCCGGGGGGCGTGAACTCCCCGGTCCGCGCCTTCAACGCGGTCGGCGGCACGCCCCGGTTCATCCGGTCGGCCGCCGGCGCGTGGCTGACCGACGCCGACGGCAACGAGTACGTCGACCTCGTCTGCTCCTGGGGCCCGATGCTGCTCGGGCACGCGCACCCCGAGGTGCAGGCCCGCGTCGCCGAGGCGGTCGCGCGCGGCACGTCGTACGGCGCGCCGACCGAGCCCGAGGTCGAGCTCGCCGAGGAGATCGTCTCGCGGGCGCCGGTCGAGCGGGTGCGCTTCGTCTCGTCGGGCACCGAGGCGACGATGTCGGCCATCCGGCTGGCCCGCGGTTTCACCGGCCGCGACGTCGTCGTGAAGTTCGCCGGGTGCTACCACGGCCACGTCGACTCGCTGCTCGCCTCGGCCGGGTCCGGCCTCGCGACGTTCGCCGTCCCGGGCACCCCCGGCGTGCCGGCCTCGTCCACCGAGCTGACGGTCGTCCTGCCCTACAACGACCGGGCCGCGGTCGAGAAGGTGTTCGCGGAGCACCCCGACCGGATCGCCTGCCTGATCACCGAGGCGGCGCCCGGCAACATGGGCGTCGTCCCCCCGGAGCCCGGCTTCAACGCGTTCCTCGCGGAGAGCTGCCGCGCCCACGGTGCGCTGTTCGTCAGCGACGAGGTGATGACCGGCTTCCGGGCCAGCAAGCACGGCCAGTGGGGCCTCGACGGCGCCGTCGAGGGCTGGCGCCCCGACCTGATGACCTTCGGCAAGGTCATGGGCGGCGGCTTCCCCGCCGCGGCCTTCGGCGGCCGCGCCGACGTGATGTCGCGGCTCTCACCGGAGGGCCCGGTCTACCAGGCCGGCACGCTGTCCGGGAACCCGATCGCCACCACCGCCGGCCTCACCACGCTGCGGCTCGCGACCGACGAGGTCTACGCGCACATCGGCGCCGCGGCCGACACCATCAAGGTCGCCGCCTCCGACGCGCTCACCCGGGCCGGCGTACCGCACGTCGTGCAGTCGACCGGCACGATGTTCTCCGTCTTCCTCACCGCCGACGTCGGCGAGCGGGTGCGCGACTTCGCGGACGCGTCGACGACCGACCAGGCGGCGTACGCCGCGTTCTTCCACGCCATGCTCGACGCCGGCGTCTACCTGCCGCCCTCGGCGTACGAGGCGTGGTTCCTGTCCTCCGCCCACGACGACCGCGCCGTCTCGACGGTGCTCGACGCCCTGCCGGCTGCCGCCCGTGCGGCCGCGGCCGCACGGGGCTAGGAGATGTCGATGACCGCGACCCCCGACACGATCGTCCACCTGCTCCGGCACGGCGAGGTGCACAACCCCGACGGCGTGCTCTACGGACGCCGCGACGGCTTCCACCTCTCCGACCTCGGCAACCAGATGGCCCACCGCGTCGCGGCCTCCATCGGCGACCGCGACATCGTGCACCTCCGGTCCTCTCCCCTGGAGCGGGCCCAGGAGACGTCGCGTCCGCTCGCCGAGGCGCGCGGCCTCGAGATCGTCACCGACGAGCGCGTCATCGAGTCGACGAACCAGTTCGAGGGCATCAGCTTCGGCGAGGGCGCGATGACGATCCTCAAGCGGCCCCGGCTCTGGCGACACATGTGGAACCCCGTCCGGCCGTCGTGGGGCGAGCCCTACAAGCAGGTCGTCGCCCGGATGATGGCCGCCGTCGAGGACGCCCGCGCGGCCGCTGCCGGGCACGAGGCCGTCGTCGTCTCCCATCAGCTCCCGATCTGGATCACCCGGCTGCACGTCGAGAAGCGCTCCTTCCTCCACGACCCGCGCAGCCGCCAGTGCACGCTGTGCTCTCTGACGTCGCTGCACTTCGTCGGCGACCGGCTGACCCAGGTCAGCTACTCCGAGCCCGCGGGCGACCTGATCCCGGTCAAGGACCGCAAGGCGCCGTTCTCGGCCGGTGGTGCCCCGGAGGAGCAACGCCCGTGAGACCTCTCCGGGCCGGCGTCGCCGCGCCGCTGCTGCTCGCACTGCTTCTTCCTGGGCTGGGCGCCTGCACCTCGCTCGGCTCGACCGGTGACAAGGGCTTCATCAGCGGTGACGGGTCGGTGCGCGTCATCGACGCCGCGGATCGCGACGAGCCGGTCTCGTTCGAGGGCGAGTCGCTCACCGGTGAGCCGCTCTCGTCGCAGGACTACCTCGGCAAGGTGCTCGTCGTGAACAGGTGGTGGTCGGGCTGCGACCCGTGCCGGGTCGAGATGCCGATGCTGAGCGAGGTGGAGGCCGAGCTCGGCGACAAGGCGTCGGTCCTCGGGGTCAACATCCGCGACTCCAGCCCGGCCAACGGGCTCGCCTTCATGGAGGGCGTGGGTGCGGAGTTCCCGTCGATCTACGACACCAAGGGCCGCACCGGCCTCGCCTTCGCGGGCAAGGTGCCGCTGGCGTCGACCCCCACCACCATCGTGCTCGACGCGGAGGGGCGCGTCGCCGCGGTGATCGCGGGTGAGATCCCGAGCAAGCAGACGGTGATCGACGTCGTCGACGAGATCGCCGACGACGGGACCGCGGATGGCTGACTGGTTCGAGTCGACGGCGTCCTCCGGCTCGCTGCTCCTCGCGATCCCCGTCGCGCTGATCGCGGGACTGGTCTCGTTCTTCTCCCCGTGCGTGATCCCGCTGCTGCCCGGCTACCTCTCCTACGCCACCGGGCTGTCGGGGGCCGACCTCGCCAACGGGGTCGCGGGCACCCGGCGCGGACGCATGTTCCTCGGGTCCCTGCTCTTCGTGCTCGGCTTCGCGGTGGTCTTCGTGATCCTCGGCTCGGCGTCCGGCGCGCTCGGGGCCTGGCTGGTCGAGTACGACGACACGCTGACGGTCGTCCTCGCCGTCGTGCTCATCGTGCTCGGCCTCGTCTTCGCGGGCTGGGTGCCGATGCTCCAGCGCGACTGGCGCATCCACCGGCTGCCCGGCGTCGGACTGGCGTCGGCGCCCGTCATCGGCTTCCTCTTCGGCGTCGGCTGGGCCCCGTGCATCGGACCGACCCTCGGCGCGATCCTGACGCTCTCCTACAACGAGTCGACGATCAGCCGGGGCGCGTTCCTGGCCGGCGTCTACGCGCTCGGGCTCGGCATCCCGTTCATCGTCGCCGGCCTCGCCTACGAGAAGATGCTCGGCGCCGTCGGCTGGGTGCGTCGCCACCAGGCCTGGGTCATGCGCGCCGGCGGCGTCATGCTGATCGCGGTCGGCCTGCTGCTGCTCACCGGCTGGTGGGACCAGGCCGTCACCTGGCTCCAGGTCCGCCTGGTCGAGAACTCGACGACGGTGGTCTGACCGGATGAACACCGCACTCTCCACCCGGCCGCCCGAGGACGACCGACGCCCCGGCGAGCTGACCTTCCGCGAGCTCCTGCGCTGGATCTGGCGCCAGATCACCTCGATGCGCACCGCGCTGATCCTGCTGCTCCTGCTCGCGCTCGCCGCGATCCCCGGGTCGGTCATCCCGCAGCAGGGCGTCGACTCGCTCAAGACCTCCAACTGGCAGGACGACCACCCGAAGCTCACCCCGATCTACGAGCGGCTCGGCCTGTTCTCGGTCTACGACTCCGCGTGGTTCTCGGCGATCTACATCCTGCTGATGATCTCGCTGGTCGGCTGCATCGTGCCCCGCACCCTCCACTACTGGCGCGGCCTGCGGGCGCGGCCGCCGAAGGCGCCACGCAACCTGACCCGGCTGCCGGACCACGCCGCGTACACGACGCCGGAGCCGCCCGAGGCCGTGCTCGAGCGCGCACGGTCGACGCTGAGGCGCCGGCGCTACCGGATGGAGGCCGACGGCGACGCGATCTCGGCGGAGCGCGGCTACCTGCGCGAGGCCGGCAACCTCGTCTTCCACCTGTCGGTTGTGGTGGTGCTGGTCGGGTTCGCGATGGGCGGGCTCTTCGGCTACAAGGGCGGCGTCATCCTGCTCGTCGGCGACGACTACGGCTTCTCGAACACCCCCGACCAGTACGACGAGTTCAACCCGGGCAGCCTCTTCAGCGCCGACCGGATGGAGCCGTTCTCGTTCTCGATCGACGACTTCTCGGTCGACTGGCTCACCACGGGCCGCAGGGCCGGCATGGCGCGCGGCTTCGCGTCGCACCTGGACTACCAGGAGACGCTCGACGGGCCCGAGCAGAGCTACGACCTCCGGGTCAACCACCCGCTGTCGATCGGCAGCACCGACGTCTTCCTCATCGGCCACGGCTACGCGCCCGTCATCACGATCCGCGACGGCGACGGCGACATCGTGAAGAGCGGACCGACGATCTTCCTGCCCACCAGCCAGAGCTTCCAGTCGATCGGCGTGGTCGCGGCCCCCGACGCCGAGCCGACCCAGGTCGGCCTCGAGGGCGAGTTCTACCCGACGGTGGCCTTCTCGCAGCAGACGGGCAGCTACTACTCCCTGCTGGGCAAGCCGCTCGACCCGATGGTCTCGATGCTCGTCTACACCGGCGACCTCGGCATGGACGACGGGGTCCCGCAGTCGGTCTACTCGCTCGACAAGTCGCGGACGACGATGCTGACGAAGAAGGACGGCACGCCGTACCGCATCGACCTGCGCGAGGGCGAGACCGTGAAGCTGCCCGACGGTCTCGGCACGGTGAGCTTCGAGCGGCTCGAGCGCTGGAACAAGATCCAGATCAGCCAGACCCCCGGCAAGTGGATCGCGCTCGCCGGTGTGGTGCTCGCGCTCGTCGGCCTGCTCGGGTCGCTGTTCATCCGTCCGCGCCGGGTGTGGGTTCGCGCCCGCCGCGACGGGGACGGCACACTGGTCGAGGTGGCCGCCCTCGACCGGTCCGGAGGCGGCGACGTCGCAGCCGTGGTGGACGAGCTCGTGGAAGCCCTGCAACGAGAGGACCAGTCGTGACCGACGCAGCGTGGGAGAGCCTCAGCAACCAGGCGGTGGCCGCCGCCGGCCTCCTCTACTTCCTGGCGCTCCTCGCCCACCTCATCGAGTGGGCGTCGCTGCGCAAGATGCCGGTGGCCTCCGGGTCATCCGCCCGCGCGTCCGTCGACGTCCCCGGCGGGGTCGCCGTCGCGACGGGCCCGGACGGCGCCGACGACGTGGCCGGCGAGCAGCGCGCGCGGCGTACGGCGATGTTCGGCCGGCTCGGCTACCTGGTCACCTGGCTCGCCGTCGCCGTCCACCTCGTCGGCCTGGTCGGGCGGGGGATGGCCGCGGACCCCAACCGGGTCCCCTGGGGCAACATGTACGAGTTCACGCTGGCGGGCACGTTCGTGGTCGCCGCGCTCTACGTCGCCCTCTACCGTCGGCTGCGGCTCGCGTGGATGGCGCCGATCGTGCTGGCGTTCGTGCTGTCCGTGCTGATGGTCGCGGTGATCTGGCTGTACTCGCCCGTCGCGCCGCTCACCGAGGCGCTCGACTCCTACTGGCTGGTGATCCACGTCGTCTCGGCGATCGTCGCCACCGGCGCGTTCACCCTCGGCGGCATCACCTCCGCGCTCTACCTGGTCAAGGCGCGGTCGCTGGCGAAGCACGGGCCCCGGCAGTCCGGGTACGTCGCGCGACTGCCGCAGCCCGAGGCCCTGGACCGGGTGTCCTACCGCCTGCACGCCTTCGGCTTCCCCGTGTGGACCTTCGCCGTGCTGATCACCGGCCCGATCTGGGCGCACCAGGCCTGGTCGTCGTACTGGAACTGGGACCCGAAGGAGGTGTGGGCGTTCATCACCTGGGTCGTCTACGCGGCGTACCTCCACGCCCGCACCACCGCCGGCTGGAAGGGCCGCAACGCCGCGATCCTGGCGCTGGTGGGCGTGGCGACGCTGTGGTTCAACTTCATCGGGATCAACTACTTCTCGAGCACCTCGCAGCACTCGTACGCCGGGAGCGCGCCCGCGATCCACGTCGCGCCGGAGCGCTAGCCCGAGCTAGCCGCGGACTAGCCGGCGTCCGGATCCTCCGGATGCTTGCGCTTGCGGTCGAGGTCGCGCAGGAAGTCCGGGTCGTCGTCGGGCCCGAGCACGCGCGGCGGCTCCGGGCGGCGGGGCCGGGGCCGCGGCATCGGTGCGACACCGCGGCGCTGGATCGCACGGGTCGTCAGGTAGATCGCGATCGCGACGAGGATCACGACGAGCAGGAACTTCAGCACCCCTCCAGCGTAGGCCCCCGCTGGTCATGCCTACGCTGACTCCGTGAAGGAGTTCTGGATCTACACCCTGCTGCGGCTCGCGCTGTTCCTCGGCTCGCTGGGGATCGTGGTCGGCGTGTGGTTCGTCCTGGTCGACCAGGTGCCGGTGCTGTGGGCCGTCGTGATCGCGTTCCTGATGAGCGGCCTGGGCTCCTACTTCCTCCTCGACCGGCCCCGCGAGGCGCTCGCCCGCCGGGTGCAGGACCGCGCCGACAAGATGGCGGCCAAGGTCGAGGAGATGCGGTCCCGGGAGGACCAGAACTAGCGAACCCAGCCTCGCCAGCCGGCTAGCCGCAGACGACCAGCGCGCCGGCGACCAGGGCCGCCCAGAGCAGCTCGGCGAGGCCGGTCTGCTGGAGCACCGGGATCAGGCCGGGGCCGGTTGCGCCGCCGAGCACGGTGCGGATCGCCGGCGCGGCCAGCACGAGGAACCCCAGGCCCACGAGCGCGCACCACGACGTCACCACCGCGACGCCGAGCACGGCGGCCGCGGCGGCGACCACGAGCGCGACGTACAGCAGCCGGGTGCGCCGGTCACCGAGCACGACCGCGAGCGTGCGCTTGCCGGCGACGGTGTCGGTCGGGATGTCGCGCAGGTTGTTGGCGACCAGGATCGCGCAGGCCAGCGCCCCGACGCCCACCGCCGCCCACAGCGCCGCCCACTCCCAGGTCTCGGTCTGCACGTACGTCGTGCCGACGACCGCGACCAGCCCGAAGAACACGAACACCATGACCTCGCCGAGGCCGAGGTAGCCGTAGGGCTTCGACCCGCCGGTGTAGAACCACGCGGCCAGCACGGACACCAGGCCGACCGCGACCAGCCACCACGCGGTCGTCGCGGCGAGCACGAGGCCGGCGACGGCGGCGACCCCGAAAGCCAGGAACGCGGCCCTCTTCACCGCCGCGGGCGAGGCGACGCCGGAGCCGACGAGCCGGAGCGGGCCGACACGGTCGGCGTCGGTGCCGCGGATGCCGTCGGAGTAGTCGTTGGCGTAGTTGACCGCCACCTGGAGGGCGAGTGCCACCACCAGGGCGAGCAGCGCCTTCCACCACACGAAGCCCTCGGCGTACGCCGCGACGCCCGATCCGGCGAGGACGGGCGAGACGGCCGCGGGCAGTGTGCGTGGCCGGGAGCCGGCGAGCCACTGCGCTGGTCGAGGACGGGAGCTTGCCACGAGGTGAGATTCAAGCAGCCGCGGGCTGGGTGGTGCGCGCCAGGTAGCGTTCGGCGGCGCGCGCGGCCGGGGTCATCACCGCGGTGGCGACGATGACGATGCCGGCGATCGTGAGCCACCCCGGGGTGCCCCACTCCATGGCGAGGAAGGTGTAGGCCGCAGGAGCCCAGACGCCGCCGAGGGTCTCGCCGAGCTGACTGGCTCCCTGGTACTCCCCGCGCCGCGCCGGGTCCGAGAGCTCGGACAGGAAGCCCCAGTGTGCTGCGGACTCGAAGAGCTCCGCGCCGGTGACGGTGACGTGCCCGAGCCAGACGAGCAGGATCGTGGTCCAGCCGACGGTGTCGTGGGTGACCAGCACGATCAGGCAGGAGACCACGAAGAAGCTCGCGGCGATCCGGGCGGCCCGCAGGGACGAGTCGACCGAGTTGACGCCGCGTGCGGCGGGGACCTGGAACAGCACGGCGAGCACGGTGTTGGTGCCGAACAGCCACGCCAGCAGCACCCGCGGGGCGTCGGTCTCCTGCACGAGCCAGAGCGGGATGACGATGTTGAGCAGCACCTGGTTGGTGTCGAGGACGCCGTTGCAGGCGCTGAGGACCAGGAAGCCCCGGTTGCGCAGGGCGCTCGAGCGCACCGCCTTCTCGACCGGGGTGCGGTCCGCGCGGTCGTGTGCCGCGTCCGGGAGCCGGGTGATGAGCCACGCGTTGAGCGCGAGCACGCAGGCGGTGACCCACGGCATCGCCCGGATGACGGCGTCGCTGTCGAAGGCGAGCGCGAGTCCGCCCGCGAGCGCACCGATCGTGAAGCCGATGTTGAGCGCCGCCCGCATGAAGGCCATCGAGCGCACCCGCTCGTCGTGGGGGAAGACGTCGAGCGTGTAGGCGCCACGCCCCGACCAGCCCGCGCGCTGGGCCAGCTCGAGGACGACGACCATCGCCAGGAACGTCGCGAACCCGGTCACGAAGGGCCAGAGCACGTAGAGCGCGGCGGTCGCCGAGGCTCCGATCGCCCACTGGCGCTTGGGCCCGATGCGGTCGGCGAGCCGTCCCAGAGGCACCGCGAACGCGAATGCGAACACGCCGGCGACGGTCAGGCCGAGGCCGACCTGGGCGGCGGTGAGACCCACCACGTGGGTGAAGAAGACCGCGCTCCCGGTCATGAAGGCGCCCTCGCCGATCGCGAACAGCACCGACTGCACCGACAGCCTCCGCGCCAGCGGCGTCGGCGGCAGGAAGCGGTCCACGCGGGAGGGCACGACGACATCCCACCACCGCGCACTAGGGTCGGTCGCGTGATTTCCGCGGTCCGCGACCTCGACGCCTGGCTGGCGGCCGCCGATCCGGCCCCGTGGGTCGTCGAGACCTCCGGCTCGACGGGCGCCCCGAAGCGGGTGCTGCTCTCCCGGGCGGCCGTGCTGTCCTCGGTCGAGGCGAGCGCGCGGCGCGTCGGCGGATCCGGTCGGTGGCTGCTCGCGCTGCCCGCGTCGTACGTCGCCGGCCTGCAGGTCGTCTGCCGGTCCCTGGTCGCGGGCCACGAGCCGGTGGTGCTCGACGATCACGGCTCCTTCGCGGCCGCCACGGCGGCGCTCGGGGACGGGCCGAGGTTCGTGTCGCTGGTGCCGACCCAGCTCCACCGGCTGCTGACGACGGACGCCGACCCGCTCCGCACCTTCCACACCGTGCTGCTCGGCGGAGGACCGGCCGATCCGTCCCTGTTGGCGCGGGCCGCCGCGGCCGGCGTGCGCGTGGTCGCGACGTACGGCTCCGCCGAGACCGCGGGTGGCTGCGTCTACGACGGCTACGCGCTCGACGGCGTGGCGGTCGCGCTCGGCTCCGGAGGGCGGATCCGGATCGCCGGGCCGACGCTCTTCGAGGGGTACGACGGCGACCCGGCGCTCACCGCCGACGTGCTGGTCGACGGCTGGTTCCTCACCTCCGACGCCGGTCGTCTCGACGACGACGGTCGGCTCCACGTGCTCGGTCGGGTCGACGACGTGGTCGTCACCGGTGGGGTCAACGTGCCGGCTCCGGCGGTCGCCGCGCGGCTGCGGGCGCACCCCGACGTGGAGGCGGCCGAGGTGCTCGGCGTGCCGGACGCCGAGTGGGGCAACCGGCTCGTCGCCTTCGTGGTCGGCGACGTGCCGCTCGTTGACCTGCGCGACTGGGTGGCCGCGGTGCATCCGCGGTCGTGGGCACCGCGGCAGGCCGTTGCCGTGGACGCCATCCCGCTGCTGCCCAACGGCAAGCCCGACCGGCTCTCCTTGCGGGATCTGGCGTGAGGGTCTGGTCGCTGCCGATGCGCACGCGGTTCCGCGGCATCACGGTTCGTGAGGGTGCGTTCCTGGGAGGCGACGGCGGCTGGGGCGAGTGGAGCCCGTTCCTCGAGTACGACGCGGCCGTCGCCGAGCCGTGGCTGCGCTGCGCCGAGGAGGCGGCCGCGGGGGACTGGCCGGTGCCGGTGCGCGATTCGGTGCCGGTCAACGTGACGGTGCCCGCTGTCGGCCCCGAGCAGGCGCACGCCGTCGTCGCCCGAGGTGGCTGCCGCACCGCCAAGGTCAAGGTCGCCGAGCCCGGCCAGACGCTCGCCGACGACCAGGCGAGGGTCGAGGCGGTGCGCGACGCCCTCGGCCCGGGCGGTCGCCTGCGCATCGACGTCAACGGCCTGTGGGACGTCGAGACCGCGGTGGCGTCGATCGGCGTGCTCGACCGGGCGGCCGGCGGCCTGGAGTACGTCGAGCAGCCGGTCGCCACGGTCGAGGACCTCGCCCGGGTGCGCCGCGCCGTCGACGTGCCGATCGCGGCCGACGAGTCGATCCGCCGGGCGGCCGACCCCTACCGGGTGCGCGACCTCGAGGCGGCCGACGTGGCGGTGCTCAAGGTGCAGCCGCTGGGCGGGGTGCGCGCCTGCCTGCGGATCGCCGCGGACATCGGCCTGCCCGTCGTCGTCTCGTCGGCGCTCGAGACCAGCGTCGGCATCGCGGCCGGTGTCGCGCTCGCCGCTGCGCTGCCGGAGCTGCCCTACGCGTGCGGGCTCGCGACCGTGCAGCTGCTGGGCGCGGACGTCGTGACCGACCCGTTGCTGCCGGTGGACGGTGAGCTGCCGGTGCGGGTGCCGTCCGTCGACGAGTCGCTGCTCGCGACGTACGCCGCCGGCCCCGATCGGGTCGCGCACTGGGAGGCCCGGCTCGCCGAGGTGCTGGCCCTGAGGAGTGACCGAGTGCGGCAGGATCCTCTGTCGTGAGCGCCACCGACCTCGCCCGCGCGGTGCTGACCGCCCTGATCGAGGGCGGCGTCACCGAGGTCGTGGTGGCGCCCGGGTCGCGCAACGCGCCGCTGTCGTTCGCGGCGTACGACGCGGCCGGGGCGGGCCTGGTGCGGCTGCACACGCGCATCGACGAGCGCAGTGCCGGCTTCCTGGCCCTGGGGCTGTCGAAGAACGGCCGCCGCGCGGCGGTCGTCTGCACGTCGGGCACCGGCGTCGCCAACCTGCACCCGGCCGTGCTCGAGGCCGCCCACGCCGACGTCGGCCTGGTCGTCGTGACCGCCGACCGGCCGGCGCGGCTGCGCGGCACCAACGCCAACCAGACCACCGACCAGGTCGGCGTCTTCGGTCCGCTGGTGGCGACCCAGGACGCCTCGGTCGCGATCGACCTCGGCACGACCGGCCCGGTGCACCTCAACGTGCCGCTCGACGAGCCCCTGGTGCCCGAGGGCCGCTGGACACCGACGCTCACGGCGCCCGACGTCGCCCGGACCGGAGGTCAGCAGCACCTGCCGTCCATCGCCGTCGGGCCACGCACCGTCGTGGTCGCCGGCGACGACGCCGGCCCCCCGGCGCGGGTGCTCGCCCAGGAGGCCGGCTGGCCGCTGCTGGCCGAGCCGACCAGCGGCTCCCGCACCGGCGACAACGCCATCCGCACCTATCGCCTGCTGCTCGGCACCGCGCTGGGCGACCGGATCGAGCGGGTCGTCGTGTGCGGACGCCCGACGCTGTCCCGGCCGGTCACCCGCCTGCTCTCCCGCTCCGACGTGGAGGTGGTCGACACGCCGACGCGCGGGGTGTGGTCGGAGCGACCGTTCGCGGTCGACCACCGGCTGCCGGTCGTCCCGGCCGCGGCCGGCGCGGACACGTCCGGCTGGCTGGAGGAGTGGCGCGAGGCCGACCGCTCGGTCTCCCGCCGCCTCGACGCGCTGCTCGCGGCGGAGCCCGACCTCACGCCGTACGAGGTGGCGGGCGCGGTCGCCAGGGCGCTCCCGGCCGGCGGACTGCTGGTCGTCGGCGCGTCCAGCCCGATCCGCGACCTCGACCTGATGGTCCCGCGCTACGAGGTCGGCGCGCGTCGCAAGGTCATCGCCAACCGCGGGCTCTCGGGCATCGACGGCGTGGTCTCGACGGCGATCGGCGCCGCGCTCGCGCGCCCCGGGAGCTCCCGCGCCTTCGCGCTGGTGGGCGACGTGACCTTCCTGCACGACGCCAACGGCCTGGTGATCGGTCCCGCAGAGCCGGTGCCCGACCTGACGATCGTCGTGGTCAACGACGACGGCGGCTCGATCTTCACGATGCTCGAGCAGGGTGCGGCCGAGTACGCGCCGCAGTACGAGCGGCTCTTCGGCACCCCGCACGGAGTCGACCTCGGCGCCCTCTGTGCCGCCACCCGCACCCCGCACTGGCGGGTGGGCTCGCTGCCCGAGCTCGAGCAGGCGCTCGCCTCACCCAACGGAGGCCTCGAGGTCGTGGAGGTCGGCGTACGCCGCGACAACCGGCGCGAGCTCGACGAGCGGATCCGGGCGCTGCGGCCGTGAGCTCGCCGCGGGAGCCGCCCGGCGGTGGCTCCGGCTCGGTTTCACCCCGCCCGAACCGAGCCTGATCCACCGCCGCCGCCGAAGCGGGATCGCGGGGCTTCCGGGAGAATGGCGGCGTGGACGTCGCCCTCTTCCTGGTCTCGCTCGCGGTCGGCGTCCTGACGGGAGTCGTGGTGGCCCGCTGGCTCGGCATCCCGGCGCCGCTGCTGCTGGTCGTCGCGGGCGTCTGCGCGTCGTTCCTGCCGTTCGTGCCGCAGGTGCACCTGGAGCCCGAGGTGGTGCTGCTCGGGCTGCTGCCGCCGCTGCTCTACTCCGCCGCGATCACGTCGTCCCTGGTCGACTTCAACGCCCACCGCCGGGTGATCCTGGCGCTCTCGGTCGGAGCGGTGCTCTTCACGACGGCCGGTGTCGGCGTGGTCGTCCACGCGCTGGTGCCGGGGATCTCCTGGCCGATCGCGTTCGCGCTGGGTGCCGTCGTCGCACCCCCGGATGCCGTCGCTGCGACCGCGATCGGCCGGAACATCGGGCTGCCGCGGCGCGTCGTGACGATCCTGGAGGGCGAGTCGCTCTTCAACGACGCGACCGCGCTGGTGGCCCTGCGTACGGCGATCGCGGCGGCGTCGCTCGGCGTCGAGCTGTGGGAGGTCGGCCTCGACTTCCTGGTCGCCGCGGGCGGCGGACTGCTGATCGGTCTGGCCGCATTCTTCCTCGTCGGCAAGGTGCGGCCGCGGATCGCCGACCCGGTGCTCGACGTCGCCATGTCGCTGGTCGTCCCGTTCGCGTGCTTCCTGCTCGCCGAGGAGATCCACGCGTCCGGGGTCGTCGCGGTCGTGGTCGCCGGCCTGCTGCTGGGCCACCAGGCGCCGGTGCTGCAGACGGCGCAGTCGCGGATCGCGGAGCGGATCAACTGGCGCACGATCGCGTTCCTGCTCGAGAACACCGTCTTCGCACTGATCGGCCTGCAGGCCCAGTGGCTGCTCCAGGACCTCGCCGACAGCGACCTCTCCGGCGCCCGGATCGTCGCCGTCTGCCTCGCCACCCTGGCCGCGTGCATCGTCCTGCGCCTGGTCTGGGTCTTCCTGTCGAGGTGGATGCTGGTGCGACCTGGTGCGGACCCGGCCACGGGTCGGCGGCAGCCGGCGCGGCAGACGTTCCTGGTCGGCTGGGCGGGCATGCGCGGGGTGGTCACGCTGGCCGCGGCGTTCCTCATCCCGGAGGACGCCGAGCACCGCGAGGTGCTGCTGATGGCCTCCTTCACGGTCGTCGCCGGCACCCTGCTGATCCAGGGTCTCTCCCTGCCGGTGATCGCGCGCCGGCTGAACGTGCCGTCGCCGGACCCGCTCGACGACGCGCTGGCCCGGGCCACGCTGCTCCAGCAGGCGGCCAGGGCGGCGATCGACGAGCTCGACCGGATGGAGTACGACGACCACGCCGGCGTCGTCGACCTGGTCCGGCAGCGGCTCGACCAACGCAACTTCGCGGCGTGGGAGCGGCTCAGCACCGCCGCCGACCAGGAGTCGCCGGCCGCGCTCTACTACCGGATCCGCACGCAGATGATCGACGCCGAACGCCGTCGGATCCTCGAGATCCGGAAGTCGGGCACCGTGCCGTCCGAGGTGATCGTCGACGTGCTCGCCATGCTCGACGTCGAGGAGTCGATGCTCGACAGCGCCGAGCAGGAGCGCGACGAGAGCCAGTCCTACGCCGGGCGGAAGTGGACGATCGGGGAGCACTGCGCCGACCTCGACCGGTACGCCGCCGTGGCCGAGCCGCCCGCGACGTACTGCCAGGCCTGCCTCGACGAGGGCACCCAGTGGGTGTCGCTGCGCCGCTGCCTGGAGTGCGGCAACGTCGCGTGCTGCGACTCCTCGCCGCGGCAGCACGCGACCGCGCACTTCCATGACGAGCAGCACCCGGTCATCCAGTCCGCCGAGCCCGACGAGGACTGGCGGTGGTGCTACGTGCACCACCTCACGGCGTGAACCGGATCGGGAAGCTCAACGCTCCCGTGTTGCCCGACACCGGCAGCCACTCGCCCGGCCCGTCGGGTACGGCGTCCGGCATCCGCCGCGCGAGCAGGGGCAGCGCGACCGCCATGTCGGTGCGGGCGACGAAGTGGCCCAGGCAGTGGTGCACCCCGGCTCCGAAGCCGTGGTGGGGCGGGCGCTGCTGGGTGATGTCGAAGGCCGGGTCCGGCATCGCGCTCGGGTCGGTGCCGGCGCTGTGGGAGAGCGTCTGCACGATGCCGCCTCGCGGGATGTGCAGTCCCTGGAAGTCCACGTCCTCGAGGGCCTCGCGGGTCACCCAGGTGACGGTCGGGTTGACCCGCATGACCTCCTCGACGGCGCTCTCGCCGAGCTCGGGCCGCTCGCCGAGCAGCCGCCACTGGTCGGGGTGCCGCAGGAGCGTCTGCAGCGCCAGCCCGAGCTGGTTGCGGGTGGTCTCCATGCCGGCGAACGCGAGGAACACCAGCGCCACGCCGAGCTCGTGCTCGCTGAGCCGGTCGCCGTCGTCGGTGGCCTGCACGAGCGTGGTCACCAGGTCGTCGCGCGGGTGGGCGCGGCGGTCGGCGACGGCCTCCTCGACGTAGGCGTGCAGGCCGGTGAGCGCGGCCTCGATGCGGGGCACCTGGTTGCCGACGTCGATCGAGAACGACGCGCCGAGGTCGTCGGCCCACCGCGCCACCTGGTGCCAGTTGTCCTCCGGCAGGCCGAGGAGCACGCAGATGATGCGGGCGGCGTACGGCTCCGCGAACTCCGTCACGAACTCGACCGAGCCGCGGTCGGCGAAGCCGTCGACGAGCTCGTCGGCGAGCGCCTGGAACCGGGGGCGCATCGCGGCGATCGTCTTGTTGCGGAAGGCCGGCATCAGCAGCCGCCGGATCCGCGCGTGGTCGTCGCCCTCCAGGCTGAGCAGCGTCTCCTGCCACCAGTCGGAGAAGAGCCCGGAGTGGATGCCGTTCTGCGACGGCCACCGGGCGTTGCCCTGGCGGAACCGCCGGTCGCGCAGCAGCGCGCTCACCTCCGCGTGCCGCAGCACCGCCCAGCCCCAGTTGGTCTCGACGTACCAGCTCTCGTCGCGAGCGGCGTGCACCGCCGGTGACGTGACGTCGAACGACGGGTCCGACAGGTCGAAGTAGTTCACGCCGGGCTCCTCACCATCCTGATCTCCCAGGCGCCGAGGTCGTCGTAGAGCTCGCGGGCGCCGTCGGCGACGAAGCCGTTGCGGGCGTAGAAGCCGCGGGCCCGGTCGTTGTCCTCCAGGACCCACAGGGAGCACGGGTCGTCGGGGCGTACGGCGTCCCAGAGTCGCTGCCCCAGCCCGGTGCCCCAGTACGCCGCGCGGGTGTAGATCGCGTAGAGCTCGCGTGGGGTCGCGTGGTCGTCGTCGCGGCTCGGCCCGACGACGGCGAAGCCGACCAGCCCGCCGTCGTCCTCGGCCAGCACCCGCGGCGGACCGACCTCGAGCTGCCGCGTCCACGCCGCCACCCAGCGGTCGGTGTCGGCCAGCCGCTCGGCCAGCCGGTCGGGGTCGGCGTACGGCCCGTAGGCCTCGCGCCAGCAGGCCGCGTGCATGGCGGCGCCGGCCCTCGCGTCGGCAGCCGCGGCGGGCCGGAGGGTGGGGGTCCGGGTGGTGCTCACCGGAGCATCGTAGGGATCCTCCGGGCGGGCTACGGTGAGGGGCATGCGGATCACGAAGTTCGGCCACGCCTGCGTCCGGATCCAGCACGGCGGCACCACCGTCGTCCTCGACCCGGGCGTCTTCACCGATCCCGCCGCCGTGGCCGGCGCCGACGCCGTGCTGATCACGCACGAGCACCCGGACCACTACCTGCCCGACCACCTGCGCGCCGCGAACGCGCCGGTCTTCACCATCGGCGCGGTCGCGGACAGGATCCGCGAGGACGCGCCCGCGCTCGCCGACCGGGTCACGGTGGTGGCGCCGGGCGAGAGCTTCGACGTCGGGCTGCCGGTCCGCGCGGTCGGCGAGCTGCACGCCGTGATCCACCCGGAGTTCCCGCGGATCACCAACAGCGGCTACGTCGTCGACGCCGGCGGCACGCTCGTCTACCACCCCGGTGACGCGCTCACCGAGCCGGGCGAGGCCGTCGACGTGCTGCTGGTGCCGTCGTCGGCGCCGTGGCTGAAGGCGTCGGAGGCGGTCGAGTTCGCCCGGGCGGTCAAGGCGCCGCGCAACCTGGCCATCCACGACCGGATCTACACCGAGGCCGCCCACGGCATCCTCGAGCAGCACATGAACGCATTCCTGCCCGGCGAGGGCCTGGAGTACCTCCGACGGGCCGACGGCGAGGACCTCTGAGGCGGTTCCCGCGCTTCTCGGGGGTTGCAACACCCCAGAAGTGCTGGAACACCCGGTGCACCGGGTATTCCGCGCGCGCCGGTCAGCCGGCCGTCAGCGCGTCCCGCACCGGCACGAACTTCGCCTGCGCCTCGGCCAGCTCGGCCTCGGGGTCGGAGTCGGCGACGATGCCGCAACCCGCGAAGAGCTGCACGGTGCTGCCGGTGATCCGCGCGGAGCGCAGCGCGATGCCCCACTCGCCGTCGCCGGTGGCGTCCATCCAGCCGACCGGGCCGGCGTAGCGGTGTCGGTCCATGCCCTCGATCTCGGCGATCAGCGCCGTGGCGATTGGCGTCGGGGTGCCGCCGACCGCCGCCGAGGGGTGCAGCGCCTCGGCCAGCTGCAGCGACGACACCGTGGCGGCGTCGTGCACGACGCCTGCGACGTCGGTCGCGAGGTGCATGACGTTGGGCAGGTGCAGCACGAAGGGCGCCTCGGGCACGTTCATCGACGAGCAGTGCGGCTCGAGGGCGTCGGCGACGGAGCGTACGGCGTACTCGTGCTCCTCGAGGTCCTTCGACGACCGGGCGAGCGTCGCCGCGAGGGCGAGGTCGCGCTCGTCGTCGCCGGTGCGCCGGATCGTGCCGGCGAGCACCCGCGAGGTGACCAGGCCGCGCTCGCGGCGCACCAGCATCTCGGGCGTCGCGCCGAACATGCCGTCGACGTGGAAGGTCCAGCACATCGGGTACTGCTCGGTGAGGCGACGCAGCGGCCAGCGCACGTCGACGGGCTGGTCGGCGGTGGCGACCAGGTCCCGCGCGAGCACGACCTTCTCGAGATCGCCGCGGCTGATCCGGGCGACCGCGTCGGCGACCGCGGACATCCACTGCTCACCGTTGAGCGCCCCGTCGGCGAAGCTCACGCCGGTCGGTGCGGCAGGCGCGTCGGCGGCGGGGAGCTCCGACGGGGCGTCGGCGTCGACGGTCGTGACCCAGGCCACGTCGCCGCGGCGGCCCACGACGATGCGGGGGACGACGAGCACCGAGTCACCCGGCTCGTCCGCGAACGCGAACGTGCCGAAGGCGACCGGTCCCGTCCCGGGCTCGACCACGTCGTCGTGCACGACCGCTCGGGCAGTCGTCTCGCGCCACCACTTGTCGGCGTCCGCGAAGCGGGTGGCGCCGCTGGTGCGCACCTCGGCGGCGACCCCCCAGCCGACGAGACCGTCGGCACGGCGCAGCCAGGTCACGGGCCGGTCGGCCGGGACCAGGTCGAGGAGCCGCGTGGCCTCCGCCAGGTCGAGGCGGGCCGTGCGGACGGTGAACGTCACGGCCCGAGACTACCGACGGACCCCCCAGAATCCCGCCTCGGGCGGGCGGGTAGCGTCGCCGGACGTGAGCACCCCCACTTCCGCGAGCCGTACGTCGACCTGGGTCGGCATCCTGCTCGGCGTCGTCCTCCTCGGCCTGGTCGCCGCCTTCGCCATCGCCCTGCCGAAGGCGCACGGCGAGGAGTCCGACGGGGGCGGCGCGATCGAGCTCGAGCTGCCGGACACCCTCCCGGGCGGGTACATCGCGTCCGACGACCCGGCGGCGTTCGAGGGCGGAGAGCTCGCCGACCAGGCCGACGCGATCGTCGAGCAGGAGCAGGCGAACGCCGACCACGGCAACCAGGTCCTGCCCGAGGTGCTCGGCCGCTCGGCCGTCACCCGCACGTACGTCGCCGACGGCTCCCAGGCCGTGTTCGTCCAGGTGTTCCAGTCCGAGGGCGGCGCGTTCGCCCCGAACAACGTCCCCGACCCCGAGAACACCGGCGGCCAGGCGGCCACCGAGATGACCAACGTCGGCGACGGCGCCTGCATCCTCACCTACGGCCAGGGGTCGACCGGCGCCGCGCCGGAGCCGGTCTTCAGCCAGTGCCAGGTCACGAGCGGTGAGCTGACCGCACAGGTCGGCTCGGGTGCGATCTCCGCCGAGGAGCTCGTCGACGTCGCCGACCAGCTGCTCGCCGAGCTGCAGGACAGCTGACCGGCTACCGTCGCTCCGCGTCGGCCAGGAAGTCGACGCTCGGCACCCGACGGCCGAGCTTGGTGTACTCGCGCACGGCCGCGGACGCCAGGTGCCGCATCCCGACCGGCGCACCGTCGGCGATCGCGGCGTACGCCGCCGACAGCACGACGTTGCGGATGCCGCCACCGGCGAGATCGAGGCCCGCCAGCGCGCCCGGGTCGAGCGGATCGTCGGGGTCGGTGCTGGGGAGCTGGCCGAGGTGGTGGGCCCAGAGCTCCTTGCGGGTCGCCTCGTCCGGGTCCGGGAACGTGACGATGAAGTGCAGGCGGCGCGCGAACGCCGGATCGACGTTGCCGCGCAGGTTCGTCGCGAGCACGGTGATCCCGTCGAAGTGCTCCATCCGCTGCAGCAGGTAGGACACCTCCTGGTTGGCGTAGCGGTCCCGGGCGTCGCGGACCTCCGAGCGCGAGCCGAAGAGCGAGTCGGCCTCGTCGAAGAACAGCAGTGCGTTGAGCGACTCCGCCTCCGAGAAGACCCGCTCGAGGTTCTTCTCGGTCTCGCCGATGTACTTCGACACGACGCTGGGCAGGTCGACCTGCATCAGCTCGATGCCGAGCTCGTCGGCGACGACGTGGGCGGCGAGGGTCTTGCCGGTGCCCGGGCCCCCGGCGAAGAGCGTGCAGATGCCGGTGCCCTTGCCGCCCTTGCCCTGCAGCGGAGCCTGGGCGAGCAGCTCGTCGCGGTAGCGGGCCCAGTCGAGCATGCGCCGGACCTCCGACGCCGCGTGCTCGGGGAGGATCAGGTCGTCGAGCCCGAGCGTGCCGGCTCCCGCGCCGTCGGGGTGGTGCCGCTGGCTCAGGCGCCGGGCCGACCGTCGTACCACCGCAGGCGTCACCGGCTCACCGGACAGCGCGGCCTGACGTACGGCGTGCCGGCCGACCCGCGCGATGTCCTCGGGGGTCATCCGCAGGGCCGTGATCTCCCGGGGCACCGGGTCCGGAGCGAGGAGCGGAGCCCAGAGCTGCTCGCGGTCGGCGAGGGTGAGTCGCGGCGCGGTGACCGAGAGCGGCAGCTCGTGCGCCCACCGCGGGTCCCAGGGTTGCTGGCTCACCGCCACGACCGGCACGGCGGCGTCGAGCAGCAGCTGGACCGAGGCACTCGCGCGGTCGGCGCCGCCGAGCACGAGGACGGCGCCGCGGAGCCCCGCCTCCAGCACGGCGGCGCGCAGCAGGTCCTCGGCCGACTGGGCCTCCGGCACCCCAGCGAGGTCGACGCACAGGTGGTCGACGTCGAGTCGTCCGCATGCCCCCGCCGCGAGGGCGACGCCGGCAGCGCCCGCGCCCGCGTGCACCCACACGAGACGCTCGCCGCGCCGGAGGCCGTCGGCGACCGTCTCGGCGCCGTCGACGTCGAGCGGCACCGTGTCGACGAGGTGGGGCACGAGCACGGCGGCCGGCGGGCCATCGGGGCTCGTGAGGTGCGCGGCCACCCGGTCGGGCACGACGAGCCGACGCGTCAGCAGCACGTCGGTGCCGACCACGCGCAGCAGCCCGTCCCGCACGAGTGGGGCGTGCTCCGCCAGCCGAGCCCGCGCCCCGGGCGACGACACGGGCGCGCCTGCCAGCTCGAGGGCGAGGGCGACGCTGGGCCGCGCCGGTCCGGGGTCGCCGGAGAGGAGCCCGAGCAGCAGGTGGGCCGCCGGGTCGAGCTCGGCGACCGTCGCCACGGTGAGCAGACCGAGGTCGATCGGCGTCAGCCGGAAGCGGAACTCGACCTCCGCGAGCGAGTCATCGAGGGCAGCGCCGGTGGCGTCGTGCAGCAGACCCGCGAACGCGGCCTCGAGGGCCTGCTCGGCCTGCTCCTGCTGGGGCCAGCCCAACTCGGCGCGCCGTGCCACCGCCGACGCCGCGGCCTCCCGGGCTGCCTCCAGCGCTCCCATGTCTCGACGCTACGGCCTCGGCCCACCGTCCGGTGGTGGATCGCCACGATCAGGCGGCGACGGTCACGACCAGTACACGACGACCGTGTCACCCAGTCGGACCTGGTCGAAGAGCCGCGCGACCCCGTCGTAGTCGCGGATGTTCACGCAGCCGTGCGACGCCCCGGCGTACCCGACCGCGGCGAAGTCCGAGGAGTAGTGGACCGCCTGCCCGCCCGAGAAGAACATTGCGAACGGCATCGCCGAGCCGTAGAGCCGCGACACGTGGTCGGCGCTCTTGACGTAGACGTGGAAGACGCCCTCGCGGGTCGGGGTGCTGGTGGCACCGAACCGGGCGTCGAGGGTCTGGAGCACCCGGCCGTCGACCACCCACCGCAGCGTCGAGCTCGTCTTGTCGATGCACAGCACGCGGCCGATCCGGCAGCGGGGGTCGAGCGCGCCCGGCACGTGGCCGCGGTTGTGCATCTCGGCGTACGTCGGCTTCGCGGTCATCGCGCGGAGCCGCTCGAGCGTGCGCCGGTCGACCTCGCCGGTGACGGGGATCGCGCGCTTCGCCTGGAAGCCCCTCACGGCCGTCGTCGTCAGGCTGCCGTAGGTGCCGGTGACGTCGGACTGGAACCAGTCGATCTGCTGCAGGCGCGCCTGGAGGTCGCGGACGGCGCGGCCATCGTCGCCGGGTCCGAGCAGTCGGCGGCCGGCGTCGACGCGCGGCTCGCGGGCGCGCCGGGGCCGGTACGTCGCCACCGCGGTGGTCGGGGACGTCGCGGCCGGGGTCGGGGCGGCGGCGGCGGACGGCTCGGGTCCGCCGGTGCCCGTGGCGGAGGGGTGGTCGGGCGGGCCGTCGGTCAGGGCGTCGCCCGCGACGTAGGCGGCCGAGCACAACAGCGCCGCGACCGAGAGGCCGAGCAGCAGGCGACGCACGAGCAACATGGGCTCTCCTGGGGAAGGAGGGGAGTCGGACACGAGGGTGACGCGCGCGGACGGGCTCCGGTTGCATGCGAGCGGCGCGTCGGACGCGTCGTGACCAAGCTGTGACCACCGGCGCCACCATGGGGGATGCGCAGTCCGTGCGCACCGCCTGCGTAGTCTCTGCGCGTGGTCCGCGCAGAGCTCGACAAGCAGCCGCCCGACGTCCGTCGCATGTTCGACGCGGTCGCGCGGCGCTACGACCTCACCAACGACGTGCTCTCGATGGGCCAGGACCGCCGCTGGCGCCGGGCCGTGATCGCCGCGGTCGACCCGCGGCCCGGCGAGCGGGTGCTCGACCTGGCCGCCGGCACCGGTACGTCGAGCCAGCCCTTCGCCGACGCGGGGGCGACGGTCGTCCCGTGCGACTTCTCGCTCGGCATGCTGCGCGTGGGCAAGCAGGGGCGCCCCCACCTGCCGTTCACGGCCGGCGACGGCACCCAGCTGCCGTTCGCCGACGAGAGCTTCGACGCGGTCACGATCTCCTTCGGGCTGCGCAACATCGTCGACCCCGAGGCCGGGCTCCGGGAGCTGCGCCGGGTCACGAAGCCGGGCGGGCGCCTGGTCGTCTGCGAGTTCAGCCACCCGACCTGGGCGCCGTGGCGCACGGTCTACCTCGAGTACCTGATGAAGGCGCTGCCGCCGATCGCGCGCGCGGTCTCGTCGTCCCCGGACGCCTACGTCTACCTCGCCGAGTCGATCCGGGCCTGGCCCGACCAGCGCGGGCTCGCCGCGCTGGTCGCGGGCGCCGGCTGGCAGCGGCCGCAGTGGCGCGACCTCTCGGGCGGCATCGTCGCCCTGCACCGCGCGACGCGCTGACGTCGCCGCGGGTCGGTGGTTTCGAGACGGGACTCCTTCCCTCCTCGACCACCGGCGGCGGTGCCCCTCCTCAACCACCGAATTAGGACACGTTCCCGTGCGCTAAATGCCCAGGTCAGGCGTGGGATCGGGGGCCTTCGCCCCCGATCCGGCCGCGAAGGTCCCCCCGGGGTGCAGGGGGCTTGGGGGAGTGGTTAGATGTGTTTCTGACCACTTAGTGATTCAGTTCACAAAGTCACAAGGCGGCTCTGGAAACGGCTCGGAAGAGAGGCGAAGCATGGAGCTCTACACGCCCGTCCTGGCGCTGGCAGTCCTCGCGGCGGCGTTCGCGGTCTTCTCCGTGATCATGAGCGCGCTGGTCGGCCCCAAGCGATACAACCGGGCCCGGCTCGACTCCTACGAGTGCGGCATCGAGCCGACGCCGCAGCCCCTGGGCGGCGGCCGGTTCCCGGTGAAGTACTTCATCACCGCGATGCTCTTCATCGTCTTCGACATCGAGATCATCTTCCTCTACCCGTGGGCGGTGCACTTCGACGAGCTGCTGCTCTTCGGGCTGGTCGAGATGGTCATCTTCATCGCCACCGTGTTCGTCGCCTACGCCTACGTGTGGCGCCGTGGCGGCCTGGACTGGAACTGAGGCCCGCGATGTCCGAGCCCCGAGCGATGACACGAACTTCGCGACCCTCAGCCGGAGGAGAAGCCGCATGACCGGAATCGAAGAGAAGCTCCCGAGCGGGGTCCTGCTCACGACCGTCGAGGGCGTCGCGGGCTACATGCGCAAGGCGTCGTTCTGGCCCGCGACGTTCGGCCTCGCCTGCTGCGCCATCGAGATGATGACCTCCGGCGGTCCCAAGTACGACCTGGCCCGCTTCGGCATGGAGGTGTTCCGGGCCAGCCCACGCCAGGCCGACCTGATGATCGTCGCCGGCCGGGTCAGCCAGAAGATGGCCCCGGTCCTGCGCCAGATCTACGACCAGATGCCCAACCCGAAGTGGGTGCTGGCGATGGGCGTGTGCGCCAGCAGCGGGGGCATGTTCAACAACTACGCCGTCGTCCAGGGCGTCGACCACGTCGTGCCGGTCGACATGTACCTGCCGGGCTGCCCGCCGCGGCCCGAGATGCTCATCGACGCGATCCTCAAGCTCCACGACCAGGTCCAGCACACCAAGCTCGGCGTCAACCGCGAGCGGGAGGTCGAGGAGCTCGAGACCGCCGCGCTGCGCGCCCTGCCGACCTCCGAGATGAAGGGCATGCTCCGGTGAGCGACGAGGACAAGTCCCCCGAGCAGCCGGCCGTCGAGCAGTCGCCCGACAACGTCCCCGCCCCGACCGGCGAGGTGCGCGAGGTCGGCGTACGCCACGGCATGTTCGGCGTCCGCGGCACCGGCGACACCAGCGGCTACGGCGGTCTCGTCCAGCCCATCGTCCTGCCCGGTGACGCGCAGCGGCCCTACGGCGGCTGGTACGACGAGGTCGCCGACGCCCTCGAGCACGCCGCGCGCGACGCCGGCCTCGAGGTCGCCGTGCCGCGGGTCGTCGTCCACCGGGGCGAGATCACCTTCCACGTGCGCCGCGAGGACCTGCCGACGGTGGCGAGGCTGCTGCGTGACGACGAGCGGCTGCGCTTCGAGCTCTGCTCGAGCGTCAGCGGCGTGCACTACCCCGACGACACCGGAGCCGAGCTGCACGCGGTCTACCACCTGCTGTCGATGACCTACAACCGGCGGATCCGGCTCGAGGTCGCCGCGCCCGACGCCGACCCGCACATCCCGTCGACCGTCGCGATCTACCCCACCAACGACTGGCACGAGCGCGAGACGTTCGACATGTTCGGCATCGTCTTCGACGATCACCCCGCGCTCACGCGCATCCTCATGCCCGACGACTGGCCGGGCCACCCTCAGCGCAAGGACTACCCGCTGGGCGGCATCCCCGTGGAGTACAAGGGCGGCACCGTTCCGCCTCCCGACCAGCGGAGGTCGTACAACTGATGAACCACCCCACGACTTTGCCCGCCTCCCCAGCTTCGCTCCTCCGTCGCACCAACTCGAGGGGACCCCGATGAGCACCGACCAGGATCTCTACGCCGGCTCCAGCGAGACCAGCGAGGGCCGCGTCTTCACCGTCTCCGGCCAGGACTGGGACACGATCGCTGAGGGCCTCGCCGACGAGGAGGTCATGGAGCGGGTCGTGGTCAACATGGGGCCGCAGCACCCCTCCACCCA
Organism: Nocardioides sp. YIM 152315; assembly: GCF_029210375.1. GTDB lineage: Bacteria > Actinomycetota > Actinomycetes > Propionibacteriales > Nocardioidaceae > Nocardioides. The sequence continues at coordinate 478,907 of NZ_JARGER010000043.1, read as the reverse complement.
CGGCGTGCTCCGCCTGATCCTCGAGCTCGAGGGCGAGACGGTGACCGAGGCCCGCTGCGGCATCGGCTACCTGCACACCGGCATCGAGAAGAACATGGAGTACCGCTCCTGGACGCAGGGCGTCACGTTCTGCACCCGGATGGACTACCTCTCGCCGTTCTACAACGAGATGACCTACGTGCTCGGCGTCGAGCGACTCCTCGGCATCGACGGCCAAGGGGACGACTCGGTGCCCGAGAAGGCCCAGGTCATGCGGGTCCTGCTCATGGAGCTCAACCGCATCTCCTCCCACCTCGTCGCGATCGCGACCGGCGGCATGGAGATCGGCGCGCTGACCGTGATGACGATCGGCTTCCGCGAGCGCGAGCTGGTGCTCGACCTCTTCGAGCTGATCACCGGGCTGCGGATGAACCACGCCTTCATCCGCCCCGGCGGGGTCGCCCAGGACCTGCCCCCGGGCGCTCTCGACGAGATCCGCGGCTTCGTCGCGCTGATGAAGAAGCGGCTCCCCGAGTACGCCGACCTCTGCAACGCCAACCCGATCTTCAAGGCCCGTCTCGAGGGTGTCGGCCACCTGGACCTCGCCGGCTGCCTGGCGCTGGGGCTGACCGGGCCGGTGCTCCGCAGCACCGGCTACCCGTGGGACCTCCGCAAGTCCCAGCCCTACTGCGGCTACGAGACCTACGAGTTCGACGTGCAGACCTGGGACACCGCCGACTCCTACGGCCGGTTCCGCGTCCGCCTCAACGAGATGTGGGAGTCGCTGCGCATCGTCGAGCAGGCCGCCGACCGGCTCGCGAAGCTCGACGGCGCCCCGGTCATGGTCGGCGACAAGAAGATCGCCTGGCCGAGCCAGCTCGCGATCGGCAGCGACGGCATGGGCAACAGCCTCGACCACATCCGCCACATCATGGGCGAGTCGATGGAGGCCCTGATCCACCACTTCAAGCTGGTGACCGAGGGCTTCCGGGTGCCGGCCGGTCAGGCCTACGTGCCGGTCGAGTCACCGCGCGGCGAGCTCGGCGCGCACGTCGTCTCCGACGGCGGCACCCGCCCCTTCCGCGCCCACTTCCGCGATCCGTCGTTCACGAACCTCCAGGCCACCAGCGTGATGGCCGAGGGCGGCATGGTCGCCGACGTGATCGTCGCGATCGCATCCATCGACCCCGTGATGGGAGGCGTAGACCGATGACGCTCTCCGAGGAGACGCTGGTCGAGCTGAAGGAGATCGCGGCCCGCTACCCCGAGCCGCGCTCCGGGCTGCTCCCGATGCTGCACCTGGTGCAGTCGGTCGAGGGCCGGATCACCCCGGAGGGCATCGAGGCGTGCGCCGAGATCCTCGGCATCACCGCCGCCGACGTCAGCGGCGTCGCGACGTTCTACACCATGTACAAGCGCCGCCCGGTCGGCGACTACCACGTCGGCGTCTGCACCAACACGCTGTGTGCGGTGATGGGCGGCGACGCGATCTTCGAGCGGCTGCAGGACCACCTGGGCGTCGGCAACGACGAGACCACCGACGACGCCCCCGGTCTGAGGAGCATCACGCTCGAGCACGTCGAGTGCAACGCCGCCTGCGACTACGCGCCGGTGATGATGGCCAACTGGGAGTTCATGGACAACATGACCCCGGAGTCCGCGGTGCAGCTGGTCGACGACCTGCGCGCCGGCAACGAGGTCCGCTCGACCCGCGGGCCGCGCATCGTCACCTGGCGCGAGGCCGAGCGCGTGCTCGCGGGCTTCCCCGACGACCTCGCCGACGACGGCCCGGCCGCCGGTCCCGCGTCGCTCGTCGGGCTCGGCATCGCCCGCGAGCGGGGCTGGACCGCCCCGCACCCCGAGACCGACAGCGGCAGCGGTCGCACCGCCGACACCAAGCAGGAGGCGGTCGAGCAGGCCGACACCGCGCGCGCCGAGACGGAGACCAAGCAGGAGGACAGCGATGCCTGACACCCTCACTCCGGTCCTCACCGACAACTGGGGCGACGACCGGGCCTGGACGCTCGCGGCGTACACCGAGCGCGGAGGCTACGGCGCCCTCGACAAGGCCTTCGCGATGGACCCGGCCGCGGTGATCGAGACGGTCAAGGAGTCCGGCCTGCGCGGCCGCGGCGGCGCCGGCTTCCCCACCGGGATGAAGTGGGGCTTCATCCCGCAGGACAACCCGCGACCCAAGTACCTCGTGGTCAACGCCGACGAGTCCGAGCCGGGCACCTGCAAGGACATCCCGCTGATGATGGCCAGCCCGCACACGCTCGTCGAGGGCGTGATCATCAGCAGCTACGCCATCCGCGCCAACAAGGCCTTCATCTACATCCGCGGCGAGGTGCTCCACGTCGTCCGCCGCGTGCAGCGTGCGGTGCAGGAGGCCTACCTCGCCGGCCATCTGGGCAAGGACATCCACGGCTCCGGCTACGACCTCGACGTCGTCGTGCACGCCGGTGCCGGCGCCTACATCTGCGGCGAGGAGACGGCACTGCTCGAGGGCCTGGAGGGCCGTCGCGGCCAGCCCCGACTGCGCCCGCCGTTCCCCGCGGTCGCCGGTCTCTACGCCAGCCCGACCGTGATCAACAACGTCGAGTCGATCGCGTCGGTGCCGAGCATCGTCGCCAACGGCCACGGCTGGTTCGCCTCGATGGGCACCGAGAAGTCCAAGGGCTTCGGCATCTTCTCCCTCTCGGGCCATGTGCGGAGGCCCGGCCAGTACGAAGCGCCGCTCGGCATCACGCTGCGCACGCTGATCGACCTGGCGGGCGGGATGCGCGAGGGGCACGAGCTGAAGTTCTGGACGCCGGGTGGTTCGAGCACGCCGTTGCTCACCGCCGAGCACCTGGACATCCCGCTCGACTTCGAGGGCGTGGGCGCCGCCGGGTCGATGCTCGGCACCCGGGCCCTGCAGATCTTCGACGACACCACGTGCGTGGTGCGTGCGACGCTGCGGTGGACCGAGTTCTACAAGCACGAGTCGTGCGGCAAGTGCACGCCCTGCCGCGAAGGCACGTGGTGGCTGGTGCAGGTGCTCTCGGCCCTCGAGAAGGGCCAGGGCAGCGAGTCGGACCTCGACCTGCTGCTCGACCAGTGCGACAACATCCTGGGCCGCTCGTTCTGCGCGCTCGCCGACGGCGCGGTCAGTCCGATCACCAGCAGCATCCAGTACTTCCGCGACGAGTACGTCGCGCACCTCACCGAGGGCGGGTGCCCCTTCGACCCGGCCCGCTCGACCGCCTGGGCAGGACAGGAGGTGCTGGCATGACGACCGTGCCGGAGAAGACGGATCTCGTCACGCTGACCATCGACGGCGTACAGCTCAGCGTCCCCAAGGACACGCTGGTCATCCGCGCGGCCGAGCAGGTCGGCGTCCAGGTGCCGCGCTTCTGCGACCACCCGCTGCTCGCGCCGGTCGGCGCCTGCCGGCAGTGCCTGGTCGACGTGCCCGACGCCGGCAACGGTCGCGGCTTCCCTAAGCCGCAGGCGTCCTGCACGCTGCCGGTCGCCGAGGGCATGGTCGTCAACACCCAGGCCACCAGCCCCGTCGCCGACAAGGCGCAGCAGGGCATCATGGAGTTCCTGCTGATCAACCACCCGCTGGACTGCCCGGTCTGCGACAAGGGCGGCGAGTGCCCGCTGCAGAACCAGGCGATGTCCAACGGCCGTGCGGACTCCCGCTTCTCAGCGCGGGGTGGCGTCAAGCGCACCTACCCCAAGCCCATCAACATCTCCGCGCAGGTGCTGCTCGACCGCGAGCGCTGCGTGCTCTGCGCGCGCTGCACCCGCTTCTCAGAGCAGATCGCCGGCGACCCCTTCATCGCGCTCGTCGAGCGCGGAGCGCTGCAGCAGGTCGGCATCTACGAGCGTGAGCCGTTCGAGTCCTACTTCTCCGGCAACACGATCCAGATCTGCCCGGTCGGCGCCCTCACCAGTGCCGACTACCGCTTCCGGTCCCGCCCCTTCGACCTGGTCTCGACGCCGAGCGTCGCCGAGCACGACGCGTGCGGGTCGGCGATCCGGATCGACCACCGGCGCGGCAAGGTGATGCGCCGACTCGCGGGCAACGACCCCGAGGTCAACGAGGAGTGGATCACCGACAAGGACCGGTTCGGGTTCCACTACGCGACCGAGCCCGACCGGCTGACCTACCCGCAGATCCGCGAGGACGGTGAGCTGCGCCCGGCGTCGTGGCCCGAGGCCTTCGCGGTCGCGGCCCGCGGCCTGAGCGAGGCGGGCGGGACCGGCGTCCTGACCGGCGGCCGGGTCACCGCCGAGGACGCCTACGCCTACAGCAAGTTCGCCCGGGTGGCGCTCGGCACCAACGACATCGACTTCCGGTCCCGGCCGCACTCGGCCGAGGAGGCGGCGTTCCTCGCCGCGGAGGTCGTGCTGCGCCGCACGGTGACGTACGCCGACCTCGAGTCGGCCTCGACGGTCGTCCTCGCGGGCCTCGAGCCCGAGGACGAGGCCGGGATGATCTTCCTGCGCCTGCGCAAGGCCGCCGGCCGTGCCGGATCGGGCGGAGGCACCCGCGTCGTGTCGATCGCCCCCTACGCGTCCCGCGGCCTGGCGAAGATGCACGGCCAGCTGGTCCGCACCGCGCCCGGCGACGAGGCCGCGGCGCTCGCGGCTCTCGTCGCGCAGGGCGAGTTCGGCATCGACAAGACCGCGGTGATCCTGGTCGGCGAACGACTCGCGACCGTGCCCGGTGCGCTGAGCGCCGCGGCCGGACTGGCGGCGAGGACCGGCGCCCGGCTCGCCTGGGTGCCCCGACGCGCCGGCGACCGCGGTGCGGTCGAGGCCGGCTGCCTGCCCAACCTGCTGCCCGGCGGCCGCCCGGTCGCCGACGCCGGTGCCCGGGTCGACGTCGGCGCCGACTGGGGGGTGGACGTGCCCGAGACGCCCGGACGCGACGCCGACGGCATCATCGCGGCCCTGGGCTCCGGTGAGCTCGGCGGAGTGGTCGTCGGCGGGGTCGACCCCGACGACACCACCGACCCGGCCGCCACCCGCGCCGCGCTCGAGGCCGCGTCGTTCGTCGTCGCTCTCGAGCTGCGCGAGACCGACGTGACGCGGGCGGCCGACGTCGTCTTCCCGGTCGCCCCCGTGTCCGACAAGGCCGGGACGTTCGTGACCTGGGAGGGCCGGCCGCGACCCTTCGAGGCGGTCTTCTCCAGCCCGAGCTCGCTGCCCGACCTGCGCATCCTCGCCGGGATCGCCGAGGAGCTCTCTGCCCTTGGAGTTGGCAGGCCGCTCGGCTTCCGCACCGTCGCCGAGGCGCGGGCCGAGATGGAGGAGATGGGTCCCTGGGACGGCGAGCGTGCCGTGCTCGGTGGTTCCGAGACAGCACTTCGTCCTTCGTCAACCACCGAGGAGGCCGGTGCCGGTGCGCCTTCCTCGACCACCGAGGGTCACTTCGCGCTGGCGACCTGGAAGCTGATGATCGACAACGGCTCGCTGCAGGACGGCGACAAGGCCTACCGCGCCACCGGTCGCGCCCCGGTCGCCCGGCTGTCGCCCACGGCGTACGACGCTCACGGCCCCACCGTCACCCTGACCGGCGACCGCGGCTCGGTGACGCTGCCCGCAGAGCCCGCAGAGCTCGACGACGACGTCGTCTGGGTGCCCGCCAACTCGTTCGGCAACGGCGTCCTGGCCGACCTGGCCTCGCCCGGCAGCCGCGTGACGATCGCGAAGGGAGCCGACCAGTGAACGCCCACGTCCTGCCGCTGGCCACGGACTCGTTGGCCGACTTCGGCAACGACGCCTGGTGGATCATCGGCATCAAGACGCTGATGATCTTCCTGATCCTGGTGCTGCTGACGCTGTTCAACATCTGGTGGGAGCGCCGGGTCGTCGCGCGCATGCAGCACCGCATCGGCCCCAACGTGCACGGCCCCTTCGGCCTGCTCCAGTCGCTGGCGGACGGCGTCAAGCTCGCGCTCAAGGAGGACGTCACACCGAAGGCGGCCGACCGCGTGGTCTTCATCCTCGCGCCCGTCCTCGCGACGGTGCCGGCGTTCGTGACGTTCGCGGTGATCCCCTTCGGGCCGACCGTGAACTTCTTCGGCGAGCAGACACCGCTGCAGCTGACGGACATGCCGGTCGCGGTGCTCTTCGTGATGGCGATCGCGTCGATCGGCATCTACGGCATCGTGCTCGGCGGCTGGTCCAGCGGCTCGACGTACTCCCTGCTGGGCGGCCTGCGTTCGAGCGCGCAGATGATCTCCTACGAGGTCGCGATGGGCCTCGCGCTGGTCGCGGTGTTCCTGTACGCCGGGTCGATGTCGACCTCGGAGATCGTCGCCGCCCAGGACGACCTGTGGTTCGGCCTGATCCTCGCCCCGTCGTTCGTGATCTACCTGATCTCGATGGTCGGCGAGACCAACCGCGCCCCGTTCGACCTCCCGGAGGCCGAGGGCGAGCTGGTCGGCGGCTTCCACACCGAGTACAGCTCGCTGAAGTTCGCGCTGTTCTTCCTGGCCGAGTACATCAACATGGCCACGGTGTCCGCGCTGGCGACCACGCTGTTCCTCGGCGGCTGGCACGCGCCGTTCTGGATCGACCACGTCTGGGCCGGTGCCAACGAGGGCTACTGGCCGGTGCTGTGGTTCTTCGGCAAGGTCCTGTTCTTCATCTTCGTCTTCATCTGGCTGCGCGGCACGCTGCCGCGGCTGCGCTACGACCAGTTCATGGCGTTCGGCTGGAAGCGGCTGATCCCGGTGTCGCTGCTGTGGATCGTCGCCGTCTCCACGATCCGCGCGATCTCGCTCGAGGGCGGCATCGACCGACAGTGGATCCTCATCGGCATCGGCGTCCTCGCAGTGCTGTTCCTCGTCATGTTCTTCGTCGGCGAGGGCGAGCAGCAGGAGGAGGCGGCCGAGCCGGAGCCGCTCCCGACCGGGTTCCCGGTGCCGCCCATGCCCACCGGCGGCGCCGTGCGCGGGGCCGCGCAGCCGCTCACGTTCCGCACCTCGAGCTCCACCGTCACCGGAGGTGAGGCCTGATGGCCCAGCCGAAGTCACAGTCCAGGTCGATGAAGGAGCAGTTCTGGGACCCGGTCGCCGGGTTCGGGGTGACCTTCCGGACCATGTTCAAGAAGGTCGTCACCGAGCAGTACCCCTTCGAGAAGCAGCCGACCGCGCCCCGCTTCCACGGGCGGCACCAGCTCAACCGCTGGCCCGACGGGCTCGAGAAGTGCATCGGCTGCGAGCTCTGCGCCTGGGCGTGCCCGGCGGACGCGATCTACGTCGAGGGTGCGACCAACACCGACGACGCCGACGGCGAGGGGCGCTACAGCCCCGGTGAGCGGTACGGCCGCGTCTACCAGATCAACTACCTGCGCTGCATCCTCTGCGGCCTGTGCATCGAGGCCTGCCCGACCCGCGCGCTCACGATGACCAACGAGTACGAGCTGGCGGACACGACGCGTGCCGACCTGATCTATGAGAAGTCCGACCTCCTCGCCCCGCTCCTGCCCGGCATGGAGCAGCCGCCGCACCCCATGCGGCTCGGCGACGACGAGGGCTCCTACTACCGCGGCGAGTACGGCGCCTCCGCAAAGGAGGGTGACTCCTGATGGTGGCCTTCTGGATCCTCGCGCCGATCATGGTGATCGCCGCCCTCGGCATCCTCTTCGTCCGCAAGGCCGTCCACGCGGCGCTGCTGCTCGCGGTCGTGATGATGTCGCTCGCGGTGCTCTACCTCGCGCTCGAGGCGCCGTTCCTCTTCGCGGTGCAGATCATCGTCTACACCGGCGCGATCCTGATGCTGTTCCTGTTCGTGCTGATGTTGGTCGGCGTCGACGCGTCCGACTCGGTCGTCGAGACCATCCGCGGTCAGCGGGCGTTCGCGATCGCCGGCGGCGTCGGCCTCGGCGTTCTGCTGGTGACCGGCCTCGGACAGATCACGCTCGGGACCGCCGTCGGGCTCGACGACGCGAACGCGCCGGGCAACATCCAGGCGCTCGCCAACATCCTCTTCTCCCGCTACGTGTTCGCGTTCGAGACCACGAGCGCGCTGCTCATCACGGCGGCGGTCGGCGCGATGGTGCTCGCCCACCGCGAGCGGCTCACGCCGAAGGCCGGTCAGCCGGAGCGCGCCGCCCAGCGGATGCAGGACTACGCCGAGAAGGGTGCCCACCTGGGTCCGCTGCCGCCTCCGGGTGTCTACGCCCGCCACAACGCGGTCGACACCCCCGCGCTGCTCCCCGACGGCACGGCCGCGGAGTCCTCGGTCTCGAGGGTGCTCGCCGCCCGGGGCACGGTGCGGTCCGCCCCGGCGCTGGCCGACGACATCGAGGAGATCGAGCACCAGATCGGCTGGGCGCCGCACGCGGGTCGCGACGCGGCCCCACCGGCGTCGACCACCGAGGAAGCACCCGCCACGGGAGGTGAGCACTGATGGACGACGTCACGCCGTACGTCGTGCTCTCCGGGATCCTGTTCACCATCGGCTGCGTGGGCGTGCTGACGCGACGCAACGCGATCGTGGTCTTCATGAGCGTCGAGCTGATGCTCAACGCGTCCAACCTCGCGCTGGTCGCGTTCGCGAAGCAGCACGGCAACCTCGACGGCCAGATCGCGGCGTTCTTCGTCATGGTCGTCGCCGCCGCCGAGGTCGTGGTCGGGCTCGCGATCATCATGACCATCTTCCGGACCCGTCGCTCGGCCTCGGTCGACGACGCCAGCCTGCTCAAGTACTAGGAGTGCGGATCTGATGTACGCGTTCCACGAAGGCGGGGGAATCCCGGTCGTCGACCCGAGCTCCGCCGACGGGGTGTTCTCCCTGCTGTGGCTGGTGGTCGCGCTGCCCCTGGCGGGCGCAGCGATCCTGCTGATCGGCGGCAAGTACACCGACCGGTGGGGGCATCTGCTCGGCGCCGCGCTGCCGATCGGCTCGTTCGCGCTCTCGCTGGCGATGTTCGTCTCGCTGCTGGGCCGCGAGGAGGACGACCGCCAGGTGGTCCAGGAGCTCTACACGTGGTTCCAGACCGGCCATCTCGACGTCGGCATGGACCTGCTCTACGACCCGCTCTCCGCGCTGTTCCTGCTGCTGATCACCGGCGTGGGGTCGCTGATCCACGTCTACTCGATCGGCTACATGGCCCACGACCCGCGTCGGCGCCGGTTCTTCGGGTACCTCAACCTGTTCGTGGCCGCGATGCTGATGCTGGTGCTCTCCGAGAACTACCTCGGCCTGTTCCTCGGCTGGGAGGGCGTCGGCCTCGCGTCGTACCTGCTCATCGGCTTCTGGCAGCACAAGCCGTCGGCGGCCGCCGCCGCGAAGAAGGCCTTTGTGATCAACCGCGTCGGCGACATGGGCATGTCGCTGGCGATCATGCTGTTCTTCATCACCTTCGGGTCGACCAGCTTCGCCGTGATCAGTGCCGGCGCCGGCGAGGCGTCGCAGACCACGATGACGATCCTGGGGCTGCTCCTCCTGCTGGGCGCCTGCGGCAAGTCGGCTCAGTTCCCGCTCCAGGCGTGGCTCCTCGACGCGATGGAGGGTCCGACGCCGGTGTCGGCGCTCATCCACGCGGCCACGATGGTGACGGCCGGCGTCTACCTGGTCGTCCGCTCCAACTTCGTCTTCGAGCTCGCGCCCGACGCGCAGACGGTCGTGGTGATCGTCGCGGTGATCTCGCTCCTGTGGGGTGCGTGGATCGGGTGCGCGAAGGACGACATCAAGAAGGCGCTCGCCGGCTCCACGATGAGCCAGATCGGCTACATGATGCTCGGCGCCGGCCTGGGCGTCGCGGGCTACGCCTTCGCGATCTTCCACCTCCTGACCCACGGCTTCTTCAAGGCCAACATGTTCCTCGGCGCCGGCTCGGTGATGCACGGCATGAACGACGACGTGGACATGCGCCACTACGGCGCGGTGCGCAAGGCGATGCCGGTCACCTACCTGACGTTCGCGATGGGCTATCTCGCGATCATCGGCTTCCCCGGCTTCTCCGGCTTCTGGTCGAAGGACAAGATCATCGAGACCGCGCTGGCCGACAACTGGATCGTCGGTCTGTGCGCGCTGCTCGGCGCCGGCATCACCGGCTTCTACATGACCCGGCTGATGCTGATGACGTTCTTCGGCGAGAAGCGCTGGGAGAGGGACGTCCACCCGCACGAGTCGCCGTCGGTGATGACGATCCCGCTGATCGTCCTCGCGGCGCTGTCGGTGCTCGGCGGGGTGATGCTCGCCGGCGACTGGATCGTCGACTTCCTGTCCCCGGTGACCGGCGTCGCGCCGCACGAGGACCCGCCGCTCCCGGCGATCGCGGTCACCGTGATCGCGGTCTGCGTGGTGGCCATCGGTGTCGCGCTCGCCTGGTTCCTCGTCGGCAAGCGCGAGGTGCCGCGGGTGGCGCCCCAGGAGGTCTCGTTCGTGACCCGCGCGGGTCGCGAGGAGGTCTACGGCAACGTCATCAACGACACCCTGGTGGTCAACCCCGGCAGGCACCTCACCTCAGCACTGCTGACGACCGACAAGTACGTCGTCGACGGCGTGCTGACCGGCGGGCCGGTCACCATCGGCGTGGCCGCGCAGGTCGGCCGACGCGTCCAGAACGGCTTCGTCCGCTCCTACGCCCTGTCCATCCTCGGCGGCGCCCTGCTGGTCGCCCTGGCGCTCCTGGCGGTGAATGCGGTATGAGCACCCCACGAAATCGCGGGCTTCCCCCGCAACGCTTCACCCCACGACCTTGTGGCTCCCCCGCTTCGCTCCTCCGCCACAAGCCCGCGGGGACCCCGACGCTGCGCTCCTCCAGCCCACGATTCCGCGAGGACCCCGCATGAACGATCTTCCCTGGCTCACCGTCCTGATCGCCGTGCCCCTCGTCGGCGCGCTGGTCACGGCGGTCCTGCCGAAGGCGTCGCGCACCACACCGCTGCCCAAGCAGGTCGCGCTGGCGTTCGCGCTCGTGACCGCGGCGGTGGGCGTCGTCATCGCCACGCAGTACGACGCCGGCGACGGCATGCAGCTCACCGAGACCCACACGTGGATCGAGGCGTTCGGCGTCCACTACGCCCTCGGCGTCGACGGACTCGGCCTGCTGATGATCCTGCTGACGGTCGGGCTGGTCCCCGTCGTGTTCGTGGCGTCGTGGCACGAGGCCGACGGCCGCAACGCCGCGGCGTTCTTCGCGTGGGCGCTGGCGCTCGAGGCGTTCTCGCTCTGCGTCTTCGCGGCCACCGACGTCTTCCTCTTCTACGTCGTCTTCGAGGCCACGCTGATCCCGGCGTACTTCCTCATCGGCGGCTTCGGCCGCGAGGGCCGCGCCTTCGCCGCGCTGAAGTTCCTGATGTACCAGCTCGGCGGCGGCCTCGTGCTGCTCGCCGCGGTGATCGGGCTCTACGTCGTCTCGGCCGACGCCGGCTCGCCGTCGTACCTGCTCTCCGACCTGCAGCAGCTCGACATGAGCACGACCTGGGAGCGCTGGCTCTTCGTCGGCTTCATGATCGCCTTCGTCGTGAAGGCGCCGCTCTTCCCGCTGCACACCTGGCTCGCCGACACCACCGAGCACGCGACGCCCGGCACGAGCGTGCTGCTGGTGTGCATCCTCGACAAGATCGGCACCTTCGGGATGCTGCGCTTCTGCCTCGGCATGTTCCCGGGCGCCTCGGAGTGGGCGACGCCGGTGGTCATCACGCTCGCGCTGATCTCGATCGTGTACGGCGCCTTCCTCGCGATCGGCCAGGACGACATCCTGCGGCTCATCGGCCTCACGTCGCTGAGCCACTTCGGTTTCATCACGCTCGGCATCTTCGCGCTGACCACGCAGGGCGGCTCGGGCGCGATCCTCTACATGGTCAACCACGGGGTCGCCACCGCCGCATTGTTCCTGCTGGCGGGCTACCTGATCCGGCGCAAGGGCACCTCGCTGATCAGCGAGATCACCGGCGTCGAGTCGCGGGCGCCGGTGCTCGCCGGGCTCTTCCTCGTCGCCGGCCTGGCCACGCTCGGCCTGCCGGGTCTGAGCCAGTTCGTCTCCGAGATCCTGGTGATGATCGCGGCCTTCGACTACCACTGGTGGGTCGGCGTCGTCTCGGTCACCGGCATCGTGCTGGCCGCGATCTACGTGCTCTGGCTCTACCAGCGCACGATGACCGGCCCGCCCGTGCCCGCCGACGAGGGCATGCGTGACCTCGGGCGACGCGAGCTCGTCGCCGTCGTACCGCTGATGGCCGCCCTCGTGCTCTTCGGCTTCTACCCGATGCCGATGCTCGACGCCGTCAACCCGACTGTCGAGTCGCTGCTCGAGCACGTCGGTGTCTCCGACGACCAGCCGACCGTGCCCGTGGCCGAGGAAGGTGCTCACTGATGGACTTCACCAAGCCCACCATCGAGTACGCCGACATCTGGCCGCTGCTCGTCGTCTTCGGCGTGGCCTGCGCCGGAGTGGTGATCGAGGCGTTCGTCCCGCGCGCACGGCGCTTCCTCGTCCAGACGGTGCTCGCCGCCGCCGGCCTCGTGGCCGCCCTGGTCGGCACGATCCTGGTCGCCCGTGACCTGGAGGTGCACGGTGACGGCGCGGCGCGCGGTGCGATCGACGTCGAGGGCACGGTCGTCGTGGACGGGCCCGCCGTCTTCGTCTGGGGACTGATCCTGATCTGCGCCCTCGGCGGTGTGCTGCTCTTCGCGGAGCGCCGGCTCGAGGGCGGTGTCTCGGCGTTCGCCGGCCAGGCCGCCGCGCTGCCCGGCACCGACGCCGAGCGTCAGGCGTCGACGCGTGGCCTCGAGCACACCGAGGTCTACCCGCTGCTCATGTTCGCGGTCGCCGGCATGCTGCTCTTCCCGGCGTCCAACGACCTGCTGACGCTCTTCGTGGCGCTCGAGGTGCTCTCGCTCCCGCTCTACCTGCTCTGCGGACTCGCCCGTCGGCGCCGGCTGCTCAGCCAGGAGGCCGCGCTCAAGTACTTCATGCTCGGCGCCTTCTCGTCCGGCTTCTTCTTGTACGGCGTGGCGCTGATCTACGGCTTCGCCGGCTCCATGGTGTTCGCCGACATCAACGAGGCGGTCCGCAACGACCTCGGCAACCAGACGCTGCTGCTGATCGGCGTGGGCATGCTGTCGGTCGGCCTGCTCTTCAAGGTCGGCGCGGTGCCGTTCCACTCGTGGACGCCCGACGTCTACCAGGGAGCCCCCACGCCGGTCACGGCGTTCATGTCGGCCGCGACCAAGATCGCGGCGTTCGGCGCGATCCTGCGCGTCTTCTACGTCGCGCTCGGCGCCGACCGGTGGACGTGGCAGCCGATGCTGTGGGTGGTGGCGATCCTGACGATGGTCGTGGGCGCGGTGCTCGCCGTCGTGCAGACCGACATGAAGCGGATGCTCGCCTACTCCTCGGTCGCCCACACCGGCTTCCTGTTGACCGGCGTGCTCGGCGTCCAGCAGGCCGCCGACCTCTCGGAGGGCGAGATCACCTCGACCCAGGCGGTGCTCTTCTACCTGACGACGTACGCCTTCGCGCTGATCGGCGCGTTCGCGGTCGTGACGCTGGTCCGCGACTCCTCGGGCGAGGCCTCGACGTTCGTCCGCTGGCAGGGCCTCGGACGCCGGTCGCCGCTGGTCGCCGGCACCTTCGCGTTCTTCCTGCTGTCCATGGCCGGCATCCCGCTGACCGCCGGCTTCGTCGGCAAGTGGGCCGTGTTCACGGCGGCGCTGTCGGCCGGCGCCTGGCCGGTGGTGATCGCCGCGATCCTGTGCAGCATCGTCGCGGTCTTCTTCTACGTCCGGGTCATCGTGCTGATGTTCTTCGTCGACTCCGGCCCCGACCACGGCGAGGTCGCGAGCGTCACCCGGCCGTCGCTGCTCACGTCGCTGACCATCGCGGTCGGCGTCGCGGCGACGCTGGTGCTCGGCGTCGTGCCCGGCCCGGTTCTCACGCTCGCCGACCATGCTGGACAATTCCTCAGGTGACGACAGGATCCGCGGCTCTCGCTCTCCCCGTCGGTGACGAGGCCCTGGCCACGAGGCTTCGTGAGCGCCTGGGCATCGTCGAGGAGGCACTGTCCGGACACGTCCGCAGCCGCGCCGACTTCGTCACCGAGATGGCGAGTCACCTGATGGAGGCGGGCGGCAAGCGGTTCCGGCCGCTGCTGGTGCTGCTCGCGGCCGAGGCGGGCGATCGGCCCGGCTCCGACGAGGTCATCACCGCGGCGTGCGTGGTCGAGCTGACCCACCTCGCCTCGCTCTACCACGACGACGTCATGGACGAGGCAGACCTGCGTCGCGGCGCCGCGACGGCGCACTCGCGCTGGGGCAACCACGTCGCGATCCTCACCGGCGACTTCCTCTTCTCGAAGTCCTCCGAGCTCACCGCCGAGCTCGGTCCCGACGCGGTCCGGATCCAGGCCCAGACGTTCACCCGGCTCGTCGAGGGACAGATCCTGGAGACGGTCTCGCCCGGCCCGGGAGAGGACCCGCTGGAGCACTACCTCGAGGTCGTCGCCGGCAAGACCGGCTCGCTCATCGCGACCTCGGCCCGCTACGGCGCCCGCTTCGGTGGGGCCAGCCGCGAGGTCGAGGAGGCGCTCACGGCGTACGGCGAGATCGTCGGCTCGGCGTTCCAGCTCTCCGACGACATCCTCGACATCGCCTCCGACTCGGGGGAGTCCGGCAAGACGCCGGGCACCGACCTGCGCGAGGGCGTCCCGACCCTGCCGGTGCTGATGGCGCGCGCCTCCACCGACCCCGCCGACGCACGCCTCCACGAGCTGCTCGACGGCGACCTGGCCGACGACGATCGGCACGCCGAGGTCCTCGACCTGCTGCGCAAGCATCCCGCGTTGGCCGAGGCGCGCGCGTACGTCGTCGCCGAGGCCGCCCGCGCCAAGGCCCGGCTCGCCGCCGTACCCGAGGGCCCGGTCCGCGCCGCCCTCGAGGCGTTCGCCGACATCGTCGCCACCCGCTCCGCATAGCGGTTGAGTCGGGACTTCCGGACAGTTCAATCGGGAGTCTTGACGGTTCAATCGGGAGTTCCGGCGGTTGACGCGCGCTGCCGGGCCTCCGCGTGTCCAGAACTCCCGACTCGAGCGTCCGAAAGTCCCGACTCGACGTCAGGCGGCGGTGGTTGCCTCGACCGCGAGGCGCAGCTGCCGGCGACGGTGGTTGACCGCCTCGACGGTGAACATCACCAACGCGATCCAGACGAGCACGAAGCCGATCCAGCGACCCGCGGGCATGTCCTCGTGGTACCAGAAGACGCCGAGGGCGAACTGCAGGATCGGGGCGAGGTACTGCAGCAGCCCGAGCGTCACCATCGAGACCCGGGTCGCGGCGGCGCCGAAGCAGATCAGCGGGATCGCGGTGACGACGCCGGTCGTGAGGAAGAGCAGCGTGTGCCCGGCGCCGTGGTTGCCGAAGTTGGAGGCGCCGGTCGCACCGAGCCACAGCACGTAGGCCAGGGCGAAGGGTGCGATCACGGCGGTCTCGAAGGTGAGGCTCTCGGTCGCGCCGACGTTGGCGGTCTTCTTGCACAGCCCGTAGCTGCCGAACGACAGGGCCAGCACCAGCGCGACGTACGGGAGCCGGCCGTAGTCGAGGGTCAGCACCACGACCGCGCCGGTCGCGATGCCCAGCGCGACCCACTGCAGCGGCCGCAACCGCTCGTGCAGGATCAGCACGCCCATCAGCACCGTGACGAGCGGGTTGATGAAGTAGCCGAGCGACGTCTCGACGACGCGGCCGTTGTTGACGCCCCAGATGTAGGTCGCCCAGTTCACGCTGATCACGACCGCGGCCACCGTGAGCAGCAACCGGACCCGTCGGTCGCGCCAGATCCTCGCCAGCCGGGAGGCGCGCCGCAGGAGGAGGACCAGCACGACCATCGTGAGGCACGACCACAGCACCCGGTGGGCGAGGATCTCGAAGGCGCCCGCGGGCTCCAGGAGCGGCCAGTAGAGCGGGAAGAGTCCCCACATGACGTAGGCGGCGACGCCGAGGAGGAAACCGCGGCGGGCGTCTGGCACGCGCTCAGGATAGGGCGTGGTTTGGCCACCGGAGGACCGGGTACCCCACGTGCGGCAGATGCACACACTCAGCAGGTCCCCGCTCCCGGGCGGGGACCTGCTGAGTGTCTACGGCTCCGCTAGACGATCGTCCAGGTGTCGCCGCCGCCGATCAGGGCGGCGAGACGCTCGGTCGGGTCGCCGGGCGCCGCTTCGCGGGCCGAGGAGATCTGGCCGCGGGCGCCGTCGTCGTACGTCGGCCGCGCGACCTGGCGGAAGATGCCGATCGGAGACTGGTTGAGGTAGCCCGAGTCGGTGAGGCGGGAGATCGCGAACGCCGTGCTCGGGTCGGGGTTGTGCGCGTCGTGCACGAGCAGCGCGTCCTCGCCCACCTGGCCCGGGGCGGAGCCGACCTCGACGATCTTCACGCCGCCCGTCTCGCTGTCTCGGACCAGGCCGCGGGATCCCTGCCCCGAGTCGTCGGGAGCGCCGAAGCGGATCGGCTCGCCGTGGCGCAGCGGGATGATCGCGTCGGCCTTGGTGTCGGCGTTCTTGATCGCGTCGAAGGCGCCGTCGTTGAAGATCGGGCAGTTCTGGTAGATCTCCACGAACGACGTGCCGCGGTGGGCGGCGGCGGCCGAGAGCACCGAGGTGAGGTGCTTGCGGTCGGAGTCGATCGTGCGGGCGACGAACGAGCCCTCCGCGCCGAGGGCGAGCGACACCGGGTTGAACGGGTGGTCGAGCGAGCCCATCGGGGTCGACTTGGTGATCTTGCCGGCCTCGGAGGTGGGGGAGTACTGGCCCTTGGTGAGTCCGTAGATCCGGTTGTTGAAGAGCAGGATCGTCATGTTCACGTTGCGGCGCAGCGCGTGGATGAGGTGGTTGCCGCCGATGGAGAGCGCGTCGCCGTCTCCGGTGACGACCCACACCGACAGGTCCTCGCGGGCCGTGGCGATGCCGGTCGCGATCGACGGTGCGCGGCCGTGGATCGAGTGCATGCCGTAGGTGTCGAGGTAGTAGGGGAACCGCGACGAGCAGCCGATGCCGGAGACGAAGACGATGTTCTCGCGGCGCAGGCCGAGGTCGGGCAGGAAGCCCTGCACGGCCTTGAGCACGGCGTAGTCACCGCAGCCGGGGCACCAGCGCACCTCCTGGTCGCTGGTGAAGTCCTTGCCCGTCTGCGGCTGGTCGGTCGTCGGGACGCCCTCGACGCCGGACCGAAGACCCGGGAAGGGAAGCTCCGTGGCAGTTGAGGTGGTGGTCAATGGATCGCCTCCTCGGCGGTGTGCAGGTTGACCTCGATGCCCTCGGCGTCGGCGACGAGGCCGCCGATGGCCTCGGCGAGCTCGGCCGCCTTGAGGGGAAGTCCACGGACGTGGTTGTAGCCGATGGCGTCGACGAGGTACTTGCCGCGGAGCAGCATGCTCAGCTGGCCGAGGTTCATCTCGGGCACGAGCACCTTGTCGTACCGCTGGAGGATCTCGCCGAGGTCCTTCGGGAACGGGTTGAGGTGACGCAGGTGCACCTGTGCGACCTGGTAGCCGGCCTTGCGCACGCGGCGCACACCGGCGCCGATCGGACCGTACGTCGAGCCCCAGCCGATCACCAGCACCTTCGCACCCTGCCCATCCTTGGCCGAGGGGTCGTCGACCTCCAGCGGCGGCAGGGACTCCGCGATCCGGTCGACCTTGGCCTGACGGGTGCGGACCATGAGGTCGTGGTTGGCCGGGTCGTAGGAGATGTTGCCGGTGCCGTCGGCCTTCTCGATGCCGCCGATGCGGTGCTCGAGCCCGGGCGTGCCGGGGATCGCCCACGGGCGGGCGAGCGTCTCCTCGTCACGCAGGTAGGGCCAGAACTCCGTCGTCTCGGGAGCCTCGGTGCCGTCCTTGGCCCTCTTGCCGGGGACCGTCTTGTTGTGCACGGTCGCGAAGGCCGGGTCGATCGTCGGGAGGTCGTCGATCTCGGGGATCCGCCACGGCTCGGAGCCGTTGGCGAGGTATCCGTCGGAGAGCAGCATCACCGGCGTGCGGTAGGTGATCGCGATCCGGACCGCCTCCAGGGCGGCGTCGAAGCAGTCACCGGGCGACTGGGGCGCGACGATCGGCACCGGCGCCTCGCCGTTGCGGCCGTACATCGCCTGCAGCAGGTCGGCCTGCTCGGTCTTGGTCGGCAGGCCGGTGGACGGGCCGCCGCGCTGGACGTCGATCACGACGAGCGGGAGCTCGGTCATCACCGCCAGTCCGATCGCCTCGGACTTCAGCGCGATGCCGGGGCCGGAGGTCGTGGTCACGCCGAGCGAGCCGGCGAACGACGCGCCGATCGCCGAGCCGATGCCGGCGATCTCGTCCTCGGCCTGCAGGGTGGTGACGCCGAAGGCCTTGTGCTTGCTGAGCTCGTGGAGGATGTCGGAGGCCGGGGTGATCGGGTAGGAGCCGAGGAAGACCGGAAGCCCCGACTGCACGCCCCCTGCGATGAGGCCGTAGGCCAGCGCCAGGTTGCCGGTGATGTTGCGGTAGGTGCCGGGCTCCATCGGCGCCGGCTTGATCTCGTACTGGACGACGAACGCCTCGGTGGTCTCGCCGAAGTTCCAGCCGGCCTTGAACGCCGTGATGTTGGCGTCGCGGATGTCGGCGACCTTCGCGAACCGCTTCTCCAGGAAGGCGACCGTCGGGTCTGTGGGACGGCCGTACATCCACGAGAGCAGGCCGAGCGCGAACATGTTCTTCGCACGCGCGGCGTCCTTGCGCGAGAGCCCGAACTCCTTGACCGCCTCGACCGTCATGCCGGTCAGGTCGACCGGCTGCACCGAGAACTCGCCCAGCGGGTCGTTGGCATCGCCGAGCAGGTCGAGCGGGTTCGCGTCGTACCCGGCCTTGGTCAGGTTGCGGGCGGTGAAGTCGTGGGTGTCGAGGATGATCGTCGCGCCCTTGGGCAGGTCGCCGAGGTTGGCCTTGAGGGCGGCCGGGTTCATCGCGACCAGCACGTCGGGCGCGTCGCCCGCCGTGAGGATGTCGTGGTCGGCGAAGTGGACCTGGAACGACGACACCCCGGGGAGCGTGCCCTGCGGCGCCCGGATCTCGGCCGGGAAGTTCGGCAGCGTCACCAGGTCGTTGCCGAAGACCGCCGACTCCTGGGTGAACCGGTCGCCGGTCAGCTGCATGCCGTCACCGGAGTCGCCCGCGAACCGGATGATCACCCGGTCGAGCTGCTTGACCTGCTTGTTTGACACGGGCCGCGCCCACTTCCCTCGGATTGCGTGCTCACGGCCGCCAGCCCACGCCCCGTGGCGGGCGGGCGGTCCACTCGATCGTACTCGCGGTACGGACAGGCTGGAACGTGTTCCAGTTTCGCGCTCACCGCGTCCCGACTTCCCACGATAGACGCCCGTGCTGGCGGTCCGAACTCGTCTCTGCACGTGGGCGCCCGGGGGCTGCGTGAGTCGCGACACACCCGTTCGACTGGCGGGCATTGGACACTAATCGCCTAAAGTCGAGTTATCTGCTCGATAAGTACGAGAAGCGCCCCGTCGTGGGGCGGTAGGGAAGAGGACCGATGAAGACAACGATCAAGGTTGCGGCGGCCGCGTTCGCCGGGGTGCTGGCCTTGACCGGCTGCTCCTCCGCAGACGGCAGCGACAGCGGCGAGACCCTGGACATCAACGCCTTCTCCGTCATGGAGGCCGCCAACGAGCCGGTGTTCGCCGACTTCCAGGGCACCGACGACGGTGACGGCGTCGACTTCCGGACGTCGTACGGCGCGTCCGGCGACCAGAGCCGCGCGGTCGTCGCCGGCGCCGACGCCGACGTGGTGCACTACTCGCTCGAGACCGACGTCACCCGCCTGGTCGACGAGGGCCTCGTCGCCGAGGACTGGAAGGACAACGACACCTCCGGCATCGCCACGTCGTCCGTCGTCGTCTTCGTGGTCCGCGAGGGCAACCCGGACGACATCCAGACCTGGGACGACCTCGTGAAGCCGGGCGTCGAGATCATCACGCCCAACCCGGGCTCCTCCGGGTCGGCCCGCTGGAACATCCTCGGCGCCTGGGCGCACGTCACCGGCAACGGCGGCTCCGAGGACGAGGCGAGGTCGTTCATGACCAAGCTCCTCGGCAACACCATCGCGCTGCCCAGCAGCGGTCGCGACGCGACCACGGCGTTCACCCAGGGCAACGGCGACGTGCTGCTCTCCTACGAGAACGAGGCGATCCTCGCCAAGCAGAGCGGCCAGGAGGTCGACTACGTCGTGCCGCCGGACACGCTGCTGATCCAGAACCCGGCCGCCGTCACCGTCGACGCGGGAGCGACCGCGCAGGCGTTCCTCGAGTTCATGACCTCCCCGGAGGCGCAGGCCGACTACGCCAGGTCCGGCTTCCGCCCGGTGATCGACGACGTCGACATCCCCGAGGTCGACGGCGCGAACGACCCGAGCGACCCGTTCCCGGCCCCCGACCAGCTCTTCACCCTCGACGACGACTTCGGCGGCTGGGGCGAGGCCGCGGGCAAGTTCTTCGGCGACGGCGAGGACGGCAACCCGCTGGGCATCATCACCGAGCTTCAGCAGGAGACCGGCAAGGTCGGTGAGGAGTGACCTCAGCCCTCGCCGGGGTCACGACCGAGGCGGCCGGGCCGGCGTCCCAGGAGGGACGCCGGCCGCGGCGCGCCCGCCGTGCCACTCCGAAGAACACGCTCACCAGGGGTGCTGCGCTGGGCCTGGGCATCACCATGGTCTGGTTCAGCGTCCTCGTGCTGATCCCGCTGGCCGCGATCGTCGCCACCGCGAGCGAGAACGGCTGGAGCCAGTACGTCGACACGCTCCAGAACCCGCAGACCTGGGCGGCGATCAAGCTGACCGTCGGCCAGGCGTTGCTCGTGACCGCGGTCAACGTCGTGATGGGCACGATGATCGCGTGGGTGCTGGTCCGCGACCGCTTCCCCGGCAAGGCGATCCTCGACGTCATCATCGACGTCCCGTTCGCGCTGCCCACGATCGTCGCCGGGCTGGTGCTGCTCGCGCTCTACGGCCCCGAGAGCCCGATCGGCGTCCACTGGGCCAACACGGAGCGGGCGGTCTTCCTGGCGCTGGCGTTCGTGACGCTCCCGTTCGTCGTGCGGACCGTCCAGCCCGTGCTGGAGGAGATCGACGCGGACGTCGAGGAGGCCGCGGCCTCGCTGGGCGCGAGCCGGACGACGATCGTCCGGCGCATCGTGCTGCCCAGCCTGACCCCGGCGATCGCCGCGGGTGCGGCGCTGTCGTTCGCACGCGCGATCTCGGAGTACGGCTCCCTGGTGCTGCTGAGCGGCAACCTGCCGTTCCAGACCGAGGTGGTCTCGGTGCGCGTCCTGTCGTTCATCGAGAACGGCAGCACGGCGTCCGCGGCCGCGCTCGCAACCATCATGCTGGCGGTGGCGCTGCTCGTCATCGTCGTGCTCGACATCGTGCAGAGGCGGGTGTCGCGTCGTGGTTGAGGTCTCCACTCCAGTTCGCTGGTTGCTGCGTCTGGCGGCGACCGGCTACGTCTTCTTCCTGGTCGCCTGGCCGGTGGCGCTCGTCGTACGCCAGACGTTCGCCGACGGTCTCGACAACCTCCTCGCGACCTTCGACGACCCGAACGTCGTCAACGCGCTGGAGCTGACGCTGGTCGTCGCCTGCTGGGCGGTCGTGATCAACACGCTCTTCGGCGTGACGATCTCGGTCCTGCTCGTCCGCTACGAGTTCCCCGGCAAGCGCCTGCTCTCGGCGTTGATCGACCTGCCGCTCTCGGTGTCGCCGGTCGTGGTCGGCCTCGCGCTGCTGCTCGTCTACAACGGCCGCAACGGCTGGTTCGGCCCGTCGCTGGAGGACAACGGCTTCCAGATCATCTTCAGCACGCCGGGCATGGTCATGGCCACCTGCTTCGTGGCCCTGCCGCTGGTCATCCGCGAGGTCGTCCCGACGTTGACCGAGGTCGGCGACGACCAGGAGCAGGCCGCCCGCAGCCTGGGGGCGAACGCCCGCCAGACCTTCTGGCGGATCACCCTGCCCAGCATCAAGTGGGCCGTGATCTACGGCGTGGTGCTGAGCCTCGCCCGGTCCCTCGGCGAGTTCGGGGCCGTGAAGATCGTCTCCGGCAACGTCACCGGCAGCACCCAGACCGCGACGCTCATGGTCGAGGCGAAGTACCAGAACTTCCAGCAGGGGACGGCGTACGCCACGTCGTTCCTGCTGATCCTGGTCAGCATCGCCTGTCTCGTCGTCGTGGCCCTGCTGCGGCCCAAGCACCAGTGACCCACCGACCCCCGTGTGCACTGCACAGCAAGGAACTGATCAGCCATGAGCATCGACGTCTCAGGTATCACCAAGAAGTTCGGCGACTTCGTCGCGCTCGACGACGTCTCCGTGTCCCTGCCGACCGGCCAGCTGACGGCCCTCCTCGGGCCCTCCGGTGGCGGCAAGTCCACGCTGCTGCGCGTGATCGCCGGCCTCGAGGCCGCCGACGCCGGACGGGTCACGATCGAGGGGGTGGACGCGACGAGGCTGCCGGCCCAGAAGCGCAACGTCGGCTTCGTCTTCCAGCACTACGCCGTCTTCAAGCACATGACCGTCGCGAAGAACGTCGCCTTCGGCCTCGAGATCCGCAGGAAGCCGAAGGCGGAGATCGCCGCCCGGGTCGACGAGCTGCTGCGCCTGGTGCACCTCTCGCAGTTCTCGCACCGGCTGCCGTCGCAGCTCTCCGGCGGCCAGCGGCAGCGCATGGCCCTGGCCCGGGCGCTCGCCGTGGAGCCCAAGGTGCTGCTGCTCGACGAGCCGTTCGGCGCGCTCGACGCCAAGGTCCGCAAGGAGCTGCGCGACTGGCTGCGCCGGCTGCACGACGAGGTGCACGTCACCACCGTCTTCGTCACCCACGACCAGGAGGAGGCGATGGAGGTCGCCGACGAGATCGTGGTGATCAACGACGGCCGGGTCGAGCAGGTCGGCACGCCCGACCAGCTGTACGACGAGCCCGCCAACGACTTCGTGATGAGCTTCCTCGGCGAGGTCACCACGCTCGGCGGCGTACTGCTCCGGCCCCACGACGTGCACATCTCGGCGACCCCCCAGCTCGCCGGTGCCGCCGAGGGCACGGTCGCGCGGGTCCTGCGAGTCGGGTTCGAGGTGCGCGTCAACGTGCTCACCGACGACGGTGAGGACGTCCTCGTCGTCCTCACCCGGGCCCATGCCCGCCAGCTCGGCATCGAGCCCGGCGCCCGGGTCTGGGTGACCCCGGCCTCGGGCGCCACCACCGTGCCGCCGATGGAGGCCGCCGTGGGGTGACGCGGGCGGACGTCAGCGGTAGTTGGTGAACTGCACCGCGAAGTCGTAGTCCTGCGCCTTGACCAGCGCGATCACGGCCTGCAGGTCGTCGCGCTTCTTCGACGACACCCGCAGCTCGTCGCCCTGGATCTGCGCCTTGACGCCCTTGGGGCCCTCGTCGCGGATCAGCTTCGAGACCTTCTTGGCGTCCTCGGAGGAGATGCCCTCCTTGAGCGCGATCGAGATCTTGCTCTGCTGGCCGCTCTGGCGCGGCTCCGAGGCGTCGAGCACCTTCAGGCTCACGTCGCGCTTGACGAGCTTGGACTTGAAGACGTCGAGGACGGCGCTCGCCCGGTCGTCGGCCGAGGCCGAGATCTCGATGGCGTGCTCACCCTGCCATTCGATCGTCGCGCCGGTGCCCTTGAAGTCGAACCGCGTGGCGATCTCGCGTGCGGTCTGGCCGAGCGCGTTGTCGACCTCCTGGCGATCGATCTTGCTGACGATGTCGAACGACGAGTCGGCCATGTCTTCTCCCTCTCGAGCCGGCGGGTTCGCCGGTTTCGTGACGCTGATGTGCCTGCGCTATTGTTTCGCCTTGCTGCCGGCGGGCCAAACGGGCCCGCTCGGTTGCCCCCGAGGCAGGTTGCCCGAGCGGCCAATGGGAGCGGACTGTAAATCCGTCGGCTTACGCCTACGCAGGTTCGAATCCTGCACCTGCCACCACCCGAAGAAGGGCCCTTGACCTGCGGAAACGCGGGTCAGGGGCCCTGTTGATCTCTGTGCGCAGAGCTGACCCGCGAATACGCTGCCCGGGGTCGTTGTCATGGGTCTGGCTGTGCCGAATACGTGTCGAAGTGGCCCCGACGTCCTGTGGCCCCGAGGGTGCTCAGACGTCTGACCTGGGCGTACACAGCGAGTTGGGTGTGCCATGCCGACAGAAGACCAGCCCGCCACCCAAGAGTTGACGCCCTGGGGGTGTGCCGTCATCGCGGCCTTGCCGACACGCCTCCAGGCGTCTCGCATGGGACACTTCAGACGTCACTTCAAGCGTCGCTGTCGGTGTGAAGGAGCGAAGCAATGTCCGGTCCGTTGGTGCTGGATCGTGAGGCGATCGGTGAGCTGTGTCGCCGGTTCGGCGTCAGCCGCATGGTGGTGTTCGGGTCGGCCGTGACGGAAGCATTTGACGAGACCGCCAGTGACGTCGACTTCCTGGTCGAGTTCGCCGACTCCGTCGAGAGTCGATTCGATGCCTACTTCGGCCTCAAGGAGTCGTTGGAGGCATTGTTGGGACGTCCGGTCGATCTGGTGGCCCCGGCGGCGTTGCGCAACCCGTACTTCGCCGACTCGGTGGCTCGGACCGGTCAGGAGTTGTATGCATCCTGATGCCCGCGCGCTGCTGTGGGACGCTCGCAGCGCGCTCGCCCTGGTGCTGGAGTTCGTCGACCGGCGCAGTTGGGAGATCTACCAGTCCGACCCGATGTTGCGCTCCGCGGTCGAGCGGCAGTTCCAGATCGTCGGGGACGCGCTGAACCGACTCAGCCGCGTGGACCCCGAGACCGCGGCCGGCATCCCCGATCTCCCGAGGGTTGTCGCCTTCCGCAATGTCCTGGTCCACGGCTACGCCGTCATCGATGATGAGCTCGTCTGGGAGGTCGCGATCACTCGTGCCGCGCCACTGTCCCGGATGCTCGACCGGTTGCTGGCCTCGTAGGCGCGGGGCCATTTCGGGACCATCGGTGCGGCGTTCTCGGCCAAGCCTGGATCGTGTGACAGCCCATCCACCGGCGATTCGCGTCTTACGGGATTCGCCGCGGAGTGCAGCACACGCCAGCACGGGATAGCCAGTGACGAAACGGCTGTCCACCAGCGCCGACAACGACCATCCCGTCACTGGCTACCCCGATCGGGTTCAGCGACACGCACGTCATTCTGGGCCGAGTGACCCTGCGGCAGCGCGGATCTGCTGCGGCGACCGGTCGCCGAGGATCCGCCCGTCACAAGCACGTCGACCTGGCCTGAGAGTCAGGGGATTTCCTGCAGTGTCGTCGCTCGTGCGACCCACGTCGGCGGACAGGCAGGCGGGGTGTCGCGGAGAGTGCTGCGGATCTGTCGGACGAGGGCGTTGTCGAGCACGATGTCGTCGCCAGCAGCTGTGAAGTACCGGGTGCGACGCCCGGATGCGAGGTCGAGGCCGTCCGCGAGCCCCGACGCGACGACCTCGTGTGCGACCGAGTGCAGCGCCTCGGCGAACTCACCGTCCGTCGGTGTGGGCAACTCGTCTCGGCGGGCGCGACAGTCGGCGTCGTGGCAGAACCATGGACCCGCGGGGGCGGAGTCGCGCGCCGTGCTGGTGTGGTCGAGCCGGACCCGGGTCCCGCAACCGGCGCCGCAGCTACGGAAGCGCTCTGCTCCGACAAGCTTGTTCAGCCACTCCATGGCGACACCCGCTGTCTCCTCGTGTCCCGTTCGACTTGAGCGGGTGATATACGAGTTACCCCGACCAGGTCGGGTTGATGCGTCCGGACAGCCGAACGCCCCGGGTGGCCAGACCAGGCACCCGGGGCGTCGCCCCACGGGGATGGCTACTTGGTGTTGACGGTGATCTTCGCGATACCGACCAGCAGGCCGGGCTTGACCGCGTCGGTCTTGAAGGTGTCGTTGAGCAGCGGTGCGGCGACCTCGGAGATCTCGACCTTGGTGCCCTGCAGGATGGCGGTGCCTCCCTCGGTCTTCAGCGGCTCGAGGCTGCGGCCGTCGAGCTGAAAGAGGAACGCGCTCGTGGCAGCGGTCTTGCCGTTCACGCTCACGTCGCCGTACACGCGCGACACGCCGGGATCGACGTTGAAGTTCGTCAGCTCGACCTTCGTCTTCCCAGCGGTCAGCGACAGACCGGAGCCCTCGTGCTGGATCTGACCGATGACGTACGGCGAGACCTCGCCGGGCTTGAAGACGGTCACGTTGCCGCCGGTGATGGGGAAGACCAATGAACCACCGTTGAGCTTGGCGTCACCGACGACGCCGGGCGTGAGCTTGAGCTGGGTCAGGGCATCGGTGAAACCCTCGTCGAGCGCGATCTCGGTGGTCCGTCCGGTCAGCGCCTCGATCGCGGCGACTGGCTCCGGCGCGCTCTGTGAGGAGCCGTTGCTCGGCGAGCCCGAGGACCCCGCGGAGTCGCTGTCGGAGCTGCACGCCGCCAGCGGGGTGGCGACGAGAGCAGTCAGCGCGAGAGCGGCGACACCGCGCTTCGCGGTGAACTTCCTGGACATCTGGGTGGTGCGCATCTGCGACACATCCTTCGGTGGAACCCTGTCGAGACTCCGTTGGGACTTTCCTTCTGACACGAGGGGTTCGCGGCGGCACCGGCCTGCGGATGGCTCATCCGGGCGTGGCTCATCTCTCCCGAAGCACCCCGCATGAACCGGTCGCATCGGGTACGACAGACGCACAACGACGTGCATGTCGCAGGCATGATTTGCCACCATCTTCGTGGCAACCCGACCTCGACCAGGCAGCGCGCGACCGCGGCGGCAGCACCGACGGCGCGGCGATCCGGCGCCGGGGCTATGGACTCCGAGACGTGAGTCATCAGCCGCAGTCGAGGCGGAAGACCAACGGAGTCCCTACGAACCGCGGAACCTACTCCCTGGTTGTACGACCGATGCCAGCTCACAACGATCGTTGGTGACCGTCTGTGACGAGTTCGCGCGGAAGTTCGCGGCGTTGTCGTGTCGGCGCAGGCCTGGTGTCCGAGCGATCGAGGGCAAGGTCGCATCATGGAGAGATGAGCCGTGTACGGCGGGTCGGAGTGGTGCTGCCCGGGCTCGTCCTCGTGGTCACTGTCGTCGAGCTGGTGGTCGCGGCGGTTGCGCCGGCCGACCAGTTCGCCGGCAAGGGGTGGGGCGTCAGGTTGGTGGTCTACCCGACGCTGATGCTGCTGCCGCCTGCGGTCTGGTGGCTGACCACGGGTCGGCGCGACCGCACCGCGACCGTGCCGTGCGTGGCGTTCACCCTGCTCATGCTGCCCTTCCTCAGCGACACCACCGCCAACTGGCTCGACCTCTTCCGCGAGGTCGGCTGGTGGGACGACGTCAGCCACGTCGCGCACTGGGCCCTGCTCGGGGCGGGCCTGGCACTGCTGCTGGAGCCTCACGTGCGGCCCCGATGGGTGCTGGTGCCCGTGGTCGCCGGCACCGGGGCGATCCTCGCGCTGGCATGGGAACTGGGGGAGTACTGGCTGTTCATCCGACACGGCAAGGAGGCCGACGGCGCCTATCGCGACACGCTCGGCGACCAGGTCCTCGGCACGTCGGGCGCCCTGGTGGCTGCGCTGCTCGTCGCCTGGTGGGCTGCCCGCGAAGATGAGAGAACCCTCACCGGCTGAACCCTCGACGTGCCTGACCTGCGACGTACTGTCGGGAAGTGACCGCAGTGCGCCGCTGGAGCGTCGTCGTCGCTGGCACGCTGCTGCTGGTGGCGGCGATCGCCGGCGTGCACCGGCTGCCGGCCGCCGAGAGCGACGTCGGCGCGGCCGAACTGCTCAGGCAGGTGCGCGGGGCCGAGGACCACTCGTGGTCCGGGTACATCGAGACCGAGGGCGCTCTCCAGCTGCCCGACACGGACGGGTTCAGCGACGTGGGCGCGTTGTTCGGCGAGCGCACCACGATGCGGGCCTGGTGGCACGACGGCCAGCACTGGCGCGTCGCCCAGCTGCTGCTGGCGGGCGAGACCGACTTGATCCACCGCGGCGACACCACGCTGCGGTGGGACTATGAGCGCTTCGACGCGACGCTCAGCCGCGACCCCGCGATCCGGCTGCCCCGCACCGCCGACCTCGTGCCCCCGGTGCTGGCCGCGCGGCTTCTCCGGGGGGTGGATGTCGACGACGTCGAGCGGATCCCGGCGAAGCGGACGGCCGGTGTGAGCGCGCCGGGGTTGCGGCTGGTGCCGCCGTCCGACCTGTCGAGCATCGACCACGCCGACGTGTGGCTCGATCCCGGCTCCGGCGTACCGCTGCGTGTCGAGGTGCACGCCGACGGCGCGGACTCGCCCGCGTTCACCAGCCAGTTCCGGGAGTTCTCCTCCGCTCGGCCCAGCACCGACGAGGTCTCCTTCGAGCCGCCGCCGGGGGTGGAGGTCGGCTTCGACGACGTGCTCGACATCGCGGACGCCGCCAACCAGTACGCATCGGTGCGCCCGCCTGACCGTGTCGCGGGGTTGGAAAGGGCGGCTTCGTCCGACCAGGCGGTCGGCGTCTACGGCCGCGGCATGACCGAGATGATCGCCATCCCGATCCGCGACCGGGAGGCCGACCCACTGCGCGAGCAGCTGGCGCAGACCGCCGGCGTCGATCGGTCGGCGGAGCGCACCGCGGTCTCGGTGGGCCCGCTCGGGGTGGTGCTCACCGGCGCGGCCGGTGAGGGCGGATGGCTGCTGGCCGGAACGCTCACTCGCGAGGCCCTCGATCGGGCCGCCGACGACGTGCTCGCCGACTCCGTCTTCCTGGGGGACCGATGACCCGTGAGTCGGTGATCGCCACCGCGGGCCTGACCAAGCGATTCGGACGGATCACGGCGGTGGATTCGGTCGACCTCGACGTGCGCGAGGGTGACGTGTACGGGTTCCTCGGCGCCAACGGCTCCGGCAAGACCACGACGGTCCGGATGCTGCTCGGCCTGGTGCTGGCCACGTCGGGACAGATGGAGGTGCTGGGGCAGCCGATGCCGTCGAACTGGCGGGACGTGCTGCCGAGGGTGGGTGCGATGGTCGAGGGCTCGGCGGCGTACCCGCACCTGTCCGGGCGCCGCAACCTCGCCCTCATCGACGCGGCCGGGCCGGGCGGGCAGCGCGCGGACCGCAAGAGCCGGATCGCGGAGGCCCTGGAGCGGGTCGGTCTGCTCGCGGTCGACGACCGACCCGTCCGCGCGTACTCCCTCGGCATGCGGCAACGGCTCGGCCTGGCCGGCGCCCTGCTGCGCCGGCCCCGGCTGCTGGTGCTCGACGAGCCGACCAACGGGCTCGACCCGCAGGGCATCCAGGAGATCCGGAAGCTGCTGCTCGACCTCAACCGCACCGGGACGACCGTCTTCCTCTCGAGCCATCTCCTCACGGAGATCGAGCAGATGTGCAGCCGGGTCGGCGTGCTCGAGCGGGGCCGGCTCGTCCTCCAGGCCGAGCTGGCCGACCTGCGCCGCGCGACCGGACGGGTCGAGGTGCGCACGCCCGACGTCGATCTGGTGCGAACGCTGCTCGACGGAGTCGTCGAGGAGTACGACGCCACGCGGCTGCTCGTCCGCGAGAGCGACCCGGCGGGGCTCAACGCACGGCTGGTCCGCGCCGGCGTCCGGGTCACCGCACTGGCCGCCGAGCAACGCAGCCTGGAAGACGTGGTGCTCGAGGCCGCAGCCGCCAGTGGTGATCGGTTCGGCGGCATCCCGTGATCCGGGTCGAGCTGGTCAAGCTGGTCCGGAACCGGCGGACATGGACGACGATCGCGGTGATCGATGCCTTACCCGTCCTGGTCGCCGTCCTGCTGGCGGTCACCGACATCGGGCCGCGTCCCGGCACCGGGCCGGCGTTCCTCTCCGCGGTGCTCGCCGACGGGACACTCTTCCCGCTGGCGGCGCTCGGGATCGTGCTCCCGCTCTTCCTGCCGCTCGCGGTCGCGATCACGGCCGGGGAGGCGATCGCGGGGGAAGCCCAGCAGGGGACGCTGCGCTACCTGCTGATCAGACCGGTGGGGCGGACCCGGCTGCTCGTGGCGAAGCTCGTCTCGATCATGGCCTTCGTGGTGCTGGCCGTGCTCGTCGTGGCGGCCACGGCGTACCTCCTCGGTGCGCTGCTGCTCGGCAACGAGTCGGTGAGCGCCACCGGGCCAGCCAGCGTCTCGGGGAGCGCGATGTCGACACCGGAGCTGGTCGGACGGACCTTACTCGCCCTGGGCTACGCCATGCTCTGCATGCTCGGCGTGGCTGCGGTGGGGCTGTTCCTGTCCACGATCGCGCGGTCGCCGCTCGGCGCGGCGCTGGGGACGATGGCACTGCTCGTCGCGTCAACGCTCCTGCTCACGCTCGACGCCGCCGACGTGCTCCGGGCCTACCTGCCGACGCGCTACTGGCTCGCCTTCGTCGACCTCTTCCGCGACCCGATCCTGTGGCGAGACGTCCTGCGCGGCGTGCTGCTGCAGCTGGCGTACGTCGTGGTCTTCCTCGGCGCGGCCTGGGCGAACTTCATGACCAAGGACGTGACCGACTAGGACGTGCACGCCGGCGACGCGGGCACGGCGGGCTGGTCGATGCCGAGGACCGCCTCGACGATCGCGACGACCGGGGTCGACCGGGGGACGTCGCGATGGCGGACCCCGAGTCCCGGACAGACCTCCTGCAACGAGATGTCCAGAGCGCCTTCGAGCGAGCCGGAGTCGGGCGGCACGACGGTTTCGTCGTCCTCGGTCCACAGCGCCACCCAGGCCGGGCCGGGTGGCGTCTCGTCGCCGGCGTTGAGACGCCGGAGCAGGTCGGAGTCGGGATCGAGCTGCTGGCAGGCCTCGGGGCAGACGGTGCCGCCGAGGGACTTGGCCAGCGCGGCGAGCTCGGTGCCGTGGTGCGGCGAGGCCAGGGTCACCGCCCGCCGCACGTGCGAACCGCCGTCCAGATCTGCGACGTACAGCCTGACCACGACGCCGCCGGCGGAGTAGCCGACCAGATCGACCGACGGTGCCCCGGTCTCGGCCAGGGCTGCATCGACGGCTTCACCAAGGTCGGCCGCCTGGTCGCGGAGGTCCTGGGTGCCGGAGCCAGCCGGCTTCACGACCTGGGTGTCGTGGCCCTGATCGGCCAGCGCGTCGGCGAGCACCTGCAGGGCGCCGGTCGAACCGCCATACCCGGGCACAAGCAGCACCGGGCCCGGTCGATCCTGTGCGACCGGGTCGACCCGTCCGTCTCGTCCTCCCATCACGGCGACGAGGACAACCGCGCCCAGGGCCAGGATCAGCGCGCCCACGCCCAGCACCAGACGGCGCCGGGCCGGGGAGAGCGAATCGAGCACTGCCACCCGACCAGTGTGCGGCCGGCGTGCCAACGCCTGCGCAGGTTCGCATCCTGCACCTGCCACGTCGGGACGAACGGGCCTTCGGCTTGCGGGGACGCGAGTCGAGGGCCTTCTCGCATGCCGGACCCTCGCATCGCGGCCGGCGGGTCTCGGAGCGTCCTGCGCGAAGAATGTGCCGAGGGCTGGGCTCAGCGGCAGGCAATGACGGTCAGACCGAGGGCGACTGCGTCCTCGACCGCGCCGGCCCGCCAGCCCGGCCAGTCCCGATCGGCCGCGATGTCACGCCAGGCGGCGCCCGCGATCGACCCGGCGAACGCGGCTGCGCCACCAGTCAGCGCGGCGAGAGCGACGTGTGCGTCTGCGGCGTCTCGGTGGCGGGCGAGTGCGGCGGCACCGACTGCTCCGCTGCCCATTCGGGCGGCGAGCGGACCCGGCCGCAGCCGACTGGAGACGCCCGGGACCTTGTCGATGACCAGCTCGGTCGTCACCAGCCCCGCGGCCACGTACCCGGGCCGTCCGCCCCGCGCAGTGAGCACCGGCCCACCCAACGCCAGCGAGCTGCGGCCACCCGTGGCCACGCCGAGCGCGAGCGACCGCGCGACCGTCCCGACGAGCGACGGTCGTGCCGGTGGGTGCTCGTCCGTTGCCTCCCTGGCCTCCGTCGACGCGGTGTCGCGGCTGTCCTGCCGATCCGACCAATCCATCGCCCAGCGCACCCCGGCGCCGTACGCCAGGTGCGGGACCGCGTCGCGCAGCCAGTCGGCGCCGGACCACTCGGTCGGGTCGGAGACGCCGGCCGCGGCCATCGGCGCGTCGGTCGCCGCCATCGCCATGCTCCCGATCGCGGCCGCGCCGAGCGGTGCGGGCAGACGCACGCCGGCGGACCGGGTCAGGCTCGCCAGCACCCCGAGGCCGAGTCCGGTGGCGATCCCGCCCAGCGCGCCGTACGCCTCCGCCCGGTCGTCGTCCCCGCGCAGGTCGATGCCGAAGGCGCCTGCGGTCCGCGCCACGGCTCGGGCCGGCGCCATGCTCGCGGGCCTGCCGGTCAGCGCCATGTCCAGGTACGTCGCCGCATTGAGCAACACCGTCCCGAACGCTCCCGCGATGAGTCCACGCCTCAGGGTTCCCATGACGCGCTCAGACCGTGCGAGGCGCTGTCGGCCAGCGGCCGGTGTCGGTGGCGTCGGCGACGTAGTTCCAGAGGCGGACCCGGTCGTGCGGGTCCCGGTCGCGGGCGGGACCGTAGCTGGTGGGGCGTGGTCTGCGGTCGTGCCAGAACCTCGCCGACCCCTCCGTCTCCGGTCGGGTCGACACCAGCCAGATCATGGTGTCGGCGCCCTGCGCGGCCGAACGCATGAACGGGCGCGTGAGGGCGCGGAACTTCGGGAGGTACGCGCGGACGCCGGGGGTGTCGACCCAACCGGGGTGCATGCTGGACACCTGGACGTGGTCGCGCTCGAGTCGCTCGGCCCACATCTCGGCGAGCACGACCTGCATCCGCTTGACGCGAGCGTAGGCCTTCGGGCCGGAGTAGCTGTCTTCGGTGAACTCCGGGTCGTCGGCCTTCAGTCCCGCGGCGTACATCCCGCCGGAGGACATGAACACCACGATCGCCTTGCCGGCGCTGAGCGGGCCAGTCAGCCGATCGGTGAGCAGGTGCGGACCGAGCACCATCGTGGCGAGGGTGAACTCGTGTCCCTGCTCGGTCTCCCGGCGCTCCGGAGACATGGTGCCGGCGTTGTGGACCAGGGCATGCAGCTGCGGGACGCGGTCGCTGAGGTCGTCGGCGAACGCTCGGACCGCCGAGAGATCGCTCAGGTCGCACAGCTCGCCGACGAAGTCGCCGTCCGGGAGCCGGCCACGGAGCCGGGTGAGTGCGTCCTCGAGATGGTCCGGATCGTGGCCGTGGACGTGCACGACGGCGCCGAGCGCGGCGAGTCCGGCCGCGGTCTCCTCACCCAGGCCGGAGGTCGCGCCGGTGACCAGCACGGTGCGCCCACGCATCGCGCCGGGCTCAGGGTCTCTCGGCCACGACCGCCGGCGCAGCGACGGGCCGATCCTGGTGTAGCCGAGCACGGATCGGTCCAGGGTCGTGTCGAGCATGCTGGTGAGGCTCATGCGTCTCCTCGGGCACGTGCGGGAAGAGGTCGTCCTCCTGGTACCCCCGTCACGTGAGTTCAGCCGGGTTCGTGCCGGCGCACCGCGAACCGGTCCCACCAGCGTGAGATCGCGTCCGATGGTGCGAGCACCAGCCCGTCGGCGGTGCGGCGCACGCCGACCGGATCCGGGCGGCCGTGACGCTCCGTGGTCAGGATCCGCAGCCGCTCGCCGCAGGCGCGGTAGAACCGGTGCTGGACGTGCGTGCCGAACGTCGCCCAGCCGAGCCGGGTCAACGGGCCGAGGGTCGGCGCGCCCTGCGAGACGGCCCGGATGACCAGCTCGACGGCGCCGGTGTCCTGGTGCTTGACCACCTCGTAGGACATCCGCCCGCGCTCGAGGTGCCCGCGGAGCGTCTCGTAGGCCCATCCCCACACCCGGAGCCCGTCGCCGCGCTGTTCGTCGATCACGTCGGTGACCCGGACTCCGAAGTAGAAGCGCTGGAACGCGTATCGGCCCTCGAGCAGCATGTCCCGGCCGTGCAGGGGCGAACCCTCGCGGTAGACGGCGCGGATCAGGCGCGGGTCGGCGAACTCATAGGCCTCCACCAGCCGGCAGGCGGTCTCCCAGTAGCCCCGCGGCTCCGGCTCGCCGGGCCCCTCCGAGGGCAGATCGGCGCGGAGCACGTCGTGCTGCCACGACCCGGGGTCGACCTCGCCGCCGCCATAGTTGACCTCGGAGGACGCGATCGACTCCAGGCCGACGGCCGGGTCGATCCGGTCGAAGAACGCGCCGCTCACTCGTCGGCTCGAAGCGAGTCACCGACGAGCCAGAGCGTGGGCGACCAGAGACCCACGAAGATCGCGCGTCGCTCGGCATTGCCGCGCTCGGCCTGGTCGACGGTCTTGGCCCGCACCCACAGGCCCAGGCTGAGCGCGGCGGAGCCGGCTGACAGCAGCTGCAGGTGGTCGCCACGGATGGCAAGGCGACGGAGCACGTCGACCGGCATCGCTGGATCCTCCTCGACGTGTCGCGGACGCATCGTGGGTACCGGTACCCGTCCGGGAGGGCCACACACGAGGACGGGTGACGGTGCGGGAACAACGACTGGGCCGGCCAGCTCTGGTACGGCGGTGGGCGCTCGGGATGTCGCTCGTCACCTGGCGCTACGTCTGGATGACCACGCCGCTCCACCGCAGCCACCGCACCAGCCCGGCCCTCCCGCGACCACCCGCGCTCGACGAGGCGGTGAGCACGCACGGTCTGCAGCCGATCGAGAGCGGGGCCGGCCCGGTCTACCATCGGAAGTTCCGCATCGACATCGTGGACGCGCAGTCGGACGCGGCGGCCCTGATGCGGGCAGTCAAGGACGACTGGGGCAGGTTCATGCCCCGTGAGGTGGTGCGGGTCAGGTCCTCTGGCGCCAACGGTCCCAGCGGGCTCGAGCTCGGTGTCGACCTGGTGGTCGACATGCCTGGGCCCTGGAACGGCCCGGTGCGGATCGTGTCGGTGGGCTCGACCCATGTGGGCCTGGCGACCCTGCGAGGACACCTGGAGGCCGGCCAGATCGAGTTCCGGGCCCGCGACCACGCTCCGGGCGAGGTGACCTTCGAGATCGAGGTCTGGGCGCGTCCGGCAACCCCCCTGGTCCGGCTGCTCTACCAACGTCTGCGGTTGGCCAAGGAGATCCAGCTCAACATGTGGGTCCGGTTCTGCGTGGCCGCTGCTCGGCGGATCGACGGGAGGGTGAGCTCCGGAGTGCACATCGACACCGTCGAGTGCGCGGCTGCTTGACGGGCCCGGACGGAGTCGGGGTGCCGGGTCGGGGTGGGGCCGGGGGCCTCCCCGATGCCCCGCCCCCGGGCGCGGCCCTAGCGTCGAGACATGACGAAGCGCGTGGCGGTCCTGTCGATGTCGGCCCTGGCCCTCTCCTCCCTGTTGTTGACCGGATGTGGGTCCGACCTGTTCGCCGACACCTTCGAGGACGAGCGGACCGAGACGGGCCCGGTCAGCGAGATCCAGGTGACGGGCGGGTCGGGCGAGCTCGTCGTCGAGCGCTCGGCGACCGCCTCGGTCGTGACGATCGAGCGCAAGGTCCGCTACCACGACGACAGGCCCGAGGACAGGTACGACGAGCTCGACGGCTCGGTCCTGCAGCTGAACGCCGACTGCGGCGACGACTGCAGCATCGACTACCGGATCACCGTCCCGGACGAGGTCGACGTCGTCGGTCAGCTCGGCTCCGGCGACTTCCGCCTGTCCGACATCGCGAGCGCCGAGGTCGTCACCGGCTCCGGGGACATCTCGATCTCCGGTGTCGCCGCCGGCGTCGTCGCGGAAGCGGGCTCGGGCGAGGTGACGATCGACGACGCGAGCGGTCCGGTCGAGGCGAAGACGGGGTCGGGCGACATCCGGATCGAGGAGGCGGTCGGTGCGGTGAACGCCGAGGCCGGCTCGGGCGACACCACGATCTCCCTGGCGATGCCGCAGGACGTCGTCGCGGAGACCTCGAGCGGCGACCTCTCCGTCGCGGTCCCGGCCGGCACGGCCTACCAGGTCGACACGAGCGTGTCGTCGGGCGACGAGGACGTCGCGATCGCGACTGATCCGGCAGGGCAGCACCGGCTCGACCTGACGACGAGCAGCGGCGACCTCTCCGTCACCGAGAGCTGACGCGCCGTCGGCCCCGGTCGGCCGAGGTCACGCGGCCAGCTGGACGGTGCCCGGCGCCGCGGGCGGAACGCACGCGCAGGTGTCGCTGCAGGCCAGGTAGCGATGCATCGCGTGACCGCAGAGTGCGCACGGAAGGTCGTGCGACAGGTGCTGCTGGTTGTGCTGGGGCGTGTCCCACATGACGGTGCCTCCTTGCCGTGTCCGGTTCGTGCTCTCACTTGATCCACGAACCGAGTCGGTCGAAATCGACATCGCCGGCCGAACGTTCTCGACGAAGATCTCGACCGCGGGAGGCAGGGGCCCGTGACGCTCAGCAGCGCATCAGCACGTCGCGGGTCAGCTCGGCGATGCTCGCGTAGCCGTTGAGGCCCATGGTCAGGTCGGCCTCGGCGAGGAGGCAGGAGAGCACGAACTCGATGCCGACGGCGCCGCCGAGCACCGCGCCGTACCCGTAGGGGCGGCCGATGCCGACCGCGGTCGCGCCCAGCGCCAGCGCCTTGACCACGTCGGCGCCGGATCGCACGCCGGAGTCGAAGATCACCGGAAGGTCGTCGGCGGCGTCGACGACCCCGGGGAGCAGGTCCAGAGCCGGTGCGCTCGCGGCCTGTCGGCCTCCGTGGTTGGAGCAGTAGATGCCGTCGACGCCCTCGTCCCTGGCACGACGTACGTCGTCGGGGTGTCCGATGCCCTTGAGCAGCAGCGGCAGGTCGGTGAGGCCGCGCAGCCAGGCGAGGTCGTCCCACGTCAGGGTCGGGTTGCCGAAGGTCATCGCCCAGTGGATGGTCGCGGCGCCCGGATCCTCCTCGGGCGCCACCGCGAGGCGGGAGCGGAAGACCGGGTCGGAGAAGTAGTTGGCGAGGCAGTAGCCGCGCAGCTGGGGGAAGGTCGCGTGCTGCAGGTCGCGCGGACGGTAGCCCAGCGTCCACGTGTCGAGGGTGACCACGAGGCCGCGGAAGCCGGCGGCCTCGGCGCGGCGTACGAAGCTCTCGGCGACCTCGCGATCGTGGGGCGTGTAGAGCTGGAAGAGGCCCGGGGTGTCGCCGAGTGCGGTCGCGACGTCCTCCATCGGGTCCTGCATGAGCGTCGACGCCACCATCGGGACGCCCGAGCCCGCCGATGCGGCCGCCGCGGCGAGGTCTCCGTGCTCGTCGTCGGTCATCACCCCGAGCACGCCGATGGGCGACATCAGCAGCGGTGTCGGCAGGTGGTGTCCGAAGAGCTCCACGGACAGGTCGCGGTCGGCCGCGCCGGCCAGCATCCGCGGGAGGATGCCCCAGCGCGCGAAGGCCTCGACGTTCGCGCGCTGGGTGTGCTCGTCGCCCGCGCCGCCCGCGACGTAGTCCCAGAGCCGGTGCTCCATCTTCTCCTGCGCGGCCGCCTCGAGCCCGGCGAAGGTGAGCGGGTACGCCGGCAGCTCGCCGCCCAGCCCGGCGAAGTAGAGGCCGATCTGGAAGTCCGCGTAGTTCGCCATGCAGGTATCCAACCGTGCGGCCCTCGCGCTGCCAATCGGGGTCGGCCGACCGTCAGGTCGGCAGCACGTCGGCCCGCTCGTCGACCAGGTCGACCGGCGCGCTCAGCCGCCAGGCCTCGAAGGTCAGCTCGGCGAGCTCGTCGCGCTCGACGCCTTCGAGCCGGACCACGACCCAGCCGAAGGCGCCTGCGGTGAACTGCACCTCGAACACGGCTGGGCGCTCCGCGACCAGGGCCAGCTGCTCGGCGATCGTCTGCTTGAGCCCGACCGTGCGGGTCGCCGGCCAGAGGTAGCCGAAGGTGCGGCCGGCGACGTCGTAGCGCGTCCAGCGGTCGGTGCGGTGCCGGCCGACCGCCGGCAGCTGGTCGACCAGCTCGAGGAAGTCGGGGATCAGGCAGGGCACATCAGGATCCTCGCAGGACGCGCCGACGCTACCCTCCGTCCGTGGACATGGGCATCAAGAGGCTGCTGAACCGCGGCGTGCTGGCGGGCTGGCGCTGGCTCGACCGCGCCGGCGAGATCACGCCGGGGACGCGCGCAGCGGCGGGCTTCGGCGCGTTCGGTGCCGGCACCAGCATCGGCTTCCCCGTGGCGACGCTCATGGGCACTCCGTCGATCCACCTGGGGTCCGGGACGCTGATCGGACGCCACGTCACGCTGTCGGTCGGCTACGGACCCGACGACCCGGGCATCCCCGAGCGCGGACTCGTGATCGGCGACCGCGGCGTGATCGGCGCGCGGTGCAGCCTGGTCGCGCACGCCTCGATCGAGATCGGCGACGACGTGTGGTTCGGCCAGGACGTCTTCGTCTGCGACGCCAGCCACGGCTACCAGGACCCGGACCTCCCGATCGGGGAGCAGTTCGGTGCGCATCGGCCGGTCCGGATCGGATCCGGCTCGTGGATCGGCCACGGCGCGATCGTGCTGCCCGGCACCACCATCGGCCGCAACGTCGTCGTCGCCGCCGGTTCGGTGGTCCGCGGCGAGGTCGCCGACCACACGGTGGTCGGTGGCGCCCCCGCGAGGCTCCTGCGCCACCTCGAGCCCGGCGTCGGGTGGGTCGGGACCCGCGGAGACGTCCGACCCGTGCTCCGCGGGCACTTCGGTGGCGCCGACGAGACCGGGTTCGTCTCGGCCTGAGGAGGATCTGGTGGTTTCGAGACGATTGCTGGCCACCTCCTCAACCACCGTGGCGGTCGGCACGGAGAGTCATCCCGCCCGGGACCTACTGCAGGGAGCTGAGCACGCCGGCGACGAGGAACCCGAGGACGGTGAGCAGGCCGGCGACACGGCCGGCGCGCTCGTAGGACTCCGGGACCATCGAGTCCGCGAGCATGGTGAGGACGGCGCCGCCGGCGAAGGCGCTCGCGATCTCGCCCGTGTGCGAGCCCTGGTCGGCGACGAGGTAGCCCGCCATCGACGCGATGCCGCACACCACGGTCAGTGCGGCCCACATCAGCGTGATGCGGCGCTCCCCGACACCGCTGCCGCGCATGTCGGCGGTGCCGGCGAGGCCCTCGGGGATGTTGGACAGCAGCACGGCGGCCAGGAAAGCGACGCTGACCTCGCCGCCGAGGGCGAGCCCGAGGCCGAGGATGAACGACTCCGGTATCCCGTCGAGCAACGCACCCAGGAACAGCGCGGTGCCCGAGCCGCCGCCGCGGTCGACCAGCCGCGCGCCGACGTAGTAGGTGAGTGCGCCGACGAGGAACGCGGCGCCGATCTCCCAGCCGAGCTCGAGGTTCTCCTCCGGGATGAGCTCGTAGCCGACCGCGCTGATCAGCGTGCCCGCACCGAAGGCCATCATCAGCCCCACCGTGCGCGTCGACCTGCCCAGCGGGGTCGTCAGCAGCTGGCCGACGAGGAGCGACCCGGCGGCGATCAGCCCCCAGAGGAGTGCCTCGCTCATACCTGCCCCGGCACCTCGATCTCGCCGGTGTAGATCGGCGAGTCCTTCCGCGACAGCAGCTCGCGCCTCTCCTCGGGCGTCATCGCCTCGACCTGCGCGCGCACGTCGGAGGGGAAGCCGCTGACCTCGGTCGCCTCGTCGACCGGCACCACCGTGTGCACGATCCGGTCGTCGTAGACGTGCACCATCGTCATCGCCTGGTGCCCGTCGACCCCGGAGACGAACCGCTCCAGCGGTGCCGGGTCGGAGGTGTAGCAGGTCGCGGAGGCGACGGAGAGAGGGATGCCGGCGAAGGTGGAGTACGTCGAGTAGTGGAAGTGCCCACCCAGGATGCAGCGCACGTCGGTGCCCCCGACGACCTCCGCGAGGCGGTGCTGCTCCAGGAGCTCGATGACCTCCGCCGCCGGCATCATCGGGATCGGGATCGGGGGGTGGTGCAGCGCGAGGAGGGTGCCGTGCGGCGCCGGCGTCGCGAGCACGTCGGCCAGCCAGTCCAGCTGCTCGTCTCGGAGCTCGCCGTGGTGGTAGCCGGGGACGCTCGTGTCGAGCGCGACGACGCGCAGCCCGGCGACGTCGTGCACCCGGTCCTGGGTCGCGTCGCTCGCCGTACCGAACAGCCCGAGCGAGTACGCCGCGCGCTCGTCGTGGTTGCCCATCACCCAGACGACCTCCGCGCCGATCTCGGCCGCCACCGGCTCCACGACCTCGCGCAGCCGGGCGTACGCCTCCGGCTCGGCCCTGTCGGCCAGGTCGCCGGTGAAGACCAGCGCCTGCGGGGCCGGGTCGAGTCGCGCGATCCGAGTGAGCGCGAGCTGCAGCCCCACGTCCGGGTCGACGACGCCGTACTGGCGCGCCCCGGCGGCCAGCAGGTGGGGATCGCTGAGGTGCGCGACGACGTGTCCCGGCGCCGGGTACTGGCCGAACTGCACGGGAGCACGCTACCGGGCAGACTGACCGGGTGAGTGGAGGTCGAGGGCGGAGTCGGGCGCTGCTCTGGTCCGGCATTGCGCTCGTCGTCGCCGGGCCCGCGGTGCTCGGCTACATCAGCTGGCAGCTCTACGGCACGACCTGGGTCGCCAAGCGCGAGCAGGACCGGATCGTGCGCGAGACCGAGCAGGCGTGGGAGTCGGGTCAGGGCTCTGCGTCCGGGCGCGCGAGCGACGTGGCCGCGCTGATCCGGATCCCGGCCTTCGGCGACGAGTACGTCGTGCCGGCGCACGTCGGGACCGACGACGACACCCTCGCCCGGGGCTTCGGGATCTTCGAGGACGCGGCCGAGCCCGGGGCGGTCGGGAACTTCGCCCTGTCCGGTCACCGGATCACCCACGGCGAGCCGCTGCGGGGCATGCCCGACCTCGAGGCCGGTGACGAGGTGGTCGTCGAGACCCGCAGCACGACGTACACCTACGAGCTCGTCACCGACGGTGACGCGCTCACCGTCGACCTCGACGCCGGATGGGTCGTCGAGCCCGACCCCACCGATCCGCGTACCGGGGAGCGGGTCTCCACGGTCGCCGACTCGCGGAGGCTGATCACGCTGGTGACCTGCGCCGAGCTCTTCCACACCGATGATCGTCTGGTGGCATTCGGCCGGCTCGTGTCCGAGGACCCGCGC
Source organism: Nocardioides sp. YIM 152315 (assembly GCF_029210375.1). Classification (GTDB taxonomy): domain Bacteria; phylum Actinomycetota; class Actinomycetes; order Propionibacteriales; family Nocardioidaceae; genus Nocardioides. Next base: position 437,889 of record NZ_JARGER010000043.1, on the reverse strand, counting down.
TAGCAGATCGCTCGCCGGAGGACGACCGTTGCGATCGGCGCCGCACCCCGCCTACGGTGCGGGAATGACCACCCCGATGAGCCTGCCGAGCGGCGTGGAGATCACGGGCCCCTGGGGCGAGCGGTACGACGAGATCCTCAGCGGCGAGGCGCTCGAGCTGGTCGCGCGGCTGCACCGGGAGCTCGACGGACGCCGGCGGGAGCTGCTGTCCCGGCGCGGCGAACGGGTGCGGCAGATCGCGGACGGCGGGACGCTCGACTTCCTCGAGGCGACGCGGGCGATCCGCGAGGACGACGGCTGGCGCGTCGCCGACCCCGCGCCCGGCCTGGTCGACCGGCGGGTGGAGATCACCGGGCCGACCGACCGCAAGATGACGATCAACGCGCTCAACTCCGGCGCCAAGGTCTGGCTCGCCGACCACGAGGACGCCAACACGCCGCTGTGGGAGAACGTCGTCGGTGGTCAGCTCAACCTGCGCGACTCGATCACCGGCGACATCGACTTCACCAGCCCCGAGGGCAAGGACTACGCGCTCAACGAGGGCGAGCTCGCGACGATCGTCGTCCGTCCGCGAGGGTGGCACCTCCCCGAGAAGCACGTGCTGGTCGACGGCGAGCCGACCAGCGGCGGCCTGGTCGACTACGCGCTCTACCTGACCGCCTGCGGCCGCCTGCAGATCGACCGCGGGCAGGGGCCGTACTTCTACCTGCCGAAGATGGAGTCCCACCTCGAGGCGCGGCTGTGGAACGAGGCGTTCCTCATCGGCCAGGACCATCTCGGCATCCCCCGCGGTACGATCCGCGCGACCGTGCTGATCGAGACCTACCCCGCGGCGTTCGAGATGGAGGAGATCCTCTACGAGCTGCGCGAGCACTCCGCGGGTCTCAACGCCGGGCGCTGGGACTACATGTTCAGCGTCATCAAGTGCTTCCGCACCCGAGGCCGCGACTACCTGCTCCCGGACCGCAACTCGGTGACGATGACCGTGCCGTTCATGCGGGCCTACACCGAGCTGCTCGTGCGCACCTGCCACAAGCGCGGCGCCCACGCGATCGGCGGGATGGCGGCGTTCATCCCGAGCAAGGACGAGGAGCAGAACGCCTTCGCCTATCGGAAGCTCACCGAGGACAAGCAGCGCGAGGCCGGCGACGGCTTCGACGGGTCGTGGGTCGCGCACCCCGGCATGGTCGAGGCGTGCCGGGAGGCGTTCGACCAGGTGCTCGGCGACAAGCCCAACCAGCGCGACCGGCTCCGCGAGGAGGTCCACGTCACGGCCGCGGACCTGCTCGACGTGAAGGCGACCCCGGGTGAGATCACCGAGCAGGGCCTGCGCAACAACGTCGCCGTCGGGCTGCGCTACCTCGAGTCCTGGCTGCGCGGCTCCGGCGCCGTCGGCATCTTCGGGCTGATGGAGGACGCCGCCACCGCCGAGATCTCCCGCAGCCAGGTCTGGCAGTGGCTGCACAACGACGTCGAGCTCGCCGACGGCACTCTTGTGACCCGCGACCTCGTCGAGTCGATGATCGCCGAGGAGCTCGCCAGGGCGCGCGAGGAGACGGGCGACGGCCAGGGATCGGCACCGGGCCGTCGGTGGGACGACGCCCGTGCGCTCTACACCGAGATGGCGCTCTCCGACGAGTACGCCGACTTCCTCACGATCGCGGCCTACGAGCGGATGCCATGACCGCAGCCGCGATCGACCCGGTCGCCGCTCGGGCCCGTGCGCTGCTCCCGCCGGACGCCGTGATCACCGACCCCGCCCGCCTGCGCACCTACGAGTGCGACGGGCTGGCGCACTACCGCGTCGTGCCCGCCCTCGTGGTGATCCCCGAGGACTCCGGGCAGCTCGCGGCGGTCGTCCGGGCGTGTGCCGAGCACGGCGTGCCGTTCGTGGCGCGCGGATCGGGGACCGGCCTCTCCGGCGGCGCACTTCCGCACGCCGAAGGCGTGCTGGTCGTGACGTCGAGGATGCGGGCGATCAGCGCCGTACGCGCCGACGACCAGCGCGCGGTGGTGGAGCCGGGGGTCATCAACCTCGACGTCACGAAGGCGGCGACGCCGGGCGGCTACTACTACGCACCGGATCCCTCCAGCCAGCAGATCTGCTCGATCGGCGGCAACGTGGCCGAGAACTCCGGCGGCGCGCACTGCCTGAAGTACGGCTTCACGACCAACCACGTGCTCGCGGCAGACTTCGTCACCGCGCAGGGCGACACGGTGCGGATCGGGACGGCGGCACCCGACAGCCCGGGTTACGACCTGCTCGGCGCGGTGATCGGCTCCGAGGGCACGCTCGGGGTCGTCACGTCGGTGACGTTGCGGCTGGTGCGGCTGCCCGAGGAGGTCCGCACGATGCTGGTGGGATTCGACTCCACCGACCACGCGGGCGCCGCGGTCTCCGCGATCATCGCGGCAGGCATCGTGCCGGCTGCCATCGAGATGATGGACGCGCTCGCGATCGAGGCGGCAGAGGAGGCGGTGCACTGCCACTACCCCGACGGCGCCGGCGCGGTGCTGGTGATCGAGCTCGACGGGCCGGCCGTCGAGGTCGAGGCGGAGTACGTCGAGGTCGAGCGGCTGTGCCGCGAGGCCGGCGCGTTCGAGCAACGCGTCGCCACCGACGCCGTCGACCGCGCGCTGATCTGGAAGGGCCGCAAGTCGGCGTTCGCCGCGGTGGGCCGGATCAGCCCCGACTACATCGTCCAGGACGGTGTCATCCCGCGGACCGCCCTCCCGGAGGTGCTCGCCGCGATCGCCGAGCTGTCGCGTTCGTCCGGGGTCCGGGTCGCGAACGTCTTCCACGCCGGCGACGGCAACCTGCACCCGCTGGTGCTCTTCGACGAGTCGCACGAGGGTGAGGGCGACGCGGCCGAGGAGGTCAGCGGCGCGATCCTCGACCTCTGCATCGCCCACGGCGGCTCGATCACCGGCGAGCACGGTGTCGGCGCCGACAAGGCGCGCTACTTGCCGCGGATGTACGACGAGGCCGACCTCGACACGATGCAGCTGGTGCGCTGCGCGTTCGACCCGCAGTCGATCGCCAACCCAGGCAAGGTCTTCCCGACCCCGCGGCTCTGCGGTGAGGTGCCCGGGCGTCGATCGGGCGTCCACCCTGCCCAGGAGGCCGGGCTGGCGGAGGTGTTCTGAGTGCCGGTGGTCACTCCGGGGAGCACCGACGAGGTCGCCGAGGTCATGCGCGACGCCGCCGCCCGGAAGCTGACCGTCGTCCCGACCGGCCGCGGCACCAAGCTCGGCTGGGGCCTGCCGGTCGACCCCGACCTGCACGTCGACCTCAGCGGCATGGGCAAAGTGCTCGACCACCAGGCCGGCGACCTGATCGTCGACGTCCAGGCCGGCGTGCGCCTCTCGGACCTCCAGCAGACCGTCGGCGCCGCCGAGCAGCGGCTGCTCGTCGACGAGACCGTGCCGGGCGCCACGATCGGCGGCACGGTCGCCACCAACGCGTCCGGTCCGCGACGACTGGTCGCCGGCACCGCCCGCGACCTGCTGATCGGCGTCACCGTCGTCCGAGCGGACGGCGTGGTCGCCAGGGCCGGCGGCCGCGTCGTCAAGAACGTCGCCGGCTACGACCTCGGCAAGCTCATGGTCGGCTCGTTCGGCACGCTCGCCGTCGTCACCGAGGCGGTCTTCCGCCTCCACCCGGTGCCCGAGGCGCGCCGGTGGGTCGGCGTCGACGTCGACACGGCGGAGCGGGCGCACGACGTCACCCACGCCGTCGTGCACTCCCAGCTCGTGCCGGCGGCGGTCGAGGTGGAGTGGCCGGCCGAGGGCGGCGGCACCGTGGTCGTCGAGATCGCCGGTCGCAGCGAGGGCGTCGCCCGCCGCGTACGCGACCTCGAGGAGATCCTCGGCGGCGCCACCGTCGCCGACGTCGAGCCCGCGACCTGGTCGTCGTACCCGTGGACCTCCGGATCGACCGGCCTCAAGCTCACCTGTGTCCTCTCCGGGCTGCGTGACGTGCTCACCGTGGCGCGCGAGGTCGGCGCGCACGTGCGGGGGTCGAGCGGCGCAGGCGTGCTGTACGCCGCGCTGGAGGACGCCGACGCGGTCCCCGGGGCACTCGCGCGACTGCGGGAGGTCTGCGCCCGCCACGAGGGCACCGTCGTGGTGGTGGACGCGCCGTCCGAGGTGAAGCGGGCCGTCGACGTCTGGGGTCCGATCCCGGCGCTGGACCTGATGCGCCGCGTCAAGCAGCAGTTCGACCCCGACCACCGGCTCTCGCCGGGCCGCTTCGTGGGAGGCCTCTGATGACCGCCGATCGCACCGGGACGCGGGGACCGGACCCGGCGCTCGTCGACGACTGCGTGCACTGCGGCTTCTGCCTGCCGACCTGCCCGACCTACGTCCTGTGGGGCGAGGAGATGGACTCGCCCCGCGGCCGCATCCACCTGATGCAGCAGAGCATCGACACCGGTCAGGTCACCGACGCGATGTCGCAGCACTGGGATGCGTGCCTGGGCTGCATGGCCTGCGTGACCGCCTGCCCGTCGGGCGTGCAGTACGACCGGCTGATCGAGCAGACCCGCGCGCTCGTCGAGCACGAGCACGAACGTTCCCGCAGCGAGCGCGCCCTGCGCGGGCTGATCTTCGCCACGTTCCCCTACTCCCGCCGGCTCCGGCTGCTGCGCGGTCCGCTGCGGGTGGCGCAGCGCACCGGTCTCGACCGGGCGCTGCGACGCACCGGACTGCTCGACCGGCTCGCCCCCTCGCTCGCCGCGATGGAGCGGCTGGCGCCGCGGATCGGCCGCGCCGACGCGCTGCCCGAGCGCGCGACCGCGCGCGGCGAGCGGCGCGCGGTCGTCGGGCTGCTCACGGGGTGCGTGCAGGGTGCGTTCTTCCCGGGGGTGAACGCCGCCACGGTGCGCGTCCTGACCGCCGAGGGCTGCGACGTCGTCATCCCGCCCGGCCAGGGCTGCTGCGGTGCGCTCTCCGTGCACAACGGCCGTGACGAGGAGGCGCGCGCCTTCGCCCGTGGGGTGGTCGACACCTTCGACCGCGCCGGTGTCGACCAGGTGGTCGTCAACGCCGCCGGGTGCGGCTCCGCCATGAAGGAGTACGCCGACCTGCTCGCCGACGACCCGGCGTACGCGCAGCGAGCGCAGATCTTCGCCGGGCGCGTGCGCGACGTCGCGGAGCTCCTCGACGAGCTCGGCCCGGTCGCCCCGCGACATCCGGTCGAGGCGGTCGTGGCCTATCACGACGCGTGCCACCTCGCGCATGCCCAGGGTGTGCGGATGCAGCCACGACGGCTGCTCGAGGCGATCCCCGGCGTCGAGCTGCGCGAGATCCCCGAGCCCGAGCTGTGCTGCGGCTCCGCCGGCGTCTACAACCTGCTGAACCCCGAGCCGGCGCGCGAGCTCGGGAAGCGCAAGGCGGCGAACATCGTCGCCACCGGCGCAGACGTGCTCGTCACCGCCAACCCCGGCTGCCTGATGCAGGTGGCCGCGTCGCTCGAGGCAGCCGCCCGCAGGCAGGGGGGTCGCCCGATGCGCCTGGCACACACGGTCGAGGTGATCGACGCCGCGATCCAGGGGAGGCCGCTGAGCTGATCGGAACCCGAGGTTCACCCGGAAGGGCGAGCGGGTACCGGTTCCGTCATGTCCGAGCGGCGCGAAGACCTCACCCGCCCGATCCGGGTGGCGTTGTCCAACGACTACGAGATCGCCCTGCTGGGCCTCGCGCAGATGCTCGCGCGCTACCCCGGGCAGGTGCAGGTCGTCGACATCACCACCAACCCGGAGCTCGTGCAGCACCACCCCGACGTCATCCTCTACGACACGTTCGGGCGGCTTCCCGAGCACGACGAGAAGCTCCGGCAGATCGTCGCGGAGCAGGAGGCGAAGGTCGTCGTCTACAGCTGGGACGACTACCCCGAGGAGGCAGCACGCCGACTGGGCGCGGTGGGCTACCTGCCCAAGAGCCTGAGCGCCGCGGAGCTGGTCGCCGCCATCATCGCCATCCAGGGCAGCGACCATCCCCGACCGGCCGAGCAGCAGGAGGAGCCGGTCCTCACGTGGCCGGGCCAGCACCTCGGCCTGTCGCAGCGGGAGGCGGAGATGATGTCGTTCATCACCCGCGGGCTCAGCAACGACGAGATCGCCCGGCGCGCCTACCTCAGCATCAACACCGTGAAGACCTACATCCGCACGGCGTACGCCAAGATCGGCGTCAGCAACCGTGCCCAGGCCGTCGCGTGGGGGTTCCGGCACGGGTTCGAGTCCACCGACGACACCGGCCTCTGACGCCGAGACTCTCAGAATCCGACCGCCGCCGCAGGTGCGAGGTCGGCGCGCATCGCGTGCCACAGCTCGCGGGCGGCACCGGAGCGCTGCTCGACCACGGTGCCGGCCCGGGCCAACCCGAGCAGGCTGGTGCCGCCGAGGTACGCCGCGCCGAGCGCGTCGACCGGGAGCCGCAGGTCGGCGTCGGCGTCGGTCCTCTCGACCGCGGCGGCGCCGGACCCGTCGACGTGGATCCGCCACCGGCCCTCGTTCCAGGGCGCGGAGCGGTCGGCCACGTCGACGACGACGTCGCAGGGGGCGCTCCACGTGCGCTCGGCGAGCGCCTCGGGCAGGTCGACGAGCCGGACCCACAGGCTGTCGTAGGTCTCGACGGCGGAGGTCGCACGAGGTCCGCCCGCCCACGTGAGCAGCGGGTCCTCGCTCCCGACGTTGCCGACCTTGACGCTGCCGACCAGGTCGAAGTCGACCAGCCGGCGCAGCAGCGCCAGCCGGGTGGCCGGCTCGCCGACGACCGCCCAGACCTCGAGGTCGCCGGCGGGACGGGCGTGCTCCCACTTCTGGGAGCGCCGGAACATCGCGAACCCGACGTCGCGACCGCCTCGCCGGGCGAAGAGCACCCGCCACGGCTCCTTGTCACGCTGGTGTTCGGGCACCTCCAGGCAGATCCGCTCGTAGTAGCCGAGGGCGCCGACGACCTCGCCGAGCGCGGCGTTCGCGACGTGGCAGTCGTGCATCCGCCGCGGCACGTCGCGATCGGAGACCGTCGCCATCCGGGTCGTCACCGGGTCGGCGGCGTCGTCGAGGCCGGGTGCGGTCAGCGTGGTGCCGCGGGACAGCGTCACGACCAGCTCCAGCGACGCCAGGCCATAGCCGTGCCGCCCGTAGATCGCCGGCTCGCTCGCGTGCAGCGCGGAGACATGGGTGCCCGGCTCCGCGTGCACCTGCTCGAAGTGGTGCCGCAGCATCGAGGTGAGCACGCCCCGGCGGCGATGGTCGGGATGCACGCCGACCCAGGTGAGGCCGGCGCACGCCACCTGCCTCGGCCCGCCGCCCGGTCCGGGCACGGCGAGCCGGAGCGGGAAGACGCCGTAGACGCCGGGGTACGTCGCCTCGTCCGCGCCGTCGATCTCGGCGGCGAACCGTTGGTCGACCGGCAGCCCGGTGAGCAGGAGCTCGGTCGGCTGCGGCAGCACCTCCTGGAACCAGACGGTGTCGTCGGTTGCGCGGTAGCGGTCGGCGTCGGTGGCCGGTCCGACCCGGATGAGACTCATGCGCGTACTCGCTTCGCTTCGTGCGCGCATGAGGCACATGACGCGCTGTCTTGGATGATGAGCTCGCTGCGCTCGCTCACGGCCCAGCCAACCGCTGAGCGTGGCGCGGCTCAACCGGTTTAGGCCCCGCGCACGGTGCCCGGCTACGGTTGCTGCCCGTGTGGGAGTACCGGCCGCAGCTCGACGGACTGAGGTTCGTCGCCGTGATGCTGGTGCTCGCCTTCCACGCCGGGATGGCGTCGGTCAGCGGGGGCTTCATCGGCGTCGACCTGTTCTTCGTGCTCTCGGGCTTCCTCGTCACCAACGTGATCCTGAGCGAGGTCGACCGCCGCGGGTCGTTCTCGCTCGGCAGCTTCTACGGCCGTCGGGTGCGCCGTCTGCTGCCGGCCGCGGTGCTCGCGATCACCGTCACCTGCGTGCTGGCCGTGCTGGTGACGCCCGAGGCGAGCCGGATCTCGATGGTCTCCGACGCCCGGTCCGCGCTGCTCTACTACTCGAACTGGCAGTTCATCGCCGACGCCAACGACTACTTCGGTGACGGCGTCTCGACCTCGCCGTTCCTGCACTACTGGTCGCTCTCGATCGAGGAGCAGTACTACATCGTCTACCCGCTCGTGGTCTTCCTGGTGCTGACGAAGGCACGGCAGTCCGAGCGCCGGCTCGGCGTCCTGCTCGCGGCGCTGGCGGCGGTCTCGGTCGGGCTGCAGGTCTTCCACGCCGCGAGCGACGTCAACTTCGCCTACTACGCCACCCAGACCCGGATCTACCAGCCGCTGGTCGGGTGCGTCCTGGCGATCGTGCTGCGCGAGCTCGGCCGGCGCGGGATGGTGGAGAGCCGGGGTGTGGGCGCGGTCGCCGGCACGCTCGGCGTGATCGGCGTCGTCGTGCTCGCCTCGGGGTGGGTCGACGTCAGCGAGAGCGTCCGCGGGCTGTGGTGCGCCGTGGCCGCGGTGGCCGCCGTCGGCGGCGTCTGCCTGGCCCCGCTCACGTCGGTCAGCAGGATGCTGTCGTGGTCGGTGCCGCGCTACCTCGGCCAGATCTCCTACGGCACCTACCTGTGGCACTGGCCGGTCATCCTCGTGACCGCGCAGCTGTTCGACGTCCGTCCGCTGGTGCTCGCACTGATGGCGACGGCGATCGCCACCGGGCTGGCGGCCCTGTCGTTCCAGGTCTTCGAGACCCCGATCCGGCGGAGCCGCAGCCTGGCTCGTACGCCGTGGCCGGTGGTCGTCTCGGGCCTGGCCGCGAGTGTCCTGGTCGCGGCCGTCGTCGTGCCGGTGGTGCTCGAGAGCGAGCGACAGCCGGTGGTGGCCGCGTCCGGACCCGGCGCGAGCGCGCCGATCGACGTACCGGACCGTGCGAAGGGGACCGGTGACGTCGCGGCGGCGCTGGCCGAGCTCGACGAGCCGGTGCCGAAGGACGTCGACTTCGAGGAGCTCGCGCACGACGAGGGCGAGATCGGTCCGCAGTGCTCCGACGGCACCCCCGCGTCGTGCGTGGTCGTCGACGACAACGACGGCCCCCTGGTCGTGCTGATCGGCGACAGCCATGCCGCGATGCTCGCGACCGCGCTGCACCGGCTGGCGGAGGAGAAGGGCTTCCGGCTGTCGACGAACATCCTCAACAACTGCCCGTGGCAGGACGGCATCGGCGTGACCCGGGTCGGTCAGGCGCGCCAGGACGAGTGCTCGCAGATGCGCTCGCGGTTCTACGACGAAATCCTCCCCGAGATGGATGCCGACGTCGTGGTGACCGTCGGCAAGGCGCGCAGCGACGGCCACTGGGCACGCGACACCGCCGCCGACGACGCGGCCGAGCACCCCGACGAGAGCTTCGACCAGATGCTGCTCCGCAAGTCGCAGGAGTCCGTCGAGAAGATCCGCGACACCGGCGCCCGGGTCCTGCTGATGCACAGCGTCTTCGGCACCGGCGGGTACGACGTCGGCGGCCCGGACCCGCTCGACTGCCTCTCCGTGGCGAAGCAGCAGGCCGACTGCGCCGTCGTGCCGCCGACCGCGCGGCCGTCGATCGACAGCTTCTACGACTTCTTCACCACCACCATGCCCGACGTCCACAGCGCCGAGATCCGCGACGCCTACTGCCCGGGTCGGGTGCTGTGCGCGCCCATCGTCGACGGCGAGGTGACCTGGCACGACGCCGACCATCTGTCGAAGGGCCTGGTGATGTCGATCCGCGGGCAGATCTGGGCGCAGATGAAGGACTCCGGTGCCTTCGACGGCCTCGAGCTCGACTCACGGGAGTGAGCGCATGACAGCGCGAGGTGCGGCCGTGCTCTGTGCGGTGCTCCTGCTCGGGTGCGGGCTGCCCGCGACCGCCGTGCCGCCCGAGGAGGGACCGCGGACGTGGCGGGTCGGACCGGGCCGATCGCTGGCGACCCCCAGCGCCGCCGCGTCGGTGGCGCGGGACGGCGACACCGTGCTGATCGAGGCCGGCACCTACGTCGGCGACGTCGCCACCTGGACCCAGGACGACCTGACCCTGCGCGGCGTCGGTGGTCGGGCACATCTGCGGGCCGGCGGCGAGAGCGCCCAGGGGAAGGCGATCTGGGTGATCGCCGGGGATCGCGCCACGGTCGACCGCCTCGAGTTCAGCGGCGCGTCGGTCGCCGACGGCAACGGTGCCGGCATCCGCCAGGAAGGCACCGGGCTCACGGTCACCCGCAGCTGGTTCCACCACAACCAGGACGGCCTCCTCACGGGCGCCGATCCCGAGAGCGACATCGTGATCCGGCGCTCCCGGTTCTTCCGCAACGGCGCCGGCGACGGCTACACGCACAACCTCTACGTCGGCGCCGTGCGCTCGCTGCGCGTCAGCGGCAGCTACCTGTGGGGAGCCGCGGTCGGCCACGAGCTGAAGTCCCGCGCCGCCCGGACCACCATCACCGGCAACCGGATCTCGGACGCCGGCGCCACCGCCAGCTACTCGATCGACCTGCCCGACGGCGGCCGCTCGCTGATCGCCGGCAACGTCGTCATCCAGGGCCCGAGCTCGGAGAACTCGACGCTGGTGTCCTACGGCGCCGAGGGCTTCGACCATGACTCGCGCGATCTCTGGGTGGTCAACAACACCTTCGTCAACCGCCGGCCGGCGGGCACCTTCGTCGCGCTCGCCGGGAGCAGCCGCGCCCACCTGCGCAACAACCTGCTGGTCGGGCCCGGTGACCTCACGAACCTCGCCGGGATCCCGGCGCGCGCCAACCGCCGCGTGGGGTGGCGGACCTTCGTCGACCCGGCCGCCGACGACTTCCGGCTCCGGCGCACCTCGCCCGCCGTCGACCGCGGCGCCAGCGTGCCGAAGCGGTGGCGCGCCCGCTGGGAGTACGTCCACCCGACCCGACAGGTACGCCGCCCGGTCGCCGGCCGCGTCGACCTCGGTGCCTTCGAGCGGCGCTAGTGGCGAGCACTGCTGTCGGGCCACATCTCGGGGCACCGACCGCCCGGGCTCGTGGCGAGCTCGTAGTGCCAGATCTCGTTGGCGAAGACCTGGCACAGCCCGTAGTCGGAGCCGTGCTGGCTGAGCCAGCTGTCGGCGTCGGTCGGGCCGATGTCGACAGCATCGCCGGTGACGTGGGCCGAGGTGTCGGGCGTGGACACCCAGCGGCTCGCCTCCTCCTCGCTCCCGTACTTGCTCAGGGCCTCCGCGAACAGGCGCTGCTGGTGCTCCCGGCTGCGCCAGCCGCTGGTGACCACCATCCGCACGCCATCGTCCTGCGCATCGCGTGCGGCGGCCCGGATCGCCTCGAGCAGGTCCGGGTCGAGGTTGCCGATCTCGGGTCGGCTCGTGTCGAAGGGGCCGCCGCGGTCGCCGCGGTCGCCGGCCGGCGGCACCTGCGGGAGGCCCTCCGGCGTCCGCTCCGTGGGGCCGGCCGTGCCGCAGCCGAGCGCGGAGAGCGCGACGACGAGCATCGTCGCGGCCAGCGGGCCAGGCGTTCGACGGGAGGGTCCGGGGAAGGCGCGGTGGTGGGTCACGCCGGCAACGTAGGCAGGCGAGGAGTGCGCGGACCTCCGTCGCAGGTGCCGGATCGCGGCACCTCGGGTCACTTCCTGCCGGTCACCCGTCGGCGGGTTCGATCCGTCCGCTGACCTCGCCGAGCGCGATCCGGCCGCCGCCGGTGCCCGGTGCGGTGTAGCGCAGCACCACCGCGTCGCCGTCGGCGAGGAACGCGGTCTCGTCGCCCCACCCGATCTCCAGCAGCGACCCGCGCTGGTCGGGCTCGGGTCCGCTGATGGTGCCCGAGGCGTAGAGGTCGCCGGTGCGCAGGGAAGCGCCGTTGACGGTGAGGTGGGCGAGCATCTGGGCCGGCGACCAGTACATCGTGCGGTACGGCGGACGGCTGACGATCTCGCCGTTGACGACCACCTCGACGTCGATGTCCAGCCCGCGGGTGGCGCCGGGTCCCAGGTAGGGGAGGGGCTCCGGGTCCTGGCCGGGCAGGTCGGCCCATGCCGCGTCGAGTGCCTCCAGGGGCGTGACCCAGTGCGAGATCGACGTCGCGAAGGACTTGCCGAGGAACGGCCCCAGCGGCACGTACTCCCAGGCCTGGATGTCCCGCGCCGACCAGTCGTTGAGCCCGACGACGCCGAAGACGTGGTCGGCGAACGCGTCGTACGAGACCGGCGCGCCGAGCTCGGACCCGGTGCCGACCACGAAGCCGAGCTCGGCCTCGATGTCGAGCCGCGTCGACGGTCCGAACGATGGGCGCTCGTCGCCGCGGCGCTGGCCGCTCGGCCGCACGACGGGCGTGCCGGACGCGACGACCGTGCCGGCGCGGCCGTGGTAGCCGACCGGGAGGTGCTTCCAGTTGGGCAGCAGCGCCTCGCCGTCGGGGCGGAAGATCCTCCCGACGTTGGAGGCGTGGTGCTCGGAGGCGTAGAAGTCCACGTAGTCGGCGACGTCGACCGGTAGGTGCAGCGTGACGTCGCCGAGCGGCACCAGCGACGGCTCGACGAGGTCGCGCTCGGTGTCGTCGGTGAGCAGGCCGGTCACCCAGGCCCGCACGGACTCGCGAACCCGCCGGCCCTGGGCCATCAGGGGGTTGAGCGTCCGCTCCTGGAAGACGTGGTGGACGTCGAGCATCTCCGCGGCGGCGATCGGCGCGAGGTCGACCACGAAGTCGCCGATCCGCACGCCCACGCGGGGCTCCTCGCCGGGGCGGGAGAACACGCCGTACGGCAGGTTGTCGACGCCGAAGTGGCCTTCGTCGGCACCGGGGACCCAGGTGCTCATGGCACGAGTCCCAGTGCCAGCAGGTCGTCGAGCGGCTCGGTGACCGAGCAGGACCCGAACGACGTGAACCAGCGCCGCGCGCCGGCGAGGTCGATCTCGCCGGCCCCCTCGACGAGGACGGCCGGCTCACGCTGCTCGAGGACGGCCTCGACCTCGGGCCGCGGGCTGCCGTCGAACGCCAGCCGGGTGGCCACGAGGACGTTGAGGAAGCCCTGGTGCTCGAAGCCGTCGTCGCCGGTGTGGCGCACCGCGCGGTGCAACCCGGCGGTGCACTTGAACGCCGTCTCGCGGTCGAGCGCCGCATCGATCCAGGCGGCCACGGTGCCGGAGGTGGGGTACGCCGAGGCCTCGAGCCCGCCGGTGCGGAACTTCAGCCGGTGCTCGGCGGCGGCCACCTCGTCGGCAGTGGCGAGCCAGGTCGGCTCGGGGCAGGAGGCCGGGATCTCGACGAAGACCGGGACGTGGTCGTCGAGCAGGCCCTCGCCGCGGGCGGCGTCGACCGCGGCCACGACGCGCCGGGCGGCGCCGACCGGGTCGGCGGGGTCGCGCAGCGCGATCTCGAGGCCCTCGACGGCGATGTGGAGCTTGCGGGCCAGACCGGCCGCCCCGGCGATCTGGCCGGCGCCTCCGGTCACGACCACCGAGAGCGCGAGGGGGGTGCTCTTCAGCGCCGGGAGGTCGGTGTCGCGCGCGACGAACGTGCCGACCAGGTCGGCGTGCTCGTCGCTCCGCCGGCGCTGGTGCGCGGCGGCCGCGTCCGGCAGCGGCGCATCGCCCGGGGGGAAGATGGCGGCATCGTCGACCAGGCCCCGCCAGGCGGTGGACAGGGGTTGCGTTGACACGATGGCTACTCTAACCACGTATCGGATAGCGAACGACAACGTTCGACTATCGAACGAACGACCCGGGAGAGCGTCATGGCCCACTACCGACGGATCGGCGAGGTGCCCCCGAAGCGGCACACCCAGCACCGTGACCCCGAGGGTCGCCTCTACCACGAGGAGCTGATGGGAGAGGAGGGCTTCTCCTCCGACTCCTCGCTGCTCTACCACCGCGGCGTGCCGTCGGCGATCGTCGGCTCGGAGGTCTGGGAGCTGCCCGACCAGTCGCGGACCCCCAACCACCCGCTGAAGCCGCGGCACCTCAGGCTGCACGACCTCGAGACCGGCGGCGACGCCGTCACCGACCGGCGGCTGGTGCTGGGCAACAACGACGTGCGGATCTCGTACGTCGTGACCGGCAGCGAGGCGTCTCCCTACTACCGCAACGCGATCGGCGACGAGTGCGTGTACGTCGAGGCGGGCGCCGGCGTGGTCGAGACGGTCTTCGGGGTGGTGGGCTACCGCGCCGGCGACTACGTGATCGTGCCGCGGGCGACCACGCACCGGTGGGTGCCGGCCCAGCCCAGCCAGCTCTACGCGATCGAGGCCAACAGCCACATCAGCCCGCCGAAGCGCTACCTCTCACGCTACGGCCAGCTGCTGGAGCACGCGCCGTACTGCGAGCGCGACCTGCACGGACCCGAGCAGACGTTCACGCAGGAGGGTGCGGACGTCGCGGTGCTGGTCAAGCACCGCACCAGTGCCGGCATCGTCGGCACCCGGCTCACCTACGCCACCCACCCCTTCGACGTGGTCGGCTGGGACGGCTGCCTCTACCCCTACACGTTCAACATCGAGGACTACATGCCGATCACCGGCAAGGTGCACCAGCCGCCGCCGGTGCACCAGGTGTTCGAGGGCCACAACTTCGTCGTGTGCAACTTCCTGCCGCGCAAGGTCGACTACCACCCGCTCTCGATCCCGGTGCCCTACTACCACTCCAACGTCGACAGCGACGAGGTCATGTTCTACGTCGGCGGCGACTACGAGGCGCGCAAGGGCTCGGGCATCGGCCTGGGGTCGATCTCCTTGCACCCGGGCGGCTACGCCCACGGCCCGCAGCCGGCCGCGATCGAGGCATCGCTCGGCGTCGAGTACTTCGAGGAGTCGGCGGTCATGGTCGACACCTTCGCCCCGCTGGACCTCGGCGAGGGCGGCCTGGCCGTCGAGGACCCGGCGTACGCCTGGACGTGGGCGGGTCGCGGTCCGGACGACCCGGCAGTGTTCTCCAACAGCTGACCGGCCGCGGCTGGTGCGGCGCCGGTCGCGGAATACCCGGTGCACCGGGTATTCCCGCGCTTCTGGGGTGGTGCAACACCCGAGAAGCGCGTGCAACGCACGAGAAGTCCGGGGCCTGCCGGGTGCGGGGCCCGCCCGCCCGACCCGCCCCGAACCCGCCGCCCGACCGCAGGTCGGCGTCGCCCCGACACGCCCGCACTGTCGCCGCGGGGGCGCCGACGATCGCCGAGTCCAGGAGGCGTCGGGCCCAGACCGGTCATCACCCACAGGGGCCGGTGCACCGGAAACCGGCACACCAGCGCCCCCGTCGTCAGGCCGCGACCGGCTGTCCGTTCAGCGTCTTGTAGGTGTAGGCCGTCCCGATCAGGATCACCGGGATCGCGGCGATCAGCCCGACGCCGCACAGCAGGAAGCCGACCACGTAGGTTGCCAGGCAGAGCAGGAACCAGACGATCACGTTGCCGGCGTTCCGCTTGGTGAAGTCGAAGCTCGCCCTGATCGCGTCGATCGCGCCCAACTCCTGGCGGTCCATCAGGAAGTAGAGCGTGAACGACGTGAAGAACGCGACCAGCAGGCCGGGGATCACGCACAGGATCAGGCCGATGAAGGTCGCGATGCTGATCAGCAGGGAGGCGACGATGACCTCGCCCAGCTTGTTCGGGGTGAGCAGCGTCTTCGGGTCGAGCTCCCGGCCCTCGGTGATGTCCAGCGCTCCGCGGACCAGGCCGGCGCCGATGATCATCGACAGCACCCAGCCCGCCAGGCTGATGATCCAGCGCAGGACGTAGCCGTCGCCCGCGAGATAGGACACCACCTGGACGATGACCTGCACGGCGACGAGGACGAGCACCGCGATCAGGATCGACCCGAGGTTGGCGGTGAACCTCCCCCAGCCGTAGGACCAGGCCGTGCCGGCGCTGTAGCCGCCGGCCGGACCGGTCGGGGTCGGTGGCGGCGGAGGCGGCGGAGGCGGCGGAGGCGGTGGCGGCTCGCTCGTCGACATGGGTGCTCCTCGTGGTCGTCATCGGTGGATGGACAGCAAGGTAGTGACTGGCGGCCGCCACGGACAGGGGCACGTCGGGCTGTCGCCGCTCCTGTGCCGTTTCCGTGGGCGTGCCATGCCGCTGCGCCTGGGCCCGCGGGCGGGTGAGCGAACGGCGGTGGCTCAGCCACGTCTCGCGTGTTCGGAACGGTGGACCTCCCACCGCTGCCCGGGGACGCGCCGCCTCCCTGGGCGACAATGTCCGCGTGAGCAACCTCGAGGACAAGCCGCCGGAGCTCGAGTGCGAGGCGACCCCGGCCGCGGGCGTCGAGATCATGACGCCGCGCGACGTTCCGCTCGGCGGGCCGCGGGCGATGCGCGTGCGCCGTACGCTCCCGCAGCGGCATCGGTCGCTGATCGGCGCGTGGTGCTTCGTGGACCACTACGGGCCCGATCTCGTCGCGGACAGCGGCGGCATGACGGTCGCACCCCATCCGCACACCGGGCTGCAGACGGTGAGCTGGCTCTTCACCGGCGAGGTCGAGCACCGCGACAGCGCCGGCCACCACGCGATGGTGCGCCCCGGCGAGGTGAACCTGATGACCGCCGGCCGCGGCATCAGCCACTCGGAGGTCTCACCACCGACGACGACGACGCTGCACGGCGCCCAGCTCTGGGTGGCGCTGCCCGACGACTCGAGGTTCGTCGACCCCGGCTTCGCGCACCACGCGCCGAAGCCCGTGACGGGACCCGGGTACGAGGCGCGCGTCTTCCTCGGCTCGCTGCTCGGCGACACCTCGCCGGTCACGACGTACACCCCGCTCCTCGGCGCCGAGATCCTCCTCGACGCCGGCACGACGCTCGAGCTCGACGTCGACCCGGCCTACGAGCTCGGGGTGCTCGTCGACGCCGGCGTGGTGTCCGTCTCCGGGACCGAGGCCGGGTCCAGCGACCTCGCCTTCGTGCCGCCGGGCTCGTCACGGCTCGAGCTCACGTCGTACGACGAGCCGGTCCGGCTGCTGCTCCTCGGCGGGCCGCCGTTCGGCGAGTCGATCGTGATGTGGTGGAACATCGTGGCCCGCACCCACGAGGAGGTCGTCGACTGGCGCGCCCGGTGGCAGGCGCAGATCACCGACACGGGGATGGTCGACGGCTGGTTCGGCAGGCCGGTCGGTGACGAGCTCCCGCCGATCCCCGCGCCGCCGCTGCCCAACGCCCGCCTGAAGGAGCGGCGCTGAGACACCTCGACGCCCGCCTCGACGCCCACCTCAACGCCTGTCGGCGGTCTACGTCAGGATGACGCCATGGGACCGCTGATCGGCGAGGACGGAGTCGGCCGCTGCCCCTGGGCGGGCGGGCCGGGCGTGATGCGCGACTACCACGACCACGAATGGGGCCGCCGGGTCAGCGGCGAGGCGGCGTACCTCGAGCGACTCACGCTGGAGGCGTTCCAGTCCGGGTTGTCGTGGTCGACGATCCTCAACAAGCGCGAGGCGTTCCGCGAGGTCTTCCGCGGCTTCGACGCCGACGCGATCGCGGCCTTCGACGAGTCCGACGTCGAGCGGCTGATGCTGGACTCGCGCATCGTCCGCAACCGGATGAAGGTCGAGGCGGCGGTCACCAACGCCCGGGCGACCGTCGCGTTGCGCGAGGACGGTGGTCTGGAGGCCCTGGTGCTCGGCTTCGCCCCCGACGAGCCGCCCGGCTGGCACGACACGGCGGAGATGGCGACCACGTCGACCGAGTCGGTCGCGCTGTCGAAGGGGTTGAAGAAGCGCGGCTTCGCGTTCGTCGGGCCGACGACGATGTATGCCCTGATGGAGGCGATCGGGATCTTCGACCCGCACCTGCTCGGGTGCTTCAGGCGCGGCCGGGGCTGAGGAGGTGGCGGTCACGCCGCCGGAGGCCCACGAGGGCCGCGACCAGCAGGACACCGCCGGCGAGCACGCCGGTCCATCCGGGACCGTCCTCGAAGCCGGCGACGGTCGCCGCCCCGCCGACCAGCGCGACCGTGACCAGGCTCCACGCCAGTGGCCGGAAGAACGGTTGGCCGAAGGCCCTCGCGAACGGCAGGAGGTGCAGTCCGACGACCAGCACCACCCACGCCCGGGTGAGCTCGTCGTGGCCGACGGCGCGGAGCGCGGCGGCGCCGACGGGGACCGAGACGGCGAGGGCGATCACGCTGACGCCGTACACGCGAAGCCCCTGCCGGGAAGGTGGCGGCGGCGCGGTCGGGGAGGAGCGGAGGTGGACGACCACCGAGCCGAGGACGGCGAGCCCGAGCGCCCAGCCCGCGGCGCGCACGGCCGTCTCGCCGGGCAGACCGGCGGCGTTCGCCTGCACGAAGACCTCGCCGCCGACCAGACCGATCAGGCTCCCGACAACGCGACCGTCGACCTCCATGGCCGGCAGTATTCCAGCGGCGGCGACGGCTCAGCGCAGGGCCGCCGCCTGCGCCGCGAGGCCCGTCACCCGTGCCCAGTCGCCGGAGGCTAGCGCGTCGGCGGGGGTGAGCCAGGAGCCGCCGACACAGCCCACGTTCGGCAGTGAGAGGTAGGTCGTCGCGGAGGCGAGCGTGATCCCGCCGGTCGGGCAGAAGCGGGCGGTCGGCACCGGCGACGCGATCGCCTTGAGGTACGCCGTGCCGCCCGACGCCTCGGCCGGGAAGAACTTCAGCTCGGTGCAGCCCGCCTCGAGCGCGGCGAGCACCTCGGAGACGGTGGCCGTGCCCGGGAGGAACGGCAGTCCGGTGTCCCGCATCGCGTGGAGGATGCCGCGGGTCACGCCGGGGGAGACGAGGAACTGCGCTCCGGCCTGCGCGGCCGCCCGGGCCTGGGCGGGCGTGACGATCGTGCCGGCGCCGACCAGGATCTCCGGCACCTCGGCCGCGATCGCGCGGATCGCGTCGAGGGCGGCCGGGGTGCGTAGGGTGAGCTCGATCGCCGCCAGGCCACCGGCCACGAGGGCGCGGGCGACCGGGACGGCGTGGGCGACGTCGTCGACGACCACGACGGGCATGACCGGGACGACGTCGAGCAGCGAGCTAGACGGACTCGACAACGCGGACCTCCTGGCCGGGGGCGCTGACGCCCGGGAAGACGCTGGCGCCGGTGTCGGCGGACCCGACGGTGGCGCGGAACGCGGCGAACAGCTCGCGCCCGGTGCCCGCCCACTCCGCGCCCTGCGGGGCGCGGCCGGTGATGGGGCGACGTCCGAACGAGTCGTGGTCGACGTGCAGGTCGAGCAGGCCCGCGCTCGCGTCGATCGTGATCAGGTCGCCGTCGGCGACGCGCGCGAGCGCTCCGCCCAGCGCGGCCTCGGGCGTCACGTGGATGGCGGCCGGCACCTTGCCCGACGCGCCGGACATCCGGCCGTCGGTGACGATGGCGACCCGCTGGCCGCGGTCCTGCAGCACGCCGAGCGCCGGGGTGAGCTTGTGCAGCTCGGGCATGCCGTTGGCAGCGGGGCCCTGGTAGCGGATCACGGCCACGAAGTCGCGGCCGTCCAGCTGCCCCGCGTCGAAGGCCGCGAGGAAGTCGTGCTGGTCGTCGAAGACCAGGGCCGGTGCGGTGACGAGCCGGTGCTCGGGCGCGACCGCCGAGGTCTTGATGACCGCGCGCCCCAGCGGCCCGCCGAGCAGCTGCAGCCCGCCGTCGGGGGTGAAGGGGTCGTCCGCCGGGCGGAGCACGTCGAGGTCGAGCGACCGCTTCGGCCCCTCCGCCCAGGTCAGGTCACTGGCGTCGTCGGCGGCGCGCAGCGCGGGCTCCTCGGTGTAGCGCCACAGCCCGTGGCCGGCGACCGTCTGCACGTCGTCGTGGAGCAGGCCCGCGCGCAGCAGCGTGTGCACGAGGAACGCGATCCCGCCGGCGGCGTGGAAGTGGTTCACGTCGGCCTCGCCGTTGGGGTACATCCTGCTGACCAGCGGCACGACCTTCGACAGGTCCGACAGGTCGTCCCAGGTCAGCGAGATGCCGGCGGCCCGGGCGATCGCGACGAGGTGCAGGGTGTGGTTGGTGGAGCCGCCGCTGGCCAGCAGCGCCACGCAGGCGTTGACGATCGCCATCTCGTCGACGATCTCGCCGATCGGGGTGCGCGCGGTCAGGGTGAGCTCGGTGACCCGCCGGCCGGCCGCCTTCGTCAGGGCGTCGCGCAGCGGCGTCCCTGGGTTGACGAACGACGAGCCCGGCAGGTGCAGGCCGAGCACCTCCATGAGCAGCTGGTTGGAGTTCGCGGTGCCGTAGAACGTGCAGGTCCCGGCGGAGTGGTAGGACGCGGCCTCGGCCTCGAGCAGGTCCTCGCGGCCGACCTTGCCCTCGGCGTACAGCTGGCGGACCCTGGCCTTCTCCGAGTTCGGCAGGCCGGAGGCCATCGGGCCGGCCGGGACGAACACGGTGGGCAGGTGGCCGAAGGAGAGCGCGCCGATCAACAGGCCCGGGGTGATCTTGTCGCAGACTCCGAGCATCAGCGCGCCGTCGAACATGTCGTGGGAGAGCGCGATCGCGGTCGCCATCGCGATCACCTCGCGGCTGTAGAGCGACAGCTGCATGCCGTCGCGGCCCTGCGTGACGCCGTCGCACATGGCCGGCACGCCGCCCGCGAACTGGGCGATGCCGCCCGCCCGGATGACCGCCTTCTTCAGCGTCTCCGGGTAGTCGCGGTAGGGCTGGTGCGCCGAGAGCATGTCGTTGTAGGACGACACGATCGCGACGTTGGGCTTCACGGTGCCGATCAGCGCGCGCTTGCCCTCGGGCTCGGCGGCGGCGAAGCCGTGGGCGAGGTTGGCGCAGGCCAGTCGGCCGCGGGCCGGCCCGGTGGCGGCCGCGGCGCGGATCCGGCGGAGGTACTCGGCGCGGCCCTCGGCGCTGCGCTCGACGAGGCGCGCCGTGACCTCGGCGACGGTGGGGTGGAGGGTCACTGGTCGGTCTCCTGCCAGGTGCGGCCGTCGCGCTCGAGGAGCATCGCGGCGGCGGTGGGTCCGGGGGTGCCGGCGGGGTAGCGCCTGGGGCGCTCGGCGGTCGCGGCCCAGCGGCGCAGGATCGGCTCGGTCCAGGTCCACGCGGCCTCGACCTCGTCGCGACGCATGAAGAGCGTGGGGTTGCCCTTCATCACGTCCATGAGCAGCCGCTCGTAGGCGTCGGGCAGCCGCGCGTCGAACGCGGCGGCGTAGCTGAGGTCCAGGGAGACCGGCCGGAGGCGGTAGCCCCCGGGCCCGGGCTCCTTGGCCGTGAGGTGCAGGCGCATGCCCTCGTCGGGCTGGACCAGGATGTGCAGCCGGTTGGGCGCGGTGGCGCCCTCGGCCCCCGGGAACATCGAGTGCGGCGGCTCCTTGAAGACCACCACGATCTCGGACGCCCGTCGGTCCATCCGCTTGCCGGTGCGCAGGTAGAAGGGCACCCCGGCCCAGCGCCAGTTCTGCACCTCGGTCTTCAGGGCCACGAAGGTCTCGGTGCGAGACCGGCCGTGGCTCCCCCCTGCCTGCAGGTCCTCCGAGTACGACGGCACGGCCTCGCCGTCGACGAGCCCCACGTCGTACCGTCCGCGCACCGTGTCGCGGTCGACCGCCTCGGGCGTCATCGGCTCGAGCGCCTGGAGGACCTTGACCTTCTCGTCGCGGACCGTCTCGCGCCCGACGTACGTCGGGGGCTCCATCGCCACGAGGCAGAGGAGCTGCAGCAGGTGGTTCTGCACCATGTCGCGCAGCGCGCCCGCGTGGTCGTAGTACTCGCCCCGGCCGCCGACGCCCACGGTCTCGGAGACGGTGATCTGCACGTGGTCGACCCAGCGCGAGTTCCACAACGGCTCGAGGAACGTGTTGGCGAACCGCGTCACCAGCAGGTTCTGCACGCTCTCCTTCCCGAGGTAGTGGTCGATGCGGAAGATCTGCGACTCGTCGAAGACCCGGCCGACCGCGTCGTTGATCTCGCGGGCCGAGTCGAGGTCGTGGCCGATCGGCTTCTCGAGCACGACGCGGGCGCGCTCGTCGACGACGCCGATCTCGTCGAGGCGCTGGCAGATCGAGCCGAAGAGGCGGGGCGCGACGGCGAGGTAGAAGACCCGGACGGCGTCCTCGGGGTGGGCGCGCTCCTTGAGCAGGGCGTGGAAGCGGTCCCAGTCCTCGGCGTTCCGGGCGTCCAGCCGCAGGTGGTAGAGCCGGGCGAGGAAGCGGTCGACGGCCGGGGTGAGCAGCTGCTCGGGGTCGACGTACGTCGTCAGCGCCGCGTGGACCGCGTCGCGCCAGCCGGCGTCGTCGAGGTCGGACATGGAGACGCCGAGGATCCGGTGGTCGGCCGGCAGCTGCCCCTCGAGGTCGCGGTGGTAGAGCGCCGGCAGGAGCTTGCGCAGCGCGAGATCGCCGGTGCCGCCGAACACGGTGAAGTCGCACGCGGCCGGGAGCACGTGCGGGCTGGAGCTCGGATCCATGCCGATCACCGTAGCCGATTCGGCTCTCGAAGGGCAGGACTAACGTCTTCTGAGGATCAAAGTAGGCGGCGTTATGCTCTCGCCGTGTCCCAGACCTCCCTGCGGGCGGCCAACGGCTCGACCCGCACCGACGGCCGCGAGAGCGCAGCGCCGGCGACCGCCGGCGAGCTGCTCGACCTCGTGCGCACCGGCCGGGCGAGCACCCGCTCGCAGCTGCGTGCGCTGACCGGCCTCTCGCGCACCGCCATCACCACTCGCGTGAGCGCGCTGACCTCCTCCGGCCTGCTGCTCCTCGGCGAGGAGCTCGCGTCCACGGGCGGCCGCCCGCCGGGCGCCCTCGTCTTCAACCAGCACGCCGGCGTCGTGCTGGCGGTCGCCATCGGGCGGTCGCGCAGCCAGCTCGCGGTGCTCGACCTCGACGGGCAGGAGATCTCCTCCGACTCCCGGGACCACGAGGTCGGGGTCGGTCCCGACGAGCTGATGCCCCAGATCGCCCAGCGGCTGGCCGGCCTGCTCGAGGGTGTCGAGCCGCCCGTGCTGGGCATCGGCCTCAGCCTCCCCGGCACGCTCGACCCGGCCCGCGGCGTCAGCATCGGCTCGCCGGACGTCTCGGGCTGGGACGGCGTCGAGCTCGCGCCGTACCTCGCCGAGGTCGCGACCGCGCCGCTCTTCGCGGGCAACGACGCCGACGTGCTTGCCCGCTCCGAGCTGCTCGGCCGGTCCGCGTCGCTCAAGGACGTGCTGGTCGTCAAGGCCTCGACCGGCCTCGGCCTCGGGATCATCGCCGAGGGCCGGGTGCTGAGCGGCCACCTCGGGGCGGCGGGCGAGATCGGCCACACCAAGGTCGACGCGGCCCGGGGACTGTCGTGCCGGTGCGGCGCGACCGGCTGCCTCGAGACGCTCGCCGGCGGCTGGGCCCTGGTCGCCCGCGCCCGCGAGGCCGGCCACGAGGTCGAGCACGTGCGCGACCTCGTGGCGCTCGCCCTCCAGGGCGACCCCACCGCGCGTGGGCTGCTGCGCGACGGGGGCCGAGCGCTGGGCGAGGTGCTGGCGATCGCGATCAACCTGCTCAACCCGGCGGCCGTGGTGATCGGGGGCGACATGGCGGCGGCGTTCGACTTCCACGTCGCCGGGGTCCGCGAGAGCGTCTACGCACTGGCGGCGCCGCTCGCCACCCGGGACCTGCAGTTCCTCGCCGCGGCCCACGGCGACCGCGCCGGCGTGGTCGGCTGCGCCGCGCTCGCCCTCGACCACGTGCTCGCGCCCGTGGCGGTCGACGCACGCCTGGCGGGCGCTGTCTAGGGTCGTCGCCGTGGACGGAAACATCTGGCTCTGGATCCTCCAGGGGTTCCTCGCCCTGCTCTTCCTCGGCACCGGCGTCCTGAAGCTGACCCGGACCCGTGACGAGATCGTGGCGCAGGGCCTGGCCTGGGCGGAGGACTACTCCGAGCCGGCCCTGCGCGCCCTCGGTTGGGCCGAGGTGCTGGGCGCCGTCGGCCTGGTGGTGCCCCCGCTGGTCGGTCTCGGGATGCTGACGCCCGTCGCCGCGTCCTGCCTCACCGTGCTCACGGTCGGCGCGATCGTCGTCCACGTCCGCCGGCGCGAGTTCCTCCCCGACGTCGTGCGCACGCTGGCGCTGATCGCCCTGTGCGCGACCGTCGCCTACGGCCGCTTCGGGCCGGCGGCGTTCTAGCTTCGCTAGTCTCGAGCGGCGCCGCTGCCGACCTCCCGGGAGTCCTGCCGCCCCCCGCCTACGACCCGGCCGAGGCATCGCCCCGGCCGTGCCTCGGCACCACGAGCAGCGCCTGAGCCGACCGGGCGACCAGCCCGCGCTCGTCGTACACCGCGGAGGTCGCGACGCCGGTCGCGCCGTCGGAGAGGGTGGTCTCGGCGTCGAGGCAGACCCACTCGCCGACCGGCTCGCGCAGCACGTGCACGCTCAGCTCGGTGTTGAGGAACCCCCACTGGCGTACGTCGAGCGCCGCGCTCACCCCGGACGCGGAGTCGACGCAGGCGAGCAGCCGCTGGACCGGCGAGATCGGCTCGCCCTCGACCAGCCCGGGGGAGCGCATCCACACGACGCCGCTCCCCGGCTCCTCCAGGCCACCCCGCACCCACCGCCACTCGATCGCGTCGAGGTAGCCGCCGTGCCAGCCGGATGGCCGCGGCCGCTCGGCGCCGTCGCCCGGCCCGTGCGGGGGCGGCGGCCCGGCCGCGCCGGGTCCCGCGCCGTCCGGGAACAGCCACGCCCGGGCGGACGCGGCGACCCGGCCGCGGGCCACGTCGTGGAGCTCGGCACCGACCAGCTGGACCGACCGCCCGGGTCGCAGCACGGACGCCGTGACGGCGACCGGACCGACCGGCACCGGCCCCAGGAGCTCCATGGTGAAGCGGCCGATCCGGGCCGGGGAGAGGCGCTCGACCGACCGGGCGAGAAGGGCCGCCGGAGGACCACCGTGCTGGCTGTCCGGGCTCCACGGACCGACGCTCGACGACAGTGACTCGAAGGCCTCTCCGACCGCTCCGGACGGGTCGTGAAAGGCTCCCGACGAGCGGTAGAAGACAGGGGTTCCAGTCGATTTCATGTTCGCGCGCACCCCTGTGTATTGTTCTCCGACGTTGCCCCTTTAGCTCAGTCGGCAGAGCGTCTCCATGGTAAGGAGAAGGTCTACGGTTCGATTCCGTAAAGGGGCTCTGGGAGAGGTTTTTGCGCGTTCCGGCTAGTCTGGATCGCGCTGCCGAGCCCTTGTGGCGGGGTAGCTCAGGCGGTTAGAGCACACGACTCATAATCGTGGTGTCGCGGGTTCGAGTCCCGCTCCCGCTACCAGACAGACCAGCGACACCCAGTACCGACCGAAGGACTTCCCGTGGCCAGCAAGAGCAGCGACGTTCGCCCGAAGATCACTCTCGCCTGCGTGGAGTGCAAGGAGCGGAACTACATCACCAAGAAGAACCGCCGCAACGACCCCGACCGGCTCGAGCTGGCGAAGTTCTGCCCGCGCTGCCGCAAGCACCAGGCGCACCGCGAGACCCGCTGAACCCGTCTCGTCGTCGACCCGCCCGAAACTTTCGGGCGGGTCGATCTGTATTTTGAGGCCATGCCAGTCGACCAGTCCCTCGTCGGCCGGACCTTCCCGCCGACGGCGCCGCACCCCATCACCGAGGAGCAGGTCCGCGACTTCGTCGCCGCAACGGGCGAGGAGTACGCCGGTGGTCCGGCGCCCGCGACGTACCCGATCGTGCTGGCCTTCGACGCCATGAACGCCTTCCTCGAGGCCGAATCGATCGACCTCTTCCGGATCGTGCACGGCGAGCAGAAGTTCGCCTACGAGCGGCCGGTCGTGCCCGGCGACGTCCTCACCGCGACGCTGACCGTCGGGAGCCTGCGCCAGATCGCCGGCAACGACATCATCGGCACCACCAGCGAGGTCACCGACGCCTCCGGCGCCCTGGTCTGCACGACCTCCGCCACCCTCGTCCACCGGGGTCCGGAGGCGTGATGCTCGAGACGCAGACCTACACGATCACCCGGGCCGACCTCGTGCGGTACGCCGCGGCCAGCGGCGACCACAACCCGATCCACCAGGACGAGGCGGTCGCGACCAGCGTCGGCCTGCCCGGGGTGATCGCCCACGGCATGTACACCATGGCGCT
The DNA here is from genome assembly GCF_029210375.1 of Nocardioides sp. YIM 152315. Taxonomy (GTDB): domain Bacteria; phylum Actinomycetota; class Actinomycetes; order Propionibacteriales; family Nocardioidaceae; genus Nocardioides. Next base: position 411,932 of record NZ_JARGER010000043.1, on the reverse strand, counting down.
CGCGGCGCGTGCGGTCTCGACGTGGTTCCCGGGCGCCGAGGTCGTCAGCTTCGGGTGCAAGTTCACCAACCCGGTCGTCGTGCCCGCCGAGGGCGGCGTCGAGGTCGAGGTCGCCGGGGAGGCGAAGGAGGCCGACGGCCTCACCACCGTGGCCCTCACCGTCACCTGCGGTGGCCAGAAGGTGCTCGGGATGCCCAAGGCCGTCCTTCGTGCCTGAGCTGACCGGCCGGCTGCTCCGCGACCACACCACGCTCCGCCTCGGCGGACCCGCCGAGCGGTGGGTCCGGGCGACCACCGAGGCCGAGCTCATCGAGGCGGTCGTCGACGCCGACACCGCCGGTGAGCCGGTGCTCGTGCTCGGCGGCGGCAGCAACCTCGTGGTCGCCGACGCCGGCTTCGCCGGCACCGTCGTCGAGGTGGCGACCACCGGCGCCGAGATCGACGCCGACGACGGCCCGTCCTGCGGCGGCGCCACGGTCACGGTCGCGGCGGGGGAGAGCTGGGACGAGCTGGTCGAGCTGGCCGTCGAGCGCGGCTGGGTCGGCGTCGAGGCGCTCTCCGGCATCCCCGGCTCGGTCGGCGCGACGCCGATCCAGAACGTCGGCGCCTACGGCCAGGAGGTCTCCCAGACCGTCGCCAGGGTTCGGGTCTGGGACCGCACCCTGCGTGGCGTCCGCACGTTCGCCAACGCCGACTGCCGCTTCGGCTACCGCACCTCCCGCTTCAAGGCCGATCCGGGCCGGCACGTCGTGCTCTCCGTCACCTACCAGCTGCGCCAGGGTGACCTCGGTGCGCCGGTGGCCTACGCCGAGCTCGCCAACACCCTGGGCGTCGAGCTCGGCCGGCGCGCGCCGCTCGCCGACGTACGACGGGCGGTGCTCGCCCTGCGCGCCGGCAAGGGCATGGTGCTCGACCCGGCCGACCGCGACACGTGGAGCGCGGGGTCGTTCTTCACCAACCCGGTCGTCGACGCGGTCGAGGTCCCGCCGGGTGCCCCGGCCTGGCCGCAGCCCGACGGGCGGGTCAAGACCAGCGCCGCGTGGCTGATCGAGAGGTCAGGGTTCGCGAAGGGCCACGGTGACGACCGGGTCGCGCTGTCGGGCAAGCACACGCTCGCGCTGACCAACCGGGGTGCCGGGACCACCGACGACCTGCTGGCGCTGGCGCGCGAGGTGCGCGACGGGGTCGCGGAGCAGTTCGGCATCGTGCTCGTCAACGAGCCGGTGCTGGTCGGCTGCTCGCTCTGAGGGTCAGTAGGTCGAGGACGACTCGCTGACCGCGACCGCGATCGCGATGATCGCCGCGACGGCGAGCACGCCGAGGACGAGCAGGACCGTGCCGACGATGCCCATGATCCGTCCGGCGTTGGCCTGGTCGCGCCCGTCGTAGGTGCCCGGCGGGGCGGCGTCGATCTCGCGGACCGCGCGTCCGCCCATCGCCCAGGCGAACGGCGACAGCACGAGCGTCACGCCGCCGCAGGTGAGGATGCCCGCGAGGCCGATGATGCCGAGCACCATCGCGGTCATCGCCGACGGGTGCTTGGGTGGTGGTCCGTAGCCGTACGGCGGGTACCCGGGCGGCGGTCCGGGCTGGTGCGGCGGAGGAGTGCCGTAGGTCATCGCGTCAGCCGATCGCGGGGGAGAAGGTGCCGTTGGAGTCGTCGTTGGCCGCGACGATGATCAGGGCGATGAGGCCGGCGATCGCGAGCACCAGCAGGACGGAGCCGATGATGCCGAGGATGAAGCCGGCGAGCGCCATGCCGCGGCCGCCGAGCCGCCCCCCGGACCGGTCGATCCGGTTCATCGAGATGCGGCCGAGCACCAGGGCGACGGGCGACGCGAGCAGGCCCACGCCGTACGCGCAGGCCATCACCAGCCCGGCGATGCCGGTGATCATCGCGCCGATCGCGAGCCCGTCGGTGGGCGGGGTGACCGGGTGGCCGTACGCCTGCTGCGGCGGATAGGGCTGGCCGTACTGCTGGGCGTACGGCGGCTGCCCGTAGGGCTGCTGCTGGGGCTGGTAGGGGTTGGGCGGCGGCTGCGGGTGGGGCTGACCGTACGGCTGGTGCGTGGGGGGCCTGCCGGGGTCCTGCTCGCCGTAGGGGTTCTCGGGGCCCGTCGTCATGGCCCCATCCTTGCAGGCTCGCTCGCCAGCCAGGCGTCGATGTCGGAGAGGATCGCCGACCGCACCGACGCGGGCGCGCGCGAGGCCCGCACCGACATCCGGGCCAGCTCGGCGAGCTGGTCGTCGGTCAGCTCGTGGGCCGCGCGCATGGTGGCATACTGCCCGGCCAGGCGGGAGCCGAAGAGCAGGGGGTCGTCGGCGCCGAGGGCCACCGTCGCGCCCGCGGCCAGCAGCGTCGGCAGCGGCACCGAGGTCAGGTCGGAGTAGACGCCGAGCGCGACGTTCGAGACCGGGCAGACCTCGAGGGCGACTCCGGCCTCGACGATCCGGTCGAGCAGCGCCGGGTCCTCGGCCGAGCGGACGCCGTGGCCGAGCCGGTCGGCACCGAGCGCGTCGAGGCAGATCCGGATGTGCTCGGGTCCGCGCAGCTCGCCGCCGTGCGGCACCAGTGTCAGCCCGGCGCGCTCGGCGATCCGGAACGCCGGTGCGAAGTCGGCGGTGCCGCCGCGGCGCTCGTCGTTGGAGAGTCCGAATCCGACGACCCCGCGACCGGCGTACTGGGCGGCCAGTCGCGCCAGCGTGCGGGCGTCGAGCGGGTGCCGGGTGCGGTTGGCCGCGATCACCACGGCGATGCCGAGGCCGGTCGTCGCGGAGGCCTCCGTGACGGCGTCGAGCACCAGGTCGGTGAAGGCCGTGATGCCGCCGAACCGCGCGCCGTACCCGCTGGGGTCGACCTGGATCTCCAGCCAGCGGCCGCCGTCGCGGACGTCGTCCTCGGCCGCCTCGCGCACGAGACGGCGTACGTCAGCCGGCGTCCGCAGCACCGACCGTGCGACGTCGTAGAGCCGCTGGAAGCGGAACCAGCCCTTCTCGTCGGCCGCGGAGAGCTTCGGCGGCCAGTCCTCGACCAGCTGGTCGGGGAGCGCGATCCCGTCCCGCGCGGCGAGCTCGAGCAGCGTCGCGTGCCGCATCGACCCGGTGAAGTGCAGGTGGAGGTGCGCCTTCGGCAGCTCCAGGAGGTCACGCATCCCCCGGAGCGTATCGGGCGCTACGCGAAGAGCTTCTGCAGGCGGGTGACGCCCTCGACCAGGTCGTCGTCGCCGAGCGCGTAGGACAGGCGCAGGTAGCCCGGGGAGCCGAACGCCTCGCCCGGCACGACCGCGACCTCGGCCTTGTCGAGGATGTACTCGGCGAGATCGGCGGAAGTGTCGATGACGCGGCCGCCGTGCTCCTTGCCCAGCAGGCCCTTGACCGAGGGGTAGGCGTAGAACGCGCCGCCGGGAGTCGGGCAGACCACGCCGTCGATCTCGCTGAGCATCGCGACGATCGTCCTGCGGCGGCGGTCGAAGGCCGCCTTCATCTCGTCGACGGCCGACAGGTCGCCCTCGAGCGCGGCGATCGCCGCGCGCTGGGAGACGTTGGCGACGTTGGACGTGGCGTGCGACTGCAGGTTGGTGGCCGCCTTGACGATGTCGGTCGGGCCGATCAGCCACCCGACCCGCCAGCCGGTCATCGCGTAGGTCTTGGCGACCCCGTTGACGACCACGGTGTGGTCGGCGAGCTCGGGGCAGAGCACCGGGAGCGAGCCAGTCTCGATGCCGTCGTACACGAGGTGCTCGTAGATCTCGTCGGTGAGCACCCACAGCTCGTGCTCCTCGACCCAGGCGCCGATCGCGCGGATCTCGTCGGCGGTGTAGACCGAGCCGGTCGGGTTCGACGGCGACACGAAGAGCAGCACCTTGGTGCGGTCCGTGCGGGCCGCCTCGAGCTGCTCGACGGTGACCTTGTAGTCCTGGGTCTCGTCCGCGAGCACCTCGACCGGCACGCCGCCGGCGAGCTGGATGGCCTCCGGGTAGGTCGTCCAGTACGGCGCGGGCACGATCACCTCGTCGCCCGGGTCGAGCATCGCGGCGAACGCCTCGTAGATGGCCTGCTTGCCGCCGTTGGTCACCAGCACCTGCGCCGGTTCGACGGTCAGACCGCTGTCGCGGGCGGTCTTCGCGACGATCGCCTTCTTGAGCTCGGGCAGGCCGCCGGCGGGGGTGTAGCGGTGGTTCTTCGGGTCGCGGCACGCCTCGGCGGCGGCGTCGACGATGTAGCCGGGCGTCGCGAAGTCGGGCTCGCCCGCGCCGAACCCGATGACCGGGCGGCCCTCCGCCTTGAGCGCCTTCGCCTTCGCATCGACCTTCAGCGTCGCGGACTCGGCGATGGCGCCGACCCGTCGGGACACGCGGCGGGAACGAGGCGAGGACTCAGGGGCGGAGGTCATGTCCTCCATCGTAGGGTGGGTCGCGGGACGGCCCGGCAGCCGTTTGGACTCTGGATCGCCCCACCCCGTAGACTCCCGGTTTGGTGGATCTCCACAGGCTCAGTCCTGCCCTGGATCATTCTCTGGGCAGGCCGGGTGCTGCGGGGCTCCGCCCTCGCAGACGTCTGCGAAGGGCACTAGCTCAACTGGCAGAGCATCGGTCTCCAAAACCGAAGGTTGGGGGTTCAAGTCCCTCGTGCCCTGCAAGGAACGGATCGAACGGATCGGACGACGAACGGAGTCAAGGACGTGCCGGACAGCAAGGCAGTCCGCGGTGAGCGGGGCGGCGACGCCCGCAAGCGCACCAGCATCCCCACGTTCTACCGCCAGGTGGTGGCCGAGCTCCGCAAGGTCGTCTACCCGACGCAGGAGCAGCTGGTCACCTACTTCATCGTCGTGATGGTGTTCGTGATCGTGATGATGACGATCGTGTCGCTGCTCGACCTGGGCTTCGGCAAGCTCGCCTTCGAAGTCTTCTCCGGCGGCTCCTGACCGGGCCGGCCGGCCGATGAACGACAGCAACACCCGACCTGATGGAGCAGTACGTGTCTGAGCAGGAGTACGACTCGGTGGAGACCGAGGAGACGACCCCCGGGGTCGACAGCCCCGGAGTCGAACCCAGCCTCGAGGACCAGTACGGCGAGCCCGACGACGGCCCCGAGGTCGTGGACGAGCCGCGCCTCGACGCCGAGACCACCGACGAGGACTCCGACGAGGCGCTCGGCCTCGACGACCGCGACGCCGACGGCACCACCCTCGACCTCTCCGAGGCGGAGGGTGACGAGGGCCCCGACGCCGAGGACGACGCCGAGGACGACGACCCGCTCGAGGCGTTCCGCCGCGAGCTGTGGGCCAAGCCGGGCGACTGGTTCGTCGTGCACACCTACTCCGGCATGGAGAACCGGGTGAAGTCGAACCTCGAGAACCGCATCATCTCCCTCAACATGGAGGACTACATCCACGAGATCGTGGTCCCCACCGAGGAGGTGGCGGAGATCAAGAACGGCCAGCGCAAGATGGTCAAGCGCACCGTTCTCCCCGGCTACGTCCTGGTCCGCATGGACCTCACCGACGAGTCGTGGGCCGCGGTCCGCCACACCCCGTCGGTGACCGGCTTCGTCGGCCACAGCCACCAGCCGGTGCCGCTGTCGATGTCCGAGGTCGAGAGCATGCTCGCCCCCGCCGTCGTCGCCCGCGCCGAGGCCGAGGCCGCTGCCGCCGGCACCCCGAGCACCACCGCCGGCGCCGCGCCGAAGAAGCCCGTCGAGGTCGCCGACTTCGACGTGTCCGACTCGGTCATGGTGGTCGACGGCCCGTTCGCCACGCTGCACGCGACGATCACCGAGATCAACGCCGAGTCGCAGCGCGTCAAGGCCCTCGTCGAGATCTTCGGCCGCGAGACCCCGGTCGAACTGAGCTTCAGCCAGATCCAGCGCGTCTGACACGTCTCGAAACCCAGCGGATCAAGATTTCGCGTTCCGACTGAAGCGCAGCACAATAGTCCGGTTGCCCGTGGTGACACGGGCAGCAGCAGGTGGCAGAGGCGCGCGACGTACGCCTCGTCATGACCACGAGACAGAGAGAGAAGCACCATGCCTCCGAAGAAGAAGATCGCCGCACTCGTCAAGGTGCAGCTCCAGGCCGGCGCCGCGACGCCGGCCCCGCCGGTCGGCACCGCGCTCGGTCCGCACGGCGTGAACATCATGGAGTTCTGCAAGGCGTACAACGCCCAGACCGAGTCGATGCGCGGCAACGTGATCCCGGTCGAGATCACCATCTACGAGGACCGCTCGTTCACGTTCATCACCAAGACCCCGCCGGCCGCGGAGCTCATCAAGAAGGCCGCCGGTCTCAAGTCCGGTTCCGGCACCCCGCACTCGGTCAAGGTCGGCAAGCTGACCAAGGACCAGGTGCGCGAGATCGCCCAGACCAAGATGCCCGACCTCAACGCGAACGACATCGACGCGGCCATGAAGATCGTCGAGGGCACCGCCCGCTCGATGGGCGTCACGACCGAGTCCTGAGCACATTTTTGGCAGGTGGGAGGGCCGCGCTGGCCCGCTAACCACATCTTTTCCGAAGAGAAACGAGAAGCTCATGCAGCGCAGCAAGACCTACCGCGCGGCGGCCGCGACGTTCGACAAGGACGAGCTCCACGCCCCGCTGGCCGCGATCAAGATCGCGAAGACCGCCTCCAAGAAGAAGTTCGACGAGACCGTCGACGTCGTCATGCGCCTGGGCGTCGACCCGCGCAAGGCCGACCAGATGGTCCGCGGCACCGTCAACCTCCCGCACGGCACCGGCAAGACCGCCAAGGTCCTGGTGTTCGCGAACGCCGACAAGGCCGAGGCCGCCCGTGAGGCCGGCGCCGACGTCGTCGGTGGCGACGAGCTCATCGAGAGGGTCTCCGGCGGCTGGCTCGACTTCGACGCCGTCGTCGCGACCCCCGACATGATGGGCAAGGTCGGCCGCCTCGGCCGTGTGCTCGGTCCCCGTGGCCTGATGCCGAACCCGAAGACCGGCACGGTGACCCCGGACGTGGCGAAGGCCGTGTCCGACATCAAGGGCGGCAAGATCGAGTTCCGCGTCGACCGGCACGCGAACCTCCACTTCATCATCGGCAAGGCCTCGTTCTCCGAGGTCCAGCTCGCGGAGAACTACGCCGCGGCGCTGGAGGAGGTGCTCCGCCTGAAGCCGGCCAGCTCGAAGGGCCGCTACATCCGGAAGGTCACCGTCTCCACGACGATGGGCCCCGGCGTCCAGGTCGACCCCAACCGCACCCGCAACGTTGCGGTCGAGGACGAGGCGGCTCCCACCGCCTGACCCGATCTCACGCCGACCCGCCCGAAACTTTCGGGCGGGTCGGCGTCATTTCGGCGGTCTCGATTTGGCCGTACGCCGAGCCGGCCCGTAGTGTTCTCCACGAAACCAGAGACCGCCGGTTGTCGCGCCACGCACGTGGCACGATCGAAGGCTCCGCAGCAGCGGACGACCTGCGCAGGTGACGGAGCGAGAAGCAAGACCCGCGCCCCGAGCCTGTGCTCGGGGCGTTCGTCGTTTCCGAGGCCGAGACCGGTGGTCGACCACCGGAAGGAGACCCATGGCGCGGGCAGACAAGCAGGCGGCCGTCGCGGAGATCGTTGAGTCGTTCAACGATTCCGCCGGTGCCGTGCTGACCGAGTACCGCGGTCTCACCGTGAAGCAGCTGCAGGAACTGCGGCGCTCCCTCGGTGCGAACGCCAACTACGCCGTGGTCAAGAACACGCTCGCCAAGATCGCCGCCACCGAGGTCGGCATCGAAGGCTTCGACGACCTGCTGACCGGCCCGACCGCCATCGCCTTCATCAACGGCGACGTCGTCGAGGCGGCCAAGGGTCTGCGTGACTTTGCCAAGGCGAACCCCACCCTGGTCATCAAGGGTGGCGTCCTCGACGGCAAGCCCCTCGACGCGTCCGAGATCGCCAAGCTGGCGGACCTCGAGTCGCGTGAGGTGCTCCTGGGCAAGCTGGCCGGCGCGATGCTGGCGTCGCTCAGCCAGGCCGTCTACCTGCTCAACGCGCCGATCGCCCAGGCCGCCCGCCTCGCGGGTGCGCTCCAGGCGAAGGCCGAGCAGGACCCGTCAGTCCTCCAGGGTGGTGCAGCCGCCGCTGACGAGGAGACCGCCGAGGCCTGATCGGCCCCGGCGACACACCACCTGAAACCCGGCCCCCGCGAGCGCGGCGGGCCAACGACTGGAAGGAAGCGCCACCATGGCGAAGCTCAGCACCGACGAGCTCCTCGACGCGTTCAAGGAGATGACGCTGATCGAGCTCAGCGAGTTCGTGAAGCAGTTCGAGGACACCTTCGGCGTCACCGCCGCTGCCCCGGTCGCCGTCGCGGCTGCCCCGGCTGCGGGCGGCGCGGCCGGCGGCGAGGCTGCCGGCGACGCGGCCCAGGACGAGTTCGACGTCATCCTCGACGCCGCCGGCGACAAGAAGATCAACGTGATCAAGGAGGTGCGCGCCCTGACCTCCCTCGGCCTGAAGGAGGCCAAGGAGCTCGTCGAGGGCGCCCCGAAGCCGGTCCTGGAGAAGGTCAACAAGGAGGCCGCGGACAAGGCCAAGGAGGCCCTCGAGGCCGCCGGCGCCACCGTCACCCTCAAGTGACGCTCTCCTAGCTGCACCCTCCACGAGGGGCGGTCACCCGACAGGGTGGCCGCCCCTCGTGGCATTTCCGGACCGGTCCGGACGCGGATCCGGCCCAGGCCGGGGGTGTAGGCCGTGCCACACGGGGAAGGAAACTCGCGCGTAACTTTGCCGGCCAGCCGCCGTTGGTACCGGACAAGGGAGACGGGGGAGTGGGTCCGAGCGTGCTGTGGCGCGCAGCGACGAGGAGGGACAGGGACAGATCATGGGTGTCGAGATCGCGGTCGAGAACCTCAGCAAGTCGTTCGGCAAGCAGCTGATCTGGGGCAACGTGACCCTGACCATCCCCGCCGGTGAGATATCGGTGATGCTCGGCCCGTCCGGCACGGGCAAGTCCGTGTTCCTCAAGAGCCTGATCGGCCTGATCAAGCCAGACCAGGGCTCCATCCTGATCGAGGGCACCGACATCGCCACCTGCTCCGAGAAGGATCTCTACGAGATCCGCAAGCTGTTCGGCGTGCTGTTCCAGGACGGCGCGATGTTCGGCTCGATGACCCTCTACGACAACGTGGCGTTCCCGCTGCGCGAGCACACCCGGAAGTCCGAGTCCGAGGTCCGCGACATCGTCATGGAGAAGATGGACCTCGTCGGCCTGCTCGGCGCCGAGGACAAGCTGCCCGGCGAGATCTCCGGCGGCATGCGCAAGCGCGCCGGTCTTGCCCGGGCCCTCGTGCTCGATCCCGAGATCCTGCTGATCGACGAGCCGGACTCCGGCCTCGACCCCGTGCGCACGTCGTTCATCAACCAGCTCTTCGTCGACCTCAACGCCCAGATCGACGCGACCTTCCTCATCGTCACCCACGACATCAACACCGCCCGCACCGTCCCCGACAACATCGGGCTGCTCTACCACCGCCACCTCGCGATGTTCGGGCCCCGGGAGATGCTGCTGTCCTCCGAGGAGCCGGTCGTCCGCCAGTTCCTGAACGCCCAGACGATCGGCCCGATCGGCATGTCCGAGGAGAAGGACGCCGACGAGCTCGAGGCGGAGCGCGGCCGGGAGATGCCACCGCTGCCGCCGATCCCGCTCCAGCTCGAGCCGTCCAACGGCCTGCCCCGCCGCGGCCAACGCCCGGCGGGCGGCTGGTGCCGCGACAACGGCGTCGTCCCTCCGTCGGGGTCCTTCGCGACGAACATGTCGATGGCGACCGGCGGCTGAGCCCGATGTCGTCCCTCACCGCCCAACGGGTCCTGGCGCCCGTCGGGACCGCCGGCAACCTCTTCGCCTTCGGCCTCGACGTCGGCAGGAACATCTTCCGCCGCCCCTTCCAGGCCAGGGAGTTCATCCAGCAGGCGTGGTTCATCGCGTCGGTGACGATCATCCCCACCGCGCTGGTCGCGATCCCGTTCGGCGCGGTGATCGCGCTGCAGGTCGGCGGTCTGATCAAGCAGTTCGGCGCCCAGTCGTTCACCGGCTCCGCCGCCGTGCTCGCCGTGGTCCGCGAGGCGGGACCGATCGCGACCTCGCTGCTGATCGCGGGTGCGGCCGGCTCGGCCATCGCGGCCGACCTCGGCGCGCGCAAGATCCGCGAGGAGCTCGACGCGATGATGGTGCTGGGCATCGACCCGATCCAGCGCCTCGTCGTACCCCGGGTGCTGGCGTGCATGCTCGTCGCCGTCTTCCTCAACGGGCTGGTGAGCGTCGTCGGCGTCGCGGGTGGCTACGTCTTCAACGTCGTCCTGCAGGACGGCACCCCGGGCTCCTACCTGGCGAGCTTCACCGCGCTCGCCCAGCTCCCCGACCTGTGGCAGGGCATGGTCAAAGCCCTGGTCTTCGGCCTGATCGCCGCGATCGTCGCCTGCTACAAGGGCATGAACGCCAAGGGCGGCCCCAAGGGTGTCGGCGACGCCGTGAACGAGTCCGTCGTCGTCACCTTCATGCTCCTCTTCATCGTCAACTTCGTGATGAGCGCGATCTACTTCCAGCTCGTCCCACCCAAGACGGGCTGACGACATGGCGAGCATGAGGGCCGTCTACGAACGGCCGGCGAAGTTCCTCGACGACCTCGGCGCCGAGCTGCTCTTCTTCGTGAAGGCGCTCGCGTGGACGCCGCGCACCATCCGGCGCTACAAGAAGGAGATCCTGCGGATCCTCGCCGAGGTGACGCTCGGGTCGGGTGCGCTGGCGGTCATCGGCGGCACCGTCGGCGTGATCGTCGCGATGTGCTTCTTCACCGGCACCGAGGTCGGTCTGCAGGGGTACGCCGCGCTGAACCAGATCGGCACCGCCGCGTTCTCGGGCTTCGTGTCCGCGTACTTCAACACCCGCGAGATCGCCCCGCTCGTCGCCGGCATCGCGCTGGCCGCGACCGTCGGGTGCGGCTTCACCGCGCAGCTCGGCGCGATGCGCATCTCCGAGGAGGTCGACGCCCTCGAGGTGATGGCGATCCCGTCGCTGCCGTTCCTGGTGACGACCCGGATCATCGGCGGCCTGATCGCGATCATCCCGCTCTACGTGGTCGGCCTGCTGGCGTCGTACTTCGCGACCCGTCTGACCGTGACCCAGTTCTTCGGCCAGAGCGTGGGCACCTACGACCACTACTTCAACCAGTTCCTGCCGCCGGGCGACGTGCTGTGGTCCTTCGGCAAGGTGCTCGTCTTCGCGGTCACCGTCATCCTGATCCACTGCTACCACGGCTACAACGCCTCGGGTGGCCCCGCCGGCGTCGGCGTGGCCGTCGGCAAGGCCGTGCGCACCAGCATCGTGGCGCTCAACGTCATCGACCTGCTCCTGTCGATGGCGATCTGGGGCACGACCACCACCGTCCGGCTGGCCGGGTGACGCCGGTGCGCAGCACGGTCGACCGCGCCGGGATCCCCAAAGTGATGGGGATCCTGTTCCTCTGCCTGCTGCTGGGCGCGGTCTACCTGACCTACGCGATCTTCTCCAAGAAGTTCACCGAGTACGACGAGGTCACCCTGCGCACCTCGACGATCGGCCTGCAGTTGCCCGCGCGCGCCGACGTCAAGGTCCGGGGCGTCCTCGTCGGCGAGGTGCTCGACTTCCGGTCGACGGGTGAGGGCGCCGCCGTCACCCTCGGCATCTACCCGAGCCAGCTGGACTCGATCCCCGCCAACGTGACGGGCTCGATCGTGCCGAAGACGCTGTTCGGCGAGAAGTACGTCTCCCTGGTGGTGCCCGACGAGCCCGCGGCCGACCACATCGCGACCGGCGCCACCATAGAGCGGACCACGGTCTCGACCGAGGTCGAGCAGGTGCTCTCCGACCTCTACCCGCTGCTGCGCACCGTGCAGCCCGCCGAGCTCAACCAGACGCTCAACGCCCTCGCCACCGCGCTCGAGGGACGCGGTGAGGAGCTGGGCGAGAACATCGAGATCCTCGACGGCTACCTCCAGCGGATCAACCCGCAGATCCCCGCGCTGGTCGAGGACCTGCGGCTGACCGCCGAGGTCTCCGACAACTACGCCGACGTGCTGCCCCAGATCGCCCAGATCATCGACGACACCGTGCTCACGACGGGCACCCTCGAGGATCGCGAGGAGAAGCTGCACGCGCTCTTCGACGACGTCGCGTCGTTCTCCGGGACCGCCGAGGACTTCCTCGACGCCAACGGCGACAACCTGATCCGGTTCGCCGAGATCGGTCAGGAGCAGCTGCGGGTGTTCGCGAAGTACGCGCCGGAGTACGCCTGCCTGACCCGCGGCATCGTGAAGGCCGGCGCGCTGCAGGCCGAGGCCTTCCGCGGCTTCATGCTCCACATCGTCCTGGAGACGCTGCCACACCAGCCGCGGCCCTACGGTCCCGAGGACGTCCCGCGCTTCGGCGAGGACCGCGGCCCCAGCTGCCTGCACCTCGAGAACCCGCCGTGGAGCCAGGACAACCCGGTGCGGCACCAGCCGGACTTCGACGACGGCGTGGACGAGCCGACCGGCAAGGGGACCAGCCGCGTCCTGCCCAACCGCTCGTTCCGGCACGCCCGGCCCGGCAGCCCCGAGGAGACCGCCCTGCTGCGCTCCTTGCTCGGGCCGGCGCTGGGCGTCGGCGCGTCCGACGTGCCCGACCTCGGACCGCTCCTGGTCGGGCCGATGGCCCGCGGAGCGGAGGTGTCGCTGCGATGAACAACACCCCACGAAATCGCGAGCTTCCCCCGCAACGCTTCACCCCACGACCTTGTGGCTCCCCCGCTTCGCTCCTCCGCCACAAGCCCGCGGGGACCCCGCAGCTTCGCTCCTCCAGCCCACGATTCCGCGGGGGCCCCGGATGAAGATCCTCGACCGCCGCACCGGCGCCGACCTGGTCAAGCTGCTCGTGTTCATCGTGGTGACCACGCTGGCCACCTCGGTCCTCGTCGTGACGATCGGCAACCTCTCGTTCTCGCCGAAGAGCGAGTACCGCGCCGAGTTCGTGGACGCCACCGGCGTCGTCGAGGGTGACGACGTGCGCATCGCCGGCGTGAAGGTCGGCAGCGTCAAGGACGTCGAGATCGTCGACCGCACCCGCGCCCTGGTGACCTTCACGGTCGACGAGGCCGAGTCGCTCAGCAAGGCCACCCATGCAGCGATCCGCTACCGCAACCTGGTCGGCCAGCGCTACATCTCTCTCACCGACCAGATCGGCGACACCGGCGACCTCGCGCCGGGCGCCACCATCCCGGTCGACCGGACGACGCCGGCGCTGGACCTCACCGTGCTCTTCAACGGTTTCAAGCCCCTCTTCCAGGCACTCTCGCCCGCGGACATCAACCAGCTCTCCTACGAGATCGTCCAGGTCTTCCAGGGCGAGGGCGGGACCCTCGAGGGCCTGCTCTCCCACACCGCCTCGGTGACCTCGACGCTCGCCAGCCGCGACCAGGTGATCGGCGAGCTCATCGACAACCTCAACGAGGTGCTCGACCACCTCGGCGACCGCGACGACCAGCTCAGCGAGCTGATCACGACGTTCCGCACGTTCGTGGGCGGCCTGAAGGGCGACCGCAAGGCGATCCTCGGCTCGCTCGACGAGATCTCCGACCTGTCGGTGGAGACCGCCGGTCTGGTCTCGGGCATCCGCGAGCCGTTCGTCGACGACATCCACCAGCTGCGCCGGCTGTCGAAGAACCTCGACGACGGGAAGGCCGAGATCGATCGGGCCCTCCAGGTGCTCCCGATCAAGCTCAACAAGGTCGGCCGCACCGCGACGTACGGCTCGTGGTTCAACTTCTACCTCTGCCACTTCCAGGGCCGGGTCCGGCTGCCCGGCGGCGTCTCGGTGCCGGTCGACTACAACACCGGGTCCGACAGGTGTGATCTCGGATGACCCAGCCGACGCAGGGCCGGAAGCCGACCTCCTTCCGCGAGCGCAACCCGGTGGTGATCGGGGCGGTCAGCCTCGCCGTCGTCGCCCTCCTGGTGCTGGCGGCGTTCCGGGCGCAGGACCTGCCGGTGATCGGCGGGGGAGACACCTACTACGCCGCGTTCGCCGAGTCGGGTGGCCTGAAGCCGAACGACGAGGTGCGGATCGCGGGCGTGCGGGTCGGCAAGGTCGAGTCCGTCGAGCTCGACGGCGACCACGTGCAGGTGCAGTTCCGCGTCGACACCGACTCGGGCTTCGGTCCCGACACGCGCGCCGCGATCAAGGTGAAGACCCTGCTGGGTGCGATGTACCTCGCGCTCGAGCCCGCCGGGTCCGGACAGCTCGACACCGGGAGCGAGATCCCGGTCGAGCACACCACCTCGCCGTACGACGTGGTCGACGCGTTCTCGGGCCTGGCGTCCACCTCGGAGCGCATCGACACCGACCAGCTCGCGAAGTCGCTCACGACGCTGGCCGACCTGACCCGCAACACCCCCGAGGAGTTCCGGCGGGCGCTCGACGGCGTCTCCGCGCTCTCGTCCAACATCGCCGCGCGGGACCAGCAGATCAACACCCTGCTGAAGAACCTCGACCGCGTCTCCGGCGTGCTCGACGAGCGAGACCAGGACATCGTCGGGCTGATGAAGGACTCCGACGTCCTCTTCCGCGCGCTGGTCGCGCGGCGCAACGCCGTCCACGACCTGCTGGTCTCGACGGCCAGCCTCTCGAAGGAGCTCACCACGCTGGTCCGGCAGAGCCGCGAGGACCTGAAGCCGGCGCTCGACCACCTGGAGAACGTCGTCGCCGTCCTGAACAAGAACGAGGACAACCTCGACAACAGCCTGCGCCTGATGAAGCCCTTCTACCGGGTCTTCGCCAGCACGCTCGGCAACGGCCCGTGGTTCGACACCTACATCCAGAACCTCCCTCCGGTCCCGCAGGTGGGTGGCTGACATGGCGATGCTGAAGCGGGTGGTCGTCCCGGCCGTGCTGGTGCTCCTCCTCCTGGTGGCGGCCCTCACGATGTTCCGCAGCGACGACACCAAGACGCTGACCGCGCACTTCCCGCGCACGATCTCGATCTACGAGGGCAGTGACGTGCGCGTGCTCGGTGTGCCCGTCGGGAAGATCGACTCGGTGACGCCGTCGGGCACCGACGTCGTGGTCACCATGCACTACGACGCCGACGTCCAGGTGCCGGCCGACGCCAAGGCGGCGATCGTCGCACCCTCGATCGTGGGCGACCGGTTCGTCCAGCTGACCCCCGTCTACACGGGCGGACAGGAGCTGGCGGACGGTGCGACGCTCGACGAGGACCGCACGGCCGTCCCCCTCGAGCTCGACCAGATCTACACGAGCATCGACGACCTGACCGTCGCGCTCGGCCCCAACGGGGCCAACAAGGAGGGCGCACTCACCGACCTGCTCGAGACGACGGCGAAGAACTTCGGCGGCCAGGGAGAGAGGTTCCACCAGACCATCAAGGACTTCGGCCGGCTCAGCACGACCCTCGACGACAACAAGGAGGAGCTCTTCGGCTCGGCCCGCAAGCTCGAGGGCTTCCTCGGCACGCTCGCCGACAACGACAAGACCCTACGCCGGTTCAACGACTCCCTCGCCGACGTCTCGTCGATGCTGTCGGGCGAGCGCCAGGAGCTCTCGGAGGCGCTGGAGAACCTGTCGACCGCCCTCGGGCAGGTCACGACCTTCGTCAAGGACAACCGCGACGCCCTGGGCACGAACATCATCGGTCTCAACCGCGTCTCGAAGGTGCTGGTCAAGCGCCGGGCGGAGCTCGACAGCATCCTCGACTCCGCCCCGCTCGCCCTCAACAACCTCGCGCTGACCTACAACCCCGAGGCCGGCACGCTCGACACCAACGCCAATCTCGGCGAGCTCGTCAACCAGATCACCGGGGACCCGAGCACCTTCCTGTGCGGGATCGTGGGCCAGGCCGACAAGTCGGGTGCGTTGTGCGGCCTCGTCAAGCAGGCGCTGGGTCGCGCCGCGCCCGGCGGTCGCTCGTCCGCCGACAGGTTCGACCCGACCCTCGGCGGACTCGTGGAGGAGGAGAAGTGAGCCACCACCACCCCACCAAGTTGCGCGCTCCGCTCGCTGTGCTCGCTCCGCGCACAACTTGTCGGGGACCCCGGATGAGCAGCCCCGCGACGATCCTGCGCACCCTGGCCGGCGTGCTCGCCGGTGCGCTCCTGCTCACCGGCTGCGACTTCGACGTCTACGAGCTGCCCCTGCCCGGTGGCGCCGACGTCGGCGACGACGCCATCACGGTCACCGCCGACTTCCGCGACGTTCTCGACCTGGTGCCGAAGTCGACGGTGAAGGTCAACGACGTCAGCGTCGGCAAGGTGACCGACATCGACCTCGAGGGCGACCACGCCGTGGTGACCATGCAGCTGCCGCGTGACACCGACCTGCCCGCCAACGCGATCGCCGAGATCCGGCAGACCAGCCTGCTCGGCGAGAAGTTCGTGTCGCTGGCCCCACCGACCGGCGAGGAGGCCGAGGGCAGCCTCGGCGACGGGGCGGAGATCCCGCTCGAGCAGACCGGCCGCAACCCCGAGGTCGAGGAGGTGCTCGGCGCGCTGAGCCTGGTGCTCAACGGCGGCGGCGTCGCCCAGCTGAAGACCATCGCGACCGAGATCAACCACGCCCTCGACGGACGCGAGGGCGCCGCGCGCTCCGTGCTCGGACAGATCCGGCAGTTCATGTCGCAGCTCGACGAGAACAAGGACGACATCGTCACCGCGATCGACTCGGTCAACCACCTCGCGAAGGAGGTCCGCGAGCAGGAGGGCTCCATCGACGCCGCGCTCGAGGAGCTCCCGAGCGCCCTGACGTCGCTCGACAAGCAGCGCGGTGACCTGGTGAAGATGCTGCGGGCGCTCGACGACCTCAGCTCGGTCGGCGTCCAGGTCATCCGGGCCTCCAAGGAGGGCACGATCGACGCCCTCGAGCAGCTCACGCCGGTGGTCGAGGAGCTCGCGAACTCCGGTGACGCGTTCGTGAAGTCCTTCAACGTGTTCCTGACCTACCCCTTCGTCGACGAGGTCGTCGGTCGCGATCCGCAGGTCGCCCGCAACCTGCACATGGGCGACTACACCAACCTCTCCATCGAGCTGGACGTCGACCTCTCCGGTGGCATCACCGGCGTCCCGACGCAGCTGCCCACGCTCCTGCCCGGTGACCTGGAGCCGACCCGCCTGGTCCCGCTGCTCACGCAGTGCCTGACGAGCGGCGCGTTGACCAGCGCGTCCTGCCAGCAGCTGATGAGCACGGTCCAGGGCCTCAACCGCCTCAAGTCGGCGTGCCTCGAGCCGGAGAACGCGAACGTCGTGCTCTGCACCGCTCTCAAGCAGCTGCCCGGCCTGCCGCACCTGCCCGGCACCGAGAACCTCCCGTCGGTCCCGGTGCTGGGCGACCTGCTCGGCCTCGGCAGGGCCCCCGCCGGGCCGACGGCACGGGCGACGAAACGGGGACCGACGATGGGCCAGCTCAGCAAGGCCTTCGATCCGGCGCTGGTCCGGCTCCTCGTCCCGGGGATGGTGAGCGCGCGATGATCACCCGCCGCACCCGCATCCAGCTGCTCGTCTTCGTGGCGATCACCCTGCTCGGCGTCAGCTACGTCGGCGCCCGCTACGCCCAGCTCGACCGGGCCTTCTTCGACGACGACTACACCGTGGTCGCCCACTTCGAGCGCTCCGGCGGCATCTACGAGGGCGCCGAGGTCTCCTACCGCGGCGTCCGGATCGGCAAGGTCGGCGACATGACGCTCACCGACGGCGGCGTCGACGTCCATCTCGACATCGACAACGGTGTCGACGACATCCCGGCCGACACGCTCGCCGTGGTCGGCAACCGGTCGGCCGTGGGTGAGCAGTACGTCGAGCTGCAGCCGCGCAGGAACGACTCGCCGTACCTCGAGGACGGCTCCGAGATCGCGAGGGCGGACACCCAGACCCCGATCGCGACCGAGAAGTTCCTGGCCGACATCTCCGAGACCGTGCAGTCGGTCGACCGGGACGCCCTCGCGACGACGGTCGACGAGCTCGGCCGCGCGTTCGCGGGCACCGGCAAGGACCTCCAGCGGATCATCGACACCGGCAACTCCTTCATCGAGGAGGCCGACGCCAACTTCGACCTGACCACGGCGCTGATCCGCGACAGCAACACGGTGCTGCAGACCCAGGCGGACAAGGCGAGCGCGATCCGCACGTTCGCCGACCAGCTGAGCCTGTTCAGCGGCACGCTCGCGGGGTCAGACAAGGCGCTGCGCCAGGTGATCGACAGCGGCTCGGCGACGGCCGACCAGCTGCGCACCTTCCTCGAGGAGTACGGCGTCGACCTGGGCGAGCTCATCAACAACCTGGTGACCACCGGCGAGGTGATCGTCGAGCACCTCCCCGGCATCCGGCAGATCCTCGTCATCTACCCGTACGTCGTGGAGGGCGGCTTCACCGTCGTGTCCAAGTCGCCCGACACCGGCCTCTACGACGCCCACTTCGGCCTGATCCTGACGACCAACCCGGTGTGTCATGCCGGCTACGAGGGCACCGACACCCGTCCGCCGCAGGACGGCGGCAACCGCCCGGTGAACGAGCAGGCGGGCTGCACCGAGCCCGCGTCGAAGAGCAACGCCCGCGGCGTGCAGAACCTGCAGCGGGCGGCGCCGCACTACCGGGCACCGGTCGTCGCGTCGTACGACCCCGAGACCGAGCGGCTGCGCTGGAGCGACCGGGTCGACGGCGCCGACGCCCAGCCCGGGACCGCTGCCCCGACGAGCTTCGGAGAGGAGAGTTGGAAGTGGCTGTTTCTCCAGCCCTTGACCAGGAGCCCGAGGTGAGCGCGACCGAGCCGACCCCCGACCGGCAGGACCGGCGCCCCCACGGCACGGCCCGACTCGTCGTGCTCGGGGTGCTCGTGCTCGCGCTGCTCGCGTCGGCCGGCTGCCTCGTGTGGCTGCTCGCCGAGCGCCGCGGTGCCGCCGACAGCGCCCAGTCGGAGCGCGAGGCCGTGCTGCGCCAGACCGAGCAGTTCGTGCTGCGGCTCAACACCTACGGCCCCGACCAGCTCGACGACCAGGGCCGCCTGCCGGACTACCTGCAGCAGGTCAGCGAGGTGATCACGCCGAAGTTCGCGGCCGACTTCGAGAAGTCCGGGCTGCCGATCGCCGAGAAGACCGTCGCCCAGGCCGGCTACGGGCGGACGGCGGAGGTCTACGGCACCGGCGTCGAGTCGATCGGCGAGGACGACGCCAGCGTCGTCGTGGCCGCCGGCATCACCGGCAGCTACCCCGACCCGCAGCACCCCGACGACGACGCCAAGCGGGTCGAGGCCGACCCCGACGTGCTGCGCTGGGAGGTCGACCTGGTCCGCTCCGACGGTGAGTGGCTGGTCGACGACTACTCGACGGTGAGCGCCGAGGGGAGCGGGCAGTGAGCACCCCGAGCTGGTATGACCTCCTCGGCGTCGAGGCCGGCGCGAGCGAGGACGAGATCCGGGTCGCGTGGCGCGCCGCGATCGCCGACCTCGACCCGACCGACCGCCGGTTCGGGTCGCTCAACCGCGCCGCCGAGGTGCTGCTCGACGCCGACCGGCGCGCGGCGTACGACGCCGAGCTCGCCGCGCAGGCCCCCGGACCGGAGCCTGAGCCCGAGCCCGAGCCCGCACCGGCGCCGGCAGCGCCGACGGGCCGCCGGGTGGTGCCGGGCTGGCTGCTGGTCGGCGTGGCGGTCGTGACGCTGCTGGTCGCCGGCGCCGCGGCGGTGGTCGCGGCCACGGTGCCCTCCGACCGCGCGGTCGAGGACGCCTCCGCCGAGGCCCGGGCCGCGGCCGAGCGAGCGATCGTCCCGATCCTGTCCTACGACGCCA
Source organism: Nocardioides sp. YIM 152315 (assembly GCF_029210375.1). GTDB lineage: Bacteria > Actinomycetota > Actinomycetes > Propionibacteriales > Nocardioidaceae > Nocardioides. The sequence goes on along the minus strand of NZ_JARGER010000043.1, from coordinate 392,134 downwards.
GGCACCTCGACGAGTCGCGGGCGGCCGCGCAGGCACACCTCACCGGCGACTACCGCGAGGAGTACGACAAGCTCTTCGACGGCGTGATCCAGCAGAACGCGCCGTCGACCGGCACGGTCGTGGAGGCCGAGCTGGTGCGGTCGGGCCTGGTGCGCGCCGACGACGACCGGGCGCAGGTCTTCCTGCTGGTCGACCAGACCCGCACCAACAAGGCCGAGAAGAGGCCGGTCGTCTACAAAAACTGGGTCACGGTGACCATGGAGAAGGTGGACGGCGACTGGCTGGTCGCGGGACTGGACACCTGAGCCCGGACGGCCGCGCTGCTTGACCTGGCCGCCCCGGGCGTTCATGATCGTCGCCAACGCCGCACCCGGCGCTCAGTCCGGGGTTTGTGGCGCGTGTCCGCGTGCGGTAGGCTTTTCCTTTGCGTCTGCCCTCAAATGCTCTCCAGCCTGCCCGGTGGTTGGTTCTGTGGTGGGCCGACGCCGATCTCACAGCGTTTCGTCGAAGGACACCTCTTGGCCGCGCGCACCACTTCTGCCCCCGCCAATTCGAATGGCTCCCGCCGCATCTCGTTCGCGAAGATCACCGAACCCCTCGAAGTACCGCAGCTCCTCTCCCTCCAGACCGACAGCTTCGACTGGCTGATCGGCAACGATGCCTGGCAGGCCGTCGTGCAGCGCCGGCTCGAGGCCGGGGAGGACGTCTCCCAGAAGTCCGGACTCACCGAGATCTTCGAGGAGATCTCGCCGATCGAGGACTTCTCCGAGACGATGTCGCTCTCGTTCGAGAACCCGGTCTTCTACGACCCGAAGTACTCCGTCGACGAGTGCAAGGAGAAGGACTTCACCTACTCCGCGCCGCTCTACGTGTCGGCCGAGTTCACCAACAACGACACCGGCGAGATCAAGGGCCAGACGGTCTTCATGGGCGACTTCCCGCTCATGACCGACAAGGGCACCTTCATCATCAACGGCACCGAGCGCGTCGTCGTCTCGCAGCTCGTCCGGTCCCCGGGTGTCTACTTCGAGCGCACCGCCGACAAGACGTCCGACAAGGACATCTACACGGCCAAGCTGATCCCCTCGCGCGGTGCCTGGCTCGAGTTCGAGATCGACAAGCGCGACCTGGTCGGCGTCCGGCTCGACCGCAAGCGCAAGCAGAACGTCACCGTCCTGCTCAAGGCGCTCGGCATGTCCGTCGAGGACATCCGCCGCGAGTTCGCCGACCCCAACAGCACCCCTGATCCCGAGACGGGGGAGCGCCGCGCCTACGAGTCGATCGAGCTCACCCTCGAGAAGGACCACACCCTGGGCGAGGACGACGCGCTCCTCGACATCTACCGCAAGCTCCGTCCGGGCGAGCCGCCGACGCGCGAGGCGGCCCAGACGCTGCTGAACAACTACTACTTCAACCCCAAGCGCTACGACCTCGCGAAGGTCGGCCGCTACAAGATCAACAAGAAGCTGGGCCTGGTCGAGGCCTTCGACCAGCAGACGCTGACCGTGAGCGACATCGTCAACGCGATCAAGTACATCGTCGCGCTGCACGACGGCCAGACCGAGGTCGAGTCGCCCCAAGGCGCCCTCGAGATCACCGCCGACGACATCGACCACTTCGGCAACCGCCGCATGCGGACCGTCGGCGAGCTGATCCAGAACCAGCTGCGCACCGGCCTCGCCCGCATGGAGCGCGTGGTCCGGGAGCGGATGACGACCCAGGACGTCGAGGCCATCACGCCGCAGTCCCTGATCAACATCCGCCCGGTCGTCGCGGCGCTGAAGGAGTTCTTCGGCACCTCGCAGCTGTCGCAGTTCATGGACCAGACCAACCCGATCGCCGGCCTGACGCACAAGCGTCGCCTCTCGGCGCTCGGCCCCGGCGGTCTCTCGCGTGACCGCGCCGGCATGGAGGTCCGCGACGTCCACCCGTCGCACTACGGCCGCATGTGCCCGATCGAGACCCCGGAAGGCCCGAACATCGGCCTGATCGGCTCGCTCGCGTCGTACGGACGGATCAACCCGTTCGGCTTCGTGGAGACGCCCTACCGGAAGGTCGAGAAGGGCAAGGTCACCGACAAGGTCGACTACCTCACCGCGGACGACGAGGACCGCTACGTCATCGCGCAGGCGAACGCCGTGCTCGACGACAAGGGTCGCTTCGTCGAGGAGCGCGTGCTCGTGCGTCAGCGCGACGGCGAGGTCTCCGAGATCCTGGCCGACGAGGTCGACTACATGGACGTCTCGCCGCGCCAGATGGTGTCGGTCGCGACCGCGCTGATCCCGTTCCTCGAGCACGACGACGCCAACCGCGCGCTCATGGGCGCCAACATGCAGCGCCAGGCCGTGCCGCTCATCCGCAGCGACGCGCCGCTGGTCGGCACCGGCATCGAGTACCGCGCCGCGGTCGACGCCGGTGACGTCGTCACCGCCACGGCCGCCGGTGTGGTCAAGGAGGTCTCCGCCGAGGTCGTCGAGACCATGAACGACGACGGGACCTACTCGACCTACAAGCTGTCGAAGTTCCGGCGCTCCAACCAGGGCACCTGCATCAACCAGCGGCCCCTGGTCTCCGAGGGTGACCGGGTCGAGGTCGGCTCGCCGATCGCGGACGGCCCGTGCACCGACGACGCGGAGATGGCGCTCGGCACCAACCTGCTGGTGGCGTTCATGCCGTGGCAGGGCCACAACTACGAGGACGCCATCATCCTCAGCCAGCGGCTGGTGCAGGAGGACATCCTCACCTCGATCCACATCGAGGAGCACGAGGTCGACGCCCGCGACACCAAGCTGGGCCCCGAGGAGATCACCCGGGACATCCCCAACGTCTCCGAGGAGATGCTGGCCGACCTCGACGAGCGCGGCATCATCCGCATCGGCGCCGAGGTGTCGACCGGTGACGTCCTGGTCGGCAAGGTCACCCCGAAGGGCGAGACCGAGCTGACCCCCGAGGAGCGCCTGCTCCGCGCGATCTTCGGTGAGAAGGCGCGCGAGGTCCGCGACACCTCGATGAAGGTGCCGCACGGTGAGTCCGGCACGGTCATCGGCGTCCGGGTCTTCGACCGCGAGGAGGGCGACGAGCTCCCGCCGGGCGTCAACCAGCTGGTCCGCGTCTACGTGGCGCAGAAGCGCAAGATCTCCGTCGGTGACAAGCTCGCCGGCCGCCACGGCAACAAGGGCGTCATCGCGAAGATCCTGCCGGTCGAGGACATGCCGTTCATGGAGGACGGCACCCCGGTCGATGTGATCCTCAACCCGCTGGGTGTCCCGCGTCGGATGAACATCGGCCAGATCCTCGAGCTCCACCTGGGGTGGCTGGCCAAGCAGGGCTGGGACCTCAACCTGTCCGACGACGCCAAGGACTCGGACTGGAAGCAGCGCCTGATCAAGATCCACGCGGACAAGGCCGACCCGAACACCCGGGTCGCGACCCCGGTCTTCGACGGCGCCCGCGAGGACGAGATCACCGGCCTGCTCGGTGCGACGATCCCCAACCGCGACGGCGTGCGGATGATCGACGAGACCGGCAAGGCGGACCTGTTCGACGGTCGCTCCGGCGAGCCGTTCCCGGACCCGGTCTCTGTCGGCTACATGTACATCCTCAAGCTGCACCACCTCGTGGACGACAAGATCCACGCCCGCAGCACCGGCCCCTACTCGATGATCACGCAGCAGCCGCTGGGCGGTAAGGCCCAGTTCGGTGGCCAGCGGTTCGGCGAGATGGAGGTCTGGGCGATGGAGGCGTACGGCGCCGCCTACGCCCTCCAGGAGCTGCTGACGATCAAGTCCGACGACGTGCCCGGTCGCGTCAAGGTCTACGAGGCCATCGTGAAGGGCGAGAACATCCCCGACTCCGGCATCCCGGAGTCGTTCAAGGTGCTCGTCAAGGAGATGCAGTCGCTCTGCCTCAACGTGGAGGTGCTGAGCCAAGACGGCACGGCCATCGAGATGCGCGACGCGGAGGAGGACGTCTTCCGCGCCGCCGAGGAGCTCGGCATCGACCTGTCCCGTCGCGAGCCCAGCTCGGTCGAAGAGGTGTGAGATGCGGCCCGGCGGTGGTGTCGAGACAGGACTTCGTCCTTCCTCAACCACCGCCGGGGCCCGCCTCCGCCCCCACTACTTCATCTTTCCTAGAACTACCGAAGGGTTGCAGCCACAGTGCTCGACGTGAACTTCTTCGACCAGCTTCGGATCGGCCTGGCCACCGCGGACGACATCCGCGCCTGGAGCCACGGCGAGGTCAAGAAGCCGGAGACCATCAACTACCGCACGCTCAAGCCCGAGCGTGACGGCCTCTTCTGCGAGAAGATCTTCGGTCCCACCCGGGACTGGGAGTGCTACTGCGGCAAGTACAAGCGCGTGCGCTTCAAGGGCATCATCTGCGAGCGATGCGGCGTCGAGGTCACCCGCTCCAAGGTCCGCCGCGAGCGGATGGGCCACATCGAGCTCGCCGCGCCGGTGACGCACATCTGGTACTTCAAGGGCGTCCCGAGCCGCCTGGGCTACCTGCTCGACCTGGCGCCGAAGGACCTCGAGAAGGTCATCTACTTCGCGGCGTACATGATCACCTCCGTCGACGAGGACGCGCGGCACCGCGACCTGGCCTCGCTCGAGGGCAAGATCGGCCTCGAGCGCGAGCGCCTCGAGAGCCGCATGGAGAACGCGCTGTCCGACCGGGCCAAGAAGCTCGAGGAGGACCTCGCCGCCCTCGAGGCCGAGGGTGCCAAGGCCGACCAGCGCCGCAAGGTCAAGGACGGCGCGGAGCGCGAGATGGCCCAGATCCGCAAGCGCGGTGAGGCCGAGGTCGCGCGCCTCACCGAGGTCTGGGACACCTTCAAGAACCTCAAGGTCCAGGACCTCATGGGCGACGAGATGCTGTACCGGGAGATGAAGAACTGGTTCGGCAAGTACTTCGAGGGCCACATGGGCGCCACGGCGATCCAGAAGCGCCTCGAGAACTTCGACGTCGAGGCGGAGGTGGAGTCGCTGCGCGACACCATCGCCAACGGCAAGGGCCAGCGCAAGGTCCGCGCCCTCAAGCGCCTCAAGGTCGTCGACGCCTTCCGCAAGACCGGCAACAAGCCGCAGGGCATGGTGCTCGACGCCGTCCCGGTCATCCCGCCGGACCTGCGGCCGATGGTGCAGCTCGACGGTGGCCGCTTCGCGACCTCCGACCTCAACGACCTGTACCGCCGCGTCATCAACCGCAACAACCGCCTCAAGCGACTGCTCGACCTCGGTGCGCCCGAGATCATCGTCAACAACGAGAAGCGGATGCTGCAGGAGGCCGTCGACTCGCTGTTCGACAACGGCCGCCGTGGCCGCCCCGTCACGGGGCCGGGCAACCGCCCGCTGAAGTCGCTGTCCGACATGCTCAAGGGCAAGCAGGGCCGGTTCCGCCAGAACCTGCTCGGCAAGCGCGTCGACTACTCGGGCCGTTCGGTCATCGTGTCGGGTCCCCAGCTGAAGCTGCACCAGTGCGGCCTGCCCAAGCAGATGGCGCTGGAGCTCTTCAAGCCGTTCGTGATGAAGCGCCTCGTCGACCTGTCGCACGCGCAGAACATCAAGTCCGCCAAGCGGATGGTCGAGCGGGCCACCTCCGGCGCGCGGTACGCCGTGGTGTGGGACGTCCTCGAGGAGGTCATCACCGAGCACCCCGTGCTGCTCAACCGTGCGCCTACGCTGCACCGCCTCGGCATCCAGGCCTTCGAGCCGCAGCTGATCGAGGGCAAGGCGATCCAGATCCACCCGCTCGTCTGCTCGGCGTTCAACGCCGACTTCGACGGCGACCAGATGGCGGTGCACCTGCCGCTGTCCGCCGAGGCCCAGGCCGAGGCGCGGATCCTGATGCTGTCGACCAACAACATCCTCAAGCCGTCGGACGGCCGTCCGGTGACCATGCCGACCCAGGACATGATCATCGGCCTGTTCTTCCTGACGACCGAGCGGCCGAGCCAGCCCGGCGAGGGCCGGGCGTTCGCGAGCCAGGCCGAGGCGATCATGGCCTTCGACCATGGCGAGATCACCCTGCAGAGCCCGATCAAGATCCGGTTCACCGACGTCGTGCCGCCGCTCGAGGCGGGTGCCGACGAGGCGGAGCCGGGTCAGACGATCACGCTCGAGACCACGCTGGGTCGCGCGATCTTCAACGAGACCCTGCCGGCCGACTACCCGTACGTGAACTACGAGGTCGGCAAGAAGGCCCTCGGCGCGATCGTCAACGACCTCGCCGAGCGCTACACCAAGGTCGAGGTCGCCGCCTCGCTCGACGCGCTCAAGGACACCGGCTTCCACTGGGCCACCCGCTCCGGCGTCACCGTCTCCATCGACGACGTGACGACCCCGGGCCAGAAGGTCGAGATCCTCTCGGGCTACGAGGCGCAGGCCGCCAAGGTCCAGAAGCAGTTCGAGCGTGGTCTGGTCACCGACGAGGAGCGCCGCCAGGAGCTCATCGAGATCTGGACCCAGGCGGCCAACGAGGTCGGCAAGGCGATGGAGACGACGTTCGACCGCGCCAACCCGATCTTCATGATGGTCGAGTCGGGTGCCTCCGGAAACATGAACCAGATCCGGCAGGTGGCCGCCATGCGTGGCCTGGTGGCCAACCCGAAGGGCGAGATCATCCCGCGCCCGATCAAGTCGAACTTCCGTGAGGGCCTGACCGTCCTCGAGTACTTCATCGCGACGCACGGCGCCCGCAAGGGCCTGGCGGACACCGCGCTGCGGACCGCCGACTCGGGCTACCTGACCCGTCGCCTGGTGGACGTCTCGCAGGACGTCATCATCCGCGAGGACGACTGCGGCACCGAGCGTGGTCTGCCGAAGCGGATCGGTGAGCGTCGCGAGGACGGAAGCGTGGTCAAGGCCGAGAACGCCGAGACCGCGGCGTACGCCCGCTCGGCCGCCACCGAGGTCGTCCACCCGGAGACCGGCGAGGTCCTCGCCGGCGCCGGTGAGGACCTCGGCGACGTCAAGATCGGCGAGCTCGTGGCCGCCGGCATCGAGGAGGTCAAGGTCCGCTCCGTGCTGACCTGTGACGCCAAGACCGGTACCTGCGCCAAGTGCTACGGCCGCTCGCTCGCGACCGGCAAGCTCGTGGACATCGGCGAGGCCGTCGGCATCATCGCGGCCCAGTCGATCGGCGAGCCCGGCACGCAGCTGACGATGCGTACCTTCCACACCGGTGGTGTGGCGTCGGCCGACGACATCACGCAGGGCCTCCCGCGTGTGGTCGAGCTCTTCGAGGCGCGCTCCCCGAAGGGCCGCTCCCCGATCGCCGAGGCCACCGGCCGCGTGGAGATCGAGGAGACCGACAAGGCCCGCAAGGTCCTCATCACGCCGGACGACGGCTCCGAGGTCCAGGAGTACCCCGTCTCGAAGCGCTCGCGTCTGCTCGTCGCGGACGGCGACAACGTCGAGGTCGGCCAGATGCTCACCGTCGGTACGCCGGACCCGCAGGACGTGCTGCGAATCCTCGGTGTGCGTCGGGCGCAGGAGCACCTGGTGGACGAGGTCCAGGCCGTGTACCGCTCGCAGGGTGTGTCGATCCACGACAAGCACATCGAGATCATCGTCCGGCAGATGCTGCGCCGGATCACGGTGATCGAGTCCGGTGACACCCACCTGCTCCCGTCGGACCTGGTCGACCGGGTGCGGTTCGAGGAGGAGAACCGGCGCGTGGTCTCCGAGGGCGGCAAGCCGGCCTCGGGTCGTCCGGTCCTCATGGGCATCACCAAGGCCTCGCTGGCGACCGAGTCGTGGCTCTCGGCGGCCTCCTTCCAGGAGACCACCCGCGTGCTCACCGACGCGGCGATCCACGGTCGCTCGGACTCGCTGCGCGGTCTGAAGGAGAACGTGATCATCGGCAAGCTGATCCCGGCGGGCACCGGCCTCGAGCGGTACCGCAACATCCGGGTGGAGCCCACCGAGGAGGCCCGCGCCGCGGCGTACTCCGTCACCGGCTACGACTCCTACGACTACGAGTTCGGTGGCGGCCAGGCCGTCGCCCTGGACGACTTCGACTTCGGGTCGTACCAGAACTGAGCGCCCCTGCCCGGAGCTTGCTCCGGGCAGGACCAGGCGCGAAGGTTGAGGAGCGTCGACACGGACCGCGCGTCAGCGCGGGACGTGTGACGCGTCTCGAAACCCAGTCCGTCGCACAGAGGCCCCATCGCCCGGTCGGGTGGTGGGGCCTCTGTCATCTCCGGGACGCCGATTCGGCGCACGCGCGGCTCGGGCCGGGCGCCTGATCGACCCGGACTTCTCGGGCGCTTCCCGCGCTTCTCGGGTGTTGCAGTGGCCGAGAGGTCCAGGAATACCCGGTGCACCGGGTATTCCCGCGACAAACGTGACCGATGACGCGCGACCCGAGATGACGGGGCGGCCGCCGGATGCAGGAGAGGGCCGCGTCGGGGCAACCGGCGGCCCCGTGTCGGCGTCCCACTGGCATGACCAAGCGACTGATCGCATCCCTGGTCCTCGGCCTCCTCGCCGCGGGCCTGACAATTCTGACCGCGCACGCGGCCGGCCCGCCGGAGTGCACCAACGCCCACCTGAAGGCGTCCTACCGCGGCGGTGACGCGGGGATGAGCCACCGCTACGGGTGGATCGTGCTCCGCAACGTCTCCGACCGCGCGTGCCGGATCGAGGGGTACGGCGGGCTGTCGTACGTCGGCGGCGGCGACGGCACGCAGGTCGGGGCGGCCGCGACCCGCGCGAAGGGGCGGACGCCGAGCACCGTGGTGCGGCCGGGACACCGGGTGAGCAGCCCGGTCGCCGAGACGCTGGCCGCGCCGTACCCGAAGCGCAGGTGCCGCCCGGCGCATGTCGACGGGCTCCGGGTCTACCTGCCGGACGAGACCCGGTCGCAGTTCGTCCGACACCCCGGCACGGGGTGCCGCAACGAGCGGGTGCACCTCCTCGAGCACGGCCCCTACCGCGCCCGGCGCTGACCACTAGCATCGGCGGGTGACTCGGGTCCTCCTCGTCGCCCTCGTGATCGCCGGTCTGGTCGGCCTCACCCCTGCCTCGCACGCCGACGGCGTGCGGCCGGTGGCGGTGCCCCCGGCGGGGCGGGCCGCGGACACCTCGCACCCGGACCACGTGATCGGTCGCGGGACCCCGGCGAGCTGCACGTCCGCGGCCGTGGTGCGGGCGGTGCGCCGGGGCGGCGTGATCAGGTTCGACTGCGGACCGGAGCCGGTGACGATCCGGATGCGCCGGACGGCGAAGGTCGTCAACGACTCCCGTCGCGTGGTCATCGACGGCGGCGGGCTGGTCACCCTCGACGGCGGTGGCGAGCGCCGGATCCTCTACCAGAACACCTGCGACCCGAAGCAGCACTGGACGACGTCGCACTGCAACGACCAGGCGTCGCCGCGACTCACCGTGCAGCACCTCACCCTCGCGCACGGGAGCTCGGTCGGCGAGACCTACGACGGTGGCGGCGGCGGCGCGATCTTCGTGCGGGGTGGCCGACTGCGGATCGTCGACTCGACGTTCGTCGGCAACCGCTGCGAGCGCAGGGGGCCGGACCTGGGTGGCGCGGCGGTGCGGGTGCTCGATCAGCACCGCGACCGGCCGGTGTACGTCGTGGGCAGCACGTTCCGCGGCGGGCGGTGCAGCAACGGTGGCGCGCTGAGCAGCATCGGCGTCTCCTGGCGGGTGCTGAACAGCACGTTCGTCGGCAATCGGGCCGTGGGCCACGGCGCCAACCCGGCCCGCGCCGGGACGCCGGGCGGCGGCAGTGGAGGGGCGATCTACCTCGACGGCAACCGGTTCACCCTCGACCTCGGCGGCACCCTGGTCCGGGACAACGTCGCGCGGGAGGGCGGCGGCGCGGTCTTCTTCGTGAGCAACGACCGCACCGGCACGATGCGGATCCGGCACTCGACGCTCGCGCGGAACCCCAGTCGCGGGTTCGAGACGCGGGGACTGCCCGGCATCTTCTTCCTCGGCGCGCGGCGCCCCGGAATCACGGATTCGACGCTGCGCTGAGACAATCGGAGCGTGAGCATACCGACCCAGACCGACGTCCTCGTCGTGGGCGCCGGCCCCGCGGGGTCGGCGGCCGCCGCGTGGGCGGCCCGGTCGGGGGCCGAGGTGGTGCTCGCCGACGCGGCGGTCTTCCCCCGTGACAAGACCTGCGGCGACGGGCTGACCCCACGCGCGATCGGCGAGCTCGAGCGGCTCGGGCTCGGGGACTGGCTGCGCGCCCACACGGTCAACCGGGGGCTGCGCGCCCACGGCTTCGGGCAGACCCTGCTGCTGCCCTGGCCCGGCGGCACTCTCCCCGACTGGGGGTCGGCGGTGGCGCGCACCGAGCTCGACGACCACCTGCGCACGACGGCGATCAAGGCGGGCGCGACCGCGGTCGACGGGCACCGCGCGGTCGACGTACGTCGCGACCGGGGCCGGGTGACCGCGGTCGTCTTCCGGACCGACGCCGGACCGGTCGAGATCGCCTGCCGCCGCCTGGTCGTGGCCGACGGGGTGCGCTCCCCGCTGGGCAAGGTCCTCGGCCGGGAGTGGCACCGCGAGACCGTCTACGGCGTCGCCGGTCGGTCCTACGTCGCCTCCGGCATGTCCGACGACCCGTGGATCAGCTCCCACCTCGAGCTGCGCGGCGAGGACGGCGCCGTGCTCTCCGGCTACGGCTGGATCTTCCCGCTCGGCACCGGCGAGGTGAACCTCGGCGTCGGCACGCTCGCCACCGCCAAGCGTCCCGCCGACCTGGCGATCAAGCCGCTGATGGCGCACTACGCCGCCCAGCGGCGCGACGACTTCCAGCTCACCGGCGAGCTGCGGATGCCGACCTCGGCGCTGCTGCCGATGGGCGGCGCGGTGTCCAACGTGGCCGGTCCCAACTGGGCGCTGATCGGCGACGCCGCCGGGTGCGTGAACCCGCTGAACGGCGAGGGCATCGACTACGGGCTCGAGACCGGCCGCCTGGTCGCGGAGATCCTGGCGGAGACGGCGTCGTCGGACCGGGGCGACCTCGGCACCGTCTGGCCGGCGCTGCTGCGCGACCACTACGGCGAGGCGTTCTCGATCGCCCGCCGGCTCGCCGGCCTCGTGACCGTGCCGCGCCTGCTGCCGGCGCTCGGCCCGGTCGGGATGCGCTCGGACTGGCTGATGACCCTGGCCCTGCGCTGGATGGGCAACCTGGTCACCGACGACGACCGCGACCGCGCCGCCCGCGTCTGGCGCTGGGCCGGCCGGCGCTCGCTGACCCGCGACCACCGGCCGCCGTTCAGCTGAGACGGGTCACCAGGATGAGCGGGCTCCCGAAGCGACAGCGAGTGGCGGCGTACGCCGTCATCCTGCGTGGCGGCAGCATCCTGCTCAGCCGGCTGTCGCCGTCGGTGACGGCCGAGGAGCTCTGGACGCTGCCCGGCGGCGGCCTCGACCACGGCGAGGACCCGCGGGACGCGGTGGTCCGCGAGGTCCTCGAGGAGACCGGCCTGCACGCAACGGTCGGGGAGACCGCACGCGTCTACTCCGCCCACCTCCCGGGAGTCTGGCGCGAGGGCCGGCGCGTCGACGCGCACGCACTGCGGATCGTCTACGAGGGCTGGGTGCCGACCGACTCACCGGACCCCCACGTCGTCGAGGTCGGCGGGTCCACGATGGCCGCCGCCTGGCACCCGGTCGGGTCCGTGCTCGACGGCACGGTGCCGGCCGTGCCGATGGTGCTCGAGGCGCTCGCCGACCACCGGCCGTTCCGGCACCAGCGCCTGGGTGCCTACGCCCTGGTCCGCCGCGACGACACGGTCCTGCTCGTCCGGATCTCCGCCCGCGGCTTCCACACCGGCTCGTGGACGCTGCCCGGCGGCGGCGTCGACCACGGCGAGTCGCCGCGCGCCGCCGTCCTGCGAGAGCTGCGCGAGGAGTGCGGCGTCGACGGCAGCGTGGGGGAGCTGGTCGCCATCCACGACGAGCACTTCAGCGGCACGGCGCCCTCGGGCCGCTACGAGGACTTCCACGCGGTCGCGCTGGCCTTCGAGGCGACCGTCGCCGACGGGGCCGAGCCGGCGGTCGCCGAGACCGACGGCACCACCGACGCCGTCGCCTGGGTGCCGCTCGCGGACATCGAGTCGGGCGCGGTGCCCGTGCTCGACCTGGTGCGGGAGGCGCTGGCATGAACGAGACCGTCTTCACCTACGCAGCGCCCGCCCTGAAGTTCGGGCCCGGCGCCTCCGACGAGGTCGGGCACGACCTCGCGCAGCGCGGAGTGCGGCGGGCCCTGCTGGTCACCGACCCGGGCGTCGCCGCGACCGGCCATCCCGCGCGGATCGCCGAGCACATGTCGGCCTACGGCCTCAGCGTCACCACGTACGACGCGGCGCACGTCGAGCCGACCGACGAGTCGCTCCGGGAGGCGATCGACTTCGCCCGCGACGCCGGCCCGTTCGACGCGATCGTCGCGGTCGGCGGCGGGTCCGCGATCGACACGGCCAAGGCCGTCAACCTGCTGACGACCAACCCCGGCGAGCTCATGGACTACGTCAACGCCCCGGTCGGGAGGGCGCTGGCGCCGTCGCGACCGCTGCTCCCGCTGGTCGCGGTGCCGACCACGACCGGCACCGGCTCGGAGAGCACCACGATCTGCGTCCTCGACGTGCTCTCGCTGCACGTGAAGACCGGGATCAGCCACCCGGCGCTGCGCCCGACGCTGGCCGTCGTCGACCCCCGGCTCACGATGAGCCAGCCCGCGATGGTCACCGCGGCCGCCGGCATGGACATCCTCTGCCACGCGCTGGAGAGCTGGACGGCCCGCTGGTACGCCGCCTTCGACGCCAAGCGCCCCGAGGAGCGGGTGCCCTACTGCGGCGCCAACCCGATCGCGGACCTGTGGTCGGAGAAGGCGATGACCCTGCTCGCGGGGTCCTTCCGCGACGCCGTGCGCGACGGGCACGACGAGTCCGCGCGGGAGCAGATGGCGCTGGCCGCGACGTTCGCCGGCCTCGGGTTCGGCAACGCCGGCGTCCACATCCCGCACGCCAACGCCTACCCGATCGCCGGCCGCGTCCGCGACTACTCGCCCGCGGGCTATCCCGACGAGCCGATCGTGCCGCACGGCATGGCGGTGGCGCTGACCGCGCCCGAGGCCTTCCGCTTCACCTACGACGCCGCCCCCGAGCGGCACGACCGGGCGGCGCGGCTGCTCGACCCGGGTGCCGGGGAGGGACCGGACGCCCTGCCGGCCGTGCTCGCGACGCTGATACGCGACGTCGGCATCCCCAACGGGCTCGCCGCCGTCGGGTACGACGAGGGCGACGTCGACGACCTCGTCGAGGGCGCGCTGCGGCAGCAGAGACTGCTCGCGACCGCGCCGAAGAGTCCCACGGACGCGGACCTCGCCGGGATCATCCGGCGGTCGATGGAACACTGGTGACGTGACGAACCCCGCCCCGGACCTGGTCGCTGCGCTGCGCCGCCGGGGCGTCTCCGACGTCGACGACTCGACGCTGACCCGGGCTCTCTACTCCTCCGACGCCTCGCTGTACCGGGTGGTGCCGCAGGCCGTCGTCCGCCCGCGGCACCCCGACGAGCTGCACGCGGTCCTCGACGTCGCGCGCGAGACCGGGGCGCCCGTCACGATGCGCGGCGCCGGCACCTCGATCGCCGGCAACGCGGTCGGCAGCGGCATCGTCGTCGACACCCTCAAGCACCTCAACCAGGTCGTCTCCATCGACCGCGAGGCCCGCACCGCGGTCGTGCAGCCCGGCGTCGTCCACGCCGACCTGCAGCGCGCGGCCGCGCCCCACGGGCTGCGCTTCGGCCCGGACCCGTCGACCCACACCCGCTGCACGATCGGCGGGATGATCGGCAACAACGCCTGCGGCTCGCGTGCCCTCGGCTACGGCCGCACCGTCGACAACGTCGTGGACCTCGACGTCGCCTGGGCGCCCGGGGCGACCGACGTCCCGGCGCGGCTCGGCGCGCTCGTCGACCAGCACCTGGGGCACGTGCGCACGTCGTTCGGCAGGTTCTCGCGCCAGGTCAGCGGCTACTCGCTCGAGCACCTGCTGCCGGAGAACGGCCGCTCCCTCGAGCGCTTCCTGGTCGGCTCCGAGGGCACGCTCGGCGTGGTCACCGGGGCGACGGTGCGGCTGGTGGAGGAGGAGCAGCAGCGCCGCCTGGTCGTGCTCGGCTACCCGTCGATGATCGACGCTGCCGACGCCGTCCCCGCCCTGGTCGCGGCCACCGGCGGCCGGATGATCGCCTGCGAGGGACTCGACGCCCGGATCGTCGACCTGGTCCGGGCCCGCGGCGGCGCCGTGCCCGAGCTGCCGACGGGCGCCGGCTGGCTCTTCGTCGAGGTCGTCGACCCCGACCTGGTGACGCCGGTCGTCGGCGCGGCCGGCGCGCTCGGCCACCGCGTCGTGCCCGACGCCGCCCAGGCCGCGGCGCTGTGGCGGATCCGCGAGGACGGCGCCGGGCTGGCGGCGCAGAGCCTGTCGCGGCCGGCCTACTCCGGCTGGGAGGACGCCGCGGTCCCGCCCGAGCGGCTCGGCGCGTGGCTGCGCGACTTCGACCGGCTGCTGCGCGACCACGACCTCGACGGCGTGCCCTACGGCCACTTCGGCGACGGCTGCGTGCACGTGCGGATCGACTTCCCCTTCAGCGACGGCGCGAAGGTCTTCCGCGACTTCCTCACCGCCTGCGCGCTGGAGCTCCGCGACCACGGCGGCTCGCTGTCGGGCGAGCACGGCGACGGGCGGGCGCGCTCGGAGCTGCTGCCGCTGATGTACGACGCCGAGTCGCTGCGCCTCTTCTCCGCGGTCAAGGCCATCTGCGACCCGCAGAACCTGCTCAACCCGGGCAACATCGTCGACCCGGCGCCTCTCGACGCCGACCTGCGTCCCACGCGTCCCCGCGTCGACCTAGGGCTGGCCGACCAGGTGCACCGCTGCACCGGCGTGGGCAAGTGCGTGGCGCCGAAGACCGCGGGTGTGATGTGCCCGTCCTACCTCGCCACCCGCGACGAGAAGGACTCCACCCGCGGCCGCTCGCGCGTGCTGCAGGAGGCGGTCGACGGCTCGATGGTGCGGGGCTTCGCCGACCCCGCGGTGCACGACGCCCTCGACCTCTGCCTGGCCTGCAAGGGCTGCGCATCCGACTGCCCGACCGGCGTCGACATGGCGACGTACAAGGCCGAGGCCCTGCACCAGAAGCACGACGTGCTGGGCATCCGGCGGCCGCGCAGCCACCTCCTCCTCGGGCAGCTGCCGAGGTGGGCCGCCCTGACCGCGCCGGTGGCGCCGCTCGCCAACCGGATGCTGCGGCTGAAGCCGGTGCAACGGATCGCGAAGGCGACCGCGGGCATCGACCAGCGCCGGTCCGTCCCGCGCTTCGCCGAGCGCACGCTGCGACGCTCCGCGCCGCGAGACGCCGCGACCCCGGACGTGTGGATCTGGGCCGACTCCTTCAGCGACCACTTCTTCCCCGGCAACGGCCACGCCGCGATCGCGTGGCTGGCGTCCGTGGGCGTCACCGCACGAGTCATCGGCGACGACGCCTGCTGCGCGCTGACCTGGGTGACGACCGGGCAGCTCGACAAGGCCAGGGCGATCATGGAGCGGACGGTCCGCACGCTCACGCCGTACGTCGAGTCGGGCGTGCCGGTGGTCGGCCTCGAGCCGTCGTGCCTGGCGACCCTGCGCAGCGACGTGCCGGAGCTCACCGGCGAGCACCTGGAGGTGCTGAGCGTCGCCGAGCTCGTCGAGCGGCTCGACCTGCCGCTGCCCTCGCTGGAGGGTCTCACCGTCGTGGCGCAGCCGCACTGCCACCACGCCTCGATCCTCGGCTGGGCTGCCGACAGGCGACTGCTGGAGAAGGCCGGCGCGACCGTCACGCAGGTGGCCGGGTGCTGCGGACTGGCCGGCAACTTCGGGATGGAGAAGGGGCACTACGACGTGTCCGTGGCCGTCGCCGAGACCCACCTGCTGCCGGCCGTGCGGGCCAACCCGGACGCGGTCGTGCTCGCCGACGGGATGTCCTGCCGGGTGCAGCTCGACGACCTCGCGGGCACCCCCACGATGCACCTGGCCGAGCTGCTCGCTTCCAAGGTGCCCTGACCGGTCCGGCGCCTGCGGGTCGCCGCCCATGACGCACGCTGGCGGCGTTGTCGGCGACTCGCCGGGACTCCGTCCCGCCTTCGCGCCTCCGCCTTGCCATCGCACGCCTTGGACGACGCCCCTCGACGACGCCGGCCCGATCAGCACACCTCTAGACTCGAGACGTGAATCCCCGCCACCGCCGTCTCGTGATCCCGATCGCGCTGGTGGCGCTGCTCGTCATCGTCGTGGTCGCGGCGGTGATCTAGCCGTGGCCGAGCCGCTGCTGCGCGAGCTCAACCGGCTCCGCGGGCTGGTCCTCGACCCCGAGGTGCTGGTCAAGGCCGTCGCGTCGGGACACCAGAGGGGCGAGGAGCCGAGCTGGCGGCGCGCCGAGCTGCGCTACGTCGACCTCAAGGCCGGGCGGCACCTGCAGGTCACGACGTACGACCGGACGCAGGCGTTCACCCGCAACCACTCGGTCGGCGACGACGCACGCGACGCGGTCGACGCCCTGCTCGACGAGCCGTTCGGCAGCTGGCACGTCGACACCACGACGCAGAGCCACCAGCTGCGGGTCACCAAGAAGCTCGAGGCGGTCGTGCACACCACCGATCGGGCGGAGCCGGTCGAGGCGGAGCGCGAGCACGACCGCGACAAGCAGCGGCTGCTGCCCGAGGACGACCCGGTCTTCGTCGCGCTCGGCATCTCCGACGCGGAGGGCCGGCTCAAGCCGAGCCGCCAGGCGAAGTACCGCCAGGTCGAGGAGTTCCTGCGGCTGCTCGACTCCTCGATCACCGACGCGCTCGAGAAGGGCCACCTCCGTCGACCCACCGACGACGACCCGCTGCGCATCGTCGACCTCGGCTGCGGCAACGCCTACCTGACGTTCGCCGCCGAGCGCTACCTCACCGGCGTCCGCGGCCTGCCCGTCCGGCTGACCGGTGTCGACGTCAAGGAGCAGTCGCGCGAGCACAACGCGCAGGTCGCGGGCGAGCTCGGTGTCTCGGCCGGCCAGAACACGCACTTCGTCGTCGGCACCATCGGCGGCGTCGCGCTCGACCCGGCCCCCGAGGTCGTGCTCGCCCTGCACGCCTGCGACACGGCCACCGACGAGGCGCTCGCCCAGGCGGTCGGTTGGGACGCCCAGCTCGTGCTCGCCGCACCGTGCTGCCACCACGACATCGCCGCCCAGCTGCGCAAGGCGCCCACGCCCGCGCCGTACGCCGTGCTCACCCGCCACGGCATCCTCCGGGAGCGGCTCGCGGACACGCTCACCGACGGGCTGCGCGCGTCGCTGATGCGGCAGCAGGGCTACCGCGTCGACGTCGTGCAGTTCGTCGAGAGCCAGCACACCCCGCGCAACACGATGCTGCGCGCCGTGCGCACCGGCGGTCCGGTGAAGGGTGGCTCGGTGCGCAAGGAGTACGACGAGCTCGTGACGACGTGGGGGATCCGGCCGAGGCTCGCCGAGCTGCTCGACCGGGCCTGATGCTCGACCGCGTCCTGGGCCTGGCCTCCGCCCTGTCGATCGCGGTCGGCGCGGTCTCGGCGCCGGCCGGCCCGTCCGGACACGTCGAGCTGACCTTCCAGGACCCCGACATCGTCGAGTCGAGCGGCCTGGTCGCCACGGACGACGGGCTCTTCCTCACCACCAACGACTCCGGCGACGGCGGTCGGGTGTTCGTCGTCGACCGCACCGGCGCGACCGTCGGCACCACGTCGTGGTCGCCGGACCCCGTGGACGTGGAGTCGCTCGCGCCCGCCGGGCCCGGCGAGGTCTGGGTGGGCGACACCGGCGACAACCCCAGGTCGCGGGACTCCATCACCGTGCTGCGGGTGCCCTACGGGCGCACGGACCGGGTGGTCGACCCCACGGCGTACGAGCTGGTCTACCCGGACCGCGCCCACGACGCCGAGACGCTGCTGGCCGACCCGGGGACCGGCCGGCTCTTCGTCGTGTCCAAGGACGTCTTCGGCGGTCGGGTGTACGCCGCGCCGAGGAGGCTGTCGGCCGATCATCCCAACCGGCTCGAGGACGTGGCCCCGGGGTTCAGCTTCGCGACCGACGGGTCGTTCTTCCCCGACGGACGCCACTACGTCGTCCGCGGCTACACCGGCGCCGCGGTCTACACGTTCCCCGGCCACGAGCGGATCGGCTCGTTCCCGCTCCCGGCGCAGCAGCAGGGCGAGGGCATCTCGGTGGGCGCCGACGCAGAGCTCTACCTGAGCACCGAGGGACAGCACACCGATCTGCTGCGGATCCAGGTCCCGCGGCAGGTCGCGCGGGCGATGGCGCCCGCATCCGACGCGACGGTCGCGGAGCCGGTCGAGTTGTCCACCGAGTCCGGGACGTCGTGGGCGTGGTTCGCCGGGGGCGGCCTGGTGGTCGCGTTTGTGGCGGTGGTCGGATGGCTACTCCTGCGACGTGGTCAGGCTCCGTAGAACGGCTCCCGACCAGCCAGGTTGGACACGCCGGCGGGCTGGTCGCGGCTTCGTCTACCTCGACCAGGAGGGCGCGCGGCTCCCGGACGAGGACGCACAGCGCGTCCGCGACCTGGTGATCCCGCCGGCGTGGACCGACGTCTGGGTCACGCCGTACGACAACGGCCACCTGCAGGCGGTCGGCACGGACGACGCGGGCCGGCGGCAGTACCTCTACCACCCCGACTGGCGCGCCCGGCGGGACGCGGCGAAGTTCGACCGGGTCCTCGACTTCGGCAAGGCGCTCACCAAGGCCCGCGACCTCGTCGTCGTCGACCTCGGGCGCGAGGGAATGCCGCTCGAGCGGGCGTGCGCCGTCGCCGTGCGGCTGCTCGACCTGGGCTACTTCCGGATCGGCAACGACGTGTACGCCGACGCGCACGGCAGCTACGGACTGACCACGCTCGAGCGTCGGCACGTGCGTCGGCGCCAGGACCGGCTCGTGTTCACGTTCGTCGGGAAGTCCGGCGTCGAGCACCGGATCGAGATCGACGACGCCGACGTCATCGCGGCCCTCGACGTGATGCGGCGCCGGCGTGGTGAGGACGCGCGGCTGCTCGCCTACAAGGACGGTCGGTCGTGGCGGTCGGTGCTTCCCGAGCTCGTCAACGAGTACGTCCGCTCGAGCACCGGCATCGAGGCGACCGCGAAGGACTTCCGCACTGGCACGCGACCGTGCTCGCCGCCGCGGCCCTCGCCGAGACACCGGAACCCGGCGAGACGAAGGCCTCGCGCAAGCGGGCGATCTCCGCCGCGATGAACGAGGTCGCGTCGTTCCTCGGCAACACCGCGACGCTGGCGCGCTCGTCGTACGTCGACCCGCGTGTGATCGACGCCTACGAGGAGGGCCGCACGATCGCGGGGGCGACGTCGAAGGGGTACGAGACCGTCGACGAGCGGCAGGCCGCGCTGGAGCGTGCGACGCTGAGGCTGATCAGGGAGGCCTCGTGAAGATCACGGCCGTGCACGGCGACATCACCCGGCAACAGGTCGATGCGATCGTCAATGCCGCCAACAACGCGATGCGTGGCGGTGGCGGCGTCGACGGCGCGATCCACGCCGGCGGCGGGCCGGCGATCCTCGCCGACTGCGTGCGACGCTTCCCCGACGGTCTGGCCACCGGCGACGCCGGCTGGACGACCGCGGGGGAGCTGCCCGCCCGCTGGGTGATCCACGTCGTCGGCCCCAACCGCCGCGCGGGGCAGACCGATCGCGGCCTGTTGCTCTCCTGCTACTCGCGCGCGCTGGAGGTCGCCGACGAGCTCGGCGCCAGCACCGTCGCCTTCCCGCTCGTGTCCGCCGGCGTCTACGGCTGGCCGAAGGACGACGCGATCGCGGCGCCGCTCGAGGTCCTCCGCTCGGCGTCGACGGAGGTCGAGGAGGCCCGACTGGTGGCGTACGACGCCGCGACCTACGACCTCATCCGCGGGGCTCTCTAGTGATCATCGACGGAACCAACGGAGATGGCCACCAGTGAGGCTTCGCTAGCCGAGGGCGCCACGCCTCGCGGCGTAGTCCGCCAGCGCCAGGTCGAGGTCGCCCTCGGTGAACGCCGGCCACATCCGCGGGCTGACGTGGATCTCCGCGTGCTGCGCCTGCCACGGGAAGAACCCCGAGATCCGCTGCTCACCGCTCGTCCTGATCACGAGGTCGATCTCCTTGACCGGGCCGCCCGGGAGGCCCTCGGTGATCGCCGCCACCAGGCGGTCGCCGTCGACGTCCTCGGCGCCGGACGCCAGGGCGGCCCGGACCCCGGCGACGATGTCGCCGCGCGGGTCGTAGCCGATCGCCAGCGTGAGGTGGCGCGGCCGGTCGGCGGTCGCCGCGACCGCGCTGTCCAGGGCCGCGCGCGCCGGCACCGGCAGCAGCCGGCGGTCGCCGCTCACGTGCAACCGCCAGCAGCCGGCCTCCCGCACCTGCTGCGGCAGGACGGTCTCGACGAGGTGGAAGAGGTGGTCGATCTCGGCGCCCGCGCGCTTGCGGATGTTGTCGGCCGACAGCACGTAGACGGTCGCGTGCTCGATCGCACGCGCCTCCAGCCAGCCGAGGAACTCGCCAAGGTGCTCCGCGCCCGCGCGGTGACCGCGCAGCACGTCGTACCCCGCCGCGCGCGCCCAGCGGCGGTTGCCGTCCATGATCAGGCCGAGATGGCGCGGGCGGCGGTCGTCGAGCACCCGTCGATTCTGGCACTCGCCGGACCGGTGGTGCGATGCGGTGTCGATCGGGCCGGATGTGCAAGCGGACGGACAGGACAGCGGCGATGATGGAGCGATGACGACCTATTCGGGCACGAAGGAGTTCGAAGGCGCGACCTTCGTCGAGGCGAGCTTCAAGGGCGCCACCGTGCGATTCTCCGATGTCAGGGGCGTGACGATGCGCAGCGTCGACGTGGACGGACTCGACATCGACAGCCATGACCTCTTCCTCGGCAGCCTCGTCGTCAACGGTGTCGACGTGGTGCCCCTCGTGGACGCCGAGCTCGACCGGCAGTTCCCCGGCCGCGAGCTGCAGAGGGCCCGGACGCCTGAGGGCCTGCGCGAGGGTTGGGTCGCCGCGCAGGCCGCGTGGCAGGAGACGGTGGCCGGCACCCCGCGGGACCTGGTGGACGTCCACGTCGAGGACGAATGGTCCCTGGCCCAGACCCTGCGGCACCTCATCCTGGCGACCGACGCCTGGCTCCGCGGCGGCATCCTGCGAGTGCAGCAGCCGTTCCACGAGATCGGCCAGATCTTCACCGGTGCCGACGAGATGGGCTTCGACATGTCGATCTTCCGTGTCGACCCGCCGGACTACGACGAGATCCTCGAGGTGCGAGCCGACCGACAGCGACAGGTGAGCGACTTCCTCGCCACGACGACGGCGGTGCTGCTCGTGGAGGAGCGCGAGGACCCGTGGGGCGGAGGCGACTGGCGTCCGACCGTCGGCGACTGCATGCGTGTGATCCTGGAGGAGGAGTGGGCGCACCTGCGCTACATCAGGCGGGATCTCGCGCGCTTGCGCTGACCCGGACCGAGCCAGGAAGGAGCGGGTCGGGCTAGCGTGTGGCACGTGTCAGCATCCGGCTCGCCTTCGACCAAAGACCGAGCCGTGCCCGACCGGCCTGAGATCGTCTGCATCTGTGGCTCTGCCCGGTTCGTGGACGAGTTGCGCGCGGCGAACCGTGATCTGACCCTCGCGGGCGTCATCGTCGTCGCACCGGGCGAAGCGGACGAGCCGATCACCGACGAGCAGAAGATCGCGCTGGACGCCCTCCACCTGCGCAAGATCGACCTGGCCGACCGGGTTCTGGTCGTGAACCCTGGCGGGTATGTCGGCGAGTCCACGAGCAGGGATATCGCACATGCCCACGCCACCGGCAAGCCGATCTCCTTCACCGATCCCGTCTGAGGACGCGCCCCGGCGGGGTCAGCCGGCCGGCGGCGGACACCAGACCATCGTCTGCTGATGAACTGACTGCCGCTGAAACCGGACTCCCGGCACCAGCGGTGTCGAACCGTGAACGACGAATCCACACCTCTCGAAGAACCGCGTGGCACGGGTGTTCGTGTAGGTCCTGATCACGCTGCGCCCAGTGCGGGCAGAGGTCTGGATCCGGGGGCCTTCGGGCCCCGACCACCGTGAGCCCGGCGGGGGACCACGTACCTACGGCCTCTCCCCACAATCGGGTAAACGGCAGATCCTGGTGATCGACGGTCCCGCTACCGGGGTACGTCTGTGCGCGGGGGGCAAATCATGGGACCACGTCGACTCTGCTTGACCGTCGTTTCGGCCGTCGTGCTCGTCGCTCTGCCCGCCGTCGTGTCGACCGCGAGCAGCCCGCCGTCAGCTCCGGGGCGGCTGGTCGTCGTGCAGGCGGTGCCCGGAGCGTCGTACGACGTGTTGGTCGACGGCGACGTCAAGCAGCGCGACGTCGAAGTCGGCTCCGTGCTCGGCCCGTTCGTCCTGGACCCGGGGAAGCACGACGTCGCGTTTGCCGCCGACGGTGGTGAGCCGGTCACCGCCAGCGTGGAGGTGCGAGCGGGTGTCGACAGCGACCTCGTGCTGCATCTCCCGGCGCAGGCCGGTGGCGAGCCGGTCGCCGACGTCTACCGCGTGCCGGAGGGACCGCTTTCGCCAGGGATGGCCCGGGTGCTGATCGCGCACACGGCCACCGTGCCGCCGGCCGACGTGCGCGTGGATGGGCAGACGGTCTTCGAGGACGTCGCCAACGGCGAGTTCGCCGTCGCGGACCTCCCCGCGGGCCCACACACCGCCGAGATCCTTCCGGCCGGATCGACCCGCGACCCGATTCTCGGTCCCGTGAAGGTCGACCTCGCTGCGGGCACCGTCACGATGGTCTACGCGGTCGGCACCCCGACCGACGGCTCGATGAACGTGATCACCCACGTGGAGTCCGTGCCGACGACCCGAGAGCCGCGGCCCGGGCGCATCCCCACGGGGTCCGCGGGTCTGCTCCGCCAAGCCATCGTCGTCGACTTCGGCCCGTCCTGAGTCGGCCCCGTGGCGACGCGCGCGACTCGGACGCGGACCTTGCTGGCGGGAGCAACGGGGCTCGTCGCGGCCGCAGCCTGCGGTTGCGTGAGCGTCGACCAGGGCGGAGCGACGGCGAACCCCGAGGAGGTCGGGCGATCGCTCGAGGCAGGACCGGCCCGACGTGTGGGTCCGCCAGACGCCCAAGCGCCGCGGCAGCTGGTGCTGCCGAGCGGCCGTTCGGTACGTGTCCGGCCGGCGTCGACGCTGAAGCGCGGCGTGCTCGACGTGCCCGACGACGTCGGCGAGGCAGGGTGGTGGCGAGGGAGCGCGCGCCTCGGCGACGCCTTCGGGTCGACGCTCGTCGCCGGTCACGTGGACGGGATCGACGTCGGCCTCGGGGCCTTCGCCGAACTGCTGGAAGTCCGACCTGGACAGCGGGTCAGGCTCCGGTCGAGGACCCTCGAGCAGCCGTTCCTGATCCGCTCCCGCAGGCTCCTGCCCCGCGAGGCCACCAGCGGGGCGACGTACCTCTACTCCGTCCGCGGGCCGCGCCGGCTCACCCTGGTGACCTGTGCCCCGCCGTACCTGCCCGACCGTGGGGGGTACCAGAGGCTCGCCGTCGTGACCGCAGTTCCGGATGGTCCCCCCGACACCGAGGGGCGCTCGTGAAGCCGACGTCTCGTGCGACCCCGGCCGGCCCCAGGCCGCGCATCGTCGGCCCGGTCGCCGACCGGGCCGGACGCAGGCGCCCGCGGCGCAGGCCGCCCCAGCGACTTGCCACGAGGGCGCCCGACGAGCTCGCCACCGAGGTTGAGACGCCGGACGGGTCGGCAACCGCGTCGGCAACCGGGTCGGCCCCCGGGTCGCCGGACACCCGTGATCATCGACGGCGGCGCAGGCGCGTGCTGACCTGGTCCTTCGCCTTCGCTGCTGCCGCGGCGCTGCTGGTCGAAGGCGTCCTCCTGGTCGGTGCGGTCCGATCGGGCGACGAGACCGGTCCCGCTGAGCTACGAGGGGATGGCCTCCTGCCCCCGAGCGCCCTCCCGAGCCAGGGCATGCTGGTGGTCGGCCAGATCCGCGCTGACGGCAGCGTCGAGGTGACCCAGTGGATCCGTAGCTTCGACGCGATCACCGGCCTGCGGTTGTCCGAGTGGTCCGCTCCCGGCGCGCCACGCCCCACCGACCTGCGGCTGGTGGCCGCCGACGGCACGATCCTCGCCGACGAGGGCAGCGGCGAGGTCGAGCCGCGAGGGGTCCGGCTCGACCGCCCGACATCGCTCGTGCGCGCCACCTACGTGCTCAACGGGACGACCGACGAGAGCAGCACGAAACCCGGTCGTCGGCTGGTCCCGGCCGTGTCCGTCGGGCTCGAGTCGACTCCTCAGGCCGGACCGACGTTCGTCCAGGTGCGCGCACCGGTCGGCGGTGAGGTGCTCAGCCTGGCCTGCGATGACGCCCGCTCGCCCGTGGACCTGCTCCGACCCTGCGGGCAGCCCGTCGGCACCGGGTGGCAGGTCCGGCTGTCCGCCGACGCCCGCGCGGACCGGGTTGCGGCGCTGGTCGACCTCCCCTGACCACTCGAGAAATTTCCCGGCGGGTGTCGATCCGGCGCTCCCGCCGTTCGTCTGTCGGGTGAGAGGGTCGGAGGGCGACCCCACCGAGAAGGGCAGAGCGATGAAGTACATGCTGATCATGCGGGCCACCGACGAGGCGTTCGCCGAGTTCGCGAACATCGAGTTCGACGAGATCCTCGAGACGATGGGCCGCTTCAACGACGAGCTGATCAACGCGGGGGTCCTGGTCGCCGCGGAGGGCCTCGACGAGGCCGCGCAGGGCGTCATCGTCGACTTCTCGTCGACGCCGCCGGTGGTGACCGACGGGCCGTACGGCGAGACCAAGGAGCTGTTCGGCGGCTACTACATCCTCGACGTGGCGTCGCAGGAGGAGGCGGTCGAGTGGGCCAAGCGCGCACCGATGACCGGCCCCGGCATGAAGACCGAGATCCGCCGGGTGACGAGCATCGACGAGTTCCCGCAGGACAACCCGTGGATCCAGAAGGAGCGGGCATGGCGGGAGGCGACCGGCCAGCTGTGAGCGGGTCCGGGGCGACGCGGTCAGCGGTCGAGGCGGTGTGGCGGATGGAGTCCGCCCACATCGTCGGCACGCTGGCCCGCTACACCGGCGACTTCACGCTCGCGGAGGACGTAGCGCAGGAGGCGCTCGCCGTCGCGTTGGTCACCTGGCCCCGCGACGGCGTGCCCGCCAACCCCGCAGGGTGGCTGCTGACGACCGCCCGCCGGCGCGCGATCGACGCGTTCCGGCGGCGGTCGGCCCTCGACGAGAGGTACGCCGCGATCGCGCACGAGACCACGGAGGCCGAGGAGCCGGACTGGGATCCCGACCGCATCGAGGACGACGTGCTCGCGCTGATCTTCATCTCGTGCCACCCGGCGCTGTCCAGGGAGGCGCAGGTCGCGCTGACCCTGCGGGTGCTCGGCGGTCTGACGAGCGACGAGATCGCCCGCGCCTTCCTGGTCCCCACGGCGACGGTGCAGGCGCGGATCACCCGGGCGAAGAAGACGCTCGCGGCGGCCCGGGTGCCGTTCGAGGTGCCTGCGCCCGACGAGCGCCGCGAGCGGCTGCCGTCGGTGCTCAGCGTGGTCTACCTGATCTTCACCGAGGGCTCGACCGCGTCGGCCGGAGCAGCCCTCATCCGCGTCGACCTGGCGCGCGAGGCCGTCAGGCTGGCCCGGATGCTCGCCCGTCTCGTCCCCGACGACGCGGAGACCCACGGGCTCCTGGCGCTGCTGGAGCTGACCGCGTCACGGTTCCCGGCCCGGCTGGACGGCGAGGGAGAGCCGGTGCTGCTCGAGGACCAGGACCGCCGCCGCTGGGACCGCTCGGCCGTACGCCGCGGACGGGCCGCGCTCGCGGTCGCGGGCCGCACCGGCGGCGGCCTCGGCGCGTACGGCGTACAGGCGGCCATCGCGGAGTGCCACGCGGTGGCGCCGTCGGTCGCGGACACCGCCTGGGCGAAGATCGTCGTGCTCTACGACGCCCTAGGCCGGCTCGCGCCGTCGCCGATCGTCTCGCTCAACCACGCCGTCGCGGTATCGATGGCCGACGGCCCCGCCGCCGCCCTGTCGCTCGTCGACGCGCTCGTCGCCGAGGGGTCGCTGGCCGGCACGCACCTGCTGCCGACCGTCCGGGGCGAGGTGCTGACCCGGCTCGGTCGCACCGACGAGGCGCGCGAGGAGCTCGCCGCCGCGCTGGCCCTGTGTCGCAACGACGGCGAGCGCCGGGTGCTCCAGCGGAAGATCGTCGCGTCGGGCCCGGCCGAGGACATCCACTAGCAGACTCTCAGGTTCGCCGCGGAGCGGCCGATCAACCTACGTGCCGTTCTCATCGTGGTGGCGACGTCGGCGGTGGCCCTCGTGGCTGCCGCGCGGTGGCTCGCTGCCCGATGCGGCCTGGCAGGCCCGGCACCGCGCGGTGATGGTGCTGTTGTGGGGACACGTCGTCGCGATCCCGATCTACGCGGTCTACAAGGGCAACTCGCTGGGGCACGCCTGGGTGGAGACGGCACCGGTCCTGATGGCGGCGCTGCTCGCCGGCTACGTGCGGATGAGTCGGGCCCTGCAGGCCTCGATCGCCGCCGGCGGCCTGATGATCTGCTCGGGTGTGATGGTGCACCTGTCCGAGGGCCTGATCGAGGCTCACTTCCACTTCTTCGTGATGATCCCGGTGATCGCGCTCTACGAGGCGTGGGCGCCGTTCACCCTCGGTGTGGTCTACGTGCTGGTCCACCACGGGGTGATGGGCACCGCGGCACCGCGGGAGGTCTACAACCACCCGGCCGCCTGGGAACGACCGTGGCTCTTCGCGGCGGTGCACGCGGGCTTCTTCGCCTGCGCGTCCATCGCCTGCGTCGTCAACTGGTGGCTGCACGAGCGTGCGCGCGGCGCCGCGCTGGCGCAGACACAGCTGCTCGGCACCATCGTGGACTCGCTGCGGGAGGGCCTGGTGGTCCTCGACCCGCAGGGAGGGATCCGGCTGCGCAACCCCGCCGCCGTCGCCCTGATGGGCGGGGCCGACAACGAGGCGCGCGGCCTGGGACCGGACGACGGGTTCGGCCTGTTCCACCCCGACGGCACGGCCGTGGCCGTGCACGAGCTGCCCCACGTCCAGGCCCTGGCCGGCGACCGCACGAGCGACGTCGACCTGGTGGTCCGCAACGCTGCTGTCCCGGAGGGGAGGGTGCTCAACTTCTCGGCTGTCCCGCTGCCGTCGCCCGACGGCGGCGGGACGCGCGAGGTCGTGGTCGTCTATCGCGACGTCACCGAGCAGCACCAGACCGAGCAGGCGCTGACGGCCGCCCTGGCCACCGAGCAGGAGGCGGTCGAACGCCTGCGGGAGCTCGAGCGGGTCAAGTCCGACTTCGTCTCGACGGTCAGCCACGAGCTGCGTACGCCGCTCACCAGCATCATCGGCTACCTCGAGGTGCTGGAGGACGGCGCGGTCGGCGACCTCGGCAAGGCGCAGGTGACGCTGGTGGACCGCGTCAACCGCAACAGCCGCCGGCTGCTGGTCCTGGTCGAGGACCTCCTCACGCTCTCGCAGATCGAGTCGTCCAGGCTCACCATCAACGCCGTCCCCACCGACCTGCGCGACGTCGTCTCGACCGCCTTCGACGCGGTTGCCTGGACGCTCGAGAACCGATCGCTGGAGGTCGTCGTCGACGTGCCGGACGACCCGGTCCGCCAGGAGGTGGACCCGGCAGAGCTGGAGCGGATGCTGGTCAACCTGCTCACCAACGCCGTGAAGTTCACCCCGGACGGCGGTCGGATCGCGCTGCGCCTGGCCGGCGACGACCTGGGGTCGACGCTGGTCGTGACCGACACCGGACTGGGGATCCCGGACGCCGAGCAGGGTCAGCTGTTCACCCGCTTCTTCCGGTCCTCGATCGCCACCGAGCGGGCGGTCCAGGGGACCGGGCTGGGTCTCACGATCGTCCAGGCCATCGTCGCGCTGCACGGTGGGTCCATCGACGTCGAGTCCAGCACCGATCGTGGGACCACGGTCACCGTGCGCCTGCCCCGCCGTGCCCACGGTGCGGACCTCGCTGAGGCGCCGGTCGCAGACCGCGAGGTCTCTCTCGCCGGCAGCTGATCCTCAGCGAGGCCCTCTCGCGGGGTGGGAGGGTGCCCCGGGGGCGCGGGAACCTCCGGCGGCGGATCCCTCGGACTCGTCGACGCCGATGCGACCCAGCACGAAGATGCCCATCAGCACGACGCCGAGCCCCACGCACTCCAGCGCCAGCGACAGCGGCGAGCCGCTCGGGCGCTCGGCGAACACGGCGATGCCGAAGGTCAGCGCCACCAGCGGGTTCACCAGGTTCAGCATCGGCAACGACTCGGTCACCCTGGTCCGGTTGTAGATGTGCTGGTTGAGCAGGAAGCCGCTCAGGCCGACGCACACCATCACGTAGAGCGGCCACGACGTGAAGAGATCGCCCGTGCTCCAGGCGCTCGTCGTGGACTTGATCGCGCCCGCCATCAGACCGAACACGATGCCGCCGGCCGTCCCCAGCAGCAGGCCCGCGTGCCTCGGGAACCGCCCCGACGCGCGCAGCGCCACCAGCACGCCGAGCACGCCGAGCCCGGTGAGCCACGCCGCGGCCCGGCCGTCCGGCGCGTCGTCGCCGCCGGTCGGCCCGGCGGCAGTGAGGAACAGTCCCAGGCCGACGGCCGTGATGGCGCCCCAGGCGACGGTCCGCGGCGGGGGTGGCCGGTGGTCGAGCAGGTCGCGGAACACCATCGAGAAGAACAGCGCCGTGACCGCCAGCGGCTGGACGATGGTCAACGAGCCCAGGTGCAGGGCGGTGGCGTGGAGGGCCAGACCCACCAGCGAGGCCACCACACCGAGCCGCCACCGCCACTCGGACAGCACGTGCCGTGCCAGCTCGGCCGCGCCCACGCCATGACCGGCGCTCGACGCGCCGTAGTGCATCAGCGCGGTCGACCACCCCGCGGCCACCGCCGACGCCAGGGCGATCGCTGCTGCCATCCAGCTCACTCGGGCACTCCCGTCAGAGCCGCTCGACGACCCAGTCGATGCAGTGGGTGAGGGCCTCGATGTCGGTGGGGTCGACGGCCGGGTACATCGCGATGCGGAGCTGGTTGCGACCGAGCTTGCGGTAGGGCTCGGTGTCGACGACGCCGTTGGCGCGGAGCACGGCGGCGATGCGGGCGGCGTCGATGCCCTCCTCGAAGTCGATCGTGCCGATCACCAGAGACCGGTGCGCGGGGTCGGCGACGTACGGGAAGGCGTGCGGCGACTTCTCGGCCCAGGTGTAGAGGATCTCCGACGACTCGGTGGTGCGCGCGACCATGCCGGGCAGCCCGCCCGAGCCGTTCATCCAGTCCAGCTGCTCGGCCATCAGGAAGAGCGTCGCGACCGCGGGCGTGTTGTAGGTCTGGTTCTTCAGCGAGTTGTCGATCGCCGTCGGCAGGTCGAAGAACGCCGGGACGTGCCGGTCGGTGGCCGCGATCGAGGCGGCGCGCTCGAGGGCCGCGGGGGAGAAGAGTGCGAGCCAGAGGCCCCCGTCGGAGGCGAAGGACTTCTGCGGGGCGAAGTAGTAGACGTCGGTCTCGCGTACGTCGACGGGCAGACCCCCCGCGCCGGAGGTCGCGTCGACGAGCACCAGCGCGTCTGCCGCGACGCCGTCGGGCCGGACGACCGGGGCCATCACCGCGGTCGAGGTCTCGTTGTGCGCCCAGGCGTAGACGTCGACGTCGTGCTCGGCGACCGGGTCGGGCAGCGAGCCGGGCTCCGACACGCGGACCGAGGGCGCCGAGAGCCACGGCGCTGCCGAGGCCGCTGCGGCGAACTTCGACGTGAACTCGCCGAACGACAGGTGCTGCGACTTCTCCCGGATCAGCCCGAAGGTCGCGACGTCCCAGAACGCCGTCGCGCCGCCGTTGCCCAGCACGACCTCGTAGCCGTCGGGCAGCGAGAACAGCTCGGACAGACCGGCGCGGACCCGACCGACGAGCGAGCGCACCGGCGCCTGGCGGTGCGACGTACCCATCAGCGACGAGCCGGTCGCCGCGAGCGCTTCGACGTGGGACGTCTGGATCTTCGACGGACCGGCCCCGAACCGGCCGTCGGCGGGGAGGAGGTCACGGGGGATCTGCAGGGCGTCGCTCACGCTTCCCTATTCTGTCAGCCGTACCGGCGAGCCCACGGGGGATGACAGATCATGAACAACCGCACCCTGCTCCAGACCCTGCTGCTGTTGGTCGGCGGGGTGGTCCTCCTCGGCGGACTGGTGTGCGTCGTGTCCGGCTTCGCCGGCTTCGCGAGCTCCGACCCCGGCTCCGACGGCGACTCCTCGATGATGCTCTTCGCCGCGGGGGGATTCGCCGCCGTCATCGGGTTCGGCCTGATCGCCTTCACCCGCGCCGCGATCCTGACCCGCAACGGCGCCTACGCCCGCGTGACGATCGAGCAGGCGACGGCCCCGCGAGGTGGTCGCTTCTGCTCGTCCTGCGGTACGGCGACGTCGCCCACCGCGCGGTTCTGCGAGTCCTGTGGTGCCGCGGTCGGCTGACCTCGTGCTCCGGCTGGTCGGGTACGGCCATCCGGACGCGATGCGGCTGATCGAGGAGGTGCAGGCGGAGTACGTCGTCCGCCACGGCGGCCCGGACGAGACGCCCCTCGACCCGCTGATGTTCGAGCCTCCTGAGGGCAGCTTCTTCGTGGGCTACGCCCGCGACGCGCCGGTCGCGACCGGCGCCTGGCGGCGCTCTGGGGTCGTCGCGCTCGGCACGACCGTCACCGCCGAGATCAAGCGGATGTACGTCGCTCCCGCCGCCCGCGGGCGCGGCCTCGCGCGCCGGATGCTCGCCGGGCTCGAGGCCAGCGCCGCCGCCCACGGCTTCGAGGTCGTCGTGCTCGAGACCGGCCTCAACCAGCCCGAGGCGATCGCCCTCTACGAGACCAGCGGCTACGTCCCGGTGCCGCCCTTCGGCCACTACCGGGACTCGCCGCTGTCCCGCTGCTACGCGAAGCGTCTGCCCACGACCGGGGCCGTCAGCTGACGTCCCGCCGGCGCACGAGCACCAGGGACAGCACCGGCAGCGCGACGACGTACGCGAGGACCGTCCACGTCGCCTGGGTGCCGGAGATCGCGTCGACGACCCCGGGGGTGCCGCCGCCCGCGTCGACGCCGATCAGCGAGCCCACCAGCGATCCGGCCGCGGTGCCGGGGAGCACGTGCGTGAGCGCCTCGATCGCGCCGAGCAGGTTGCCGACGCCGCGCAGGAGGTTCTCCACGACCAGCGCCCACACCAGTCCAAGACCGACCGAGAGGGCGGGTCCGCGGGAGAGCGTGCCGAGCGCGAACCCGGCCAGCGCCCACATCTCCAGCACCAGCAGCCCGGCGAGCACCGACTCGAGCACCGAGCCGGCCGACGGCCACACCACGTCCTGACCCTCGCTGAGCGCGATCGCCAGCGAGACCCCGACGTACAGCACCAGCGTGAAGAGCACCGTGCCGACGACGTAGACCGTGGTGGCGACCAGGGAGCCGAGCACCGACGCCGTCCTCGACGGGCCCTGGGTGAACACCGTCTTCCAGGTGCCCCAGCCGTAGCCGCTGCCGGCGACCATCGCGCCCAGCACCATCATCAGCGCGCCGCCGAACATCGGCATGCCCTGCAGCAGCACGTCCGGCACGGACACCGGCAGCAGCTCCTGCAGCACCGAGCTCATCGACTCACCCTCGTTGGCGAAGCTGTTGTCGCCGGTCTTGTAGGCGAGATAGCCGAACACGTAGCCGAACATCAGCGCCAGCGCCACCCAAGCACCCAGGGTCACCCACACGGCCGGCCACCGGCGCAGCCGCAGCAGCTCGGCCCGGCTGCTCCTCATGATGGCGTTCATCGCACTGCCTCCTCGTGCTCGTCGTTCTCGTGGTTCCGGTTCGAGCCGGTCATCTCGAAGAAGACCTCCTCGAGGGTCCGCTCGCGGCTGGTGACCTCGTGGACGTCGATGCCGTCGGCCACCAGTTGCCGCACCAGGTCCGGCGCCGCGGACGCGGGGAGCTCCAGCGCCAGCCGGTCGTCGAGCACGTGCACGCCGTCGTCGCCGGCGATCCGCATCGCGACCGCCAGCGCGAGGTCGAGCGGCTCGGCCCGCACCGCCAGGGAGGCGCTGCCACGGAGGTCGGCGACCGTCGACTCGCGCAGCAGCCGACCTTCGCTGATCACGCCGACGCGATCGCAGATCTCCTGCACCTCGGCCAGCAGGTGGCTCGAGAGCAGGACCGTCTGACCGCCCCGCGCCAGGGCGACGATCAGCGCGCGCATGTCCGCCATGCCGGCGGGGTCCAGCCCGTTGGTCGGCTCGTCCAGCACGATCAGGTCGGGGTCGCCCATCAACGCGGACGCGACCCCGAGCCGCTGCTTCATGCCCAGGGAGTAACTCTTGAACCGGTCGCCGCCCCGGTCGGCCAGGTCGACCCGCTCCAGCGCGGCGTCGACCGTCCGCTCCGACAGCCCCCGGTAGCGGGCCATCACCATCAGGTTGTCGCGCCCGGTCAGGTACGGGTAGAAGCCGGGCCCCTCGACCAGCGCGCCGACGCGCTCCGTCACCTCGGGTCGGCCCGCCGGCTCGCCCAGGACGCTCACGCTGCCGGCCGTCGGCCGGACCAGCCCGAGCATCATGCGCAGCGTGGTGGTCTTCCCGGCCCCGTTGGGGCCGAGGAAGCCGTACACCTCACCGCGTCGCACGGTCATGCTGACCGAGTCGACGGCGAGCCGGACGTGGTCGCCCCTGCCGTAGCGCTTGGTCAGCCCTCGGGTCTGCACCATGAGTTCCGTCATGGCATCCACCGTCGTCGAGGGACCGTCCCGGCGCGTCCGCTCGTCAGCGGCACCGGAGTACGCAGATCCGCGTACGCCGATGCCTCGCGTCGTCGTACGCCGCGACGCGCGGCGCGGCCTAGCCTCGGACGATGCTCAGATCTCCCCTGCCGTGGCTGGTGCCGGCCGCGCTGCTGGTCGTCGGGTCGCTCGGCACCAACCGCGGCTCCGACTCCTACCCGGCCGTGGCCGTCTGCTCGATCGCCGCGGGGGCCGCCCTGGTGCTGGCCTGCCATCGCGGGCGCGCGGCGGTGCTGCTGTCGGGAGTCGCGGTCGGTGGCTACTTCGCCGCGGGTCTCGAGAACGGGCCGATGTTCCTCGCGCTGCCGCTGGCCCTCCTCGCCGCGTCGCTTCGGCACCGGCCGCGGGTGCTGCTGCCCGCCGGCGTCGCCGCGGTCGTGCTGGCCGTGACCGGACTCGTCGTCCGCGCCGCGAACGGCGACGGCGGGCCGCAGGTGTTCTGGCAGTCCGTCGGGGTGGCCGCGATGTCGTCGGTGGCGGCGTTCGGCGGCTGGTGGCTGGTCGACCGGGGCCGGATGCGCGCCGAGCTGGCCGGGCGGGCCGCGACCGAGGAGCGACTGCGGATGGCGCAGGACCTCCACGACGGCGTCGGCCACGGACTCGCCGTGATCGCCATGCAGGCCGGCGTCGCGCTGCACGTGCTGGAGAAGGACCCGACCGCCGCCCGGCGCAGCCTCGAGGCGATCCGCGACACCAGCCGCGAGTCGCTGGAGTCGCTGCGCGCCGAGCTCGCCCGGATGTCGGGCAGCGAGGCGCCCCGTCGGGCGACGCCGGGTCTCGCCGATCTCGATCCTCTCCTCGAACGCGTCCGCGCGGGCGGGCTGGCGGTCGAGCGCCGCGGCGACCCCGGCGCGCTGGAGGGCGCGGCCGACCACACGGCGTACGTCGTCGTGCAGGAGTCCCTGACCAACGTGCTGCGCCATGCCCGGGCTACGCGGGCGGCCGTCGTGCTCGAGCGGACGGACGTCGGGCTCACCGTCATCGTCTCCGACGACGGCGTCGGTGCGGCGGCCGCCGTCGGGCAGGATGGCGGCATGGGCATCGCGGGCATGCGGTCGCGGGTGGAGGCTCTTGGCGGCACGCTCCAGGCAGGGCCGGACGCGACGGGCTTCCGGGTCCGGGCGCAGATCCCGGTGGCCCGGTGACCTCGATGACCTCGATGACCTCCATGACCTCTGTCCGCGTCGCCCTCGTCGACGACCAGCCACTGGTGCTGATGGGCCTGTCCACGCTGATCGGCTCGGAGGACGACCTCACGGTGGTCGGCGAGGCCCACGACGGGCGCGCCGGCCTGTCGATGATCCGCAGGCTCCACCCCGACGTCGTGCTCTGCGACATCCGGATGCCGGTGCTCGACGGGCTCGGTCTGCTCGCCGAGGTCGCCGCCGATCCCGACCTGAGCGGGGTCAAGGTCGTCGTGCTGACGACCTTCGAGCTCGACGAGTACGTCTTCGAGGCGCTGCGCGCCGGCGCCAGCGGGTTCCTGCTCAAGGACACCGAGCCGGAGCGCCTCCTGGACGCGATCCGGGTGGTCGCCGACGGCGGGTCGCTCCTCGCGCCGTCGGTGACGCGTCGGGTGATCGAGCAGTTCGGCCGGGTCGGTCCACGCGCGCGGGTCCACCCTCGCCTCGGCGACCTCACCGACCGCGAGCGCGAGGTCCTCTCCTGGGTGGCCACGGGGCGGTCGAACGCGGAGATCGCCGAGCAGCTCGTCGTCAGCCCCGACACCGTCCGCACCCACGTCAGCCGCGCGATGGTCAAGCTGCACGCGCGCGACCGCGCCCAGCTGGTCGTCTTCGCCCTCGAGTCGGGCCTCGGCGATCGCCCCTGACCCATCACGGTCGTTGAGGAAGGCGCGCAGACGCACGGTGGTTGAGGAAGGCGCGCTGGCGCCTGTCTCGAAACCACCGCAGGGGTGGTCGGGTACGTCGTGCCGGGCGCGGCGCTCCAGGGGTAGCGACTGTCGGCGTCCTCCCGGCGGCGCCAGGATGGACGCGCGTCCCCCGCCGTCAAGGATTCCCTGCGGCGGCTTCGCCGTCCTTGACGGCTCCTCCCGCGCGTCCGTCGGCGCCTACAGGGAGGACGCCGACCTGCGGTCGGGACACCCGGTGGTTGAGGAAGGCGCCCTGGCGCCTGTCTCGAAACCACCCCTGCACAGGACACCGATCCGGGTGTGGAGTGGCGCTTTGGATCGTGATCTGTTCGTGACCCAGACCCCTGTGAATTAGCGGGTTCTGAGCCTCGCAGTGTCGGTGGTCGGTGCTTGAGTGGACCCATGACAGCGATCGCGACACCCCGACACCGGGTCAGTGCCGCGGTCGCGCACGTCCACGCCGAGCTCGATGCCGTCACCGACGCCTCGGTGTGGTCCATGGACGCCGCCGAGACCGGCCAGACCCTGACCGCGCTCACCCGCGCAAGGGCCAGACTGGCCGAGCTCGAGGCCAGGGTCGCCGCGCACGCCGACGACCTGCACGTCGGCTCCGAGGTCGGCGCGTCGTCGGCGGCGAACTGGCTCGCCCACCAGACCAGGGCGACCCGCGCGGAGGCGCACCGTGCCGTCCGGTTCGGTCACGACCTCGAACAGCACACCCTGACCCGCGACGCCCTCGCCACCGGCGACGTGCTGGCCGAGCAGGCGCGGGTGATCCTCCGCTGGGTCGACCGCCTCCCCACCGACCTCGGCGCCGACACGCGGGGGAAGGCCGAGCAGCATCTTCTCGCCCAGGCGAAGGATCACGACGCGAAGGCGCTGAATCACCTCGGCCGGCACCTCTACGAGGTCGTCGCGCCCGAGGAGGCCGACGCCCACGAGGCCGCGCAGCTCGAAGCCGAGGAGAACGCCGCGGCGAAGGCGTGTCGGTTCACCATCTACGACGACGGGCACGGCCAGGCGCACGGGACCTTCGCCATCCCCACCTACCACGCCGCGGCACTGAAGAAGGCGCTGAGCGCGATCACCGCACCCAAGCACCAGGCCGCCACCCACGGCGCCGGTGCGGGTGTGGAGCGCCGGCCGACCCCGGAGGCCATGGGGGAGGCGTTGTGCGAGCTCATCGAGCGCTACCCCACCGACCAGCTGCCCCACACCGGCGGCGTCAACGCCACCGTCACCGTGCTGATCGACCTCGACACCCTCCTCGACCGCCTGGAGAAGGCATGTGTCCTCGACACCGGGGAGAAGATCAGCCCCGGTCTGGCGCGGCGGTTGGCGTGCGAGGCCGGGATCATCCCCGCCGTCCTCGGCGGCCACTCCATCCCGCTGGACCTCGGCAGGAAGCGGCGGTACTTCACCGAGCACCAGCGGGTCGCGATGCTCCTCCGCGACCACGGCTGCACCGCCGAGGGCTGCGACCACACCACCGGACTCCACGCCCACCACCGCACCCGCTGGGTCGACGGAGGCCAGACCGACCTCGACAACGGGGTGTCCCTGTGTCACTGGCACCACAACCGAGCCCACGATTCGAGCTACGACACGACGTACCTGCCCACCGGCAAGGTCCAGTTCCACCGACGCACGTGACAGGCAGCCGGCGCGACGGCACCGACCGGATCGCCTATCTTGAGCGCATGCTGCTCCCGCCCAAGGTCGCCCATGGGGTCGCCGACGGATCGGTGACGCTCGCATACCGTCGCTGGCGCAAGCAGGACGTGCGGGTCGGGTCGGAGTTCCGCACCGTCGCCGGCGTCGTGCGGGTGGACGAGGTCGAGGTGGTCGACGCCGACGCCATCACCGACGAGGACGCGGTCGCCGCCGGGTGGCCGGACGCCGACCGGCTGCGACGGCAGCTGGACAAGGTGGTCGACGTGCCGACGACGTACCGCGTCCGGCTGAGCTGGGCGGGGCCCGACCCGCGCGTCGCGCTGCGCGAGAGCGCCGACCTGACCGACGAGGACGTCGCCGCGATCGACGCGAAGCTCGATCGGCTCGACCGCGCCAGCAGCCACGGCCCATGGACGATGGCGACGCTCGACCTCATCCGCCGCCGTCCGCACACGCGGGCGCCCGACCTCGCCGCGGAGATGGGTCGCGAGCGCGACCCCTTCAAGATCGACGTGCGCAAGCTGAAGAACCTCGGCCTCACCCGGAGCTTCGACGTCGGCTACGAGGTCTCGCCGCGCGGGCTGGCCTACCTGGAGCGCACCACGCGCAAGTGATCAGGTGCGCCGGCGGCCGGCCGATGAACCGCTCGTGCGTCTCGGTGTCCCGGCCCTGCTCGGCCTGCTGCTCTGCCTCGGTCTGCTGGCGCCCGGCCACGCCGCCGAGCCGATCGAGGACTACTCGTCCTACCAGCCCGCGCACAAGTGCCACCCCGCGCCGAAGACGGGCACGGCGGTGCTCGGCCGGTGGGTCGTGCGGAAGTTCGGTGGTCGCCCGGTCGGGGGCGCCCGGCCCTGCGGCCGCAAGCAGGGCGTGACCTCCGAGCACCAGGCGGGACGCGCCTTCGACTGGTCCGCGGACGTACGCCGCGCCGCCGACCGCCGCCGGGTGAAGGCCCTCCTGCGCGCGTTGTTCGAGCCCGACCGGCGGGGCAACGAGGACGCCAGGGCACGCCGGATGGGCGTGATGTACGTGATCTGGGCGGACCGGATCTATCCGGCGTGGAACGGGTTCCGGCCCGAGCCGTACCTCAACTCGGCGTGCGAGCAACGCTCGAAGTGCTCGCGCACCCTGCGCCACCGCGACCACGTGCACGTCTCCCTCGACCGGGACGGCGCACGCGGGCGCACCAGCTGGTACGCCGACCGTCAGGCGCCCCACTCCGCGCGCCAGCCCTCGACGTCCGAGGCCGGTCGCGCGGACGGCCCGGCGTAGATCGCCGACGGCCGGATCAGCCGCCCGGTCGTCTTCTGCTCGAGGATGTGCGCCGACCAGCCGCCGGTGCGGGCACAGGTGAACATCGACGTGAACATGTGGGCCGGGACCTCCGCGAAGTCGAGCACGATCGCGGCCCAGAACTCGACGTTGGTCTCGAGCACCCGGTCGGGCCGGCGCTCGCGCAGCTCGGCGAGCGCGGCCTGCTCCAGCGCCTCGGCGACCTCGTAGCGCGGGGCGGCCAGCTCGCGCGCCGTACGCCGCAGCAC
Source organism: Nocardioides sp. YIM 152315 (assembly GCF_029210375.1). Taxonomy (GTDB): domain Bacteria; phylum Actinomycetota; class Actinomycetes; order Propionibacteriales; family Nocardioidaceae; genus Nocardioides. The sequence goes on along the minus strand of NZ_JARGER010000043.1, from coordinate 354,082 downwards.
CCGCGCCCGCGGGTCCTCCGCGCGGTAGACGCGGTGGCCGAAGCCCATCAGGCGCTCGCCCTGGTCGAGCAGCTCCTTGACGTACGCGCGGGCGTCGCCGCGCCGCTCGACCTCCTCGATCATGCCGAGCACCCGTGACGGAGCACCGCCGTGCAGCGGGCCGCTCATCGCGCCGATCGCACCCGAGAACGCCGCCGCGACGTCGGCGCCGGTGGACGTGATCACCCGGGCGGTGAAGGTCGAGGCGTTCATCCCGTGCTCGGCGGCGGAGCTCCAGTAGGCGTCGATCGCCTTCACGTGCCTGGGGTCGGCCTCGCCCTTCCAGCGGATCAGGAACTTCTCCGCCAGGGTGTCGCCCCGGTCGACCTCGGTCTGCGGCACCACCGGCCGGTGCAGGCCGCGAGCCGACTGGGCGGCGTACGACAGCACCATCACCGCCACCCGCGACAGGTCGGCGCGGGCCTGCTCGTCGCTGATGTCGTAGGTCTGCCGGAAGCCGAAGGCCGGCGCCAGCATCGCGATCGCCGCCTGCACGTCGACGCGCACGTCGCCGGTGTGGACGGGGATGTTGTAGGCCTCCGCCGGCGGCAGGCCGGGGGCGTAGCTGCCGTCGATCAGTAGGCCCCACACGTTCTCGAACGGGACGCGCCCGACGATCTCCTCGATGTCGACGCCGCGGTAGCGCAGCGCCGACCCCTCCTTGTCGGGCTCCGCGATCTGCGTCTCGAACGCGACCACGCCCTCCAGTCCATGGTGTACGTCAGTCACGGTCGGCAGTCTAGGGTCGACGGCATGGATCTGGCGGCGCTGCGCGAGGAGTACGGCAGAGCGGGACTCGACGAGGCCGACCTGGCGCCGGACCCGGTGACGATGTTCGAGCGGTGGCTGGGCGACGCCGTCGACGCCGGCCTGCACGAGCCCAACGCGATGGTGGTCGCGACCGTCGGCCCCGACCTGGCCCCCTCGTCGCGGATGGTGCTCCTCAAGGGCCTGTCCGCCGACGGCTTCGTCTTCTACACCAACACCGGCTCCCGCAAGGGACTGGAACTGGCCGACAACCCGCGCTGCGCACTGCTCTTCCCGTGGCACCCGCTGGAGCGCCAGGTGCGGGTCGACGGTGTCGCGACGCCGGTCTCGCGCGAGGTGGTCGCGGCGTACTTCTCCGTGCGCCCGCGCGGCTCCCAGCTCGGCGCGTGGGCGTCCCACCAGTCGCAGGTGACCACGCGGGAGGCGCTCGCGCGTGCGTACGCCGAGGCCGAGGAGCGGTATCCCGTGGACGTGCCGGTGCCCGACGAGTGGGGAGGGTACGTCGTGCGCCCCGAGGCCGTGGAGTTCTGGCAGGGCCGACCCGGCCGGATGCACGACCGGCTGCGCTTCCGGCGAGCGGGCGCGGGGTGGCTCACGGAGCGGCTGGCGCCCTGAGCCGTCGGCGCGGCAGCCCGAACGCCAGCGCGCCCAGCAGCAGGACCGCGCCCGCGCCGAGCAGCCACCACGGCAGCGCCTCGGGGATGCCCAGGAACGTCGTGATGCCCAGGATCCGCGCCATGCCCCACGGCAGCAGCGCGAGCTGGTCGTTCCAGACGGCGAGGGCGTCCTCGAGCCCGACCGCGGCGGTGAGGGCGCCGACGCCGAGCAGGGTGGCGCCGACGACACCGAGGACGGTCGCCCCGGCGCGGCGCCGCCCCGTGGCGCCGGCCAGCGCCCATGCCAGGCATGCCAGGACCCAGCCGAAGAGCACGAACGAGACCACGACGTACGCCGTCCGCCACCCGGGCTCGGTCCAGAAGACGAACCAGTAGCCGCCCGGGCCGCGCACCGACAGCACCGCCAGGAGCAGCAGGGTGCGCAGCGTGACCGCGCCGCCGACGGCCGTCGCCACCCACCACGACCGCGTCGCGAGGACGACGCCCGCCAGCACGGCCCAGCCGATGCCGACCAGCAGCAGGTGCGCCGGCGCCAGGAACCACGTGAGCACCAGCCTGCTCCACACGACGGCCAGCAGCGGGATCGCCGCGACGAGCCACCAGCTGACCGGCCCGGGCTCGCGCCACGGGGCCAGCGCGGAGCGCACCATCGTGCGGCCGGTGCGGGTCAGGCCGAGCGCGAGCAGCAGCGCCAGCAGCCCACCCCGGGCGAGCCACGCCATCTCGACGTCCCGGTCCGCGCGCTCCTCGCCGATCCGCGCGGCGGTCAGGTTGTACGCCGGCAGCTCGAGGTCGTCGCCGTACACCTGCTCGTGCAGGTCGGCCGTCGCGTCGAAGCGGCTCCGCGCCTGGGCCCACTCCTCGCGGCCCTCGCCGGTGTCGAGCCAGTGCGCGTGCCGCAGCACCATCGCGCGGTAGGCGGCGAGCATCTGGAAGAGGTCGACCTGGTAGTCGAGGGCGTCGAGGAACTCCTGTCGCAGAGCCGGGTCGCGCCAGGTCGCCGGGTCGGTGTCCGCGACGAGCCCGAACATCTCGTCGGCGGTGTCGACGGCCCGGTCGCCTGCCGCGATCGCGTCGTCGACGCCCGTCGGGCCGGAGTCGCGGACGATCGAGTAGATGACGTCCAGGACGGCGCTGTCGCCGGTGAGGATGTCCCACTCGAAGATCCACATCTGCGGCGGTGGCTCGAGGCCCAGCGCGAAGGCACGCACCTGGGCGAACGGCTCGATGTAGAGCCCCTGGGTCACGGCCTCGCGTGACGACGCCATCGCCGTGGTGATTGCGGCGACGGTCGCGGGGTCGGTGGAGAACCACCGGCGTGCCCAGTCGGCGGTGAGCTCGGCCGGATCTGCGTCCGGGTCGCGGGCCAGGCGGGCGGCGACCTCGGTGTTGAGGTCGTAGAGCTGCCAGAAGCCATGGGTCAGCTGGAGCGTCATCGGGCCGGCGCGCCACGGCCCACCGTCCTGGGTCCACGTCCAGATGCCCTCGACGTGCGGGTTGGCGGCGAGGAACCGCTGGAGCGCCTGCCGCGTCAGCGTGCCGAGGTCGTTGGGGATCGCGCCGAACGCCTCGAACTCCCTCCGGCTCTGCAGCTCGACGATGCGGCGCTGGTCGCCGGTCTCGAGCGTGTCGTTGAGCGGCAGCCAGCTGTAGAAGTCGCCGAGGCTGTACTTGGTCGAGACGACGAGGTTCGGTGAGTCGAGGCCGTCGAGCACCTCGTGGTAGCTGTCGGGGTTCGTGTGCATGTCGCCGACGGCGCCGACGCCGACGCTCCAGGTGCGGAAGACGACGGTCGTGTCGCTCCGCTCGGCCTCGTCGGTGAACGCGGTGAGCATCGCGCGGACCGCCGGTGCCGTCGTCACCGTGATCTCGGAGTAGTAGTCCCAGCCCGGCAGGTTGTAGATGCTGCCGCCCTCGCCGATCCGCAGGACCACCCCCGCCAGGTAGGGCATCTCGCGGTAGAGCTCGTCGAGGCCCTTCTCGTAGACGTCCCACAACGCGTCGTCGGTCGTGTCGAGGTCGAACTCGTCGCGCAGGTGCTGCTCGAGCGGCCCGCTCAGGACGAGCATGTCGGTGCGCAGGTAGACCTGCATCCCGAGGTCGTGGACCTCCCGCCAGATCGGCCCGAACGCCGCCCGCATGGCCTCGGCGCGCGCGACGTACTCCGGGTCGTCCGCGTAGACCTCCGGCACGTCGGCGAAGGTGAGGTACTCGAGGAAGCCGGGGACCGCGATCGCGTTGTAGCCCTCGGCCAGCTCGTGCCTCACGAACGAGAGGACGCTCGCGCGGGCCTCGGGGAGGGCCGCACGGTCGACGTACGGCGCCTCCGGCAGGATCGCGTCCTCGAACGCCCGCGAGTAGTGGGAGTAGTCCTCGCCGCCGCGCCACTGCTCGGGGTCGGCGTCGACGCCCGCGGCGCCGAGGTCGACCATCCGGAACGGCAGCCGGCTCGTGACCGTCTGCCCGAGGCGCTCGGTGAGGGGCCGCCGCTCGCGTGCGGCGAGCGCCAGGTCGTAGACGCCGCGCACGGCCCCGGTCTCGCTGGCCGCGGTGATCCGCAGGGCCCGCCGGGTGCCGCCGAGCCGGTAGGTGTCGTCGTCGGGGTCGCCGTGCCCGTGGCGTACGACGAGCGTGGCGCTGCCCCTCGTCCCCTCGGCGTCCGACACGGCGTCGCGCAGCTCGGCGACCGCGGTCCGGGTGCGCAGCGTGTCGGGCGCGGCGATCCGCGTGAACACGAGTGGGGGCGTGGCGTCCCGCGGTGGCGCGACCCGCAGGTCCTCGACCGGCACGTCCTTGGCCTCGGTGCGGATCCCCAGGGAGGCGGAGATCCCGGCCGCCATCGCCGCGCCCACCAGGCCCAGCACCACCACCACGAGGACGACCTGAACGGTCCGACGTACGCGCACGAGGTCGCACTGTAGGCGGCTCGCCGGGATACTCCCTGACGGTTTCGGGCTGTGGGAGCGTGCCCAACCCCGAAACCGGCAGGGACTATCCCGAAAATCCAGTTGTGAGTGAGTGCTCACTCATTTAGTGTTGCCGACCGTGGACACGAGACGGGAGCGGGCCAGGCCGCTGGCCCCGGAGGAGCGGCGGGAGGCGATCGTCGCCGCGACCCGGCCGCTGCTCTACGAGCACGGGCGGGCCACGACGACCAGGCTGATCGCCGAGGCGGCAGGGATCGCGGAGGGCACGGTCTTCCGGGCGTTCGCGACCAAGGAGGAGCTCTTCGACGCGGTGCTCCGGGCGGAGTTCGATCCGGCGCCGTTCCTCGAGCAGGTCGCGAAGGTCGACCCGGAGCTCGAGCTGCGCGACCGGCTGGTGGCGTACACGACGCTGCTCCAGCGGCGCTTCGTCGGCATCTTCACGCTGATGGCCGCGATGGGGCTGCGCAAGCCGCCCGATGCGGTGCGCAACGTGGACATCCGGCAGCAGATCGCCGAGGGCGGGCTGGCCAAGCTCCTCGAGCGCGACGCCGACCGCTTCACGCTGCCCGTCGACCGGGTCGTCCACATGGTGCGCTTGCTGACGTTCTCCGGCAGCCATCCGCACATCTCCGACCAGCAACCCCTGGCCCCCGAGGAGATCGTCGACGTGATCCTCCACGGGGTCCTCCGAGAGGAGACCGACTCCTGATGCTGCTCCGACTGCTGCGCACCCAGCTGGCGCCCTACCGCGCCTGGCTCGGGGTGGTCGTGCTCTTCCAGTTCATCGGCGTGCTCGCGATGCTCTACCTGCCGACGCTCAACGCCGACATCATCGACACCGGTGTCGTGTCGGGCGACACCGACTACATCCTGCGGACCGGCGCCGTGATGCTCGCCGTCTCCTTCGGCCAGATCATCTGCTCGGTCGTGGCCGTTCGGTTCGGCTCGCGCACCGCGATGAGCTTCGGCCGCGACATCCGGGCGGCGCTCTTCCACCGCGTCGGCACGTTCTCGACGCGGGAGGTGCAGGACTTCGGCGCCCCATCGCTGATCACCCGGACCACCAACGACGTCCAGCAGGTGCAGATGCTGGTGCTGATGTCGTGCACGATCGCGGTGTCGTCGCCGATCATGATGGTCGGCGGCGTGATCATGGCGCTGCGAGTGGACACGGGCCTCGGCTGGATCCTCGCCGTCGCCGTCCCGGCGCTCTTCGTGTGCGTCGGCTTCGTGGTCAGCCGAATGGTGCCCAACTTCCGGGCCATGCAGGAGCGCATCGACGAGGTCAACCGGGTGCTGCGCGAGCAGATCACTGGCATCCGGGTGGTGCGCGCCTTCGTGCGCGAGCCCCACGAGTCGCAGCGCTTCGCCCACGCCAACGACGACCTGACTGAGGTCGCGGTCGCCGCCGGCCGGTGGATGGCGACGATGTTCCCGCTGGTGATCCTGGTCGTGAACGTCTCGAGCGTCGGGGTCATCTGGTTCGGCGGCCACCGCATCGACAGCGGCGAGATGGAGGTGGGCGCGCTGACGGCGTTCCTCTCCTACCTGATGCAGATCCTGATGTCGGTCATGATGGCGACCTTCATGCTGATGATGATCCCGCGGGCATCGGTGTGCGCCGACCGGATCGTGGAGGTGCTCGACACGCACACGTCGGTCCCGACGAGCGACGACGTCGTCGCGCCCGAGGCGGACCGGCGCGGGCACCTCACGCTCGACCACGTCACCTTCGCCTACCCCGGTGCGGAGGAGCCGGTGCTCGCGGACGTCTCCTTCGCGGCGCGGCCCGGCCAGACCGTCGCCGTGATCGGCTCGACCGGGGCGGGCAAGAGCACGCTGGTCAACCTCGTGCCGCGGCTCTTCGACGTCACCGAGGGCGAGGTCCGCGTGGCGGGCCACGACGTACGCCGTCTCGACCCGGACCTGCTCTGGCAGCAGATCGGGCTGGTGCCGCAGAAGGCCTACCTCTTCAGCGGCACGATCCGCAGCAACCTCCAGCACGGCAAGCCCGACGCCACCGACGAGGAGATGTGGGCGGCCCTCGAGGTCGCGCAGGGCCGCGACTTCGTCGAGGCGCTGCCCGACGGCCTCGACGCCACCGTCACCCAGGGCGGCACGAACTTCTCCGGCGGGCAGCGCCAGCGGCTCGCGATCGCACGGGCGCTGGTGCGCAAGCCGGGCATCTACCTCTTCGACGACTCCTTCTCGGCGCTCGACCTGGCCACCGACGCGAGGCTGCGGGCGGCCCTTCGGCCGGAGACTCGGGACGCCACCGTGGTGATCGTCGCGCAGCGGGTCTCCACGATCCGCGACGCCGACCTGATCCTGGTGCTGGAGGACGGCAGGGTCGTCGGCCGCGGGACGCACCACGAGCTGCTGGCCGACTGCGAGACCTACCAGGAGATCGTCCAGTCCCAGCTGAGCGCGGAGGAGGCGGCCTGATGTCCGAGACCGGCACCAAGAAGCAGGAGTTCAAGGCCACCGAGCGCATCGAGGCACCTCAGGGTGGGCCGGGGCGCGGCCCGATGGGCGGCATGGTCGGCCAGAAGGCGATGGACTTCGGGCCGTCCGCGCGACGGCTCGTGAGCCTGATGCGCCCCGACCGCGGCAAGGCCGTCGCCGTGGTCGTCCTGGGCATCGCCAGCGTGATCCTGATGTCGATCGCACCGCGCATCCTCGGCCACGCCACCGACCTCGTCTTCAACGGATTCATCGGCTCCAAGTTCCCGCCGGGCACCCCCGACTCGGCGCTGCCCGACGCGGTGCAGGGCATGGACGTCGTGCCCGGCCAGGGCGTCGACTTCGGTGCCGTCGCGGACGTGCTGATGACCGTGCTCGCGCTCTACGTCGGCGCCTCGCTGCTGGCGTGGCTGCAGGGCTTCATCCTCAACACCGTCGTGCAGAACACCATCCGGCAGATGCGCGAGGACGTCGAGACGAAGATCAACCGGCTGCCGCTGAACTACTTCGACCGCTCACCCCGCGGCGAGCTGCTGAGCCGCGTCACCAACGACATCGACAACGTCAGCCAGACGCTGCAGCAGACGATGAGCCAGCTGCTCACCTCGCTGATGACGGTGCTCGCGGTGCTCGCGATGATGGTCTGGATCTCACCGCTGCTGGCGCTGGTCGCGCTCGTCACCGTGCCGCTGTCGCTGATCGTGACCGCGCGGATCATGAAGCGGTCGCAGGGTCAGTTCGTCGCGCAGTGGCGTCGTACGGGCGCGCTCAACGCCCAGATCGAGGAGGCCTTCTCCGGGCACGCGCTCGTCAAGGTCTTCGGTCGCCAGGAGGAGGTCGAGCGCACCTTCGCCGAGGAGAACGACGAGCTCTTCAAGGTCAGCTTCGGCGCGCAGTTCGTGAGCGGGCTGATCATGCCGTCGATGATGTTCATCGGGAACCTGAACTACGTCCTCGTCGCCGTGGTCGGCGGCCTGCGCGTGGCCAGCGGCTCGCTGTCGCTGGGCGAGGTGCAGGCGTTCATCCAGTACTCGCGCCAGTTCACCCAGCCACTCACGACCGTCGCCTCGATGACCAACCTGCTGCAGTCCGGCGTCGCCTCGGCCGAGCGCGTCTTCGAGCTGCTCGACGCCGACGAGGAGCCGGTCGACGCCCCCGCGCCGACGGCTCCTGCGGTACGCCGCGGCGAGGTCGCCTTCGAGCACGTGTCGTTCCGCTACGAGGAGGACCGCCCGCTCATCACGGACCTGTCGCTGGTCGCGCGGCCGGGGGAGACCGTGGCGATCGTCGGACCGACCGGCGCCGGCAAGACGACGCTGGTCAACCTGGTGATGCGCTTCTACGACCTCGACGCCGGGCGGATCACCCTCGACGGCGTCGACGTCGCCGGCATGCCGCGCGCCGCGCTGCGCGGCCAGATCGGGATGGTGCTGCAGGACACCTGGCTCTTCGAGGGCACGATCCGCGACAACATCGCCTACGGACGCCCGGACGCGACCGAGGAGGAGATCCTGGAGGCCGCGCGGGCGACGTTCGTGGACCGCTTCGTGCACTCGCTGCCCGACGGCTACGACACGGTCATCGACGAGGAGGGCTCGAACCTGTCCGCCGGCGAGCGCCAGCTCGTCACCATCGCCCGGGCGTTCCTCACCAACCCGGCGCTGCTGATCCTCGACGAGGCGACCAGCTCGGTCGACACCCGCACCGAGCTGCTCGTCCAGCACGCGATGGCGGCGCTGCGCACCGACCGGACGTCGTTCGTGATCGCCCACCGGCTCTCCACCATCCGCGACGCCGACCTGATCCTGGTGATGGAGGACGGCGCGATCGTCGAGCAGGGCGACCACGAGTCGCTGCTGGCGGCCGACGGTGCCTACGCCCGCCTATACAACGCGCAGTTCACCGCGCCGGCGGCCGAGGAGGTCGTGGGGTGATGGGCTGATGCGGGGATACCCGGTGCACCGGGTATTCCGGCGCTTCTCGGCCGTTGCAACACCCGAGAAGCGCCAGGAGTGCCCGAACGGTGGGGCTCGTGGGGCTCCCGTTAATCCCTTGAACAGGCTTCCGCGACGGCCTAGCGTGAAGCCACACGGGAAAGGAGGTGGTCCGAAGAATGAATTCTTTCAGGACGCGTGAGGTGGCTGCCCGCTAGCAGCCCATCGGCAACACCCGGGGTGGAGTCACTCCGGGACGGCTGCTGGTGAATCCCAAGCAGTCACCCGACCCGCAGGCGATCCGGTCATCACGTCCACCGGAGACGGGCTCCCTCAGGAGCTCGACGCCTGCGGGTCGCTGCATTTCCGGCCCCCGACCTCGATCAGGCGGCGCCCTCGGTGGGGACGGTCGGCATCTCGGCCGTCGGCGCCGGCTCGGCCGCGCGGGCGGCGGCCTCCGCCTCCGCCTTGGCCTGGGCCTCGGCGAGCTTGTTGGTGGCGACCGCGCTCTCGGTCAGCGAGGCGACGGCCGTGAGGGCGAGCCACACGCCGGCCATGCAGATGAGCAGCCGGACGACGGCGACGTCGAAGGAGAGCGTGCCGCTGACCTGAGCGGCGTACAGCGCCGGCGAACCGACGAGCAAGGTGCCGATCAGGACCGGCCACGACAACGGACTCATGCGGGAACCTCCCTGGTGCGACGATGACGGGTCATGCGCTCACGGCGAGGGTCTGGTTGGCGGTGACGACGCCCTCGGAGCGGATCTGGTCGGCGCCGGTCAGCTCCTGGTAGGAGAGGACCGCGAGCCGCGGGATGATCGGGCCGACGAGCCGGCGCAGGGCCGGCCGCAGCTGCGGGGCACACACGAGCACGGGCCGCAGGTTCCGGTTCTCGATCTCCTGGCTGAGGTGGTTGAGGCTCGCGATCAGGCCCTGGCTGGTCTCGGGGTCCAGCGCGATCGTCTGGCCGTGGTCGCCCGGGCGGAGCGACTCGAGGATCCGCTGCTCGAGCTGCGGCTCGAGCGTGAGCACGTGGAGCGTCTTGTCGACGAGGTACGGCGCGGCGATGGCCGGGCCGAGCGCGGCGCGGGCTGCCTCCACGAGGGGGTCGAGCTCCTTGGTGCGGGTGGCGCGCAGCGACAGGGCCTCGAAGATCCTGACCAGGTCGCGGATGGAGACGCCCTCGTCGAGCAGCTCCTGCAGCACCCGCTGGATCTCGCCCAGGCTGAGCTGGGTCGGGGTGAGCTCCTCCACCACGACCGGGTGGGTGCGCTTGACGACGTCGGTGAGCATCCGGACGTCCTCGCGCCCGAGCAGGCGACCGGCGTACTGGGTGACGACCTCGGCGAGGTGCGTGGTGATGACGGAGGCTCGGTCGACGACGGTCGCGCCGCTGAGCTCGGCCTGGCTGCGCAGCTCGGCGGGGATCCACTTCGCCTCGAGGCCGAACACCGGCTCCCGGGTGGGCTGGCCGGGCAGCGAGCCGAGGTAGTCGCCGATGGCGAGGACCGTGCCCGAGGGCGCCTCGCCGCGGGCCACCTCGATGCCGAACAGCATGATCGCGTAGGTCTGGCTCGGCAGCTGGAGGTTGTCGCGGGTGCGGACCGGTGGGGCGACGATGCCCAGGTCGGTCGCGATCTTCCGGCGCAGCGCCTTGACCCGGTCGAGCAGGTCGCCGCCGTTGCTCGCGTCGACGAGGTCGATCATGTCGGCGGAGAGCTCCAGCCCCAGCGGGTCGACCTGGATCTCCGCGGCGAGCAGCTCCGGCGTGTCCGCCGCGGCCAGCGCCGGCGCCGCCTGCTGTGCGGCCTGCTCGGCGACCTCGGCCTCCTTGACGGCAGCGGCGGAGCGGGACGAGGCGATCAGCATGGCGCCGCCCGCCACGATGAACGGCAGCTTGGGCAGGCCGGGGATCAGGCACAGGCCCAGGGCGCCGAAGCCGGCCACCCGCAGGGGGAGCGGGTTGGCCATCACCTGGCGGACGATGTCGGAGCCCATGTCGGCGTCGTTGACCGAGCGGGTCACGATCAGGCCGGTCGCCACGGAGAGCAGCAGCGCGGGGATCTGCGAGACGAGCCCGTCGCCGACCGACAGCAGGCTGTACGTCGTGATCGCCTCGCCGAACGGCATGCCGAGCTGACCGACGCCGACCGCGAAGCCACCGATCAGGTTGACCAGCGTGATGATGATCGCGGCGATCGCGTCGCCCTTCACGAACTTCGAGGCACCGTCCATCGAGCCGTAGAAGTCGGCCTCGGCGTGCACCTCCTTGCGGCGGCGGCGCGCCTCGTCCTCGTCGATGAGGCCGGAGTTCAGGTCGGCGTCGATCGCCATCTGCTTGCCCGGCATCGCGTCCAGGGTGAAGCGCGCACCGACCTCGGCGACGCGGCCCGCACCGTTGGTGATGACGACGAACTGGATGACGAGCAGGATCGCGAAGACGATGAGGCCGACGATGAGCGATCCGCCGACCACGAAGTGGCCGAAGGTGTCGATCACCTTCCCGGCGAAGCCGTCGAGGAGCACCAACCGGGTCGCGCTCACGTTGAGCGCGAGCCGGAAGAGCGTCATCACCAGCAGCACGGCGGGGAAGGCCGCGAAGTCCAGCGGACGGTGCACGAACATCGCCACCATCAGCACGAGGAGCGCGGCGGTGATGTTGAGCGCGATCAGCAGGTCGAGGACGGCCGCCGGGAGCGGCACGACGAGCATCACGACGATCAGCACGATGCCGACCGGCACGCCGAGCTGGTTGATCCGCTTCACGACGGGGGTCCTCCAGGAGTTACGAACGGGGTGGGGCAAGGGCTGCGCGCGCCGTCCGTGGCACCGGTGGTGTGACTCCGTCCTGGGGTCCGGGGGTTCTATCGGTCGGCGAGCGCCGGACCTGAGGCCTCCGCGAGGTCCCGTCTGGGACGTCGTCCGCCCGGGCTCACCGGCGGCAGGTCCGACTCGACCCGCGGGGTCCGGTGCTCGCCGCCGCGCGCTCCCTGGTTGCGCCGGGTGATGACGAAGGCGAGCACCTGGGCGACCGCGGCGAAGAGCTCGGTCGGGATCTCCTGACCGACGGTGGTGGAGCCGTAGAGCGCTCGGGCGAGCGGTACGTCGCGGACAAGTGGCACGCGCGCCTCGCTGGCCTTCTCGCGGATCGCGGCGGCGATGGCGCCGGCCCCTCGCGCGACGACCCGGGGGGCGCCGCGGTCGGGCTCGTAGCGCAGGGCGACGGCGACGTGGGTCGGGTTGACCAGGACCACGTCCGCCGTCGGCACGTCGGCCATCATCCGGTTGCGGGCGGCGGCCAGCTGGCGGGAGCGGATGGCGCCCTTGAGCAGCGGGTCACCCTCGGAGTTCTTGTGCTCCTGCTTGACCTCTTCCTTGGTCATGCGGGTCTGCTTGCCCATCTTCTTGCGCTGCACGAGGTAGTCGGCGGCGGCCAGCACCACGCCCACGATGGCGACGTTGCGGATCAGCCCCAGCGCGTCCTCGGCGGTGTGGCCGATCACGACCTGCACCGGCACGAGGCCCCCGATCATCGGCATCGAGGCCTTGACGACACCCCACACGAGGAAGACCACGATCGCGCTGCGGAGCAGCATCTTCGCGCCCTCCCACAGCGTGTGCATGCCGAACATGCGCTTGAAGCCCTGGAGCGGGTTGAGCTTCGAGAGCTTCGGCTTCACCGCGCCGCTGGCGATGTAGAAGCCGCCCTGCGCGAGCGCGCCGGCCACGCCGACGAGCAGGACGCCGATCCCCAGGACCAGGCTGGCCACCAGCACGTGCCAGAGTCCGTCGCCGAGGAGCGCGAGCGCCCGGTCGACGTCGGCCTGCCCGCTCGTGCTCAGCGCGGTCGTCATGATCTCCTGCAGGGCGGTGATCTCGTGGCCGAGCAGCTTCGGCAGGGCCAGCGCGAAGAGCGCCAGGGCCGACCACTGACCCAGCTCCTGGGTCCGCGGGACCTTGCCCTCCTTGCGGTTCTCCTTGTTCTTCTTCGGAGTCGCCTTCTCGGTCTTCTCCTCGCTCATGCACGTCCTCGCTTCGCGTGCATCAGCCCGCCCCGGACATCGTGGAGAGGGCCTGCGTCGACAGGTCGACCATCCGGTCGATCGCGTGCGGCAGGACCGGGAAGGACAGGCCGACCAGCAGCAGGGTGAGGCCGATCTTGACCGGGAACATCACCGACATCGCCTGCATCTGCGGCGCGACCTTGGTGAGGAGCGCGAGGCCCAGGTCGGAGAGGAAGAGCACGGCGATCAGCGGCAGCGCGATCTGCACGGCGGTGGTGAAGAACAGGCCGAACGCCGTGAGGACCACGTCGGGGAAGCTGTCCCACTGCGGCGCGGTGCCGAGCGGCAGGAACTCGAAGGTCTTCAGCAGCCCGCCGACCACGATCAGGTGGCCGCCGGTCACGAAGAGGAGCACGGTGGCGAGCATCTGGTGGAACTTGCCGAAGACCGTGTTGGCGTTCATCGACAGCGGGTCGAAGCCCTGCGCGAGCGAGAAGCCGCCGAAGACGTCGACGAGCGAGCCGGCCGCGGCGATCGCGGCGAGCAGCAGGTGGCACACGAAGCCCATCGAGACGCCGACGGCGACCTGGGTCGCGACGTTCAGCAGCAGGCCGAACGTGTCGAGCGGGATCTGGTCGCCGTTCGGGACGGCGGCGAAGGCCAGGCCGAGGCCGAGGACGACCTTCGCCATCGTCGGAATGGTGCGCCCGGTGAACGGCGGCACCACGGCCAGCCACGCGAGGATCCGCACGGAGGCGAGGAGGAACGCCACGAGTGGCTCTCCCGCGACGGTGAGGGTCATGGTGGTCTCCGGTCTCCCGGCGTCAGCCGAGCATGGCCGGGAGGCTCTCGAAGATGTCGTTGGTGAAGGCGACGAGGGTGTGCATCATCCAGTTGCCGCACAGCAGCAGGGCGACGCCGACGCCCACGAGCTTGGGCACGAAGGCCAGCGTGAACTCCTGGATCTGGGTCAGCGACTGGAAGAGCGAGATGGCGAAGCCGATCACCAGCGAGGTGACCAGGATCGGCGCGGAGAGCTTGAGCGCGACCAGCATCGTCTGGAGCGCGAGGTGGATGACGGTGGTGTCAGACATGGCGGCCCTAGGTTCCGTAGCTGGCGACGAGGGACTTGATGACGAGGGCCCAGCCGTCGACCATCACGAAGAGCAGGAGCTTGAAGGGGAGCGACACCATCACCGGGGGCATCATCATCATGCCGAGCGCCATCAGCGCACCGCTGACGACCAGGTCGATGACCAGGAACGGGATGAAGATGACGAAGCCGATGATGAAGGCCTGCTTCAGCTCGGTGAGGATGAAGGCGGGGATGAGCGTCGTGGTCGAGACCTCGTCCGGGTTCGCGGGGAGCTCGCGGTCGGCGACGTTGGTGAGCAGCTCCAGCTCGCCGTCGTCGGTGTTGCTGAGCATGAAGTCCCGCAGCGGCTGCATGCCGGCGTCGAAGGCGACCGAGGCGCTCATCTGGCCGTCCATGTAGGGCTGCAGCGCGAGGTCGTTGATCTCGCTCAGCACCGGCCCCATCACGAAGAGGCTGAGGAAGAGCGCGAGACCGGCGAGCACCTGGTTGGGCGGGGTCTGCTGGAGACCCAGCGCGTTGCGGGTCAGCCCGAGGACGATGAAGATCTTGGTGAACGCCGTGCAGCTGAGCAGGATCGCCGGGAGCAGCGAGATCAGCGTCAGACCGATGAGCACCGTCACCGAGGTGCTGGGGCTGTCGGTCAGGCCGTCCAGCCCGATCGTGACGTCGGACCCACCTGCGCCCCCGCGCGGTCCGGCGGGCCCCTCCGGCCCGGTCGGCGCCGCGTTGGCGACGGCCGGCACGAGGACAAGGGTGACCAGCACGCCGAGGAGGATCCCGGCGCGCCGCAGCAGCGCGGTCACGACGTCCGCCGGGTGGCGGCGGCGAGCGCCTGGCGCCAGGTGTCGACGCTGAGGACCGAGCCCGACAGCGCGCCGGCGTCCGGGGTGGGCACCCACGCGGGGCGGTGGGTCGGCTCGGCCGCGTCGGTCGGCTCCGCGGTGTCGGTTGGCTCGGCGGTGTCGGCGGGCGCCGCCGGGTCGTCGGTGGCCGGCACGAGGCTCAGCACCTCGCCGGGAAGGGTGTCCTCGGGGAGGTGGTCGGCGACCTCGAGGGGGTCGAGCTCGGTCAGGACGCGGACCTGGTGCTCCGTGGTGCCGAGGACCAGCACGCGGCCGCCGACAGTGACCACCGTGACGGCGGTGCCGCGCGAGATGTTCTGCCGGTGCACCACCTGCACCAGGGCGTCCTTGCCGCCCTTGAAGCGGCGGGCGCCGAACTTCGCCAGCAGGGCCAGCAGGCCCAGGACGACGGCCAGCGAGAAGACCAGCCGGATGGTGAGCTCGAGCATCGTCGGGATCAGCTCGCCGCCGCGTCGACCGCGATCTCGGTGATGCGGAGACCGAAGTCCTCGTCGATCACGACCACTTCGCCGCGGGCGATCAGGCGGCCGTTGACGAGCAGGTCGGCGGGGCTCCCGGCGGCGCGGTCGAGCTCGAGGACGGCACCGGGGGTGAGGTCCAGGAGGTCGCGTACGGTCATCCGGGTGCGGCCGATCTCGACCGTCACCTCCATGTCGACCCCGTGCAGCATCTCGATGCCGGGGCGAGCGGTCCGGTGCTCGAGCCCACCGATGGAGCTGAGCACGGCGCCGGAGGCGCCGGGCGCGGTGCCGGCGCCGGGGATGGCGGGCTCGGCGCCCGAGGCGGCCGCGGCGATCACGGCGTTCTGGGCGCCGGCGAGGACGTCGTCGGGGAGCAGCAGGACGGCGGCGACGTCGCCGCTCTTCAGGTAGACCGCCGTGAACGGCGTCGAGAGGTCGCGGGTGACCAGCCCGGTCGCCGACTCGCGGGCCGCGCCGACGCGGCCCTGCAGGGCACCGGCCACCGCGTCCAGCGTCGGCTGGAGGGCGGCGGCGAGGTCGAGGCCACCGAGCGGGCTGCTCGCCAGCGCGTCGACCAGCTCCTGGCCGACGAGCAGCGCGACCCGGCCCGGGACGGCACCCTCGAGGTCGGCGACGACGGCGCCGGCGAACGCAGCGGCGACCTGCGCGTCACCCACCGTGACCGCGCCGACGCTCAGCTGCTCGACGGCCGGCATCACGGCGGCGCCGGCGGCGGCGGCGGCCGTGGCGATCTCGGCGTACATGGTCTCGTTGCTCACTGGTTCTCCTTGGGGGTGCCCACGATCAGGGCGGCGAGGCGGAACCCGCTGGTTCCGGCGGTGGCGTGCGCGAAGTTGATGCCGTCCACGACCACCTCGAGGGGGGCGGACGCGGGGTGGTTCAGACGGATGGCGTCGCCCGGCTGGAGGGCGGCGAGGTCGCCGGGGCTGAGCGTGGTCGGGCGCAGCCGGACGGCGACGTCGACGGGCACGAGCTGGAACTGGCTCTGCAGCTCGGCGGCCGAG
Source organism: Nocardioides sp. YIM 152315 (assembly GCF_029210375.1). Lineage (GTDB taxonomy): Bacteria > Actinomycetota > Actinomycetes > Propionibacteriales > Nocardioidaceae > Nocardioides. The sequence goes on along the minus strand of NZ_JARGER010000043.1, from coordinate 337,885 downwards.
CGGGCGCGCTTGGCGCGCTCGCGGTCGGAGACCGGCGCGGGGGCCGCGGCGCGGATCATGTGCGGGAGGAGTCCGGAGAACGGCATGCACAGCGTCATCCGAAAGGTGCGCTCGTTGATCTTGAGCTCGAAGCGCGTCGCGACCATGACGTCGGCGGCACCGGCGACCTGGGCGAACTGGGGGCTGTACTCGACGCCGGTGACGACGGGCTCGCACGTCACGATGGACGCCAGGGAGTAGCGGAGCTCGGCGAGCAGCCGCTCGATGAGTCCCCGCGAGACGCTGGACTCGATCTCCGAGAGCGGGCGCTCGGGCTGGTCCTCCCGGCCGGGGCCGCCGAGCATGAAGTCGACGGACGTCATCACGGCGGGGACCGGGATCTCGAGCACGCACTTCCCGAGCAGGGGCTCGGCCGAGAAGATCGTGAGGTACGTCGTCGCGTCCAGCGAGTCGACGTACTCGGCGTACGTGCTCTGCTCGATGCCGGCGAGCGTGACCGAGCACACCGTGCGCAGCGACGACGTCAGCACCGTCGTCGCCTGTCGGCAGAACCCGTCCATCGCGACCTGGAGCATGCGGGAGTGCTCGCGGGACAGCTGGATGGGTCGGCGGAAGTCGTAGAGGACCGGCTCTGCTGGCCGGCGAGCAGGCCCGGCCGCCGCGGGGGCGGTGGGGGCTGCGACTGAAGTGTCCGAGGGCGCCACGAAAGCAGGGATCGGCGCCGGCTCCGACGACCTGAGGAATTGCGTCGAAGTGTTGTGGATCACCCGCCGGGCCCGTGCCCGGCGTGACTCGGTGTTGTCGTGAGGGCTACTGCGTGACGAACTCCGTGAAGTACACGTCCATCACGTCACCGTGGTAGAGGTGCTCGAGCTCCTTGTTGAGCTTCTCCTTGAGCGCCTCGCGCTTGTGCCCCTCGAGCTGCTCGAGGCTCTTCCCGCTGAAGATCTCGATCGCCGCGTCGAGGGCCTTGCTGCCGTCCGCCTCGTGCGCGCTGGTGGTGAGCTGGAGGGCGAGGCCCAGGCGCAGGTAGTGACCGTCGGCGAGGTTGATCTGGGTGGCGTCCATCGGGACGATCTCGCCCGGCTCGGGGGCCGGCTCGGGACCCTTCGGCTTGAGGAAGAACCAGTACGCCGCGCCGGCGATCAGCAGCACGGCGACCGCGATGACGATCAGCTTCTTCTTGCCGCCCTTCTTCCCCTCCTCCGCCTCGGTCAACTCCTGGGCCTTCTCGGCCGTGGCGCTCATCAGTGGTCTCCCTCGGGTCCGTGGTCGGCGCTCGCGGCTTCGTCGCCGTGGTCGCCGTCCGTGGTGTGGGTCTCGGTGGTGGTCTGGGTCGTGGTCTCGGTGGTGGTCTCGGTGCTGGTCCCGGGGTCGGTGCCGGGGTCGGTGCCGGGGCCCCTGCCGACGGAGTCCGCGGCCTCGTCGAGGAGCTCCTTCGAGCTCGCCCCGACCGCGGGCAGGACGACGATGTCGACGCGCTTGTTGACGGCCTGCGAGCCGGGGGCCTCCGGGTCCAGCAGCGGACGCTCGTGCCCGAACGCCTCCAGGGACAGGCGGGCACCGGCGATGCCGGCGACCTCGTTGAGCCGGCGCAGGACCTCGACGGCGCGGGCGGCCGAGAGGTCCCAGTCGGTCGTGTAGTACTTCGGCCGGCCCGGAGCCTGGTTGGTGTGGCCGTCGACGCGCAGGTCGTTGTCCAGGTTCCTGAGCACCGGCGCGATCGTGTCGACGACCCGGCGCCCGCGCGGGCTGAGCGTGGCGATGTTCGGCTGGAACGTGACGTGCCGGGAGACCAGGCTGACGACCAGGCCCCGGTCGTCGATGGTCGTGGACACGTCCTGGGCGAGGCCGCGCTTCCTCAGGGCCGCCATGATCTTGCGCTGGGCGTCGCGGAGCCGGCGCGCCTCGCTCGTGGCTGCGGCGTACGCCCGCTGCCGCTGCTGCTGCTCGACCGCGCGGGTCACCAGGGCCTGGTGGCCCGGCGAGAGCTGCTCGAACATCTGCGTCGCGTCCATCTGCGGATTCGTCGCGTCGTCCGTCAGGTGGCCCTCGAGGATCGAGTCCGAGCCCTTCATGAACGAGCTGGTCGCGCCGAAGCCGTCGCTCAGCCCGTTCTTCAGGGCGTTGTACTTCTTCTCGTCGACCTGGCTCATCGCGAACATGACGATGAAGAGCACCATCAGGAGCGTGAGCATGTCGGCGTAGGTGACCATCCACCGCTCGTGGTTCTCGTGCTCCTCCGGCTCCTCGTGCTTGGTGCGCCGTCCCCTGTTGGCAGCCATCAGGCCGCCTCCGGTTCGCGCTCGTCGTCGGGGAGCAGGGATTGGAGCCGCTGCGCGACGACGCGCGGGTTGGACCCGGCCTGCAGCCCGGCGACGCCCTCGACCACGACCTCCATCCGGATGATCTCGAGCTCGCCGAGGCGGTTGATCCGCGCGCCGACCGGCAGGAAGAACACGTTGGCCGACATGACGCCCCACAGCGTGGCGACGAACGCGCCGGCGATGAGGTGGCCGAGCTTCTCCGGCTCGGCCAGGTTCTCGAGCACGTGCACGAGGCCCATGACCGTGCCGACGATGCCGATGGTCGGGGCGTAGGCGCCCGCGGAGTTGAAGAACTTCGCCGCCTGCTTGGTCCGGGACTTCGTCGCCTGGATCTGGGCTTCGAGGATGTCACGGACCTCGTCGGGGTCGGTGCCGTCGATCGCGAGCGTGAGCCCCTTGGTCAGGAACGGGTCGTCGATGTCGCCGAGGGCGTCCTCGAGAGCGAGCAGGCCCTCGCGGCGCGCCTTGTCGGAGAGCGCGACCAGCGTGGGGACGGCGGCGGCGGCGTCGGGCGCCTTGCCGGTGAACGCCTTGACCATGCCCTGGACCGCGGCCTTGCCGTCGGCGAGCGTGCCGCCGGCGAGCGTGATCATGATGGTGCCGCCGACGACGAGGAGGATGGGCGGGATGAGCAGCAGGCTCATCGGGTTGCCGCCCTCCATCACGTTGGCGACGATGATGAAGACCAGGGCGCCGATGACGCCGATCAGGGTTGCCGGATCCATCAGGACTCCGTCTCGATCGCAGCGAGGCGGGCCGTCGGGTGCTCCGAGACCGTGCCCAGCTTCGACTCTCCGTGGTCGGTGTGCCATGCGGCGACGTCGATCGCGGTGCTCAGCGCGAGCACCTCGCCCCGGTGCACGCGCACTTCCCGCAGGACCTCCTCGAGGGACTCCGTGACGACGTACTTCTTGCCGTCCACGAGCGTGATGACGGTGTCCGGGGTGGCGTCAACGCGCTCGATGAGGTCGCAGTTGAGCGCGAACACCGTTCCCGAGAGTCGCGTGAGCGTGATCATGTGCACCGTCCTTGGGCCTTGCGAGAGCCTGCCGTCCGTGGCGGCTCGTGAAGTGGTGATCGGCGGGCTGCCCGCCGACTTGAGTGCCCCGGGACGCTGACCCGCCAGAAAGTTTCCGACGGGTCAGCGACGCGGTCAGCGCTTGATGTTGACGAGGTCCTCGAGGACCTGGTCGGAGGTGGTGATGACGCGCGAGCTGGCCTGGAAGCCGCGCTGCGCGAGGATCAGGTTGGTGAACTCGGCGGCCAGGTCGACGTTGGACATCTCGAGCGAGCCGGTGACGATCTCCCCCCGGCCGGCCTCGCCGGCGACGCCGAGCTGCACGGCGCCCGAGTTCGAGGTCTCGCGGAAGCTGGTGCCGCCGACCTTCGCGAGGCCCATCGGGTTGTCGAAGTTCGCGACCGCCACCTGGGCGATCACCGTCTTGGTGTCGTCGTCCCAGGTGGCGGTGATCTTGCCGTCGCCGCCGATCTCGTAGGACTTCAACGCTTGCGGGGTGGGGAGGGCGCCGTCGTTCCTGGGCAGGGTGATGGTGCCGGGCGCGGCCGAACGCGTGCCGTCGGCGGCGAAGGTGTAGCCCTGCACCAGACCGCCGCCCGGGGCGGTCAGGTTGCGGTCGGGATCCCAGGAGAACGCACCTGCCCGCGTGTAGACGGTCTGGTTGCCCTCACGGACCACGAACATGCCGTCGCCCTGGAGCATCATGTCGGTGAGGCCGCCGGTGCTCTGGTTGGAGCCCTGGAGGAAGTTCGTGTTGGTCGCGGCGACCTGGACGCCGAGGCCGACCTGGATCGGGTTGCTGCCGCCGCGACCATTGGCGGCGTCGGGCGCCGAGCTCGCGGTGAGCATCTGGGACAGGGTGTCGGAGAAGACCGTGCGGCTGGACTTGAAGCCGATGGTGTTGGCGTTGGCGATGTTGTTGCCGGTGACGTCGAGGTTGACCTGGTTGACGCGCAGGCCGCTGATGCCGGCGAAGAGCGAGCGAAGCATGTGGAATGACTCCTCAGGAGAGCTGGGTGCTGGTCAGCCGGCGGTCGCCGTGCTGGTGGATGGCGCCGGCGCCGGTTCGGCGGCGGCGGAGATGGACGAGATCTGGCCGAGCGTGACGCTCTGGTCGCCGATCTGGAGGAGCGGACCGCTGGCGTCGTACGTCACCGAGCCGACCACGCCGGACGCCGTGTCGCCGTCCTCGGTCAGGTAGGTGACGTTCTTGCCGACCATGCCTGCCGCGCCGAAGGAGACCTGCGCCGAGAGCAGGGCGGCCGTCTGGTCGGCGACGTCCTGCATCTTCTCCAGGGCCGTGAACTGCGCGTTCTGGGCCAGGAACTGGCCCGAGTCCGTCGGGTTCAGCGGGTCCTGGTAGCGCAACTGGGCGACCATCAGGTTGAGGAACATCTCCTTGTCGTCGGAGCTCGAACCTGTCGCGGCCGTCGGCGACTGGTACATCCCAGTCGGTGTCACGGCCTCGGTGGCGGGAATGGACATGGCTTCCTCCTAGATGGACACGTCCAGGCCGCCGGAGCGGCCGGACGTGTCCGTCGTGCTGGAACGCGACAGGATCGTCGCGTCCGGGATGCCATCCGTGGCGTTGTTGCTTCCTGAGGTGCGGAACCGGGTGGTCTCCCGCTCCGCTGCCGGCTCGCCGCCAGGGCGTCCGGCTCCCGACCAGGCGTTGCCGCTCAGGTCGGTCGAGACATCGGTGCGCGCCGCTGATCCGTCCTGGACCACGGTCTGCGCTGGGGTGGTGGCGGTGGGGAGGTCGCGGATCACGATCCGCGAGTCGGCACGGCCGACGGCCTCCAGCAGGCGCCGCAGCTCCGGGGCGCCCTCGGTCAGGGCGCGACGGGCGTCCTCGCCGCCGGCGAGGCTCACCTCGAGCTCGCCCCGGCGGTGGGTGAGGACCACGCGGACCTCGCCGAGCGCCTCGGGGTTCAGCTTCACCGTCACGCGCTGGGTGCTGCCCTCGACGCCGGTGGTGGCGACCCGGACGACCTCGGGGAAGACCTGTCCGGCGACGCGGTGCACGTCACCGGCCGGTGCGTTCGGCGCGACGGTCGAGGTGGTCGGTGCGGCCGGGGTGGCCGCCGCGACCGGGGTGGTCGCACCGGTCGGCGCGGCGGTCGCGGCCTCCGTGCGGGCGGCCTGGTGGGTAGCGGTCGAGCGGGCATCGGTCGGTGAATCGGCCGCCGCCGCGGAACCCTGAGCGGTCTCGAGGAAGGGCACGCCCGGCGTCGCGGACGGGTCGCCGGACGCGCCGTCCTGCGGACCGCCGCCCTGGGAACCCGCGGTCGCGGCCGTCGGCGCGGTGACCACGGATCCGACGGCACCGACACCACCCGCACCGCCCTCGGCCGGTGCGGCGGAGGTCGCGGGCTGTGCGCCGGCCTGGGCGCCGGCCTGGGCGACGACCTGGGCGACGACCTGGGCGACGACCGGGGCGACGACGGCCCCGGCGAGCGCGGCGAGCCCGGTCACGTCGGCCGAGGCCTCCTCGGTGCCCGTGGTCTCCTCGCCGGAGGCGGGGTCGTCGCCGACCGCGGCCGCCTCGCCCTGGGCCGCACCGGCCGCCGCGGGGTTGGCGGCGCCGTCGAGCAGCCCGGCGACCAGGGCCATGAAGAGGTCGCCCGTGCCGGGAGTGGCCGAACGGCCCGCGGCTCCGGCCCCACCGAGCGCGGGCTCGGCGGTGATCGCAGCGCCGAGGCCGCTCAGGAGGGAGGTGGGGTTCATGCTGCCTCCAGCGTCGACATGACGGAGCGGACGTAGTTCTGGGTCTCGGCGTACGGCGGCACGCCGTTGTACTTGAGCACCGCGCCCGGACCGGCGTTGTACGCCGCGAGCGCGAGGTCGGTGCTGCCGAAGCGGGCGAGCAGGCCCTTGAGCAGGCGCGCGGCGCCGTCGACGGCCTGGGCCGGGTCGTAGGAGTTCGTCACGCCGAGACCGTCCGCGGTCCCGGGCATCAGCTGCATCAGGCCCTGGGCGCCGGCCGGACTCGTCGCGCGCGGGTTGTATCCCGACTCCTGCCTGGCGACCGCGGAGAGCAGGTCGGCGCTGACGCCGTACTTGGCGGCGGCGCTCTCGAAGAGGTTCGCGTACGGCGTGCCCGCGGCGACCCGGCCGGCCACCGCGCCGACGGTCCCGACAGTCCCGATGGTCCCGGCGGCGCTCGCCGTGGCGCCGGCGTCGGGGACGACGCGGCGGATCGCCGTCGGTGTCTCGTAGACCGAGGAGACCTCGACGTCCTTGCCCGGGCGGGGGGCGTGGATCATCTGGTTGTCGCCGATGTAGATGCCGACGTGGTGGACCGGGGATCCGAAGGCCAGGATGTCCCCGGGCTGGGCCTGCGCGAGGTTCGCGACCGGGCGACCGGCCGTGGCCTGCTGGTAGGACACGCGCGGCAGGTCGTAGCCGAGCTCGTCGTACACCTTCTGCACCAGTCCCGAGCAGTCCAGGCCGGTGGCCGGGTTGGTGCCGCCCCACACGTAGGGGACACCGAGGTACTTGCGGGCGTGCGCCACGACCTCGCTGCCCTGGCCCGACCCGGTGCCGGCGGCGTACCTCGACGTCGCGGACGCCGTCGCGGTCGCTTGGTCGAGTGCGCCGGTGAACGCGGTCGAGCCGGCGGACGTCGGCTGCGGCGCCAGCGTCGCGAGCTGGGCCTGGATCTGGCCGATCCGGCTGGTGACCTCGGAGATGCTCATTCGGCGCCCCTGCCGCCCGGGCCGGCGTCGACGAGCGCGCCACGGCGCCACATCTCCTCGGCGACCTCGTCGAGCTCGATCCGCTCGCGGCGCTCGCGCTCGGCGCGGATCGCGGCGACCCGACGCTCGGCGAGGGACTCGACCGCCTTCAGGCGGGTGCGGTCGGCCATCCAACGGTCACGCGCGGCCGCACTGACGACGCGGGCGCTCTCGAGGTCCGCGCGAGCGGTGGTCAGCGCGGTGCGGATCAGGTCGAGGGTCTGCTGCCGTCCCTGGAACGCCGTGAGGTCGGAGGTCGTCGGAGCCGGCAGCGTGGAGAGCATCAGCTCGAGGTCGGAGATCGCGGCCTCGGCGTGGCGCTCCTCGGCGAGTGCCGTGGCCAGCCCGGTGCGGCTGTCCCGCTCGCGCACGGTGCGCAGGCGGACCAGGCCGCGGAGGTTCCCCTTGCGGGAGGACGCGGGGGTGGTCATGTGGTCACCAGCTCGTGGAGGGCGGCCCAGGTGTCGGCCGCGGGTGTGACGTCGTCCATGTCCTGGCGCAGGAAGGCCTCGATCTCGGGCATCAGCGCGAGCGCGAGGTCGGCGTCCGGGTCGGTGCCGTGGACGTAGGCGCCGATCTCGACGAGCTCCTTGACGTTGCGGTGCGCGGCCAGCAGGCGGCGCAGGCGCTGCGCGTCCTGCTTGCCGGTCGGGGTCAGGATGGCCGAGACGCGGGAGATCGACTCGAGCACGTCGATGCTGGGGAAGTGTCCCGACGTGGCGAGCTCGCGGGTCAGCACGATGTGGCCGTCGAGGATCGACCGGGCGGAGTCGCCGATCGGGTCCTGGAGGTCGTCGCCCTCGACGAGCACGGTGTAGAGGCCCGTGATGCTGCCGGAGGGCGAGGTGCCCGCGCGCTCGAGCAGTTTGGGGAGCATCGCGAAGACGCTGGGGGGGAAGCCACGGGTCGCCGGGGGCTCGCCCGCCGACAGGCCGATCTCGCGCTGGGCGAGGGCGACCCGTGTGAGGCTGTCCATCATCAGCACGACGTGGCGTCCGGAGTCGCGGAACCACTCCGCGATCCGGGTGGCGACGAACGCGGCGCGCATCCGCACGACCGGCGGCTCGTCCGACGTCGCGACGACGACGATCGAGCGGGCCAACCCCTCGGGACCGAGGTCGTTCTCGAGGAACTCGCGGACCTCGCGGCCGCGCTCGCCGACCAGTGCGATCACGGAGATCTCGGCCTCGGTGCCGCGCGCGACCATCGACAGCAGGCTGGACTTGCCGACGCCGGAGCCGGCCATGATGCCGAGGCGCTGGCCGCGACCGCACGCGGTGAGCGCGTCCATCGCGCGCACGCCGAGACTCAGCTGCTGGTCGATGCGCGGCCGCAGCAGCGCGTGCGGGGTCTCGTTGTCGACGACGACCTGCGGCAGGTGCGTCAGCGACGGGCCGCCGTCGATCGGGCGGCCGAGGCCGTCGAGCACGCGGCCGCGGAGCTCCTCGCCGACGGCGATGCGCAGTCCGAGGCCGCTGGCCTCGACGTGGTCGCCGACCCGCAGGCCGGTGGTGTCGGCCAGCGGCAGGCAGGTGAGGACGCCGTGCTCGCTCGCGACGACCTCGACGGGGACCGGCCCCGCGGCACCGCGGACCTCGAGCAGGTCGCCCATGGCTGCGGGTACGCCGGCGACGGTGACCCGGAGGCCGAGCAGGCCGGCGACCCGACCCAGGCGGGTGGGTACTACGGCCGCGCGGGCGGCGCGCACGTGGTCGAGCGTCAGCGCGCTCACGAGAGCACCTCGCGGAGGCGGTCCATGGCCGCGGAGAGGCGCAGGTCGACGGCGGTGGTGTCGGTCTCGACGACCGCGTCGTGCAGGCCGAGGGTGGGGTCGGCGACGACGTCGACACCGGTCTCCCCGAGGCCCGCGGCGGCCACGGAGCGGGCGCTCTGCGGGTGCAGCCGGACGGTGGCGGCCGCGCTGGTGGGCAGCGCGGAGATCGCCCGCGCCACGGCTCCGGCGCCCGGGTCGGTCGCCAGGGAGAGCTCGTGGCCGAGCAGCGCCGCGGTGACCTCGAAGGCGAGGTCGGTGGCCTGCTCGCCGATGTGCGCCGCGATCTGGGCAGCGGCCTCGTCGAGTGCGGCGGCCGCGGAGCGCAGGCCCTCGACGGCGGCGGCGTGCTCGCGTGCGCGCACCGCCTCGAGGCGCTCGGCCGTGGCGGCCGCCACGGCCGAGTCCTCGGCCTGGCGCCGGAGCGCGGCCTGCTGGCCCGCGGACCAGCCGACGGCGTACCCCTGCGCCTGGGCGGCGCTGCGGGCCCGCTCGGCCAGGCGGCCGAGCACCGACTCGGTGGCGGCGTCGCCGAGGACACGCTCGTCGCCGAGCCGCGTCCAGACCCCTTGACGGAGGTCCGGGCGCTCGTCGCTGTGCCACGGGGCGGCGCGCAGCTCGGACGCGCCGAGGTCTTCGTGGGTGAGTGCCTCAGACAACGAGGGCCTCCTCGCTGCCGCCGCGGTGGACCATGATCTGGCCCTGCTCCTCGAGCTGGCGGATCTTGCGGATCACGCCCTGCTGCGCCTCCTCGACCTGCGTCAGGCGCACCGCGCCGAGCAGCTCGACCTCCTCGATGAGGGTCTCCGCGGCACGCGAGGACAGGTTCGAGGTGATCTTGTCGCGGACCGACTCGCTGACGCCCTTGAGCGCGAGCGCGAGCTCGGCCTCGTTGACCTGGCGCAGCACCAGCTGCACGGAGCGGTCCTCGAGGTGGACGATGTCCTCGAACATGAACATCCGGCTGCGGACCTCGTCGGCGAGCTCGGCGTCGAGCGCCTCGAGGCCCTCGACGATCTGGCGCTCGGTGACGCGGTCGGAGCGGTTGATGATGTTGACCAGCGGGTCGACGCCGCCCACGCGGGACAGCTCCGCCGGCTGGAGCACCGAGGACAGCTTGCGCTCGAGGTTGGCCTCGACCTCGCGGATGATCTCCGGCGAGGTGCGGTCCATCACGGCGATGCGGTGCGCGATCTCCGCCTGCAGGTGCGAGGGGAGGCCGGCCATCACGATCGACGCCTTGTCGGCGGTCATGTGCGCCAGCACGAGCGCGATCACCTGCGGGTGCTCGTCGGCGATGAACGTGCGGAGCTGGGCCGGGTCGGCACGGTGCAGGAACTGGAACGGCATCTTGACCGCCGCGGCCTGGAGCCGCTCCATGATCTCGCCCGCGCGGTCCTCGCCGAGCGACTGCTCGAGCATCATGCGGGCGAACGCGAGGCCGCCGTGCTTGATGTTGGCCTGGGCGGTCGCCATCTCGGAGAACTCGGCCAGCACGGCCGCGCTCTCGGAGGCGTCGACCATCTCGAGCGAGGCGATCTCGGCGGAGATCGCCTCGACCTCCGCGTCACCGAGCAGGCTGAGGACGTCGGCGGCCTTCTCGCGCCCGAGCTGGATGAGGATGATGGCGGCCTTGCGGACGCCGAGGGCAGCGATGTTCATCAGTGGCGCTCCACCAGCCAGCCGCGGAGCAGCGTGGCGATCTCGTCGGGCTCCCGCTCGGCGAGCGCGGCGATCTCACGCTTGAGCTCGTCGTCGGCCTGCTGCTCGGCGGCGTCCAGCGCCGCGACGGCGGGCGCCGGCTCGAGGGCGGCGGCGGCCGCGACGCGGTCGGACGCGTCCTGGCGCAGCTGCTCGACGAGGTACGCCGTACGCTCCTCGCGCTGCTTGCGGCCGCGGCGGCCGCGGAGCCAGGCGAGCAGGAGCATCGCGAGCACGGCGACGGCGATGCCGGCGTTGCGGATCAGCTTCCAGCGCTGGGCCTCCGCCTTGGCCTTGTCGGCCGCGGCGATCTCGGCCGCGGCGGTCTCGTCGACCGTCCGGTCGAAGGCCATGCTCGAGACCTCGACCGTGTCGCCACGATCGGGGTCGATGCCGACGGTCGCGGCGATCAGGTCCTGCACGTCGGCGGGGTCGACGCCGGCTGCCGCGGTGGAGTCGAGGACGACGCCCACGTGCAGCGACCGGATCGCGCCCGGAGCGGTCTCGCGGTGCTCTTTGACGGTCTCGACCGCGTTGTCGCGGGTGACCGACTCCTTCGAGTACGTGCCGTTCTCACCGGTCGTGCCCGTCGCCCCGGCGCCGGAGTCCATCTGGCCGTCGGGGCCGACGACGCCGGTGCTGCCGCCGGCGCCGGAGACGCCGTTGTAGGCCTCCTTGCTCGACGACTCGGAGAGCGGCTGCGCGTTCTTCTTGTTGTTGTAGGTGACGGACTCCTGCACGGTCTTGTCGAAGTCGAGGTCGGCGGAGACCTGGACCGTGGAGTTGCCAGGTCCGAGGACGCGGTCGAGCATCCCCTGGATCTGCTGGGTCTTGCGGGTCTGGAAGTCCGCGACCGCCTGGGACTGCGTCCCGGTCCCGGCGCCCCCGGCGCCGTTCTCCGTCGAGAGGACCTTGCCGGTGGAGTCGGCGACCGTGACGTTGGCCGGGTCGAGCCCGTCGATGCTGGACGCGACCAGGTTGATGATCGCCTGCACCTTCCCGGCGTCGATGGTCGTGCCGGCGGAGGTGTCGACGAGCACCGACGCGGTCGTCGGGTCCTGCTCGTCGGAGAACACCTTCTTCTCCGGCATCGCGAGGTGCACGACGGCGGTGTTCACGCCGTCGATCGCCTCGATCGTCTTGGTGAGCTCCCCCTCCATCGCGCGCTTGAAGTCGGTCTGCTCCTGGAAGTCGGACGTGGAGATGTCCTGGCCGTCGAGGATCGAGTAGCCGCCGTCGGAGCTGTTGGCCGGGAGGCCCTGGCCGGACAGGTCGATGCGGGTCGAGTAGACCTGGTCGCGGGGCACCATGACCGTGCTGCCGCCGTCGCTGAGCTCGTAGGGGACTCCGGTCGCCTCCAGCTCGTCGATGACGGCCGAGGCGTCCTCGGACGCCATGTTGCTGAAGAGGGGGGCGTAGTTGGGCGTCGACACCCAGCGGAACACCATGAACGCCGCGAGCAGCAGCGCGCCCGTGCCGACCACGGCGACGAGCCGCTGGCCGAGCGTGAGGGACAGGAAGGTGGTCCGCAGGCGGGTGAGCGAGCGGGTGACGTTCTGCTTCATCCGATGGGCATCCGCATGATCTCGGTGAACGCCTCGAGCGCACGGTTGCGCACGGCGACGGTCAGCTGGGTCGTCACCGACGCCTCGGTGGCGGCGACGGTGTAGTCGTGGACGTCGTCGAGGTCACCGGTGGCGGCCTGGACGGCGAGCCGGTCCGACTTGTCCTGGACGGCCTCGAGCCGGTCCAGGCCGTCGACGAGCAGGTCGCCGAACGCGGCGCCGGTGCCGGACGTCTTCGACGTGGCGGTCGCGGCGGACGCGGGCAGCGTCGGCGCGACGTACGGCTGGAAGCCGATGGCCTCGATCCCGGAGACGCTCATCGGGACCCCCGCGACGTCGTTCGGGGGAGCGAACCGGAGGAGAAGGGCTTCGTGAGGTCGTTCATCAGCGGCGGCCGATCTCGAGGGCGCTGCGGTAGGTGTCCTGGGCGTCCTTGGTGACCTGGACGGACGCCTGGAAGCCGCGCTGGGCCATCACGAGCTGGGTCATCTGGGTCGCGAGGTCGTCCTCGGGGGCGCGGACGTTGCCGTCGGCGTCGGCCAGCGGGCTGTTCGGGTCGGAGACCACGCGCCCCTCGGCGTCGCTCTGCGCGAAGCCCGCGATCTCGACGCCGCCTCCCGCGGAGGAGCGGACGATGGGCATCTGGGCCTGGAAGGCGTCCTCGCTGGTCCGCTTGACCGTGTTGACGTTCGCGATGTTGTTGGCGAGCGCGTCGAGCCAGGTCTGGTGCACACCCAGCGAGGAGCTGGCGATGCGCAGCGTGTCGAAGGCGCCCATCAGGAGGCCGCCACGGTCTTGATGAGGTCGAAGCGGTCGCTCGTGGCGCGCGTGATCATCTGGTACTGGAACTGCGACTGGACCGCGGCCAGGGTCTCCTTGCGGAGGTCGACGTTGTTGTCGTTGGCGCCGACGGGCGTGTCCGTGGCGGCGAGCGTCGGGGCGAGGGTGAGCTCGCCGGCCGAGGTCGCGCCGGAGCCGATGGCGGAGCGCAGGTTGGTCTCGAAGTCGACGCTGCTGGCGCGGTAGTGCGGGGTGTCGACGTTGGCGATGTTGTCAGCGATCACGCGCTGGCGCAGGGAGATCCCGTCGAGGGCGGATCCGAGGATCGCGCCGACGGGGTCGGACAGGAACGACACGCCTGGCCTCCGGGCTGGACGAGGGGTGATGCCGTTCCTTCGGCAGGGGGTGAGCGATCCTTGCTCGGAGAGGTGATCGGCGGCGGACCGCCGGGCTTGAGGAAATCCGGGCCGAAAAGGTCCGGAGTTTCAGGCCGTCACGTCGAGGTAGACGGCCGGCCGCGTCGGGCGGGTGGCCCGGTCGACGCGGTTGGCGAACTCGTGCTGACGGCCGATCGCCCCGAGCTCGGACGCGATCGCCGCCTGGACGGCGCGCTGGCGCTCGCGGAGCGTGATCGCCCGATCGCGCAGGTCGGCGGGGATCGGGCCGGTCAGGAGCGGCTCGTCCCAGGGCTCCGGCGCCGGACGCGACGGGTCGTCGAGCATCCGCTCGGCGCGGATCACGTCGAGCTCGAGCCGGTCCAGGGCGGTCGCCCAGTGCAGGTGGTGACGCTCCGCGTCAGCGGCCTCCGTGGCGCGCGTGGTGGTCATGGGGTGCTCAGGCGGTCTCGGCGAGGAGCGAACCGGCGGCCTCGCGCCAGGTGTCGCGCAGCACGGTGACGGTGTGCAGGCAGAACTCGGCGACCTTGAGGTCCTTCGCCATGTTGGCCTTCACCAGCTCGCTGTGGAGGTAGTCGTACAGCGAGGCCAGGCCCTTGGCGCCCTCCCAGGCGTCGACGTCGAGGCTCGCGTTGAGCTCGAGGACGATCTCCTGCGCATGCAGCAGCGGCTGGTGGGCCTGGCTGGGCTCGCCCCGACGCAGCGCGTCGACCGCCCGCTCGACGTCGAGGACCAGGCGCTCGTAGAGCATCACGAGCAGCTGCGAGGGCGAGGCCGTCGAGACGGAGGCCGCGAGGTAGGTCTCACGCGGGTTGAGGTTCGTCATCGTCGTCCTTCCGTGGTCACGATGAGGTGGCGGGTGGTGCGGGTCAGGCGTACGTCGGGAGGCTGGAGATCTGGCTGGCCAGCCAGCTGCTCTGGCTCTGGAGGTTGGAGAGGGCGGTCTCGAGGGCGGTGTACTGCCGCTCGAGGGAGGTGCGCCGCAGCTCGAGGCGGTTGTCCCAGTCGTCGATGCTCTTGGTGAGCCGGTCGACGGTGCTGGTGTGCCCGGTGATGGCGTTGGTGATGGTGCCGTCGTAGGAGTCGGTGGCCGACTTGGTGACCGCCTCCACCCGAGCCGCCCAGCCGTTGGTCTCGGGGGTCGCGCCGGTGGCGAACTTCGCGGCCACACCCGCCGGGTCCTCGGCGTACGCCTTGGCGAACTTGTCCTTGTCGAAGACGAGCTTGCCGTAGCGGTCGGTCTGGATGCCGTACTGCGCCATGGACGTCGTCGAGTCGCCGAAGATGGTGTTGAGCAGCTGGCCGCGCAGGCTGCGGGCCGTGGGGTCGCCGGAGAGCACGCCCGCGCTGGTGGTCTCGGTCTTGGGCGCGGTCAGGGAGTCGATGCTGGTCAGCAGCGAGTTGAGCTGGTCGACCAGGTCGGAGACCGACGAGGAGATCGAGGAGGAGTTCTGGGCGACGGTGACGGTGGCGGTGTCGCCGACCTTCGCGTTCGCGCCGAGGGTGAGCGTGATGCCGGGCGCCAGGTCGGTGAAGGTGTTGGTCGCCGAGGTGGCGGTGATGCCGAGGCCGAGGCTGATCTGGGCGTCGCTGCCGGCGCGGGTCGCGGACCCGCCGAGCAGGTCGGTCCCGTCCCCGTCGGTGAGCGTGAAGGCCGAGGCCGCACCGGTCTCGGTGGACTCGACCAGCAGTCGGTAGCTGCCGTCGGCGACCTTGATCGCCGTGGCCGCGACCCCGGTGTCCGCGGTCGAGCCGTTGATGCCGGCGACCAGCTCCTCGAGCGTCCCGCCGCCCACGGCGATGTCGTGCACGACGCCGTCGCTGCCCGTGAGCTTGACGGTGGATCCCGAGACCACGTCGGTGAGGTTCGCCGCGTCGGTGAAGCCGAGCTGGTGGCTGGTGGCCAGGCGGTCGACGGTGACCGAGAAGGAGGCCGCGCTCGCCGTGGCGCCGACCGCGACCGACACCGAGCCGCTGCTCGAGGTGCCCTTGAGGGTCTGCCAGGTCTCGGCCTTGGCGAGCTTGCCGGCGTTGCCGGCCAGCAGCGTCGTGTCGGTGTTGAGCTGCCGCAGCGCCTTGATGACGTCGTTCTCGGTGTCCTTCTGCGAGGAGAGCTTGGTCTGCGGGACCGCCTCCAGCTGCATGAGCTGGTCGATGATGGTCGCGGTGTCGAGGCCGCTGGCGAGACCGCTGATGCTGCTGGTGGCCACGGTGAACCTCCTGCTCGGACGTGGCGGGCGACGGAGCTGTCGCCCAGAAAGCCCCGGGGGAGTGCGAGCACTCCCCCGGGGATCTGTGGTTTCGACGGCAGGTCAGCCTCCGGCCGACCCGCCGACGAGATCAGCGCAGCAGGGAGAGAACGCCCTGCGGGGCCTGGTTGGCCTGGGCCAGCATCGCGGTGCCGGCCTGGGAGAGGATCTGCGAACGGGTGAAGTTCATCATCTCGCTGGCCATGTCCGTGTCGCGGATCCGGCTCTCGGAGGCCGAGAGGTTCTCCTGCGTCACGTTCAGGTTGTTGATGGTGTGCTCGAAGCGGTTCTGCAGCGCACCGAGGTTCGCCCGGGACGTGGAGACCGCCTTGATCGCGGAGTCGATCGACGTGATCGCCGCGTTCGCGCCGGTCTGCGTCTTCAGGTCGACACCGTTGACACCCAGCGCGATCGCGCCGAAGCCGCCGCCGCTGGCGCCGGCGGCGTCGTTGGTGCCCGCCGCGTTGAGGCCGCCACCGGCGGTGATGGCACCGGCGAGACCGGTCTTGGACTCGACGACCAGGCCGCCGTCGTCGCCGACCCGCGCCGTGAACGCCGCCTTGAAGTTGGTGTCGTTGTTCAGCTGGTCGGCGATGTCGTTGGCGTCGGTGCTCGCGGTGAGCGCCGCGGTGGTGACCGTCACGCCGTTCTGGGTGAACGTGGCAGCAGCAGCGGTGGCCGCGGCCGCACCGTTCGCCCACGTCGACTTCGCAGCGGACGCGCCGGCCGACTGGATGTCGATCTCGATCGTGTCGTTGGCGGCGTAGCCGACCTGGAACAGCTTGTCGGTGAAGCTGCCGTCGAGCAGCTTGATGTTGTTGAAGGTGGTCTTGTCCGCGATCCGGTTGAGCTCGTCCTTGAGCGCCGTGGTCTCGGCGTCGATCGCCTTGCGCGAGTCGACGTCGTTGCTGTCGTTCGCCGACTGCACGGCCAGGTCGCGCATCCGCTGCAGGATCGAGTGGGTCTCGGTGAGCGCACCTTCAGCGGTCTGCACGACGCTGACGCCGTCCTGGGCGTTGCGGACGGCGACCTTGATGCCACCGACCTGCGAGCGCAGGCCCTCGGAGATGGCGAGACCGGCGGCGTCGTCGGCGGCCCGGTTGATGCGGTAACCGCTCGACAGCTTCTCGAGCGACTTCGACATCTGGCCCTGGGTGACCGACAGGTTGCGGTACGAGTTGAGGGCGTCGATGTTCTGGTTGATGCGGAGACTCATGATGGTTCCTTCCTGGATCTGTGAGTCGGTTTGGAGCCCGTCCGTGGGCTCCGTCAGGGTGTCATTCGGCCGGCCCCGGGAAGGCCTGAGGGGATCGGCGCAGAAATCTCGGAATTTCTTCTGCGGCGATCCCCTCGGGGCGTTCGTCGGTGTGGAGTTGTGGGCGAGTGGCGGTGGGTGGTGCCGCTCGTCAGCTGGCGTTGACCGCCCCGGACGGGGAGGCGTAGCCGCGGATCCCGTGGGCGTGCCGCGCGGCGACCGCCGCGAAGTACGCCTCCCTCCGCCGCGCCGCGGCCCCGCCCGGACGGGTGGCCTCGGGCACGAGGTCGGGCTCGAGCTCGTGGTTGAGAGCGTCGCGCAGGAGCACCAGGGCCTCGGCGCGTAGCTGGGAGACGCGGGACTCGGTCACGCCGAGGGTCGCGGCGATCTCGGCCATCGGGCGCTCCGCGAGGAAGTACTGCTCCACGACGTGGCGGAGCCGCTCGGGGAGCTCGGCGATGGCCTCGGTCAGGTAGGTCAGCCGCTCCCGGTGCTCGAAGCTGGCCTCGGGGGTGGGGCTGCCGGAGACCAGGCTGTTGCCGAGCCCCTCGTCCTCCGAGGCGTGGAGGGAGAGGACCTGGGCGCGGGCGACGTCGTCGTCGTTCGCCTGGATCTCGTCGGTGCTCAGGCCGGAGGCCTGGGCCACCTCGGCGGTCGTCGCCGGCCGGCCGAGGGCGGTCGCGAGCTGCGACCGGGTGGCGTCGAGCTCGCGGGCCCGACGTCGGACCGAGCGGGAGGCCCAGTCGATGCTCCGCAGCTCATCGAGGATCGCGCCACGGATGCGGGTCGTGGCGTACCGGTTGAACGGCACGCCTCGGTCGGGGTCGTAGGAGTGGGCCGCCTGCACGAGTGCAGCCAGTCCGGCCGAGCTGAGGTCGTCTCGATCGACGTACGACGGGACCCTGGCCATCGTCTCGCGGACGATGTGGCCGACCAGGGGCACGTGTACCAAGATCAACGCCTCGGAGCCCGGCGGGACGTCGTTGTAAGGGGTCACGGACGTAATTAAGCATTTCAGAGACATGGGTGTCCGGTTTTCTTTCAGAATCCTTGAACTCTTTACCTCTGGTGGTCCGGTCGACCTATCCGCCCTGGCCCGAACGGTCTATGCGCCCCGGACGTTCGTCCTCATCCCATCAGGTGACGGGCGTGCGACCTGAGCCACTGTTTCTTGCTCGTTTCCCTCAAGAGGGCCGTCCGGACGGCCGATCAGCACCTCAACGCCGGCCAGGTCCCACTGCCTGTCTGGACCATCGACACCACTGGGGAGTGACGTGGAGAAGCTGACCTGGGTCCTGTGGCAGGAGCGCGAGCTCCTCGAGACCCTGCTCTACCGACTCGAGGTCGAGGAGCTGGTGATGTCCACCGGCCGGACCCGCTGGTTGGGCAACGCCGCCCGCGACGTCGACGAGGCCGCCGCAGCGGTACGCGAGTTCGAGGTGCTGCGGGCCGTGGCGGCGAGCGCCGCCGCCGAGGCAGCCGGGCTCGAGTCGAACGCCGGCCTCGGCGAGTTGATCGCCGTCGCCGCCGAGCCGTGGCGCGGGATCCTCACCGAGCACCGCGACAACTTCCTCTCGCTCACCGACGAGATCGCCCGGGTCGCCCAGACGAACCGCGCGCTGATCGTCTCGGGGCTCCGGGCGACCCAGGACACGCTCCTGGGCGTCGATCGCAGCGCGGCCACCTACACCGCCGCCGGCGCTGTCGACCACGGGGAGACCCGCAGCGCGGTGCTCGATCGGAGCCTGTGAGATGTCCAGCCCCTTCTCGTCCCTCAACACCGCGCTCTCGGCGCTGCGCTACCAGCAGGCGGCGTTGGATATCGCGAGCACGAACGTCGCCAACGCCTCCACGGAGGGCTACGTGCGCCGGCGCGTCGTCGGCGAGACCGTCGGTGCGGCCGCCGCGCCGGCGGTGTGGTCGCGCTCGAACGAGATCGGCAGTGGCGTGCAGCCCAGCGGCGTGCAGCGCCTCGTGGACCCGCTGCTCGACATGCGCGTCCGTCGCGAGCACGGCCGGCAGAGCTACCTCGACCTCAAGGGAACCGCGATGTCGCGGGTCGAGACGGGCATCGCCGAGCCTTCGGACAAGGGCGTCGCCAAGGCGATCGAGACGTTCAAGAACAGCATCGCGGACCTCGAGAACGCGCCGAACACCGACGCCGCGCGTGCCCAGGTGCTCGCCAACGGCGCCGTCGTCGCCGACGCGTTCGCGATCCAGGCCCGCAACGTCCAGGACGAGCTCGGCGACCAGCGGGCGCGCGTCGTGGCGACCGTCCAGGAGGTCAACGACCTCGCCCAGCAGCTCGCCTCGACCAACAAGACCATCGCCGGCTCGACCGGCGGGGGCGACACCGCGACGCTGATGGACACCCGTGACCAGCTGGCCCTGCGGCTCGCCGAGCTCACCGGCGCCACCGCGACCGTGCGCTCGGACGGCGGCATGGACGTCAAGCTCGGAGGCCAGGCGCTGGTCCAGGGTGGAGACGCCTCGACGCTGACCGTCACGCCGGGCAAGATGGCCGACGGCGTCACCGACGACCCGGACAAGGTCGGCTTCGCGCTCACCTCTCCCGCGGGTGTGACCGCGGTCGTCGCTCCCGCCGACGGCGAGCTCGCCGCGAGCGCCGAGCTGATCAACAGCGTGCTGCCCGACTACGTCGCCGAGCTCAACGCCCTGGTGACGGACTTCGCCGACGCGTTCAACGCCGCCCACGACGACGGCTACGACGCCGGCGGCCTGCAAGGGGGCCAGTTCTTCGCGTACGACGCGAGCAACCCGGCCGGCACGCTCGAGGTGCTGATCACCGACACGTCGAAGATCGCGCTCTCCGCGGTGCCGCCCCCGCCGCCGCCCGCGGTCCCGGTCGGCAACACCGACACCGGCAACGCCGCCAACCTGGCCGACTCGATCACGATCCAGGACGGCTACCAGCGCCTCGTCAACGGCTTCGGCACCGACGTCGCCTCGGTCAAGCGACTGGCGGACAACCAGAGCGTGATGTCCAGCCAGGTCGACGCCGCCCGCGAGCAGCTCGCCGGGGTGAGCATCGACGAGGAGTCGGTGAACATGGTGATGGCGCAGCGCTCCTACGAGGCCGCCGCACGCGTCATGACGACGGTCGACTCGATCCTCGACACCCTGATCAACCGCACCGGACTCGTGGGCCGATGACCGACCCCACGAAGCTCCTCCGCCTCACGACATCGAGGGGACCCCGGAAATGACACTCGTACGCGTCACCCAGAACATGCTCAGCCGGCAGTCGTTCAACGGCATGCAGACGGCGATGAGCCGGGTCGCCACGGCCCAGGAGCAGCTGACCACCGGTCGGCTGATCAACCGGCCGTCCGACGACCCCACCGGCGCCACGACCGCGATGCGCCTGCGCTCCTCGCTGGCCAGCCAGCAGCAGTACATCCGCAACGCGGACAGCGCGGTCGGCTGGCTCGACCAGACCGACGGGACGCTGTCGACGATCGGCGACCAGATCACGCGGGCGCGCGACATCGCGCTCCAGGGCGCCAACACCGGCGCGATGGGCCCGGAGGCGCGGCTGGCGCTCGCCACCGAGGTCGACCAGATCCGCGAGGGCCTGATCAGCTCGGCCAACACGCAGTACCTGGACCGGCCGATCTTCGGCGGCATCACCGGCGGCGCCAAGGCCTACGACGCCAACGGCGTGCTCGCCGACCCGACCGCCGTGAACCCGCCGGTGGGCGGTGGCGTGCACCGCACGATCGCCGACGACGTACGGGTGCGGATCGACGTCACCGGGCCCGAGGTCTTCGGGGACTCTCCCGACTCGACCTTCGACCACCTGGCCGCGCTGTCGACCGCGCTGAAGGCAGGCGACGAGGCCGGGATCACCACGGCCATCACCAACCTCAAGGCCGACGCGGACCGGATCACCAACATCCAGTCCGAGATCGGCGCCCGCACCGTGCGGGTCGAGCGGGCGCGCGACGTCGCGACCGACGCGACCCTCACCCTGACCAACGCCCTGTCCGAGGTCGAGAACGTCGACCTCGCCAAGGCGACCGTGGACCTCGGTCTCCAGGAGGTCGCCTACCAGGCGGCCCTCGGTGCGACCGCCCGGGTCCTCCAGCCGAGCCTCCTGGACTTCTTGCGATGACTCTGACCCACGCTCTTGACATGATGGCCGCACCCGAACCCGCCGAGGGAGGTGCCGTGGCCGACCACCCTGCCATCCAGATCCCCGTGATCGAGATGGTGCTCCCCATGCCGGGCTTCCCCGACCACCGGCGCTGGGCCCTGGTCCAGCTCGACGGGGCCAGCGACCTGTGCAGCCTCGGCTCGCTCGACGAGCCCGGCCTGCGCTTCCTGGTGGTCCCGCCGACGCCGTTCTTCCCCGACTACGCACCGGAGGTGGGCGACGACGTCGTCGCCGCCCTCGGGATCGAGTCGGCCGCCGACGTCCTGGTGCTGGTCGTGCTCAATGCCGGCCAGGGACTCCACGACACGACCGCCAACCTCGCCGCGCCGCTGCTCGTCAACCCGTCGGCGCTGCGGGCCGGGCAGATCCTGCTGGACGAGCCCGGGCTGCCGGTCGCGGCGCCGCTGCTCGGCGCCTGAGCCCGGTCGACCACCCGGTCGAGAACCGTCCCGTCGGGCGGTCCGGCGCCGCTGATCGCCATCCGCGGGCTACGGTGGAGTCATGCTGGTTCTGAGTCGCCGGGCGGGGGAGAGCGTCGTCCTGGGCGAGGACATCACCGTCACGATCCTCGAGGTCCGTGGCGACGTCGTCAGGGTCGGCATCGACGCGCCCCGCTCCCTGAAGGTCCACCGGGCCGAGCTGCTCGCGCAGCTCGAGGAGAGCAACCGCCAGTCGGCGTCCCCCAGCGACGACCTCGTCGCCCAGCTCTCGCAGGCCCTCGGCCGCGACCAGGACCGCGACCAGGACCGCGACGCCGACTGAGGCCTCGTGGCGGGATAGTCCCTGACGTGTTCGGGGTCCCGACGCACTCTGGACCCCGAAAGCGTCAGGGAGTATCGCCCACGACCTGTGGCCCAGCGCACCTCGAATTTGGTTGTTGAGAGCAACCAGTCGGGAATATGGTTGCCGTCGGCAACCTTCTACCGATCGTGAATCGAGCTCTCGTGACCCAGGCCCCCGGCGGCCCCTCCGCGCCTCCTGCACCTCCCGCCTCCGCCGAGGAGTCCGGAGAGATGACCCACCGGCAGATCCTCGAGGCCCTCAGCGGCCTGCTGCTGGCGATGTTCGTGGCGATGCTCTCCAGCACCGTCGTCTCCAACGCACTTCCGCGGATCGTAGCCGACCTCCACGGCAGCCAGACCGGCTACACGTGGGTCGTCGTGGCGACGATGCTCGCGATGACGGCGACCACGCCGATCTGGGGCAAGCTCGCCGACCTCTTCAGCAAGAAGCTGCTGGTGCAGCTCGCGCTGGTCATCTACATCGTGGGCTCGGTGGTCGCGGCGATGGCGCCCAACATGGAGGTGCTGATCGGGTCCCGGGTCGTCCAGGGCCTCGGCGTCGGCGGCCTCACCGCGCTGGTGCAGGTCGTGATCGCGACCATGATCTCCCCGCGCGAGCGCGGCCGCTACTCCGGCTACCTCGGTGCGGTCTTCGCGCTCGCGACGGTCAGCGGCCCGCTGATCGGCGGGCTGATCGTCGACTCCGCCCTCGGCTGGCGCGGCTGCTTCTTCGTGAGCCTGCCGTTCGCGGCGCTCGCCTTCTTCCTGCTGCAGAAGACCCTGCACCTGCCGGTCGTGAAGCGTCCGGTCCGCATCGACTACCTCGGTGCCACCCTGATCGTGGGCGGCGTCTCGATCCTGCTGGTCTGGGTCAGCCTGGCCGGCAACCAGTTCGCCTGGGGCTCGACGTACACCGTCGCGCTCGTCGCCGCCGGCGTCCTGCTGCTCGCCGCCGCCGGGTACGTCGAGTCGCGGGTCGCGGCCGAGCCGATCATCCCGCTCCACCTCTTCAAGGACCGCACCATCACGCTGGCCACGATCGCCTCCGTGATGGTCGGCCTCGCGATGTTCGGCTCGACGGTCTACCTGAGCCAGTACTTCCAGACCGCCCGCGGCATGAGCCCGACCGAGGCGGGCCTGATGTCCATCGCCATGGTCGGCGGTCTTTTCGTCTCGAGCATCGTCAGCGGCCGGATCATCACCGCGACCGGGCGCTGGAAGCGCTGGCTGGTCGGCGGCATGGCGCTCGTCGTCCTCGGCCTCGCGCTGCTCGGCACCATCGACGAGACCACGAGCCTGGTCGTCATCGGGCTCTTCATGGCGCTCCTCGGCATCGGCATGGGCGCCACGATGCAGAACCTCGTGCTCGCGGTGCAGAACAACGTGGCGATGTCCGAGATGGGCGCCGCCAGCGCCGTCGTGGCGTTCTTCCGCTCGATGGGCGGCTCGATCGGCGTCTCGGCCCTCGGCGCCCTGCTCAGCCACCAGGTGGCGACCAAGGTGACCGACGGCCTGCACTCCCTCGGCATCTCGACCAGCAGCCACGACAGCCACTCGATCCCCGACCTGGCCGCGCTGCCGGCGCCGGTGCGTGACGTGTTCGAGAGTGCCTTCGGGCAGTCGTTCGGCGAGATCTTCCTGATCGCCGCCCCCTTCGCGGTGGTCGCCCTGGTCTGCGTCTCCCTGATCAAGGAGGTGCCGTTGCGGACCTCGAACCTCGAGGAGTACGCCGAGGCCTCGCCCGAGGTCGCCGCCGAGCTGCACCATGGTGTCGTGGAGGAGAGCAAGCGATGACCAGCGCGGCCGACGTCGCGGTCGAGACCCCGATCGACCGGGCCGAGCTCCTCGGTGAGCTCGAGCGCGAGGTCGGGGTGATGGTCCGCCGGATCCGCCGCCTGCTGGGCGAGCGGGCCCGGTCGGTGCACCCCGAGCTGCAGTCCTCGACGTACCTGATGCTCTCCTGGCTCGAGTCGCGCGGCCCGATGCGGGCGTCGGCGATCTCGGATCACTTCGGCATCGACAAGGGTGCGATCAGCCGCCAGGCCCAGCACCTCATCGACCTCGGCCTGGTCGACCGCACGCCCGATCCCGACGACGGCCGCGCCACGCTGCTCTCGGCGAGCAAGGCGGCGCGGGAGCGGCTCGCGGCCGTCACGGAGGCCAGCCGGGAGTCGCTCGACGAGAAGCTCGGCGACCTGCCGGACGGCGACCTCGCCCAGTTCGTCGGGCTGCTCGGCCGCTACAACGCCGCGCTCGACGCCTGAGCCAGGTTCAGCGCAGCCACGCTGCCGTGTCGGGCGGCAGGGTGTCGCCGACCGGTCCGCTGGCCAGGAACACGCTGCCGGCGGGCAGCGCGACCGGCTCCGTGCCGCAGTTCAGCACCGCGGTCACGGGACCACGCCGGAACGCGACCACGTCGGCACCGAGCTCGAGCAGCTCCACGTCGTCTCCGGCGCTCGTCGCGAACGTACGCCGCGCGGCGAGCGCGGCCCGGTAGAACTCCAGCGTCGAGTCGGCGTCGCCCGTCTCGGCCTCGACCGTGACCGGCGCCCAGTCGTCGGGCTGCGGGATCCACGGCTGCTCGCCGCCCGGGCCGAATCCGTACGGCGCGGCCGCGCCGCTCCACGGGATCGGCACCCGGCAGCCGTCGCGGCCGCCCTCGCCGGTGCGGATGAAGAGCGGGTCCTGCTTGTGCTCGGCGGCGACGTCGACCTCGGGGAGTCCGAGCTCCTCGCCCTGGTAGAGGTAGGCCGAGCCGGGCAGGGCGAGCATCGTCAGCGTGGCCGCCTTCGCGCGGGCCAGGCCGAGCGCGCCGCCGCCGTACCGGGTCACGTGCCGCACCACGTCGTGGTTGCTCAGCACCCAGGTCGGTGAGCCGCCGACCAGGCCGACGGCCTCCATCGTGCCGCGCACGACCTCGGCGAACTCCTCGGCCGACCACGAGGCCAGCAGCCAGGCGAAGTTGAAGGCCTGGCTGAACTCGTCGGGCCGGACGTAGGCGGCCATCGACTCGGGCGTCTGGGTCCAGGCCTCGGCGACGAACATCCGGTCGCCGTCGTACTTCGCGAGCACCTCGTGCCAGCGGCGGTAGACGTCGTGGACCTCGGGCTGGTCCCACATCGGCTCGTCGCGCAGCGTGCGCTCGACCATCGGCACGTCGGCGGCGTCGCGCGCGTCGCTGCTCGCGGTCCGGCCCGCCTCGACGACCTGGTCGCGCAGGCCCTCCTCCTTGAACAGCCCGTGGGCGACGTCGACCCGGAAGCCGTCGACCCCGCGGTCGAGCCAGAAGCGCAGCACCTCGACGAACATGTCGCCGACCTCGGGGTTGCGCCAGTTGAGGTCCGGCTGGCTGCTGTCGAAGAGGTGCAGGTAGTACTGCTCCTTCTCTCCGGGGCCGGCCGGCGCCTGGGTCCATGCGGGTCCGCCGAAGACCGACATCCAGTTGTTGGGCAGCGAGCCGTCGGGCCCGGCGTCGCGGAAGACGTACCGGTCACGCTCGGGACTGCCGGGTCCGGCGGCCAGGGCCGCCCGGAACCACTCGTGCTCGCTCGAGGTGTGGTTGGGCACCAGGTCGACGATCACCTTCAGGCCGAGCTCGTGGGCGCGCTCGATCATGTCGTCGGCGTCGCTCAGCGTGCCGAAGAGGGGGTCGATGTCCCGGTAGTCGGCCACGTCGTACCCGTGGTCGCGCTGCGGGGACGTGTAGAAGGGCGACAGCCAGATCGCGTCGACGCCGAGGTCGCGCAGGTAGGGCAGGCGCGAGGTGATGCCGGGGAGGTCGCCGACGCCGTCGCCGTTCCCGTCGGCGAAGCTGCGGGGGTAGATCTGGTAGGTGACCGCGTGCCGCCACCACTCCTGGCGCCGCGTTTGATCGTTCAAACCCATGCTCGCCATCCTAGGTGGTGGGTGGTTCAGGCGAAGGCGGCCGGGTCGACCGCGATCCAGAGGTGCTCGGCGCTGCCGATCAGCGCGCCGTCGGCGTCGTAGAGCGCCGAGGCGGTGAACGTCTTGCGGCCCTCGGTACGACGACCGAGCCCGACGACCACGTGCTCGGCTCCGATCTCGGGCAGCCGGTCCACGCGTGCGGTCATCCGGGCGAGCACCATCAGCCGCTCCTCGAGGTCACCGGCCCAGCCGCCGACGCAGTCGAGCGCCGCCCAGGTGGTCGCCGGCAGGCCGTCGGCGACCGAGGCGTCGGGGGTCCACGTGGCCGCCACCCGCGCGCACCCCTCCTGGTCGGCGACCCGGCCGGGGAAGATCCGCAGCCCGTCGTCGCGCCCGGTGCCGCAGGAGAAGCAGGTCGGGAACGGGTGCGCCGCGAGCCCGGCGTACGACGTCTCCGCGGCGCGCGCCTCCGCGGGCGGCACCCAGGCGACCACCGGCAGGTCGCCGGTCGCGGGCTCGGCCCGCAGCACCGGCGATCCGTCGACGCTCGCGACCCGCGCGTCGTCGGCGGCCTCGATCCGCAGGGGCGTGTCGAGCGGCGGCGGGGCCAGCAACGAGACCGACACGACCGGTGCGTCGACGTGCTCGGCGAGGGCACCGGCCGACCAGCCGCCGTTGCCCGACGACGGGGGGCCGCAGAAGCGGCGGGGGACGACGAGCTCGGTCACCGGATCTCCTCCCAGCGGTCCAGCGCCTCGCGGCGCTCCGCGGCATGGTCGACGATCGGGGCAGGGTACCCGCACGCCGCCCGGTCCTCCGGGCTCGGGTCGTGCGGGTCGGCGACCACGTCGACGTCGGCGAGCTCCGGCACCCATCGCCGCACGTAGGCGCCGTCGGGGTCGAACTTCCGGCCCTGGGTGGTCGGGTTGAAGACCCGGAAGTACGGCGCGGCGTCGGCGCCGCTGCCGGCCACCCACTGCCAGTTCTGCTGGTTGGACGCCAGGTCGCCGTCCGCGAGCCACCGCATGAAGTGGCGCGCGCCGTGCGGCCACTCGACGTGCAGGTCCTTCGTGAGGAAGCTGGCGACCACCATGCGCACCCGGTTGTGCATCCAGCCGGTCGCCCGCAGCTGGCGCATGCCGGCATCCACGACCGGGAAGCCGGTGCGTCCCTCGCGCCAGGCGTCGAACGGCTCGCCCGGCTCGTCGTACCGCATCCTCGCGAGCTCGGGTCGCAGGTACTCGCGCGCCGTGTCGGGACGCGCCGCCAGCACGCCGGCGAAGAACTCGCGCCAGGCGAGCTCGCGGCGGTATGCCGCGGCGCCGTTGCTGCGCAGGGCCGCGAGGTCGGCGAGCATCGTCCGCGGGTGGATCTCGCCCCAGCGCAGGTGCACCGACATCCGTGAGGTCGTGTCGAGGTCGGGCCGGTCGCGCTCGTCGTCGTAGTCGGCCACCCGCTGCAGGAACTCAGTCCACCGGTCGTGGGCCGCGTCCTCGCCCGCCTCCGGCAGCTCCAGGCCCGAGGGCAGCTCGGGGTCGGGCAGGTCCGCGGTGCCGTCGAGACGGCGCCAGCTCACGTGCGCGGGCGGCGCGACCGGCGCGCGCCAGCCGTGGTCGGCCCAGGCCCGGTGGTAGGGCGTGAACACCTGGTAGGGCCTGCCCGCGCCGGTGGACAGCCGTCCCGGGGCGACGGCGTACGGCGAGCCGGTGCGCGCGAGCTCGATCCCGTGCTCGGCGAGCGCCCGTTCGACCGCGTCGTCCCGGCGGCTGCCGTAGGGGCCGAAGTCGGCGGCGACGTGCACCCGGGTCGCGCCCACCTCCCGGGCCGCGGTCACGACCCGACGCACCGGGTCGCCCCGGACGACCGCGAGCCCGCCGACGGCGCCGTCGAGGGAGCGCAG
This sequence comes from Nocardioides sp. YIM 152315, assembly GCF_029210375.1. Taxonomy (GTDB): domain Bacteria; phylum Actinomycetota; class Actinomycetes; order Propionibacteriales; family Nocardioidaceae; genus Nocardioides. Next base: position 310,343 of record NZ_JARGER010000043.1, on the reverse strand, counting down.
GGAGGCGGAGAGGTAGCCGCGCCGACCGGGGCCGGCCGGGTCCCAGAGCGCCGGGTCGAGGACGAACAGCGGGAGCACCGGGCCGTCCGCGGCCGCGGCCACGAGGGCGGGGTTGTCGTGGAGCCGCAGGTCGCGGCGGAACCACAGGACGGCAGCCATCGATGTCCAGCCTGCCAGCCGATTGGTCGATGAGACAGAATGTGCGGCGTGAGCGATCTGATCGACACCACCGAGATGTACCTCCGGACCATCTACGAGCTGGTCGAGGAGGGGATCGTCCCGCTGCGTGCCCGGATCGCGGAGCGTCTCCACCAGAGCGGCCCGACCGTCTCCCAGACCGTCGCCCGGATGGAGCGCGACGGCCTGCTGACCGTCGAGGGCGACCGTCACCTCGAGCTCACCGACGAGGGCCTGCGCCTCGCCACCCGGGTGATGCGCAAGCACCGGCTCGCCGAGCGGCTGCTCACCGACGTGATCGGACTGGAGTGGGAGCTCGTCCACGAGGAGGCGTGCCGCTGGGAGCACGTCATGTCCGAGACCGTCGAGCGGCGGCTGCTCAAGCTGCTCGACCACCCCACCGAGTCGCCGTACGGCAACCCGATCCCCGGACTCGACGAGCTGGGGGAGGCGGACTCGGCCGAGAGCTTCATGGAGGGGGTCGAGCCGCTCTCGCGGGCGGCGGGGTCGGACGAGGGCCGGGTGCTGGTCCGCCGCATCTCGGAGGAGATGCAGAAGGACGAGGTCCTGATGAGCGCGATGCGCCGGGTCGGGGCGCTGCCGGACAAGACGGTCACGGTCGTCGCGACCGCGGAGGGAGTGCTCGTGGGCAGCGGCGGGGAGACCGCGGAGATCGTCCCGGAGGCGGCCGATCACATCTTCGTTCGCAAGCTCTGAGACCGCCGATTGCTCGCCGCGGCGGCGAAATCACGGCGGAGTCCGTCCCCAAATGGGCGGATTCTGAACGATTCTTGGGGTGTGAGCAGGTTCTTCTTGCGCTTTCATTGAACTCCGGGGGGTAGTTTGGCGATCGGCGCGGCATCGACGCGGCGACAGGGGGCCTGCCATTCTGTGGCAGTGGGGAAGGTCGTGATGGAGATCATCGAACTCGACGGGGCTGTGCGTGTCCGCGGCGAGCGGACCCTGGTGGTCGGTCACTCGCTGACCGGCCTGGACCGGGGCCTCGAACCACGTGAGTCCGTCGTCCTGCGCACCGGCGACGGCGACTACTACGCGGCGCAGGTGCGCAACATCGAGTTCGACCTCGACGACACGATCTACACCTTCGCCGTCGGCGCCCGACTCCCGGAGAACCTCGCGCTCGAGCGCGTCGCGGGCCTCGACCCCGCCACCGAGGACCTCTCGATGCACGAGCTCGTCGACCTGCTCGGCGAGCTGCGGGCCCGCCCGGTCTGAGGTCGGCTGGACCTGAGGGGCTCAGCCGGCGAGCTCGGTCAGGAACTCGCTGCAGCCCGCCTCGACCCGGTACGTCGCGAGCTCGTCGCCCCGGGTCGTCCCGCGGTTGACGATCACGACCGGAGTGCCCGCGCGCGCCGCCCGCCGCACGAAGCGGAGCCCCGACATCACGGCGAGGCTCGAGCCGGCCACCAGCAGCACGCCGCCGGTCCCGAGGAGCGCATCGACCGCGTCGTAGCAGCGGGCCACCCGGGCGGGCGGGACGTTCTCGCCGAAGAACACGACGTCCGGCTTGAGCACCCCGTCGCACCCCGGGCAGCCGGGCACGACGAAGCCCGACGTCTCCTCGAGGTCCACGTCGCCGTCCGGTCGGACCGCCGCGTCGGCGTACCGGTCGACGAACCCCGGGTTGAGCTCCGCGAGCCGCTCCTGCAGCGCCGCCCGTGACGACGTCTCCCGGCAGCCGAGGCAGACGACGTCGGCGATCCGGCCGTGCAGCGCGACGAGCCGCGGGGTGCCGACCCGCTCGTGGAGGCCGTCGACGTTCTGCGTGATGACCAGGCCGGGCGCGATCCGGGCCAGCGCGTGATGGCCGGCGTTCGGCTCGGCGCGCCCCATCCGCCCCCACCCGAGGTGGCTGCGGGCCCAGTAGCGCTGCCGCGCGGTGCGGCCGGACACGAACTCCTGGTAGGTCATCGGCATCCGGGCCGGGGCTCCCGGCCCGCGGTAGTCCGGGATGCCGGAGTCCGTCGACAGGCCGGCGCCGGTGAGCACGACGAGGGGGCGGTCGCGCAGCAGCGCCAGCGCGTCGGCGTACGACGGCGAGGAAGCGGTCAGGGTCACCGGATCAGGCCGCCCGGTCAGGCGCGGGCGTAGCGCGCCTCGGCGCGGGCCCGCGCCTTCGCCGCCTCGACCTCGCGGTCCTTCGGGGGTGCGGTGGTGACGAGCTCGTCGAGGAGGTGCTGCGTGACGTGCGCGATCTCGGCGACGGCGCGGTCGAACGCCTCCTGGTTGGCCTGCGACGGCTTGGTCGAGCCGCTGACCTTGCGGACGTACTGCAGCGCCGCCGACGTCACCTCGTCGGTGGTGGCCGGCGGCTCGAAGTTGTGGAGCGGGCGGATGTTGCGGCACATGCCCACGAGCGTACGTCGATCCCGGCCCGACCGCGCGCCCGACGGCTCGCCTGACAGAGTGGACGCATGGCTGCCGCACGCGAGCTCGACCTGGTCCTCTTCGGGGCGACCGGCTTCACCGGCGGCCTGACCGCCGACTACCTCGCCCGGCACGCGCCGCGCGGGCTGCGCTGGGCGCTCGCCGGCCGCAACCAGCAGAGGCTCGAGGCGGTGCGCCGCCGGCTCGCCGAGGTCGACCCGGCGCTCGCCGACCTGCCGCTCCTGCACGCCGACGTCGACGATCCCGCCTCGCTCGCGGACGTCGCCGCCCGGGCCGGCGTCGTCATCACGACCGTCGGCCCCTACGTCGCGTACGGCGAGCCGCTGGTCGCCGCCTGCGCCGAGGCCGGCACCGACTACGTCGACCTCACCGGCGAGCCGGAGTTCGTGGACCGCACCTACCTGCGCCACCACGAGACCGCGGTGCGCAGCGGGGCCCGGATCGTGCACGCCTGCGGCTTCGACTCGGTCCCGCACGACCTCGGCCTCCTCTACGCCGTGCAGCAGCTGCGCGCGACGGGCCCGGTCACGGCGCGCGGCGTCGTGCGCGCGCAGGCCATGTTCTCCGGCGGCACGTTCCACTCGGCGATGACCGCGTTCGCGCGGGCGCGGCAGCTCAAGGCACTGGCGCAGGAGCGCCGGCGCGTCGAGCCGCGCCCGGAGGGACGCCGGTCGCGGGCCGTCGCGGGCCGCCCGCGCCGCGACCCGCTGCTCGGCTACTGGCTGCTGCCGCTGCCCACGATCGACCCGACCGTGGTCGCCCGCAGCGGCGCGGCGCTCGCGGCGTACGGCCCGGACTTCCGCTACTCCCACTACGCCGGCACCAGGACGCTGCGCTACGCCGCGGGCGGGGCCGCCGGGGTCGGTGCGATGGTGCTCGCCGCCCAGGTGCCACCGCTGCGCAGGCTCGCGCTCGACCGGATCAAGCCGGGCGAGGGGCCGGACGAGGCCCGGCGCGCGCGTTCGTGGTTCACCGTCGACGTGGTCGCGGAGGGCGACGGCCGGGCCGTGCACACCCGCGTCTCCGGCGGCGACCCTGGCTACGACGAGACCGCGAAGATGCTGGCCGAGTCGGCGCTCTGCCTCGCCCTCGACGACAACCCGTCGACCGCGGGCCAGGTCACGACCGCCCAGGCGATGGGCGACGCGCTGCTCGGTCGCCTGCAGGCGGCGGGCATCCGGTTCGAGGTCGTCGAGTAGCCCGCGCCCAGTCGCGGCCCATCTGGTCCTCGGCCTGACCCGACGGGGCGGGCGCTCATCCCGCTGGTGACGGTTCGCGCCCCGCCACCGGGGATCCGTCCCAGCTTCTGATGTCGACGCAGACCAGCGCCGCCCGCGCCACGGGTTCGTCATGTCCTGCGGTGGAACTGGACCTTGCCGGTGGGGAGGTCAAGCACCGGCCACCGACACTGCGAGGACCCAGAAGCCCTTGTTCCACAGGGGTCTGGGTCACGAACAGATCACGATCCAGCATGCTTCTCCACACCCGGATCGACGTCCTGTGGACGGGTGGTTTCGAGACAGGCGCCAGGGCGCCTTCCTCAACCACCGGGTGTCCCAGCACACCGGGAGCGACCGCAGGTCGGCGTCCCTCCCTGTAGGCGCCGAACGGACGCGCGGGAGGAGCCGTCAAGGACGGCGAAGCCGCCGCAGGGAATCCTTGACGGCGGGGGACGCGCGTCCATCCTGGCGCCGCCGGGAGGACGCCAACACTCGGTACCCTTGGAGCACCGCGCCCAGTTCGGCGTACCCGGTCGGCTGCGGTGGTTTCGAGACAGGCGCTAGCGCGCCTTCCTCAACCACCGAGGCACGGCGCGCACGCGGTCGCCCGAATCGGGGGAGCCCGCGCGGTTCCGGCCGTGGTTCGCTGAACCGCATGGCGGAGACGGACGAGGCCCCGGCGACCCCGCCGGCGCGGGCGGCCCGGAAGCAGCGCGGGGTGCGGCTGATCGGCGTCATCATCGGCGTGCTGGGGCTGGTGTTCCTGGTGGCCGGCGTCGGGACGTACGCCGTGGTGTCGATGACGCTGGCCGACGAGGACATCACGGTCTCGGACGACGCGGACTGGTTCGCGGGGCAGGAGGTGCGCGGCCCCTTCACGGCGTACTCCCAGGCGGACATCATCGCCGAGCACGCCGAGGAGATCGGCGGCGGCAAGACCTATGCGGAGCTGGACCAGGACGATCCCAACCGGGCGACGGTCATGGACGCCTCCTTCCTCCGCGCCAGCCTGTACACCTCCGTCGTCGCCTTCGGCGTCGCCGTCTTCGTCGCCGTGATGGGCATCGTGCTGATGCTGCTCGGCTGGGCACTCGTCCGGCTGGGTCGGCCGGCCGCGACCTGACGGGACCCGACGCGGCCGGGCGGCCGGATCAGGGAGCCACCTGCGAGTACGGCGTCGCCGTCCTCGTCGAGCACCTCGTGCATGACGTAGGCGTGGTGAGCGGCCTCCGCGGCTCAGAGTCGCCTTGCACGGAGCAGGGCGACGAGGCCCTCCCCTTCCATACCGAAGTCAAGGCAATCGCCGTCCGGCTCGTCGGCCGGGCGACCCCGGGTGGGAGAGGATCTGAGCATGTCCGAGGAGACCGTTGCCATCGTCGGAGGCGGCATCGTGGGCCTGGCGGTCGGCCGCGAACTCACGCGCCGCCGACCCGGTGTGCGCGTGCTCGTCTTCGAGAAGGAGGACCGGCTGGCGGCGCACCAGACCGGCCACAACTCCGGCGTCGTGCACGCCGGCATCTACTACAAGCCCGGCAGCCTCAAGGCCGAGCTGTGCACCCGAGGCCGCAAGCTGATCCAGGACTACTGCGCCGAGCACGGGCTGCCGTACGACGAGTGCGGCAAGCTCGTCGTCGCCGTCGACCGTGACGAGATGGGTCGCTTCGACGCACTCGAGCAGACCGCGCGGCGCAACGACGTGCCCGGCCTGCTCCGGGTCGACGGCGCCGGCGTCACCGAGGTGGAGCCCCACGCCGCCGGCGTCGCGGCGCTCCACTCGCCCCACACCGCGATCACCGACTACGTCGCGATCGCCGAGAAGATCGCCGAGGAGATCGAGAACGCCGGTGGGCGGATCCACCTCTCCACGGAGGTGACGGGGATCGAGCGGCGTCCGGGCGGCATCGAGGTCGGGTGCGGCGAGGACCGTCATCGCGTCGACCGGCTCGTCGTCTGCGGTGGCCTGGAGTCAGACCGGCTCGGCGCGCTCGTCGGTGGGCCGAAGGCGCCGCGGATCGTGCCGTTCCGAGGCGAGTACATGGCGGTCGTGCCGGCGAAGCAGGACCTCGTGCGCGGCATGATCTACCCGGTCCCCGACCCGCGCTACCCGTTCCTCGGCGTGCACTTCACCCGCCGGGTCGGCGGCGGGCTCGAGGTCGGACCCAACGCCTTCCTCGCGCTGAGTCGCCGCGCCTACGGCCGCACGTCGTTCGCGGCCCGGGACCTCGGCAACACCCTGGCCTGGCCGGGCTTCTGGCGGTTCGCCGGCGAGCACTGGCGCACCGGCATCACCGAGCTGCGCGGGGTGCTGTCCGTGCGGGCGTACATGAAGGACGCCCAGCGCTACGTGCCAGAGATCGGCGCCGACGACGTACGTCGTGCCGGCCTCGGGCTGCGTGCCCAGGCCCTCGAGCGCGACGGCTCGCTGGTGGACGACTTCGTGATCCACCGGTCCGGCGGGATCACCAGCGTGCGCAACGCCCCGTCGCCGGCGGCGACGTCCAGCCTCGCGATCGCCGAGCACGTCGTCGACCGCATCGAGCGCGACGCCTGACTCGCCGTTCGGCCCCGCGTGGCCCTTCTTGCCGAGCCGAATATCGTATATTCTCTCCGGAACCGGGTGCCCGGACATGGGGCGGGCCCCTCCCCTGGACAGAGGAGACCTCGCGATGACCGCACGCCACCACGCCGGACCCCGCCTCGGCGCACTCGCTGCCGTCGCCCTGCTCGTCACGGCGATGGTGACCGCGCTGACCGGCACCACCGCGCACGCCGCGGCCGCCCGGAGGGCGCCGGCCGCCGGCACGGTGAGCAACTCGTGCACGATCCAGCCCTTCGGCAACGAGTTCGACTACACCGCCAAGGTGAAGGTGACGGGCAAGAAGACCAAGAAGACCAAGGCGGCGCTGACCGCGAAGCTCGGCGCGATGCCCGGTGTCTCGCCGGTCGCCGTCAACGCCGAGCTCTCGGCGACCATGAAGGTCACCGTCGGCGGCAGGTCCGCCACGCTGAAGGGCAAGCGCACCGTCGACGTCGGCGCCAACGAGCCGGTCCCGATGCCGAAGCTCAAGGGCACGGCCAAGGTCGCGAAGTCTGCGAAGAAGCTGCCGGTCGTCGTGAAGAGCATCTCCTTCGAGATCGCCACGTTCGGGGTCACCGGAGACTGCGCGCCGACCGACGGCGCGACGCTCTCGAAGCTGAAGCTCGGCTGACCAGGCACGCGAGGCGGAGTCCGTCTCGCGCCGCGGCGAGTGAGCTCACCCGTCGATCTTTGCCGACCCACCACCCTGGCGGGCGAGCCGCTCCCGTTGCGGGACCACGGTGTACTTCGGGTCCCGCGCCGAGGCGAGGCCCGCCTCGAAGATCCCGAACCGGGTGGTCAGCGAGCCGGCGACGTACGTCGCGCCGGCCACGGCGCTGAGCAGTCGCGATCGACGCCCGGCGAGCGCCGTGATCCCAGACGCCACCGCCGTGCAGTTACGGGCCAGCCGGATCAGCCGGCCCGGTCTGCCGGTCCGGTAGGGCTCGGCCACCAGCCCGTGGCGTCGCAGGATCGTCTCGGCCGCGGCGAGCTCGACGACGGCTCCGGCCAGCGCCATCCGGCGCGCCGGCGCGGTCTGGTCGATCGGCGCCAGCAGCATCGCCAGCCCGCCGGCGGCCTGTGCGCCGGAGCCCCCGAAGACGAACGGGAGCTCGCGGTGCGCCTCGTGCCAGGCCGGCACGGCGGTGTTGGCGAGGAGGGCGGCCGTGTACGTCGCGAGCGGCGGGCCGAGCAGCGCCGCGCCCGATCCGGCGACCCGGCCGAGCCGCGGGAGCAGGCCGGTGACCTGCGCGGCGGCGGCCGCACCGGACAGCGCGCTGAACGGGGCCAGGATGAAGGAGCCCACCGAGAGCGGGGAGGTCGGCTTGAAGACGCGGAGCATCTTGAGGAACCGCTCGGGCCGGCCGAGGTCGTGGATCAGCGCGACCGTCCCGGCGGCGGCACCTCCTGCGGCCGCCAGCCGGGCGACCCGCTCGAGGTCGGGCCGGTCGGTGAGCGCCGCACCCTCCGCGAGCACCGCGGAGCAGCCGGCCAGGCCGCCCAGGAAGAGGTAGAGCGGGACGTCCGGGGTCTTCCAGGTCGGCTCCTTGAGGATGGGCCGGCCGTAATAGGACTCGAACTCGGGCTCCGGCACCAGGCGCTGCTCCTTCACCGCCGGCCCCCGAGGGCCGTGCCGAGGAGCCGAGGGACGAGGCGTCTCGAAGCGAAGGACGCCACGCCGAGGCCGGCCACGGTCGCCGCGGCCGCGCCGACGTGGCGCCACAGCGAGCCGAGGTCGCGGGTAGTGACGATCGGGTCGGGCGGCAGCCCGTAGACCTCCGGCTCGTCGAGCAGCAGGAAGAAGGCGCCGTCGCCGCCGACCCCGTCGTCGGGGTCGCGGCCGTAGAGCCGGGCCACGTCGACGCCCTGGTCGTGCAGCTCCGTCAGCCGCCGGTCGGCCCGCTCGCGCAGCTCGGACAGCTCGCCGTACTGGATCGACTCGGTGGGGCAGGCCTGGGCACACGCCGGCGTCTGCCCCTCCTTGAGCCGGTCGTAGCACAGCGTGCACTTGAACGCCCGGCCGTCGCCCTCGCGCAGGTCGATCACGCCGTACGGACAGGCCGGCACACAGTAGCCGCACCCGTTGCAGATGTCGGGCTGGACGACGACGGTGCCGTACTCGGTCCGGAAGAGCGACCCGGTGGGGCACACGTCGAGGCACGCGGCGTGGGTGCAGTGCTTGCAGACGTCGGAGGACATCAACCAGCGCACGCCACCCTCGCCGCCCGACTCCGCACCCTGCGGGTCGGGCGGACCCATCGACGGCATGCCGAGGTCGGCCGGCGGCGCCTCGACGGGGACGTCGAGCGGCTTCTCCACGAACGCCACGTGCCGCCAGGTGGAGGCACCGAGCTCCTGGGTGTTGTCGTAGGACATGCCGGTGAGCAGGTAGCCGTCGTCGGGGACCTCGTTCCACTCCTTGCAGGCCACCTCGCAGGCCTTGCAGCCGATGCAGACCGAGGTGTCGGTGAAGAAGCCCATCCGGGGCGGGTGCTCGTCCGGCGACCCGTACCCGGCGTCGGTCTGGACGTCGTCGAGTCGGCCCCACAGGCTGCCCATCAGCTGTCCTCCTCCGGATCGACCACGCCCGCCCGCCGGCGGTAGTCGGCGACGTACGCCGTCAGGGCCGGCCCCCGCGGGCGGCGGCCCGGCCGGATGTCACAGGTGCCGACCTTGTCCTGGATGTGCACGTTGGGGTCGAGTGCGAGGCCGACCAGGTCGTTGGGCGCGTCGCCCCGGACGATGCCGTTCGGGCCCCAGTGGTAGGGCAGCCCGACCTGCTCGATCGTCCGGTCACCGAGCCGCAGCGAGCGGAGCCGGTCGGTGACCAGCACGCGCGCCTCGATCGCCGTGCGCGCGGTCACGATCGTCGCCCAGCCGAGGTGCTCCAGCCCGCGCTCGCGCGCCAGCCCCGGGGAGACCTCGCAGAACGGCTCGGGCTGGAGCTCGCTGAGGTAGGGCAGCGTGCGGCTCATCCCGCCGGCGGTGTGGTGCTCGGTCAGCCGGTAGCTGGTGAACACGAAGGGGAAGACCTCCGAGAGCGACGGGTTCATCGGGTTGGACGCCGTCTTGATGTTCTCGATCGCCGGGTTGCCCTGCTGGCCGGGATAGAGCGGGTTCGGCACCGGCGACTCCGCCGGCTCGTAGTGCGTGGGCATCGGCCCGTCGGCCAGCCCGACCGGCACGTAGAGCCAGGCCTTGCCGTCGGTCTGCATGATGAAGGGATCCTGCCCGCCGAGGGCGTCCGGACCGGTGGCGCCGTCCTCCGGCACGTGGTCGGGCGGCCGGTCGGCGATGAAGTCCGGGACGTCCGCACCGGTCCAGGAGCCCGCCTCCGGGTCCCACCAGACGTACTTCTTGCGCTCGCTCCAGGGCGTGCCGTCCGGCGCGGCCGACGCGCGGTTGTAGAGGATCCGCCGGTTGGCCGGCCAGACCCAGCCCCACTCGGCGGCGACCTGGTCCTGCTCCCAGTGCGGCTTGCGCCGCCGCGCCTGGTTGACCTCGTCGGCGTACACGCCGCAGTAGATCCAGCAGCCACAGGCGGTGGACCCGTCGCTCTTCAGCTCGGTGTACGACGACAGCGCGGCGCCGTCGGGGCCGGTGCCGTTGATCTCCCGCAGCACCGCCTGCCCGTCGACGTCGCCGTGCTCGTCGCGCGGGTAGTCCCAGACCAGGTCGAGCAGCGGCCGGTCCATCTCGTCGGCCGACCCGGCCAGCTTGCGCCGGATCCGGACGCCGAGCTCGTGGTAGAAGTCCAGCTCGCTCTGGCAGTCGCCGGGTGGCTCGACCGCCTTGTCGCGCCACTGCAGCATCCGCTGGGTCTGGGTGAACGACCCGGCCTTCTCCACGTGGGAGGCGGCCGGCAGGAAGAACACCTCGGTGCCGATCTCCGCGGTGGCCAGCTCACCGGTCTCGATCTCGGGGCCGTCCTTCCAGAACGTCGCCGACTCGATCAGCTGCATGTCCCGGACGACCAGCCAGTCGAGGTTCGCCATCCCGAGTCGCTGCATCTTGCCGTTGCCCGACCCGACCGTCGGGTTCTCGCCGACGACGAAGTAGCCCTTGCACCGACCCTCGATCTGGCCCTTCACGGTCTCGTAGGTGCCGTGGTTGCCGGTCAGGCGGGGCAGGTAGTCGAAGCAGAAGTCGTTGTCGGCGGTCGCCGCGTCACCCCAGTAGGACTTGAGCAGGCTGACGGCGTAGTCGCGCATGTTGCCCCAGAAGCCGGTCGAACCGGCGTCTCCGGCGACGTAGTCGTCGAGGTTCTCGTGCTCGTGGGCGTGGGGCATCGGCAGGTAGCCGGGCAGGATGTTGAAGAGGGTCGGGATGTCGGTGGAGCCCTGGATGCTCGCGTGCCCGCGCAGCGCCATGATCCCGCCGCCGGGGCGGCCGATGTTGCCGAGCAGGGTCTGGAGGATCGACGCCGTGCGGATCTTCTGCACGCCGACGCTGTGGTGGGTCCACCCCACGGCGTAGCAGAACGCCGAGGTCCGCTCCCGCCCGCTGTTGGAGGTCAGGGCGTCGGCGACCTTCGCGAACTGCTCGGGGGCGACGCCGCAGACCTGCTCGACCATCTCGGGGGTGTAGCGCGCGAAGTGTCGCTTGAGGATCTGGAAGACGCACCGCGGGTGCTGCAGGGTCTCGTCACGCTCGGGCTTCGCGCTGACGGCCGGACCACCGGACCCCGCGGTCTCCGAGCGGGCGGCGCGGTGCCGCTCCTCGTGCGGTCCACCCGGCTGGGCGGGGTCGCGCTGGCCCGCGGCCGGGGCCTGGGGAGCGTTGACGTACTGCCAGCTCTCGGGGTCGTAGCTGCCGGACTCGGCGTCGTACCCGGAGAAGAGCCCGGCCAGGTCCTCGGTGTCGCGGAACTCCTCGCCGATGATCGCGGCGGCGTTGGTGTAGGCGACGACGTACTCGCGGAAGTCCAGGTCGTTGCTGAGCACGTGGTTGACCAGGGCGCCCAGGAAGGCGATGTCGGACCCTGCCCGGATCGGCACGTGCACGTCAGCGAGCGCCGAGGTGCGGGTGAAGCGCGGGTCGACGTGGATGACGGTCGCGCCGCGTCGCGTGGCCTCCACCACCCACTGGAAGCCCACCGGATGTGCCTCCGCCATGTTGGAGCCCTGAATCACGATGCAGTCGGAGTTCTGGAGATCCATCAGGTTGGTGGTCGCCCCACCGCGGCCGAACGAGGTACCCAGACCGGGCACCGTGGAGGAGTGTCAAATGCGTGCCTGGTTCTCGATCTGGATCGCGCCCATCGCCGTGTAGAGCTTCTTCATGAGGTAGTTCTCCTCGTTGTCGAGGGTCGCTCCTCCGAGGCTCGCGATGCCGAGGGTGCGGCGGGTGCGCTTGCCGTCCGCCTCCCACTCCCAGAACTGCTTGCGGGTCTTGATGACGCGATCGGCGATCATGTCGATCGCGGTGTCGAGCTCGAGGTCCTCCCAGTCGGTGCCGAAGGGGCGGCGGTAGCGGACCTTGGTCACCCGGGTCGGCGAGGTGACGAGCTGCTTGCTGGCGCTGCCCTTGGGGCAGAGTCGGCCGCGGGAGATCGGGCTCGCGGGGCTGCCCTCGATCTGGGTGACCGCGCCGTCCTTGACGAAGACCTTCTGGGCGCAGCCGACCGCGCAGTAGGGGCAGATCGAGTCGACGACCTCGTCGGCGTCGGTGGTGCGCGGGGCGAGGCCCCGGCTGCGCTCGGACATGGCCGCGTGCCCGCGTCCCAGCCGGTCCGCGCCCATGACCTGCCGCACGAGCGGCCAGCCGAGGAACGCCTTCACGGGTGCCATGTAACCACTTCCGCGATGCTCGAACGTCGTCTCATGCCGCGGGCAGGTCGTATCCCGAGGCGATGTTGAGCACCGTGCTGAACGTCAGGTACATCAGCCAGAGGCCGGTCACGATGTGCGAGAGCCCCAGCAGCCGCTCGCCGATCGGGATCCGCAGGCCGACGAAGAACTCCGAGACGTAGACACAGGTCAGTCCGAGGAAGAGCAGCCCCACGGGCCAGCCGTCGGGAACGTCGAAGAAGACGACCATGCCGAGCACGCTGATCGTGGTGAACGCGACGGACATCCCCGCGTTGGGCCGGGGGTCGTTGCCCTGGTAGCGGTTCCAGCCCAGCGCGAACCAGTGGATGCCGTACGCCGAGAACGCCAGCGCTGCCATGTAGAGCGCCGGCTCCTTGAACACCTGGAACCAGGTCAGCCCCACGAAGAGCAGCACGCCGGTCACGAACTGGCAGAAGCCGGGCATCCAGATCCCCCACACCCCGGTCGCCCGGTCGACGGCGGGCTCTCGGGGCGGCTGCCCGAACAGCTCCTGCGGACCCCAGATCAGGTAGCCGGTCCCGAGGCCGAAGAGGCCCAGGACGACGGGCACGAAGGTGGATTCCTCGAACTGCACGGCGATCACCTCTCCCCGAGTTACTTGCGCTAGCGCAAGTACCTTGTCGAGACGCGGTAACCGAATCTCGCGCCGGTATGCGTCCGGTGGGTGGTCGATCGAGTGACCGAGGCGACCCGAGGACCGAGACGCCGGGCCCGCCCGGGGGCGCCGGTTGCTCCGGGAGTGCGGGGCGTGAGTCGCTGGTCACCACCCGGCATCGGCCCGGGACCGGGCCTGGTGGTCGCGTCGCGCGCGAATCGGGACGACGTGGTCGTGCGCCGTGCCCACCACCGTGATCAGCGCCAGGAAGACCAGCGCGTGCCCCGGGTCGACCACGACGCCGAACGCGGAGGCCAGGCCGTCGACGACCGCGACCAGCAGTGCGTTGAGCGCCAACCGACCGAGGACGACGCGCCACAGCGACCGCGGCATCCAGCGGTGTCGCGCGGCGACCAGCACGACCGCGACGTTGCCGACGGCCACCAGCAGGCTGCCGAGGAAGAGCTGCGGCTCGGTGGCGTCGGTGCCGGGCACGACCTGCCCGTAGACGACGACCAGCATCGTCACCAGGCAGACCTTCTCGAGCGTCGACCAGGACCACAGCGACACGTGCCGAGCGATCCACTCGCTCTGCTCGGAGGTCTCGTCCACCTCCGCGGGCGGTGCGTCGGCGACGAGCCGCCAGCCGTGATCGGGTGGTGGGACGTGGCGGCGCAGGACCAGCCAGGTCGCGGCGGCGGCGACCGGCAGCGCGGCGAGCGCGGACCAGCCCCAGCCGGGGTGGTCCGACACGAAGGTGGTCGTGTCGAGGCGCGCCACGTGGATCCACCACTCCTGGGGCAGCTTCACCAGCACCCAGAGGACGGCGGCGGTGAGCAGCCACCAGCGACCGCGGACGAGCTCGGGTCGCCAGCGCAGGCGGACCACCTCGTAGGCGACGAAGAAGTACTCGAAGGTGTTCGGGAAGACCAGCAGCAGGATCGCCCGGCCGGCGAGCTCGTAGGCGACGACGCCGGCCAGGCGGTAGAAGAAGAGGAAGCCGGCGATCCGGACCGCCGGCACCGACGTCCAGTTGCGCAGCGCCGCGAGATAGGCGAGCGCGAGGTAGTAGGTGTCCATCGCCTTGTCGTAGGCCTCGTAGTCCGCCGGCACGTCGCCGAAGGCCTGGAACACGGTCTGGTCGAGGGCGTCGGCGACGAACGACGCGAGCAGGGCCGGCAGCGGCCAGCGGAAGACGGCCAGGGGCACCAGGGCACGCACCGCCACCACCGCGACGGCCACCAATGCAGCGCTGTCCACCGGCTCAGTGGATGCGGTCGTCGTGCCGCAGTCCCCACAGCAGCGGCACGCTCAGGAAGAGGATCGCCGAGCAGCACAGCCACATCGCGGCGTACCCCTCGGTGCCGTCCATGACTGGCCGCACCAGCACGATCACGGCACCGGTCAGGACGGGACCGAGCGTGGCCCCGAGCCCGCGACAGAGGCCGAAGAGCCCCGACGCGGCGCCGTGGTTGCCCTCCGGCAGCAGCCTCATCAGCACCGAGAACGGCAGCGTCATCACCGTCGCCGCGCCCATCGCCACGAGCGGGATGGCGGCGATCACCCAGGTCTCCTGCCAGATGCCCGGCAGGGCCATCCCGGCCGCGTATACGACCAGGGCCGTGAGCAGCAGTCGGAGGTGGCCCCACCGGTCCGCGATCCACCCGGCCGTCGGTGCCGCGATCGCGATCCCCACCGCGACCAACGGGAAGATCACGGTGGAGACGAAGCTCGAGGAGCGGTGCATCCCCACCACGAAGAAGAGCACCACGAACGCACGCAGCGAGGAGAGTGCGAAGTTCCACAGACCCTCGGCCAGGCACAGCCGCCGGATGGCCGGGTCGCCCATGAGTCGCCGGGTGCCGGAGAGTCGTCCCCGGTCGGCGTCGATGACGACCGCCCGATCCATCCGCGACCGCAGCCCGACCAGCAGCACCACGGTCGCGCAGACCACGGCCGCGGCGGCGACGAAGAAGGGGAGCCCGGCCGCGACGTCGAGCAGCAGCCCGCCGCCGACGAGCGCGAGCCCGACGCCGGTGACGCGCCAGGTGCTCTCGGCGCTGCGCGACCGTCCGCTCCGGTCGCGAGGCACGAGGTCCGGGTACAACGCCCAGTACGGCGCCAGGTAGCCGTAGTAGGCCGCGTAGACGAAGACGAGCGCGACGACGTACCAGACCAGGACGTGGGGGCTCAGCTCGGCGACGACGCCGACCGCGAGGAGCGCCAGCGCGAGGACGACCGCGCACCCGACGAGCAGCACCACCCGGTCGCGGACCCGGCGGGCCGTCCGGTCCGAGAACGCACCCAGCAGCGTCGGCATGAAGATCCCGAAGAAGCCCTCGCCCCCGACCAGCGCCCCGATGACCACGGCGTTCGTCGTCTGCTCGACGAGCACCGGCAGGTAGGTCGAGATGACCGTGACCCCGAGGGCCAGCCCGGCGGCGGGGGCGCCGAGCGCGACGAGGAACCCGAGGGGCGCACTGTCGGCCGATCCGCCCGCGTCTGGCCCGTGACCTGCCCGCGACCTCGAGGTCACCGGGGCCCGGAGGCCCGGCTCCGGCGGCTCGGCGCCGACATCAGGCGCGGTCCTGGACCGCGGCGTCCCCGTGGGCGTGGCGAGCGCACTGCGCGCAGCAGTAGAAGTGGCCGTCCACCTCCACGCCGTGGCCGATCACCTTGCACGCGCAGTGCTCGCACGCGGGCGCCAGTCGGTGGATCGCGCACTCGAAGCTGTCGAAGGTGTGGCGCTCGCCGGCGGCCACGACCTCGAACGCCTTGTCGTAGTCGTTGCCGCAGACCTCGCAGGTCCCCATCGCCATCTCCTTCACGTCCGCGGGTGCAGGCTGGCCGGTACCCGCGCTCGGTGCGCGCATTCGGCGCCCGCGTCGGACGAGGAGAGTTGGTCGTGAGCTGTGCTCGTGCGGTGGTGCCCCAGGCCAGAGTCGAACTGGCGACCTTTCGCTTAGGAGGCGGCTGCTCTATCCACTGAGCTACTGGGGCGTGCGCGGGCATCGTAGTCGGAGCGTCGCGGCAGCACGACACGGGCGGCGTCGCACGGCGTACGCGCGGGCCCGGTGGACGGGTGCTTGTTACGCCGTGGTAGGCCGCCGGTTTGGCCGACGCGGGTCGTCACAGGGACAATTCAGGTTCGCCCTCTACGCTCGACCGAGCCGCCGAGCGGCTCCCCGAGTCCCCGACCGAAGGGTCATCGATGTCCGACGCTGAGCTCGACGGTACCCCGTCCGAGTCCGGCGCTGCCACTCCCGAGACCGGTCCGGACGTCGCTCAGCGAGCCACGAACGGCCCGAAGCGGCGGGGTCGGGTCAAGCGGCGGCACACGGTCGGCAAGGTGCTCCTCTCGACGGTCGTCGCGCTCGCGCTCGCGACCGGGCTCGGCGTGGCGTTCCTCTATCGCCACCTCAACGGCAACCTCGAGGTGCTCGACCCGAGCGCGCAGCTCTCCGACCGCCCGGACAAGGTCGAGGTCGAGGGCCCGCGCGAGCCGCTGAACGTGCTCGTGATGGGCTCCGACACGCGTGACGGCGAGGGCAACAACATCGACGGCCTCACCGGCGCAGGCGAACGCTCCGACACCACGATCCTCTTCCACCTCTCGGCCGACCGGGAGCGTGCCTACGGCGTCAGCATCCCGCGCGACCTGCTCGTCAACCGGCCGGAGTGCAAGACCGAGGGCGGCGACAAGATCCCCGGCGGCTCCGGGGTGATGTGGAACGAGGCGTTCAACCTCGGCGGCCCGGCCTGCACGATCCAGCAGTTCGAGCAGATCACCGGCATCCGCCTCGACCACTTCGTCAAGGTCGACTTCGAGGGCTTCCGGGGCATGGTCGACGCCATCGGCGGCGTCGAGATGTGCATCCCCGAGGACATCGACGACCCGGCCCACGCCATCCACATCCCTGCGGGCACCCGCAAGCTGAAGGGCACCGAGGCGCTCAACTACGTGCGGGAGCGGTACGTCGTCGGCGACGGCTCGGACATCGGCCGGATGAAGCGGCAGCAGGCCTTCATCGCCTCGATGGCCCACGCCGTCGTGACCGCCGGGACGCTCGCGCGTCCCGACCGGCTGGTGCGCTTCCTCGACTCGGCGACCAAGTCGCTCACCGTGGACCCCGGCCTCGAGAACGTCATCAAGATCGCGGACCTGGGCAGCCAGTTCCAGGGCATCGGCCTGAACAACATCCAGTTCATCACCATCCCGGTCATCCAGGCCCCGAGCGACCCCAACCGGCTGGCGTGGAAGCAGCCCGACGCCGACAAGGTGTGGGACAAGCTCCGCAAGGACGAGGCGCTGACCAAGCGCCTGGCCGAAGGCGTCATCAGCGCCGGCAACGTCCCGGGCGGGGCCGAGGAGCCGTCGGCGACGACCTCAGACGATCCTTCCGGCGACCCCTCCGACGACCCCTCCGACGATCCGTCGGACAGCTCGTCGGCGTCCCCCTCCGGCAGCCCGTCGACCGGCAGCCCGTCCCCCACACCGGAGGACGAGGCCGCCCGCCGCGAGGCACTGGAGAACGCCGGCCTGTGCGTGTGAGGCTGGACGGGTGAGCGACAAGCCCACCGGGCAGGACGTCGAGTGGCAGCGCCGCCGGCGCCGGGCCGAGATCTTCGGCGACGCGCTGCCGGAGACCACCAGCGACGAGCGAGAGCCCGCTGCGCCCGAGCGCGAGTCCGCGGCGGACCGGTGGCTGCGGGAGCAGGTGCCCCCGCACCATGGTTCCTGAGGGTCAGAGCCCGGTCGGCCGTCCCTGCTGGGCGGCGAGCAGGTCGCGGATCTCCTCGAGGAGCTGCACGTCCTCCGGCGTCCCCGGCTCCTCGCTCGGGAAGAACTTGTCCTTCGCCGTCGTGTAGGGCAGGACAATGAGGAAGTAGACGACGGCCGCGATGATCACGAAGCTCACGACCGCCGTCACCCAGGCGCCGAACGGGAGTCCGCCGGGCTCCCAACCGGAGAAGTCCGGCTGCCCGCCGACCTTCCCGATCAGTCCCATGATGAGGTCGACGGTCGCGGTCACGATGGCGGTGAAGGCCAGCGCCATGATCAGGGCGACGGCGAGCTCGACGAGGTTGCCCCGCAGGATGAAGTTCTTGAATCCGCTCATGCCCGGACGCTAGTCCGAGAAGGCGATCGTGAGGAAGGTGCGCACCGACGCGTCCGCGATGCGCTCGACGTCGCCGGGCTCGGCGCCGACCACCACGAGCCGCCCGGTGAGCCCGGTCGCGCTGACCTCGGCGGGCGCGTCCGGGAGCGCCAGCACGGGCACCGCGTCGGCGACCACCCCGGCGGAGCCGCCCTGGGGGTCGGCCGAGACGAGGTCGACCCGGTCGCCGACCCGCAGCAGTCCGGCCATCCCCGCGTCGGGGAGCCGGACGGGCACCGCGACGAGACCGGGATAGCCGTCGGTGAGGGCCGGGCCGACCAGGCGGACGTCGGTCACCGGCTCGCCGGCCCGCAGCGGCGCGGCGAGCGTGCGGCCGGCGGGATCGCGGGCGAGACCCTCGGGCACCGACCCGGGCGCGAACTCCGCGTGGCGTACGTCGCCGGCGTCCAGCATCGTCCCGGCCGGCAGGTCGTGGGCGGCCACGGTCACCACGACCCGGGCGGGCGGGTCCGTGGTCGTCGCGCGCAGACCCGCGGCGACGGCGACTGCGGTCAGCAGCGCCGCGAGCAGGCGTCGGCGCGCGAGCAGCGTACGGCGGAGGGTGCGGCGCAGGGCGGCGAGACGGTCACGGGCGGACATGCCGTGACGCTAGGAGAGGAGGCCGGGGTCGTGCGCCGGCTCTCCACAGGGCCCGCGCGCTCAGTCGGAGGAGGACGCCGCCGCCGCCGTTGCGGCCGGCTTCGACTCGGACTTCTTCTCGGACTTCTTCTCGGACTTGGCCTCGGAGGCGCTCTCGGCCTTCGTGCCCGAGGACTCGGTCGACGAGCCGCCGTCGCCGGACGAGCCCGAGCGGCTGTCGGTGCGATAGAAGCCCGAGCCCTTGAAGACCACGCCCACGGCGTTGAAGAGCTTGCGCAGCCGGCCGCGGCACTCCGGGCACTCGGTGAGCGCGTCGTCGGAGAAGCTCTGGAACTGCTCGAACGCGTGGCCGCACTCGGTGCAGGCGTACTGATAGGTCGGCACGGTTCTCCTTCGCTGGCACTCGACCCTGACGAGTGCCAATGGTACCCGACGGCGCGACGACCTCAGGCGCGCAGCCGCACGACGCCCGACGGGCTCGCGACGTGGGTCACCGCGCGGTCGTGGGGCTCGACCGGGACCTCGACGCCGACCTCGTCGTCGTAGAGCAGCACGCAGGTGACGGTCCCGACCGGCACTCGTCCCAGCGCCCGGTCGTAGGAGCCGCCACCGCGGCCCAGCCGGTTGCCCCGCGCGTCGACGGCCAGCCCCGGCACCAGCACCACGTCGGCGGTGGCGACGGCCCCGAGGCCCAGCCGCTCGCCCACCGGCTCCAGGAGCCCGAACCGGGCGGCGAGCAGGTCCTCCGGGCCGCGGTACACGGCCCAGTCGAGGTCGGCATCGGGCAGCAGCACGGGCAGGATCACCCGCTTCCCGGCCGCCCGGAGGTGGTCCAGCAGGAGGCCGGTCCCGGGCTCGTCGGCCGTCGAGACGTAGGCCGCCAGCGTGGCGGCGCGGCGTACGTCGGGCAGGTCCATCAGATGGCCCGCGATGGCGCGCGCCGCGGCGTTGGTCTCGACGGCGGAGCGGCGCCTCCGGGTCATCAGCAGTCGGTCGCGGACGGCCGTTTTGGCCGGTGATTGCCTGCGGGTCACGCGGGAAGCCTACGATCGTGATCATGGGTTCTGCTGGCCTGCAGAAGGCACGCGACAAGATGGCCGCCGCGGGCGTCGACGAGATCGCGATCGAGACCTTCGCGCACTACTTTCGACTGCTCGAGCACGGCGAGACCGGGATGATCCCGGAGGCCTCGATCGACCCGGTCGACATGGAGTCGATCGACGGGGTGCGGGTGCGCGACGAGGACGGCGCGGCGGCCGTGCGCGCGACCGCGGTCGTCAAGCTCAACGGTGGGCTCGGGACCTCGATGGGGATGGACCGGGCGAAGTCGCTGCTGTGCGTGCGCCGTGGGCTGTCGTTCCTCGACATCATCGCCCGCCAGACCCTGCACCTGCGGCGTGAGCACGACGCGACGCTGCCACTGATCTTCATGAACAGCTTCCGCACGTCGGCCGACACGATGGCGGCCCTGGCGCGCTACGAGGACCTCCCGGTCGAGGGCCTGCCGCTGGAGTTCCTCCAGAACAAGGAGCCCAAGCTCAACGCCAAGGACCTGAGCCCGGCCAGCTGGCCCCGCGACCCCGACCTCG
This sequence comes from Nocardioides sp. YIM 152315, assembly GCF_029210375.1. Taxonomy (GTDB): domain Bacteria; phylum Actinomycetota; class Actinomycetes; order Propionibacteriales; family Nocardioidaceae; genus Nocardioides. The sequence continues at coordinate 290,185 of NZ_JARGER010000043.1, read as the reverse complement.
AGTGGTGTCCGCCCGGCCACGGCGACCTCTACACCGCGCTGCGTGGCACCGGCCTGCTCGACCGGCTCATCGAGGCGGGCTACCGCTACGCGTTCGTCTCCAACTCCGACAACCTCGGCGCCGTGCCCGACCCGCGCGTCGCAGGCTGGTTCGCGACCAGCGGCGCGCCGTTCGCGATCGAGGCGGTGCGTCGTACGCCGTCGGACCGCAAGGGCGGCCACTTCGCCCGCCGCAGGTCCGACGGCCGCCTCGTCCTGCGCGAGACCGCGCAGACCCCCGCCGCGGACCTGGAGGCGCTCGCCGACCTCGACCGGCACCGCTTCTGCTCCACCAACAACCTGTGGTTCGACCTGGTCGCGATGCAGAACGAGCTCGACCGCCGCGACGGCATCCTCGGGCTGCCGTTGATCCGCAACGTCAAGACCCTCGACCCGAGCGACAAGTCCACGCCCGAGGTGATCCAGATCGAGACCGCGATGGGTGCGGCCATCGAGGTCTTCGAGGACTCCGCCCTGATCGAGGTCGGCCGCGACCGGTTCATCCCGGTGAAGACCACCAACGACCTGCTGGTGCTGCGCTCCGACGTCTACGACATCGGGCAGGACTTCGTGCTCGACCAGGTCGCGGCCGACGTCCCATTCGTCGATCTCGACTCGAGCTACTACAAGGTGGTCGGCGAGTTCGACAAGCGCTTCCCCGAGGGCGCGCCGTCGATGAAGAAGGCGCAGGCGCTGCGGGTGGACGGTGACTGGACCTTCGGTCACGGCGTGCAGGTCGTCGGCGAGGTCGCGCTCGAGGCGAGCTCCGCCCAGCGCATCGCGGCCGACACGGTCCTGTCGACTGGCGCGGATGTCTGAGCTCCCCGACCTGCGCAGCGTCGACGACCATCGCGCGCGCGTCCTCGAGGCGATCGAGCCGCTGGCGGTCTACCCCCAGCCGCTCATGGAGGCGCTCGGGCTCGCCGCGGCGGAGGACGTCGTCGCGGAGGTCGCGCTGCCCTCCTTCGACAACTCCGCGATGGACGGCTACGCCGTACGCCGCGAGGACGTCGTCACGGCCTCCGCGGAGTCGCCGGTGCACCTGCCGGTGGTCGGCGAGATCGGTGCCGGCCAGGACGGGCTGCTCGCGCTGCCGCCCGGCACGGCGGCCAAGATCATGACCGGCGCGCCGGTGCCTGCCGGAGCCGACAGCGTCGTGCCCTACGAGTGGACCGACCGCGGCGTCGCGCAGGTGCGCATCGAGCAGGCGCCCGGCGCGGCACAGCACATCCGGTCGGCGGGCGAGGACGTCGCGGTCGGCGACGTGATCGTCTCCGCGGGCACCGTGCTCGGCCCGCGCCACGTCGGCCTGCTCGCCGCGGTCGGCCGCGCGACCGTCGGCTGCCGCGCGCGGCCGCGGGTCGTCGTGCTGTCCACCGGCTCCGAGCTGCGCGACCCGGGCACGCAGCTCGCCCGCGACTCCATCTACGACGGCAACTCCTTCCTGCTGGCCGCGGCGGCGCGGCGGGCGGGCGCGATCGCCTACCGGGTCGGGATCGTGCCCGACGAGCCGCGCGCCTTCCTCGACGCGCTCCACGACCAGCTCGTGCGGGCCGACATCGTCGTCACCAGCGGTGGCGTCTCGCAGGGCGACTACGACGTCGTCAAGGAGGCGCTGACGCCGTTGGGGACCGTCTGGTTCGGCGGGATCCGGATGCAGCCCGGCAAGCCGCAGGGCTTCGGACACGTCGGCGAGGACCGCACGCCGATCTTCACGCTGCCGGGCAACCCGGTCTCGTCGTACGTCTCCTTCGAGCAGTTCGTGCTGCCGGCGATCCGCAAGCTCATGGGCCGCACGCCGTACGAGCGGCCGACCGCGCCCGCCCGGCTCACGCACGCGATCGCATCGCCGGCCGGCCGGCGCCAGCTGGTGCGGGGGGAGTACGACGTCGACGCGGGCGGCCCCTACGTCACGCCGGTGGGCGGACACGGTTCCCACCTGATCGGCGATCTGGCATCGTCCAACGCGCTGGTCGTGGTGCCCGAGGACGTCACCTCGCTCGACGCCGGCGCCCCGGTGCAGGTGCTGAGGCTCGACGAGGAGTTCTGATGTCGGAACCGCGCTTGACCCACGTGGACGACTCGGGTGCGGCCCGGATGGTCGACGTCTCCGGCAAGCACGTGACCGCCCGCACGGCCTCGGCCTCGGGGCGGGTGCTGGTCTCCCCGGAGGTGGTCGCGCTGCTGCGCGGCGAGGGCGTGCCGAAGGGCGACGCGCTCGCCGTCGCCCGGATCGCGGGCATCATGGGCGCCAAGCAGACGCCGGCGCTGGTGCCGCTGTGCCACCCGCTCTCGATCTCGGGAGTCACCGTCGACCTCGCCGTGGCGGACGACCCGGCACCGTGCGTCGAGATCGTCGCGACCGTGCGGACCAACGACCGCACCGGCGTCGAGATGGAGGCCCTGACCGCGGTCTCCGTCGCCGCGCTGACCGTCGTCGACATGGTGAAGGCCGTCGACAAGGGCGCGGTGATCACCGATGTGCGGGTCGAGACGAAGACCGGCGGCAAGTCGGGCGACTGGTCGCGCCCATGAACCTGCGGGCCGAGGTCGTCGTGGCGTCCAACCGCGCCGCGGCCGGCGTCTACGAGGACACGACGGGGCCGCTGATCGTGGCGCTCCTCCAGGAGCTGGGGTTCGTGGTCGACGCACCGGTCGTCGTACCCGACGGCGCGCCGGTCGGCGCCGCGATCGCCGCAGCGGCCGAGGGCGGCGCGCGGGTGGTGCTGACCACCGGCGGCACCGGCCTGACCCCCACCGACCGCACCCCGGAGGTCACCCGGGCACTGCTCGACTTCGAGGTGCCGGGGATCGCCGAGGCGATCCGGGCCCACGGCGTCGCGAACGGCGTCCCGTCGGCCGTCCTCTCGCGCGGACTGGCGGGTGTCGTCGGCCAGTGCCTCGTGGTGAACCTGCCGGGCTCGCGAGGCGGCGTGAAGGACGGGCTCGCCGTGCTGCGTCCGGTGCTCGTGCACGCGGTCGAGCAGGTCGTGGGGAGCGACCATTGACCACCGGCTGGCCGGCCCGGCTGGAGTCGCACGGAGTCGTCGTCCGGCCGCTGACCGCGTCCGACGCGGGCGCGTGGCGGGACGCCCGGCGCCGCAACGCCGCGTGGCTGACGCCGTGGGACGCGACGGTGCCGCCGGGCGCGGACGCCCGACCGGCGACGTTCCGCAGCCTGGTGCGCCGGCTGCACCGGCAGGCACGCGCCGGCGCGACGTACCCCTTCGCCGTCGACGTCGACGGCCGGTTCGCCGGGCAGATCACCGTCAACAACATCGTGCGCGGCTCCGCGCAGTTCGCGTCGGTCGGCTACTGGCTCGATCAGCAGTACGCCGGGCGCGGGGTGATGCCGCGGGCGCTGGCGCTGGTCGTCGACCACTGCTTCGCTACCGCCGGGCTGCACCGGATCGAGGTGGCGATCCGGCCCGAGAACTCCAACTCGCTGCGGGTGGTGGAGAAGCTCGGCATCCGCGAGGTCGGCTTCGCGCCGAGGTATCTCCACATCGACGGTGCCTGGCGCGACCACCGGATCTACGCCGTGACGGTGGAGGAGTGCCCGGACGGGATGCTCCGCCGGCTCGACTCCCACGAGTCACACGAGTGAATTCGCGACACACCTGTGGACATCCGCGGTGGCATGAGGTAGCGCTCATAACCTCTGACTCGTGGACATGAGCGCACTGATCTTCGTCGCCCTCGCCGTGGCGTGGGCGGTCTACCTCGTCCCGAAGGCGCTCAAGCACCACGACGAGGACGCCCGCAGCCGCACGGTCGACCGCTTCTCGCACACCTTGCGAGTGCTCGCGCGTCGCGAACCCGTCGACAAGAAGACCGCCCGGCTGGTGACGCCGGAGGGCCGCTCCGTCGAGGTCGAGTCGCAGGTCGAGGTCACGATCGACCGGCACGCCGTACGCGCGGAGAAGCGGGCCGCGAAGGCCGAGCGCAGGGCGGCCCGCGAGGCGGAGGCCGCGCAGATCGCCGCGTCCCTGACCCCGGCGCAGGTCCGCGCCCGTCGGGCCGCCGCCCGGCGCGCGACGGCGCGGCGCCGCAACGTGCTCGGCGCCCTGGTGCTGGTCAACCTCGTCGTCGTCGGCCTCGCCGCCTTCGCGGTCGTCGCCTGGCCGTACGTCGCGATCCCCGCGGTTCTGCTCGTCGCCTGGCTGGTGCTGTGCCGGGTGATGGTCAGGGGTGAGCAGTGCGCGCTCCCCGCCCGGTCCGAGGACCGGACGACGGTCGAGCCGTCGACGGCGCCCACGCCGGTGGAGGCCGAGCACGAGACGGTCGACGAGCCCGACGAGGTGGCCGACGAGCCCGACGAGCCCGACGAGGTCGACCCGATGGAGGACACCTCCGCCGGCATCGCGGCGATCGTCGACCCGGCCATGTGGGACCCGGTCCCGGTCACGCTCCCGACGTACGTCACCAAGCCGGCCGCCACCCGGCGCACGGTCCGCACGATCGACCTCGACTCGACCGGCGTCTGGACGTCCGGTCGCACCGACGCCGACGCCCAGCTTGCCCGCGAGGCCGACGAGGCCGACAAGGCGGCGCGCTCGGGTCGCGACGGTGACGACACGCGCGCGGTCGGCTCTTAGGCCCTAGGCTGCGGGGACATGGACGCCCTCGAGCTCGCCCGCTCGCGCACCTACCCCGTCGGTGTCGCTCGCGCCTTCGACACGCTGCTGCCGCTCCCGCTGCCCCAGCTCTTCGCACGCCGGTACGCTGCGCTGCCCGCCATCCGAGAGGTCCGCGACCACAGCGGCGACCCGGGTGACGCCTGGGGGACCGTGGGGCAGAGCCGCACCATCGTGCTCGCCGACCGGAGCACGATGCGCGAGACCCTGACCTCGGTCGAACGGCCGGACTCGTTCGGCTACCGGATCGACCAGGTCCACGGACCGCTGCGCCCCCTCGCGTCGTCGATCGACGGTCGCTGGAGCTTCGAGAAGGCCGGCACCGGCGTACGCATCACCTGGACGTGGTCGGTGCGCCCGACCTCGGCCGCGACGGCGCTGCTGATGCCGTCGTTCGGCCGGATGTGGCAGGGCTACGCCCGTCAGGCACTCGAGCGCCTGGAGGACCTCCTGCTCACCTGAGGGTCGATTCGGTGACGGCCGTGAGCGGGTGCTAACGTTTCCCACCGCGTCCTCGGACGCGACAACCTGGGGCTGTGGCGCAGTTGGTAGCGCGTCTCGTTCGCAATGAGAAGGTCAGGGGTTCGAATCCCCTCAGCTCCACCAAAATCGCAGGTCAGACGGCAACTCCAAGCTCCTCCCCGAGGAGACAGAGTGAAAAGTCGGCACAAACTCGGCACTTCAGCCATCCACGGCCCGGCGCCTCGGCGTCGGCCGGATTGGTCTCGGCGTCTCTCGGCAGGGCTCGCGCACCTGAGGGTCATGGAGACCACCAACGCGAACCCCGCCCTCGAAGCCGTCCTGTCTATCTCGGAGCTGGCCGCTGACCTCGGCGTCAGCGTCCAGGCGATCTACGACCTGCGCAGCCAGGGCCGCGGACCGCGCGGGTTCCGGGTCGGCCGGCAGCTCCGGTTCCGGATCAGCGAGGTCGAGGCCTGGCTCACCGGGCTTGAGGAGGCCGACCAGCGGCGGCATCCGCGCCGGAGCGCGCTATGAGCGGCGGCCGGCCGCGGACGTCGATCGGCACCTACGGCGAGATCTACGTAATGACCCGCCGGGACCGGTGCGTGGCCGAGACCCGCATCCGCGACGCGGACGGTCGGCTGCGCAAGGTCACCGCTACTGCCGGCTCCCATCGGGCTGCCACGGCCCGCCTCAAGGAGCGGCTGCTCGAGCGGCCCTCCCGCGGGGTGAACGGCGCGCTGAGCCCGTCGACTCCGTTCCCCGCGCTTGCCCAGCTGTGGCTGGCCGACCTCGACCGGCGAGACCTGGCCGAAACCACCAAGAACGGATACCGCGACCACCTGCGCCTGCACATCGGGCCGGCCCTGGAACACTTCACTCTCGGTGAGATCACCACCGGCCGGGTCGAGTGGTTCTTGAAGTCCCAGGCGGCGGTCTCGACCGCGATGGCCCGGCGGTCTCGCACCCTGCTGAATCTGCTGTTCGGGTTCGCGCTCCGCCACGACGCCCTCGCCCGCAATCCGGTCGAGGGCACGTCCCCGCTGCCGTCGATCAAACGCGCCCCTCAGGCGCTCACCCTCGACCAGATCGCGGCGATCCGCGCCGCGGCCGCTTCCTGGCGGACCGTGCCGGGCCTTCCCGGCCCGAAGAGTGACGGCAACGTCCGGGACATCATCGAGGTGCTCCTCGGCACCGCGATGCGCCCCGGTGAGGCGCTGGCGCTGCGTCCCTGCGACGTCGCAGACAGCGACCGCGGGATGGTCGTGCACGTCACCGGCACGGTCGTCTACACACGGGCATCCGGCACCTACCGTCAGCCGCATCCCAAGACCCACGCATCGGCACGCAGCATCCCGGTCCCCGACTTCGCGGCCGAGGTGCTGCGTCGCCGACTGGCCGCGATCGGCCCGGAGGAGTCGGAGCGGACGATCTTCGCGAACCGGGTCGGCGGGCCGTTGAGCCCGTACAACGTGCGCCGTACCTTCCGTGACTTCCTCAAGCTGGCGGGCCTGGACGAGACGGGCATCAGCCTGCGCTGGTACCGCCGCACCGGCGCGACCGTGGTCGCCCGGGGAATGGGTAGCGAGGCCGCGGCCACCTTCCTCGGCCACACCTCGAGCGCGATCACCGAGGGCCACTACATCGAGAAGGACCTCAGCGTCGACCTCACCCCCGCCACGCACTTGCAACGGACGCTGCGCCCGCTCGGACCCGACGGCACCCTGCTCGACCGCCCCGCCGCCCGTGGCGAGGCCGACCTCTTGAAATTCGTCGACCAGGAGACCGACGAGGTGGCGTAGCGGAACCCCGCGATTGAACGAGATCGCCCGAGATGGCCCGAGGAACTGCTACTGGTGCCACGTGATCCTTGCCCCGCTTACTTGAGGCAGGATTGGCCGTTTCGCGCTCAAATTGGTCCTGATTTGGGCCGTTACAAGATGCGGATTGACATCGTTGGTCGCGGATTTCCGCGCCTCGTGTATCACTCTCGTGTATCACTCAGGCAGGGACAGATGGGGTCTGCTGCCTGCTGATCGGCGTCGGATGCCAGGGCCGTCTGCGGGGAAGCGTAGTTGTGAGGCTGGCGGTCAGGTGGATCGGCGACCTGGTCGCTTCGATGGCGGCAGGAGATTCGCCAGCTTCTCGTGCCGAGGCTCGCCTCCCGCCGCATCGGCTGAGGAAATCCTGCGTTCTTCCCATGCCATGAGCTGGTCCAAGCGCCAGCGGTCGGGATGGGTGACTGCAGGCGGGGGCACCTGATTGCGGTCCTTCAGGTTTCGGTAGCCCCTCGTCTTGCCCCATCCGTAGCGTTGCATCACCGCGCTTGCGTCGAGGAAAACGTGCCTAGGATCGGGCCCCGCAGAAGGATCGATATCCCGGAGATCGGCGGGGGTGCTGTTCACGGCCTTGCCTCCATGCGTTCGTGCTCGCCCATCGGGTCAGAGGCTCAGGTCGCTCGTACGGCGCTCAGGTCGATGGATGAGCGCTGAGTGGACCTCGGCCCGTGTCACGCCTGGGGTCGTGATCGTCTGGCTCTGACGAGGGATCAAGTCGCGGATGGTGCCGATCAGGCCGCGGTTGTCTGTGGGGTCGACCGGGGTCATCTGGTCCCGCGCCTTGGCGGCGAGGTCGTCTGTCTCGGCGGGGCGGGGGAGTCGGGTTCGCTGTGCGAACGCGCCGTGGTTCACTCCGTCTTCGACCAGGTCGACGATGTGCTGATCGAGTCGGTCGAACAGCAGTTGCAGACCGCCCAGGACCCGGGGTTCCACGATGGTGTCGACCGGCAGGCGTCGGAGCCGGTCGACGGCGTTGGCCCCTTCTGCGGCCGCCGCGCCGCCGCCGGTGCCGAGGAGTCCGCTGATGCTGCGGAAGTGGCGCTGGAGCTCGGCGTAGACGTCAGCGCGGGTGTTCCAGCGGGTAGCCAGCCGGTCGTCGAGCCTGTTCGCGAAGGGCACGAGGTGCCGCGAAAGGAGCCGTTGGGAATCGATCACGTAGCGCAGGTTGATGGTGCTCGGCAGGGATGACCCGAGCTTGACGACGAGGTTGTGCTCGGCTTGCAGCACCCCAAGGGCGCCCGGCCTTGCGGGCCCGGCGATGGGCTTGACCGGAGGGCGCCACCCGAGCCGGTCAACGGTGTAGTCCGGTCGCCCGAGGTGCACGTCGAGTGCCGCGGCCAGTGCTGCCCACCCGAGTCGAGCGCTGTGGGTTAGGTGTTCCCACTCGGGAGTGTTGCTATGGCGTTGGTCGAGGACGACCAGGGCTTGGACGATCGCGGCGACGTCCGCCACGACCATTTGAGCCTGTGGTGCCGTCATGATCGAGGCAACCGCCGGTGCCGTGTCGTGCTCGGCCAGTGCGGCCGCCCGAGCGACCTGACGCCACAGATCGACGTGCGGGTGACCGGCCGGAGTGGTGAGCTGCTCGAGTGAGGCGCCCGGAGCCGAGTCGCCGGTGAGGGCGAGATGGACCGAGCGGGCGAGCTCGCCAGCCGGCGTCGTGCCGCCGCCGGCGGCGGCCAGGCGGAAGGGGTTGGCCGGGACGGTCGGCTGGTTGGAGAACGTCAGCGGACTGACCGCGTACAGAGCTTGGCCACACCAGCTGAGGACGGTGTGGCGATACTGACGGATCTGCTGTCCGGCCGCGGCACGCTGCGTCGGCGAGTCGCCGAGGCGCCGTTGTACCCGGTGCTGCCGCAAGAGTTCGGCAAGCGGAGCGCGCATCGCGGCGCCGGTCTCGGCGTACATCAGCCGCGTTGCCCGGCGTCTGCGGCGTGGGCGTCGAGAAGCATCCAACAGATCAGCTCGACGCTGAGCGGCTCGACCCCATGCCGGGTCAGGTTCGCGATCGCCACGATGGCGAGCTCGAACCACAGATCGCGGTCGACGTCGGCGGCGTCGACGGCGAGGTCGGGGCTCTGGTCGTCGTGGAGACGGTCGAGCTCGATGAGGACGTGTTCGTAGGCCGAGGCCGCGTCCTCGGCGGCGGCGTGGTCGGCGAGGGCGGCCACGTAGGCGCGGCCGAGAGCCAAGGATCGAGCGTGTTCCAGTTGCATGGTGGCCTCCGGAGAAGTGCTTGCATGTTCAGGAGGATCGCTTCCGACCGCGCACGCCGCACGGCCGTCCTGTGGACAGGTAGCGCCGGTGCAGGCGTGGACGCGACGGTGGAGTCAGCCCAGGAGCTGCTGATCGACGACGGCCTGGATGCGTCGCCGACTGGCTACGTCGGCACGGACGAACTCCTCGAAGTCGGCCGGCCGGTCCTCGATCATCACCTCACCGCCCGACGGTTCGCCAGCCTCGCCCGGCCAGACGCTCTGCCTGCTAGGGCGGTCACGGTCGAGCCGCGTCCCGCAGGCGGACACCCATTCCCGCAGGCGGTGCCGAGCATCGGCGAAGTCGCGCATCCACGCAATCGGTGCCGACGGCGACGCCACCTCGTCGAAGCAGGCCAGGAAGTGCAGGTGAAGTGCGGAGAGCTCCCATATCAGCTCGTCGTGACGGTGCCAGTACGGCGGCACGATCGCCGGCGAGAGCCCGAACGCGGTCTTGAGCCACATCACGAACCGGTCGAGGTCTCGCCACTCCGCCTCAGCCTGGTCGGCGTCGAGGAGGTTCCAGTTGATCGGCCCGGGCGGTTCGTCGCGGCCCATTGCGCTCGACATCACTGACACCGGACGTCAGAAACCGATCGCCGGATCGGCAGGCTTAGTGGCTGGCGACGAAGCATCGGGCGCGAGCCGGCGGCGCTGAACCTCGTAGGCGGTCTTGTTGACGTTGTGTCCGATCTTCCGAGCCACGAACTCCTCCTTGACCACGCTGCCGCCGTCGCGCTCGACCTCGTACTCGTGCACGTAGCCGCTTGCCACGAACGAGTCGCCCTTGCGGAACCTCGCGTGGAGCTCCCTGGCGGTGCTCTCGAAGGCGACCATGTCGTGGAACGTCGGATCGAGCTTGGTCAAGCTCCCGTCGACCGGCTCCTTGCGCCACTGCTCGACCCCGACTCGCAGGCGGACGTACTCCGCGCCGGCGGTGGTGAAGTGAAGGTCCGCATCGGACGCGATGAAACCGGCCAGGCTCATCTGGGTGGGAATGGACATGGGAACTCCCGATCTCTCGCGGCTCCTGCATGGCGCCGCTCCTGTCCCTTCAGGTGCGAGCGCCTCGACAGCGCGGAAGAAGCAGCGCGACGACGGCTCTGATCGGCCGGGCTACTCCCTCGAACGGCTGAACGGCATGATCACGCGCAATCGGGGTAGGACTGCCCTATCAACCTGCCCTCTCGGGAGATCCCATGCGAGTGTCAGTTCCTGGCCGCCGGTTTTCGATCATGCTGTTGACGTCGGTATGTCTAGTGTTCTCGTCCTTTGAGCCTGCCGTTGCCGCTGATCCCGTGGGCCCGAGGGCGACCGTCAAGGGCAACGTGGCCGGTTCGGTCCGGGTCACCGTCCGCCTGCTCGACACCGACTCGGTCCGGCTGTGTCTGAAAGGTCCAGGGGTAGCTGACGGGGTCGCACTTTGGAAGACAGACGGTGCCACTGGGAAACATCGACGTAGCGCGTACCCAGGCACCGGTTGTTCGCGCTTCCACCACACATTCGGGTCGGGGACCGCCGTGCACTACCGAGCTTGCTTCGCGGATCCGCGGCAGCCTCGCAAGCTCTATTGCGGCCAATGGCGTCGAACCTCCGCGACGTAAGGCGATCGCGGTGGTGCGTCCCTGACGAGGAATGACCGACCTCAGGCCGCGCGACTCGCGGCAGACGAGATGCTCGGCCGCGATTGCGTGCCGCTGCCGCCATCTGTCGGGCACCAGCCAGTTGACGAGCCTTCGCTGTTTCAACCTCAAGCAGGCTGGGCATCCCTCCGGCATGACCGAATGGGTCACGCAAGCACGCGCCGCCGATCTCGTTCGGTGCTCCGTCAAAGCCGTCGAGTACGCGGTCGCACAGGGCGCGATCCGACACCGGCCGCACCACGGGCCACAACCGACCGTCGCTCTCGATTCGGCACTCGCCTGGGGCAAGGCCAGGGAACACGCGCGTGCGGCGGTAGCAGCCCGCCGCGAAGCTCAGCCGGAACCCGAGCCGATGGATCCGCCCGAGGACGGCGATGTCTGGCTCGATGTCGCCACCGTCGGTGTCCTCCTCGGATGCTCCGCGCAGTACGTCGGCCGCCTCGCGAAGGAGGGACGTGTTCCCGCTGTTCGTCGCGGACGGCGCTGGTGGATCCGTCGTCGCCACGCTGAGCAGGCCGCAGCCGCGAGAGCATTCACCTTCCGCCGGAACGCGGTCTAGTGATGCCTGACTACGCCCAGTGGATCCTCCTTCTCGCCGGGTTCGCCGTCGGTTGCTCCCTGCTTAACTCCTGGCGTCGGGATCGCCGATAGGACGGGGCGGTCGCCCATCGTCGGATCCGATAACTCAGTTGCGCCGGCAGGCGGCGAAATGACGCTTCCGGAGGTTGCACTACAAACGACGGCAACACCTCGGACGCTGACGCGCTCCGCGCCTAACCAGTCGGCCGGGTCTGCAGTGAGCAGGCCTCCGGCAGGATCCCAATATGACCACGCCCGCCACTCAGACGGCCTAGCGCGAGCTGTCACCCGTTCGTGCAGCAATCCCCACGTAATTGGGACGTCGGGAAGCCGCGTTGAGACCTACGATCGCGCCTGTGGCTCTTCCGCTCACCGCGAGACACCGCCTCACTGAGCCGATTCGGCGCGGCTTGTCAGATCGCCGCTGGCTGGTAGGCAGCGATCACACCCTGCCCATCGAGCCCAGGGTCTGGGCGGCCTATGCCGATGCCGTCAAGCTGCTCATCGGTCAACTGAGTAAGGCGATGTCTCCGCCTCTGTTCGGCCCGGAACGCGGGTTTGATGATCTGCGACGCTCGATGGAAAGCCTCCTTGAAATACGGGACGAGCTTGCGGCGCTCATTGTGGCGCTGACGCCCTTCCAGCCATTTCCGGCTCCTCTCGCACTCGAGTTGGGTGAAGCGGTGGATGCCTCCATCGAGCTGGTGCTGAGCGCGGTCGAAGCTGGCGAGCAGCTCCACCGGGAGCCGGACTTGACGAACTCGGTCGCGCAATGGCCAATGCAGGCTGCAACGGTCGAAGGACACGCCCTCCGCGACACCTTCGTGATGACCCGGGACCCGGTTGACGACGCGCAGGACTTCAGCCCGTCTCGTGTGCTGGAGGCCTACAAGTATGGGTCCAATGGGGGACTACTCCGCGTCTTACTTCCGCACATAGCTTCGCTCGGGATCGAGCCGGTCGACGACGTCCTGACTCTGGTGTGCGTGTGTGGATGGATCGCTGCTTCGCCGAACCCGGTGCAGTCGTACATCGTCATGATGTCGATGCGCGCTCGGCTCGCGGCCGCCTCTGCGCAGGGTTACGTCGAGGTCATCGATGCCATCTTCGAACGCTTGGACGTTCGCGACGAGGCGCTCCGGCAGAGCCGTCGGCGCGCCTACGCTTCGCTGAAGGCCGCGGTAGCCGAACGGGACGCCGAAGCCCAGGCGCATCTGCGCGTAGAGGCGTACAAGCGCCTTCTCGAGGGAGCCGTCCGGGAGTACGTCTGGATGATGCGCGCGCTTCGCCAGGGCACTTGGAGTACGCCACCCACACTCGGCCCGCTGCGGGACGCGGTTGTTGCAGATCGAGACTGGCTGAGCCGGCTCGTCGAGCCAATCCTGTTGACGAAGGTCCGAAACGGTCAGGCCCATGAGGCGCTCGAGTGGGATGGGCGGCGAGGGACCTACGTTGTCGAGCGCGAGACCGTTTCGCCGAGTGAAGTGCGCGAGGCCACGATAGGCGCGGCTGCGCTTGCAAGGGGTTGCGAGGCAGCACTGGCCCACCACCTTGGAAGCACCGTGAAGCCGACGGCTGCACTGCCCATGCCTGGTGAGGTCGGGAGGATGCAGGGTTGGCGCCGGGCCGAAGCGTTCATGGGGACCAACGGCCTTCGCGTGGATCACTTCGGATTCAACTCAAACAGGATCGAGTTGCGTCTGGAGCGCTTCGACCAAGAGGACATCAATCCCTGTTTCGCGGCCATGCTGCTGACGAACCGCGTCCTCCCCGGGTTCGATGAGTTCGAGGTCTACCGGACCGGTGAAGATGACGCAGTGGTCCGGGTCAGCCGTGAAGCGCTCGACCTGACCGACCCTGCTTGGAGCAAGGCCGTGACCTCCTTCGCTGCCCTCCCACTGGGAACATTTTTGCCCGCCAACCTGGATGCTCGGCGACGGCTAGAGACCGAGTCCGTGGCGGTTCGGTCCGTTGCTTGGATGGGAGCGGACGACGTTCTGTCTGCGATCGACGGCGCACCAGTGCTTTGGGACCGAGACACGCTCGAATTGGTACGCGGGCGTGTGAGCGTCGCGGCACTCGCTATCGAGGGATGCCGCATCGCTGCGCCCTCCCAGACAAGGCTCCGAGTACTCGCTGAAACGGTGCACCAGCTCGAAGTTGATCTCGCCGCGCTGGGTCCAACCACGACCTGCTACAGCGTCGATGCCTTTGCCTCCACGGAGCGCATCAGGACCTTCTGGGAGACCTGGGGACCTGTTCTGAGACTTCCGAACGTCTTGACGGCTCGCCGAGAAATCGCACCCGAAGATGACCCCCAGCCCTCGTTGAAGGCCTCGGGAGTGCCGAGGTGGAGCACACTGTAGGCAACCTTCGGGCGAGACCTGGTGAAGGGCAGTGAGACGCTACCGGCCCGGCGGGCCCATCCTTCGTGCGAAGGATGTCCTTCAGGGCCGGTCGACTGGCACGATGAACCCGTGTCGCTCAAGTCCGTTCGCCCGCGTGAAACCTTACACGCGCGCCGGACCAGGGACGGTCAGGCGCTGGACCGAGACGGCGAGGTCTTCGTCCTGATCAACGAGCTGTGTAACCGGGACGGGACCGCATCGCTCGAGGTCATGTTTGAGGATGGCGTCTGGATGCTTGTGGATCGGGCGGACCTTGACATGCTCGATGCCCATTGAAGGTTCGGACACACACCGGCCGATATAGGGTTGGCGTGCGCGCCGTACGGCGCGTCGCATCCCAGATTGAGTGCCTGTGTCCGTACTCTGAACACGAACTTCTTCCCTGTCGGAAGCCTCTGGCAGACTCTGACCGTTCGAACAAGTGTTCGACTCGAAAAGGAGCCTACCGTGCCCAACCTGACCTGCGTCGAAATCTGTGCTGGCGCCGGCGGACAGTCAGTTGGTCTCGAGATGGCAGGCTTTGATCACACTGCGGCAGTCGAGATCGACGCCGACGCGTGTGCGACCCTTCGGCTGAACCGTCCGAAGTGGAACGTCATCGAGAAGGACGTCAAGGACTTCGACATCACGCCCTACGCCGCTGGCCTCGATCTGCTCGCTGGCGGCGTGCCCTGCCCGCCGTTCTCGATTGCTGGGAAGCAGCTTGGGGCGGATGACGAGCGGGATCTGTTCCCCGAGGCCATGCGCCTGGTGCGCGAGGGCGAGCCGAAGGCGGTCATGCTCGAGAACGTCAGGGGCCTGGCGAGTTCTCGCTTCGATAACTACCGAGAGTCGATCCTCGATGAGCTCAGGGGTATGGACTACGAGCCCCAGTGGCAGCTCTTTCACTCGAGTGAGTTTGGCGTTCCGCAGTTGCGCCCTCGATTCATTCTGGTTGCGCTCCAGAAGGACGTAGCAAAGCATTTCTCGTGGCCGACCGCAGTCAAGTCGCCGATGACGGTTGGCGAGGCTCTGCACGACCTAATGGCTGCCGATGGCTGGCCGGGGGCCGAGGAGTGGGCGACCAAGCGAGCAATCGGGATTGGGCCGACGATCGTCGGGGGATCTCGCAAGCACGGCGGTCCCGACCTTGGGCCGACGCGGGCACGCGCGTCCTGGGCCGCGCTAGGTGTTGACGGGCGCGGCATCGCCGATGCCCCGCCCACTGCGAGCGATCCGATTGATCACATGCCGCGTCTCACGCGCGAGATGGCAGCCCGAATTCAGGGCTTCGATCCGGACTGGAAGTTCTACGGCAAGAAGACGGCTGCTTATCGGCAGATCGGCAACGCCTTCCCGCCGCCTGTTGCTGCAGCCATCGGTGGCAGCATCGCAAGCGCGATCCGCGCAGCGAACAAGGCAGACAAGGGAAAGTCGAAGTTGCGCGCAGTCGCAAGCTGACTAGGAACGATTCAGCCGGGCGGCCTGCTCGGCGTCACGGGTCCAGTGCGTCGGCAGTGCGGTCTTTCCGTGCCGCACGTCGTCGGTCTGCCTCCGCTTTGATGGCCGCATGGATGTTCACGGGCCAGGGCGCGGCCTTCACGAAGCGGTAGTACGCCCAGGTGCGCGATCCTTCGGTCTTGCGGTTTTGGTGTTCGTAGTCCCAGCCCAGGAAGCGAAGATCGCGTAGCCGTCGGTTCCAGTCATCCTGGTACTCCTTGGCCGAGGCGACCGCCTCAAGGAGATCGGCGCGGACCCACGCCGGCGACATCACTCGCAGGAATTCGCCGAGCCGCATCCGCGGGTCGGCATGGTTGACGGCGAGCGCGATCTGATCAGCCAGGTGGTCCCACCGCTGGAAGTACTGCTGGCGGCCGGTCGCACAGTCCTCGCATAGCGGTTCCAGGTTCTCCCGCGTTGCCTGGCCTCCCCACCTCATCGGGATGCGCTGAGCGGGCCGGAGTCGCGCTCCGTCAGGGATGGGCCGATCGCCGCACTGAGCGCAGCACTGTGGTGCCAGGACTTCTGCTCGCAGCCGGAGGTCGATCGGCTGAAAGACGGCGCCCTGCTCAATGTGAAGCCACCCAGTCAGGAAGTAGCGAGCGGGCTCGTCATCCGTTGCCACGACCGCGAAGTGCGCTCGGAGCGGAGCCAGGGCGCGGTCAACGTCTTCGGCGTCCTCACCCGCGACGTTCTGAAGGAAGTACCCGATCTCCGTCGCCGTGGGTGGATTCTGTCGACGCCGAAAAAGCAGTCCGTAGAGAGCGATCGAGCGTCCGCCGCTGAGTAGGCCAAGCAGCGTTTCGCTGTCAGGCTCTGGGAGTGGTCGGTCGTCCACCATGGCTGGAACGTAGCCGGCACCATGGCCAGTCAGTTGTCACGCCGCTACCTAGTGGTTCTCGGCAGTTTTGGAGCCGGTTCCGTGATGGATTCACCTGGTCGGGCTACTCGCCACAGGCGACCGTCTAGCTCCACGGTCATCTTGTCGCTCGGGTTGGCAGGCACAACCTGAAAGCTCACTATCTCGCCATCGCGTGGGACTGGCTGACCGAGCTGGCGAGCGACGGCACGGTGGACCTCGTAGTCACCACCGGGAATCAAGTAGCCCTCTGGTCGAAGTGTTGTCCTGGCGCCTCCGTTGTCCCTTGTGCGCGCCATGTAGTCGTCTTGCTGGGCAACCGTTGCCACGGTGTTGCGACCTATGATGCGGCCGGTGACCAGGCGGCAGAGCTCCCTGATCCGTGCCGCTCCATGTCGCGAAGCAAAGATGCGGTCGATCGTGGCTGTGTCGAGTGACAGCAGGATGTTCGGCGGCAACTGTGCATCTCGAAATAGCCATTGAATCTGAGATGTCCCGCGCGGGTTGAGCTGGGTCTTCTTGTCACGGTTGCCCTTCTCGCGTCTGTTTTCGTCGCTTGCGCGCACGACGCCCAGACTCCAGGTGCCCCGCTGGTCGTTGGACGTGGCGACTAGGAGCAGGTGGCCGAAGCACTCTGGCGGGAGCATCCACTGGTTCATGGTTTGCGAGTACTTGCAGTCGATGTCGTGTCCGAGGACTCGGTAGTCCAATGGGCTGTCGTCATCCGGGACATCGTCGATGACATCGTTGAAGGCCCGGCGGAGGTTGATCTCGAACATGCTGCCGTAGTGGGTCTTCTCGGTCTTCATGAGCTGATCCCACCGATACCGTCCGGTGTGCTGCCCGTCGTAGAGCAGGTCGAAGGTCTCGCGGAAGACGTCGGCCAGGCGCTCGCCTGTAGGGTCCGCGCGCAGGAATGCGTTCGCGATCTCGTCGCGTGCCGGGTCAAGGTCGAGCCCTGCGTTGCTGATGCCTGGCAGCTGTTCGTCGGTCACAGGCTGAAGATAGGTGGCTGCGGCCTTGCGGGGGATGTCAGGGTGTCTTGGCCCGCGCCACGGCCTCGACGATGGTGGCCGCCACGGCGTCGGGGTCCTCGTGCTCCCAGAAGCGGAGGACTTGCCAACCGGATGCTGTCAGCTGGTTGGTCGTGTCAACGTCCCGCGCTCGGTTCTTGCTGATCTTGTCTGGCCAGTACTCGACATTGTGCTGCCACTCCCGGCGGCCGTGCTCCGGGCAGCCGTGCCAGAAGCAGCCGTCAACGAACACCGCAATCTTGCTCTTCGTGAAGATGATGTCCGCCTTGCGACGAAAGCTGGCGACCGGTCGAGTCGCTACGCGATAGCGGAGCCCGGCCGCGTGGAGACGCTTACGCACGGCCAGTTCGGGGGCAGTGTCCCGGGATCGGTTCGCCTGCATGTTCCGGCGCCGCCCTGGTGACGAAGCCCAGGAGCCGGCATCGTCTTGGTCTGACGTCACGAGCCGATGATATGTCGGCGTTGCTCGTGTCCTTCTGAACCTTCCTGCGCATCGGACGTCGCGTCTCCTAATGTGAGCGCCATGACGAGCAGCGAGGCGGGCGCCGAGGATTTCGTAGAGGTCGAGGTCGACGATGAGAGCATCGAGGACGACGAGGGACTCTATGAGATGGGCGAGTCGTCTCTTACGTACTTGGGCGCCGACCTTGATGTTCGTGGGCTCGTTCGGCGCCTTGAGGACCGAGACATCTTTGTCCCGCGGTTCGATCCGGACGAGTCCGACGGGTCGACAATCGCCGGCTTCCAGCGTCAAAAGGTCTGGAACAAGCCGAGGATGGAGCGTTTCATCGAGTCACTTCTTCTCGGTTGGCCGGTGCCTAGCATCTTCCTCGTCCTTGACGTCGACCAGCGGTACCTGGTGCTCGATGGTCAGCAGCGTCTGACGGCCCTTCAAGCCTTCTATGACGGGTTGTACCCCGATGGCACCCCGTTCGTGCTTAACGATGTAGCCGAGCACCTGAAGGGTGCCACCTACGAGACCCTCAAGCCGGAGAGCCGACGGCGCCTGGATAACACGTTCATTCAAGCGACGATCATTGAGCCGAAGGGAGAGGACGGTCCGGACTCGGTGTACCGCCTCTTCGGCCGGCTGAACAGCGGCGGCATGATCCTGACGCCACAGGAGGTCCGGGTGGCCCTCTTTAGAGGTGCCGTTCAAGACTTCATTCGAAAGTTGAACCACGACGAAAACTGGCGCAGGTTGTTCGGCGCGCTCCACCCTAGATTGAAGGATCACGAGCTGATCCTCCGCGCGCTCGCCCTTCGGGACGTTGTCGAGACTCTCGATGGCGATTGGACCAACACCGACCTGCGACGCGATGCGTACCGCCCGCCGATGTCAGACTTTCTCAACAGCTACCTACAGCGGAACAGGGAACTGAAGGGCAAGCCGGCTAAGGCCCTCGAGCTTGCCTTCAAAGCGGCGACGCACGCACTCTTCGCTGCGGACGGCGCCGACGCCCTGCGATACGACGGTCGGCTAAACGCAGCGCACGTGGACGCAACCTTGGCGTCGCTGATGTGGCTCAGCCAGCAGGACGCGCTTCCGGCCACAACGTCGTTGCGACGCAATCTCGGCACGCTTCGGAAGTCGAAGACGTACGGACCATTGGTCACGCAGAGCACGTCACACCGCGAGAGCGTCTTCGGTCGACTCGAAGAGGCGCGACGAACGCTAGGCCGGAAGTGACGGGACACTGGGGCGCTCGATCCGAGGCGCTTTCACTGTGGCGGGGACTCGACGCTGAGTACAAGCGTTATCAAGAGGGCGTCAAGATCATCCCAATGGACCAGCTGAGGCTTCAGGATGACTTGCGGCGTTACCTCTGCTTGCGGTGTGCGGGTTTTCTCGAGCAGGTCACCTTTGTCGTAGTCCACGACTACCTCGCCCAGCACGGCCATGGCCCTACGCTGGCGTTCGCGAAGTCGTGGTTCGAGCACGCCCCGAACCTCGGTGCGAGTGCCTTCATCAAACTGGTTGGACGCTTCGGTAGCACTTACCAAACCTCGTTTGAGACCTTCCTAACGCCCGTGAGGAAGGCGACGTTGAGCGATCTTCTTGACGTGCGCAACGACGTCGCGCACGGCAAGCACTTTGCGGGCCAGAAGCTCAATCCGGATCGATACGTCCGGCTCTGCGAGGAGATCTATGACTGGCTCATCGAAACGTTCTTCGGAGACAGTGTCGAAGTCTTGGACGACGAAGGGGTCGAGGTCGTCGGGTACGAGCGGACGCGGAGCTGACGGACCTAGATCATCTCCGTCGAAGATGGCGCGTCGATCTCGGCGATGAGGAAGCCTGCTCCGTTTAGCGCAGCGTCGAGGTAGGAAGACACGTTCATCAGCGCTTGGTGGAAGGCTGCCGCGTCGATCCCTCTGAAGTTGGACAGTGTGCGCTTGCCGTTTTGATGCGTGGCGTAGCGGAAGTGCTGCGCATCGGGGTCGAGCGTTGAGAGCTGGCTTAGGACTCGACCAACGACCGCACGGTCCTTGTCATCCTCTGGAAAGACCTGCGCGATCTTGGGGCCGACGGCGGCCCACAGCTTCGTGAGCGAGTGCTGATAGATCGAGGGATCTGAGATCTCCTCGCCAAGAAGTTGCTCAAGATCCGGAAGAAGCACCTTGAGCTGCAGTTCGAGGTGGTGGCGCCACAGACTTGCGAACGGATACAGGAGGCGCTCATCGACGCGCTCACCCTCGATCAGACGTTCGCCTACGATCTGGGCGGCGGCGCGAAAGCCTTCAATACGGGCGAAGTCTCCGGAGAATTGAGTTTGGATAGGAGCCACCAGCCCGCGGGTGCCGGGCGCTGGTATAAGGGTGTCAGCGTTGCTCGGCCAAGACAGATCTAGGTCTGTAAGACATTCAAGGCCTTCCGGCCGGTCCCGATCCATGCCGTTGAGCCTATGGCGCGCACCATGAGCTCCCTAAGGGTTATCGACCGGCCATCTGCCGTGCCGATCTCAGCTAGATGGCATGCCAGTCATGTGGACCCCGCATCGCGACACCACGCCGCTTTAGGTGGTTGTGGATCGTGCTTAGTCGAAGCCGAGGCGGTCGCCGATCCGTGCTGCTGACACACCGGAGGCATAGAGCTGGACTGCCTCGTCGACCTGAGGCTCGGAGATGGTGCGGAGGTTCCGAATGGTCACGCCTTCCCGGCGTAGCAGCTTGCTGATTGCTTCCCTACGGACGTCGTGCTGACAGGCCAGGCTGGCCATCCGTGGCGCCGGCTTCGTAAGCCTCGGCGATCGCCTGCCGCTGAGAATCCGTGAAGCGGAAGCCGCGGGCCGACGTCCGGACGGGTGCCGTCCGACGAGCGACCGGACCAGCGGACGGAACGGAGGCCAAGGTGTTGACAAGCGTCAAATTTGTTTCGAACGTTGTCCCGTTAGGGCCACCTGAGCGGACAACCACCGACGACGGGAGGTCGCGCCAGCGTGTCAGACGGCGTGATCCGACGCTGCATCTATCTGGGATGAGGCGGCGCATCTGGGCTGCCTGTGTTAGTGCGTTGCTAGCGGTAGGTCCATCGCCGGAGCTTGGTGATGATCGGCGGAGCGGTCCGGAGGAGGACGAGGCCGGTGCCGAACGGGAGGGTGCGGATGCGTTCGGGCGGCATGATCGGGACCCGACGGGTGGAGCGCTGAAGCGAGCGGGAACCGTAGTCGCCGATGGTGGTGGTGTCGGTGCGCTCGTCGCGGTCGCCGATGAGGGTGGAGAGTTCCTGGAGGTCTTTGGAGGCGGAGGTGCCGCCGAGGATGACCTTGACGATGGAGGCGTCCCAGATGGCGCTTGCGGCGTGGTCACCCCAGCGGTTGCGTGCCTGAGACAGCGATTGGAGGACCGGCATGGTGGTGATGCCGGTGCCGCCGCCTTCGGCCATGAGCATCGGCAACGAGGGGAGGGGGGCGAGGTTGCCGATCTCGTCGAGGGCGAGGAGGAGTGGTGGGTCGAGTCGGGCGCCTGGTGACGATGCGGCCAGGTGGCGGGCGGTCTCGGTGAGGTCTTCGACGAAAGCGGCGACCAGGGGCCATGCGGCGCTCGCGCCGGCTCCGGTGGCGAGTAGGTAGAGGGTGCCGTTGTTGGTCAGGAAATGAGTGGGATCGAACTCTTCGCCCGGGGGCGGGCTGACGGCGTCGAGCACTTGAGGGTCCGCGAGGCATGCCATGGCCTGAGAGACGGCCATCCAGATGGAGTCGCGGGTTCTTGGGTCGCTCTCGATCATGCCGCGCAGTGAGTCGGCCCAGCCGGGCGCGGCGCCTGTGTGGCTGGCGAGGATGCCGACGGCGTCCATGGCAGCTGTCGCCGAGAGCGACCATTCGAACAGGACCCGGGTGGGGGGCCGGTCGAGCGCTGCTGCGTGGAGGAGGGCCTGGATGGCGGCGCGGGCTCGGCCCTCCCAGAATCCGCCGGAGTCGGTGCCGCCTGCTGTGAGTCCGGTGGATGAGGCGAGGCCGGTGGCCCTGATCATCGCGGTGAGCGGGTCCTCGCAGCCGCGGATCGGTGACCACCGGACGGCAGCGCCTTCGACCGCCCCGAGGCCGGCGGTGAGGCGCTGCGGGTCGAATACCGCGACCGGACCTCTCGCCCGGCGTGCCGCGATGGTCGTAGCGATGTTGTCCGGCCTGGTGGAGGTGGTTACGACGGCGCCGGGGGCGTCGAGGATGGAGTTGATGACCAGGTGGAGTCCTTTGCCGGAGCGTGGTGGGCCGATGACGAGGATCGAGTCCTCGACCGAGGCCCAGATTTCGCGCCCGTGGCTGGTGCCGATCAGGTAGCCGACGTCTTCGGGTTCGGCGCGGCTGAGGGATGGGCGCAGGGTGCCTGCTCGCTGCAGGAGCGCCTTGCGCGAGGCGGTGGAGTCGATGTCCCTGCGGTCGGCGGTGCCGGCGATGCGGCGGGGATCGTGTCTGCTGCGGTGCCGTGCCCGCGCGAGGACTGTCCAACCGGCGCAGGCGAGCGCTGCCAGCGCGGCGACGAGAATGATCAGGGTCGCCCAGTAGGCGACCGGGGAGATACCGCTGGCGCCTAGTGCCGCACCTGGCGAGCTCGGCTGGGCTAGGACCCCCAACCCTGCGGCGAGACCGCCGGAGGGCTGCGGGGACCGCGTGGTGAACGCGGCGATCGACCCGGCCGCGCGGAGGAGGCACGCGACGACGAAGGCGCCACAGATGAGGGCCAGTGCGGCGTTGGTGAGCTCGTTGTCGACCGACTGGCCGCGGGCACTCATGTCGGCTCGACCGCCGAGACCTCCTGGACCTCGGCGATGGCCGCAGAGGTCATCCCGACTAGCAGCATCTTGATCCCCGACCTGGCCAGAAGTGCGGGTGGCAGCTGGACGGCTGTCAGCCCGTCGGCGCTGGCTGTCTGGGTGCACACCACGTAGGCGACAGCGACCACCTCGCCGGGCCGGAACCCGGCACCACTGAGACCGGGTGCGCTGGACGCTGCGAGTGTCGTTTCGGGCGCCAGGGCTGGCGTCAGGTCTGGCGTCCGGTCTGGCGGTGGGGTGGTGTCTGCTGCCGGGGGCAGGGCGATGTCGGAGTACGTCGTCCCGTCGTGCTCGCGGACCTCGATACGGACCGGGCCGCCGAGCTCGGTCGTGATCTCGTCGAGAAGGGACCGGAGGTCGCTACGGGCACACTCCCGCCCGGCGCGATGCGGCTCCCCGTCGACGTCGATCTCCAGGTGACCATGGGCGTCGATGGTGACGTAGACGGTGCGGAGCACGGCGGGGATCTTCATAGCGTGACCGCTGTCTGCTCGCGTTGCATCCGTGCGGCGACCGTGGCGACTGGTGGCGTAGTGGTCTGGTGGCCGGGTGCGTCGCGGTCGAGTCCGGGCGGGTTGCCGTCGCCGATCTTCGCTGTGTCGAGCTGTTCGAGGACGCCGAGCGCGGTGGCGCGGACACGGTCGGCGGTCGTGGCGATGACCTCAGCTGGCGTCTTGCCGGGCACGGTGGCTGCCCAGGTCGAGACGTAGGGGACGGTATAGGCAGACGTGTCCAGGCCGTGGGCGGCGCCGACCATCAGCGCGACCGACTCGGCCTCGACCTCGGCGATGCCGCGGTGCAGGGCCGCGTCCGCGGCGACGTCGGTGGTGGCCGCTGCTGTGACGCCGCTCGCGCCCCCGCCCTGGGCAGGCGCGTGGAGGAGGATGTGGCCGAACTCGTGCGCGAGGGTCTTGACCTGGGCGGCGTCGTCCATGTCCATCCGGATCGAGACCTCGCGGGTGAGGAAGTCCGTCACTCCGTTGGCTCCGCCGATGGGTTCCGCCGTCGAGACGAGTCTGAGCTCGTATCCGCGGGCGGTGATCTGGTCGGCGAGTCCGTCCCACAGACCGGTGGGTGCTTGTCCCTGAAGGGGGGTCGGGTGGGGGAGCTCGGGGAGTGGTTCGCCGGTGGTCTGGGAGACGTCCCACACGTGGGTGGGTTTGAGCCCGACCAATTTTGACCTCACGGTCTCACCCGCACCGGGTTTCTCGCCGCGCGCGAGGCGGTGCCACGACCCGGGGTCGGACGGGGTGCGGGAGGCGAACCGGGCGGTGACGGGCGCGAGGATCCCGTACCCGTGCTGTCCTTTCTCGACGTGACGGCCCAGCGAGCGCCACTGGTGGAAGCCGGCGACGTAGGTCGGGGCCGGGTCGGGAACACGGCCTTCCTGGTGGGCGGCGTAGTGCTGGGCGTAGATCAGCATGGTGTTGTTGAAGCTGCGTGCGCGGAACTGCGCGGCGAAGGTCAGCGCACGCTTCCAGTCCTCGCCGGTGACGAGCGCGGCGACGGACTCGGACAGCTGCTGATGGAGGGCCTCGAGTTTGGCCTCGCGTGAGGGCCGCACCTGGTTGTCGGTGTTCATAGGGACGGTCCTCCCGTCATCTGGCCGCCTGTCTGGCCAGCTGCCTGGCTGGTTGTCTGGCCGGTCATGCGACCGGTGGTGTCGAAGAGGTCGAGCTCGGCGGGGTGCATCTGGTGCTGGACGACGAAGGAGCGGTGCTTGATCCGCCACAGGCCTTGGCCCGTGCCGAGGCTGGGGATGAGGGCCTGCTCTGTGCCGGTGAGCCCGAGGGCTGCGGCGGTGGCGCCGAGCTGGTCGGACTCCTGGCGGTACACGATCCGGGTCTCGGCGTTCGCCAGCAGCGAGGAGGCCAGCGCACGCATCGCAGAGCCTGAGTCGCCGACGCTGTCGAGGTCGGTGAGCTTGTGGAAGATCAGCATGTTCGCGATGCCGTAGTGCCGCGCCAGGCGCCAGTGGGCGTCCATGCGTCGCAGCAGGGCGGGGTGGGACATGAGCCGCCAGGCCTCGTCGTAGACCACCCAGCGTTGGCCTCCGGCGGGGTCGAGGAGCGCGGACTCCATCCACGCCGACGCGCAGGTCATCAGCACCGAGATCAGGGTGGCGTTCTCGGTGACGCGGGACAGGTCGAGGGAGATCATCGGCAGCGTCGGGTCGAACGTGACGGTGGAGGCTCCGTCGAAGAGGCCGGCGAGGTCGCCGGCGACAAGACGTCGTAGTGCGTGGCCGACGAGTCGCCCGTCCTCGGCAAGCCGCCCATCCGGGTCGTCTGCCGGCTCGGGGGTGAGGATGCGGTTGACAACCATGGGGAGGACGGGTACGTCGGCGGTGCGGACGGTGCGGTCGATGGCGATGTCGACGGCCGTGTGCTCCAACGGTGTCAGGCGCCGGTCGAGGACGGTCTCGGCGAGCGCGCCGACGAGGTCGCGGCGCCGGGAGGAGATCTGGCTCGCCCATTGGGCGTCGTCGAGACCGGAGGGCCGGTGGCCCTCGTCGAGGGGGTTGAGCCTGTTCGGCATCCCGTGGCCCAGGGCGATGGCGCGCCCGCCGACGGCCTCGGCGACGGCGGTGTGCTCGCCCTTGGGGTCGCCAGGTACGTAGACCCGGCGACCGAACGGGATCGACCGGGTGTACAGGCTCTTGGCCAGGCAGGACTTTCCCGATCCGACGATGCCGGCGAGGACGACGTTGGGTGCGGTGATGTGGCCGCGGGCGTAGAGGATCCAGGGGTCGTAGACGAACGAGGAGCCGGAGTAGAGGTCCTGGCCGACGAAGACTCCCTCGCTGCCGAGCCCGCCCTCGGCGAGGAACGGGTAGGCGCCCGACAGCGTGGCCGAGGTGTCCTGGTGCCGGGGGATCCGCAATCGTCCCGGAGTGCGCAGCGCGGCCGGACCCGCCTCTCCTCCGCGGGGGAGCATGACTGTCGCCTGCTTCTCGGCGGTGAGCTCATCGGCCAGGAGTCGAGCCTGGGTGCGTCGTGCCTCGCGATCCTCTGCTGTCCTGGCCCGCGCTGCCTCCCTGCGCTGCTTGCGGTCCTTGCGCCGTTCCCGGCTCGGGGCGACGAGCACGGCCGAGTGCAACCGGGTGTCTCGACCGTTCACAGCGAGATCCCGCGGTCGCGGACTGAGCCGGGCGAACCCACGGGCTCGCCTGTGCGCCGGCCGGGGAGCGGCCGGTGGGGTGATTGCTCGAGCTGTTGGGCGGGGGACTCGTAGGCGATGGTGGCCTCGATCTCGCGAGCCCGGTCCACCGCGGTGGCGACCTGGTGTGCCATTTCGGCGGCACGGTGGAGCTCCCAGGCCACCCGGTAGGAGGACGCGGCGTCGGCTCGGGAGTCTCCGTTGATCCAGGCGTTTCTGATCGACGGGCCGTCGTGGAGGTCGCCCAGCTGGTGCAGGCTCTGGGTCAGCGAGGCGAGCGCTGCGCTGATCGAGCCGAGGACCGGGTAGATCGTGGTCGGATCGGCGACCGACCGGGTTGCGTGGGCCAGGCCGCGGATCGCCTCCCGGGCTTCGTCGGCGTCTGCGATCGGATCGGTAAAGGTTGACATCGTTGGCTCCAGTCGTGGTTGGGGGACCCCTGGTGTTGTTGACGAGGTGCGCCGCTCTTGCCCGCGGCAGGCTTCTCGCGATGCGCTGGTTCAGAGGGCTCGGCACAGCGGGAGCGCCGCGGTCGCGAAGGCCTGAGCCTGCTGGCCCCACAGCCGCCGGGTCTCACACGAGGCCTGGATCGCGGCCTGCTCGACGGCCGCGACGGATCGTTCGAGCTCGTCGGGATCGGCCGCGGTGACCACGACCATGCCGGTGGTGCGTAGGACGCCGTGCCCGGCGGTCAGGTCCGCCTCCTGCTGCAGGACGTCGTGGTACTCCGCGGTCTGCTGGGCGTCCTCGATCTGCCCGATCTTCTGCCGCTGGGCGGCATCGGAGATGTACTCGGTCTTCTTCTTGCGGATGTCGCGGGCGGCCCGATCGGTGCGCATCGGCGTGTACAGGAGCGTGAAGGTCCGCCGGATCCCCGAGGACAGCAGCAGCGGTGCGAGGAAGCCAGGGAAAACCAGCGACCTGGGCCACTCGCTGATCCAGAGCACGCAGTGGTGCGCCGAGTCGCTACGCAGGCTGGCCCACGACTCGGTCACCGCGACCGGGCCCGCGATCGCCAGGTCGCGGCCGAGGTCGCCGTGGCGCTCCAAGACGCCCGCGACGACCGGGTCATAGGCGGCACGCAGGACCAAGGCCAGATCGCCAGGGGCGAGCCAGTCGGACGGGGAGAGGTCGGCCGCGCGGAGGGCGGCCGTCGTCGTGGCCATCTCCTGGCGCAGGACCGCGGCCGCACCACGATTGCCACCGCCGGCCGCACGGATCGCCCGCCTGGCAGCCTTGAGATCTAGCGAGATCGAGATCGTGCTCGCGTGCCGCTCACCGGCGGGACCGGCGCGATCGACGAGCTCCTCATAGGTCGACGCGGCCCACGACCCGGCGGGGCCACCGGCCTGGTTCCCCTGCTGGTTCCCCCAGTGGTTCCCGTGCTGGGCCCACCAGTCCGCGAGGCCCTTGCCGGAGTCCGGCAAGGTGCGTTCCGTGACCTGGACCGATGCCAGTCGTCCGGACCTGCAGGCCGTGGCCAACACCCGTCCCCAGCCGACGACCCGCCGCTCCTGCTCGGCCGGGTCGAGAAGCACGAACGCCGGGTGGGCCACCCCGACGACGGCGGTGAGGGTGGCCGCGTGTGGGTCGTGGACCATCACCGCGCCGGTCTCGGAGTCCACCCACTGCCGCAGCCGTGCCGCGTCGCCGGGTAGCGCCAGGGTGCCGGCCGGTCGAGGCTTGAGGATCCGGCGACGGAAGCGCAGCTGACCGCCGGCCGCTCGCCACAGCCATCGGGCGCCGATCGGAGCCCACTCGACCAGCTTGCGGCCACCGACTCCGACGAACCCGAACGCAAGGACGAGGAGAATGACCGGCAACGCCACCAGGACCGTGCCGAGATAGAGGCCGAGGATCAGCGTGCCAGCCGCGCAGCTCGCCATCATCAGCTGCGGACCGGAGAGTCCCAGGAGGATTCCACGCCGAGACAGCCGGGAGAACTTGACGGGAGTCAGGGCTGTCTCGGTGCTCGACGGCGTACCCATGCCCAATCACTTCCGACCGGCGGGCCGGGTCAACGCCGGCTCAGGAACGGGAGGCGCAACCGGGGGTGCCACCGGGGCCGGAGCCGCTGCCGGGGACGGTGGGGACTCGTGAGCCTGGGCGTGCCCGGTTGCCTGGCTCGCAACGAGGCCGCCCAGGCGCGGCCCGGCTGCCGCGGCCTCCTTCGCCACCACCGCACCGGCCGCGACGGCCCCGCCAGCGGCGGCCGCACCCCCCGCGGCACCCCCGGCGGCACCCCCTGCTGCCCCGCGGCCTGCCGCGGCTCCGCCGGACCCGCCGGCCGGGGTCGCTGGTGCAGGCGACGCGCCCGCAGCGCCGCCCGCGGATCCGCCGGCAGGCCCGCCGGCGGGGTTGGCGCCACCGGTGCCGTGGTTCCCGAGGATCTTGGCGGGCTCGCTACCGCCGCTGAGGCTCTTGTGTCCGAGGGGGAGGGGTATCGGTCGGTTGAGCGCGCCCTTGGCCTCCTGCTCGGCTGACATCGCGTGGTGCATGTCGAAGCCCATGAACGCGATGGCCTTGTAGGTCAGGTAGGGCGCGAACCCGGCCAGCAGCATCAACACGACGCCGGCCATCGGCTGACTCACTGATTCCAGGTCAGCGTCGATCGGGGCCGAGACCTGGGCGGTGGCGAGCAGGAAGATGACGACGAGGACGACCTTGGACAAGATCATCGCGATCACGAACGTCGCCCACCGGCTGAGCCAGGACCGGGTGTGGTCCCAGCTGGACCCGGCCAGAGCGATCGGGGCGAACACGATCGCGATCAGCAAGAGCGCCTTGCGCATCAGCAGGCTGATCCACACCACCATCGCGCCGACGATGGCGAGACTGGCGAGGAAGATCGTCAGGATCGCTCCGGCGCCGGGGGCGCCGACATTGATCGTGCCGAGTCCGACGGCGAGGACCGCGAGCTTGTCGCCCATCTGGTTCATGTTCGTTCCGGCTGCGTTGACGATGCCGACACAGAGCTGGTCGGTGACCTCGAGGGCGGTGCCGAGCAGTGCCAGGGCGACGAAGGACCCGAGGATCGACTTCGCCAGCCCGAGCGCACCACGCGACAGGGCAGCGGGTTCGCGGCGGATCATGGCGCCGATGACCTGGAACATGAAGAACCCGAGCGCCACGATCACGCCGATGCCGAACATGATGCTGTAGACGCCTCGGTACTGCCCGCTGGTCACGTCGACGAAGGTCGTGGTGTCGATGACCTTCCAGACCGAGGTGAACATCCACTCTGCGGCTCCGGCCATGGATTGGGCGAGCCAGTCGAACGGCGCGGTGACCACGGCGCCGGCGGCGTCGCCAGCTTCGTTGCAGACCTGATGGATGACCGGGACGTCGCAGACTCCCATGGCGGATCGCCTCAGACCTGCTGGCCGACGTGCCAGAAGAAGTTCACCAACGTCACCGAGGCGCCGCACACGATCGCGGCACCGAGGGCGACCAGGACGCCCATCTTCCCGCGCCCAGCCAGGTGCGGGTTGGAGGAGTTCGCGCCGAGTGCCCACACGACGGCGGAGATGATCAGCGCGAGGACGGCGAGTATCAGCCCGATCGTCATCGATGCGCCCACGATGTTGCGGAGCTGTTGGATACCGGGCAGGCCGTTGGAGTTCGGGCTGATGTTGATGTCGAGGGGGAGCAGGAGGGCGGTTGCCGGAAGGTGCATCGGAGGACTCCAAGGAGCTAGCAGGGTTCGAAGGTGACTGGGAACAGAGGCGCGACGCCTGACGTGGTGGCGACTAGAGGTGTGCGCCGAGCTGCAACAGCCAGTTGGTCCAGGCGAGGGCGGCGCCAGTGAGGGTGGCGCCGCCGATCGCGACGAAGCAGCCGGCCTTGGCCTTCTGGGCGGTGTGCCAGGACCCGGACCCCGACGCGATCGCCCAGGTCGTCGCCGAGACGATCAGCATTAGGACCGCGACGATCAGCCCGTAGGTCAGCAGCGCACCCACGATGGCGCGCAGCTGGCCGGAGCCACCGACGGCACCGAAATTGGGACCGACCGTGCTCGCGGCAAGAACAGATCTGGACACAAAGCCCAGGTACGAGCGGCGCGCCAATTGGACATGCCCGCTCAGGTTCAGCCGAGGCGACGGACCGTCATCACCTGGCCGGCGAACTCGCCGATCGTGCCGTATCGGACGACGTCGCCGGTGTGGGGCGCGTGCAGGATCCGGTCACCGCCGACATAGATCGCGACGTGGTGGGGGCCGCCGGCGCCGCGGTAGCTGAAAAAGATCAAGTCCCCCGGCCGCTTGTCGCCCCAGCCGATGCCTCGGCCGGCGTGGATCTGTGAGCCGCTGTAGTGCGGGAGTCGGATCCGTTCGTCCGAGGCTTGGTAGGCGGCGTAGAGCACGAGGCCTGAGCAGTCGAAGCCGCCACCGGTCGGACCGGTGAAGTTGCCGCCGCCCCACACGTAGGGCGTGCCGCGTTGGGAAGCAGCCGCTGCGATGAGCGCGCCGGGAAAGCCGGGCGGAAGATCCCCAGGCAGATCCCCAGGCAGATCACCGGTGCCGGTCAGCTGGTCGCAGGCGAGTCCGCCATCGCCTCCCGCGTTGAGGGTAACGCCGCTCAGCGTGCCGAGGATCTTCTCGGCTATGGGTCGGTTCACGGCGTAGCGGTCGGGATAGGCGGAGACCTGTACCGCTTGGGCTGCGGCGCCAGGGTCCATGTCCTGCCAGCCGTCGATGTCGAGGAGTCCGCGGGGAGAGCCGTGGTTGGGTCCGGCTGGACCGCCGTAGAACGCACGCGTCGACCAGACGGGGTCCATCAGGTGCTCGACGCTGCCCCAGCCCGCGGCGGGACGTTGCTGGAACATGCCGACGGAGTCGTGATCGCCGCCGTCGCCGTCGTTTGGCAGCTGGGCGGACTGCGGGTAGGCGCTGTCGTTCGAGAGGACCCGCAGCGAGGACTCCGTGATCGCGGTCATCACCGCGATCAACTGGCCACGAGGCGGGATCTGTTCGCGGGCGCCGACGGCGATGATCGTGGCGGCCCGGACAAGCTGCTGATGGTTGAGGGTGATGCTCGCCCCGGCGGTGTTGGTCGCGGTCAGAGCCGGCGGGACCGTTCCGGCGACCTCGATGCTGCCGGCTGCGGGGTCGTCCCACAGGCAGCTCGCCGACCCTGCGGCTGCAGGTCCGACCAGCGTGCCGACGCCGAGCATCACGCCACCGGGCGCGAACAGGACCGCTATGGCGACGCCGGCGACCAACTTCATCCCCACCGGTGAGTCACCTCAGCGGGTTGTCGAGCTCGGAGAGACGCAGAACGTGGCAGCGGGGGAACGACGGCGCGCACGCGACGAAGACCGTGAACGACACCGGTGACGTGGACTCGGCAGGACTGCCCTCCCAGATCCCGCTGCGCTGGCGGGTGCCGGTGATAGTCACCGCAGTGGTGCCGGGCCGGAGCTGTCCGGTGGCCTGGGTCTCGGCAGCTGCCCACGAGTCTGGGATGAAGACGTCATCGACGACCAGCGACTGCTTGACCTCCATAGCGCCGAGGTCGAGCCACTGCTCGAGGGTGGGGACGTAGGTGGCGACGTCCGTGAGCAGCCCGGGGGTCTCCTCGCCGGAGGGATCCCCATCGGCCAGCACTGGTGCGGTGTAGTCGGCGGGGAGGAACCCGGTGCTGGTGTCCCAGTCGAATAGCAGCGCGGCTACGGCCTGCGCGTACGCGATCGGGTCACCGGTGTGGGGGAGCGACCGGTCCTGGGGTGACGGAGCTGGTGGCTGTTCGGCGATCTCCACTGGCCTAGACCCCGGGTCGTCCACCAGCGGCGTCGCCACTGCTGTCGGTCGGGTAGACCCGCCTGGTCCTCTCACCAGTCCGTATACGCCGGCCGCGAGTGCGGCGAGGGCGATGGCGCCCGCGAGGACGAGCAGGATCTGGCGGCCGGTGAGGTGTGACATCGCATGCTCCGGTGGCGAAGGGCGTAGACGTCCCCCAGGTGCGCCGTCTACGCCAACGAGCCCTCGGAGCCGTTGCTCGCGTCGGCGTCGCGTCGAGCGGCGATGAGCTGGTCGCGGAATGCGATGGTGGCGGTGACGACGCGGTCGAACCGCTCCCAGTCGGCAGGGGTGAGCTGAGCGGCGAGGGCATCGACGTCGTACATCTCGGTCCACCCGTCGAGCTCGGTCCAGGTCAGGTTGAACGAGCGGACGCTTCGGAAGTGTCGCGACGGGCCCTGGTTTCGTTTGAGGCCTTTACGGTCCTTCATGCCCTCGATGCGCGCGAGCGCCTCGCGGGCCAGCCGTGCGACCTCGGTCTCGAGGTCCGGCGATGGCTCCTGGGTCTTGTCGTAGGCGGCCTTGACCTCGCGGTAGAGCGGCTTGATCGGCTCGCCCTCCTCGATCCTGCGCAGTGCTTCGTTGGCCATCGCTCGGATCTCGGGCGGGGTGGCCTTTCGGGAGGCCCAGTCCATGAGGGCGCAGACCCGCTCGTGGGTGTTGTAGGACCCCTTGCCGGTGACCGCCATCGCTGCTTGCCGTCGGGAGTCGCCCGTCTCTGCCGGTCCCGCACCGGGTGCGGGACCGTAGGCTCCGCCATCGACCTGGGCTCCGAACTGGGTCGCCTGCTTGCGCCGCTCGCCTTCCTCGGCATAGACCTGCTTGAGCTCGCGGTAGAGCGTGGCTTGCTCGATCTCGTTCAGCGGTTTGTGGAGCTCGTTGTCGTCCTGTTGGGCCATGAGGGCCTCAAGTTGCCCGGAGATGCCGGATCGCACCCAGACATTCATCGAGCGCCAGCCGAGCCGCCGCACTGCCTCGAGGCGCCGCCATCCGCAGATCAGCACGCCATCGGGAGTGATCGTGACCGGTTGCAGCAGGCCGATCTGGCTGATCGAGTCCATGAGCTTGTTGAGGTCGCCGGGGTCTTTGCGGTACCGGTTGCCGACGACGATCGAGTCGAGGGTCCGGTCGAGCTCGATACGGCCCCGCGTCTCGGGGCGGGCATCAGGTCGGGTCTGGGACATCGACCCTGGCCTCTCTGCGCGGTGCGGTCTCGCGGATGTCGAAGACCAGCAGGTCGTCGTCCATTAGCTCGCTGACGTGGTGCCCAATGAGCAGCCGCAGCAAGATCCCGTGACCGTCGCTCGTGTAGGCCTCATCGGGGTTCGGGTTGCCGAGGATGATGCGCAGCACGGTCGACCACACCCCTTGGTCGATGTCGAGCAGGGCTCGGGCGGACTCGTCGCGTCGCAGAGCGGCGTGGGTCTGCGGCCGGGAACCGGACTCGACCAGACGGGCGCCGATGTAGTCGAGGAGGCAGGTGGCGGTGTCGACGGGCCAGCCCAGCTCGGTGAAGACTGCGATGGCTGCATCCACCGCCTCGAAGGCGCCGGTCGGTCGGACTTCGTCTGGGTGCTGCGGGATGACTGGTTCCACGGCGAGCTGGGGCAGAAGGTTGGGGAGGTCAGCGTCGGTGTCGCTGAACCGTCGTACGTCGTGGTGGGAGGAGAACTCGGTGCGCCGTGCCTGATCGACTGAGCACAGCAGGCCCGTGGCGCGCTCCTCGGCGATCAGGGAGACCTTGACCGCCATCGTGACGACCGCCCAGGGGTCCACGGCAGTGCGGACCGCGTAGGTGCGCATCGCCTCGAACGCGGCTGCGGCAGCGGTGGTCGGGTCGCATCGGTGCTTGAGTGCGAGTGCCTGGTACTTGCCGATGCAGTAGGCCATGAGCTCGCGGGCCTCGGGATCGTTCTCCCACGCGCGGGGTCCGGAGACGCGAAGGCGGATCAACAGGCGGCGCAGACCCTTCGAGGTCTCGAATGTTCGGCTCACAGTGATGGTCCTTCCGTGTCGGCCACCGGCGGCGCCGGTGCTGGGGCTGGTGGTGAGGTCGGTCGCGGTCTTGCTACGGGTGTCGCTGTGGGGCGTCCGACGGGGGGTGGGAGTGCCCGGGCGGCGGACGTGGGCGCACGCCGTGCCCGCCGGATCAGATCGGCTTCCAGATCGATCCCGCGGCCGACGATCGGCGCGGCGTACGCGGCGAGCTCGGTCGGCCGCACCCAGGTGGCCCCGGGGATGGCGGGCGGCGCCGCCCGCGTCGGCGCGAGCGACGGGTCTCGGTGGTGAGCCAGATGGCTGGCCGCACGGTCGGGGACTGGTGCGGAGTGGTCGGGGACGGAGTGGGGCACGGTGTGATTGGGGGCCACGGGGGTGGGTGACCGGTAGCTGTGACGGTGATACTCGACCTGGGTGTTCACAGCTGGACCGCCTCACTGGACGGGGTGGTCAGCGGGGTAGGGCCTAGGCGGCTCCCAGGGCCATGGGCGGGAGAGAGTCGAGAGGCGACCCGGTAGGCCGAGTCGATCGTCGACTCGATCTCTCGGTCGGGGAGTCCGGCGTGCTGAGCGGCCGGCGTCAGGTATCCCCGGGCGCTGTCGCGGGACTGGCCGGCCTCGACCATCCGGCACGACGCCCAGAACAGCGCGCGGTTGCGGCCGCCTTCGGGCGTGAGCGCGACCACCCGCGCCAGCGCCTCGGGTCGACACCCGCCCGTGGACAGTCCTGGAGCGAGCCCAGCGGCCGGGACTGGAGGTGTCCGACGGGAAGGCTCGAGGAACTCGCGGAGGCGACCGGCATCGATGGTCTCTGGGGGTCGAGTCGAGGTCGCGATGACCTGGTAGGACCTGGATGCGCCGTCGACTGTGATGCGCGATGGGGGAGCGATGATGTAGCCGCCGTCGCCGCGGAAGTCGATGTGCGCGGAGGGGATCTGCCAGGAGCGCTGCTCCCGATTGGGCGTGGTCGGGTAGTAGGCGTGGATCCCGCCTGAGGGCGTGCGGACCATCCAACCCCAGCCTTCGGCGAGCCCCTCGGCCCGGGCACGCTCGAAGGCAGCGAACCCGCTGCCGCCGACATGGCGGTCGACATCGACCACCATCACGCCGGTTCGCGCGCCGGTAGGGAGGCCAATGTTCGCCTCAGGCGCGCGCTGCCACCAGTCGTGGACGATGCGGGCTGCGGCGGTCGCGTCGTGAAACCCGTTCGGGGTGAGCGGCTGCTTACCGCCCGGCACGCACGGGAAGACCGGGATGCCGAGGTTCGCGAAGCGGAGCGCTGTGGCCGCCAGCGTCGGCTCGGCCGCGATCCGCCGCATCGTCGAGACGGTCCACTGAGGGATCGGGTTGGTGGGATCGAACATGCGCCAGAGCGTGACGCAGGGGCGTTACCGGAATCCGGTAACGACGAGGGGGAACGTTGGGGGGAACGTTGGGGGGAACGTTGCGTTTATGCAGGTCAGACAGCGTTCCCTAAGAAATCCAGATGAGAGCTTGTCGGACCCGGTCTGCAGCTCCAGGAGGCGTCCTCCGACTCTCCGTTGTCTACCGGGGAGCCGTTCGCGGGAGCGCTCACCTCATCCCGCAGCCTGATCCGAGCCCTGGTTGGAGCCCGAAGTGTGGGCCAGGCCATTGGCGTCCTCGTAGTCCCACAGCGCCCACTCGTAGCCGGCGATGAAGGCGAGATCCAGCTCGGCGGTGCCGTTGTGCTCGGCGAGCCAGCGATGGCCGGCGGCCGACGAGCCGGTCTGGAGTGCGAGGGTCCGGCCGGCGTCGTAGCCGGCCATGTACCGCTGCTCACCGGCTGTCAGCTTGGCTCTCGGTCTGGGTGTCGTCCCCACGAACCTAGTCGAACAGATGTTCGATCATGGGTCAAGATTGGACTGTGTCCTCCAACCCGCCGAAGCGCGACGCTTGGCCCGAGCCGAGGCATTGGCGGCACTGCTGGGTACGGTTCGGACGAGGCAACTACCCGCCGCCGGCGCCGGGTCTGGTCCTGGACTTGCGCCGCGAGGGAGCACGATGGTTCGCCTGGGTGGTCTGGCTCGACAACACGCACCTGCGCGACACCGTCCAGCAGGGGTGGCTGCCCGCCTCGGTGATCCGCCCGGCCGAGAGCGAGATCAACATCTGGAACGACGGCCCCTGGCGCTAACGGTCTCCGGTGAGGACCGCAGGGAGCGCGCGCGGGTGACGCAGTCGCAGCTTCGGTGGGCACTGCCGCCACCGAGTCAGCCGGTGCGCCGGGGGCGCGACCCCGGTGTGCTCCAGCTCTTGGAGTCGATGATCTGGGTGCTGCGGCTCGGCACACCGATGGGTGCCATGTCGTCGTCGCGTCGGTTGAATACCTTCTCCGTGAGGTCTTGGTCGGCCTGCTCATCGCCGCCGTGGGCCTTCTCGGCCGCGATGATGTCGAGCTGGGCGACCTCGTCGAAGGGGGATGCGCTGTAGGCGACCTGGGCTGCCCACAAGGCGAGGTCGTGGTCGTCGGCGGCGAGTGCGTGGGTGGTGACGATGTGGCCGACGTCGACGATGGCGGCGCTCATGATGTGGTCCCATCGTTCGCCGTCGAGCAGCCAGTTCCAGTGGTGCTCGCGCAGGTGGGTGAACGGCTCGCCGGTGACCAGGCGCAGTGCGCGGATCAGGTCGTTGATCCCTTCCGCGCCGCGGCTCTGCGCGCGAGCGCGCAGTCGGCGGAATAGGTCGAGGTCGGACAGGACTCCTTGCACCTTGTAGACGGCCGGTGAGTCTGGGCCCAAGGCGGGCTCCGCCTTGGGCAGGTAGGGCTCCCCGGTGCGGGGGTCGTTGCCGAGCCAGCGACGCAGTTGGCTGATGTCGACCCGCACCCGATCGGGCTTGAGGCCGAAAGCGTCCGCGACCTCCGCGGCTTGGACGCCGCGCGGATTCAGGGCGAGGAAGGCGAGCAGTTCGATGTAGAACGGGCGACGGTGGGCTGTCGCCTTGGCATCGCCGGTGGCGCGGGCGTCGACGGGGCCGAGCAGGATCAGCTTGGCCGATGCGCGCGTGGAGGACTCCCAGCGGGCCAGGTCCTCGTCCAGGTCCGGGTCTGCGGCAGCCACGGCTGCCCGGGCCTCCGGGACCGCGCGGGGGGCGAGCACCTCGACGTCCTCGGTCGTGGTCGCCGCTGCATCGGCGTACGCCTGCGCCGCCAAGGGCAGCAGCGACGCCTCGCCAGCAGGCCCTTGCGGCCGAGGGGTAGTGAACTCGTCGGTCAGCGCTCCGCCCAGATCGCTGACCGCCTCGGCGTCGTCGGGCGACGGGGCGTGGGGTGGGGTTGGAACTGCGACTGGGGCCGGGACTGGGACGGTGGTCTGGTCGAGGGTGAGGTCGAGCAGCAGTGCGCTGGCTCGCGCCTCGTCAGCGCTGAGCCCGGCGGCGAGTACGTCCACCCCGAGTCGCGACTCGGTCAGTCGCCCGTCCGGGCTCACCTCCAGGTGAGCTCCGGCGGTCTGGGGGTCCGCGCGGAGGTCGATGAGCGCTGCCGATGATCGGCCCGGGATGGACTCGATGACCTCGGTGAGCAGGTCGAGGTCGGCAGCGGGCCGCTCAGCGGTCGCGATGATGGCCGCGTAGAAGTCGTCGCGAGCAGATGGCTCGGGGAGTGCGTACAGCTCGCGCGCAAGGTCGGCGATGAACCCGGTGTCGCCGGTGGGGTGGGTGCGGACGCGGCCGAGGTTGAACGAGGCAAGGTCTGCCCCGAGTCCGAGTAGGTCGACGGTGGTGACGCTGGACCACGGGTTGACCGCCAGCTCCGCGGCAAGATGGCGCGCGAAGGCCTCCGCTTGTTGGGGGTCGCCGGTGAGAGCGACGGTGCGGAGTTCCTCGAGGTTGAGGAAGACGAACGCTCCGTCGGTGGTCCGTCCG
This sequence comes from Nocardioides sp. YIM 152315, assembly GCF_029210375.1. Lineage (GTDB taxonomy): Bacteria > Actinomycetota > Actinomycetes > Propionibacteriales > Nocardioidaceae > Nocardioides. Next base: position 252,839 of record NZ_JARGER010000043.1, on the reverse strand, counting down.
ACACTGGCCAGGAGCGGGTACGGCGGGAAGGAGTCCTCGGGTCGGTCGGGAACCTCGGCGAGCCTGATCTCCCATGCGGTGCCGGAGCCGTCCCAGGGCGCGGGCAGGTCGTCCGGGGTGCGGAGCGTCAGCGAGATCACCTCAGCCTCGAGCTCCACGGTCAGGAGTCGAAGGTGCCGAGGCAGTGAGCGCAGTGCCGTGTCGAGCAGGTCGATCCGTGGTGCGACCACCGATGCCGTGGCGCAGGCGGTCTTCTCGAACGGAAGCAGTTCAGCGGGCGCCGGCGCGATGACCGTGCCCGGCCGGCGGTACCGCAGCTGGGTGCGTCGTTTCGCCCGCAGCGCCAGCCATAGGGCGCCGCCCAGGATCGACCCGGCGCCCGCCAGGCCCGACACGAGCCATGACGGATCGGCGGCGCCGTCCCCGGCGTCGTTCCCGGCGTCGACCGAGCCAGGCGGCTCTGCCGCACGCTCAGCAGCGACTTCTGGCGGCGCGACCTCAGACGGCGTGACCTGCGGCGGCGTTGCCTCCGCGGGTGTCGGGTCGGGAGGCGCGGTCGTGGCGGGGGAGTCGGGAGGTCGGGTCGCCCCGGTGCCGTCGTGGCTGGTGACGTGACCGGTGTCGTGGTCGGTGTTGTGGTGGGGCTTGATGTGCCGGGGTCCCGGCGGGGCCTCGGAGGTTTCTGTTCCGGGGATCGTCAGTTCCCAGCCCGGCAAGATCAGGTCGGGGTCGGTGAGCCGTCCACCCTCGGGTTGGGCGGTGTCGTGTGATGCGCTGAAGATCGCGGGGTAGGCGTCGGAGTCTCCGAGTTCCGCCTCGGCGATCTGCGACAGCGTGTCGCCGGGTTGCACGACATAGTTCTGCGTCCCTACAGGTCCATCGGTCGGCTCGGTGTCGGGCGGTGCGGTTGCGGGGACACGGAGCACGGTGCCGGGGAGCAGGAAGCCTGGGCGGCCGTCGAGGATGGTCTCGTTCAGCTCGACCAGCTCGACGTACCGCGCGCCGTCGCCGAGACGTTGTTCTGCAATGCGCCACAGGCTGTCGCCGCGCTTGACGGTGTACCGCTCGAGGTGCGGCTCGTGCTTGTCGAGGCCTGGCCGGGCTGGAGCTGTGCGTGCGTCTGGCTGGTCGGCGCCTTCGGTCGCAGCCGGTACCGAGGAGGTGGCCCGAGCGGTGGCGTTGTGGTCGGCTTCGGAGACGGTCGGTACCACCGTCGCAGTGGCTTCAGCCGGGGAATGGGGGAGGAGAGCGGCGGCGGAGGGCACCGCGACGAAGAGTAGGGCTGCGGCTGCGACGAGACGGTCGGCGGCGAGTTGGGGGACGACGAGGCCGGGTAGTCGGGGCGAGCGGATCCCGCGGATCTGGGATGTGATCGAGACGATCAGTTGGCAGGTGAAGATCGCCCAGGCGATCCAGCAGACCGCGGTCATGATCTCCAGCGCGAGGGTGCCGTCGTCGGGTGCGGTCAGCTGCGACCACGAGAACGCGGACGGGTTCGGGATGGCTCCGATCGCGACCAGAACGGCGGGCACGCCGGCGACGAAGAGCAGCAGTGTCAGCGTGGCCGCCAGGCCGCGTAACCGCGAATGGTGGGTGGTCATTGCTCGCTACCTCCGAGGGTGCGGATGAGGCGGGCCGTTGCCGTGCCCGTGACGTCGAGGCGGTGGATCCCGATCAGGCCCAGGAACTGGGGGTCGTAGGAGTCGTGGACGGTCACGGTGAGCGTGTCGCCGGTGATGGTCACGGTGCCGCTGACGCCGGCGGCGTCCAGGTACCGCTGGGCGGCGACGCGTGCGGCGGCGGGGCTGATGGTCAAGGCGTGTCCTTGGATGGCGGCCGCGCCGTGAACCTCTTCTCCGCCGGCGCGGGCCGCTTGGGCGGCCACGTCGTGAGCTCGCTCGTGGGTGTGGACCTGGCCGCCGAGATCGACCGCCAGGCCCAGGAGGAAGATCATCGCGAAGCTCGACAGTGCCATCCAGACCGTGATCGAGCCGTGCTCGTCGCGCCGCCTCTTACCGGTCCGTTTGGGCGCGGGTCGGATCATGGTGCCTCCCGCCAGGTGTCGATGGGGCTGGACATGGAGGCGCGCATGAGCCGCGAGCCCGGGACGCCCGGCACCGAGAGGTCGGAGAGCGCGAGGCGACACGAGACCGTGACCGCGACCGAACCAGGAACGCCGGGCTGCTTGGCGAAGTCGCCGGTATCGACGGTGACCTCCACCGCCGAGCAGCCGATGTCTTGGTTGGCGATGCTCGCGACCGCGGCTTCGCGTGCCTGGGCGCGTGCCGTCTGTGCGTCGCGAGCCAGCGAGGCGGACCGAGCACCCTCGGCCGCAGCGGCCTGCAGCGCCTCGTCGGTGCTGGCAGCGCGGCCACCGAAGATGATCAAGCCGACGAACAGCCCGAATGCCGGGACGCCGATGACTGCCTCGATCGCCGCGGAACCCCGCTCGTTCCTGCGCCTAAGGTCTCGCTTTGCGCTTCGTGTCATGGGGACCCCGCTGTCGTGGGGGCAGTCAGCTGCTCGACCGGGACGGTGGCGCTCTGGGTGATGCGGACGTTCCATCCGGGAATCACGCTCAGACTGAATCCGGTGACGGTGACGGTCGCCTCGGTCTCAGTGCGGTCGGCGCTCGCGGCGGCCGCACTGAGGACGTCGTGGCCGCCGGCCTCGTCGATGAAGTCGTTGGCGGCCTTGACCCCGTCGGCCTCGCGGCCGTGCTCCGCGCCGGCCGCCCGGGCACCTTCTTGCGCGGCGGCGATGGCGACGGTCCGGGCGTGGTAGTACAGCGCCGCCTGCATGCCCACGAACAAGACGGCGAACAGCGCAGGCAGCAAGATCACGAGCTGGATCGAGGCTGACCCGCGCTCGTCGCGCTCCCTACCCAGGCGGGAGCGGCTACTTGATCTTGCCGGACTGCGCTTGGACATAGGCCGTGACCGCGGCGACGACGATGCCGACGATGGCGATCACCGCCACCGCCCAAAGCACGTACTCGGTAGTGACCGAACCACGCTCGTCGCGCCGAGCCGCGTGCTGGTGGTCATCGATGCCGAGGACTGCCAGGTGCAGCAGGACCAGGACTTTCAACTGCAGATCCAACATGGGGACTCCTTCTGGTGGGGTGCGTTCGGGTCAGGTGCTGGTGAGCATCCGGAGGAGGGACGGGGTCACCAGCAGGGCCATGAAGATGACGCCGAGCAGCGAGCCGGGGATGGTCATGCGCTCGCCGACGGCGTTTGCTTCGGCGATCTCGTCATGGAGCATCGCCGTGCGCATGGCGGCTGATCGGGCGCGCAGCGTGGCGTAGACGCTTGCTCCTTCCTCGCCGGACAGGCGCATGATGTCGGCGAAGTCATCGAGCTCGGGGAGTCCGAGCTCCGCTGCCAAGGTGTGCAGCGCGTCCCAGGGCGGCAGGCCGGACCAGCGGGAGCGGGTCAGCTCCTCGGAGAGGCGGGTGAAGACCCAGGAATCGCCGACCCCGGCAGCGGACTCCATGGCCTGTCGGGCGCCGATGCCGTTGTGGCGTTCGAGGGCGACCAGGTCGATGTAGGCGCCGAGTGCTCGGGAGAACTCGACGCGAGCTTTGCGGGCCTCGTCGAGGGCGTTGTAGTTCGGGATGAAGAACATGACGGCAGCCAGGACGATCGAGGCGAGTGCGGGGATCTGGAGTGGGATGCCGAGCCCGAGGGTGTTAAACAGCGTGGTGAGGAATGCCGGGATGAGGAGACCGAGTCCGGCGAAGGTGAGCTTCTCGCCGTAGAACTGCGCGAGGGGGATCCGCAGGAGGGCGAGCTCGCGGGCCGGAGTGCGTGCCCACAACCCGGGCGGAAGCGCACGCAGTCCCCACAAGCCGAGCCTTTCCTTCCCGGCCCTGGCCGTCGTCGATGACGCCGTCGACCGGGCGCGGTTCGTCGACACACGTTCCAAGGCGTCGGCGAGATCTGGTTCTGCGGGCAGTAGTCGCGCCACGACCAGGCAGAGTCCGAGCCCGACCAGTCCGCCGGCCAGGATCGCGAGCTGAAGTCCGGTGATCACGACGACACCGCCGCTGCGTCTCGTGACTCGATGGTGGACTGATCGCTGCGTGGCTTCAGGAACCGGGGCAGGGGACGGCCGCTCGCCATCCGCCGCATCCAGATCAGGGTGGCGACGTAGGCCGAGAGCAGGACCACCAGGATCACCTGACCGATCGGGCTGGCGTACGGCTCGACGTACTGCCCTGAGATCGCCAGGACGACGAGCACGGTGGCGCTGATGAGCGTGACCCACCGGGCGGTCGAGCGTGGCTTGGCACGGTCGGCCTCCACCTGACGACGTGCGCGGACATCGGCCGCGACGGACTCCGCGAGTCCGTCCAGGACGCTTGCCAGTCCGGCGCCACGGCGGCGGGCGCCGAGGATCAGGTTCGCGGCGATCAGGTCACCGGTGGCGTCGTCGAGCTCGTCGGCGAAGGCCCGCAGGGCAGTCTCGGTGTCCCACCTGGCTCGGAGCCGGGCGACGAGGCGGGTGACCTCCGCGCTGATCGGCGCCGGCGCGGAGCGCAGGGTCGCCACCAGCGCCTGCTCGAGTCCGATCCCGACGGTGAGAACGCCGGCAAGGGAACGGGTCCACTCCTCCATCGCCTCGAGCCGGGTGATCTGCGCAGCCGCCGGCGGAGCGGCGAGCAGTGCGGGCAGCCCGATGACCGCGACCGGGGCGATGACGACGGCGAGGACCCATCCGGTGACCACCCACCCGAAGAGACCGAGCCCGAACCCGGCCAAGAGCAGCGCTCGGGTCCGCCTGGTGATGCCAGTTGGCCGACCCCGGCCAGGTCGTCGACCGGGTCGTCGGCTGGGTCGTCGGCTGTCTCGTTGGGCTCGAGGTGGGTCGTGGGTCGGGACCAGGCCCACGACGATCCCGAGGACGCCGAGGGCGATCAACCCTCCCGCAAGGGCGGCCGCCAACGGGTTCACGATGCCACCCCGTTCGCGTGGGTCGGGTGGGGCTGAGCGGCCAGGTACCCGGCGAGGTCGAACCCGTGCTGGACCAGCGCCCGGTACTCGTCGGGCAGAACCGCGGGCTGCGCGGCCCCCGAGGCGTCGGCGCGGAACACATGGGTAGTGGCGTAGCCGACCTCCTTCTCGCCGGGTGTCAGAGCGATCACCTCGGCTACCCGGCGGGTCCGTTGCGCGCCACCGGAGACGGTGGTGGTGTCCATGCTCAGCTGGACGATGACGTCGACGGTGGCGGCAAGCTTGCTAGTCGCCAACCCTTGGGTGACGTGGGGACCGGCCTCCATGGCGCAGGTGACAAGCTTGCGGACCGCGGCCACCGCGTCGGCGGCGTGGGTGGTGGAGATGGACCCGGTCCCGGACTCCATCGCTTTGATCATCGCCCAGATCTCCTTGCCGCGGACCTCGCCGACGATCTGGCGCGACAGGTTGAACCGGAACGAGTCGACCAGTGCTTCGTCGAGGGTGAACTCGCCGGCCTGGCGACCGTCCGCGCCACGTTCGCCGGATCCCGGGCGGGCCTCCCAAGCGTGCACGATCTTGTGCCGGCCGAGCTCGTGGAGGTGGAGCTCGTACTCGGTCTCGAAGGTGCCGATCGCCTCCAGGGCGTCGATCTCGGCACACAGCGCCCGGACGAGCGTCGTCTTGCCCGCTCCCTGAGCTCCCGCGACCACGATCGATCGGCGTGCCCGCACCGCTGCGCGCAGGAACGATGCCACCACCGGGGTCATCATCTGCCTAGCGACCAGATCGTCGAGGGTGACCTGCATCAGTCGGTGCCGTCGGATGACGACTGAGGGCCGTGGTGTCACCCAGGCGGCGGCCGCCAGACGCGAGCCGCCATCGAGACGGAGGTGGAGCCGAGGCTGTGCCTCGGAGAACGAGCGCGCGTTGACCTCGGATCTCGAGGCGAGGAAGACCAGGAAGTCGATCAGCTCCTGATCGGAATCGGCAACCGGCGAGCCCTCGACCAGGGTGCCGTCGACGAGCTCGAGGAGCACGTTGTCGTGGCCGACGATCACGATGTTCTCGATGTCGTCGTTGTCGACCAGCGGCTGGAGGCGACCGAGCCGGAAGAGTGAGTCGAAGACCGCCTGCGCCGTCGCCTGCTGTCGTGCCGGACTCCACGTTCCGCGGCCCTTGTCGACGTCCTCTGCCATCGTCGACTCGACGAGGTCGAGGACGATGGACCGGCCGAGCTCCTGCTGCGCCTCGCGGTCCAACCGGCTCCGATCGGAGGCGACGGCTTGGCTCAGCTGCTCCGAAGCTCGGGCGCGCAGCTCGGCCACGACCAACCAGTCGACTTCGGGACTGGCGACTGGGGGAGCGGCTGCCGGGGTCGCGAGGGAGGCCACCGCCGGCGCCGAGCCTCCGGCGGACGGGCCGGTCATTTGTTTGGTTGGTTGGGTGAACAGCGGCAGGCGGGAGAGGTCGCCGTACTCGTGGAGGAAGCGAGACGCCTCACTCATCGCGCGACCTCGTCGACGAGGGCGAACCTGCCTCGAGCCACGTGCGCCTGAATCGCCTGAGCCGCGGCCCGCAGGTTGCGAACGTACGACCCGGTCTCGAAGCGGCGCGGCGGAGGTGCTCCGCGGTAATAGACCGCGGCGGAGACCGGGTCGTCAGGGAGATCGGCCACCATGGGCATTCCGAGCACCTTGGACACCTCGGTATCTCGGTAGGGCTGACCTTCGCCGATCAGCAGCAGGCCGGGATGTCGCCAACCCGTGCCGGGCTGACGGATCGTCTCGGCCCAGGACCGGGCTGCGGAGATCGACGGCAGGCTCGTGCGCGTAAGGAGAAGGGTCGAGTCCGCCGACTCCAGCAGCGGTGTCGGTGATCCCGCGAGTCCGAGACGACCGGCATCGACGATGACGTCCTGTCCGCTGGCCTCTAGGTCGACCAGCGCCGGTGCGAGGGACTCCCACACGTCACGCAGAGCCGCTGCCTGGCCGTGCGTTCGGGTGCCGGCGACCAACGAGACATGGGGACTCAGAGGCCGCACGACCTCCCGCAGCGCATCTGCCGCGCTCAATGGAGAGAGCGCGATCTCGACCAGCCCACCGTCGTAGGTCGCAGTGCCCTTCAGGAAGCCGGCGAGGACTCCGGAGCCACCGGTTGGATCGGCCTCGACCAGGAGTACCGGCCGCGGCCAGCAGAACGCCAGGCCGACTGCCGTGGTGGTCACCCCCGGTGACCCGGACGCCGAGGCCAGGCAGATCACGGCCATCACTCGACCCCCGGACTCTGGGCGGAGTCCAGCACCAGTGCGACGTTGCCGGATGCCGCTCGTGCGGCGAGGACTCCAGCGTCGGCGTAGGGCACCAACACGTTGACGACCGTGTTGCCCGTGGTCTCGTCCATGGACGTGTCGACCACCTCCCCGACCGTGAACTGCGGCGAGCCGGCCGGCGCGTTGCCGCTCTGGCCGGGGGTGACGACGATCCGAACACGGTCGCCGCCGTAGAGCGGCATGCCGGGTACCTGCGCAGGCGTCAACGAGATCCCGACCACCGACTGACCCTCCGCGGGGATCGGCTCAGCTGCGGTTGCCTCGCTGGTGAGCAGCCCGCCCGCGGCGATGTCGAGCGCCGCCCGCGAGCCGACCACGTCGTCGTACGCCGATGCCGACAGAGGGGAGAGGGCAGGGTCGCCGCTGATGCGGACCCGCTCGATGTCCCCGGCCTCGATGACCTCGCCGCGGTGGATCGTGTCCCGTGCAGCCAGCACCTCGCGCGTGTCCGTAGTCGCGCTCCACGCCCACGCACCGAGCAGGCAGCCCAGCGCGGTCACGATCACCGCGGCCACGACCATCGCCGGGCGCCTGCGCAGCTTGGGCGGCGGCACGAGACTGGCGTTGGTGTCCGGCGCGGCCGGGTGAGGGCCGGTTCTCCGGTCCTCTCGGGCAGATGTGGACATTCCTCGTACCTCCCGCGCAACTCGTCAGTTCACGAGCACCTGCGCCTCGCCGATCCGGATCTGGGTGGAGCGCGTCAGCCCGTCGAGCCGGATCGTCCCGGTCTGCCCGGCTCCGGCCCAGGTGATCACCCAGCTCGAGGTGGCAGTGACGGTGTAGGCGTCATCGGCTTGGAGTGCGCTCGACGTCTTGTAGGTGTGACCGCAGTCCGGCGAGTCCTTCCGCCCGTAGGACGGCTGGTACGGCGTGCCAGCTGAGTCGCAGACAACCGCGGTGCCATCGCCCATGTCCCACGTCAGATCCAAGACATTGGCGGTCGCGGTGATCGTGATGCCACCAGCCGAGGCAGTGGCCGTGATCGGCCCGAACGTGTGCTCGTTCGGCGCCTTCGCCCACATCCAGACCGGCATACCGACCAGGCCGATGCTGTCCGGACCGGGTTCGGGAACGATGCCGATGTCGATGGCGGACAGATGCATCTGGTCGATCGCGAGCTGTGCGACCTCCCGGGGCGTCGGTCCGGTGCCAGAACCAGGTGGCGGATCCTGAGCCCACACGTAGATGAACATCGCTGTTTGCGGCTGGTAGCACTCATAGACGGCTCCGTCGCCGGGATCGTGTCCCTGCCACGCGGGATCGTCGGCCGGTGGCGGGGGATCAACCGGAGAGATGTAGCAGTTGTACGTGTTGGACCAGTAGCCGGACGCCGTGGTGCACGGCACAGGACCGGCCGGCGGACCAGGAACCCCCTGTTTGCTCGGATCCCAGTAGCACGACGCTCCGGAGCCGGCATCCGTCGGCCCACCGTCGTCGCCTCCCCCCGGCCCGCCGGGATGCCCGGGCACCTCCACCCAGATGATGCAGGTACCCGTCGCAGGGTCGGCCTGCTGGCAGACGGTGTCCGCGGACGCAGCGCTGAGGAGAACGACGCTGGCGAGGCCAGTGGCGACAAGGAGCGCGACGGCGACTCTTACGAGGGGTCGCATGGCTTCTGGTCGAGATCTTGGCCAGTCGCGATCCGCCAGCTGCCCGTGGGATCCTTCGACCATCGGTAGTTCGCGACTGTGTATCGCGTCCATCCGACAGGATTCCTGTCCGGGCTCACCACAGACTTTCCACCCTCGTCGGCAATGTCGACGTCTCTGACATTCCAGCAAACGTCGACCGTGACGGTTGGCACCTTGCCGGCGGACGGGTCGGAGTTGTCGAGGTTCACTGATTGCACGGTCAGCTCAGCGACCTGCGTGGTGCCGACCTGACGGAGGCCTTGGTCGCGCTCCGTGGCGAGCAGCCGCTTCTGTGCCGCCAGTTGTGTGCTCGTCGCAACGGACGCCAGTTGTCCCAGGGGCCTCGACGGGTCCTGTCGGAGGCCATCGAGCACGGTGAAGTAACGCCGTACGACGTCCTCAGCCGCGGCCGAAGCGAGCTCGGAGTTGGAGCTCGGCGATGGGGACGGCGATGTCGCTGTCGGCGAAGACGAGCTGCTCGTCGCCGGGGGAGACGGGTCGGCGTTCGAGGCCGAGTTGGCGCAGCCGGTCAGCGCGGCCAACACCGCAGTGCTGGTCGCCCATGCCTTCACCCCGAGTGAGCTGGTCATGTGCGGTTTCCTGCTTCCTCTTGCCGTTCGGCTCGAGGCGCAGACGACGCCGCGCTGGCGGTGCGTGCATCGTCTGTTCCTCATCGTAAGCCCGATCTCCGTCCTGTGGCCCTGCGTGATGCCAGGTCCTTTCACTCGCTTAGGTGCTCGCTTCTCCCCAGCCCGCTCGCCGGATCGCCGACTGCCGACGGTGTCGCGACCTACCACCGGTGCCGTCGTCTCTTCGATTCCACCCTCCTCGGCTTCACACGGTGTGCAGATCGAGGGGTGCTGTGGAGAGGAACGCGTACCTGACCCGTGTGGAAGGAAAGCGGCGATGACGATCTCGATCCGGCGGATGTCCGCAGGCAGCGGGTATCGGTATCTGCTGCGCAGCGTGGCTACCGGTGACGGGAAGCGTGCGTTGTCGACACCACTGACCCGCTACTACGCCGAGGTCGGCACGCCGCCAGGTCGGTGGATGGGCACCGGGCTCGGTGCCTTCGGTGCCGGGCAGATTCGGGCGGGGATGCAGGTCACCGAGCAGCAGCTCGCACTCCTGGTCGGCATGGGACGCGACCCGATCACCGGCGACCAGCTGGGTAGGGCCTACCCGGAGTACCGGCGCCTGGCCGCCCGTATCGACGATCGGGTCGCCGCGCTCGACCCCGAGATGGCCGCCGAGGACTGGGCTGCGGAGAAGGCGCGGATCGAGGCCGAGGAGATCGCGGCGGGTGGTCGGCACGCGGTAGCTGGGTTCGATTTGACGTTCAGTGTTCCGAAGTCGGTCTCGGTGCTGTGGGGTGTGGCCGACCCCGGCATCCAGGAGCGGATCGTGACCGCGCACCATGCCGCGGTCGCCGACGTGCTCGACCTATTCGAGCGCGAGGTCGCCGCCACCCGGACGGGGTTCTCCGACCGTGACGGCGCGGTCGCCCAGGTGGGCGTGGCTGGTGTCGCCGCGGTCGCATACGACCACTTCGACTCCCGCGCCGGTGACCCGCAGCTCCACACGCACGTTGTCTTGGCCAATCGGGTCAAGACCAACCTGGATGGCCGGTGGCGCAGCCTCGACGGTCGCCCGGTTTTCGCCTCTCGCACCGGCCTTTCAGAGCACTACAACGCCCTGCTCGCGGACCGGCTCGCCCAGGAGGTCGGAGTCCTGTGGGAGCCGCGCCAGCGGGGCGCCGACCGGCACCCGCGATGGGAGATCGTCGGGATCAACGACGAGCTCCTCAGCGAGTTCTCCAGCCGCACCCGCGAGATCGAAATCGCTAAGGACCGGCTGATCGCCGAATACCGCGCCACACACGGCCGGACCCCATCGGCGAAGACCATCATCGAGCTTCGCGCCCAAGCCACCCTCGCCACCCGCGCACCCAAGAAGATCCGGTCACTCGCCGACCTCACCGCCAACTGGCGCCATCGCGCGTCCACGTTGCTCGATACCGACGCCACCGCCTGGGCATCTGGTCTCATCAATCAGCCAGGCCGGCCGCTCGCCGCTGCCGAGGTGCCCGTGTCCGCCATCGGGGCGATCGCCGCCGAGGTCGTGGCATCGGTCGAGGTGAAGCGGCCGACGTGGAGCCACTGGAATCTGATGGCCGAGGCATCCAAGCAGACGATGGATCTCCGCTTCGCCACCACCGGAGACCGGGAGAAGGTCGTCGCGATGATCGTCGACGCAGCACAGGCCAAGTCCGTGCGCCTGACCCCACCCGAGCTCGCGCCCAGCCCGCTCCGGTTGCAGCGCAAGGACGGCACCAGCGTGTTCCGACCCCGGCACGCGGCAAAGTACACATCGCAGCTGATCCTCCAAGCCGAGGCTAGGCTCCTCGACCGCGCCGCAGCCACCACCGCCCCAACCGCCGGGTCAGCGAGCGGACAGGCATGGCGCCGCGACACTTTGTTGGATGCCCAGCAGCGGCTGGCAGTGGAGTCCATCGCGACGTCGGGTCGACTCGTCGACCTGCTCGTCGGCCCCGCCGGCGCCGGCAAGACCACCGCTATGCGGTCACTCCACACGGTCTGGACCGTCAAGCACGGGCGGGGGAGTGTCATCGGCCTCGCCCCATCCGCGGCCGCGGCGCAAGCACTTGCCGACGACCTCGGCATCGGCTGCGACAACACCGCCAAGTGGCTCCACGAGTGCGACCACGGACGCGCCGAGCTTCGCCCGGGGCAGCTGGTGATCATCGACGAAGCAACCCTCGCCGACACCATCACCCTCGACCGGATCACCTCGATCGCCGCGCGCTCAAAGGCGAAAGTCCTGCTCGTCGGCGACCCCCACCAGCTGCAGTCGGTCGACGCCGGCGGCGCCTTCGCCCTGCTCGTCCATCGCCGCCCCGACACCCCCGAGCTCCGCGAGATCCACCGCTTCACCCACGACTGGGAGAAGGAAGCCTCCCTCGCGCTGAGTCGCGGCGACGCCGAGGTCCTCTCCCTCTACGCCCGGAACGACCGAATTCGCGAAGGCCCAACCGACGAAATGCTCAATGCTGCCTACTCGGCCTGGCAGGAAGACAACAGAGATGGCTTGGCCAGCATCCTCGTCACCGACTCCAGCCAAGCTGTCCGCGTCCTCAACGAACGTGCCCGCGCCGAACGGCTCCTTCACGCCGGCGCCACCAACGGTCACGAGGTCCAGCTCGCCGACGACGCCCGAGCCTGCGTCGGAGACAACGTGATCAGCCGACGCAACGACCGAACCCTGGCAACAACGCACGGTGGATGGGTGAAGAACGGCGATCGCTGGCGCATTACCGACATCCGCACAGACGGCTCCCTCGTCGTCGACCGCCTCGACCCCCGACGCCACGGCACCACTTTGCTGCCGGCCGCCTACGTCGGCGAATACCTCGACCTCGGCTACGCCATCACCGCCCACCGCTCCCAAGGCATCACCGTCGACACCGCCCACGTCCTCGTCTCCGCCTCGACCACCCGCGAGAACCTTTACGTCTCCATGACCCGCGGCCGGAAATCGAACGTCGCCTACGTCGCCCTCGACCAGCCCGACGACATCCATTCGACCCCCGAGCCTGACGACGTCACCGCACGCACCGTCCTCTACGGAGTACTCCAGCACTCCGGTGCAACCCTGTCCGCCCACCAGACCATCCAGGTCGAGCACGAACTCCACACCGGCATCGCCCGCCTGGCTGCCGAGCTCGAGACCATCGCCGCCGATGCCCAACGCGACCGGTTCGTCGACCTCCTCCGGCGATCCGGACTCACCGACGAGCAGCGCGCCGCCGTCATCGACTCGCCCGCATTCGGCCCATTCACTGCGGCTCTGCGCCGAGCGGAGGCTCACCACCACGACCTCAACAGCCTCGTGCCTCGCGTCGTGCGGCAGCACCAGCTCGATGACGCCGATGACGTCGCTGCGGTCCTACGCCGGCGCATCGACCAGCATGCCAACACCACCCCCCACGGCTGCCGCCTCCGCCCGAGACTGATCGCCGGACTCATCCCCGAACCCCTCGGCCCTATGTCCGCCGAGGACCGCTACGCGATCGACCAGCGCGCCACACTCATCGAGACAGCCGCCAACGCACTCGCCGACGAAGCCATCCAAACTCGACCCGCCTGGATACGAGGATTGGGGTCCCCACCCAGTGCCCCATCTGCTTATGCGGAATGGCGGTCGGACGTAGCCACGGTCGCTGCCTATCGCAGTCGATACGCGCTCGCGACCGACCTCCCGGTTGGGGGTTCGGCGGCCACTGGCGCGCAAGAGGCGGAGCGTCAACGAGCCCGTCAAGCCGTCCGCCGCGCGGCAGCCCGCGCCAGCAGCAACGCGGCACTTGCCATCGGCACCACTCCGGTCGGCCGGACGATCCTGACGCCATAAGAGAGTCAAGCCGGCGGTCCTCCACAGGCCCACCGGTCCGACTTCCTAGGACCTGCAGCTTGAACTACCTAGGTGACGACGCCACCAAGAATCGGAAGGACACCCATGCTGATGTTCCTCATCGCGCCAGTCGCCCTTCTCGCCACACTCGTCCACCGCCTGGTCCAGGTATACGCACCATCCAACCTGCTCATCCGCAGGGCCCACCGAACGCGCCCAACTATCCCACCAGGCGGGACGCCCAGCTTGGTTGCGGTGGCGGTGCGCGCGTCCTCGTCGATGAGGAGGTTCAACGGGATGTTGAACCCATGAGGACCGAAGAGCTTGATGATTGCGCCCATGTCGCCTGCGCCGTCGGTCGCGATGAGGGAGACGCCGAGTCGGTCGAGGTTCCGGTCGGTTAGGTCGGCGGCCTGCTGAACGATGATTCGGTCGGAGATGCCCTCCACAGCGAGTACGCGGTTGGCAGTCAGCGGCTCGAGTTTGTCTCTCACCCATTAGCGGACAACCATCTTCTCGTCGGACGACAAGAATCCGACCTTCGGTTGCACCAGGTGACCGCCGGCACGGACGGAGACGATGCACTCCGGCGAGAACGCACTCACAATGTCCGGTGAATGCGTTGCTAGGAACTTCTGGCTCGGCCCGTCCTGGAGAAGCCTCGCCAGGCTCCGCTGGCTGGTGGGGTGCAGGTGAATCTCCGGCTCGTCGACGCCGACCATGTTCGCGCGCACGGAGACCAGGTCGTACAGGGCGAGTGCGTACAACGCGCGCAGCCCATCGGACTGCTCCCTAATCTCCTTCAGAACGCCGCCTCGAAGAACGCGCAGCCGGACGTCAGCGAGCACGTCGCCGTCAGCCATGGCTGCCGTTGCGAACTCGAGTGCGTCCTTATCGACTGTTTCTGGGAGCGCCTTTGACAGCTGGTTGGCGGGGTCTTGTCGGAGCCCTTCGAGGACCTTCGAGTCCTTCAGCTCGACCTGGATCTGGTCGATGAGTGCGTCGAGGCCAGCCTTCTCCGCGCCAAGGTCGACGCGCTGGAGGATCTCGGTCAGCGCGGTGCGCCGGTCTTCGCGAAGGTCGCGCGTAAGGGAAGTGGCGCCGAGCAAGGTCCAGCCGAGGACGGCAAGCTGGTCACGTGAGAGCTGCCGGTTGGTTCCAGCCTGCGGGGCTCGGCGGTCGATGCCGAGCGTACCGTTCGGATCGATCGTCGCTTCTAGCCGACCGTCAAGGACACCGACCCAGTCGCGGGGTCGACGGTGCATTCGTCAGGGAACCATCCCTCGTCGATCGTGCTCAGGTCATCCGGTTGGGCCTCGATAATGAGCATCTGCGTCGCATCGCTGAAGTCATCGGCTGTGAGCCGGTTGTAGAGCTGAGCCGTGCTTGCCCCGAGCAGCATGTCCAGGCATCGCCAGGTGTCGCATCTCATGAGGTTGTTGACGCCTTCGGGCGCGGGCATCGACCAAGTTGCGTCATTCCGCCGCGACAGCGGCAACATCGCTCCGCCGCGGAGCGGCAGAATCACTCCGCCGCGAGCTTGGCGCAAGGACTTCCCAAGAGGTGGAGTCGCTCAGGCAGCCGCTTCGGTGCCGCTAGTCCAGAAGCCGGATGCCGTTGTCCAAGATCTCGACAGCGGCGAGCTTGACCCGTTCGTCTGGGGTCTCGTTCGGCCAGTGGAAGACGAGACGGTGGACCCCCGAAAGGTCGGTGAAGATCATGCCGTGGCCGCCGTTGCGGGCCCAAAGGGGCTCCTGCCGCTGTGCCCAAGGGCCGGTAACGAGACCGGTCGCCGACGTAGCGACGCCCATCGCGTATCCCTCCTCGCCGAAGCTCGACCAGAGCAGGTGCAGGGTGCCGCCCTCGGAGCGGACGAAGTAGGGCCCGTCGGTAAACAACGGATCCTTAGCCAGATTCAGCTGCGCCGGCGGCTCGACCCCGTCGGGGAACGTCAGCGGCTTGCTCCACGGCGCGGCCGATGCGGTGAACAACAAGACCGGATCCGCGGCCGCGGCTTTAAGATCCGCCGAGAGCCGTACGGCGTACATCTCGCCGTCAGCCGGACCGGGCGCACCGCCCGGGACTCCCTCGGCTCCCCTGCTGTAGACGAGCCAGGGTGCCCCGTCCTGGTCGACAAACAGGGTCCCGTCGAGGCACGGAACGTCGCGCGGTGTGATCGGACCGTCGCTCCACGGCTCGAAGGGCCCGGTCGGCTCGTCCGCAACCAGGACCTGCACCCCTCGGGGGCCGTCGGCCAGGTTGGAGCTCGCGAACGTGGCGAGCATGACGAAGCGACCGTCGAATGCGTGAACCTCAGGTGCCCAGAACTGGGTGTCCGCCCAGAACCCCTGCGGCGGACGGAAGGCGGAGAACGGGCCGTCCCACGTCTCGAGGTCATCGCTGGTGTAGCAGTCGAATCCAGTCGCAGGCCCGGCCCACACGTTCTTGTCCGTCGTGCCGAACAGCACGTAACCGCCAGAGGGCACGTCAAGGATGTACGGATCCCGCATCCGGATGTCACCCAAGCGCCTGCTCATCCCAGCTCCCTCGCCTTGAGGCCGTCTCGCGCGGCTACGCCGGCTACCACGGCACTCGCCATTGCTCGAGACGCACGCTAGACGGCTGAGCCGCAGCCAGAGAAAGCGCCAACACGGATGCCTGCCATCCGGATCTGCTGCGGCGGACGAGCGTCACTCAGCCGCAACTACGGCGGCGCTCGCCAACACACGGATCTTCCCGGACTGCGTCCAAAGCAACGCCACCGAGAGAAACCTCCTCACGGCCGAGGCGGTGCGGGATTGCCAGCTCGCCGCCGTCCCGGACAGTCGACGACATGACCCTGACCACCGTGTTCAACCTGACCGGAGATGTCCTCCGCAGGATCGTCCTTCTCCCTCCGGCCCGAGCGCGCACCGCCTGGAGCACCGCACAGATGCTGTCGCTGTGCGACACGCTCATCGAAGGCCACTCGGCTGGAGTCATCTGGCTCTGGCAGCCCGACCCGGCAGACTCGGACGCGCTCGTCATGGACGGCGCCGAGCGGGTCAGGACGCTGCTCAGGCTGTGCGTTGACCCCCACACCTGCATCACTGGCGACACGACAGCGTCACTTCGATCTGGTTCAGCCCGACGACTAGGCAGTTCATCGCGACTTCGGACTCGGACCACCAGCCCTACGGTCATCCGGAAGCCATCCGCACCAGTGACCTGCTGACTGTCGAACTGGACATCGCAAGGGAACGCATCCGCGAGCACGTCGGGTCGATGAAAGGAACCGAGGATCAGCGACACGAGTGGCACAGTGCCTTCGATGCATTGCTTCGGATTCCCAGCGTCTCCATCGTTACCCCCACCCTGACCGGCGGCCTCCGAGGTGCAATTGAGACGGTGTCTCGCGCCGCCTGACCTGGACGCACGGAACTCCCGGGACGGGGGCTCGGTTAGTACTCCGACATCTAAGGCCGCCAACCAAGTTCGCTGCTGCGTCACGTCGACCGAATAGGAGTGAGTCGGATCCCTCAAACATGACAACGAGATCGCCAAGCACAGACAGAGGTGCATCCGATTGAAGGGGCACTGATGCCCGGCAATGAACCAACTGTCTGGGCCACCCCACGCCAAGCCGTCGCTGTTGAAGGGGCAAGACGACTCTGCACCCGCCGAAGCGGGCGCCGGGTCGTTTGGCGGTCCGGGTCGACCCGGCGGTTCTACGGGGTCACCCGATCAGCGAGCCGAGCGCCAGGCGCGCCACAGTTCGGCGTACGGCCCGGCGCCGGCGGCGAGCTCCGCGGGAGGACCCTCCTCCACGACGCGCCCGTGGTCCAGGACGATGACGCGATCGGCCGCTGCGGCGGTGGTGAGGCGGTGGGCGACCAGCAGCGCCGTGCGGCCCTCGAGCACCCGGGCCATGCAGGTCTCGAGCTCGCGGGCGCCGGCGCTGCCGGCTTCGGCGGTCGCCTCGTCGAGGACGGCGACGTCGGGGTCGCGCAGCACCAGCCGGGCCAGCGCCACCTGCTGGGCCTGGACCGGGGTAAGCGCGCGGCCGCCGGCACCGACCCGGGTGTCGAGGCCCTCGGGCAGCAGGTCGACCCAGGCGCGGGCGCCGGCAGCGTCGAGCGCCGCGTGCAGGTCCTGGTCGGTCGCGTCGTGGCGCGCTAGTCGCAGGTCCTGGGCCAAGGTCCCGGAGAACACGTGTACCTCCTGGGTCACCAGGGACACCCGGCCGGATAGCTCCTCGCGCGGCATATCTCGTACGTCGGAGCCGCCGAGCGAGATCGCGCCGGCGCGCGGGTCGTGTATGCCGGCGACCAGCGCCGCGAGCGTGGTCTTGCCGGCGCCGCTGGCGCCGACCAGCGCGACGTGCTCGCCAGGCCGGATCGCGAGGTCGACGCCGTGCAGGATCTCCGGCCCGTCGTCGTACCTGAAGCGGATGCCGCTCAGGGCGAGCGCCGGCTCGGCGGGCTGAGGCACGCCGGGTCGTCGGTCGAGTGGGACGTGCAGGATGCCGGCCAGGCGGCGCAGCGAGGCCGTCGCGCTCTGCACCTCGTCGAGCAGGTTCACCAGCGCGCCGACCGGGTCGTAGAGCCGGATGAAGTACAGCGCGGCGGCGGTGGCCTGGCCGAGGGTCACGTAGTCGTGGCCGACCAGCCAGGCACCGGCGATCAGCACGGTGGCGGTGCCGATGAACTCGCCGAGGTGGATGCGGGAGAAAAACCAGGCGGTCGTGTCGGCGGTGCGGATGCTGGTAGCGCGCGCGGCTTCGGACGCGGCGTCGACGCGACGCAGGTGGCGCGGCCTGAGCATCAGCGCCTGGATCGTCCGCGCGCCACCGAGGGTCTCGACCAACTGTTGGGAGCGGGCGCCTTCTGCGCGGCGCTCGTCGGCGTACAGCGGGGGCGCGACCACGGTGTAGCCGCGGGCCGCCCACAGGTAGAACGGGAGCGAGACGAGTCCGGCCAGCGCGAAGCGCCAGTCCAGGGCCGCGAGCCCGACGAGGGTGAGGACGACGGTGAGCCCGGACCACAGCAACTCCGGCACGCCCTGGCGCAGCGCGTCGCTGACCGTGTCGACGTCGTTGCTCACCCGCGAGACCAGGTCGCCGGTGCCGCCGCGCTCGAGCTGAGCCTGCGGCAACGACAGGGCATGGCCGAGCACGAGTTCACGCAAAGATGCGAGCGCCTTCTCGCCGACCCGCACGATGAGGAACCAGCCGACGCTCCCGGCCAGCCCCTGCGCCAGAGTTGCTGCGACGAGGACCAGCAGGGGCGCGACCAGGTCGCCGCGGTCGGCGCCGCGGTCGGCGATGTCGACGATGCGGCCGAGCGCGGGCGGGATGAACAGGCCCGCGACCACGGTCACGACCAGGACGGTGAGTGCCAGGAGGGCGGCGGGCCGCTCGGGCCGCAGCACCTTCCACAGCTCGCCGCGCGCCTCCTTCGGCGTGGCGACCGGGAGGGTGTCGGTACGTACGTCGCTCATGCGAGCACCACCGCGGCGTACCGCTCGTCGGCCGCGAGCTCGGTGTGGGTTCCGACGGCGACGGCGCGGCCGTCTTGGACCAGCACGACCCGGTCGGCGACGGCGAGCATGCTGGCGCTCGAGGTGACGAGGACGGTCGTACGCCGGCCGGCCCTGAGCTCGCGCAGTCCGGTGGCGACCGACGCCTCGGTCACCGTGTCGAGAGCGCTCGTCGGCTCGTCGAGCACCAGCACCGGTGGATCGGTGGCCAGTGCCCGCGCCAGCGACAACCGCTGCCGCTGTCCGCCGGACAGGTTGCGGCCGTGGTGCAGCGACCCGTGCGCGCGCACCTGCTCGGCCACGTCCTCGGCCTGGGCTGCGGCCAGCACCGCGCTCGGCTCGTCGCCGACCACGTCGGCGAGCGGCTCGGTGAACAGCGACCCGTTGTGCGGGACCACCGCGACGTGTCGGTGCAAGGTCTCCAGGGGGATGGCATCGGCCGGGAGGCGACCGACCACCACCGCCCCCGAGGGCGCCGGGCGGCGCCTGGCGAGCACGTCGAGCAGCTCTGAGCGTGCCGCGAGGTCGTCGACGACGACCGCGATCAGCTCTCCTTCGCGGACCTCGAGGTCGAGTCCGCGCAGGTGGGTGCCGTCAAGGTTGCGTACCTCGAGCGTTGCCGGGATGGGTTCGACCGGCGCGAGGACGGCGGGGTCGTCGACGGCGTACGGCGTGTCGAGCAGGGTCGCGATGCGCCGCGCGGACGCGCGCACGGTCGCGACCTGCGCGCCGGCGTAGGCGATCCGGCTGACCGGGCCGACGAGGAACTGGGCGAGGCCGACCCCGGCGACCAGCTGGCCCGGGGTGAGGTCGCCGTCGATGACGAGCAGCGCTCCCGCGGCGGCGACCGCGATCAGCAGGAAGCCGCCGATGACGCTGGTGACGCCCTCGAACACCGACTCCGCCGCGCCTGCGCGGACCCGCGCGCGCCGCGACAGCTGGCTCATCTCGCGGTAGCGCCCGACCGCGTTGCGCTGGGCGCCGAGGCCGCTAAGGACCCGGACTCCCTCGACCATGTCGACAGCGACGCCGGCCGCGTCGGCGGCGGCCTCCTGCTGCACGGCGCTGCGCTGCTGCAGGGGTCGCGCGAGCAGTGGGGCGACGAAGACGACCAGCAGCACCGAGACCAGAGCGACAACCCCGAGGGTCACCGAGGTCAGGAACAGCGCCACCGTCGCGACCGCCAGCGCGGCCAGTCCGCTGACCCCGGACGCGAGGGCGTGCACGCCATTGCCCACCTCGGATGCGTCGGAGCTCGCGAGGCTCAACGCCTCGCCGGTCGGCCGCTCCTGTGCCATGCCACGAGGGTCGAGCACTCGCTCGACGACCGCCTGGCGTACGTCGTGCTCGGCGCGGGTGGCGGCTCGGTAGCCGACCGGGCCGGCGCCGTTGCCGCACAGCGAGAGGACGGCGTACACGCCTCCGAGCAGCGCGATCCACTTCCACGCTCCCGCCACCGAGCCCTCCGCGACCGCGTCGTCGAGCGCGAGCCCCACGATCACCGGCGTTGTCGCCTCGCAGACCTGGTGAACGCTGACCATCAGCGCGGTCAGCAGCGCGCTGGTGCGACAGCGGCGGAAGGCGAGCCGCACCACAGTTCCGGCGGAGTCCACAGGTACTGGGGCGGAGTAGGCGGCATGGAGCATGTCGAGATCTTCCTAAAGCGTCCGGATATGGACCCGGTGGCCCGCGATCCCGCACTGATTCTAAGGTATGCCTAACCTAACTTGATCGAGCATCGTGCCTCTAAACACCCGCCTCCGGCGCCTTGCCGCCGGCGCCGCCACCGGACTGCTCGCGCTCGCCGTCAGCGCGGGAGCGCAGGCGCCAGCGCTCGCGTTGGGGTCTACAGCCTGCAGCTGAGCATGGTCGGTGATCGGATGAGGTGCGAGGTGCCGCAGATCGTGACGAAGACAGACTGGTTCGGGTCGTACTGGTGGGTGGCGCCACGGGCCCTGACGATGCCATTCGGGTCGTCCGGCACCCCGCCGATGGGTAAGCCCCGGCCCCGACGGTGCTGAGTCCCGCCCACGAAGCGACGGATCGATCAACTGTCTCGGTGTGCAGTGCGCTCGCACCTGGCTTCGAGCGACACCGTGGAGGCCGCGTCGACCGTGCGTGTAGGGATGCAATCGAGCAGGTGCCTCGGGTCCAGGCCGTACAGCCGCTTCCAACTTCTATGACGCGGGGCGCGCAAGATGGAGCCAGGTGTTCACGACGGAGTCGGGGTTGAGCGATATAGAGGAAATGCCTCGTTGCATCAGCCACTCGGCGAGCTCTGGGTAGTCGGACGGCCCCTGGCCGCAGATTCCGACGTACTTGCCCTGGTCACGGCATGCCTGGATCGCAAGGTCGAGCATGTGGAGGACGGCGGGGTCACGCTCATCGAACCCCTCAGCCACAAGCCCCGAGTCCCGGTCAAGTCCTAGCGTCAGTTGGGTCATGTCGTTGGACCCAATAGAGAATCCGTCGAAGTACTCCAGGAACTGATCAGCCAGGATTGCGTTCGAGGGCAGCTCGCACATCATGATCACCTCAAGGCCATTCTTGCCTCGTTCGAGGCCATTCTCGGCCAAGAGATCGGTGACTCGCCGGGCCTCGTCGAGCGTGCGAACGAACGGGATCATGACCTTGATGTTCGTTAGCCCCATGTCGTCGCGAACGTGGCGCACAGCTTCGCACTCGAGCGCGAAGCACTCGGCGAAGCCCTCGGCGAGGTAGCGCGTGGCTCCCCGGTATCCGAGCATCGGGTTCTCTTCAGAGGGCTCGTACGTACTTCCGCCCACGAGGTTCGCGTACTCGTTGGACTTGAAGTCGCTCATGCGAACGATCACCGGACGAGGTGCGAACGGGGCCGCGATAGTGGCCACCCCTTCAGCGAGTCTTTGCACGAAGAACTCCTGGGGGCCGGGGTATGCCGCGATCGCGGTCTGGATCTCGTCTCGCAGGCCATCTTCAAAGGACGCCGTGCCGTCAGCGAGTTCAAGGAGCGCCTTCGGATGGATCCCGATCTGGCGATTGATGATGAACTCGAGACGGGCCAAGCCAACACCGTGGCTCGGAATGCGCGAGAAGGCGAATGCCTGATCCGGAGTCGCGACGTTCATCATGATGTCCATCGGAAT
This sequence comes from Nocardioides sp. YIM 152315, assembly GCF_029210375.1. GTDB lineage: Bacteria > Actinomycetota > Actinomycetes > Propionibacteriales > Nocardioidaceae > Nocardioides. The sequence continues at coordinate 230,848 of NZ_JARGER010000043.1, read as the reverse complement.
GGCCGGCATCTTGTCGAGCTCGGTTAGCTCGACCTCGAAGTCGAGCAGACCGCTGTAAACAAGGCCAGTGTCGCCGGCGGCGCACGTGACGGTAACTTCTTGGCCTTCGATTAGGGACTTGGTGGCGCGTTCAGTGCCGACCACCGCGGGGATGCCGAGTTCTCGGGCGATGATCGCTGCGTGGCAGGTCCGACCTCCACGGTTGGTCACGATGGCTGACGCGCGCTTCATGATCGGCTCCCAGTCCGGATCCGTCATGTCGGCGACGAGAACCTCGCCGGCCTGGAACTTGTGCATGTCGTTCGTGGAGGCCAAAACGCGCACCGAGCCTGAGCCGATTCGTTGGCCGATCGCTCGGCCTTCGACCAGAACTTCAGGCGGTGCGTCGTGCGTTAGTCGGTAGCGCTTTAGCGCGCCCGTTCGTCGAGACTGCACAGTTTCTGGGCGTGCCTGAAGGATGTAGAGCTGCCCGCTGGTGCCGTCCTTGCCCCACTCGATATCCATGGGACGCCTATAGTGCTCCTCGATCAGGAGGGCTTGACTTGCGAGAGCCTCCACGTCGGCGTCCGTGATGCTCAGGGCCCGGGACTCGTGCGGGTCGACCGGGACGAACTCGGTGGTACTACCGATCGTGGTGTTGTCGGTGTAGACCATCTTTGTCGCTTTTGTTCCGACACCTCGCTTGAGGATGGCCGGGCGACCGGCCTGCAGGGACGGCTTGTACACATAGAACTCATCTGGATTCACAGCACCCTGCACCACGCCCTCACCCAATCCGTAGGCCGAAGTGATGAAGACGGCGTCGGTGAATCCGGACTCGGTGTCCATGGTGAACATGACGCCCGACGATCCAAGATCGGATCGCACCATGCGTTGGATTCCTGCGGAGACAGCGACATCGACGTGGGCGAATCCGTGATGCGCTCGATACGCGATGGCCCGGTCGTTGTAGAGAGATGCGAAGACCTGACGGACCGCGTCAAGGACTGCATCGACGCCACGCACGTTCAGAAACGTCTCCTGCTGCCCGGCGAAGGACGCATCGGGTAGGTCCTCTGCCGTCGCCGAGGAGCGAACCGCGAAGCTAGTATCGGGTCCGGCTTCGTCGGCCAAGACCTGGTAGGCGGCCCGGATGTCTGCCTCCAGGTCCTTCGGAAACGACTGGGCAATGACGGCGGTACGGACGTCTCGTCCCACGTCCGCCAACCGGCGCACGTCCTCGACGTCCAGGGTGTCGAGGAGCTCGGTGATGTACGAGGCGAGTCCTGCGCCGCCGAGGAAGCGGTGGAACGCCGACGCCGTGGTCGCGAATCCGTTGGGCACGTGAACCCCTACCTGCGTCAGGTTGGTGACCATCTCACCCAGCGAGGCGTTCTTCCCTCCGACGTCCTCGAGATCATCCAGCCCGATCTCGGCGAACCAGCGGACGTTGAGACCAGGCATAGGGGGTTCCCTTCGTGGTGCCGGCGGCGTGCTCTTGCGTTGCGGACGATGGGCCGACGGATGATCTCCACGGGCAGCCCCTCGTCACACGGAACGTATCGGTCCGACGACTTGGGGTCTACCAATCTCATCATTTGACTGATTGATTTAGTTCGGGCGCCCTGACGTGCACCTCCCAAGCGGTCGGGACTAAGCAAAGGTCCCTACAAACATCGGGGAAGGCTCCACGGATTGGTGTAGCAATACGGAGTGAAGTGTTGCGCGGGCGAGGATTGGTCTGATCATCCTGGTACGGTCGACCCACATTCGCGGAGCCGGCCGCGGACGACCGCCAACCGGAGGACCAACCATGGATCTACGCGCCATTGCCTCACCTGACGCTCCCAGCGCCGTGGGGCCCTATGTCCAAGCAGTGGCGCACGCCGGATTGCTGTACTGCTCCGGAGCCCTCCCCATCGATCCGCAGTCCGGCGATCTTGACAATGAGAATGTGGCTGCGGAGGTCGCGCGAAGCCTGGCCAACCTTGCAGCTGTGTGTGCTGAGGCCGGCACCGGCCTCGACCGCACCGTGCGCACGTCGATCTACACGACGCGCCTCGACCTCTTCGGAGAGATCAACGCCGTCTACGCGGACCACTTTCCTGACCGGGTGCCGGCGAGGACGACCATCGGTGTGGCGGCGCTGCCACTCGGCGCGGTCGTTGAGATCGACGCCATCGTGGCTTTGTGAGAGTCAGGTTCGAACGCTCCGATTGGCAGGCAATGGAATCGTGATCGCCATCCTTGCCGTATCCCAGCTAAGACGCACTTAGGTCAGTTCCTTCCGGCCATCACGCCGCCGTCGACGTCCCATACAGCGCCAGTGACCCACGCGGCGGCGTCCGAGACAGGAACACCACGGTCGCCGCGACGTCCTCAGAGGTGCCGATTCGACCGATCGGATGGAAGGAGTCAAAGGCGTCGAGAGTCGAGTCCACCTGATCGCGGGGAATGAACTCTTCGTAGATCGGCGTGCGGACTATGGCGGGCGCTACGGCGTTGGCACGAATTTGGTGTCCTGCCAACTCAAGCGCAAGGTGCTGCGTGAGCGAGTGGAGGCCCGCTTTCGCCATCGAGTACGCGGAAGACGGGGTTGCCGCGATCGCCTGGTGGGCCCACATCGAACCGATGTTGACGATTGAGCCCGGCCGTCCGGCATGCACGAGGTTCGTGGCAACGGTCTGGGTGATGAAGAAGAGCGAGCGGTTGAGCGCCTCGTAGCGTCGGTAGTCGTCTGCGTCGTGTTCGAGGAAGGCCTTAGGGGCGAAGACGCCGGCGGCGTTGACCAGGAGGTCGACATCGCCATGGCGCCGGGCGAGTTCTGAGCGGAATCGGGCAACGGCCGCGTCGTCGGTGAGGTCGACGGCGATGCCTTCAGCGGCATCACCCGCGTTGAGTTCACCGAGAGCTCGATCAACGGAGTCTTGCGTGCGTCCGGTAATGATGACGCGGCCACCGTTCTGTAGGACCCGGCTAGCAACTGCCATGCCCATCCCGCTAGTGCCGCCGACGACGAGAAGGGTGTGGTCGGTGAAGTCGTTCAGGTTGTGCTCCCGCGCATCGAGTGAAATTGGTGGGTGGGAAGTGGGCGAGGGCGCGCTCAGGACTCAGGTGCGAGTACGAGGTAGCCGTCGATACGTCGCACCGTTCCTGCGACTGGGTCGTCAGGCAGGTCGTGCCCCAGTTGTTCGGAGCGGACCTCGGCGATCCATTGGTCGTGCTGGTATTCGTGATTGACCAGGGCGGCGAGTAGGTGCCAACCGACGACAGCCATCTGCTGTGGCGCGCCAACCTGTTTGGAAGCGATCGCGCCGAGTCGAGCGTGGACTCGGTCGGCGACGGTCTCGCGAAACTGCAGCAGACGCTCGACGGTTGGCAGGCTGCCGCGAAATGTCTCCGGGTTTGCCGAGTCCATGAGTCCATCGAGCTCTGGGGCTGGGCTTGGCTCTGCGGCCGTCAGGTTGCGCACCATGAAGTGGGCGACGTGCGCTTGGTGTCCCAGGTGCCAGCCGATCGCGCTCGAGTGCTGATGCGGTCGCCAGATCACTTCGTCGGGTGTGAGGTCGCGCCACAGTTCGTCGGTGTAGGCGCGAGCTCTGTCGTACTCCATGAGCAGAGTCTTGATGTCAGGTGTCTCAACTGGCATGGCATCACCTTTCACGTGGCACGTCGGATGCCGAGATCGGCACAGATGTAGTCGGCTGTCCGCTCGGCAGCTTCGAGGGCTCCCTCGACGTGGCCGGGAAACGTCATCGCGGTTTCGGTTGAGCTCCAGTGCAGTCGACCGGCCATGGCCGGCCGACGTAGATCCGGATGTCCGAACATCGAGTCGCTGGAGGCTGTGGCCGCGCGTCGGGCGGTCCATGGTTCGCGGCTCCAGTCCTGGATAGCCAGCCTTGCCGGTCGCCCGGCGCGTTCCCCGAACATGCGAACAAGCTGTTCGAGGATCGCGACCTGTGGCTCGGGGTCGAGCCGCGAAGAATGAGCGAACCCAAACAGCGCCGCGGGTTCGCCATCAGGGCCGGACATATCGTGGATCTCTTGGAGCGGCCCCAAACGACTGATGCCTGCCCCCGCGAGGCCCTCGAGCCGCCAGAAGGGCTCGTCGTACTGGGCAACCACCTTGACCGTTTCCGCCATCCAGGTCGGAGTGGCCGCGGCAGTGCGGCAGAGCTGTGTGGGAAGCAACTTGGGCAGCTCTATGGTTGCGACCGCGAGTGCGGGCGGCAGGGCCAGGACCACGTGGCGCGCTCGCCACGTGCGCCCGCTTGAACTCACCTCGAGGTCGAACTTCGGTGAGGTCCCGTCGATCGTGACCGCGTCGACGGCGTGGCCGAGGTGCAGGCTCTCGGCAGGAAGCGTTCGCGCGAGCCCGTCTGCAAGCGAGGTGGCGCCGCCTGCATAGCGGTGCGCAGGCATGTCGACCAGATTGCCGCGGTGACGGATCACGCCATTGAGGTCTTCCACCACCGTGTCGCCACGAAGGTGCTGCGGGAAGCTGCCTACCCTTAGGCGGTCCACTAGATCCTGAGTGCGACGCTCGCCCTCCCAGAACCACGTCGCGCCGAGATCGAGCGCAGTGTTGTCCTTCATGCCGAAGAGGCGGCCGCCGACACGTCCGCGAGCTTCAATTACGGAGACGGCAGCGCCCGCGCGCGTCAGATGGTCAGCAACGGCTAGGCCGCTGATCCCCGCGCCGATGACGGCGACATCGCAAGTAGCGGGAGTCGCGATGGCCTGGGTGTGCAGGTCAGGCATCGGGAACAAGCACCGTGCGAAACGCACTTGAGGCGAATGGTCCGGCTGCAACAGCTTCGCCGATCTCACTCAGCGGGCTGATGCGCACAACCGGGCGTACGTCGTTGGTCACTGCGAATGCCATCGCTGCCTCGGTCTCGCCGGGGCTTCCGGTGATCTGGCCGGCGACCGAGCGGGAGTGGGCGACAAGCCGACTGAGGTCGAGTTCCAACGGAGACGCATCGAATCCCACCACGACCAGCTGGCCGCGCGCGGTGAGGCCGTCCATGACGTCGACGAGAACATCGCTGGACGATGCTGTGGAGATGACCATGTCTACGAGGCCGAGCGCCCGGAGGGCAGGACCGGGGGAGTGCAGATCGAGGTCTACGTACGCTTGCGCGCCGAGGCAAAGAGCTGCATGACGCTTCTCTGGACCCCGGTTTAGAACGATGACCTCGTGGCCCATGGCGGCGGCGAACTGCACGGCCAGGTGGCCGACGCCGCCGAGACCGAGAATGGCGATGCGAGCGCCAGTCGGTGCGGCAAATCGGCGCACTGCGTTGAAAGCCGTCACGCCGGCGCAACCGAAGGGCGCGGCATCTACGAGCGAAAGCTCGTCTGGAACGCGTGCGAGAGAAGCTGCAGGAACCGTCACCGTCGTTGCCCACCCGCCGTCGTACGACTGGCCCGGCACCTGCCGGCGTCGGCAGTGCACGACATCGTCCAAGGTGCACGCGATGCATTCGCCGCACGAGCCGCCGAACCACCCCACAGCCACGCGATCACCGGCCTTCCAGTCTCCAGCCAGAGGACCGACCTCGGCCACGACGCCTGCGATCTCGTGTCCGGGGACATGGGGTAGGCCAAGAACTGGATCCGCCTCGCGGAGGCTGGCGCGGTCGGCACCGCACACACCGCTCGCTCTCACGTCGATCCTGACGTGGCCGGCGCCGGGGATCCGCGGCTCGACAGGGCGGACTTCCAGAGGGTGCCCACTTCCTGCGAGCCGTGCAGCGTAGTGGCGGCGTGTCACGTGAATCTCCTTCCATCCATCTGGATCCAGTCACCAGGCAAGGACGCTACGGAAGAGGGTGGAACCTGGGTAGGCGGGAATCACGAATGCGGCGATAACGTACCGTTATGGGCAGACTCGACGCTAAGGCCGGAAAGCTCCTCGAGGAGATAGGCTGTGCTTGTGGAGCGAGTCAGCATCGAAGCCTTCAGGTATGCCCGTTCGGTTTGGAAGAGCGGTTCGTTCAGTGCCGCTGCTCGCTCACAGAACGTGTCGCAACCCGGCCTGTCGAACGGCATCGCCAAACTCGAAGAGAGGCTCGGGGACAGGCTCTTCGAACGGTCCACGAGGGGGGTTCAGCCCACCGTATTCGGGCTCGAGATCCTGCCCCTGATCGACCGCGCGCTTGTCGCTGTTGACGCGGTCGGCTCCGAGGCGCGTCGCCTCACGGCCACCGGCGACGAATTTGTTCGAGTCGGCGTCTCACCGCTCATCGACCCCTCGCTGGTAGCGGCCATCTACGAAGCCGTACATCGACAGACGGCGCTCGGAGGACCACGGCAGTTGGTGATGCGTGAGGCCAACATGGCCGAGTTGCGCGACGCGCTTCTCGCCAACCAGCTTGACCTCGTCCTCATGCCATCCGTGGGCTTCCTGCAGGGGTACGAACATCGCATCGTCGCGTCTGAGCCGCTGGTAGTCGTCGGAGGTCACGAAGGGGACGACGTGCCGCTCTCGCTGAATGACCTGCAGGGCGCCGAGCTCATTTTGATGCCCGACACATGCGGGCTCACTGCCTTTACCCGCGACCTGGTCCAGGCGCATAAGCTCAGATGGAAGCCCTATGCCGGTGAAGCCGCTAGCTACCGAGTCCTCGAAGAATGGGCGAATCTCGGGCTTGGGTCGGCCATCGTGCCGCTCTCGAAACTCACCTCGCCGGAAACACCTCATCGCTCGCTCCGAGCGGACGGTGAAGATGTGGAGATCTTCTATCAGGCCGTATGGGACCCGGGATCACCACTCGCCGACGATCTCCACCGGTTGGCGGACCTGTTGAGCGCCACGACCCAGCCCCACTGAGCATCTCGGCGACTGAAATCCAAGATGCCAATCCGGACAGTTCCGGCATCAACCCCCACGAGTTCGTGAGGGCGACCGTCACACCCTGTTTGCACGAGAGTTGTTTGGAAGGTGTCGCCCTGCTGGTGCATCCGTCACCACCAGAAGGATTACCACCCTGCCAGAGCTCGCCAGGCATACAGACATTGACTGGGTCAGGTGACGAGTCGCTCACTCAGGCCAACCGATGTACGCGTCGCGCCGCGGCAGCCAATGCAAGCAGTGCGCCGCTCGACAGCAACACCACGAGCGCAACCGTGAACAGCACACCTGGCGCCGCTCCTGGACCCTGACGCTGAATCACCATCCCGACCGCGCTTGGAGCCACTGCTAGGCCGAGCATTGAGCCTGCCATCACGTACGCCGGATTGTTGCCGCCTCCGTAGCCGCTACTCGCGAGCCATGCCAAACCGGTCGGAAAGATGGGGCCCAAGAACAGGCCGGCAGCGAGGAAGGACCACGGTGCCCCAGCGGGCAGGAGCGAGAACGCGAGCACGATAACGAGTCCTGCCGAGCTAACGGTCACGAGGACTCGAGGCGTTACTTGATTACTGAGCGCTGCGGCACCGAACCGTCCGACAACCATCGTGAGCCAGAAGCCGGAGATGGCTAGCACGGCGTGAGACTCAGACAACTCTGATTGCTGCACCAGCACGACCGGTCCCCAGTTCCCAATGCCGGCCTGCACAGCGAAATGAGTGACGTAGAGGACAAAGAACCCAGCCATGACTGCTGCGAGCAGCGGCGGTCGAGCGCTGGCATCCGAGGGCACCGGCTCGGTTCGCGGCAATGAACCGGTCGCAGAGGAGGAAGGTCCGCCTTCGAGACCTCGTGCGCCGACTGCAGCGGCCGCGCTCACGGCGGCCGCGGCCGCGAACACCCACTGGTAATGCTCCGCGCCAACGACGTAGATGAGGGCTGGCCCAGCGAACGTCCCGAGACCGAAGCAGCCGTGAGCAATGTTCACCCGCGTCGGCCCTCGAGTCCCCGAGCCCATGAGGATGATCTGCGTGATCACCGAGTCCACGCCGCCGAAACCGAGGCCAGCGACCGCGGCCCCAGCGAGCATCACACTCCACGATGACGACATGGACATAGCGATGGCGCCAACGCAGATGAGGAACAAGGCGGTCGACACGGTCACCCGATTGCCGCGTGCGCGCAGCAGCTTTTGAGCGGCGAGCACGCCGATCACCGCGCCGAACGACTGCACTCCGAGAGCAGATCCGACAGCGGCCGTCGTTACTTCGAATCGGTTCTGCAGGACGGCCACGATCGGGCCGTAGACCGAGAGAAGAAGCCCCACGACAGCCATCGCCACGTAGCACGCCCCCACACTGCGACCACGAAAAACGGTCTCTGACATCTCACCCTCCTAAAGAGCATCCCTTTCCTCTCTAGCCTACTTGAAAAGGGCATCCCTTTGAGTGTGGCGTCGCCCACTTGAGCGCGTGGTAGGTCGCTGTTCGCGCGTCCACTGCGCCTACCGGCCCGCCATGCCTCGGTTCGAGAAGTAGCTTCAGCCTGATCGTGGGCACGAACCCGCGCTGGGTCATGCGGATGCGCTTCGGTCGCGCTCACGAAGTCGCGTCCCGAGTTCGGTCTTGGAGGCGAGGTGTGGTCAGGAAAGATGGCGAGCGTTCATGTGCAGCGCGTCGGGCGCCCATGTCTAACGACATGGGCCTTCTCGGGACTCGGCGAAGGCCATGGGTCGCGTCGGTCAGCTCGACATGCGGTCTTTGACCTCAGTTGTTGCCTTCAGCGGCGGCGAGATCGGACTTCCATTGGCGGAAGCCTTCTTCCGTGCGTCCGTGACGCCAGTAGCCCGAGATCGACGTGTCGGCCAGTGGCAGAGCGCGGTCCTTGAGCAAGTACGGTCGCACGCCGTGCATTACGTCCTTGGCCTCGCCATGCACGAAAGCCTGGACGCGGCCGTGGGGCCAGGGCCACTCGCGGATGGCGCGAGCCAGACTTTGGCCCGCGGTGCGATGGAGGAAGGTGACCTTCACTCCGTGCGGCGCGGGCATGGGTGGCTCGTCGGCGGCTGACTCGACGAGGATGAAGACCTGCCCCTCGGCCTCGGCGGGCAGGGCGGCGAGTGCGGCACCGATTGCGGGAACTGCGCAATCATCGCCCGCGATCAGGTGGGCGTCAGCCGAGGGGTCGGGCCGGTAGCCGCCTCCGATCCCGTCGGCGTAGAGAATCGATCCGGCCGTCGCGGATCGTGCCCAGGGGCCGGCGACTCCATGGTCTCCATGTACCACGAAGTCGATGGCCATGATGCCGCCGGTGATGTCGAGGATTGGTGCGGTGTAGGTCCGAACCACAGGCAGGTCTTCGGGCGCCAGTGCAATCCGCAGCTCGCGCATGCTCAAACCTTCAGGCAGTTCGACGCCGGCCTTTGGAAACACCAGCTTCACATATCGATCAGACTGGTCGTCGAACCCTGCGAGAGCAGAGAGATCATCGGAGTGGAACCAGATCCGACGCAGGCTGGGCGTCACGTCCTCTGTGGACGTGACAACGAGACGAGTCATAGCCATGTCTGCTTCTCTCTCCGAGTAGTCGTAGCCGCGAGATCGGCGAGCTCGGCGTGCTCGTCGTAGCGACCTAACGCTCTTAGGCGTCGATCGTTCGACTGATGGAACGTAGGTGCCGGACCATGGCGGCCTCAGCTGCTTGCGCATCCCTGTCGCGAAGGGCGTCGACGATTTCTCGGTGCTCTTCGCGGTATTGCACGCAACGTTCCGGGGAGAACGAGCGACGCTTCAGCCCGCCCCACACGGGGTCGTTGCGCGAGGTGTGCAGCAGGTCAACCATCGCCGTGATGACTGCGCTGTGTGTCGCAACCGCGAAGCTGCGATGCAAGGCCATGTCCCACGCCTCAAACTCTTCGTAGATGTCAGTGTTGTCGCCGCCATCGAGGCAGCGCTGCATTTCCTCGAAGTCATCGTTCGTCGCTCGCAGAGCAGCCGCCGCGACGATGCACGGCTCCACTGCCATGCGGGCCCCCATCAGCTCGCTTGGACTGCCAGCGGTTGTGGCTGCTTCAGCCGTGGTGTTAGGTGCAACGAAGGTTCCGCGGCCAACGTGGCGCACGACGCGCCCTTCGAGCGTCAGTTGAGATAGGGCACGGCGAACGTCGGTCCGACTGCATGACAGCGTCCTCTCGAGCTCCCGCTCCGTAGGGAGCTTGTCGCCTGGCTCGAGTTGCTGGGACCGGATCAGGCCGTCGAGGTGCTCAACTACCAGACGCGATCCGCGAGTGTCTGCCAACCTCGTCTGCACTTGAGCTCCTCCCTCAGCAACCAAGACCACGCTCATGAAGGCATTGCGCAGGATTGCCTTCGGCCAAAGTGCGGGCATTTCGTCCGTTCTCTCGGACATCCACACAGGCGGTAACCATAGTGCCGTAGCGCGCATCGGATCAATGAACTACATTGATCTTCATCGAATCAGATTGATCCGACACCGTTGGTACCTCAAATGTCACGACGGAGCGCAATGACTACGGAACCACCGCCGAGCCAAACTCCGGCCGATGACTCACAACCCTCGCCGGAGCCTCAGCCGCGTCTCAAAGTCGAGCAGCCCGCTCATCACGCCGCGGGCGTGAAAGCTGTAGCGGTCGCCATGAAGCAGGCGGTCTCTCAGATGGGGGTCACTAGGACGACCCGGACCCTGTCACGGATCAATCAGCCTGATGGGTTCGATTGCATGTCGTGTGCCTGGCCAGACCCCGACCCCGAACACCGTCACTCGGCCGAGTTTTGCGAGAACGGCGCGAAGGCCGTAGCCGAGGAAGCGACCAAGGAGCGCGTGGGACGTGACTTCTTCCGCGCGTACTCGATCGCCGACCTAAGCGACAAGTCTGAGTACTGGCTCGGCAAACAGGGTCGCTTGACTGAACCCATGGTCAAACGGTCGGGGTCTCAGCACTATGAGCCCATCGCCTGGGAAGACGCGTTCACGCTGATAGCGACTCATCTGACTGAGTTGGTGACACCCGACGAAGCGACCTTCTACACCTCTGGTCGAGCCTCCAACGAGGCAGCGTTCCTGTACCAACTCTTCGTGCGGATGCTCGGCACGAACAACCTCCCGGACTGCTCGAACATGTGCCATGAGTCCAGCGGAGTGGCGCTCATCGACTCCATCGGGATCGGCAAGGGAAGCGTGTCGCTCCTGGACTTCTACTCGGCGGACCTGATCGTGGTCGCAGGTCAGAATCCCGGCACGAATCACCCGCGCATGCTGTCCGCACTCGAAGCCGCGAAGCGGCGTGGTGCACGCATCCTCTCCATCAACCCCTTGCTCGAAGCCGGCACCTCGAACTTTCACAACCCCCAGAACATGCGAGGCATGATCGGCAAGGGCACTGATCTTGCCGACCTCCATCTTCCCGTCAAGGTGAACGGCGACCATGCTCTGTTCCTGGGCATTGGCAAGCTGCTGCTCGAATGGCGGGCGATCGACGCCGACTTCACCGACGCGTACACCGTCGGATTGGAAGAGTGGGCAGAGCACGTCGGTCGGCTGAGTTGGTCAACACTCACCAACGCGTGCGGCCTCAGTCTTGAGGAAATCGAATCGGCGGCCCGGATGGTGTCCAACTCCCGCGCCACCATCTGGTGCTGGGCAATGGGACTCACTCAGCACCACAACTCCGTCGCGACCATCCGAGAGGTGGTCAACCTCGCGCTGCTCCGTGGCGACCTGGGCAAAGCCGGCGCGGGACTATGCCCGGTGAGAGGGCACTCAAATGTCCAAGGTGACCGCACCATGGGCGTGTGGGAAAAGGCCCCCGGATGGTTCCTCGACTCGCTCGGCGCCGAATTCAGCTTCAAGCCATCGCCCCACCACGGATTCGACGCAGTGGAGAGCATCGAAGCGATGCACGACGGGCGCGTGTCGGTCTTCATCGGCCTGGGGGGCAACTTCGCTCACGCTGCCCCAGACACCGGCTATACAACCGAGGCATTGCGCAGCACCAAGCTCACTGTACAGATCTCGACGAAGCTCAATCGCTCCCATGCGGTTTGCGGTGACACCGCAATCATCCTTCCGACGCTAGGTCGCACTGAGCTCGACATGCAAAGCACAGGACCGCAGATGATCACTGTGGAGGACTCAATGTCAGTCGTCCACGCCTCGCGCGGACGACTGCGTCCAGCATCGGACAGTCTGCGGTCTGAGGTTGCGATCATTTGCGGGATCGCGGCAGCGACCTTGGGCGACCGGCACGACGTCGACTGGGGTGCGCTAGCCGGCGACTACTCGCTCATTCGGAGACACATCGCGAGTGTCGTGCCCGGATTTGAACACTTCGAGGAGCGGGTGTTGCGCCCTGGGGGTTTCGTCCTGCCTCATCCACCGCGGGACAGCCGAACTTTCGAGACGGCGAGCGGTCGCGCCGAGTTCGGTGTCTCGCAGCTGGCGACCCTTGAGGTCGAACCCGGTCAGTTGGTGCTTCAGACCCTTCGCAGCCATGACCAGTTCAACACCACCATTTACGGATTGAACGACCGCTACAGAGGGATCCACAACGGACGCCGGGTCCTGTTCATGAATCGCGCGGACATCAGCAACCTGGGATTCAAGGCGGGGGACGTCGTCGACATCCACGCCGCGTGGCGTGACGGCCGCGATCGCTGCGCCCCGGCATTCCGGCTTGTTGCCTACAACACTCCACGCGGCAGTGTCGCCGCCTACTACCCAGAGACGAACCCGTTGATCCCCATCGGCTCGACCGCAGAGCACAGCAATACGCCGACGTCCAAGTCCGTCATCGTCACGCTCAGTCTGTCGTCTGCTGCGCCGATTCGGGACGACGACCGGGGCCCTGCGCTGGACGAGCTCGATGGGACGGGGACGTCTGGACTGGTGTGGCCGCCTGCGTCTGGTCGGTGATCAGGCGTACCGGACACACCTATCGGACTTGGTGAAGCCGTAGAGCACCAGGCCGGACCGCTTGGCCAAGTCGACCGAGAGGGAGGTCGGCGCTCCGACAGCTACTAGCGACGCGACGCCCGAGGAGACCGCCTTCTGGACTAGCTCGAAGCCCGCTCGGCCACTCACGAACAAGCACGCGGCGGCCGAGTCCTCGCCGGCAAGCACGCGCGCCCCTGTCACCTTGTCGACGGCGTTGTGACGTCCGACATCCTCCCGCACCACCAGTACGTCGCCATCTGGTGAGACCAGTGCGGCTGCATGCGCGCCTCCCGTCCGACCGAACACACGCTGCTGCTCGCGAACGATCTCAGGGAGTCGGCGCACCGTTTCCGGCAGCGGCACGGCGCCGGGCCACCGGGTCCGGGCTTGGACATCCAACGCTTCGCTGATGCTGTCTTTCCCGCAGACGCCGCATGCGGATGAGCCGGAGGAATGTCCGGCATGCCGCGCGCCGGGCTCCCGATAGGGTCGCGCCGAGAGAGTCACGGTAACGACGTTGTATTCCTCCTCGCCAGCGAGATCCACATCGGTGCAGTAGGCGATTCTGTGGATGTCGGTCGGCAGGCAGAACCCTTCGTGCACCATCCACCCCGCCGCCAGTTCGAAGTCGTGTCCAGGCGTTCGCATGGTCACCCAAACGCGTCGGGATTCGGTCCCAGGCGCGGCCAAGCGAATCTCCAACGGCTCCTCGGTCACGAGCCGGTCATCCGTGGACCGTTGTCGCGTAGCGGTGATCTGAAGAACGCGCGAACGGACTGTCGGCCCCGGCCGCCTAGCCTCACCTTTTGGCATCAGTCGTAGCCCCGTCCTTGCTCGCCATTCCGGTACCTCGGTGCAATGCGACCGCGGGTGGCGGCTCCGAATCCTCGACCCCTGCGGTCGGCCGCGACGGCTGAATGCGTTCGCTCTGCGCCCGCTCTGCCGTTCGCGCGGCGACGTCGGCGTCACGGCAGAACCCAGCCCCGCTCCTCTTCAAGCAAAGCAACCCCGCCAACTTGTTGTCTGCTTCGACTACGGCCAGACGCCTCACGCCCCGGTCGGCCATTCTCCTACTGACAGATTGCAGAGGCTCGTTGGCCCCGACGACCCTGCCGATCAGCCGAGCGTGCGTCACGACCAGTTCGCTGCCAGCGGCACCAGCAGGCAGATCGTCTCGCAGAATTGTCCCAACGAGTTCGCCGCGTTCGACGACCAGCAGCATGTGTACGTGGGCGTCTTCGAACGCCCGTAGCGCCTGGTCCACCGTTGCCTGGCTAGCCAGAGTCTTGGGAAAGCTCAGCATCGCCGAACGCACCTCGTCAGCCCCATCTCGCGAGGGGCAAGCATTTGGCAGCGCGGACAGAGGTGCGTGCGATCTGTCGCCAAGGACCGCGGATCGAGCAACGTGATCGTGCACGTGACTTCGGCGCAACGCGTCAGAGGTCAAGGACGAGGTCCTGCCCTGAGGCCCGAGAGACGCACACATACATGCACCTGTTCTCGTCGCGTTCCTTCTCGGTGAGGATCGCGTCTCGATGGTCGGGCTGACCTGCCAGGACGCCTGTCTCGCAGGTGCCGCAAGTCCCGATCTCGCACGACGAAAGTACGAAGGCGCCGGCTTCACGGAGCGCGCCGAGCAGCGTCTGGTCTGCTCTTACTTCGAGATTCTTGCCGCCCTGGCCGAGCTGCACCACGAACGGGAGATTTGGCGTATCTGCGGCCGCTGCCTTGAAGCGCTCGATGTGAAGTTCGAGCTCCAGATCCGCGCACACTGTTTCGACCGCATTGAGCAAGCCCTCCGGGCCGCAGCAGAACACGGCTGTTCCGGGAGGCGAATCGGCGAGGAACTCAGCGAGGGGAGGATGGCCGGCGACGTCCTGCGGATAGAGGCTGACCTTGGACCCGAATTGGCTCACATCGTCTAGGAATGCCATTGATGACCGGGTGCGGCCCCCATAGAGCATCTTCCACTCCGAGTCACCTCGTGCCTCGACCTGTCGCACCATCGGCAGTATCGGCGTGATCCCGATGCCACCGGCGATGAACCGATATGCGGGCGCTCGTGTCAGGGCGAAGTTGTTTCGAGGGCCCCGAACCAGGATCTCCGAGCCGGCAGCGATGTTCTCGTGGATCCAATCTGAGCCACCGCGTCCGCTTCGTTCGCGGAGTATGGAGATGTGCCAGCGCCGCCGGTCTGCGGGGTCGCCGCACAGCGAGTAGTTACGCACTACGCCGATCGGCAGCACGAGATCGATATGCGCCCCTGGCCGCCAGGCAGGTAGCGGGCGCCGAATGACAGGTTCGAGTACGAGACTGACCACATCTTCTGCGATCTCGCTTCGCTCCGCGACCCGGCAATCGATGTTGGGCAAGCTGAACTGGCTCACGGCTGATCTCCCTTGGGTCGTGTGGAGTCGTGGCCCGATGCCTCGTAGACCTCCTGAAGAGCGTGGGAAAGGAACTCCGGTCCCATCCGCGCGAGGAGCTCGAGCAGGAACGCGTCAAGACGCGCTGTTCGCCCGTAGCGGGGGGCATGCAACTCGACGAATTGGTTGCCTGGTGTCGGATCGATGTGAATCCGGACCTCGGCAAACTCGTTGATGAGCGTCGCGTCTATCCGTGAGGTAGTCAAAGGATGATCCTGAAGTGTCCGAGCCTGACAACGTTGGTGTCGAGGAGCACTCGACGGCGACGAAGCCGTAGCCCGTCATTGGTGACTCTGAAGCTGTCGTGCCGTTCGCCCGCGGTGAAGCGCATCTCTGCGTTCCACTTTCCCCAGGTGAGCAGAACGTTGCTCTTGGCCGTCACTTCGCCGTCGTTGCTGTCGTTGAGCGACACGCGTGCGTTGGTGACGAAGTGGCGCGTGCGCACCGGCGGGTTCTCGGCATAGGCCGCGTCGACCAGGGCTGGTGACAGGCGGGACACCCATAGATCGATGGAATCCCGCGTCTCCCTCGAGAGAAATCCGGTAGTGGAGTGCTGCGGCGCCCGGGGATCGTCCCGCGTGACGGGCACGGGGACCTCGTAGATGAAGTCGTCGTCGACCGATGCCAACCATGCGTTCAAGTTCTGCGAATCCAGGAGCTCTGCTTCGGCGGCGTAGAACTCTTCGACCGCGATGCGTATGGCACGGTCCTCCCTGGCGTTGGAAGAAGCAGTCACGACGCATCCCCGCCGACTCCGGCCCGGTCGGGCGTCGCGGCCGACGACATTCGTGTCCGCCACTCTCGGTAGAAGCCTCGTTGCATCGATTCGGTGTTTGCCGAACAGACGAAGACCTCTCCTGGCAGCTGCCTGCCCTCGACTGTGGCCGATGGCTTGAGGTGCTCGCCGGCGAGGAAGAGCATGTTCCATCGCTGTGCCACGCTTCCGCTGTTGGCGCTGGAGATGGCTGCCGTGTTCTCGAGGTCGTCAGGCTCGAAAGTTCCACTGACGCCGAGCGTCCGTACGAGGCTCTCCTGAGACCAGCGCTTCCACTGCTCTGGTGCGTCACGTGGAACGAGGATCCACATCCAAACCTCGGAGGAGAGAGGGCCGGTCGGACGCACCAGCCGCAACATCTTGGCTGCGACGGCCGGAGGCGTGGACGGGTCGCCTGTGTAGTCGTGGAACAGGTCGATGAAACTCAGGTTCGGGAAGATGTTCCCCTTGCAGACAAGGTTGTTCGCAACGAACCAGGCTTGGTCGTCTGACAAGTTGGCGACGAAGTCCTCCCAGAGCTCTTCGGGATAGCCAGGGAACGCTCGGTCGTCCCCAGAATCCATGAACTTCGTCGCCTCGATCCCGTGTCCGTTCTGACACACGCTCGTGATGGCGAGGGGCTCCTGGTCGGTGCCTCCAAAGATGCCTAGGCGTCCGGGATTCTCGTGCAAGGTTCCGAGGTGAAGGCTGTCCATCCCGAAGTTCTCGACGGAGATCTTCCAGTTCGTCTGCGACACCCACCGCAGCGGTTCGCCCACGACTTCCCAACCAGCGGTGGACCGAGCCATGAGGGCTTCGAGGTAGAAGGCGAAGTCGCCGAGATAGTCCGTCAGACTGGGGCCGTCGAGTTGCCAAGTCGCGAAGACCAGATCGTGGAACACCTCGACGCGCGCGCTGCGCAAGCTGTGCTGCGCACGGTCGAAGTCAGGTTGGTACCACTGTCGAAGACCTGGTACCCCACGAAGACGGCCGTCCGTGTCGTAGGTCCAGCCGTGGTACATGCACTTGAAGTGCGAGGTCGCGCCGACATCGGCTCGGCATAGCTGCGTACCGCGGTGCGCACAGGAGTTCAGCAACACACGTAGTTCGCCAGAATGTGCACGCACAAGGATGACTGGGTCGTTCGCCATCATTCTGGTCACGTAGTTTCCAGGCTCTGGGACCTCGGCGGCGTGACCGACGAAAAGCCAAGACTCAGGGAAGAGGGTCTCAACCTCAGTCCGCCAAGTGACGGCGGAGAGGACGTCATCTCGACGGATGACGGATTCGATATCCATGCGCAGGAGTACCTCCCGGGCTCTCCGGGGAGAGCCCAACGAGAACGCGGTCGCACAGTTGCGTACTTATCGACCGACGTTCATGGACGGGGTACTCGGTTCCCGCGCAAGTCCAAGTCGTTGGTCAGCACACCGTAAGAGTGCTTGCGCCTTGGTGCAACCCCTCGTCACCTCCGTAGACGGGCGCGGCCTGAGCCGACGCCCTACCCGATCACCCACACGATTCGGGGGATTTATATAACGAATTGGTAACGGAGAACGGCCAGATGTGGCCCTCCTCACACCCCGGTGCGTACGGTCCCGGTACTCGGTATACCGCACACAGAGTCCCGTCGACCGTATGAACTAGGGGTACGCCCATGAATCGACTCGTTAGTCCGGCACCTGCCCGGTCCAGAACCCGTCAATCGGGTTGGTGGAAGCGTGGGGTCGCAACCGTCGCGGCGCTTTTCGCTGCCGCGACGGTGGCCGCATGTACCCCTCCCGCAGAGAGCAACGGAGGGTCCGACAGCTCGAAGGAGATCATCGCGATCTTCTATACAAAGACGCTTGAGTACTACAACACGATGCTGCAGGGGATGGAGGACCAGGCAGAGGAGCAGGGCTATACGCTCACCGCGCAGCATGCCAACCTCGATGTGGCTGAGCAGCAGGAGCTGTTCCGAACGGCCGTAGCCAAGAAGCCAGCTGGAATCATTCTCGGACCCATGCAGGCTGACGCGTGGGGTCCCACGCTCCAGGTCGCTGAGGACGCCGGGGTGCCCGTCATCATCGTCGCCAACGACGTTCCGGAAGAGAGCCGGGACCTGCGGCTGACGCAGGTCGGCGTGCAGAACTTCGACGTCGGAGAAGCAAAGGCGAACTGGCTTGTCGACCAGCTCGGGGGCGAGGGCGACGTGCTCGTCATCCACTTCCTGCGCGGGCACCCCTACACCGAGGACCAGCGGCGTGCCTACACCGAAGTCTTCGATGCCAATCCGGGTATCAATGTGATTGAAGGCCCCTACGCGGTGTCGACTGAGGAGGCGATCCGCGCCACTGAGAACGCACTGTCGTCCAGCGGCGCCCCGGACGCGGTGTTCTTCGACCTCGACGATGGTGCGATCGGCGGGCTGCAGGTTCTGAAGGAGCGCGGTTTCACGGACGTCATCACCGCATCCAGCGACGGCACCAACGCGGGCGTCGACGCAGTCGCCGCCGGGGAACTCGGCCTCACCGTGAGCATTCGCCCGTACGAGACCGGAACCACCGCAGTCGAGGCGATGGTTGCCTATCTCGAGGACGACAAGGCGCCCCAGGACCCGATTACCTTCCCGCCGCTCGAGATCACCAAGGACACCGTCGCAGATGTGCCTCCTGAGGAGCTCGGCGAGGACCCGTCCTAGCCAGGCTGCCGGTCCGGCTCGTGCCGAGCCGGACCGGCCATTCCCCTGGCCAACTGCTTCCGCCTTCACGAAAGAGGAACCATGACCGATCGTTCCTACGGCCTCCACGACGTGTCCCATTCCTACGGTGCCACGCGTGTGTTGAACGATGTCTCGATCACGTTGCGATCTGGAAAGGTCTGCGGGCTCATCGGTCAGAACGGAGCAGGCAAGAGCACGATCGTGAAGCTGCTCAGCGGAGCGATCAGCCCGACCGTCGGCTCAGTCCAGGTCGACGGGGTGAATGCGACACTGCGATCGCCGGCTGACGCGAAATCGCACGGCGTTCTCACCATTCATCAAGAGTCCCAGTTGTTCCAGGATCTCGATGTAGCAACCAACATCTTCGGCGTCGCGCAGCAGCGTCTTCCCAAGAGATTCGGCCTGATCGATCGCCACCGCATCCGCAGCCACGCCACCGACCTACTGAACTCTCTAGGCGTCGACGTTGAGGTCGACCGCCCAGTCAGCACACTGCCGCTTGCGGAGCAGCGACTGGTCGAACTGGCGGCGGCGATGGCGACTCGGCCTGCCTTCCTGCTGCTCGACGAGGTCACGGCCAGCCTCGAATCGGCGGCATCTCGCGTCGTCCTTGACTTCGCGAGAAGGCTCGCGGCGCAGGGCACCGGAATTGCCATCATTAGCCACCGGCTCGCGGAGGTTCAGGAGTACTGCGACGAGGTCACCGTCGTGCGTGAGGGCGCGCTTGTCGGATCGCTGACGAAGCCCATCAGCCAGGTCGAGATGGTCGACCTGATGCTCGGTCCGCAAGGACTTGCCGAGCATGACCTTCGCAAGACCGCCAATCCTGATGTCCAGTCGAACGAAGTCATGCTGGACGTCCAGACCCTCGAACTTCCACTACTCGGGAAGACCATCAACTTCGGACTCCACCGATGCGAGATCCTCGGAATGACCGGGGTGTTGGGCTCTGGGGCGACCGATGCGGTACGGGTCATTGGAGGCGCGCTGGCGGGGGACTGCGTGGCGACACTTAACGGCAAGCCGTTCAGGACCGGAACACCTCTCCTGGCGAAGAGGAGCGGCGTCGCGTTCCTCTCGGGGGACCGTCGTCGCGAAGGAATTGCACCTGACATGAGCATCGCCGACAACATGGCGCTCTCGAGTCTACAAAAGCTCGGGCGTTTCGGCCGGGTCAGCCGGTCGGCGGTGAGGAAGCTCTGCGACTCGTACAAGGTGACTCTAAGCATCCGGATGGGTGCGCCGGCAGATCGGATCACGACCCTTTCCGGGGGCAACCAGCAGAAGGTCCTGATCGCTCGCGTCCTCGCCTCCGGTCCGAGCATCATCGCGGTGGACGAGCCGACCCAAGGTGTGGACATCGGAGCCCGCATGCAGATTCACCTGCTCCTGCGCGAGTTCGCGGACCGCGGAGGAGCCGTCCTGGTTTTCTCCTCGGACCCCGAGGAGCTGACGAACCTTTGTGACCGAGTGCTGGTCCTCGAAGACGGAGAAGTCGTCGACAGCTTGACCGGTCCTGAACTCACTCCCAACAAGATCGCGCTGGCCGGGGTCAGTCAGGCGCAGCAGCCGCCCAACTTCCTAGCCCTCGACGTAGCCGGCGCCCACAATTCTCAAGGAGGTCGACCGTGACTGCAGTTGCGCACGTCGTCGAGCAAACCAAGACAAGCAGCAAGCCCGCCAGCTTTTGGGTTGACGCCCTGTTCGTGCCTGGGGTGATCCTGGCGCTGATCGTCTACCTCAGCAGCGTCTCGGACTTCTTCCTAAGCTCCGGCAACCTCAACAACCTGCTGAACCAGATGGTCCTATTGATGCTGGTCGCCACAGGCGCCACCTTCGTCATTCTCGCTCGCGAGCTGGACCTGTCTATCGGAGCCGGAGTCGCACTCACGAGCGTGCTGTCCGCAAGCACGATGGCGGCCACCGGAAGTGTGATCGCGGGCTTGCTTGCGGGGCTCGCTTGCGGGCTGACGTTGGGGCTTATCAACGGCCTCCTAGTAACGAAGCTCGAAGTGCCCGCCTTTGTCGCGACCCTCGGGATGGCGGTCATTCTTCGCGGCGTGGCGCTCTCTCGGACCGACGGCGGCATCGTCACGGGTCTGCCAAGCGGGTTCACCACCCTGGCCACCGGCGAGTTCCTCGGGCTGTCGGCCATCACCTGGCTCATGATCATCACGGTGGGATCGCTGGTCTACGTGCAGCGACAGACGAGCTTCGGCTATCGCGTCCTTGCCGTTGGTGGAAACCCTGAGGCGGCGCGGCTTGCCGGCATCTCGGTCACGCGAATCAAGATCTTGTGCTTCATGATCTCCGGCCTCACCATCGCCCTTGGTGGTCTCGCGCTCATGACGCGTACGCAGTCCGGGCAGCCCAACGGGGCAGCGGCACTGGAGCTCTACGCGGTCGCCGCCATCGTCATGGGCGGCACGAGCCTGTTCGGCGGACGCGGCTCCGTCACTCGCACCATTTCGGGTGTGCTGCTGATCGTCATTCTGCAGAATGGTCTCGACCTGTACGGAGTGGGGTACGACCAGCAGCAGATCGTCATCGGACTCGTGTTCATCGGCGCTGCTACGGTCGACTTCGTTCGTCGCAAGCTGGATAGCAGAGCCGCCCGACGTCGCGTTCGTAGCACCCTGAAGCAGGCCCGGTCGGCCAAGAGAGTGGCAAAGTGACTTCCTTCGAATTGACCGCGTCAAGGGTTAGCGTCGCGGATGAGATTGCTTCTCTCCTGCGTCAACGGATCATGATGGGTGAACTCCGGCCTGGCACGCTGTTGCGCCAGGACGAGCTTGCGTCGCAGTTCGGTGCGAGCCGGACGCCTCTTCGTGAGGCATTGCAACGGCTAGCGCAGGACGGCTTGGTGCGCATGGATCGACGGGGTGCAACCGTCGTGTCGATCTCGCTGGACGATCTAGTTGAGCTCTACGACATGCGCGCGGTCTTGGAGGCCATGGTCGCGCGCCACGTGGCGTCGCGAATCACGGACTCACAGCTCGATGAGCTGTCTGCCATCCTCGAGGCGCTCGACAAGAGTGACGGGGAGCGCTGGATCGAGCTCAACCGGACGTTTCACAACCGGACTTACGAGATCAGCGGCAGGCCGCAGTGGATCGAGATGATCCGATCCCTGGGGCTCCGCGCCGACGTCTACATCAGCCTGGTGGGTGTCCCCGCGCGCCGGGAGTCAGCTGCGCTGGAGCATCAAGAGATCTTGTCGGCCCTGCGAGCTCGCGACTCCGAGCGTGCTGGCCAGGCAGTCGCCGCACATCTGCAGACAACCGTGCTCACGGCCAGCGGACTCGCGGACAACGCTCAAGCGCACCACTGACCTGGTTAGGACTGCCTGGCAGGACCCATTGACGCATGGGGCTGCGCCGGCATTCGCCCGTTCAAAGGACCGTGAAGTCGCGGTCAGCAACCAGTCTTTCGCCCGGTGTCCTTTCTTAGCGCTGTCTACCCCATCGCGATTCGTTTTGGCGGCCGGTAGACAACCTCGATCGACGCTCGTCAGTTGAGACGGCAAGCGCTCGTCGCTAGTCAAGGCAAGAGAGCGGGCCTATGCTCGCGAAAAGAGTATCCCTTCAGAGCGGAGAGCGTGTGACAGGGGAAGGCGATGGCCCCCGGCGGTCCGTGCTGGTGCAGCAGGTACTGAAACAGCTTCAGGAGCCCATCGAACGTGGGGAGTGGCCCGTCGGCTCGAAGCTGCCACCCGAGGCCGACCTCTTGGTGCGGTTTGGGGTCAGCCGCGTCACGCTGCGTCAAGCCGTCCAGTCTCTGGTTCACGTCGGCATGCTCGAGACGATCCAAGGGAGCGGCACCTACGTGCGCGCAACTCACGAGCTGGATGCCGTTCTGCACCGCTTCCTCAGCGATGCCGATTTGCGGTACGTACTAGAAGCTCGACTCGCCATCGAGTCCCAGGCGGCTGAGATTGCTGCAGTGCGCGCTTCGCAAGATGACATCGCAATGATGGAGTCCCTGCTGGGTGACTCGCGAATCGCGGCGGAGCGTGGCGACTTCGATCTGCTCATCCAGCTATCGGCCCGTTTTCATCTAGCGGTGATCCTAGCTGCTCACAACCCTGTCATCGCTCATCTGTACCGTGGCATGGAAGTTGGCACCCAGCAATCCATTCGAGAAGGCTCTTCCCACCAGCCTCTGGTGAAATTCGTCGATGAGCACGATGAGCTGCTGCGGGCGATTAGGTTAAGGGATCCCGCTGCCGCACTTCGGCACGCAAGGGGTCACCTAGAAGCGGTCCTTGATGTTCACTCCGCGGGGCCAAGCCGCACGCCCAATGGCCGGACCCGAAGCAGCTGAGTGTCTTTTCGTCGCCCTGCCAACTCGGGCCGGTGCCCACATGCTCAACCAGGTCGCGGCGACTGCCGCACCCTGCGGCGCTGATGCAAGCAGCGTGTCGCTCGCGTTGATGAGCACTGGGTCGCCGGCGCAGATGGGCTCACCGCGCGCTCGGCGTCGAGCACGACACTGTAGAGCGTATTAAGAGCCGCTCATCCCACGCGCGTTCGTCGACGATCCGACCGACCTACGGACTTGCGCCTCCTGCAAACGAGGCCGGGTAAACCCTGTTTGCGCCTCAGCCGAAGATGGTGCGGCGAACGGACTCGAGGTGCTCTTGCATTGCAAGTTCGGCAGCCGGCGCGTCTCGGTCCTGCAATGCCGCGACGATTCGGTGGTGCTCTTCGCGGTAGGCCTGGCAGCGAGTTGCATCGAACGTGCGCCGCTTCAGGCTGCCCCATGTCGGGTCGTGCCGCGACGAATTCATGATGTCGATCATGGCGGTGATCACGCCATTGTGAGTGGCTAGAGCAATGCTGCGATGCAGGGCGAGGTCCCAGGCTTCGAACTCCTCGTGCAAGTCTGCGCCATCACCTCCATCCAGGCACCGCTGCATCTCGGCGAAGTCCGCGGAGGTCGCGTTCAGCGCTGCCATGGACGCAATTCTGGGCTCGATCAAGACGCGTGCGGCCATGAACTCAGTCGGACTAGAGGCGTTGCCCTGAGCGTCGATCGGTTCCGTCCGACGCGGAGCGAGGAACGTGCCGCGCCCAACGTGGCGCAACACGCGGCCGTCGATCTCGAGCTGTGACAGCGCCCGCCGAATGTCGGTTCGACTGCAGTCCAGGCTCTGCTCGAGCGCACGTTCAGTGGGAAGTCGATCGCCCGGCTGCAGTGCCTGCGACGTGATGAGGTGCTCGAGGTGCTCGAGCACCAGGCGGGAACCTCGCGTATCGGCCAGACCCTGCGTCACTGTTTCTCCTTCGTCGCGGCGACTGGAGTCTACCAATCGTGGTCAATCGCGACCGATCAAGCGTCTTAACCACTTGTGCCGCGTCATCAATCGGACGAATTGGTCAATTCGGTGGCAAGAAGGTCTTGCTGTAGTGATCGAACTCACCTAGGGTTCAACCAATCCAGTTCATTCCGGCCCAAAGAGGCCAATGGAGTCGACTTGATCAGGCGTCGCCTGGCGTGGACGTGAGCCGGCAGGAATCGGTCACGGTCCTCGGTGACGGCGTCTCCGAGGGAACTCGCAGAACCACCTCGGCAGCGGCGCCCGTACACCACATCAGCATCACACCTCCTAGAAGCCGGAGCATCAAATGCGCACGACGTTCCCGCGGTTGTCGGCCCTCGCAGTCATCGCCGCCCTCAGCCTCACTGCTTGCAGTGACTCTTCCGACGGCACCGCAACGGATGGCAACTCGGCCGGTGCGGGCACGACTGGGGAAGCGGCGGCGGCCATCCCCGACAACGCCTCGATCATCGAATCTGTCGAGAAGGACGAGGCTCTCGCTGCCAAGGTGCCCGCCGAGATTGCCGAGGACGGCGAGCTCAATGTCGGAACGTACCTGTACTTCCCGCCGAGCATGTTCCTGGATCAGGACGGCGAGACCGTGATCGGCAATGACAACGACATCCTGCAGGCCATCGGCAAGAAGCTCGGCCTTGAGATCGGCTACCAGAACATGGACTTTGCAGCCCTCATCACGAGCCTGCAGAGCGGCCGGGTCGAGGCGACGATGGCCGCGATGAACGACAACGCGGAGCGCCAGGAAGCGATCGACTTTGTCGACTACTTGATGTCGGGGATCGCCCTGGTCATCCAGAAGGGCAATCCGGCCGGCATCGAGGGCCCTGATGACCTGTGCGGAAAGACGGTTGCCACCACCACCGGCACCATCAACCAGCAGTGGGCTGAGGCACAGAGCGAGCAGTGTGTCGCCGATGGTGAGGACGCCATCGAGACCTTCGTCACCGACAGCGACACCACGAACCAGAACCAGCTTCGGACTGGGCGCATCGACGTCTTGCTGCAGGACCTGCCCACGGCCATCTACCTCGAGAGGACGATCGACGACGGCGAAGCGTTCGAGGTCGTCGACATCCCGGTCATCGAGGGAGCGCCCTACGGGATCGGAGTCAACAAGGAGAACCCGGAGCTGCGCGACGTGATCGCCGAGGCCCTGAACGCCCTCATCGCTGATGGGACCTACGAGCAGATCCTGGACGCTTGGGGCACCGAGCACGGCGCGATCGAGGAAGCAACCGTAAACGGTGGTTCCTGACATGACCATCACAACGTCGCAGACGCACGATGAGCGGACCCTGCTCCCTCAGGTGAGGCTCAAGCACTGGGGACGTTGGGTTGTCGCTGCACTCATCATCGCTCTGGTGCTGGTGCTGGTGTGGAGCGCCGCGGGCGGCAACATCGACTATGCGGCCATCCCCGGGTATCTCGTGCACCCGGTCGTGCTGGAAGGTCTCGTCAACACGATCGTCTTGGCGCTGACCTCCATGGCGGCGGCCATCGTCGTCGGCGTGGTCATAGCGCTAATGCGGGTCTCGAACAATCCCGTCGCCAGTGTCTTTGCGGTGTTCTACGTCTGGTTGTTCCGAGGACTCCCGTTGCTGGTGCAGATCCTGCTCTGGTACAACCTCGCGCTGGTCTTCCCGCAAATCGTCATCGGCGTCCCGGGGACCGACCTCAGCATCTTCGAGTCCAACACGAACGATGTCATGACGGCGTTCTTCGCCGCTTTCCTGGGCCTTGCGCTCAGCCAAGGCGGTTACATGGCTGAGATCGTGAGGGCCGGACTCAAGAGTGTGGACTCGGGGCAGATCGAGGCGGCTCAGTCGATCGGCCAGACTCCAATGCAACGCACTTTTCGTATCGTGCTACCGCAGGCCATGCCAGTCATCATTCCTCCGACAGGCAACAACTTCATCGACCTGCTCAAGAGCACGTCGCTGGCGTCAGTCATCGGCTTCCTGGAACTCGTCAAGGCCTCGAACAACATCTCGTCCTTCAACCTGCAGGTCATGGAGACGCTCATCGCGGCGGCCATTTGGTACATGGTGCTCGTCACCGTGGCCAGCATTGGTCAGCGGTTCCTGGAGCGGGCGTTCGACAAGCGAG
Organism: Nocardioides sp. YIM 152315; assembly: GCF_029210375.1. Taxonomy (GTDB): domain Bacteria; phylum Actinomycetota; class Actinomycetes; order Propionibacteriales; family Nocardioidaceae; genus Nocardioides. Next base: position 204,736 of record NZ_JARGER010000043.1, on the reverse strand, counting down.
GTCGCAAGCAGGGGATGCCGGCGCGACTGACGACCGGCCGCAGCCTCTCGTCGAGCATCTTCTCGGCACCGTTCATGAGAACCAAGCGATGACAATCCTCAGGAGAAAGTCATGACGGCAAACGACGTTCAACTTGCTGAGGCACCGGTTCTCGAAGCGGTGCGTGTCAACAAGTCCTATGGGCACCACCAGGTTCTGAAGGACGTCTCACTTGAGGTGCACCCCGGCGAGGTGGTGTGTCTTATCGGGCCATCGGGAGCTGGCAAGTCGACCTTCTTGCGCACGCTGAACAGGTTGGAAGCACCTGATTCCGGGGAGATCTGGGTCGGGGGTGACCCGATCGGGTTCCGCCTAGACAACGGCAAGCTGCATGAGCTGCCGGAGCGTCACCTGTCGGCCCAGCGGGCACGCACGGCGATGGTGTTCCAGCACTTCAACCTGTTTCCGCACTTCACTGCGCTCCAGAACGTGATGGAAGGACCCGTGCGGGTCCAGAAGCGCAAGGCGGCTGTCGTGCGCGAGGAGGCTGTGGCACTGCTCAACCGTGTCGGCCTCGGGGACAAGGTCGACTACTACCCGTCCCAATTGTCCGGAGGGCAGCGTCAGCGCGTCGCCATCGCCCGAGCGGTCGCAATGAAGCCTCTGTTCCTGCTCTTCGACGAGCCGACCTCGGCCCTCGACCCGGAACTGGTGGGGGAGGTCCTCGACGTGATGACCGCCCTTGCCAAGGACGGGCGAACGATGCTGGTTGTCACGCATGAGATGGGATTTGCCCGACGCGTAGCTGATCGGATCGTGTTCATGGCGGACGGCATCGTTGTCGAAGACGGCACGCCGGGCGAGGTGTTGGACCACCCGAAGGAAGCTCGTACACAGCAGTTCCTGAGGCGAGTCCTCGCATGACGCCGATCGGAAATCCGCTCGAGGCGCTCTCGCTGGACGAGCTCAGGACGAGGACCAGCTGGAAGTGGACAACCTACCCCAACGATGTACTACCCCTGTGGGTCGCCGAAATGGATGTCCCACTCGCTCCACCAATTGCCGAGTCGCTGTACCGCGCCATCGCCAACGGTGATACGGGCTATGTGAGTGGCACTGAACTCGTGGAGGCATTTCAGGGCTTCGCTTCCCGTCGGTGGGGCTGGGACACAGTGTCGGCCGACCGCACCCTGGTGGTCGTTGATGTGATGAACGGCTTCGTTCAGCTCTTGGATGCGATTACCGAGCCGGGCGACCCAGTTATCGTCAATCCTCCGGTATACACGCCCTTCTACTCCTACACCGAGCATCATGGTCGTCGCATCGTTGAAGCCCCCCTGGGTGAGGATTGCCGCATCGACCTCGAGGCGCTCGACAGAGCGTTTGCCGCGGCGCGTGCGAGCTCACCTCGGGCCGTCTATCTGTTGGCGAATCCGCACAATCCAACTGGCGTCGTGCACACCGTCGCGGAGCTGACGAGCGTCCTAGAGCTCGCCGCGACGCACGGCGTGACTGTGGTGTCCAACGAGATTCACGCGCCCATTGTCTACTCGGATGCGCAGTTCACCCCGCTCCTCAGCCTTCCAGGCGCCGAGCGCGCGTTCTCGCTGACGTCCGCCTCCAAGGCATGGAACCTAGCCGGCGCCAAAGCGGCGGTCCTGGTCGGAGGATCCGACACGGCAGATGACCTGGCGGCCATCCCGGCATGGACGTCTCGTATCGCAAGCCACTTGGGCGTGATCGCCCAGACCGCCGCATACAACGAAGGCGACGAGTGGCTCGACGCACTTCTCTCAGGGCTGGAGCGCAACAGGAATTTGCTAGGCGAACTCCTGACCGAGCACCTGCCCGAAGTCGGATACCTGCGCCCGCAAGGCACCTACATGGCCTGGCTCGACTGCCGCAACGTCATCACCTCCGACCGAGATGAAGGTGCAACCGCTGGCAGCTTCGGCGCCATGGCCGGAGCGGCGAAGCTCTTCTACGACGACGGCAAGGTCGCCGTGACGTCTGGCCATGTCTTCGGCCCCGGCGGCACCGGGCGGGTTCGGATCAACTTCGGAACCAGTAGCTCCATCCTCACGACCGCACTCAGGCAGATGGGCGACGCCGCCCGTTCCGCCGCCCTCTCGTAGGACGTTCCCGCCAGCGGCAACGCTCCTCTACTCGATCACATGCGGGACCGGTCGCACTCACACTGAACTAGCCCATAGGGCTGAAGGGACGAAGATCATGAAGATCGCGCGCTACCTCTCAAACGGAGCAGACCGCGTTGGCGTCGTCGAAGGCGACGTCGTCCGGGAGATTCACTGGTCGCTGCGCGACCTGCTGGTGCTCGCCGCCACCGGCGGCGCCACCGAGAACCTGCCTTACACAGGCCATGAGGCAACCGTCGACGAGGTGACCTTCTTGCCGCCGGCGGTTGGCGGGGGCCGCGTGTTCTGCGCTGGCATCAACTACGTCGAGCACCAGCGTGAGTCCGCTGACGTATTCGTAGCCGAGGTGCCGCAGGAGCCGATCCTGTTCCTCAAGGACAGCAGCACCCTCGCCGGGGCCGGCGCAGTTCTTCACCTGCCTAAGGAGGTCTCCGAGCAGTTCGATTGGGAGGCCGAGCTGGGGGTTGTGATCGGCGCGCCTGTCCGGAACGTGTCAGCCGAGGCTGCGCTCCACGCCGTCGCCGGGTTCACCGTCGTGAACGACATCACCGCTCGTGATCTCCAGACCAAGCACGTCCAGTGGACGCTCGGGAAGAACAGTGTCGCAGCCACGCCGATCGGACCGTGGATCGTGACTAAGGACGAGTTGGGCGCCGAGCCCGAGCTCGAGATCTCGCTGCGCGTCAACGAGCAGGTTAAGCAGACCGGGAACACCCGCGACATGATCTTCAATGTGGCTCGTCTCATCTCGACGATTTCGGCTGTCATGCCGCTGATGCCTGGCGACGTCATCGCCACCGGTACGCCCAGTGGAGTCGGGTTCAAGCGAAACCCGCCCGAGTTCCTGCACGACGGAGACGTCGTCGAGACCCGAATCGAAGGGATCGGAGCGCTCATCAACCCGGTGCACACCGGCTTGATCTCACGCGCGGCTGCCAGCTGAGCGCCACCAGCCGCATACATCAACCAAGCGAGAGCGGAGAACATCACATGTCCGTCACCTATCACCCGGTTGTCCCCACCCTTGCCAAGTTCGGCGACTACTCGCCGATCTCAGAGGCCGGCCCTGGCGAGCTGGTTGTCGTCGCCGGCCAGTTCGGCACGGACAACACTGGTGCTTGGCCGAACTCTGACTCGGCTGAGGACCAGGTGCGGGGGGCATTCGCGAACGTCGGCAATGCTCTTGCCGCAGTAGGACTCGACTTCAGCCATGTTGTGAAGTTCCAGACGTTCCTCGTCGGACGCGACACCATCCCGCCGTTCATGGCGACGCGCAAGGAGGTCTTCGCTGAGATCTACCCCGAAGGCGTCTACCCGCCGAACACTCTGCTCATCGTCGCCGGGCTTGTCGAGGAGCGTTTCCGCGTGGAGATCGAGGCACTCGCGGTGCGCCCTGCTGGGGACTGAACGGTGGCCTACTTCCAGCAGGGTCGCGACATCACGATTAGCTACCCGATCACGGTCGATGGCCTCACCACCAGGGTCGTGGAAGCCGGTGCTGGACAAGATGTCCTGCTGTGCCTGCACGGCGTCGGCTCGCGGGCGGACCGGTTCACCCCGGTCATGCCGGGGCTAGTTGAGGCAGGATTCCGGGTCCTTGCGATGGACTTTCCTGGGCATGGTCTGGCCGATAAGCCCGAAGACTATGGCTACCGCCCGCGCGACTTCGCCGGGTTCGTTGCCGGCGTTCTGGATGAGCTCGACCTTCAGGGCGTCACCATTCTCGGCACATCGCTGGGCGGTCAGGTGGCTGCGATGGTGGCATGTGACCGCCCTGAGCTCGTATCGAGCCTCGTCCTCATCGGAACGATGGGCATCGTCCCGATGGACGAAGCTGCCATGGTTGGTCCGGAGAAGGTTTCGGACGGCAGTCCTGAGGCCGTAGCGGCGAAGTTGAAAATGGTTGTCTCCTCTCCTGACCAGGTCGTGGACGCTTGGATCCGAGAAGAGTCCCAGATCAACTCGTCCTCGGGTGCTCGGCAGGCACTCCACAAAGCTGCGACGGCACTAAACGAGGACTCCGTCAATGACCTGCAGGTCGACCGACTGAAGGAACGGCCGGAGCTCTCCATCCTGCTGGTGTGGGGCGAGAGCGACCGGTGGACGCCACTGTCGATGGGCTATCGCTCGCGTGATGCGCTTCCACAGGCCGAATTGCGTGTGATGAACAAGTGTGGTCATGCGCCCTACTTTGAGAACCCCACCCGTTTCGTCGAGATCGTCGCGGAGTTCATCTCCGGCGAAGTGACTCGCGGCGTACCGGCCGCAACCAGCTCACGAGGAGATTGACATGACTGACAAGTACTTGCTGATCGAGAACGGAACCGTAGTCGACGGTGATCTCAATCCCCCGATGGAGGGTTGCGACGTTCTCGTGAAGAACGCCCGCATCATCAAGCTCGGCAAGGTTGACGTCGATGAGGACGTGCCCCGAGGCGCCGATCTCACACGCATCGACGCGCGCGGCAAGACCGTGATGCCTGGGCTGATCGATATCCACTGCCACATGACCTACGGCCTGGCGCGGACCGAAGAAGAGATCAGCATGTACACGCCTCCGGAACTGCGGACGCTGATCGCGGCGGCGAATGTTGAGAAGGTTCTCGCGGCTGGTGTCACCAGCATGTCCCAGCCGGGCGGTAGCTACTTCATCGGTGTTGGTCTGCGTGAGGGAATTCGCCGCGGACTCATTCACGGACCGCGGATGACGACCGCTGGTCGCTACCTGACGACTAGCAACGGTCTTACGGATTGGTTCCCGGACTCGACGGGGGTACCGGACGCCAGCACTGGGCGGTTGACCAACACCAAGGACGCCATGATCGATGAGATTCGGCGGCAGAAGAAGGGTGGGGTCGACCTCATCAAACTGGCGGATTCGCCTTTCGGCGACTTCCAGGCTTTCACCGACGACGAGCTCAAGATGTGCGCGGACTTGGCCCACCAGCTCGGGCTGAAGATCACGATCCACGCGCGCGGCGATGGTGAGATGAATGCCGCGGTCAACGCAGGCTTCGACCACATCATGCACGGGAATCACATGTCGGACGCCACGATCGAAAACCTCGCAAAGAGCCAGATTCCGCTCGCTCCTACTCAGCTTCTCATGCACCACGTCGTCGAGTTCGCGGAGGAGTCTCGCGCGCGTCACGGCATCGTCGAAGCGACCAAGCGGATGAACGAGGCCACGATGAGCTCGTTGCACCGTGCATACGACGCCGGCGTGAAGTTCGCGATGGGAACTGATAGCGGTTTCGCCTTGGTTCCCTACGGACAGTGGCATGCGCGCGAGCTTGAGATGCTCATGATGTACACGGGTATGTCCTCGCTCGAAGCGATCCAAGCTGGCACCAAGCATGGTGCAAACGCTATGGGTCTTCCGAACGATGTGGGCGTGCTGGCCGAAGGCAAGCTGGCAGACATCATCGTCGTCGACGGCGACCCGGTGAAGGACATTCGCGTGCTCTATCAGCCGGGCAAGGTAGAGACCGTGGTCCTCAACGGTGAGGTTCAGACGTTCCCCGACGACATCCGCAGTCGGTTCATTCGCAACGACTACCTGCCGCATGAGTATGGGTGGGAGCTCATCACCTACGAGCGTGTCTACGAAGGTGGCGAGATTCCTAAGACGCAGCTCGACTGGACCGGGGAGCAGAGAGCAGACACCCTCAACGACCTGCGCAAGTACGAGAAGCAGGGCATCGTGGGAGAACCAATCGGGGAGTGAAGGCCGCAGAATTCTTGTGGGTTCGGCGGTGCGAATCCGGCGCCCGTGTCCTCCTGATCACAGGTCTGGGAAAGAGTCGGGTCGAGCGCCACGAATCCACGGAGGGTCCGGGTGAGCGCAGACGTGAGCGCCGACGTGCGCTCACCCGGGTGATGACGCGCCCGCCCCAAGGGCGCCGTCTCGCCTCCGCGCCCACTCAGCCGCAAAACCGAGATCCGGTCACAGCAGGTGTCGCGACCGGCAATTGTCGACGGCATCGATCTCACGCCGGGTGGCGAGGAGACGATTGATCTGCCTGAACATCCACCTCACCACTAGTCGGGGCGCGAATCTGCAACCGACGAGCGGGAACCTCATCCGGGCCCAGTGGAATCAGACCGGCAAGGTCACGAAACCGTCCTCACCCCGAGGTCCAAAGCCGACGGAATAGGGAGCCCCGTGCTCGGGGTAACGACATGTGGACGAACCCGGGCTCCGAAGCGAGGAAGTCCTAGGCTCTTCTAGTGAAATCGGTCGTGCGCGAAGTGGACATCCGGGAGACGGCGCTGAGCGTCGACGAAGTCGTGTCAGCACTCGGCGACGACGCTTCGGGCGGCTTGACGCTGTTCGTCGGAAGGGTGCGTGACCACGACGGCGGCAAGGGCGTCGGCGGTCTCAACTATTCAGCACACCCGACCGCCCGGCTAAAGATGCGCGAGGTCTGCGAGCGAGTTGCGGACGACTATGACGTGCACGGCGTCGCTGCAGTACATCGAGTCGGCGCACTCGCCATCGGCGATATCGCCGTCATCGTGGCTACTACTGCCTCCCATCGCGACGAGGCGTTCGCCGCCAGTCGCGCGCTGATCGATACCCTCAAAGCCGAGGTACCGATCTGGAAGCACCAGTCGTTTGTTGACGGCAGCGACGAGTGGGTCGGGACTCCTTGAAGCCGGTCGCAACCGCCCCTCGAGGGTGTGAGCCACTCCTTGAGACAGCTCCGACCACGAGCGCTACGGCGATCAAACTTCCGTAGAATTTGGCGATGAGCACGGGCAAGCTGCGAGACAGGTATGGCCGGGTCGCGACCGACCTGCGGGTGTCGCTGACCGACCGCTGCAACCTGCGCTGCTCCTACTGCATGCCGGCCGAGGGCCTGGACTGGCTGCCCGACGACACCGTGCTGAGCGATGACGAGGTGGTCCGGCTGGTCCACATCGGCGTCGAGCTGCTCGGGATCCGGGAGGTCCGGTTCACCGGGGGTGAGCCGTTGGTACGCCGTGGTCTCGTGGACATCGTGCGGCGGACGAGCGCCCTGGGCGTCGAGACCTCGCTGACCACGAACGCGCTCGGCCTGGCTCGTACGGCGCACGCGCTCGCCGAGGCCGGCCTCGACCGGGTGAACGTGAGCCTGGACAGCATCCGCCGCGAGTCGTTCAAGGAGATCACCCGCCGCGACCGGCTGGCCGACGTGCTCGCCGGGTTGGCGGCCGCCCAGGAGGCGGGACTCGGCCCGGTGAAGGTGAACGCCGTCCTGATGCGCGGGATCAACGACGACCAGGCGCCGGAGCTGCTGCGCTGGGCGATCGGCGAGGGCTACGAGCTGCGGTTCATCGAGCAGATGCCGCTGGACGCCCAGCACCGCTGGAGCCGCGACGGCATGGTGACCGCCGACGAGATCTTCGCCCACCTCGAGCGCGAGTTCACGCTGTCGCCCGCGGCCGAGCCACGGGGGAGCGCCCCCGCCGAGCTGTTCCTCGTCGACGGCGGACCCGCCACCGTCGGCGTGATCGCCAGCGTCACCCGGCCGTTCTGCGGCGACTGCGACCGCGTCCGGCTGACCGCCGACGGCCAGATCCGCAACTGCCTGTTCGCCCGCGAGGAGTCCGACCTGCGCGCCGCGCTCCGCGCCGGCGCGACCGACGAGGAGATCGCCGAGCGCTGGGTGACCGCAATGGCCGGCAAGCGCGCCGGCCACGGCATCGACGACCCGACGTTCCTCCAGCCCGACCGCCCGATGTCCGCAATCGGGGGCTAACTGTCACCACGCTCCGTTCGGATTTACAGGGCGGCAGTCGTCTCCGCCTTCCTGGGCAAGGAGCCAAGTCAAGAGGCAAGCGACCAAAGTGCCGGCGCACACCAGGGTTGCCCACAGCAGCCAACCTGTAGCGCCCATAGGTCGTTCCGGTCCCTGGGCGTTCACAGTCGTCGGCATGCTGTCTGCGCGCGGACGGATCGCCGGCCGCGGGAACGGGTGTCCGTTCTGCGACTCGGAGCCGCATTCATCGAACTTGATGATGATCGAAGACTGGGAGCATGTCGGAGCGACGAGCACATCGCCGGCCGAGAGGCAAAGTCGATGCGAGGAGTTCGGCGCCCAAAGCCAGCGGCTGGAAGGTCGCTGTCGCTCGATCGCAAGATTCACGAACGGTGCCCCATTGGGGCCGCGGCTCAGAGTCGCGATTTCGGGGCACGGTTCATCGGCATGGCTTGCAGCACTCGCGGAGCCGGGCAGCAGAAGAACACACAGACCGATCGTGATCATCCACGCCAGACCTCGGATAGTCCGGTCTCGCTGTCGATGCTCGCGCAGCCCCATGTCGCCGCTACTTCAGCTGTCGGCCATCACTGGGCGCAAGGTCGGTCGCGACGTTGAGGCGATCAAGCGCTGCGAACTGTGGATGTGACCTGCCGTTAGGCTCAGCCTGTCCCCGCTGCCGCCCCACCGACTTGCGACGATTTCGGCGGCGATCGAGATTGCCGTCTCCTCAGGGGTGCGAGCGCCGAGGTCCAGCCCGATGGGGCTCGCCAGGCGACTGATCTGTTCGTCGCTGACTCCCGCTTCCCTAAGACGTGCTACTCGATCGTGATGAGTGCGGCGCGACCCCATGGCGCCGATGTACGCGACCTCGGGTATCCGAAGTGCGACCTCCAAAAGCGGCACGTCGAACTTGGGGTCGTGAGTGAGGACTGCGATCACCGTACGGGCGTCGATTCCGCCTGTTTCGACCACCTTCGCCAGGTAGCGGTGCGGCCAATCGGTGATGACCTCATCGGCATGGGGGAAACGGCTGTGTGTCGCAAAGATTGGGCGTGCGTCGCAAACCGTGACGTGGTAGCCGAGGAAGTTGCCGACGTGGGCCACTGCGGCCGCGAAGTCGATCGCGCCGAAGACGAGCATTCGGGGTTTCGGTGCGAAGGCCCAGACGAACACGCGCATTCCCTCGCCGCGCCGCTCGCCCTCGGGACCGTAGGTGAGCACGCTGTCAGTTCCGGTTGCGAGGAGCCCAAGTGCGTCGTCTCGAACTGCGGCGTTGACTCGATCTGAGCCGAGGCTGCCTTCTGACAGGCCAGCTTCGGGCGGGCGAACGACGAGACGCCGGCCGACGAGCGCTGGGTCTGGATGGTCGATGACCGTAGCCACCGCTACCGGTCGCCCTGCCTCGAGATCGCGCGCGACCTCCTCGAGGTTCGGAAATGTCTCTCGCGAGACCTTCTCGACATAGACATCGAGAATGCCGCCGCAAGTCAGACCGACCGCAAACGCGTCGTCGTCGCTGACCCCGTAGCGGGCTACTAGCGGCATGCCAGTCTGGACGACAGCTCCCGCGGACTCGTAGACCGCGCCTTCGACGCAACCGCCGGACACTGAGCCGACGGCAGTGCCGTCTGGACCAACGAGCATGCTCGCACCTGGAGGACGGGGTGCCGACCGAAATGTAGCGACTACGGTCGCCATTCCGACCTCACGGCCGGCGCGCCACCAATCGAGCAGCTGGGGAAGTACGTCGCGCATCGCCCACTCCTGAATGAGAATTGGCTGGGTCTGTCGCTTGCTGGTCTACCTTGGGGCCATGGCGGCGATGGTTGTCGAGGGGACGGGTAGTCCGAACCACCGCCACCACGGCGGCTAGTGAGCGGTGCTGCCTTAGATAGGGCGCCGCAGTCGTGTTCGTGCACTTCTGCCCAACTTCGAAGAGACTGAAGCCCCGCCCGCGGGCGTCTGGGCCACCCGCGGGCGGAGCGGTCTGGGACGGGTCAGTCGGTTGCCAGGGAACGGAACAGGTACTTCCCGCGTCCCTCGGCAGTCGGGAAGCGGCCGCGATCGAAGATCACTTCACCGCGGGAGATGGTGACCGTCGGCCAACCACGAAGCGACATACCGTCGTACACGCTGAAGTCGCTCGAGCTGTTGAGGAATTGGGGCCGGACCTGAGACTCGCTCTCGGTATCGACGATGACGAGGTCCGCGTCGTTCCCCGGATCGAGGCTCCCCTTGCCTTCAAGCCCGAACGCGCGGGCGGGCGCAGCGCTGGTCGTCTCGGCAACCAGCTGCAACGGCAGATTCGCTGAAATTGCGACCGGGAGGAGCAGCCCGCAACCGCTGAAGGCGGTGTTCTCTGTCCAGAAGGTCGACATCCCCTTCTCTTCGAGCGTGTACGGGATCTCATCGGAGCCAAGCGTGTTCAGGTCACCCCTCACGAGTGCCTCGAGCACCGCGGCCTGATCAGCTTCCTTGCGGATCGGCGGAGCGACCTTGGCGGTGTCGGAACTCTCGTCAGTCAGGACCAGGTAGTGGGGACAGGTCTCGACCGTCAGCGACGTTCCAAGCTTGCGAAGTTCCTCGACTGCACGGATGCCCTCGCGACTTCCGACGTGAGGGATGTACAACGGGACGTTGTACTCCCGCGACATCACTCCCGCGACGTGCATAGCCGCGGCTTCACCGATCGCGGGTCGACCGTCACTCCAGGCCGTGAGCCCGGTACGTCCTGCGGCTACGACCTTCGCGGTCTCAGAAATCGCAATGTCGGAGTTCTCGCAATGGATGTTGAGTCGCACTCCTCGATACGGGGCAAGGGCCCGGAACGCATCGAGCAGGAATCCGTCGTCATAGTCGACGGGCGCGATGTCGTTCACCTCCTGTCCGGGGAGGGCGTCCATCCGCATGCGCTCCGACAGCGGCATGCGCGAGTTCATGTAAATCTTGAAGGACGTGACGCCGAAGTCTTCGATGCACATGCGGATGTCATCGAAGTGATCGCGGTTCAGCAGCGTCACGTGAAACGCGAAGTCCTGAAGGAGGTGCTCCTCCGCGGCCTTCCTGCGAGCTGGTACCGCTTCGCGATAGCTCTCGGGGCGGCGCAGGTACTGGACGATCGTCGTGACACCGCCGGCGGCTGCACCTCGCGACTCAAGGGGAAGTCGGCGATCGAGCGGTGCCACGAGGCCAGGGTGGGTGTGTGGATCGATCACGCCAGGGAGCACGTGAGAGCCGGCGGCGTCGATCGTCTGCGCTGCGTCGCCTGAGACAACGCCATCGCTCTCGACGATGACGCCGTTCCTGACGGCAATGTCGCCCTCACGGATCGGCTGACCCGGCTTCACGATCCGCGCGTTGCGGACTACGAGATCGTAGGTAGCCATCGGTCACACCGCCCTGGAGCCGTCGGCGTCGCGGCGAAGGAACCTACCCCGGCCAGGCTCGACCTGGAGCTGGCCGTTCTCCGCGATGACGTCACCGCGTGAGATGGTGACGTCCACTCGGCCGGTCAGCTCCATGTTCTCGTAGACGGAGAAGGGCTGGGCGGACGGGAAGTCGTTGGCATGGACGGTCCAGCGGGCATCGGGGTCGATGATCATGAGGTCGGCGTCGCTCCCTGGAAGCAGCGTTCCCTTCTGGGGGTAGAACCCGAACGTCTTGGCCGTGTTCGTAGACAGCAGCTCCGCGGCTCGCTGGATCGTGATGTGGCCGCCGTTGACGCCGGCGCTGATGAGAACAGCGACCATCAGCCCGATGCTCCCGAATGCCGGGCGGGTCGTCCAGATGTCGCCGAGGTTCTTTTCTTCAGCGTTGTATGGAATGTGATCGGTGCACACCGTCGAGATCAGGCCCGACTCGATGGCCTCCCACGTGGCCCGGTTGTCGTCGTCGGTACGTACCGGAGGCATCACCTTCAGTAGCTCGGCGGCGGGGCTGGAGATGTTGTGCACGAGGTAGTGCGGGCAGGTCTCGATCACCATGTCGGTGCCGCGCTCAGCTTCGGCGCGCAGTGCATCCAGGCCGAGCCGGCTCCCGATGTGCGGGAAGTAGACCGGAACGTTCAGCTGACGCGACAAGTAGGCGACCTTCTGCACGCCGAGAGCTTCGGCCTCTGCTGGCCGCGCATAGTGCCAAGCGAGCAGACCGCCGAGGCCTGACTCCTTGACGCGCGGAAGCTGGTAGCTCACCAGGTCCGCCTCTTCCACGTGGACGCTGAGGCGCGTGCGCACTCGCTGGGATGCGAGCTTCTGCATGATGCCGAACAGCAGTCCGTCGTCGTAGTCGAGGTCCTCGGTCTGCGCGACCTCGTCGTCGACCAGCGGATCGATCAGGAACGCCTTCGCGAGGTTGGCCTTCAGGTTCATGTAGAGCTTGAAGGACGTGATGCCCAGCTCGCTGATGTAGCGAGGGATCTCCTCGACCTGGCTCTGGTTGAACAGCGCCAAGTGCGCACTGAAGTCCTGGTAGTGATACGCGGGGTTCTGCTCGATGTGGGCCGGGAACGTGTCGAGATAGGAGTCAGTTCGTCGGTAGTACCGGATCAGCGTTGTCACGCCGCCGATTGCGGCGAACCCGGTCTCCGGGGCCATCCGTTCGCGCATCGGAGGCATGAGGCCGTAGTGGCAGTGGGCATCCAGCGCGCCGGGCAACACGTAGCGCCCAGCTGCGTCGATCGTGCGCGTGGCCTCGGGAGGAGCTTCGTCTGACGAAAGGAGTGCCACCACCTTGCCGTCATCGACAACCACATGCCCGGTGAGAACGCCCGCCTCCGGGACGACAATCCGAGCGTCCTTTACAACAAGCTGTACCTTGCTCACTCTTGGTCTCCCATCTGGACGACGCGCATCTCGACAGTCGCGGTCTCGGTGTCCCACTCGCGGACGAGTTCGACGTCGAGCAGCTCCTGGAGAGTGAAGTCCATGTTGTTGTAGACAGGATTGAGGCCAGGCTCGAAGTGCCCGCCGAGCACTCGCCCCGTCTCGTCGGAAATGGATCCGTGTAGATGTGTCGCTCGACCGCCGAGACCGTCCGAGCACACAAGACCCTGCCCTCCCAAGAACTCGACGCGGCTGTCGACGGTCTCCAAGGTCAGAGTCGGCCGGTTCGAGCCGTCGTCAGGCATCTGCAGAGTCTTGAAGCCGGCAGAGGAGAGACTGCCGTACGCGAAGTTCACCGCTGCGTACTTCACGCCGTGATGCTCGCATACCGCTTCCAGTCCTCGGATGAGGTCCGAGCCCGGCAGCAGTCGGCCGACTAGCGTCACGCCCGTTCGGGCGACGGCGCTGTGGAATCGAGCGCCGTCCTCCTGGCCGTGGTCGCTGGTCATGCCCGTGCCACAAGGCGGCTGATGAGCTGCGCGACGCTCGGCTGGTTCTCGAGGTCGAACACGATGTCGGCGATGTCCGGCGCGATCGCCGGGTCGACTCCGCCCCACTCAAGGCAGCCAGCGAACTTGTCCACGAGCTCGGAGTCGGGCATCGGGTTCTGCGGGCTGCCGCGACCGAACGCCGCGCTGGTCTCGAAGACCTGCCCATCCTTCATCAGGACTCGAATGTTGGTCGTCATGGTGTTGTACCCTGCCGCCTCCGCGGCCTCGTCGACTCCGAAGTCCACGCGGCGGATCATCTCCTGCACGTCGTCGCGCAGAACCACCTCGTCGGTGAACTCCGCGAGGCCGGCGCGCCGCTCGAGCAGCAGGATTGCCAGGCAGAACTCCATGCTGAACTTGGCCTGAAGCTCCGTCTGCGGACGGTGGTGAATGAGAGCGTTGGGCATGTGACGGTTCGTGCCGACCGTGATCCGCTCGACGTCTCCGGGCCTGAGGTCCTCGTCGTGAATGAGCTTTGCGAATGCGCTCATGCCCGGGTGGGTCAGCGAGCCGGACGGGTGCGGCTTGATCGAGACGCCCGGGAACTCGAAAGTCCAGGGGTTCCCCAGAACGCCGTGAATGGCATCGGTGGCGTAGCCGCCACCGGCAGCGTTGAAGAATCCGCGCTGGGCCTCGAGCGCATTGGGGGCGGCGGTGAAGCCAGCGCCGGCGAGCGTGGCCGCGACGATGCCGCTCTCGGCCGCCCTCGCAGCGTGGAAGGGCTTGGTCATCGTTCCGAAGTGCTCGCGAACGCCTCCAGCCTGCGAGGCGGCAAGACCGAGGGCGCGGGTCGCCTCCACGCCGGTCAGCCCAAGGATGCGGATCGCGCTTGCAGACGCGCCGATCGCACCGAGCGTGGCGGTCGCGTGGAAGCCGTCGTCGTAGTGGCGCGGGTTGATCGCCTCGGCCGTCTTCGTCGCGACCTCGACGCCAAGGAGGTAGCTCATGAGCAGGTCGGCGCCAGAGCCGTCCGTGCGCTCGGTGAGAGCAAGGGCGACGGGGAGTACAGGCGCGGTCGGGTGAGTCAGAAGGCCGTACACACGGTCTGGGGCGACCGCGAGCTGGGTGTCGTCGAAGTCGTCAGCGTGGATCTGCATGCCGTTGAGGAAAGCCGCGAAGCGAACCGGCAGGCGCATGCTCGTGCCGAGTACAGAAGCCTCGGCTCCAGCGGCCGAGTAGTCCGACACCATCTTCTGCGCGAGCCGCGGGCCCTCGCTCCGCGAACCGGCGACGGCGAGGCCCAGGCCGTCGAGAAGGGATCGCTTGGCCGCGTCGAGCGCGGACGCGGGGACGTCGCTGAGGTCGGCGCTCTCGATGAACGCGGCTACGTCAGCGGTCAGTCCGGTCGCAGCGTCAAGGCTCGTTGTCATGTGGGCTCCTAGAGATGGTCGAGCGCCGGCCCCTGCCGTGCGCGTGTTCAATGTATACACGAACTTTTGACGCTGCCTAGACCCAGATCCAGCAAAATCTGGCGGTTCACGCTCAGAAGCATGTGACGTGCGCCGCAAAGCTGCCCGATTCGGCGTCCACAAACTTTCCCGCTTTGGGTCTTGACGGCGGCCATTCGATGTCTAAAGTATACGAACCAGAGGAGGTCAGATGAAGCCATCGAAGTTCGAGTACGTGCGACCGGCGACACTTCAGGAAGCGCTGTCGGCACTCGCGGAAGCGCCTGATGACAGCAAGGTCATCGCCGGCGGTCAGAGCCTGGTCCCGGTTATGAACTTTCGGCTGGCCGCGCCGGAGTGCTTGATCGACATCACGCGCATTCCAGAGCTCACCGGACTGAGTTGGACCGACGGCGGACTCCGAGTAGGTGCAACCACGCGAACTCGCGCTCTCGAGCTGTCCGAACTCGCCACCAAGCAGTTGCCGGTGCTAGCACACGCTGCGTCGTGGGTCGGTCACATGCAGATCCGGAACCGTGGCACCGTCGGCGGATCGATCGCGCACGGCGACTCAGCAGCTGAACTGCCTGCCATGTGCGTGCTCCTCGACGCCGAGGTGAGCGTGGCGAGTACCCGAGGAACGCGTCGGCTCGATGCAGACGACTTCTTCGAGGGCATGCTGACTACTGCCGTCGAGTCCGACGAGATCCTCACTGAGGTGCGTTTCCCGGCCCTGACTTCGCCGTCGACCTGGGGCTTCAGCGAATACGCCCAGCGGCACGGGGACTTCGCCCTGGCCGGCGCCGCGTGCGTGGTCGGTCCGGACGAGGCACGCGTCGTCGTGTTCGGACCAACCGATCGAGCGATGCGTTGCCGGCAGGCGGAAGAACTCATCTCCGGCTCAGCCCTGAACAACGGACTGATTGTTGATGCCGCGGCAGCCGCGGCAGAGGAGATCTCTCGACACGCTGACATCTATAGCGATGAAGCGGAGCATCGGGTTCGCATCGTTCGGCCCATGGTCGAGCGTGCGCTCCGGCAAGCACACGAGCGTGAAGGAGTCCTGGCATGACCTCCAACGACACCGCCCAGTCAGCGCAGGTTCGTTGCACGGTTAACGGACAGGCGATCGAGCGGAATGTGGAGTCGCGAATGCTGCTGTCCGACTTCATTCGCCACGAGCTCGGTCTCACCGGCACCCATGTCGGGTGCGAGCACGGCGTCTGCGGCGCTTGCACCGTCCTGGTGGACGGCGACTCGGCTCGCGCGTGCCTGATGTTTGCTGCCCAGGCCGACGGGACCGAGATCGAGACGGTTGAGAGCCTGGCTTCCGGCGACTCGCTTAGTCCGGTCCAACAGGCGTTTTCCGATCAGCACGGCCTGCAGTGCGGCTTTTGCACTCCAGGGATCCTCATGTCTCTCACGGCGTGCATGCGAGAAGCAGGGTGCAACCGCGAGCAAATGCTGTCCGCCGTAGGCGGGCACATCTGTCGGTGCACGGGCTACGTCGGCATCAGCCGCGCCGTTGACCAGGTGCTCGCCGAGGGTGCTGAGCAGGATCGGGGGACCGAGTCGTGACGCGTTCTAAGGGCAAGACACACCAGGTGCAGGCGGGCGATTCTGGCGGCAACTACGTTGGCAAAGCCGTACGTCGCAAGGAAGACGATCGTCTGCTCCGCGGGCTCGGTCGCTATGTCGACGACATCGACCCGGCACGCCAACTGCACGCGTCTGTCGTGCGAAGCATGGTTGCAAACGCCCGAATCACAAACATTGACGTCGAAGCAGCTCGGTCCGCGCCGGGCGTTCACCTCGTCCTTACCGGTCGTGACCTCGGCGACCTCAACGAGCCCCTGCCGCTCCTCGCCGGCCACCCTTCGTTGATCGCTGCGAAGACCCAGCGACCCCTCGCAGTCGACCGCGTGCGCTACGTCGGTGAAGCCGTCGCCCTCATCGTCGCGGATACCCGGTACCTAGCCGAGGATGCTGCAGAACTCATTTCGATCGACTACGACATCTTGGACCCGGTAGTGGACCTCGGAGAGGCCTCGAGCACGTCGGCCGCTGTACACGACGACGTGCCCGGCAACGTTGCCGGGGTCGTCACCGACGGTGTCGGAGATCCTGACAGCGTCTTCGCGTCTGCGCCCTACACGGCGAAGCTGCGACTCTCGCTCGAACGAACCGGCGGCATGCCGATGGAGACGCGAGGGGTATTGGCGGACTGGGATCCTCGTGAGCGGATGCTGCGCGTCTGGGACTCGACGCAAGCCCCAGTGGCAATCAAGCACGGCCTCTGCCGCATGTTTGGCCTCTCCAGCCAGCAGGTCGAGGTGATCGCTCCGGACGTCGGTGGCGGCTTCGGGACAAAGATCATGCTCTTCTACCCGGAGGAGGTTCTCGTCCCGTTCGCCGCGCGTGCACTCGGACGTCCGGTCAAGTGGATCGAAGACCGTTGGGAACACTTCGTGTCCGCCAACCAGGAGCGGGGACAGATCCACGACGCTGAGGTTGCGTTCGACGCCGAGGGCACGATCCTTGCCGTCCGCACCAACTTCGTGCACGACACCGGCGCCTACATTCCCTACGGCATTGCCGTTCCGGCGAACACACTCACCCACGTACTCGGTCAGTACGCGGTCAAGAACTACGCCGCGAAGGCGACGATCCTATACACCAACAAGCCGCCGGTGAGCCCGTACCGCGGCGCTGGGCGCCCGCATGCGGTCTTCACGATGGAGCGCCTTATCCGAACCGTTGCGGCCAAGCTCAACATGGAGCCGTATGAGGTTCGGCTGCGCAACCTGGTGCCGGCAGACGCCTTCCCGTACGACGTCGGGCTCACCATTGACGCCCCGATCCGCTACGACAGTGGCAACTATCAAGCCGGTTTCGAGAAGGCAATCCACCACCTCGATCCGGCCGGTTTCCGCAAGGCACAGGAGGAAGCGCGCGCGCGTGGACGCTATCTCGGCATGGGTATCTGCGCCTACATCGAGTCGAGCGGACCTGGGCCGTACGAAGGGTGTGCGGCGAAACTGACCGACGCCGGCACCGTCGTCCTCGACGTCGCGACCGCCTCGCAGGGGCAAGGACACGCCACGTCGTTCGCGCAGATCGCGGCGGATTCGCTAGGTGCTGGCATCGACGACGTTGTCGTGCGAGGCGGAGACAGTGGCAAGGTCGACTTCGGCATTGGCACGTTCGGCAGTCGGTCCTTGCTCCTCGCAGGGAACGCGGTGGCGGTGGCCTCAGAGCGGCTACGCAACAAGATCGCGGCCTACGTGAGCGAGCTGTTCGAATGCAGCCACGACGATCTCGAGTTCTCCGAAGGCCAGGTCTCCGTCAAGGGAGCTCCCGGACAGTCCATCAGCCTCGCCGCCATCGCGGCACTCGCCAACGCGTACGGCTACCCCGTCGACAAGCCCCTCAAGGACGACCCCGCGGTGTTGGAGAAGCTCCGCGAAAGAGCTGCCAATGTGGCTACCCCGCCAGTGTTCACAGAAGACGGCTACTTCGGCGTGGGCCAACAGCTGTTCGGAAGCGGTGTTCACGCAGCCATCGTCGAGGTGGACCCGGAGGTCGGGGCCGTCGACGTACAGAAATACGTCCTTGTTCATGACTGCGGGGTGGTCGTCAACCCGACCATTGTCGAGGGACAGGTCCTCGGAGGATTGGTCCAGGGGCTGGGCGGCGCGCTCTTGGAGGTGCTTCCGTTTGACGAGCAGGGCCAGCCTCAGGCAACCAGCTTCATGGACTTCCGAATGCCTTCAATCGAAGGCCTTCCCGAAATCATCCTCGACCACGTCGAAACGCCGTCGCCCCTCAACCCCTTGGGAGTGAAGGGCACCGGAGAGGCAGGTGCTATTCCGGTTGCCGCTGTTCTTGCGGAGGCCATCGAAGACGCGCTCTCTCCGTTCAACGTCTTCATTGATCGGATGCCTCTGCTTCCGCATCAGATTGCGAATCTCGTGACACAGACGCCGCAAGAAGCCTCGATCGACGATTCGGGAGTCGTCGACGCGAAAAGCGACGAACACAAGTAACACCCGCAGGACCCGAGAGCGTGGGCTCTCGGCGAAGTTTCGCTCAGCAATGTCGCTTCTGGGACGCGACCCGTGGGACCTCCAAAGGTCCGAAACGTTCCGGTACCTCCGGTACCGAACATTCCAGAAAGGTCTGTACATGCGCTCGAGAAAGTTCGTAGCGGCCGCCGTAGCACTCGTGGCCGGTGCCAGCACGCTTGTTGGCTGCGGATCCAGCGACTCCGGTGGCGGCAGTTCCGCCGATGGCGAGCCGACCATTGGCTTCGTGGTCCCGCTCATCTCCAACCCGTACTGGGAGCTGATGCAGGAGTTCGCCGAGGGGGCCGCCGGTCAGCTCGGGATCGACCTGCTGACGGCCCAGGCCGACAGCGACGAGAGCAAGCAAATCAACATCGTTCAGGGTTGGATCTCATCCGGCGTCGACGGCATCGTCGTCGGCCCGGTTTCGGACAAGGTTGGGCAGACCGTGCTCCGCGAGGCGGAGTCCGCCGGCATCCCGGTGACCTTCATGCAGCGTGCGCCGGGCGTCGACCTGGATGACTCGCCCGAAGACATCTACGTCGGCTACGTCGGAACGGACGACAGCGGCGGCGGAACCCTCGCCGCCCAGACTCTGTACGACTCCGGTGCTCGCAAGTGGGTTGCGATGACTGGCGACCAGGGCAACTCCGTCGCTGAGCAGCGACTCGCTGCCGCGGAGGACTTCGTGGCCGAGCACCCTGACGTCGAGCTTCTCAAGACGCAGTACGGCAACGAGGCGCGAGCCGCTGGGCAGCAGACGATGGAGAACTTCCTGTCGGCCCTTCCCGGCCCCGGCTTCGACGGCGTCTTCTCGTTCAATGACGAAGGTGCGCTCGGCGCGATCCAGGCGCTGGACAACTCGGGCGACCTCGACTCGGTGAGCGTGACAGCTATGGACGGCACTCCGGACGCCGTGCAGGCGGTCGTGGACGGTGAACTCCTCACCTCGGTCGGTGGCGGCTACGCCTGTGGCGCGTTCGCACTGGTCGAGCTATACGACTTCATCAAGGGCCACAAGCCCGACAACCGAGAGGTGAACATTCCGCTGCTCCCGATCACCACGGAGAACGCGCAGGCGTATCAGGACCAGGTCATCAACGGCATGGACACCTACGACTTCAAGGCGGTCTCCCAGGAGTACACGCCGGGCGCCTCGACGGCTGACTTCAAGATCACGCTCAAGTAGCGACGGAAAAGACCACTAGGGAGTAATCGGCATGTCGCAGGCCCCCGCCCTCGAGCTCATCGGCGTCGAGAAGCGCTACCCAGGAACCATCGCGGTTCGGTTGGGAGAGCAGGAACGGCTCACCTTCGAATACGGGCACATCCACGCGCTCGTCGGACAAAACGGTGCAGGCAAGTCAACGATCGTTAGCTTGATCGCTGGAATGCAGAAGCCGTCCGCAGGTGAAATGCGACTTGGCGGTGAGCCTTACGCTCCCGCTGACGTGGCCCAGGCTCGTCAGCATGGTGTCGACATCGTGCTGCAAGAGCCTCTGATCGAAGAACACATGTCCGTGGAGGAGAACCTCCTCCTCGGGCGAGAGGGTTGGTTTGCGCCCGCGGGCATCTTCATGCCTTGGACGCGCCGGCGATTCGCTGAGGCAGTGATTGAACGGCTGCCTCAGCGGATCGACCTCAAGGCACGAGCCGGCGACCTCCCGCTCGAGAGCCAGAAGCTCGTGGAGATGGCTCGAGCGCTGGCTTCGAAGCCTCGCATCCTGATCGTGGATGAGCTTTCAGCGGCAATGTCCGCACACGGTGTGGAAGCGCTTCAGGAGACGCTGCGAGCATTCGCCAGGGACGGCGGGCTCGTCATCTACATCTCGCACCACCTCGATGAAATCGTTGGCCTTTGCGACCGCGTCACCGTGATGCGCAGTGGTGAAGTGGTGACCACGCTCGACGCCAAAAGCACTACGAAGCAAGAGATCTCCTCGCTGATGGTGGGCGACGTCGTCGAGCAGTCCTCCAACCGCACCATCCCGGACTCGGCAGAGACGGTCTTGGAACTCCGGAACGTCTCGGTCGCCGGCCAAGCCGAGCGTGTCTCCTTGCGAGTCCGCAAGGGAGAGGTACTGGGGCTGGGTGGCCTGATGGACTGCGGGGCCGACGCGCTCGCGCACAGCATCTTCGGAGTGACGAAGCCAAGCGAAGGCGAGATCCTGCTTGACGGCAAGCGGGTGCGGTTCCGCTCGCCAGTCCAGGCGGTCTCGGCGGGTGTGGCCTATGTACCGGCCGACCGCGATCGAGAGGGTCTCCTCCTCAACCTCCGAATCGACAAGAACATCGACCTGGTCGCGCTTCGCTGGACGAGCGCGTTCGGTTTTCTCAATCCGCGGCGCGGATCGAGTCGCGCTACGACGCTTATTGAGCGGCTGGGCGTTCGTTGTCAGGGATGCCACGACTTGCCGCTCAATCTCAGCGGTGGCAACCGACAGAAGATTGCGATCGCCAAGTGGCTAGTTCGGCGAAATCGCCTGCTGATCCTGCACAACCCGACTCGCGGTGTCGACATCGGTGGACGGGCTGAGATCCATCGAGTCATCAACGAGCTCGCTGACGACGGCGTCGCGATGCTCCTCATCAGCGATGACCTGGACGAGCTGATCTCCATGAGCGACAACCTCGTGATCATGCGGCGAGGCGTCATTTCTGCGGAGTTCTCGACCGACGAACCCCTGACCGAAAAGCAACTGATTGGGCACATGGTATGAACACCCAGAGCGAACACACGGGCGTCTCCGCAAGTGGAGCCGCTGCCGTCACTCCCACCGTCATCTCGCCGGCGGCCCCGACGTCGGGAGGTGGCGCCAAGCGTCGCAACCCGCTGAGCCGTGGCACTCGACTTCTTCCGGCCTGGCTGGTTCCCTTCCTGTCTCTGATCGCCGTAACGGCCTTCTTCAGCCTGACCGCCGGGGACCGGTTCCTGAACACGACGAACTTCCAGTTCCTCCTTCAGCAGACGGCGATCATCGCTATCCCGGCCTTCGGCGTCACCTTGATCATCATCGCCGGCAGCATCGACCTGTCTGTTGGATCGGTCGTCGCTCTGTCCGGAATGGTCGGAGCCATCGTCGCCAACGAGCACGGCATCGTCGTCGGCCTAGCTGCGGCAATCCTCGCTGGCATCGCCGCGGGATTCTGCAACGGCGTCGCGTTCGCAATCCTCAAGGTGCCGTCGTTCATCGTGACGCTCGGCATGCTTTCCGTTGCCCGCGGCATCAGCATCAAGATCTCTGGTGCCCAGCCCGAGAACGTGCCCGATGGATGGTTGTGGTTCGGGCAGCGTCCCGGCATCTACATCGTCTTCGCCATCTGCTTCGCTGGTACCGCCATCCTCCTCCACCTGACGTCGTTCGGCCGGCGAACGGTCGCGCTCGGCGGTCAGGAGCGGGTCGCGAAGCTGTCCGGAATTCACGTCAACCGGGTGAAGATCGCACTGTTCTGCTTCGGCGGTCTCATGGCAGCCATCGGAGGCATCGTGCTCTCGGCGCGCGTCGGCGCTGCAACCCCCGACGCTGCGAGCGGGTTCGAGCTGACCGCGATCGCCGCCGTGGTACTGGGCGGCACGCCGCTCACCGGTGGGATCGGAAACGTCGTGAACACAGTCATCGGGGCCCTGGTGCTTTCCATGCTCCTCAACGGCATGATCATCCTCGGCGTCTCCGGCGAGGTGCAGCTGATCACCCAGGGCATCGTCCTGGTGGGCGCGGTGCTGCTCTCGCTCGACCGCTCGAAGATCGGAATCATCAAGTGACTCTGCACGAGACGTCGCGGCGCGCCGACGGGTCGCCGGGGACGCTGAAACTCCTGACCACCGGAGGAACGATCGCAACCCGGCTCGATCCTGCCACTGGCCGGACAGCGCCCGCGCTCGGAGCTGCAGAGATCGCCCGCCTCGCTCCGGGCCTCGAGAGGGCGGAAGTCCTCGAGCTTCGGAGGACTCCCAGTTGGGCGATGACGATTGCCGACATGGCATCGATCGCACGCTCAGTCGGGGCGGCGCTCGATGACGAGGACGTGGCAGGGGTTGTCGTCACCGTCGGCACCACGACACTCGAGTACGTCTCGTTCGTCTCGGACCTGTACGTCGATGCGACCGTGCCGGTCGTGTTCACCGGGGCAATGCGAAAGGCCGACGAGGCCGATCCCGACGGTCCCGCGAACCTGGCGGACGCTGTCCGAGTCGCTGGAAGCCCGGAGGCGGCCGGGCGTGGCGTGCTCGTCTGCTTCGCCGGCAAGATCCTCTCGGCGCGAGGGTGCTGGAAGATGGCCCGCTCGGCCAACAACGCGTTCCTCGACACTGACGGTTCGGTTGGGGTCGTGGACGGCGACGGGCCTCACTTCCTCCGCGTTCCGCCGACGATGCCGAGATTGAGGGGAACGCCCGTCGAAGGGGTCGAGATCGTAAAGGTCTTCCCGGGTGCAGAGGGTGACCTCCTTGACGCCGTAGCTGCTCGCGGAGTCAGGGGAGTGGTTATCGAGGGTCTGCCCGGAGCGGGAGGTATACCGCCCAAGATGTTCGAGGCGCTCGAACGGTTGGCAGCAACTGACACGGTGGTCGTCGTCTCGTCGCGAGCGCCGTCTGGATCTGTTCCGAATCCGCCCACGGGCGGTACCGGCTCCCCACTTGCTGACCTACCACTGCTGTCGGCAGGGTCACTCACTACGGAGAAGGCATGGATCGCGCTGAGCGCAGCACTTGGTGAGGGCGGCTCGCTGAGCGCCGTCCGTGCCAGATTCTCTTCCCTGGCGGAGGTGGGACCGTGAAGACCTACCGGGTGACGGTCATTGCCGGCGATGGCATTGGCAAGGAGGTCACCCCCGGCGCGATGGCGGTCGTCGACCGCGTTGCCACGAAGACCGGCGCTTTCAGCGTCGACTGGGTAGAGGTTCCCTGGTCGTGCGAGTGGTACGTCGAGCACGGTTCGATGATGCCGTCGGACGGCCTGGACCAGCTCCGCGGTTCGGACGCCATCTTGCTGGGCGCCGTCGGCTTTCCTGGTGTACCGGACCACATCTCGCTGCGCGGGCTTCTCATCCCTATCCGTCAGGAGTTCAGGCAGTACGCGAACGTGCGGCCACTTCAGCTGTGGTCCGGCGTCGAAGGACCACTGCGCGACAAGGGCGTCGGTGACCTGGACATTCTGTGCGTACGAGAGAACGCCGAAGGTGAGTATTCGGGCTCCGGTGGAATCCTCAAGACAAGTTCGGGACGTGTCGCAACGCAAGTCTCGGTGTTCACCGAGAACGGGATCGAGCGCGTCGTTCGGTACGCGATGGAAACTGCCCGCCAGCGACGCGGCCGCCTGGCGAGCGCCACGAAGTCGAACGCGCTGCAATACAGCGCCGTCCTCTGGGACGAAGTCGTTGACCGAGTGGCGCAGGACTATCCGGACGTGAATGTCACGCACTACCACGTCGACGCGCTGGCTGCGCGATTCGTGTCAGCGCCAGAGACACTAGACGTCGTCGTCGCCAGCAACCTCTTCGGCGACATCCTGACTGACCTAGGAGCAGCGCTCCAGGGCAGTCTGGGGCTGGCTGCGTCGGCCAACCTCAATCCGGAGCGAGACTTCCCCAGCATGTTCGAGCCCGTGCACGGCTCTGCACCGGACATCGCGGGACGGGGAATCGGGAACCCCGTCGGTGCGATCTGGAGCGCAGCGATGATGCTCGAGCACCTAGGCGAGGTCGAGGCGGGCGGCCTCGTGATGGCTGCGCTGCGGTCCGTCGTCGACCGCGGTCCGCGAACCAGAGACATGGGCGGCGACGCTACGACCGACCAGGTGGTCGCAGCAGTTCTCGGCGCAGTGGACAATGCAACCCTGGGAACAGAGTTGCTCACGGCAGGTGTGGGAGACCTCGGCGAAGGGAGTTCACCATGAGTGAGAACGATTCGGATCGTATGGGCGGCACGGGCGAAGGTGCCTCCTCGCTCAGCCTCATCACGATCGCGGATCACCCGTCGCTACAGGAGCGGGCCTACCAGACGCTGCGAAGCGCCATTTTGGAAGGCCATCTCGCGGTAGGTGAGCGAATCTACGAGTCCAAGATCGCGGAGCAGCTCGGTATCAGCCGCAATCCTGTTCGCGAATCGGTCCGCCGGCTGCAGCAAGACGGCCTCCTCGACGTCCGTCCGCGCGGAGGAATCTTCGTCGCATCGATCTCTATCGAAGAGGCAGACGACATCTACCGCGTGCGGGGCGCGCTCGAAGCTCTCGCTGCGCGGCTAGCTGCCGAACGGATCACACCCGACGAGCTTGAGCACCTACACACACTCGTCCACGAGGATGAGCACGATCACGTGGAGGGTGGCGCCGCCGTGACTGAGGCGGATCAATTCCACCGCGCTGTTCACCAGTACGCGCACAGCACGCAATTGCTCGAGCCGCTCGAGTTGCTCTATGGCCGGATCCTTCACTACCGGAACGTCACCCTGGCCCTGCCGGGGCGTGCGAACGTCGCAGAGGCGGGCCACTTCGAGATCTACCAGGCCATCGCGCGCCGAGACGGAGCTCGCGCAGAGCTCGTCATGCGTGAACACATCGAGGGAGCGCGCATCTCACTAATGCGGCACCTCGAACATGTGGTCGTCGCCGACGACGTCGAGGAATCCGCCCCCCGAGCCCGCAAGGCATAAGCCCAGGCAGTACGAGCGGGTCATCCGCCGCACATCCCCCACACCGTCGTGGGGCGATGGCGCGCGCCTGCTTGACCACGCCTGCATTCACTAACGGAGAGATCACATGAAACTGACCCACTCGTTCGTCGTCGGCTTGGAGCCGCAGGAGGCATTCGACCTCCTGCTTGACGTTCCGCGTATCGCCACCTGCATGCCGGGCGCGGCCCTGACAGAGGTCAATGGCGACGACTTTGCCGGCACGGTCAAGGTGAAGCTCGGCCCGGTCGTCATGACTTACAACGGTAAGGCGAAGATCGTCGAGCGCGACAGGGATGGCCTGAAGGCCAAGATCGAACTGTCGGGCCGGGACGTCAAGGGCACAAGCGATGCGTCAGCGACCGTAGACGCGATCCTCTCGCCAAGTGGCGATGACACTGAGGTCCAGCTCATCACCGATCTCGCGATCACGGGAAAGCCCGCGCAACTGGGCCGCGGGCTGATGAACGACGTCGGACGCAAGATCATTGGTCAGTTCGCGGACGCCCTCGCGAAGGACATCGAGGCGACGAAGAACCCTCAGCCAGGTGAGCCGACCGTCGGCTCGACACGGGTGCCAGGCGAGGTGCACGCCGCCCCGGAGCCGAACTCGCCGTCCGCTGAGCCGGTCGACTTGCTCTCCGTGGCCGGCGTACCGGACAAGCGCCTTCTCGCTGCGGGGGGCCTTGTCGTCGTGCTTCTCGTTCTATTGATCCGCCGCTGGGTCTCGTCCTGACCGCCGCGACAAAGACAAGGAAGGAAATCAGCATGACGCAGAACCTCGCGCAACTCCGCGACGCACTCCGCACCTCCCACGATCGCCTTGTGGCCGTGATGGGCTTCCCAGCCTCGCCTGCGGCCGACGCGGCGGCGTATCCCGAGGAATGGAACGTCAGCGACGTGCTCTCGCACCTCGGGTCAGGTGCCGAGATCTTCGGACTGATCTTGACTCGCCTGCTGGCCGGCGAGGACGCGCCAACGCAGGACGACTTCGTGGCGATCTGGGACAAATGGAACGCCAAGTCTCCAGATGAGCAGGTCCGGGACGGACTCAACGCAGACGAGGACTTCGTTGACCTCGTGGACGGGATCGACAGCGCGCTGGACAAGGTCCCGGCGTTCGGTTCGGTATGGCCTCTGACCGAATTCCTGGGGATGCGACTGCAGGAGCACATTGTGCACACCTGGGACGTCGAGGTCGCCTCGAACCGGTACGCAACGATCCCGGCCGAACACCTGGCCTTCCTCCTGGAGCAACTCCCGGGCATCGCCCCCCGAAGCGGACGCGAGGTCAAGGAGGCACAGAAGATCGTTGTTCGTGTCGTCGACCCTGAGGCCTACTTACTCGTCGAGCTCGGGCTGGTCACGGCGATCGAGTCTCTTGAGAACGCGACCAACGCAGACCTCACGATGTCGGCTGAAGCCTTCGTTCGACTTGTATTTGGACGGCTTGCGGCGATTCGACCTTCTGACGTAGCCCCGGACGACGAGCGCACGGCTTCGTACCTGAAGTCGGTCTTTGTCGGCTACTGAGGAACGCCGCGAGAAGCGGCTGACTGCGCGGGCGGCTCACACCCGAGCGCACAGCCGCGGCGGCGCCTGAACGCAAACTGCCGTTCAGGCGCCGCCCACGCATGTCGCTGCGCCAACCCGGAGCTCGGGCCTGGAGGGGGCGCTATCGATGGATGAGGAGAATGTGATGGAGCGGTCGCGGGTTAGACCGCAGCGGAACGGGCACGTTGTCGACTGGACCGGGCTTGAGATGATCGAGACGGATCTCGACAGGTCGCGGCTCACCCGGTCGCTGTACGCCAGCGACGCGGGCCTGCACCGGATCGTCCCTGAGGCGATCGCCTATCCGCAGGACGAAATGGCCGTCGCACGCACTCTTGAGTGGTGCCGGACCATCCGGGTCGCCGTCACCCCGCGTGGAACGGGAACCTCTTGCGCTGGCAACGCGATCGGTCCAGGGCTCATCGTCGACTTCACTCGTCACATGACGAACGTCGTCACGATCGACGCGGACGCCAAGACCGCCACGATCGAACCCGGAGTGGTGCAAGCCGATCTTCAAAGGCAGGCAGCTGGGTTCGGTTTGCGGTTCGGCCCTGATCCTTCGACGAGCGACCGGTGCACAGTCGGAGGCATGATCGGCAACAATGCGTGTGGTCCTCGAGCGCTCGGGTACGGCCGCACAGCCGACAACATCGTCGCTCTGCGGGCGATCGCGGGAACCGGCGAGCTGCTAGTTCTCGACGACTCTGGCGACGGTGCGGGGTCCCCCCTGCTCGCGTCGCTCCGACGCTTGGTGATGGACAACCTCGCCCTCATCCGAACGGAGTTCGGCCGATTCAGCCGCCAGGTCTCCGGCTACTCGCTGGAACACCTACTTCCGGAGAACGGGTTCAATGTCGCTCGCTTCCTCGCTGGGACCGAGGGAACCCTCGCAGTCGTGACTGAGGCGACGGTTCGACTCGTAGAGGATGCCCCGCACAAACTGACCGTAGTCCTCGGCTACTCGAGCATGCCCGATGCCGCGGATGACGCACCTCTACTAGCGACCGCCGGGGCTGTCGCCGCTGAAGGCCTCGACCGACGAATCGTCGATGTCGTTCGACGTCGACAGGGTTCTGCAGCGCTGCCGCCGCTCCCAGATGGGGACGCCTGGATGTTCGTAGAGCTGGTCGGCGATGACCTCGATGTCCTCAACAAGCAAGCTGCCAACCTCATCGCCGCTAGCCGGACGCTCGAAGGATGGGCAGTCGAGGATCCGGCAATCGCCGCGGCCATTTGGCGAGTCCGGGCGGACGGCGCTGGCCTCGCAGAGCAAAGCCTCGACGCACCCGCGTACGGTGGCTGGGAGGACGCGGCGGTACCTCCCGAAGCACTTGGCGCCTACCTCCGAGAGTTCGAGGACCTCCTCGGCAAGCACGACATGCATGCCCTCCCATACGGTCACTTCGGCGAGGGCTGCGTTCATTGCCGCATCGACTTCCCATTGACGAGCACCGATGGCGCAGACCGCTACCGGTCGTTCGTTGAAGACGCCGCCCGACTCGTCGCGCGATACGGCGGCTCGATGTCTGGTGAGCACGGCGACGGGCGGGCAAGGTCGGCCGTCCTGGGGCAGATGTACTCAGCAGAAGCTCTGCAGTTGATGGCCGCTGTTAAGGCCATCTTTGACCCCGACAACATCCTGAACCCGGGCATCATCGTTGACCCTGAACCCTTGGGAACGGCGCTTCGTGCACCCAGTTCCTTGTCGAGTCCGCTTGCCCTCTTGCATCCGGAGTTCGCGGCGGAGGTTCACCGATGCTCGGGCGTTGGCAAGTGCCTGGTGAACGGCACGAGTGCCGGGCGCGTGATGTGTCCGTCCTATCAAGCCACCGGTGCAGAGAAGGACTCAACCCGCGGCCGCGCTCGCCTTCTCCAAGAGCTAGTCAACGGTGAAGTCGTGGAGTCTTGGCGTTCGCCGGAGGTGGCAGAAGCACTCGATCTTTGTCTGTCTTGCAAGGGCTGCTCCCGCGACTGCCCGACCGGGGTTGACATGGCCACGTACAAGTCCATCGCAACGGAGGAGCGCTATCGCCGACGCCTCCGGCCCCGAGCTCACTACGCGCTGGGTTGGCTGCCGAGATGGGCACGCCTCGTGACTGCCCTTCGACTCGGCCCGGTCGTGAATCGATTCGCAGGGATGCGCCTGTTTGCCTATCCCATCAGATGGCTAGCTGGCATCGATCAACGTCGAGGCTTGCCACGTTTCGCTTCATCCCCTCGACGCTCCTCCGTGGTTGTGCCAGCCATGGAAGGAACTCCTATCGCCATCTGGGTCGACTCGTTCTCCGACTCGTTCGAAGGCGATTCCGTCTCGGCCCTCGTCACTACCCTTCAAGGTGCCGGGTATGCGCCGACTGTCATCCGTGAAAAGGCTTGCTGCGGGCTGACGTGGATCTCGACAGGTCAACGCGAAGCCGCCCGCCGCCAGCTCTTGGCATCACTGGATGTACTGCACCCGTTCGCCGCGCAGAGGATCCGAATCGTCGGCCTGGAACCATCGTGCCTCGCTACGTGGAGAAGTGATGCCCTCGAGCTCATTGGAGACGATCCGCGAACGTCGGACGTGGTGCGCTCAATGTCCACGCTCGCAGAGGCACTTCTACAAGCCCCGAACTGGTCACCACCAGACCTGTCCGGGACCACCCTTGTCGCGCAGCCACACTGTCACCACTCGTCAGTCCTCGGGTGGGACAGCGACGCCGAGCTACTCCGACGAACAGGCGCGACCGTCCAGACGTTGGGCGGATGCTGCGGACTCGCAGGCAACTTCGGGGTCGAAGCTGGCCACTACGAGGTTTCAGTGGCAGTCGCCGAGCACGACCTACTCCCTGCCGTCCGCGAGGCACCGGAAGCGCTGGTCCTGGCGGACGGCTTCTCCTGCCGCCTTCAGCTGCATGAGCTCGCCGGACGCGACGCAGTGACGATGGCGATCCTGCTCTCGGGCAGCGCGCAGGTGCCGGCGAGCACTCAGCGAAAAGAGGTGGGCTGAATGTGCGTGTCAGCGTGTCAGTGGGAGTACCGATGACAAAACATCCGGCGAGAATCGTCGTACAACGGGAGGGAGTGGCGTTGCAGACGCCAGCGCGTCACGACTGGCCGTCTTACCTAGTGACGTCCCCCCATGCGGTCAGAGCTCCCGACGACTCTCCCTCGCTAGTTCCCCACGGGGCGTGGCATGCCCGTCAGGTCGGGAGTTATCAGACCGCCTGCGGGCGCTCGGCCGTGACATGGCAATACTTCTGGACACTCAATTTCGATGACGCCCTCACTGACGGCTGCGCTGAGTGCCGCCGGGCTATTCAAGCGCGAGCTGTGGGCTGACATGAGTCGATTCACGCAACGGTCGGATGGACGCCCGACGTCGCAACAGGCAGCCGCGGCAGGACCGAACAGCACGGAAGCGCCGGAGCCGCTAAAGCCGGCAGTCGTTACTGGCCTCATCGTCACGATGGCGGCGCTGGGTGCCATGACCGCGATCTATGGGCCGAGCATTCTCGGGTTCAAAGCCGTGTTCGGCGTAACCAGTGCCGCTGCCGGGGCGACACTCGCGATCCAGTCGGTCGGTGCCGTGATGGGCGTCCTGATCGCACCCTCCTTGGCTCGCCGCAAAGGGGCGCGCACGGCGCTAAGCGCGTTGTCGATGCTGATTGTGGCGGGTGCCGTCGCCATTGCCGTCGTTCCCTTCTGGTCGCTGACCCTCTTCGCTGCATTCATTGCGGGCGTGGGTGTGGGTGGTTGCGACATCCTGGCAACGCAACTGCTGATCCGACGGATGGGCGCACGCGGGCCGGCCCTGGTCAATGTCGCTCACGGATTCTTCGGCGTCGGAACGGTCGCAGCGCCCGCAGCCGTGGCACTGGTCGGGCCAGAGCACTACCAGTTGGTGTTCGTGGCCATCGGCGTACTGGGACTCTACGGATGGCTGTCGCTCAGATGGTTCGTCGATGCTCCCGGTGACGCTACGGCGGATCAGGTGGTTGGGGTGGTTGAGGTGGGCGCGAGATCCCGCCGTGTCCGCTCGCTCGGCGTCTGGGTGATGGCGGGATTCCTTGTCCTCTACATCAGCCACTTCGCAGTCCAGACTGGTATCGGCACTTGGGAGCCGACGCTGCTCCGATCGCTCGGTCACGATGCGCGGACGGCGGCCCTCCTGACGTCGTTGTATTGGCTTGCGCTGGTCGTCGGGCGGTTCGGCGCAGCCGCGCTAGCTCGGTACGTGTCGACGCCATTGCTCGTGTGTGGAAGTTGTCTCGGAATGCTCGCCGGGACGCTCCTGGCAACGCAGCCGGAGATGGCCGCGCTAGGTCTGCTCATCGCCGGCTTCTTCATGGGCCCGATCTTCCCGAACGGACTCACGTGGCTTGCGACTACCGGCCACGCTCATGGCAACCGCTTCGCGTACGTGGTCGCGGCGGCTTTCTCTGGCATGGCGTTCTCGCCATGGTTGGTGGGCGTCGCGATTCAGAACTGGGGGGCAGAAGTCATGCCGTTGATCGTGTCTGCGCTTGGTGCTGTATCCGTTGCTTCCAGTCTGCTGCTCGTGGCGTTGACCCGCCCGCGACGCGGGACGTCGTCGCCGTAGGGCACGCACTTGGACCGACGGTTCAAACTGGGCGCACGATCCGATTCTGCGATGCCTGCTCGGTGGTCAACGACATGGGGACGACCTCTCCGTCGGGCTGTTGCCCGGCGCGGTTGGGCCGGATGTGTCCTGCCACAACCTCAGGATTGCATCGAGCGCCGACACATTCGGGCAAGCGGCCTAGTCTTCGTCCTGCGCATCGATCTGAGCGCAATGTGTCGGCACAAACTCGCTGGTTACAGCCGACCTCGGCCTGGCCAGCCAGTCCCCGGGGCGATGGGCCGCTACGTATCCGGCATGAGCCATGCCCAGGAAACGAACCAGTCCCTGTCCGACCAGTCCGGCCTGGCTGACCTGTCCGGCCTGTCCGGGCTGACCGAGGCCGACGCGCAGCGGGTCGCCGCCGCGTTCGTGGCCGCCCGGGCGCCGAGCACGCGCGCGCTCTATGCCCGGCTGTGGGGAGTCTGGGAGCGCTGGTGCACCGCCCGCGGCCTGGTCTCGCTGCCCGGCGACCCCGGCGCGCTGTGCGCGTACCTGGCCGAGCGGGCCGCCGGCGGTACCGCCGTCGTGTCGCTCGACGTGTGCTGCTCCGCGATCCGGCACACCCACCGCATCCACGGCCACCCCGACCCGGTCGCCCACGAGTCCGTCCGCCAGGTCCGCGCCGGGCTGCGCCGCACCTACGGCACTGCACCCCGGCGCCAGGCCCGCCCGCTCACCGTGGCCGAGCTGCACCAGATCCTCGCCCGCCTCGACCCCGACCGACCCGGTGACGCCCGCGACGCCGCGATCATCCTGCTCGGCTACGCCGGCGCCCTGCGCCGCAGCGAGCTCGCCGCCCTCGCCCTCGCCGACATCGAACACCACCCCACCGGCAACCCCGCCGGGAACCAGACCACCGGTAAACCTGCCGGGCTGCTGAACCGTCACGGGTTTGATGCCGCTCCTGTTTGAGTCGCAGGAGGATGTGCACATGCCGAAGAAGATCGATCCCGCTGTGAAGGAGCGGGCGCTACGGATGTTCGCCGAGCACCGGCAGGACTATCCCTCGGACACCGCGTTGGCTGAGGCGGTGGCGAAGAAGGTCGGTGTGGGTCGTGAGACCGCTCGCCGGTGGCTGGTGCAGTCCGACATCAACGCCGGCGCCCGTCCGGGGACGACCAGCGACGACAACGCTGAGATCCGGCGTCTGAAGGCCGAGGTGAAGAAGCTGCGCGAGGACAACGAGATCCTCAAGGCGGCCACGGTTTTCTTCGCCGGGGAGCTCGACCCCCGCAACCGGTGATCATGGCGTTCATCGACGACATGAGAGCCCAAGACCACGCGGTCGAGTCGACCTGCCGGGTGCTCACCGAGCACGGCTGCAAGGTCGCCGCGCGGACCTACCGGGCCTGGAAGCAGGCCAGCCGCCCGGTCGCGGCCAGGACCCTGACCGATGCCGTGGTGATCGACGCGTTGCTGGACGCCCAGGGCAGCCCCGAAGGGCTCTACGGTCGCCGCAAGATGACCCACTGGCTGCGCCGACAAGGGTACGACGTGGCGTTTTGCACCGTAGATCGCCTGATGCGCGACCTGGACATGAAACCTGGGCATGAATGGGGTCCGCCGCGGCAGGCGGCTCCGTACGACGATCCCGGCCAAGGACGGCCATCGCGCAGGCGACCTGCTGGACCGCGACTTCACTGCACCGGCACCCAACACCCGTTGGGTCACCGACTTCACCTACTGCAGGACCTGGGCCGGGTTCGTCTACGCCGCGTTCGTCGTCGACGTCTTCGCCCAACGGATCATCGGCTGGCACGTCGCCAGCGACAAGCGCACCGATCTGGTCTTGACGCCGCTTCGGATCGCGATGTGGGACCGCGACCGCAACGGGCGACCCGTCCAGCCCGGTGTCCTGATCTGCCACAGCGACGCGGGCAGCCAGTACACCTCGCTGCGCTACACCGAACACCTCGAGCTCGAGGGCATTGCGCCGTCGATCGGGACCGTGGGGGACGCCTACGACAACGCCCTGATGGAGTCGATCATCGGCCTGTTCAAGACCGAGTGCATCGCCACGACCGTCTTCCACGACGGCCCCTACAAGACCCTCGCCGACGTCGAGTACGCCACCGCCGGCTGGGTCGACTGGTACAACCACCGACGCCTGCACGGATCCCTTGGGATGCTCACCCCAGACGAGTACGAGCAGGACCACTACGCTGCCCTCAGCCGAGAGCCGCACCCCGCATGAGAGCGGCAGAGAACCCGTGACGGTTCAGTTCATCTCCACGGACCCTCTGCTCGACACCGGTGACCCGCTCTCGGTTAACGGGTACACCTACGCGAACAGCAACCCGATCAACCTCAGCGACCCCTCCGGCATGGCTGCCGCCTGCGTGGGGATGGGAACCTGCACCTACACCGACAACCCCGCGGGTGGTCCGCCGACCCCCGGCCCGGACAGAACCCTGCCGGCGGCCGACCCAGCTGACACCGAACAGACCTACCTCAACCTCGCCACGTCGGTGAACAACGATTACCAGCTCGGTAACCGCAATGACACGATGATGACGGTTCACGGCGAATGGGTCGACGCAGGCGACATCATCAGCGGCTACTACGACAC
Source organism: Nocardioides sp. YIM 152315 (assembly GCF_029210375.1). Taxonomy (GTDB): domain Bacteria; phylum Actinomycetota; class Actinomycetes; order Propionibacteriales; family Nocardioidaceae; genus Nocardioides. The sequence goes on along the minus strand of NZ_JARGER010000043.1, from coordinate 170,614 downwards.
CCACCCCGAGACCTGGGACAACACGCTCGAGACGGCTCTGCGCATCGCTGTCTTCGACCCAGACTCTTGCCAGGCCGCGACCGTCAGTTGCGGTGTGGAAATCCTCGGGATCCTTCCTTTCGGGAAACTCGCAAAGGTCACCAAGGTGGTCGACGCTTTCAGGAACGCGGATAGAGTTGCTGAAGCTACGAAGGTCGCAGAGACCTTCGGGAAGTTTGGCGCCTCCGACATTCGGACTGCCGCCGAGGTGATCGATCGCAACGGACTGACGAGAGCGGGACGAGCTCTTCAGAAGCACTCGGGCCGCCAGGGCAGTGTATTTGGCAACATGTCGAGTGGGACTGCTGTCGCACGAAACGAACAGGGGATGCGAGTGCTGGACGAGATTTTGACGGATCCGGCGAGCACAACCGAGGTACTTGATAACGTCACAAACATTTGGGACGCATCGGGACGAGGTATTCGAATGGGCAATGACGGGACATTCATGGGGTTCTTGGAGCCGTTGTCATGATCGAGGGTTATCGCCTCCTCTTGGCTAGTTCCGTCGGTGATCGCGAGGGGATGGCGATCGAACTCGCTCTTGAGGACGGAACTCGAGTGGCGGAGGTATTCGAGGACGACGAGACAGGCCGCCAAACCGTGAATGTGTTTCTTTCCGACGTGCCCATCGACGCGATTGAGATGCTGCTGGCCGAAGCAAGGGCCCGGTTGTAGCGGACGCGCCGCGGACGCGCTCAGCGGTCCTCTTGAAATAGCGGCCTTTGCCTAACTCGTGTTGCGCAGTACCGTGACTGGTGTTGACCCGAGGTTTCGTGAGTACTCCCGAGTCATATTCGGCACGATGAGAATCCGATGACCAATGCGATTGAGAAAACTGCCGCAGGTCAACTGAGGCGAGACATCGACTTTAAGTGGCAACGTGACTTCGGTGTCGCTGGCAACCGCAGTAGGCCGACCGCGGCCGAGTTCAGCGCAGCGATTAACCAGCACATCAGCGCGGCTGGGACGCGAGGAATCCATGGCACCTACAGGGGGCGCGGTGACGGATTATCTCGACCCATCGACCGGGCTGAACGTCATCCCTCGGGGCGGAGAGTTCGTCAGCGGCTGGCGACTGAGCCCAGCCCAGATGGCGAACGTCCTTGCGCACGGGGGTCTTGGTGGTGGCTGACGAGATCTCAATCGAGCTGTCTCGGGATCAAGCGCTGGTGCTTTTCGAGTGGCTGGCACGGACAGGATCTGGCCAGCCTGCAGAGTTCGAGGACCAAGCCGAGCAACGGGTGCTCTGGAATCTGGAGTCGGCACTCGAAGCCCTGCTGACCGAGCAACTCGATGCTGAGGATCGCTCGATGCTGGAGGCTGCGCGCGTCCGGGTCCGCGACCCCGAAGACTAGGCTTTAGGGATCGGATGACCGACTATGTCGAGATCGTCCTCCGCCGGAACCGCGGTTGGCCGTGGCCCGAAGATTCGTGGGGCCTCACCCCAATGTCCGGAGAAGACGGGTGGTGTCGTGATTGTGGCATACCGAAGCACGCGCAAACTGGCTCGATCATGCTTCAGCGCAAGGGCCTGAGGATCGAAGGTGGCTGGGTTCCAAACTGGCAGTTCGACGTCTACTGCTTGGCGCAGGACCTGGCCGAGGAGGCGCAGCGTCGCTTTCGGGGTGGAACTTCGCTCGGTTGTCTCGACCGCTCAGGAACTATCGGAGCGAGCCAGATCGTCATCGAGTCATCGACGGGGCCGTGCTTCAGATCGGCCGACCTTGAACGCCTCATTGGGCAGATTCACGAAGTGTCGTCGACGACGTGCACAGCATGCGGCACCACGCGTTGGATGCCCGTCGGGATGGACGCGCTTCCGCTGCCGTCGGAGTCCATCCTGGATGGGAACCTGCTCGTGGTCGCAAGCCCAGAGTGGTTTGGTGCGGGCATGCAGTCCTTCCGTCAAATCCTATGGCGACGCGACGTCGCCGAGTTCCTAGTGGCGATCAGCCCCAAGGACTTCAAGATTCAGGAAATCCACGGGTAGGTGATCGTGGCGCGACGCGTCGCCTTGTCCCGCTGGTGCGTTGCATCCAGATCAGTTACTACAGCGGAGCCAACCGGCACGGATGTCACCGGAGTTCGCGGCAAACGCGGCGATGTGACGATGGTGTCGCGAGACAGGACGACCGACGGACCTCCTCGCGTGCTCCGGAATCTGTCGGCACTTACTCGGCACTTCAGAGTCCTCGAGGCGCCCCGAGAGCTCGATGGTATGCCCGAGGGATGAGGTAGGTTGAGATCACGAAGTCCAACCCAGCTTGGAGGTTGACGCTAGATCGACCGAGTTTGGGGGAGTCTGTCCGAAGAGTGTGGCGGTGCTTCAGCGCCCCTGCTGGGAAGAGAAGGTCAGGGGTTCGAATCCCCTCAGCTCCACCAAACCCGCTGGTCAGAGCACTACCCCTGATGCTCACGGCGCGCCTCGTCGCCACCCACGATGTCGCGACCTTGGCAGATCTGGCGTGAGCGTGGTTGACGCGCCGAAGAACTGGCACTTGTGTGCTGCTGGCCCGGGCTATCTCGGGGTCTCCGGGGCGGCGCGGACGATGGCGCGGAGCGCAGCGACGTGGTCGCGATAGGCGATGCGACCGGCCGGCGCCAGGCGGAGCCAGACGCGTTGACGGGTGTCGCGCACGGCCCGCCGCTGCTCGACGTAGCCGGCCGAGACCAGCGTGGCGACGTGCTTGCTGAGCACGGACTTGCTGACGTCCAGGATCTCCAGCGCGGCACCGAACTCCACCTCGTCCGACGCATCCAGCGCAGCGCACAGCCTCAGCCTGATCGGGGCATGGATGACCGGGTCGAACCCGTCGAGGTCCGGAGTGGCCCGATCCCGTTGGCTGGCCGACTTCATCGGCGTGATGGTCGGTCGGTGATGCACAGCCCTACCCCGACCACCACGACGAACACCGCTGCCGCAGTGCCCAGCGGTGCCGCTGGCGCCTGCCACCGGTCGTAGTGCCAGGCGATCCCGCCGGCAAGCATGACGACCGCCGCGGGAGCGAGGACGGCCAGCAACTGCCACCTCGTACCCGGGCTCGAGATGGACTCCCTCACCCGTCGGATCCGGTACGCCGCCCAGCCTGTCGCCAGGGCCAGCCAGAGCGACACCAGGGGGAGCACCTGCTCCCAGGCATCGCCCATCCACGGCTCGCCGATCCAGAGGGGGACCAGCGCCAGCGCTGCGCCGCAGCCCAGCCAGAACCACACGGGGTAGTCGGCGCGCTGCGCCATGCGGCGACTCTCCTTCGCGGCGGCCAGAGACGCCGCTGCTTCCCCCGGGCCGATCCGGAAGCGCTCACCAGAAGTTTCCATGTTGGCAACTCTAAGGTTTCCGTATCGGAAACACAATCGATCGCGTCTGCGTGGGATGCCGTTGGTCGTGGCTCGAGTCGACAGAGGCACCGGTCATTCGAGCCCCAGCCCGATGCCGACCAGCCCGCGGGCGCGCTCGAGGTAGAGCCCGACCGGTCCCGAAGCCATCCGCTCCCTGGCTGCGACTGCTCGGCCGACTTCGTCGGTGATGATGCCGTCCACGCCGCGCGCCAGGTAATCGCTCTGATCTGCAAGATCGTTCACGGTCCAGACGTACAGATCGCGCCCCTTCTCCTTGGCCTCCACCAACATCCGTTCGTGGAAGGACCAGTCCTCGATCACGATCGCACCACCGGCGCTCGTGACAGGGAGGTCGCCGATCTGGAAGCCCACCACGTACGCCGTGGGGTGGTCCGGGTCGAGGCGGGCGATCTCCTCGATCAGCTCCCGGTCCAGCGACTGGATCATGTGGGTGTGGTCGGGATCCAGCCGGTCCAGTTCGTCGGTGACACGACGAGCGAGCCCGGGCTCTTCCGCCGTGGGGCTTGACCTCCACCAGCAGCCGGACGCCGAGCCTGTCGGCCTGGCGGACGAACTCGACCAGGGTGGGAATCGACGCGGTGCGACCGTCCTGACGCAGCGTCAGGGACGTGACCTCGGCCTCGGTGAGCTCGTAGACGTTCTCGTCGCTCTGGGTCAACCTGCCCAGTCCGACGTCGTGCATCACCACGAGGCCACCGTCGCGGGTCTCCTGGATGTCGGTCTCGACCATGTCTGCTCCGGCACGGGCGGCGCGGCGAAGCCCCGCGATGCTGTTCTCCACTGCCTTCGCCGGGTAGCCACGGTGCCCGATGATGTCCGGGGTGGATTCCGCCGTCAGAGCAGCCGCGTCGGCCGCGGCCAACACCTTGGGAGTCGCGAGGAAACCGGCCGGGACGACCAGCGTCACCGACGCCGCCCGGGTGCCCCGCGAGCCCCCGTACGCCGGCGCGACCTCGACCGGATCGCCCTGCGCCAGGCGGACGTAGGCGACGAAGAAGAACGCGAGGAAGGCCGTCACGGCGCCGACGACCAAGAACCGCGCCAGGTCCAACAGATCCAGCGCGACCCCGGCGGCGGCGTGGGTCCCGACCAGCGCGACCGGCAACAGCCCGATCGCGGCCAGCAACGACAGGGCGAGGAAGCCGACCAGCACCGCCGCCAGCATCACCGCCCCGATCCCGTGCAACGGCCGCCAGCGGGTCATCCGGAAGCTGCCGCGCAGCGAGCCCACGATCGAGTGGTCCCCGCCGGAGACGATGGCGGGAAAGAGCAGGAAGCGCATCATGAAGTAGACGATCACGCCCATCGCCGCGACGTAGAGGACAGCCCCCGAGGTGGTCTTGAGCAGCTCGCCGCTGATGAACTCGGGCAGCGCGACGTACTGGGTCAGCACCGAGGAGAACCCGAATTCCGAGATCGGCAACACGATCGTGAGGTAGGGGACCAGCAGCAGACCCTGCCAGCTGACCGCTTTGGCCACCGTCGTCCGCGAACGACGCAGGACACTGGTGAATGTCACCGGCTCGCACTCCAGCGAGAGGCGACCGATCACGGCGAACAGGATCACGTCAGCGAGGACGAACACGGTGGTGACCGCGACGACGGCGACCAGCACCAGCAGCGCCAGTGGTGAGGTGGCCACCCTGTCGACGGGTGACAGCCGTCGGGCGGCGGACCGTTCGGGGCAGAGCAGGACGTTACCGAGGATCAGGCTCGCGATCAGCCAGGTGAGCGATGGAGACAGGCGGCCGCGGAGGCGCCGGGCACAGGCAGAACTCGTTGCCCTCCGGGTCGGCCAGGACATACCAGCGCCGCTGTCCTTGACCTACGTCGCGTTCCCGCGCCCCAAGAGCCATGAGTCGGTCGTGTTCGGCAAGGAGGTCGCCGCTGACGGGCGTGATGTCCAGGTGTACTCGATTCTTCTCGTTCTTCGGCGCGTCCGGCACGGTACGGAAGTCGATCTCGCAGGGACCACCCTCGATGCCGATCGAGACACCGTAGTCTCCTCGCTCCACGATCCGCCAGCCGAGCACCTCCACCCAGAACCGGGCGACCTTCTCGGCGTCCTGGACGTCGATCACTACCGAGATCAGGACGTTTCTCGCGCTCATCACGCTCCTCCTTCGTTGTCGACCGGCTCTCCAGCATGACGCCGAACGTCACTTCGATGGAGAACTCCGAGGATCGCCGAAAGGCGATTCGCGGGAGACTCGATGAGAATGTCAGGGTTCGAATCCCCTCAGCTCCACCAAGATCGCAGGTCAGACCGCAACTCCAAGCTCCTCCCCGAGGAGACAGAGTGAATAGTCGGCAACGACTCGGCACTTCGCCAAACGCCTCGGCCGGCGGGGACCACGTGGCCCGATGGCTCACGCGGGCACCGGGATCCCCTCTCGTCGGGCGTAGGCGTCGCGGCAGTTGGTCGCGCAGAAGCCGAGCGTGCGTCCGTCGTGCTCGAGCGTGATCGCCCGACGACCGAGCTTCACCTTCATTCCGCACATCGGGTCCACGACGACTCCCTCGGGCAGCACGATCTTCCCCGCGTCGGCCTTCGCGCGAAACTCCTCGCTCATCACCGAGACCACATCGTCGGAGGTCGCCGGCTTGCCGTCGAGCCCGATGCTGCCGTCGCCGACGCCGGTGACATTGATCCACAGGTCACCGATGGAGCGCTTCCAGCCGTTCCGAGCATCCATTCGTCGCACCGCCCGCCGGATCCAGCCGATGACGTAGCCTGCCATCTCCTCGCGCCACAGCTCCGGCACCGTCATCGTGATCCACAACGGTGGCGTCGAGTCGTGCCGCCACGGTCCCGCCCCGGTGGTCCAATCATCCAGCTGGCAGAACCCCACGTGGGTCATCGCGCGAGCCCTGGCCAGAGTCTCTTCGGGAACGTCGTCGGCCATGTGGTCGCCGACCAGGCCGGCCGTGATGTCGCCGGCGAGCAGGGCGCGGTTCTCTGCATCCAGAGCGCCGCACGGGCAACGGATCTCGATCAGGTTCATGAGCACCACGCTCGGGCCGTCAGCGCCTCCTGTCGATTACCTCGCGGGTAGTTGAGACCGCACCGGGGAGCGGGCAACGTGGCCACCATGACCGTGACGACTGAGATGTCGGTGGGGGAACTCGTGCGACGCTGGCGCGACCGACGCGGTCGATCACAGCTCGACCTGTCGATCGCCGCCGACCTCTCGGCCCGCCACCTCAGCTTCATCGAGACCGGCCGCTCCAGACCGAGCCGGGAGATGATCGAACGTCTGTGCAACGAGCTCGACGTACCTTTGCGCGAGCGCAACGCCCTCCACCTGGCTGCAGGGTTCGCGCCCGCATACCCGGAGCGGCCGCTCGCCGACCTCGGTGTCGCGCGGACGGCGATCGAGACGGTGCTGGCCGGCCACGAGCCCAGCCCGGCGCTTGCCGTCAACGTCCGCTGGGAGCTGCTGTCGGCCAACCGCGCGATGCGGCTCTTCCTCGACGACCTTGCTGCTGACCTGCTCGAGCCGCCGATCAATGTGCTGCGCGCGACGCTGCATCCTGAGGGGCTGGCACCGCGCATCCGCAACTACGAAGAGTGGCGAACCCACGCCGTGCGACGAGTCCGCCGGCAGCTGGAGCGCACCGCAGCCGACGGACTCGCCGACCTGCTGTCGGAGATCGAGGCCTATCCGGTACCACCATCTTCCGAGCCTGGCGCCAGTGTCTCCCACAACGATCTCGTGGCGCCGATGCGGCTTGCGACGGACGACGGGGAGCTGGCATTCCACTACGCGTTGACCGTCTTCGGTGCGGCGCGCGACGTGACCCTCGACGAGATCGCGATCGAGACGTTCTTTCCCGCTGACGACGCCACCACTGCCGCCGTCAAGAACTTGATGGAACGCACCGGAGACGGCTGAGGCCCCGCCACCACGTGTGCTGTCTGATCACCGGGACCGGCGCGCGGACAACGCGCGAGATGTGACTGTCGCGGAACTCGGGGACCTGCTCCATGGCGGTGGGCCGCTGGCGCTCGCGGCGGGTCGCGGCGGACGTGAAGTCCCACCCATCCCAGCGAGCCGGTTGCTGGCACTTCTCCGTCCCTGGACGGCATCCAGGCCGGCTCGACGTCGGCCAGCGAGGAGGGTTCGTCGGTCTCGCAGCGCAGACGTTCTCGCGTCCCTACATGGCTTCCTTGGTACCGCGCCGGATCAGCCACGCATTGACTGGGTAGGCGGTGAGGAACCCCAGGCACATGCCGATCTGCATCCCGAACCAGTACACCGGTGTCGAGGCATCGATGGCGTGCGGCCCGGGGAAGAGGATCAAGGCCTGGAACGCCATCCAGGCGAACAGACCCACCTCGAACGCCGTGAGCGACAGCAGGTCGGCCTTCGCTGCTGCGATCAGCCCGTCCCGGATGCCGAGCCCACGCATCGGCGCGATGGCGAAGTACTGGAAGGCCAGGCCCAACAGGACTGCTAGGACGTAGTCACCGACGAACTCCGCCCACAAGGCCCGGCCAGCGATCGTGATGCCGAGCGCGAAGATCGCAGTCTCCGCGACGATGTCACCCAGAGTGCAGCCGGCGCCGCAGTGGCTGACGCCGACCGACGTGGTCGCCCACCGGGGCTTCGGCGGCGGCTCTTCGGCGCCGTGCTCGCGCAACGAGACCGGGCTAGCGGGGCGCCCGAACCGCCGGTACCCCCACACGGCGACCGGGCCGGCGTACAACGCCGTGATCGGCCAGACCCACGCCATCACCCTCATCCGCTGCGGGTGGCGACCGATATCGACCAGGACCCACGCGGCAGACGCGAAGGCGACGATCAGGGCCACCCAGGACACGACGGTCAACCAGTGCGGCGGCACGACTCCCCTTCCGCGGCTCGGACGTCCGGGCGGTCGGGTACCCACCACCTGGCTCCGCACACGGGCTCGCATCGCGATCGGCATCGCGGGTACTCCCGGTTCGATGACGGTCTACGTGCTGGTGTTCGGCGTGGCACTGCTGCTGGCTGTCCTGACCTCGGCGGTGGCGGACCGGAGTCCGCTGTCGACGAGCACCGTCTTCCTGGCCGTCGGCCTGATCGCCGGGCCGCTCGGCCTCGGACTCATCGAGGTCGAGAGCATCCACGTCGAGCATGCGGCAGAGGTGACCCTCTTCGCCATCCTGTTCACCGACGGCCAGCACGCGCCCCTCAAGGTGGTCGCCGGCAACTGGCGAGCGCCGGCCCAGGCGCTGGTCATCGGGATGCCGCTCACGTTCCTGATCGTTGCCGGCCTCGGTCACTGGATCGCCGGCCTCCCGTGGACGCCGGCGCTCGTCCTCGGCGCCGTGCTCGCGCCGACCGACCCGGTGTTCGCCTCGGCCCTGGTCGGGCGCGATGACGTCCCTCCGCGGGTCCGGCACACCCTGAACATCGAGAGCGGCCTCAACGACGGACTCGCCCTGCCCGCCGTCCTCCTCCTCGCCGGCCTGGCCGGCGGCGACCCGGAGAGCTGGACCACCGATCCGTGGCTGCTGCTCACCGAGCTCGGGACGGGTGTGGCGCTCGGGGTGGTGCTCCCCGTCGCGATCGCCGCGGTCCTCCGGTTGCCCGGCATCGGCGCCGTCGAAGGACTTCGACCGCTCGGCCCGCTCGCCGTCGCCCTCATCCTCTATGGTGCCTGCGACCTTCTGCACGCCAACCAGTTCCTCGCCGCGTTCATCGCCGGCGCCACCATCGCCACGATCCGACCGGCCGCGTCCGACGCCTTCCGGCGAACCGGCGACCTCGTCAGCGAGCTCGCCAAGGGGGGTGCGCTGCTCGCGTTCGCCACCCTCCTGGACGTCGAGGTCTTCACCGATGCGGGCGTGGCCGGAGTCGTCCTCGCGCTGGCCGTCGTGCTCGTCTCCCGACCGCTGCCGGCCTACTGCTCATTGTTCGGGACGGACCTGACGCGACGCGAACGACTCGCCGTCTCCTGGTTCGGCCCGAAGGGCTTCGCCAGCGTGGCGTATGCCGTGATTGTCGCGTTCAGCGACATGGATGCCGACCAGCACGTCTTCGCGCTCGTCACGGTGGCCGTCCTCGTCTCGGTCGTCGCACACAGCAGTACCGACGTAGCCGTAGCTCGCGTGCTCGCCAGGGACTCGGTCAGCCCCGCCCCTTCACGGCCCGCGTACAGGCGGCGCTGACGTCGTTGACAGACCCAACCACCGAACGTCGCCCCGGCTCGGACTGGTTGGCTTCTCCCAAGTGACCGCCTCGGTGCTGCTCGACGATCAATGGATCGAAGTTCGTGAGGGAATTCGTCGCCCCACCGCGGCCGCCAAGGCGGACTCGTGCTGCTCCTGGTCACCGCATTCCTCTCGCCCGATCTCGGTCATCTACGCGACAACGCCGCCGTGGCCCGAGCGATTGAACCTCTACGACACCATCGTCTGGTTCGACGACTGGATTCACTTCGTCAACACCGGGTTGCTCGCGGCCGCCGCCATCCTGCTCACGCTACCCGTCGACGCCACACTCCCAGCCACGTCGGAGCGAGCCCTCGCCTTCGGCGTCACGGCAGCGGTGGCTTGGGAGATCGCGGAGTACTTCGCGTTCCTCCGAATCTCCTCCGAGCTGCCGCACGCCTACGCCGACACATTGGGCGACCTCGGACTCGGTACATCGGGGTCGTATGCGCGGCGCTCGCGGTGTACGGCTGGCGCCGCTCTCGCGCTGTCACATCGCCTGACCACGATCGTCGACCTTCGCAGACCTGACATCGACACGCCTCCCCCAAGCGGGCGCGGCTCGTGCCGACGCCCTTCCGTCGGCGGGTGCCGGTGGCCAGGTACCGGGAAGGGGACGTGCCCGATCAAAGCCCCCCACCTGGGGGGTGGTCCTCGGCACCGAAGCGGTTGACGCTGTCGACGCCGGTCCGCAAGGTGGCCGGGGTCATGGAGGGGTCATGGACGACAGGAAGCGAGTTCTGGTAGTCGGGAGTGGTCCGGCCGGCCTTGCGACGGCAGCCGCGCTGGTCGCGTCTGGCGTGCCGACGACGGTTTTCGAGCGGGGCGACGCCATCGGAGCAGCGTGGGCAGGGCGGTACGACGCGCTCAGGTTCAACACCAGCCGGCTGAACTCGGCGCTGCCTGGCGCTCCGTTTCCCCGGGACTTCGGGCAGTTCCCCACGCGCGATCAGTACGTCGCCTACCTTCAGGACTATGGCGGCAACCGCGGCCTGCTCGTCGAGACCCGTGTCGAGGTGACCCGCATCGAACGGACTCGGGACGAGTGGCTCGTCCACACCTCGAAGGGTGAGCGCCGCACACCCCACGTCGTAGTGGCCACCGGCATCATGAACCGACCAAGAGTGCCCGAGTGGGCGATCGAGAGCGGCTTCCAAGGGGAGCTGATCCATAGTGCCTCGTATCGCAATGCAACGCCGTTCGTCGGCCACGACGTGCTTGTCGTCGGCGCCGGGTCGTCCGGACTGGAGATCGCGCACGAGCTCGCCACGCGAGGTGCACGACGGGTGCGACTTTCGGTGCGCAACTCTCCCAACATCCTGCTCCGCGTCGTCGGTGGTCTACCCAGCGATCTGCCGGCCCCGCTGTTGTTGCATCTTCCGACCGGACTGGTCGACCGGATGCTTCTGGCGATGCAACGTGTCGTGAACGGTGACCTTGCTCCGTACGGCCTGCCACGACCGGCCGAAGGACCCATCAGTCAGCTCAAGCGGCGAGGAGCGGGTACTGCGATCGTGGATACAGAGGTGCTCGACCGGATTCGCGACGGCACCATCGAGGTCGTGCCGGCTGTGGCGCGGCTCGACGCCCAAGGTGCTCGGCTCGTAGGCGGCGCCCACATCGAGGTCGATTCGGTGATCGTGGCGGCAGGCTACTGCCCGGGACTCGAGTCCCTGGTCGGACATCTCGGCGTCCTCGACAAGGATGGGATGCCTCGTGACGGTGTGGCCAGCGAGCAGACGCCCGGCCTCCACTTCGTGGGCTACGTGTACCGGCCCGGACTGACGCGATACGTGGGTCGGACCGCCCGGGCGGTCGCTCGTCGAATCAGCCAGGAGACCGCGGAGCTGGCCTCGGTCCCATCGTCGGATTGAGCATCACGACACCGTGGTGTCGGGGTGCACGACAGGTTGGTGGGAGAGCAGGGCCGCCAACTCGGGACGCGAGCTCACATCCAGCTTCGCAAAGACGGCCTTCACGTGCCCACGCAAGGTCTCGGGCGAGATGAACAGCTCGCCGGCGATCTCACTAGTGGGGAGGCCAGCGAGCATCAACCGTGTGACCTCCTGCTCACGGCGAGTGAGCTTGCGCTGTCGAAGAAGCAGCGGGGCGACATCGGAGCGGCTGGCCCGCTCCAGCACCAGGGCCGTCCGCCCGGAGGGGCCCGCATCGGACCCTATTCGTGCACCGCGGACAACGACCCAATCGCCGGACCGGGCCCGCACGCGTGCCATCGCAACGGGACCGCCCGTGCAGCCTTCGGCGAGCGCGCGGACCTGCTGCGCGACCTGATGCAACACGATGGTCGTCGCGAGCGACTCGTCCTCGACGGGTCCGAGCCAGTTCCGGGCCTCGGGGCTCACCGACTCCACGCGACCGTCGTCGGTCAGCACCACGAAGCCCGGACCGGCCTCCCCGCCGTCGTCGGGGGCGCCGGCGAGCGCCAAGGATGTGCGGATGCCGTTGCCGACATGGGGGCAGATTCGAGCCAACAGATCGACCTCGCCGGCGCCAAACCAAGGGTCGTCAGTCGCTCGGGTCAGGCAGACGTGGCCCCACACCGCATTCCCGGAGGCGAAGACGGCTCGCAACTCGTCGCCGTACCCGTGCGGCTGATAGATCCGGGACCAACGCGTACTCCGGGTCAGCTCGCCGTTCGTCGCTGCGCTCAGCGATGCCGCGCCCACCCCCGTGCGGGCGAGGTCGTAGAACTTCGTGAAGTCGTCCTCGGTCAGCTCGCACTCGATCAGCAACAGGTGCAGTTCCCGCGGGACATGTTCCGCGTACACGCCGTTCATCAGCAGGGTGTCGGGATCGACGAGGATCCAGCCGGCGGCGACATACGGGACGTGGGGTCGAACCAGCGAGGCCACTCTGGCGAGCAGGTCGAGAGGCGCCAGACCCCGTGCACACACCCCGGCGACCCGCGCCATGAGAAGGCGCTCGGACGACCTGTGGGCCAACATGCGTACTCATGCTCCTCGCTCACTGTCGGTGTGTCCATGACCTCGAACGGCCTACTCGCGCTTGTCGTCTCGCTCACCGAGCCAGGCGTGGCGCTGGAACTCGGGGTGATGGTGATCGCTTCGGGACGCGCCCCACTGGCGGGTGGACTTCCGCGGCCTGGCAATGGTTTGACAGCCCATGGAGGCCATCGACCTCCGCAAGCCCAGGAGTCGCATCTGGTGATCGACACCTACGTTCAGAACCGAGCCAGCAATGTCGGACCCTCCAACCACCCGGTCTCGACCAGCGGTTTCAGGGGAATCCGCTCCATCCGACTGCGCGGGCCGGTCATGGCGCCTAACGTGGACACGGCCCCGTGCGGGCAGCGCTCGAGACCATGGCGACCGCCGACGTAACGCGACGAAGGAGCCGAGAGTGCTGAGACGGAGACGAGCGCAAGTGTTGGTGACCGTGGCGGCAGCGGGATCGTTGGCGCTGGGCACTGCGGGGGCGGTCGGTGCGACGGAGCCGAGCACGATGAGCTTGAGCGTCGCGCCAGGAGTGCCGGCGACAGGCGGCGCATTCGAGGTGACGGCGGCCGGCACGGCGACGCCGGGGACCGGCTCGGTCTACCTGATGGTGATCCTCGCGCCCCGAACTGAGGCCTGTCAGCCAACGGCGGCGCTGGCGGAGGCCACCTACTATGACCACCAGCTCGACGAGCGGTGGGGACGGTGGTGGGAGAACCGGGTCGACCCGACCTACCAACTGGCGCAGGTCTTCGACGGGCGGCCGCTCGGGAAGTACCGCCTCTGCGGGTATCTCAGCCGGCAGGGCATCGATCCGATGGCGACCGCGGGGACGGAGTTCACCATCGGCGGCACCTGCGACTCCGCGATCGGTCGGGTCGCGGCCCGAGAGAAGGCGGCGACGAAGAAGAGCCAGTCGCTGAAGCGCGCCAAGAAGGCGCACCGCTCGGCCAGAGCGCAAGACAAGCCACACCGTGTCGTCAAGCGAGCCGCGAAGAAGGTGCGCACAGCTCAGCACCAGTTGAAGCATGCGAAGCGCCAGCTGCGCTCGGCGAAGTCGGCGCGCCACTCACTCTGCTGAACGGACCTGACACTCTCCAGCTCCCGAACGCCCCTCGAACCATGACGAGCCGACGTCAGCAGGCGCGTCGCACTTGCTGGATGAGCAGTCGGCGGCGCTCGAAGCGCAGCGCGGCGATGCGTTGACGTGCAAGGACGACCTCTCGGCGCGCGGCGCGGCGAGGTTCGAGCCGTGCGGTCCGGTCCTGAGGAGGGGCGGTGAGCACGGGGCGTTCACCTCCTTGTCTGGTCGTCGTTTCTTCGTGGTGTTCCATCCAGACCCATCGGACGGCTGGACACAAGACATCCGCCGCTACTGTCCGAACGTCTCTCGCTGGTGGTCATGAGACTGCAATGTGGCGGGTCAGCGAAGCGTCATCTCGGCGGAGCACCGTGGGGCCATGCGGTCATCGCGCACATGGCATCGCTTCGACGCCGCGGATCACCGGGCGGTCGAACGGGTCTCGGTCGTCCCGACAGCGGCCGCGCCCCCCGTCGACGAGGTGATGAAGGAAGTCGTGGTCGTCCGACTGACGAATGCTGGCTTGGTCGATGTCCTGGACGATCTCGACCGCCGATTGGATGTCGCCCTGAGCAGCGGACCGCGCTCGCTCGTCCTCGACATGTCGGTGATCGGACAGGTGTCGTCGACCACGATCGCGGCGTTGCTGTGGGCGCGGCGGCGTTGCTCGTCACGAGGGGTCGAACTCCTGTTGCAGCACCCGTCTCGGCGTTGCCGGGCCGCCCTCGAGCGCATCGGCCTGTTGGGGATCGCGGTGGTCGAGTCCTCCGTGGGCGGGCGAATCCGCATCCCTTTCGTGAGGCAATCGTGACCGAGGGCCATGGAGGTCACGCGGCGGTCCCGCAGGAAGTGCCTGCTGATCTCGCGACACCACCCGGTGTTGCAAGGTTCGACCTGCTGTGTCACCGGGAGGTCGTCGAGACTGCGGTACGGCTGACGGACCGCTGGGCGGACGACCGTGCCCTCACGGGGGTCGATCGTGAGCGGCTCGTGTCGCTCACGCACGCCGCCATGACGCATGGTCTGCGGTTCGAGCCTTCGAGGATGACCCTTCTCATCCGGTGGCTGGATCTCGATCGGGTGCGCCTCGACCTGCGGTGGGTCGGCTGTTCCAGCACCGCCCTACCGGGCACAGCGAGTCGCGACGTCGACGCGACCATCTCGACCCTCGACGCAATCGCGGACGAGTGGGGCGTCGGGCACAGCGGCTCAGACTGGGTGCATTGGATCGTCGCGGAAACTTGCTGATCGTCACCGGTGGCCGCGGCTCAGGGGCGGGCACAGCCGAACGACCGCGGCGTGGTGAGGCGATCGGGGAGGAGGTCGGCGTAGTCCTCCGCGGTCACCGGCCCATTGGTGAGCGCTCCGTCCGGGAGCGGGACCTTGACCTCCTTCCCGTTCGCGACGAGAAGAACCGAGCGGACGGTCGGAGCCGACGTGAGCGTCAGCACGACTTGGCCAACGGCAACGGGCAGCCGTTCGGCGCTGAGCGACGTCTCCGGCTCGATGTCCACCTCGACCCTCCCGTCCGCGAGCTCGATGAGGTCGAGCCCGGGGTCAGGCGGCACCGCGGACGATCTGCCGGCGGAACGCGCCTCCTCAGACGGGCCGGTCGCCAGCGCGTCCAGCAGCCCTTCTATCAGTACCGCAGGGCTCTCGGTGCACACGAAGTCGGTCGCCTCCGGCACGAGGCGGTCGCCGGCGAGCCAGAACACGACGGGAACCGAACCAGGTCGGCTATCGAACGATGAGGGTGGCGTGGTCGGCGTACTGGATTCGAGGAGTCGGTAGGGCACCGTGTCGTCATCGACCGCGCGCACCGACCCGTCCCCCGGCAGGCCGCAAGCCGCCAGCACCGCTGCGGTGGCGGCCAAGACGGGCGCGACTCGCCCCGGTCTCGTGGTCTTCATCGGTCGGCACCGTCTGCGGAGGGGAGCCTCACCACGAACACCGCACCTCCTCCTGGCCGATCGGCGCACCAGACATCGCCACCATGGTTGCGCACGGTCTGCTCGACGATGCTCAGACCAAGGCCGCTGCCCGTGCCAGTCTTCTTCCCCCCGGCGCGCGCGAATCTCTCGAAGACCCTGGTTCGATCGGCGGTCGGTACGCCAGACCCGCGGTCCTCGACCTGGACGTCGACGACATCACCTCGGTCGCGGATCGAGACACCGGTCAGGCCGCCGCCGTGAAGGTCGGCGTTGCGGAACAGATTGGTGAAGACTCGCAGCATCTGAACGCGGTCTACCCACAGCGTGGGGTCGGGTTCGCCTTCCGGACGCGAGGCGACCAGGCCGGGCGGATGGCCCGTCGCTCGCAGCGCTTGCTGCACCAGCTCGAGCGCGCCGGTCAGGCACGGTTCCGTCTCGTAGCCGCCCGCGTCGAGGCGGCCGAGGGCGAGGAGATCCTCAAGAGCACGACGGAACCGGGAGAGCTCGTCGGACATGAGACGAACCGCTTGCGCGGACCTCGGCGAGAGATCCGGCGACCGCTCCAGCAGGCTCAGACTCGTGGTCAGGGTGGTGACCGGAGTTCGTAGTTCGTGGCTGACGTCAGCGGCGAATCGGGCGTCCTGCTCGATGCGCTGCCGTAGCGCGTCGACCATGTGGTTGAAGGACCCGACGAGAGCGGCCAGGTCGGGGTCCTGTGTGGCGCCGAGGCGGGTGGTCAGGTCCCCCGCTGACACTCGGACGGCGGCATGCGTCACCTGCTCCAGAGGCGCCAGGACCCGGCGACTCGCTGCCCGGCCAACGATGACGCCGGCGATCGTGGTGAGTCCGGCACACACCGCCAGGGCGACGCTCAAGGTCCACAGGGTCCGGTCGAGCTCCTCGGCTACCGAGACCTCGTAGTACTCGGCCTCCACCGCCGGGAGGGGGATCCCGACGACCACCGCCGACGGATCCGTGTCGTCGGTCCATCCCACGCCAACGGCGCCTTCAGCGACCAAGGGCTGGACCTGTGCGGTCAGGTCCGGTCCGGCGCTGTCGAGCACCGAGGAGTACCACTCGCCGTGTCGGCGGAGGTAGATGACCGCACCGGCCGGGGGTGAGACCGAGCCGAGCACGTCGCTGACCTGGGCGCCGGAGGTCTGCAGGCTGTCTCGCACCAACGCGCCGTCCGTGAAGGCCTGCCGAGTTGCCGTCCGCTCGCGCTGTTGCACCAGGAAGTGCCGAGCGGAGAAGTAGGTTCCGAGTGCGAGGAGGACCGACAACGCCAAGGCGCCCGCGGCAAACGCCAATGTCACCGAAGCCCGCAGCCCCCGCCGGGGCCGGTCACCCTTCATCGCACGTCGAGGCGGTATCCGAGTCCCCGCACCGTGATCAGGATCGTGGGAGAGCTCGGCTCTGCCTCCAGTTTCTTGCGCAGGCGGCGCACGTGCACGTCGACGATCCGCTCGTCCCCGAAGAATCCCCGCTCCCACACATGCTCAAGCAGCGAGCTCCGGCTGAGCACCCGACCGGCATTGTCGGCAAGCACTCCGAGAAGCCTGAACTCGGTGTTGGTCAGATGGATCTCATCGTCTCCCCGAGCCAGGGTGGCTGCGCCCCTGTCGAATACGAGCGGTCCGTCCTGAGCGTCGAGCACGAACGCGTCGGCCTCCGTGCGCGAGGTGCTCACCATGGTCGGACGCCTCAGCAGCGCCTTCAATCTGGCTCTCACCTCGTCGACGAGGAAGGGCTTCGTGACGTAGTCGTCTGCTCCCGCCTCGAGAGCCGCGACGATGTCCGCGACCCCGTCGCGCGCGCTCACGACGACGATCGGGGCCTCCGTCTGTGGCCGAGCACGCTGGATGAAGGAGAAGCCGTCCATTCCCCCGAGCATCAGATCCACCAGCATCAGGTCCACGCCTGCTGGGCCCGCCACCACATCAAGGGCACGCTCGGCGTCAGCAGCCTCCACCACTTGATAGCCCTCGTCCTCCAGAACCATGCGGAGGGACGCTCGCAACCCAGCGTCGTCCTCGAGCATCAGGAGCCGAGTCATGGCCTCATGATCGCATTCAGCCACAACCTTTCGAGTGCGCCACTGGACCGTGCGCTGCATGTCATGGAACTGCAAAGAGTCCGCAGGCAGGGCGTCATGTGGACAGGTCCCGGAAGTCGACGTCGTGCGCCCGCCCGTGCAGAACTGATCGACTCAGGTGTCACCGCCCGGTTCAGGGATCCCTTCGCGGTCGCGGGGTGGCCCGCGATCCTCTCCTGTCGGCGTGCGCCGACAGGCGCGGACCAGACGCACTCCTTTGGACTACCCTCGGCGCGCGACGGCGGCGGCGACGTGATCGACCAGGCGGCTGTCGAAGACGTCGGGCATGATCGAGTCCGGTCCGGGGTCATCGACCAGGCTGGCGATGGCGTCGGCGGCCCTGGCCATCAACCCCGTGTCCACCTGTCTCACTGGTCCGTCGAGCAGTCCTCGGAAGACTCCTGGGAACGCGAGAACGTTGTTGATCTGGTTGGGTAGGTCACTGCGTCCGGTCGCGACGATGCGGCCACAGGACGCGGCGACTCGGGGATCGAACTCCGGATCGGGGTTGGCCAGGCCGAAGAGCACGGGGTCGACATTCATGGACTCGAGCATGGCCTCGTCGACGAGGCCGGGTGCGCTCACGCCGACGAGCACGTCGGCGCCGTCGAGGGCTTCGGCGAGGCCTCCGGTGATGCCGGCGGGGTTGGTGTGCTCGGCGAGCCAGGCCTTCTCGCCCTCAAGGTCTCGGCCCGGGTGCAGCGCTCCGTGGCTGTCGCAGACGACGATCCGGGTTGCGCCTTGGGCGAGCAGCAGTCGAGTGATGCAGCTGCCCGCCGCACCGGCTCCCGATACCACGAAGGAGGCGTCCGCGAGTTCCTTGTCCACAAGGGGAAGGGCGTTGCGCAGAGCCGCGAGCACGACGATGGCGGTGCCGTGCTGGTCGTCGTGGAACACGGGTACGTCGAGTTCGTCCTGCAGGCGCCGGGTCAGCTCGAAACAGCGGGGTGCGGCGACGTCTTCGAGATTGATCCCGCTGACCGCCACCGAGACGTCCGCGATCGTGTGGACCAGGTCGTCGATCTCACGACTGCGCAGCGGCAGGGGCCAGGCGTCGATGCCGGCCAAGCGCTTGAAGAGCGCCGACTTGCCCTCCATCACCGGCAGGCCGGCCCGCGGACCAACGTCGCCCAGGCCGAGGATCGCCGAACCGTCGGTGACGACGAGGATCCGGTTGGCAACACCCGTGACCTGTGCGAGGACTGAGTCATCGGACGCGACACGTCTCACGTCGTCAGCGACGCCGGGCGTGTAGACGCGAGCGAGGTCGTCGTGGTCCTTCACCTGGACGGTGGGGACGAGCTCGATCTTTCCGGGCACTCGGGCTGCCATGCTTCCCGCGTACCCGAAGTGTCCGTCGAGATGCCGTCTCCCGTGGCGACAGGAGGACGACGTGCACACCCCGGCATCGAGATGCACCGGCTCGGGGAACCGGCCGTCGGCTTGCTGATCGTGGACTCCCACGACCCGACGGCCCAGAGCGACCTTCGTGCTATGGGCGGCAGCAAACCTGCGGTGAGCCGACGACGCGTCGCGTGGATGCCCGGCGGGATCGGTACCCCGCCGTGCAGCTGCCTGCTCAGATGAGTTCGGGAAGCATGCCCGGAAGCGGCGGCCCGAGCGTCAAGGATGACGAGCGGCACGCGGAGTTGCGCCACCACACGTCGCGCCCGAAGGCGCAGCGCAGGGTGGGGACCGCGGGTCGTACGACGAGTGGTCGGCCGAGGAGCTGCGCGAGCGCACCGCCGAGCTCGGGATCGAGGCCCACTTGTCGACGAAGAAGCAGGGGCTCGTGCGCGCACTGCGGGACCGCTGACCTGCGGACACGTGTGCCCATGCAGGCTGAGACGCTGACACCGCCTCGTCCCCCGTCGGGATGGCGCTTCGCTACGTCGAGCTCGGTCAGGGGTCAGCAGCGGTGCCCCGGCTCAGCTCGGGTCCTGGGCGGCGGTGAGTCTGCGTGCGAGCGGTTCGAGGGCGGCGATGAGCTCGTCGACCTCGCGCGGATCGAGGATCTCGTACGGCGCGAGGGCGAGGCGGTCGGTCAGCGCCTCGACACGGTCCTTGGTCCGGCGGCCGGCCGGGGTGAACGTCGCCTCGTCCTCGACGAGTCCCCGCGCCTTCATCCCGTCGACCAGGTCGGTCAGCAGCGTGGACGGGAGGTGGTGGATCCGGCCGAACGTCGGGGCGGGGATCCCCAGGTCGAGGGCCACCAGAACGTGCGCCTCGAGGCCGCCGATGCCCTCGGTCATGAGGGCGGAGATGTGGCCGTCGCCGCGGTGCTCACGCAGCAGCGAGGCGGCGTGGAAGAGGCGGGCCACCGGCTCCTCCGGCAGGGGGAGCGTACGCAGCGCGGCGTACATGGGACGCCCTTCGAGCGGGGCGCTGGTCGCTGCCCTGCTGAGCAGCTCGACGGCCCGCGCGAAGTCGGGCGAGTCGACGAGGTCACCCAGGATCCGGCGCAGCGCGTTGGCGCAGCCCTCCTGCCGGGCGGCGAGCGCCGCGTCCGGGGTGGTCGTGCCCCAGACCTTCGGAATGTGGCGGGCGACCTCACCTGGGGCGAAGTTGTAGAAGAGCGCGTGGACGACGTCCGCGGGCACCGAGCGGCCCAGCGGGGCGGCCCGGCCGGCGAAGTAGGTGTCCCAGTAGTCGGTGAAGCCGAGTGCGAACATCGCTTCGTTGGGCTCGTCGGCCGAGTAGGGGATCACCCCGATCGGCTCGACGAGCTCGAACATCCTGCGCGCCAATGGATTCCCGGCGCTCAATGTCGGGCGCCTGCGTTCGACGTGTTGCTGCTGACCTGCACCATGGTGCGCTCCTTCGGCCTGAGAACGGGTACTCCCTGTGGACCGGCGAGACAGGCCGAAGTCATCGCATCGTCACGAGCGATCCGGTCAGAGCCAGCCGTTCCTGCGGGCCAGCAGGGCCGCCTCGGTCTTGTTGCGCGTGCCGGTCTTGCCGATCGCGTCGGACAGGTAGTTGCGGACCGTCGCCGCCGACAGGTGGAGGAGGGTGGCGATGTCCGCGACCGACGAGCCCTGCTCGGCGGCCGCGAGCACGTCGCGCTCGCGCGCCGTGAGCGGGCTGGGCGCCATCCTGAGTGCCCGGCCGGCGAGCTCCGGGTCAACGACGGTCTCACCCGCCACGGTGCGGCGGATGGCGTCGGCCAGCCCTTCGATCGGCCCGTCCTTGACGAGGAAGCCTGCGGCGCCGGCCGACATGGCCCGCTGCAGGTAGCCCGGTCGCCCGAAGGTCGTCACGATGACCACTCGGCAGGTCGGCAGCTCGTCGCGCAGCTGGACGGCGGCGTCGAGCCCGGACAGGTGGGGCAGCTCGATGTCGAGCAGTGCCACGTCGGGATCCGTCGCCAGTGCTGTCGGCACGATGGCGCTCCCGTCGGCGACCTGGGCGACGACCTCGATGTCGTCCTCGAGCTCGAGCAGGACGGCGAGGGCGCCGCGCATCATGGTCTGGTCCTCGGCGAGCAGGACCCGGATCGTCCGCGTCATCGGCGGCCTCCGGGGATCGTGGCGGTCAGCCGGAAGCCACCGTCCTCGACGGATCCGCACCGCAGCTCGCCACCGGCGGCCGTGACGCGATCACGCAGTCCGGCGAGGCCACCCGGGCGGTCGCCCGGAGTGCTCGGCGCCCCGACGCCGTCGTCGCTGATCACGAGCGCGACCCCGTCGTCCCGCTCGGCCATCTCGATCCGGCAGGTCGACGCCCCCGAGTGCCTCAGCACGTTGGTCGCGCCCTCACGCACCACCCAGGCGAGCACGTCGGCGGCCCGGTCGGCGGCGACGACGCTGTCGCGGTCGAGGGTGACGGAGATCCCGGCAGAGCTGAGCGCCGTGACCGCACCGTCGAGCTCCTCGTCGAGCGTCGGGGCGCGCATGGCGTCGACGGCCTGACGGACCTCGACCAGGGCGCGTCGACCGATCTGCTCGATGTCGGCGGCGTGCGCCGCGGCTGCCTGCGGGTCGCGATCGGCGAGCCGCCGGACCGCCTCGGCCTTGACCACCATGACCGAGAGGGTGTGGCCGAGCAGGTCGTGCAGGTCGCGCGAGAACCGCTCACGCTCCTCGGACACGGCCGCCCGCGCCAGCTCCCGGCGCGTACGCCGGAGCTCGGCCACGGTGTCGATCAGCGCCGCGAACGCCGCGCTGGCCACGCCGGCCAGGAGCACCACGAGGCCCTCGGCCCAGACCCGGTCCCACTCGTGCGGCTCGATGCGCCATGCCGCCCACATCGAGGCCAGCACGGTCACCGGCACGCCGACCACGAGCGCGCGACGCGGCAGCACGGCAGCGAGCGCGTTGGCCAGCAGGACCCAGGTCGACAGCCACTGGCTGTTGCCCAGAGCGGCGCCGCCGATCGTCGCCGCCGCGAGCGTCGCCAGCGCGACGTACGGCACGGCGGAGCGCCAGGGTGGTCCTCCGGTCGCACCCGCGACGACGGCCGAAGCAGCGATGGCGAGGATCAACACGACCTGGACGGCGACCTCGCCGGGGGTGCCGTGGACGTCGAGGATCGGTCCGAGCAGCAGCAGGATCGCCCAGACGAGCACGGACGCGTTGCGCCGCCAGTTGCACCGCATGCGCCTCCACACGGCGTTCACGCTACGACGCCTGGCGGCGCAGCGCACCGATGACGACGATCGCCCCGACCAGGACGTGCAGCCCGGCGAGCACGAGCCCGTCGGCGAGCGACGTCGCTGCCGGCGGGCCCATCAGCAGCGAGACCAGCAGCACCCCGACCGCCACCCAGGTCCAGATGAGCCGCCCGCGCGGCGTACGCCGCTCCAGCGCCCGGAGCAGGAACCCCGCGACCATCGTCACGACGACCGCGGTGACGAGGACCGAGACCACGCCCACGTGCTGGGTCTCCGACCCGGGTTGCACCGCGAGGTCCGACCCGGCCAGGCGGGCCACCGCCCACCCGAGCCCGGATGCCACGGCCGCGACCGCGGCCACCGGCAGGTCCTCCCGCCACGATCGCGATCGCTCCTGCACCTGTTCTCCGACCAGCTGACCCATCTCACTCCTCCTTCGTCGCCTCCCGATGAGGCGGTGCGTCCACGCTAGGAACGCGACCGGGGCGGGTGCAGGGGCGGATGTCGTCGATCGGCGGCGACAAATGTCAGACGCGGGCCGGCGATCGTCAACCCAGGCGGGACCGCAGTCCCGTGGCCAGGCCGCTGCGCTCGGCGGGGCGTACGCCGAGCAGGTCGAGCGCCATCAGCAGCGAGCCGACCACGGGCGGCTCGTCGCTGACCGTGACCTCGAGCCGGTCGTCGAGCGAGGTGCAGATGGCGTCGAGGAGCACCGGGTTGCGCGACTGCAGCAGCCCGCCGCCGAGCACGACGGGCACCGGGCCCGACTCCCACCCGAGTCGGCGTACGGAGGTCGTCACGAACGCCACCACCTCCTCGGCCTGGCGCTCGACGAGCGACCGCGCGACGGCGTCGCCGTCGGTGGCCGCGGTGAAGACCAGCGGGCAGAGGTCGAGCACCTGGTCCTGCCGGATCGTGCCGGCCAGCACCGCCTCGCTGACCTGGAGTGGCCGATCGAGGCCGAAGTGGCGGGGCACCAGCCGCTCGAGCGCGGTGGCGTCGCCGCGGCCGTCCTCGGCCCGGCAGGCGAGCGCCAGCGCTTCGGCCCCGACGTCGTACCCACCGCCCCAGTCGCCGCTGAGCCGCCCGAGGGAGTGGAACCGGGCGACGCGTTCGCCGCGCACGCCCACGCAGTTGATCCCCGCCCCGGCGACGACGGCGATGCCCTCGCCGGTCGGCGATCCCGCGCGGAGCAGGGCGAAGGTGTCGTTGACGACCGACGACCGTCCGGTCGGCGCGACGGCGGCGAAGCGGTCGGCCATCTCCCGCTCCTGCTCTGGCAGGTCGAGTCCTGCCATCGCGATCGCCGCTGCGTCGAAGCCGGTACGCCGTCCGCAGGCCCGCTCGACCAGACCGAGGACGTGGTCGACGGCCGTGTCGACGGTCAGGTCGCCCGACATCCAGCCGGTCCCCGCGGCCGCGCCGACCACGACCCCGGCGTTGTCGGCCACCGCGACGTGCGTCTTGGAGTTGCCGACGTCGACCCCGAGGACGAGTCCGGTCATCGCGCGAACCGTGGCAGGTGCGCGGCGCTGGTCTCGAGGAGCCGGGGCAGGAGCTGCTCGACCAGCTCCCACTGGCCGACGAGCGGATGCGCCAGCAGGGCGCGGCGTACGTCGTCCTCGTCGCCCGAGAGCGCGGCGCGCGCGGCGATCCGCTCGTAGGCGCTCACGTGCTGGATCGCGCCGAGCATGACCGGCGGCACCTGGGGCTGCGGCAGCGGCTCGACCCCGGTCCGGCTGACCAGGCAGCGCGTCTCGACGACGTCGTCGTCGGCGAGCCCGGGGATCAGGCCGTCGTTGCGCACGTTGATCACGTGGGTGGTCGGCTCGTCGGCGTGCAGCGACGCGAGCAGGTCGACGGCCGCCTCGCTGTAGAACGCACCGCCGCGATGCTCGAGCTGCGCGGGCTTCTCGACGAGGTCGGGCGACCGGTAGAGCTCGAGCAGCTCCGCCTCGAGGTCGGCGACCACCGCAGCGCGCGGTCGCTCCGCCCGCTGCGCGGCGACGGTGGCGTCGTGGAAGTAGTAGTAGCGCAGGTAGTACGACGGAAGCGCGCCCAGCATCCGCACGAGGTGCTCGGGGAACGGCGAGCGCTGGAGCAGCTCGTCGATGCGCTCGTCGAGGAGCCGGGGCAGCACGTCCTCGCCGTCCACGAAGACCCGACGCATCCACGAGAAGTGGTTGAGGCCGACGGGGTCGACGTCGACGCGGACGGGATCGACCTCGAGCAGCCGCGCCATCCAGCGCTGCACGCCGATCGCGTAGTTGCACAGCCCGATCGCCCGGTGGCCGGCGTCGAGCAGCGCGCGCGTCACGATGCCCACCGGGTTGGTGA
Source organism: Nocardioides sp. YIM 152315 (assembly GCF_029210375.1). GTDB lineage: Bacteria > Actinomycetota > Actinomycetes > Propionibacteriales > Nocardioidaceae > Nocardioides. Next base: position 145,982 of record NZ_JARGER010000043.1, on the reverse strand, counting down.
AGTCGATGAACCACGCGTCGGGCTTGGCGATCCTCCGCACCTCGTCGGCGATGTCGAGCACCACCGGGACCGTCCTCAAGGCCTTCGCGAGCCCGCCGGCGCCGGTGGTCTCCTGGCCCAGGCAGCCGCACTCCAGGGGGAAGGTCTCGTCCGCCAGCCGCGCTGCCTGCCCGCCGACGCGTAGCTGCACCAGCACGGCGTCGGCGTCGCGCACGGCGTCGGTGCGGTCGGTGGTGAGCCGGACGTCGGTGGGGAGTCCCTGGTGGGCAAGCATCCGCTGCGCGAACCCGCCCACGACCTGGAGCCGCTCGGCGTCGATGTCCATGAGCACGAGCTCGTCGACGGCCAGGCGCGACCGCTGGGCGGCCAGTCCGGAGACCAGCTCGGGGGTGTACGTCGAACCTGCGCCGATGACGGTGACCTTCACGGCCGACACCCTAGGCGTGATCGTTGCCGGACCGGGAGGGGACCGACTACGTTGTGGGATCGATGTCACACACCGATCGACCCGAGGCCCGTCACGGGGTCCACCTGCTCGCCTACGCCGACCGGTTCGGAGGTGATCTCGCCGGGCTGCGGCGGCTGCTGACCGAGGGGCCGCTGGCCGTCTTCGAGGGCGTCCATGTCCTGCCGTTCTTCACGCCGTACGACGGCGCCGACGCGGGCTTCGACCCGGTCGACCACACCGTCGTCGACCCACGCCTCGGCGACTGGTCGGACGTGCAGGCGATGCGCGACGGCGGCCTCGACGTCACCGCCGACGTGATCGTCAACCACGTCTCCGCCGACTCCGCCGAGTTCCGCGACTGGCTGGCGCGCGGCGCGGACTCTCCGCACGCGGGGATGTTCCTCACCTTCGACACGGTCTTCCCCGAGGGCGGGACGGAGGCCGGCATCACGGCGTTCTACCGTCCGCGCGCCGGGCTGCCGTTCACGCCGTACCAGATGGGCGACGGCACCCGCCGGCTCGTGTGGACGACGTTCCTGCCGTCGCAGGTCGACCTCGACGTCCGGCATCCCGTGGCACGGGACCACCTCGTCCGCGTCATGGGCACGCTCGCCGAGGGCGGGGTGCGCACGGTGCGTCTCGACGCGGTCGGCTACGCCGTGAAGACCGCCGGCACGGACAGCTTCATGACCGACGAGACGCTGTCGTTCGTCGAGGAGATCACTGCGCTGGCGCATGAGCAGGGGCTCGAGGTGCTCGTTGAGGTGCACGCCCACCACAGCCAGCAGGCCGCCGTCGCCGCCAGGACCGACCTCGTCTACGACTTCGCGCTCCCGCCGCTGCTGCTGCACGCGCTCGAGACCGGCGAGACGGCGCGCCTGGAGGAGTGGCTGCGGGTCCGCCCGCAGAACGCGATCACCGTGCTCGACACCCACGACGGCATCGGCGTCGTCGACGCCGGCCCCGCCCGCGAGTGGCCGGGCCTGATGGATGACGACGACATGCGCGCGGTCTTCGACGCGGCCGCCCGGCGTACCGACGGCGAGTCCGCGCGGGCCTCGACGGCGGTCGCCTGGGCGGCGCTGCCGCACCAGGTCAACTCCACCTTCTACAGCGTCCTCGGCGAGGACGACGAGGCCTACCTGCTCGCCCGGGCCTTCCAGCTCTTCACGCCCGGCCGCCCGCAGGTCTACTACGTCGGTCTGCTCGCCGGCAGCAACGACGTCGACCTCTTCCGCGCCACCGGCGTCGGCCGCGAGATCAACCGGCACCGCTACTCGACCGAGGAGATCGAGGCCGCGCTCGACCGCGACGTCGTACGACGTCAGCTCGGGCTGATCCGCGCCCGTGGCGAGCACCCGGCGTTCGCGGGCACCTTCGCGTGCGCGGCCGACGGTCACGGCGTGCTCGTGCTGACCTGGACGCGCGGCGAGCACCGCGCCGAGCTGCGCGCCGACCTCGCTCGACGAACGTTCGACACCACCTTCACCGCGACGGGAGCATGAGCGAGTGCACCGCAACCTGTACGACGAGCGCCACCGCCTCGTCCGCGTCCTCGCCCGGATCCGGGCGGCCGCCGAGGTCGACACCCACCCGCTCGACGTGACCTGGACCCAGCTCCCCGGCGAGCCGGTGCCGTTCGCGGAGGCCGTCGCGCGCGCGTACGAGCCGGGCGCCGTCGGCATGCCGTGGGGACCGCCGTGGGGCACCACCTGGTTCCGCCTGACCGGTGACGTGCCCGAACGCATGCGCGGGCGGTCGGCCGAGCTCGTCGTCGACCTCGGCTTCAGCGGTGGCGGGCCGGGCTTCCAGGCCGAGGGCCTCGCCCACCGCGCGGACGGCTCGATCATCAAGGGCGTGGAGCCGCGCACGACGTACGTGCCGCTCGACGGTGACGGCCGGGTCGGCGTCTACGTCGAGGCCGCCTCGAACCCCACCCTGCGCGGCACGACCCCGACCTCGCTCGGCGAGCGGTCGACCGCCGGCTCGGCGCCCCTGTATCGGCTCAACCGCGCCGATCTGGTCGTCATCGACGACGAGGCGCGCGCCCTCTCGATCGACGTGGAGGTGCTGCTCGACCTCGCGCACCGGCTGACCGAGGGCGACCCACGGCGCGAGCAGATCCTGGTCGGCCTGGTGCGGATGGCCGACCGGCTCGACCTCGACGACGTCCCTGCCGAAGCGACCGCCGCCCGCGCGGCGATCGCGCCGCTCCTGGCGGCACCGGCCAACCCCAGCGCACACCGGGTCTCCCTGGTCGGTCACGCCCACATCGACTCCGCGTGGCTCTGGCCGGTGCGCGAGACGATCCGCAAGTGCGCGCGCACGTTCTCCAACGTCGTCGCGCTCGCGGAGACCCGCCCCGAGCTGCGGTTCGCGTGCTCCTCGGCCCAGCAGTACGCCTGGATGAAGGAGCACTACCCGGAGCTCTGGCAACGCATCCGCGCCGCCGTCACCGCCGGCACCTTCGTCCCCGCGGGCGGCATGTGGGTGGAGGCCGACACCAACCTGCCCGGCGGCGAGGCGATGGCGCGCCAGCTCGTCCACGGAGCGCGGTTCCTCCGCGACGAGCTCGGCGTCGAGTGCCGCGACGTGTGGCTGCCCGACTCGTTCGGCTACACCGCCTCGCTGCCCCAGCTGGCTCGACTGGCCGGGGCGCGCTGGTTCCTCTCGCAGAAGATGTCGTGGAACCAGACCGACGACTTCCCCCACCACACCTTCTGGTGGGAGGGCATCGACGGCACCCGCGTCTTCACCCACTTCCCGCCCGGCGACACCTACAGCGCCGAGGTCACCGCCGAAGAGCTGCTGCGCGGCCAGCGCGGGTTCCGTGAGAGCGGTGCCGCCACCCGGTCGCTGCTGCCGTTCGGGTACGGCGACGGCGGCGGCGGACCCACCCGCGAGATGCTCGACCGGGCCGCGCGCTTCGCCGACCTCGAGGGCCTGCCGCGGGTCGCGGTCGAGACCCCCGCCGAGTTCTTCGCCGCCGCCGAGGAGGAGTACGCCGCGGATGCGCCGGTGTGGTCCGGGGAGATGTACCTGGAGTTCCACCGCGGCGTCTACACCAGCCAGGTCGCGATGAAGCAGGGCAACCGGCGCACCGAGCACCTGCTGCGCGAGGCCGAGCTCTGGGCCACGACCGCGGCGGTGCGCGCGGCCGCGGCGTACCCCTACGACGAGCTGGACCGGATCTGGCGCGCGGCGCTGCTCAACCAGTTCCACGACATCCTGCCGGGCAGCTCGATCGCGTGGGTGCACCGCGAGGCCCGCACCGTGTACGCCGACCTCGCGTCGTCGCTCGAGGGGATCATCGGATCGGCGGTCTCCGCCCTCGGTGGCACCGGTGACGTGGCGTTCAACGCCGCGCCGTTCGAGGTCGACGGCGTGCCCGCCCTCTCGGCGGGTCCGGTCGTCGCGGCCTCTGGCGAGGTCTCGCTGGAGCGCTCCGACGACGGGATCGTGATCGACAACGGCGTCCTGCAACTGCGCCTCGACGCCGCCGGGGTGCTGGTGTCGGTGCTCGACCTGCGGGCCGGCCGCGAGGTGCTGGCCGGCCCGGCCAACCTGCTGCAGCTGCACCCCGACCACCCCACGCAGTTCGACGCGTGGGACATCGAGCCCCACTACCGGGCGCGGTGCACCGATCTCGTCGCCGCCGACTCGGTGCTGGCTTCGGTGGCCGACGACGGCGCGGCCGAGGTGCTCGTCGTACGACGTGAGGGGCCGTCGACCTTCGAGCAGCGGCTCCGCCTCGCGCCCGGCGCCGGCCGGGTCGAGCTCGAGACGACCGTCGACTGGCAGCATCGCGAGACCCTGCTCAAGGCCGCGTTCCCACTGGCCGTGCACGCCGACCGGTCGACCTCGGAGATCGGCTTCGGACACGTCCACCGACCCACGCACACGAACACCTCGTGGGACGCCGCCCGCTTCGAGATCTGTGCCCACCGCTGGCTGCACGTCGGCGAGCCCGGGTATGGCGTCGCGCTCGTCAACGCGACGACCTACGGCCACGACGTGACGCGCGCCGGCTCCGGCGACCGCCGCGGGCCGTCGCCCACGACCGCGCGGATGTCGCTGGTGCGCGCGCCGAACTTCCCCGATCCCGGCACCGACCGCGGCACCCACACGTTCCGCTACGCGCTGGTGCCCGGCGCCGACATCGCGGACGCGGTGCGCGAGGGCTACCGGATCAACCTGCCGCTGCGCCCCGCGCCCGGCGCCGACGTCGCCCCCCTGGTCGTGGTCGAGTCGGGTGCCGCGGTCGTCGAGGCGGTCAAGCTCGCCGAGGACCGCAGCGGCGACGTCGTCGTGCGGCTCTACGAGTCGCTCGGCGGGCGCACGTCCGCGCGACTGCGGCTCGGCCTCGACCACGCCTCCGTGGAGGTCGTCGACCTGCACGAGCGATCCGACGCCGAGGTCGCCGCCCTCGCGCCGCTCACCGTCGACGGCGACGTGGTCACGCTCGACCTCGGGCCGTTCCAGGTCGTCACGCTGCGGGTCGGTCGGAGGCACGGTGGTTGAGGAAGGCGCCGCCTCGCCCCCAGCTGCGGTGGTTGAGGAAGGCGCGCTGGCGCCTGTCTCGAAACGACGGGCACGGTGGTTGAGGAAGGCGCCCCGGCGCCTGTCTCGAAACCACCGCAGGGGTGGTCGGGTACGTCGGGCCGGGCGCGGTGCCCCCGGAGACAGCGATTGTTGGCGTCCTCCCGGCGGCGCCAGTATTCGTCCTCCGCCAGTGCGGTCAAGGGTTCGCTTCGCCGCTTCGCGCCCTTGACCGCCCTGTCTCCGGACGACTTGGGCGCCTATCGGAAGGACGCCGACCTGCGGTCGGGACACACGGTGGTTGAGGAAGGCGCCCCCTCCACAGGACGTCGGTCCGGGTGTGGACGAGACACTGGATCGTGACCTGTTCGTGACGGCGGATTCAGCCGGTGGATGCAACACCCGGTGGATCTGACTGTTCGGACAGTAGCCGTTCGAGCTCCTCGGCGGGTGTGCGCCAGCCAAGGCGTTTGCGTGGTCGGGCGTTGAGCTCGGACGCGACGAGGTCGAGGTAGCCAGGTCCCCACTGGGACAGGTCGGTGCCTTTGGGGAAGTACTGACGCAGTAGGCCGTTGGTGTTCTCGTTGATCGCGCGCTGCCAGGGCGAGTGCGGGTCGCAGAAGTAGATCTTCAGCCCGGTGGCCCCGGCGATCTCGACGTGCTTGGCCATCTCCGATCCCTGGTCCCAGGTCAGCGATCGTCGCAGCAGCTCGGGCAGCTGCGGGATCTTGGCCACCATCGCTGCCGCGACCGACTCCGCGCTGCGGTCACCGGACATGTGCAGCAGCATCGTAAAGCCGGTGACCCGCTCGACCATGGTCGCGATCGCGGACCCGGACGCCAACGACCCGAGGATCAGATCGCCCTCCCAATCGCCGGGCACGGCACGGTCCTCGACCTGCTTGGGTCGTTCGGAGATGTTCACCATGTTCGGGAGCCGGCCGCGCCGCTTCTCCCCGGTGTAACGGGGCTTACGCGTGCCGCGTCCGGTGCGCAGGTGCTTGACTAGTTCCCGCTTGAGTCCGCCGCGGGCTTGGACGTAGAGCGATTGGTAGATCGTCTCGTGCGACACCCACATCTCCGGATCGTCGGGGAAGTCCTCGCGCAGCCTGGCCGCGATCTGCTCAGGACTGTGATTCTTCCCCAACCTGTCTTGGACCTCGCGACGCAGCGGCAGGTTGGTGGCCAGCTTCGCCGGCTTGGGTCGACGCGCCTTCACATCCGCGTCGGCCTGGGCGACCGACGCACGGTAGCCCACCCGCACCGAGTGCCCCTTGGGGAGCCGAACTCGTCGAAGCTCGCGACTGATCGTGGCAGGGTCGCGACCGAGCTCGCGGGCGACCGCCCGCACACCCATGCCAGCGGCCCGCAGGACACCGATCAACTCGCGCTCGGCGAAGCTCAACGTGCGGGTCCGCGCGCCCGCCGACGCAACTGGCATCACTCCGCCACGATCGTTGAACCAGCGCAGAGCCATCGCGTGCGACACGCCGGCATGCGCCGCCGCATCGTCGCGTGAGAGCCCCATCCGGATCCCTGCCCAGAACCGGAACTCCCACTCCCGTGGCGCACGCGGACGACCAGCCGGCATCCCAACCAACCCCTCCCGCTCGAGGGTGTTGCGACCACCGCATGAGTCCGCCGACCCAGACCCCTGTGAATTAGCGGGTTCTGAGCCTCGCAGTGTCGGTGGCCGGTGCTTGAGTGGACCCATGACAGCGATCGCGACACCCCGACACCGGGTCAGTGCCGCGGTCGCGCACGTCCACGCCGAGCTCGATGCCGTCACCGACGCCTCGGTGTGGTCCATGGACCCCGCCGAGACCGGCCAGACCCTGACCGCGCTGACCCGCGCGAAGGCCAGACTGGCCGAGCTCGAGGCCCGGGTCGCCGCGCACGCCGACGACCTCCACATCGGCTCCGAGGTCGGCGCCTCCTCGGCGGCGAACTGGCTCGCCCACCAGACCAAGACCACCCGCGCAGAGGCACACCGTGCGGTCCGGTTCGGCCACGACCTCGAGGCCCATTCGTTGACCCGCGATGCCCTCGCAGCCGGACGGGTGTTGGTCGAGCAGGCGCGGGTGATCCTGCGCTGGGTCGACCGGCTCCCCGACACCCTCGACGCCGAGACACTGGCCAGGGCCGAGCAGCATCTGCTCGCCCAGGCCCGCGATCACGACGCGAAGGCGCTCAACCACCTGGGCCGGCACCTCTACGAGGTGATCGCGCCCGAGGAGGCCGACGCCCACGAGGCCGCCCAACTCGAAGCCGAGGAGAACGCCGCGGCGAAGGCGTGCCGGTTCACCCTGTACGACGACGGGCAGGGCCAGGCCCACGGGACCTTCACCATCCCCACCTACCACGCCGCCGCGCTGAAGAAGGCGCTGAGCGCGATCACCGCACCCAAGCACCAGGCCGCCACCCACGGCGCCGGTGCGGGTGTGGAGCGCCGGCCGACCCCGGAGGCGCTCGGGGAGGCGTTGTGCGAGCTCATCGAGCGCTACCCCACCGACCAGCTGCCGCACATCGGCGGCGTCAACGCGACGGTGACCGTGCTGATCGACCTCGACGTCCTCCTCGGCCGGCTCGAGAAGGCCTGTGTCCTGGACACCGGGGAGAAGATCAGCCCCGCACAGGCGCGCCGGCTCGCGTGCGAGGCCGGGATCATCCCCGTCGTCCTCGGCGGCGACTCCCTCCCGCTGGACCTGGGCAGGAAGCGGCGGTACTTCACCGAAGCACAGCGGGTCGCGATGCTCCTCCGCGACCACGGCTGCACCGCCGAGGGCTGCGACCACACCACCGGACTCCACGCCCACCACCGCACCCGCTGGACCGACGGAGGCACCACCAACCTCGACAACGGCGTCAGCCTCTGCCACTGGCACCACAACCGCGCCCACGACCCCAGCTACGACACCACCTACCTCCCCACCGGGAAGGTCCAGTTCCACCGCCGGACGTGAGAGGTGCGGCAGCAGGTCCGGGCCATGGGTCGCGCGCCGGCGGTGGGTCCGCGAGAATCGTGGGGTTGCCGGACCGAGTGGCCGAAGAGGTGGTGGTGGACATGCCCGAGGATCGGATCGCCGAGTTCCAGCGGCTGCACTCCTCGGGGTGCTTCGTGATGCCGAACCCGTGGGACGCGGGGAGCGCCCGGGCTCTGGAGCAGCTGGGGTTCCAGGCGTTGGCCACCACCAGCTCCGGCATGGCGTGGACGCTGGGTCGGGCCGACGCCCAGGTCGCGCGTGACCAGGTGCTCGACCATCTGCGCCTCGTCGCGGGCGCGGTGCGGGTGCCGGTCAACGCGGACTTCGAGGGCGGCTACGCGGTGGACCCCGCCGACGTGGCGACCAACGTGCGGATGGCCGCGGAGACGGGGATCGCCGGACTCTCGATCGAGGACTCGACGGGCGACGAGGCGGAGCCGCTGTTCGAGTTCGAGCTGGCCGTCGAGCGGATCGCGGCTGCCCGGCAGGCGATCGACGAGAGCGGCACCGGCATCGTGCTCACCGGCCGCAGCGAAGGATTCGTGTGTGGGCGCCCGGACATCGACGAGACGATCCGTCGGCTTCGCGCGTACGCCGAGGCCGGCGCCGACTGCCTCTACGCTCCGCGGATCGACGACCACGCCCACATCTCGGCGATCGTCGCGGCGGTGGCGCCCAAGCCGGTGAACCTGTTGGTCAACGCGCCCTTCATCACCGTCGCCGAGGCGGCGCGGCTGGGGGTGCGGCGGATCAGCGTCGGCGGCACGCTCGCGCGCACGGCCTGGGGCGGGTTCCTCCAGGCCGCGTCGGAGATCGCCGAAGCGGGCACGTTCTCCCGCTTCGACCAGCTGCCCGATGTCGACGGCCTGCTCGGCGGTTGAGACCGGGCCTCAGAGCCGGGTGCGCAGCTCCTCGACCTGCGGCGCGGCGAGCTCGGCGTACGGCAGCTCCCGTACCGTCAGCAGCAGCCGCGCGGCGGCCTCGAGCTCCTCGGCGGCGTCGACGGCGGCGGTGAGCGACGCGGCCGCGGCGATGCTGCCGTGGTTGGCGAGCAGCAGGCAGGCGGCGTCGGCGGCGCGCTCGGCCACGGCGTCGGCCAGCGCGGCGGAGCCGGGCAGGGCGTAGGGCACGAGCGGAAGCGGGCCGACCTTGGCGACCTGGTAGGGCGTGAGCCACGGTCGGTACGACGCGGGCAGGCAGGACAGCGCGACCGACCAGGGCGCGTGCAGGTGTACGACGGCACCGGCGTCGGGTCGGCGCGCGTAGACCGCGCGGTGCAGCGGCAGCTCCTTCGACGGACGCCCCGCGGAGGCAGCACCCCCCTCGACCGGTGCCACGGCGAGGTCCGACGAGGCGACGTCCGCGAACCCGATCCCGGTGGGGGTGATCACCAGCTCGTCGCCGACGCGGACGCTGAGGTTGCCCGAGCTGCCGGGGGAGAGACCCCGGTCGGCGAGCCGCCGCGCGGCACGGACGACCGCGTCGTGCGCCGGGTTCACAGCCAGGCCTCGTCGAAGAGGTCGTCGTCGCCGAAGTTGCCGGACTTCAGCAGCACCCGCAGTCCGGGGTCGGGCAGCGGGCTGCACCAGGCCAGCCCCGGACCGACGTGCTCGCGCACGTCGAGGGCGGTCAGCCGCAGCTCCCGGCAGACCGCACCCGAGGTCTCGCCTCCGGCGACCAGCAGCTGCGCCACTCCTAGCTCGGTGACGGCGCGCCGGGCGATCGCGGCGAGCGTGGCCTCGATCTCGGCGGCCGCACCGGGCAGGACCTCCGCGGGCGCCGCGCTCGTGTAGACCAGTGCGGTCCCGTCGGTCGAGGTCAGGAAGGCCAGGGCACCGGACACGTCGCCGGGCGCCACGCGGTACGACGGGCCGCGGAAGTGTGCCACCTGCGCGCGGGTCTGCTCCGAGCACGACCCGGCGATCACCAGACGCCGCCCCGCGGGGACGGGCGCGGACGTCGCGGCCGGTGCCGATCGGGGGAGCGCCCGGGCGAGCGCTGCGGCGAGCCCGGAGGCGCCGCCCCAGAGGTCGACGTGCCCCGCGGCAGCCCGCTCGAGCAGCAGCCGCGCGTGCGCGTCGAGGTCGTCGTCGGAGATCGCGTCGAGCACGACGTGGCCCGGCCCGACGACGCCACGCGAGACCGGCCGGGAGGTCTGGCGGCCGAGCACCCGCACCAGGTCGGGGTCGGTCATCGGCGTCAGCGGGTGGTGCCGCAGCGGTGACTCCGAGAGCAGCCGGTCGCCCACGAAGAGGTGCCCGCGATGGACGGTGCGCCCCAGCGCCGGCGTCGCCGGCGTCGTCAGGTCGGTGGCGGCGCCCAGCTCGTCCATGAGCGCGTCGGCGACGGGTCCGATGTTGCCCGTGTCGGTGGAGTCGAAGGTCGAGCAGTACTTCTGGTAGATCCAGCGTGCGCCGGCCGCGCGCAGGGCGCGGGCGGCCGCGACCGACTCCGCCACGGCGACGTCGACCGGCGCCGTGCGCGACTTCAGCGCCACGACGACGCACGCCACGGTGGGCACCGCGGCCGTCGCGTCGAGCAGCACGGTCGCCGGCACGCCCGCCCGGCTCACGGTCGCGGCCAGGTCGCAGGCCCCGGTGAAGTCGTCGGCGACGACGCCCAGGAGCGGACCCGGCTCAGGCATCGACCCGCACGACCTCGGCGTACGCCGTGAGTTCCTGGTCCGCGTCGGTCACGACCACGTGCACGGCCTCCGGGGCGGCGAAGCGCACGGCCGCCCGGGCCCCGACCTTGTGGCGGTCGGCGAGCACGACCACGCGGTCGGCGACCTCGATCAGCGCGCGCTTGATCTCGGCGTCGACGGGGTTGGCGGAGTAGACGCCGCGGTCGTCGAGCGCGGAGCAGGACAGCACGGCGACGTCGACGGTCAGCTCACGCACGGCGTTCCAGGTGGCGGGGCCGGTGAACGACCGGGTGGTCGGCTCGTAGAAGCCGCCCAGCGCCACGACCTCTCGACCGCCCGCCGCGGCGCACGCCGTGATGACCGGAAGGGAGTGGGTGACCACGCCGACGCCCTCGGGCACGAGGTCGACGATCTCGGCGACGGTGGTGCCGGCGTCGAGGGCGACCGTGCTCGACTCGGTGAGGAGCGCGGCCGCGACCTCGGCGAGCGCGCGCTTCGCCGGGCGGGCGCTGCCGCTGCGCGTCTCGAACGGCTCGGGCCCGCGCGCGTCGGGGAGGCTCGCTCCGCCGGGGACCCGCCGGGCCAGGCCGTCGTCGGCCAGCCGGCGCAGGTCGCGGCGGATCGTCATCTCCGAGACCCCGAGTGCGGCGGCGACATCCGCGGAGGCGACGTAGCCCGCGGCGGCCAGCCGGTCCAGCAGCTCCTGTCGCCGGGCCGGGGCGTCGGTGTAGCGCACGGGGTCATCCAAGGGCGCAGACACCCGAGATGTCAAGATCCGCACATCCTTGGCAAATCTGTTCAGTTTCGGACAAACTGGGGTGGTGGCTCCCGGACCCGTCGTACGCGTCGCCGGCCTCGACCTCGGCACGTCGTACGTCAAGACCGTCGGCGTGGACCTCGACCCCGCGTCCGACCGGCCCGTACGGGTCCGGGAGCTCCGCCGCGCCCCCACGCCGACCGGCGCCGCCGCACTCGTGGCGGTCGCGCGCCGACTGCTCGACGAGGTGGCCGACGGCGCCGCGGGGATCGGCATCGCCTCGATGGCCGAGACCGGCGTGCCGCTCGACGCCGACGACCGGCCACTGACCGAGCTGCTGACGTGGGACGCCCGGCGACCGCTGAGTCCGACGCTCGCCGAGCTGGACCCGGTCGGCCTCTTCGCCCGCACCGGTGTGCGGCTGAGCCCCAAGGTGCCGCTCGCGACGTGGGCCTGGCTCGCTCGCGAGCATCCCGACGTCGTACGCCGGACGCGTCGCTGGGCCGGCGCCGCGGACCTCGTCGCCCTTGCGCTGACCGGCACGCTGGCCACCGACCACACGCTCGCGGGCCGCACCGGCGCCCATCTCCTCGACGACAGCGCCTGGGACGCCGACCTGCTCGCCTTGGCCGGCGTCGCCCACGTCGGGCTCCCCGAGGTGGTGAGCGACCGGCCCGTCGGCCGCGCCGCCGGCATCCCGGTCGTGGTCGCCGGGCACGACCACCAGGTCGGCGCCCACGCCAGCGGGGTCAGCGCGCCCGGTGACACCGCGAACTCCCTCGGCACCACCGAGGTCGTGCTCCGTGTCCTCGACGGTGCGCCTGAGCGGGCGGCGGTGCACGCCGCCGGCATGAGCCTGGTGCGGACGGTCGGCGGCGCCCGGCGGGCCCTGCTCGCGGGCAACGGCAGCGCCGGAGCGGCGTACGCCGCCTGGGTCGCCGACCAGGGCCTCGACCCGGATGCGGTCGAGCTCCCAAACGGTCCGAGCGACCTCCTCGTGCTGCCCCACCTCCGCGGCCGGCAGTGCCCCGACCCCGACCCCGGCGCGCGGCTGCGGGTCGTCGGAGACCTCGGCGCGGCGACCGACGGCGACCGGCTGCGCGCCCTGCTCGAGGGTCTCGCGCTGCAGACCCGCTGGATGGACGCGGTCGGGCGGTCGCTGGACCCGGGCGCCGCGACCGGGCCGTTCGTGGTCTTCGGCGGACCGGGCGCCCGCAACGACGACTGGACCCGGGTGAAGGCCGAGGTCCTCGCCCGGCCGCTCCGACTCGTCACGCAGCACGAACCGGTCGCGATCGGCGCGGCGATCGTCGCGGCCGAGCGCGCCGGGCTCGTCGAGCCCGGCTCCGTGGCGCTGCCCACGGACTCCCTTCCCGTCCACGAGGACCGCTACGCCGCGGTGCTCGCCGACTTCGTGCGCGAGGCACGACGAAAGGACCCCGCATGACCCCCCGCATGACCCCCCGCGTGACCCTGGATGCGATCGCCCGCCCCGGCGGCGGCTTCGCGATGGTGGCGATGGACCAGCGCGAGAGCCTGCGCACGATGTTCGACGACGCGGGGGCCGGCCGCCCGGCCGACCCTGTGCTGACCGACTTCAAGCTCGAGGTCGCCCGCGCTCTCGGGCCGCTGGCCTCCGGCTTCCTCGTCGACCGGCACTACGGCTTCGAGCGCGTCCGCGACGAGGGGCTGCTGCCCGACGGCTGCGGGCTGATCCTCGCCGCGGACGAGCTGACGCAGGAGGACGGCGGGCCGGTCATGGAGACCGCGCTCGACGAGATCGTGCTCTCGACCGACCTCGGCGGCGTCAGCGCCCTCAAGCTGCTGGTGATCTGGCGCCGCGACGAGCTGCGGCCGGCGCGGGTCGACCTCGCCCGGCGCTTCGCCGAGGAGGCCCGCGCCCGGGGCGTGCTGTCGGTGCTCGAACCGGTCGTCCGGGCGACACCCGACGAGGAGGCCGCCGGCACCTGGGACCTCGACGAGGCGATCCGCGAGGCCGCCCGCGAGCTCTCGCCCGTCGGCGCCGACCTCTACAAGGTGCAGGTGCCGTCCGGTGGGCGGGGGAGCGACGACGAGCTGCTGGCGCGCTGCCGCGAGCTCGCCGCCGACATCACCGGCCCGTGGGTCGTGCTGTCGCAGGGCGTCGACCGCGACGACTTCCTGCGCGCGGTCACGACGGCCTGCCGTGCGGGGGCGAGCGGCTTCCTCGCCGGGCGTGCGCTCTGGTCCGACCTGGTCGGTACGCCGGACCTCGCGACCGCCCTGCGCGAGGTGTCGGTCCCGCGGCTCGAGCGGCTCTGCGAGGTCGTGGACGCCCACGCCCGTCCCTGGCGGGAGGCGCGGTGACCGCCGCCGGTCTGCTCCACACCGTCCCCGCCCTGGCGGACACTTTCCAGGGCCGTCTCACGGGGCTCGAGCCGGGGCTCGTGCTCACCCACGTCGCCGACCCGTCGCTGCTCGCCCGCGCGATCGACGTCGGGGTCGACGAGGTGGTCCGGGACCGCGTGCGCACCCACGTGCGTCACCTCGTCGGGGGCGGTGCGGAGGCCGTGCTGGTCACCTGCTCCTCGATCGGCGAGGCCGCCGAGGCGGTCGGTGCGGACGTCGGCGTGCCCGTGGTCCGCGTCGACGAGGCGATGGCCGAGGAGGCGGTGCGCACCGCGGCCGCGGCCGGCGGCCGCGTCGCCGTCCTCGCCACGCTCTGGTCGACGCTGGGCCCCACCGAGCGGCTGCTGCAGCGGATGGCCGCCCGGCACGAGGCGGTCACGGTCACCGCCGAGGTCGTCGCGGGCGCCGCGGTCGCGCGCGGAGCCGGCGACCTCGCCCGGCACGACGCTCTCGTGGCCGACGCGGTGCGGTCCGCGGTCGGTGGCGCCGACGTCGTCGTGCTCGCCCAGGCGTCGATGGCGGCCGCGCTCGGGGACGCGGCGGCCCTCGACGTCCCGGTCCTCGAGTCCGTGTCGACGGGCGCGCGGCGCTTCGTCGAGGTCGTTCGTCACGGTCTGGGAACAAGTTCCGCGGAAAGTGTTGACCGTCACTGAGGGTGTGGGTACGTTCTCACATGGAATCGATGCCACAGTGATGGCGGTCACGCAGCCCACACCGAGGCACCCTGAATCGGCGCGCGGAACGCGCCTCTCACCCCTCCGGAGGAACGGTCCCATGAAGAGTCGTCTTGCCGCTGCCTCGGTGGCGTCCCTGGCGTTGCTCGCCCTCTCCGCCTGTGCGTCGGGAACCAGCGACGACAGCGACGACACGTTGGCCAGCAGCTTCGACCCCGACAAGAGCTACAGCGGCAGCATCACCGCGATGGGCTTCGGCGCCGGTGACGAGATCGCCACCACCCGCATGGACGTCGCCGAGGAGGCGCTCGGCGGCGCCAAGGTCAAGCTGGTCGAGGGCGACCTGGACATCCAGGCATTCCTGGCCTCGGTCGCCTCCGGCGATGCGCCTGACCTCGTCTACGCCAACCGCGACCAGATCGGCACCTTCGCCAGCCGCGGCGCGATCCTCCCCCTCTCCGACTGCATCGACGGCGAGGGCATCGACACCGACCAGTACGACGACTCCGCGCTGTCGCAGGTCACCTTCGACGACGAGATCTACGGCATCCCGGAGTTCAACCAGGTCCAGCTCACCCAGGCCAACCAGAAGCTGCTCGACCAGGCCGGGCTGACGGTCGCCGACGTCGACGGCCACGACTGGGACGCGGTGACGGCGGCGGCCAAGAAGATGTACTCGGCTCCCGGCGGCAAGCTGAAGATCATCGGCTACGACAGCAAGCTGCCCGAGTTCCTGCCGCTGTGGGCGCACGCCAACGGCGTCGACATCCTCTCCGAGGACGGTCGCACCGCCCAGCTCAACGACCCCGCGGTCGTCGAGGCGCTGACCTGGGCCGTCGGCATCTACGACGAGCAGGGCGGCTTCGCCAAGGTGAAGGCCTACCGCGACTCGGCCGACTTCTTCGGCGAGGGCAACCAGTTCGCCACTGACGTCCTCGGTGCGATGCCGATGGAGCAGTGGTACCTCAACGTCGTCAACGACGTCTCGCCGGACGCGCCGATGGCCTACTCGACGGTGATGGACCGCGACAACAACCCGATCGCGTTCTCCTCCGGCTCGGCCTGGGCGATCCCGAAGGGCTCGCCGAACCCGGGCGCCGCGTGCCGCTTCGCCAAGGAGATGACGACGGTCGACACCTGGAAGGCCGCGGCCCAGGCCCGGCTCGACCTGCGCAACAAGGACAAGAAGCCGTTCACGGGCGTGCTCACCGGCAACGACGAGGCGGACGCCGAGATCCAGGCCATGACCACCGCGAACGAGGACCCGTGGAAGACGGGCGTCGAGGCGATGTACGCGGCCAACGACCACACGTTCGCGCTGCCGGCCAACCCGGCCGACGCGGAGTTCAAGACCGCGTGGCAGGACGCGGTCAACCGGGTACTCAACGGTCAGCAGGACCCGCAGGAGGCGCTCGACCAGGCGCAGGACGAGGCCCAGTCGGCCCTCGACGAGGCCTGGGGCAAGTGGGACGACGAGTAGGTCGTCGCCCCATCACCCGGATGAGCGACTGAGAAGGAAGACATGTCGTCAGCCCAGCTGGACGCTCCCGTCGCGGAGACCTCGCGGTCTCCGCGGCGGGGCCGCCGCCGCTCGAGCCCGCAGCAGCGCTCCGACACCCGAGCCGCGCTGCTGTTCATCAGTCCGTGGATCATCGGGTTCCTGGTCTTCACGCTCTGGCCGGTGATCTACAGCGCCTACCTGTCCTTCACCGACTACGACGTCATCAACCCGCCGACGTACGTCGGGCTGGACAACTACCGGGAGATGCTCGAGGACGACAAGGTCCGCCTGGCGCTGCGCAACACGTTCGTCTTCACGCTGATGTCGGTGCCGGCGAAGGTGATCGTCTCCCTCGCGCTGGCGACGCTGCTCAAGCAGGCGGCACGCGCGACCGGCTTCTTCCGCACCGCGTTCTTCCTGCCGAAGATGACGCCCCCCGTCGCGATCGGCGTGCTCCTGCTGCTGCTCTTCAACGGACAGCAGGGCCTGATCAACGAGTTCCTCGGGATCTTCGGCATCAACGGTCCGGCCTGGACCACCGACCCGAACTGGGTCAAGCCCGGCCTGGTGCTGATGAGCCTGTGGACCATCGGTGCCACGATCATCATCTTCCTGGCGGCGCTGCAGAACGTGCCTCAGGAGCTCTACGACTCCGCGATGGTCGACGGCGCGAGCCCGTGGCAGCGCTTCTGGCGGATCACGGTGCCGATGATCAGCCCGGCGATCTTCTTCGTGGTCATCATCAACACCATCGACTCGCTGCAGTCCTTCACCGAGGCCTACACGGCCTTCTTCGGGGCCGGCAACTCGACGTACAGCAACGACGCCGCGCTGTTCTACGCGATCTACCTCTTCCAGCAGGCCTTCGAGTTCCTCCAGATGGGCTACGCCTCGGCCCTGGCCTGGCTGATGTTCGTGATCGTCATGGTCGTGACGGCGCTGCAGTTCTGGGGCAGCAAGAAGTTCGTCTACTACGAGGGCGGTGACAACACGTGAGCGCCACCCGCGCCCCCGAGGCCGAGACGATCGCGCAGGGCGCCGTCGTCCCGGGGCCGTCGAAGCCGCCGCGACAGCCGCACCGGATCACGGTGAAGATGCTGCTGGCCTGGGCCGGCCTGGTCGCCTTCACGATCGTCTTCATCTACCCGTTCGTCTGGCTGCTGAGCGCGTCGTTCAAGCCGCGCGGCGAGGTGTTCGACAACAAGCTGATCCCGCAGACGTTCACCTTCGACAACTACGTCGACGTGTGGAACGAGGCGCCGCTCGGTCTGTGGATGATGAACTCCGTCATCGTGACGGTGCTCGCGGCAGTCACGGTCACGATCAGCAGCGCGATGGTGGCGTGGGGCTTCAGCTACTACCGGTTCCGCGGACGCAACGCGCTGTTCGCGCTGCTGCTGGCGACGATGATGCTGCCCGGGGCGGTGACCATGGTGCCGACCTACCTGATCTGGGACGCGCTGGGCCAGGTCGGCACGATCAATCCGCTGTGGGCACAGAACCTCTTCGCCAGTGCCTTCTACGTCTTCCTGCTCCGCCAGTTCTTCCTCGGGCTGCCCCGCGACGTCTTCGAGGCGGCCCGGGTCGACGGTGCCGGGCACTGGTCGATCTTCTGGCGGATGGCGGTGCCGCTGTGCAGGCCGGCGCTCATCGTGACGCTGCTCTTCGAGTTCCAGGCGGCCTGGACCGACCTGATGCGGCCGCTGATCTACCTGCGCGACCAAGACACGTTCACGGTGCCGCGCGGCCTGAAGACGCTGGTCGACCAGTTCGGCTTCGGCGGTGAGTGGCACTGGGAGATCATCGTGACCGCGAGCGTCATCACGACGATCCCGATGATCATCCTCTTCTTCCTCGGCCAGCGGCAGTTCATCGACGGCATCGCGACCACCGGGTCCAAGGGGTGACCGAAGCGGCCCACCCGGACCTGTCCGGCGGCTGGACCCTGCGGGAGGCGCTCGGGCAGACCTGGCAGTGGTACGTCGACAAGCCGCTGCACCAGCCCGACAACACGGCCGGCAACAACGTCGCCGACGCGGCCACGGCCGCCGCTGCCGCGCCCGGCTGGCACCCCGCCCGCGTGCCCGGCTCCGTCGTCGGGTCGCTGGTGCGCGCCGGCGAGGTCCCCGACCCCTACGTCGGGCGCAACAGTCGCGCCGTCGAATGGACCGCCGACCGGCACTGGGTGCTGCGCCGCCCGCTCGAGGTGCCGCCGCTCGGGCCCGACGACCGCGTCGTCGTCGAGCTCGACGGCGCGGACCCGGGCGGCCGGGTCTTCGTCGACGGCACCGAGATCGGGCGGGTGTCCGGCCTCTTCCACCAGCTCCGGGCCGACGCGACCGACCTCCTGCGTCGGCCCGGACCGCACCGTTTGGCCGTCGTGGTCGACCCGGTGCCGCCGTCGGTGCCGCAGGTCGGCCGCACCGAGGACGTGCGCCTGCACGCCCCGCGACTCAACTACGGGTGGGACTTCAGCCCGCGGCTGCCCCACCAGGGCCTCTGGCGGCCGGTGCGCCTGCGCGTCGGGCGGCTGCACCTCCACGACGTCGTGCTCGCGGCGAGCCTCGACGACGGCCGCGGGCGGGTGCGCGTCGAGGCGCGGCTCGACGGCACGACGTACGACGACGACCTCCTGGTCTGCACGGTCTCCGACCCCGACGGCACGGTGGTGGCCGAGGAGTCGGTGGCGGCCCGTCCTCGGGACGAGAGCCGCATCGCAGTGGAGCTCGCCGTGCCCGCACCGCGGACGTGGTGGCCGCGCGGGCACGGCGAGCAACCCCTCTACACGGTGACGCTGCGCCACCCCGGCGTCGGTTCGGCGGCGTGGTCCGGACGGACCGGCTTCCGGTCGGTGCGGATGCTCCCCAACCGGGGTGCGCCCGCCGACGCGCTGCCCTACACGGTCGAGGTCAACGGGGAGCGCATCCCTCTCGTCGGCTGGAACTGGGCACCGGTCGACGCCCTGCACGGCGAGGTCACCCTCGACCGGGTCCGCCACCTGGTCGGGCTGGCCGCCGCGTCGGGCGCCCGCCTGCTGCGCGTGTGGGGCGGCGGGCTGCTCGAGACCCCGGAGTTCTACGACGCCTGCGACGAGGCCGGCCTGCTGGTCTGGCAGGAGTTCTCCCAGTCGAGCTCGGGCTTCCAGAGCGCGCCGGCGACCGACGCCGGCTTCGTCGCGATGATGCGTCAGGAGGCGCGGGTCGTCGTACCTCCGCGCCGGCGGCACCCCTGCCTGCTGATGTGGGGCGGCGGCAACGAGCTCGACGACGGCGGCCACCCCTGCGACGAGTCGACCTCGCCCGTGCTGGCCGCGCTGCGCGACGAGGTCGCCCGGCTCGACCCGGGCCGACACTGGGTGCCGAGCTCGCCGAGCGGAGCCGGCGCCGACGAGCACGGACCGTGGGAGCACCAGGGGCTCGACGGCCACCACGCGCACTGGGACGCCCGGACCTCGCTGGCCCACACCGAGTTCGGGGTCGAGGGGATGGCCAACGCTCGTTCGTTCGAGCGGCTGGTGCCCGAGGCCGACCGCTGGCCGCTCGATCGCACCAACGCGGTCATGCGCCACCTCGGCGAGTGGTGGGACAACGAGCCGCTCGTGCAGGAGTCGTTCGGTCACCGGCTCACCGACGTCGCGTCGGTGCGGCGCGCCAGCCAGCTGCTCCAGGCCACGGGTCTCCGGTACGCCGTGGAGGCGTTGCGGCGTCGGTCGCCCCGCTGCTCGATGGTGCTGCCGTGGCAGCTCGCCGAGTCGTTCCCCAACGCCTGGTGCACCGCGGTCGTCGACCACCTCGGTGAGCCCAAGCCGGCCTACCACGCCGTCACGCGGGCGTTCGCCGACGACCGCGTGACGCTGCGCGTCGACCGCGCCGCCTGGCCGGACGCGGCACCCGCCGCCGACCTGTGGCTGTGGTCGACCGGCGGTGTCGCCACCGGGTCGACGCTGCGGCTGCTCCTCGTCGACCACGACGGCAAGCCCGTGGACGGCTGGCGGTGGCGCGACCTGGCCTCGGTCGGCGAGCCCGCCGTGCGGGCGACGGTCTCGCCCGCCTCGGCTCCGGCCGGTGCGGTGCTCTGCTGGGACGCGCGCTGGACCGCGGCCGACGGCACCGTGCTCGACCGGACCGTCGAGCTGCTGACCACCGCGCCGGACTGGTCGCCGGTGCTCGACCTCGACCGCGCCTCGGTGGCGACCACCGTCACCCACACCGGTCCCGACCGCGCCGTCGTCGAGGTCGCCCAGCTCACCGGTCCGCTGGTGGTCGGGCCGACCCTGGCCGACGCGCGCCCGGCGTACGACGCCGGGCTGGTCGCCGTGCACGGCGACCCCAACCCCCTGCTGCCGGGCGAGTCGCGGAGCTTCGCGATCTCCTGGACCGGGGACCGACCGCCCCTCCTCCGCCTGGAGGGATTCAACCTCGACCCGATGCTGCTCGACCTCGGACAGGAGTGAGCGACCCGTGCCCTTCCCGGACGGCTTCCTCTTCGGAGCTGCCACCTCGTCCCACCAGGTCGAGGGCAGCCTCGACGTCGACGGCCGCGGCGAGAGCGTCTGGGACGCCTTCGCCCGCCTCCCCGGCGCGATCGAGGGCGGCGGCGACGCGTCGGTGGCCTGCGACTCCTACCGCCTGTGGCGCGACGACGTTGCGCTGATCGAGGAGCTGGGCCTGCAGGCCTACCGCTACTCCATCGGCTGGTCGCGCGTGCTGCCCGACGGGCGCGGCCGCGTCGAGACGCGCGCGCTGGACCACTACGAGCGCTTCACCGACGCGCTGCTCGACATCGGCGTGACGCCGATGATCACGCTCAACCACTGGGACATGCCGCAGGCGCTGATGAGCCACGAGGGCTGGGTCGGGCGGGAGTCGGTCGGCGCCTTCGCGGAGTACGCCGAGGCCGTCGCCGACCGGCTGGCCGACCGCGTGGAGTGGTGGGTGACCCAGAACGAGCCGTGGATCATCGCGCTGCTCGGCTACCACCTCGGTCTGCACGCCCCGGGCGTCGCCGACCTCGGCAAGTCGGTGCGCGCCGCCCACCACGTGCTGCTCGGCCACGGCGTCGCCGCCGACGTGCTGCACCGGCACCCGGGCGCGAAGGCCGGCTGCGCCCTCAGCCTCTTCCCCTGCGATCCCGCGAGCGACGCGGCCGAGGACGTCGCCGCCGCCCGGGGGTCGGACGGCTACGTCAACCGCTGGTTCCTCGACCCGCTGCTCGCCAAGGGATACCCCGAGGACATGTGGGAGCACTACGAGCGCGCGCTGGGCGAGCCCCTCGACTTCATCCGGGCCGGCGACGCCGACGCGATCGCGGGTCGCAGCGACTGGCTCGGCATCAACTACTACACGCGGCGCGTGATGGCACACGCCGAGGTCACCCCCCAACGTCCCTTCCCGTGGCGGGTCGTCGGCCCGCGCGGCGACGTGCCCCGCACCGACGAGTCGTGGGAGGTCGTGCCGTCGTCGCTGACCGGGCTGCTGCTGCGACTGCACGAGGACTACCCGGACACCCCGATGTTCATCACCGAGAACGGCGGCATCTACGGCGACTCGCCCACGCACGACGGCCGTGTGCACGACGTGCGCCGCACCGATCTGCTGCGCGACCACGTGCTCGCCGTCGAGGCGGCGGTCGACGCCGGCGCCGACGTGCGCGGCTACCTGCACTGGTCGCTGATGGACAACTTCGAGTGGGCGATGGGCTACCGGCCCCGGATGGGACTGACCTACGTCGACTACCGCACCGGCGAGCGCATCGTGAAGGACTCCGGTCGCTCCTACGCCGAGCTGATCCGCAACCACGCCCACTAGTCCGACGGAGCCCGCGTGCCTGACCTCTCCCTCACCGAGACCGACGACGAGCTCGTCGTCCGTGCCGAACGCTGGACGCTGACCCTGCCACGCCGGGGCGCCGCGGCCCGGCTCGTCGTCGACGGGACCGACTGGGGCCGGCTCTCCCTGCTGGCCACCGTCGACCGCACCGACGGGCGCGACGAGACCCACGACGTCGGCACCGTCGGCGTCGTGGAGGAGTCGGCGACGCGGGTGGTGCTCGAGGTCGACCAGGCGACGTCGGCCTGGCGCGACAAGGCCACGGTCATCACCTGCACCCCCGCGGGCGTCGAGGTGCACGTGGAGGTTGCCGGGCCCGGCACGATCTCCGAGGTCGCGTTGCTCGGCGGCCGCGCGGTGCTGCCGACCGGCGCGGCCGGCACCTTCCGGTCACAGCTGGTGGCGCGCAGCGTCTTCGACCCGACACCGACCCAGCCGGTCGCCGTGGTGCGGCCGGCGACGTCGTCGGTCACGCTGGGGATCGTCGGCGACGCCGAGCCGGGCCGCCTCAACGGCATCTTCTCCCCGCCGCCGCTGCTGCTGGTGCTCGGCACCGACGACCCGGTCGGCCCGACCGCGATCCCCGGCGGGCAGTGGCTGGGCCTGGGCCTGCGCGAAGAGGTCGAGTCGATGACCTTCACGCAGGTGCGCTACGAGCCGGTCGACGGCGGCTTCGTGGTGCGGCTGGACTACGAGGGCCACACCCGGGTCGCCGAGTCGTGGACCTCGCCGCGCCTGATAATCGCTCCCGCGGCCTCGCCGTACGACGCGGTCGCCGACCACCGGGCCCACCTCGACGACCACGGACTGGTGCGCGGCCCCGTGCACCCGCCGGAGGACTGGTGGTCGCGCACGATCTTCTGCGGTTGGGGCGCGCAGTGCGCCGAGGCGGCCCGCACCGGCGCGGGGCCCGCGATGTCGCTCGCCCGACAGGACCGCTACGACCGCTGGCTGGGCGTGCTCGACGAGCACGGCATCGAGCCCGGCACCATCGTGATCGACGACCAGTGGCAGACCGACTACGGCCTGCCGGACGTCGACACGGACAAGTGGCCCGACCTGCGCGCGTGGATCGCGGAGCGGCACGCCGCCGGGCAGCGGGTGCTGCTGTGGTGGCGCGCCTGGGCGCCGCACGGACTCCCCGCATCGGAGTGCGTGCTCGACGCGCTCGGCCGGCCGGTCGCGGCCGACCCGAGCAACCCGGCCTACCGCGACCGGCTGCGCCGCACGATGCACGCGCTGCTCGGCCCCGACGGGTTGGACGCCGACGGGCTCAAGGTCGACTTCACCCAGCGCGCGCCGAGCGGGGAGTCCCTCGTCGCCCACGGCGAGGAGTGGGGCGTCGCGCTCCTGCACACGCTGCTGCGCACCATCTACGCCGGGGCCAAGGAGGCGAAGCCGGACGCCCTCGTCATCACCCACACGCCGCACCCGTCGTTCGGCGACGTCTGCGACATGGTGCGGCTCAACGACGTGCTCGACAGCGACGCAGGGGGCAGACCGGTGCCCGCCGTCGACCAGCTGCGCTTCCGGCACGCGGTCGTCAGCCGGGCGATGCCCCTGCACCTCGTCGACACCGACCAGTGGCCGATGCAGACGCGCGCGGACTGGCTGGGGTACGCCGAGCAGCAGGCCGGCCTGGGCGTCCCGTCGCTCTACTACGTCGAGGCCATCGACAACAGCCGCGAGGAGATCACGGGCGCAGACCTCGCGCAGGTCGCCGCGTGGTGGTCGCGATGAGCTCCTCCGCCGAGGTCGTCGTCCACGGCGCCACGTCCGCCGGCGTGTGCGCGGCGGTGGCCGCCGCCCGGGCGGGCGCGTCGGTGGTGCTGCTCGAGCCCGGTCGGCACGTCGGCGGCATGACCTCCGGCGGTCTCGGCTACACCGACGTCGGCGACGTCCGCGTGCTCGGTGGGATGGCGGCTGAGTTCCGCGCTGCGGTCGCCGACCACTACGGGGTGCCCGTCGGCCACTACGCCGGCCCGGAGCCGCACGTCGCGGAGGCGATCTTCACCCGGTGGCTCGAGACCTCGGGCGTCCGCGTGGTCTTCGACGCCGGGCTGCTGTCCGTCGAGGTGTCCGACGCGGTGATCACGTCGCTCACCACGACCGCGGGCGACTTCTCCGGCGCGGTGTACGTCGACGCGTCGTACGAGGCCGACCTGATGGCCGCGGCCGGTGTGCCCTGCTCCGTCGGTCGGGAGTCCCGCTCGCTCCACGGCGAGCGCTTCGCCGGCCGGCGCGAGGTGGTGCCCGGGCGGCACAGCATGCCCGACTGGATCTCGCCCTTCGGCGACGACGGGTCGCTGCTGCCGCAGATCTCGGACCGGCCGCTCGCCGACGTGGGGGAGGGCGACGGCGGGGTCATGTCCTACGGCTACCGCGTCTGCCTCACGACCGCGGCCGACCGCATCCCGTTCCGGCGCCGGGACGGGTACGACGAGGCTCACTGGGAGCTCGGCCGCCGGCTCTTCCGGCACTGGGAGTCCTCCGGCGTCGACGTGCCGGCGGGCTACCTGCTGGGTCTCGAGCCCAATCTGCCGGGCGGCAAGTGCGACGGCAACTCGCTCGGGCCCTTCTCCCTCAGCGTGCTCGACACCTCGGCCTGGGACTACCCGGACGCGTCGCCCGAGGAGCGCGAGCGCATCCGGCTCCACCACCTGCACCACGCCCAGGACTTCCTGTGGTTCCTGGCCCACGACGACGCCGTGCCCGTCGGCGTACGCCGGGAGATGTCGCGCTGGGGCCTGCCCGCCGACGAGTTCGCCGACACCGACCACCTGCCGCACCAGCTCTACGTCCGCGAGGCCCGTCGCATGCACGGCGCGGTCCACCTCACCGAGCACGACCTCCTCGGACCGTCGTCCTGGCCGGACACCGTCGCGATGGGCTCCTACCACCTCGACGTCCGCGAGGTGCAGCGCGGCTGGCGCTGGGTCCACGAGCACCCCGACCCGATCGCCCAGGTCGTCAGTGAGGGCTACCTCTCCGTCCCGGTGCCGCCCTACCCGATCCCGTACGGCGCGCTCACCCCGCGACCAGAGGACTGCGCCAACCTGCTCGTCCCCGTCTGCCTGTCCGCGTCGCACGTCGCCTTCAGCTCGATCCGGATGGAGCCGCAGTACCAGATGCTCGGCCACGTCGCCGGTCTCGCCGCCGCGCTGGCTGTCAGCGGCGACGTCGCCGTGCAGCGGGTCGACCCGTCGCGGCTCCAGCGCCAGCTGGCCGCCGACGGTCAGGTGCTGGCTCTCTGAGCCTGTATTCACCGATTGTCGGCGTCGCGAGCGTCACCAGGCGGGTGCGATGGCAAGGCGTCCGTCGCGAAGGCATACCGGGCGTCTTCCGAGCGGCGGCAACGAAGCCAGCGTGCCCGAATGGTGGCGCGCAGCAGGCGAGAATCGGTGAATGCAGGCTAGGCGTCGTGGAAAGTCGGTCTCCGGATCCGGGCTGCGTGAGCCGGACCCGGAGACTCCCAACCTGAGGCCAGCCTGCCCCTGTCGCCGCCCGGCGGCAAGACCCACGGCCCGTCAACTTCGGCGCAGGCGGATCTCCACCAGGTCCGCGAGCGCGATCGACTCCCCGTCCCGCGCTCCCTCACCGACCTGGAGTGGCGGTGCGGTGGGCTCGACCCGGACGGTCCGCCATCGTCCGAACCGCACCGGCGCCACCACGAGCTCGTAGTAGCGCCCGTCCGCATCCACCCCGACCGACCCGTCGTTGCGCAGGTACCACCCGCTAATCCCGGTCCGGTACCGGCGCCCGCCCGACCACGGCCGTGCCGTCAGCTCCTCGGTCGCGATGCCTGCGCGCCGCGCCTCGTCGACGAACCTGTCCAGCAGCACCTGTGCCTTCGCCGACTCCTGCGCGCGCTGGCGCCGCTGGGCCTCCCGGTGGGCGTCTGCTCGCTCGGCCCGCGCGGCCCGCCGGTCGTGCGGCTGTTCTGGCATCCGTCTCGCCCTTCGTCGTCGACTGCGCCACCGACGCCTGATGGAACCCCATTCTCGACGACGCCGTGCCGCATCGGGGCGGCCGGGTGTCTCGTCCGGGCACCGAAGATTGACCGTCGGCGCGGCGTGATCCACGCGGGGCGGGGGTACGGTTCCGGCAGGGAGCTGTGGTCGAGATGAACGCGGGTGCCGACGTACGAAGGGCCGAGGAGTGGGGTTCGCGGCCCACGCTGACCGTGTGGGCCTACGACTCGCCGATGGGTGCCGCCGCCGGTCATGTCCGGCTGCGTGAGCTGCAGCGTCGGGGGGCGGTCGCCGTCGAGGACGCGATCACGGTGACCTGGGTCCCCGGGACGCACCGTCCGCGCATCGGCCACCTCCGGGCGCCGTCGCCGCGCGGCGGCTGGGTGCTGGGCGCCCTCGTCGAGGTGCTGCTGCGCCCGACCTTCCGCGACCAGGTGCCGACGATGGCGGCCGCTCTCGAGGGCACCGGGGTCGACGAGCGCATCCTCGGGGAGCTGCGCGCGGCGATCGCGCCCGGCTGGTCGGTGCTGCTGGTCCTGTCGAGCGGCGCCGACCCCGACCTGGCCGGGGCCGCGATCCAGCGCGGCCTGGCCCGCGGGGACGTGACGATGACGTACGCCGTCCTCGCGGGCGACGCCGTCGAGCGCCTGCGCTCCCTGCGCCTCGACCCGCACTCGTCGCGCGGCGGGTGAGGTCAGTGCGGCACCGGCTCCGCCGCGGCAGGGTCCGCAGCCGCGACCAGGTGCGGACCGAGCCCGACCGCGGAGAGCGCGGCGTGCCCCGGCGTGTCGGGACGGCAGACGATCTGCAGCGTCTGGCCGTGGGCGGCCACGAGGTGCCGGACGCGGTCGATCAGCTGGATCGCCGAGCTGCTGAGGACGTCGACCTGGAGGATGTCGACGACGTGGATCCCCGGGGCACGACAGATGCAGCCGAGGACCGCGGTGCCGACGTGGGCGCAGCCGCGGGGATCGAGCTGTCCGCCGAGGAAGACCGTGCCGTGCGCCTCGTCGAGGTCCATCCAGAGATCGGCGGGGGTGGAGGTGAGAGTCATGGGGTGCTCGCTCGGGAGGCGACAGGGCCAGACCTCGTCCTTCCCGCTGTCACCCGGGGCACTCGTCCGCGAAGGTAAAACCGGGCCGGAGCCGGCCAGTTACCCGATCCGGATGAGTCGTGGCCGGTGCGTCACCGCCGGCGACGTCGCCTCGCCTCGTCGGCCAGGTCGCGCTCGATCCCCTCGGCTCGTCGCCTCTCGAACAGCAGGATCGCCACCACCACGCCGACCGTCACGACGATCATCACGACCAGCCCGAATGTCGTCATGCCGTCCGGTACCCACCGAGCCGCTGGCAACGCCGTCCGGCGCGCGGCACCCGCCGGGCGGTGCGGGTGGCGGTGGCTCAGGCTCGGTTCGGGTGGGGTGAAACCGAGCCGCAGCCACCGCCGGGCGGGACCGGCGGCGACCCCGGACGCCGGTGCATGACCTCCGCTGCGCGCGGACACCGCAGGGGGTGAGGGAATCGAGACATCGGGAGGCCGAGATGGGTGGGAAGCTGTCGTTCCTCGTCGGGATGGGAGTCGGCTACGTGCTGGGGGCGCGCGCCGGGCGGGGACGCTATGACCAGATCGCGGAGAAGGCGCAGGCCGCGTGGCGCGACCCCCGGGTCCAGGAGCGGGTCGGCCAGGCGCAGGGCCTGGCGAAGGAGAAGGCCGGCCAGGCGGCCCACGAGGTCGCCGACCGGGCCGGCCACGCCCAGCAGGCGCTGAGGGACAAGGTCGCGTCGTCGGAGGACGGCAGCACGTCGACCTGAGCAGGAGTCGCGCCACGTAGGGTCGCCCCGTGGCACGGATCCTGGTCGCCGAGGACGATCCCAAGCAGGCGGAGCTGATCCGGCGCTACGCGGTGGCCGAGGGCCACGACGTCACGGTCGTCTCCGACGGTCGCGCGGCGGTCGACGCGGTACGCCGCCGCGCGCCGGACCTGCTGGTCCTCGACGTGATGATGCCTCGGCTCGACGGCCTCGACGTGTGCCGGATCCTGCGGTCGGCTCCGGAGACCGAGACGGTGCCGATCCTGATGCTCACCGCGCGCGCCACCGAGGACGACCTGCTGGACGGACTCGACCTCGGTGCCGACGACTACCTGACCAAGCCCTACAGCCCGCGCGAGCTGATGGCGCGCTCCCGCTCGCTGCTGCGCCGGCACCGGGTGAGGACGAGCGGCCCCGCCCCGGCGGCGGTGCGTGCCGGGGCGCTGACGGTGTCGCCGGCGACGCACGAGGTGCGCTTCCGCGGGCAGGCGGTGGAGTGCACCCCGGGTGAGTTCCGGCTGCTCGAGACGCTGGTCGCCGAGCCCGGCCGCGTCTTCACCCGCGACCAGCTGCTCGCCGAGCTGCACGACCGCGCCGGCTGGAGCGGCAGTCGCACCGTCGACGTCCACGTCGCGAACCTCCGCAAGAAGCTCGACCCCGCGCTGATCCGCACGGTGCACGGCATCGGCTACTCGCTCTCGGTGTCGGACTGATCGTGGACGACGTGCGGGTGCCCTGGCGCCGCAGCCTTCTGGTGCGCCTGGTCGGCATCGGTGCCCTGATCGCGCTCCTGGCCGTCGTCGCGGCGACCTGGGCGACCGTGCGCGCGACGACCGTTGCCGTCCGCGAGTCCCAGCAGGACTCGCTGCACACCGACGCCCGGGTCTACGACGAGCTCGTCGGGTACGCCGCGACCCATGCGCGATGGACCGGGGCCGACAGCCTGGTCGTGCGGCTGGCGCGCGAGGCCGGGCGCCACCTCACGATCACCGACGAGGCCGGGCGGGTGCTGGTCGACTCCGAGGGCGACCGGGCCGCCCGGTCGCCGTCCCGGTCGCGGGCGACGGTCGACGCCTTCGCGATCGACCCGGTCCTCGCGACCGGCGCCGACCCCGAGGTGGCGCGTGTGGTCCCGGCGGCCGTCCCGGTCGAGTGCGCGCGATCGTCCGGGTGCCGGCTGTGGACGGTCGGACCGCCGGACCCGATGGACGCCCGCGTCGTACCCCTCGCGCTCGTCGAGCGGGGACCTCCGACCGAGGAGCTCGCCGCCAAGGTGCTGCCGCGGAGGTGGGCGGCGCTCCGCGAGGACGTCGACGCGTGCCTGGTCCGCGTCGGGCTGCCGCGGTCCCGCGACCTGACCGGCACGTTCGGCGTCGTCGTCGGCTTCCGGCAGCAGCACGGGGTGGTCGCGCGGTGCGCCGCCGACGCGCGCCGGGCCTGGTACGACGGGCACGTGGCAGCGCCGGCGCTGCTGTACATCGGCGACGAGGGGTCGGCCGACGTGTTCTGGGACCTGTCGACCGCCGGTCGGGTGCGCATCGCGCTGCTCGCCGGCGGCGTCCTGCTGGTGACCCTGCTGCTCTGCCTGCTGCTCGCGGGCAGCGTGGTGCGGCCGCTGCGCAGGATGGCGGCCGCCGCGCACCGGGCGGGGGACGGCGACCTCGACGCACGCGTCCCCGCCGGGCGCCGCGACGAGGTCGGGGAGGTCGCCCGGGCGTTCAACGAGATGGCCGACCGTCGTCAACAGCTCGAGGAGGCGCGACGACGACTGGTGAGCGACGTCTCCCACGAGCTGCGCACCCCGATCGCCAACGTGCGCGGATGGATCGAGGCGGCGGAGGACGGGCTCGTCGAGCCCGACGACCGGTTGCTCGCGAGCCTGCACGAGGAGACGCTGCTCCTGCAGCGGCTGGTCGACGACCTGCACGACCTCGCTCTCGGCGACGCCGGGGAGCTGCGGCTCGACGCGGTCGACGTCGACGTGGCCGACCTCCTCGACCAGGTCGCCGAGTCGTTCCGGGGTGCCAGCGGTGCGGCCGGCGTGGGCGTGCGGGTCGAGGTGGAGCCCGGCGCCCGGGTGCACGCCGACCCCGTGCGGCTGCGTCAGGCCGTCGGCAACCTGGTCGCCAACGCGCTGCGCCGCACCCGGGTCGGCGGGACCGTCACGCTGCGTGGTCGCACCGGGGTCCTCGAGGTCGTCGACACCGGTGAGGGGATCCCCGCCGACGACCTGCCGCACGTCTTCGACCGCTTCCGCCGCGCCGACCCCGCCCGGAGCCGCGCGACCGGCGGGAGTGGCCTCGGCCTCGCGATCGTCCGCCAGATCGCGGAGGCCCACGGCGGGACCGCCACGATCTCCAGCGCCGTCGGCGTCGGCACCTCGGTGCGGCTGGTCCTGTCGGGATCGTGACCTCCTCCTGACAGGTTCCTGACACGGGGGCGGCACCATGCCCGCATGACCAGGATCATGACCCTGCTGGCGGCGCTCGCCCTCGCCGCCGTGACGCTCGCCGTGCCGACGGCCGGTCCCGCGACGGGCTCGGACCCGGGGAGGGTGGACACGCGGGTGCAGGTCTACGACTACGACCTGGGCGACGACGCCTTCCGGGTGCCGGGCTTCCACGCGATGGACGCGCAGGGGATGCCGACGGACGACCTGGCGCCGATCGAGCTGAGGGGCCGCGTCTACGCACCCGCGCACGCCGCCGGCAGACGGCTGCCGGTCGTCGTGGTCGCCCACGGCCTCTTCTGGAGCTGCGCGGACAACACCACCGGCAGGACCAGCCAGGACTGGCCCTGTCGCGGCCGCCTCCACGGCATTCACAGCGAGCGCGGCTACGGCTACCTCGGCCGCTCGCTCGCCGCCCGCGGCATGGTCGTCGTGTCGATCAGCGCCAACGGCATCAACGCCGGCGAGCTCGGCGAGGTGGCGGACCGCGCCCGCGGCGTACTCGTCTATGAACACCTGCGGCTGTGGCAGCGGCTGGTCGACGACGGCGCGGGCCCGCTCGTCGGCGCCTTCACCGACGTGGCGACCGGCCGCGCGGCGTCGCCCGACCTCCGCGGTGCGGCCGACTTCCGCGACGTCGGCCTCCTCGGTCACTCCCGCGGCGGCCGCGGGATGATGTGGGCCGCCGCCGACTCGCATCGGCACCGCGTGCCCGCGGGCGTCCGCTTCCGGGCGGTCCTCGGTCTGGCCGCGGCGGAGCCGCCGTTCCTCGACCACGGCACGCGCCGGCTGAAGGTCACGAAGGTGCCGCTGCTGAGCTGGATCGGTGGCTGCGACGCGACCGGCGACGACTCCTACAACCGCCTGGCCAGGCGCGGCGACAACCCGGTCAACATCGCGATCACCGTGCACGGCGCCAACCACAACAACCTCAACTCGCGGTGGGCCGAGCACAGCGGACTGGCCGGGGCCGAGGACGACGCGATGCACCCGCGCGGTCGATCGGAGAGGTGCTACGCCTGGGACCCCGACGACCTGCAGGACACCCTCGGCTACTACGCCGAGCGGCGGGTCGCGCGGGCCTATGTGACCGCATTCTTCGCCCGCTACCTGCAGGGCGACCGGTCCGTCGACGACGTGCTGGCCGGCGAGCGGCTGCCGGCGCGGAAGGTCACCCGGGTCGACGTCGAGCGCTACTGATCGACCTGGGTCCCGACGCGGACGAGGTTGCCGCTGCGGTCGACGACGGCGAACTCGCGCATGCCGTAGTCGGTCGTCGTCGGGGGTACGACCCGGCTGCCGGTCGGCGGGTCCGGCACGACGGCCTCGGCCCAGGCGGAGTGCAGGGCGTCGGCGTCGTCGACGTACAGGTAGCAGCTCGCCGCCGTGCTCAGCGGGTCGACCTCGGGCATCGAGAAGAAGTGCAGCCAGAGGTCGCCGCGGGCGAGGATCAGGTAGTCCCACTCCTCGGGCGGGGCGCCCCGGTTGTCGAAGCCCAGCGCCTCGTAGAAGGCGAGCGTCTCGCGCAGGTCACGGCTCGGCAGGATCGGGACGCTGCTCTCCATGACGAGATCCTAGTCTCCGACTCAGGACACGAGGCGCGACCGGACGTAGGGCGCGACGACCGAGCGCAGCACGTCGGCGTCGCCGGACTCCGCCTCGGCGAGCGCGTCGCGGGCGGTGTCGAGGTCGCCGGTCGCGGCGGCGATCCCGGCCCGGGCCATCGCGCGGCCGGCGCGCACCCACGCGGCGAGCTCGTCGGCGAGCGGGTGGTCGAGGTCGGGCAGGTCCGCGAGGGGGCGCAGGGCGGCGACGAGGCCGTCGGCGTCGCCCGCCGCGACGAGGTCGTCCAGCCACGGGGCGGGGGAGGCCGAGGGCGGCCACGACGAGCAGACCTCGACGAGCGGCACCAGCTCCGGCGGGACGAGCGCCTTCAGGGCCCGCTCATGGGCCGCGCGGGCGTCGTACGCCGCGGGGTCGGCGGCGTACTCCGCCACGGTCGCGAGCGCGATCCGGGACGCGCGCGGCTGCACCATCGGGTTGGCCATGATGCCGGCGAGGACGCCGTGCTCGAAGCCGGTGGGCCGGTCGACGAGCGGGCCCAGGAACACCCGCTTCGGGTCGAAGTCGTTGACCGGGAAGTTGTCCCACAGCGCCAGCGGCCGCCCGAACGCCGCGTGCGCGGTCCGGACGTCGTCGTCGCTGATCGCACCGACCACGATGTCGGACCCGGTCCAGAAGACGAGGGTGTGGTCGGGCAGGTGCGCCCCGAAGCCGGTGCGGTACGCCGAGGTCTGATTGCCGGCGTAGTCGGTCGGCACGACGAAGAAGGGCGACTCCCGCGTCGGCGCGGCGCTGCGTGGCACCAGGAAGCCGTCGACGAAGCGCGCGCCGACCCGGGCGTGCGCCGCACCGTCGGCCGCGGGGTCGTCGGTGTAGTCGATGTCGTCGAAGAAGAGAGCGAACCGGCGTACGCCGATCTCCCACAGCTGCGCGGCCTTCGCGTGCAGCGTCTCCTGTTCGGCGGGGTCGTCCCAGCGCATCGACAGGCCGGGATGGATCGCGAAGACGAAGGTGACGCCCACCGACCCGGCGTGCGCCACGAGCGACGCCAGCCGGTCGAGCTCGGCCGGCGGGTAGGGGTCGCGCCAGCGCGCCCGGTGCCACGGGTCGTCCTTGGGGCCGTAGACGTAGGTGTCGAGACCCACCCCGGCGCAGAAGGAGAGGTGCGCGAGGCGCTCCTCGTGGCTCCACGGCGGCCCGTAGAAGCCCTCCACAGTGGCCCGCAGCACCGGCATTGTGGGAACGTTACCTCATGGTCGACGAGCTGGCCCCCGGGCTGTTCCGCGTCCGGGACACCGTCGCCGTCTACGTCGTGAGGTCGCCCGACGGGACCGGGATCGCGATCGACTTCGGGTCCGGCGCGGTGCTCGACCAGCTCGGCGAGATGGGGGTCGACCGGCTGACCCACGTGCTGATGACACACCACCACCGCGACCAGGCGCAGGGGCTCGCGCGCGCGGTCGACGCGGGCGTCGAGATCATCGTCCCGCCGGTCGAGCAGGACCTCTTCGCCCGCGTCGACCGGATGTGGGAGCGGCGGCAGATCGTCGAGGACTACAACCTGCGCGAGGACCGGTTCTCGATCCTCGAGCCGGTGCCGGTCGACGGACTCGCGCAGGAGTACCGCTCCGCGCCGTACGGCGGGGTCGAGGTGCTCGCGCTGCCGACGCCGGGCCACACGCCGGGGTCGGTGACCTACGTCGTGCAGGTCGGCGACCTGCGGGTCGGATTCACCGGGGACCTCGTCTACGCGCCCGGCAAGGTCTGGTCGCTCGCGGCGATGCAGTGGTCCTACACCGAGACCGAGGGTCCGGCGATGACGGTGCTCTCCGCGATCCAGCTGCAGGAGCAGGGGCTCGACCTGCTGTGCCCGTCGCACGGCGAGCCGATGGCCGATCCGGTCGGAGCGCTGCAGGCCCTCGAGACGACCATGCAGCGGTACGTCGACTCGCGACGCCCCGACCCGTGGGACCTGCGCGGCCGGCTGGAGGACCCCTTCGAGGTGCTCACGCCCCACCTGCTGCGCAACCGGAGCAGCCTCTCCTACTCCTACGTGCTGGTCTCGGAGTCCGGCGCGGCGCTGGTCTTCGACTTCGGGTTCGACCAGACCACCGGGTTGCCGTCCGGCTTCGACCGCGCGGCCCGGCGGCCGTGGCTCGCCTCGCTGCCGGCGCTCCGGCGCGACCACGGGGTCACGCACGTCGAGGTCGCGATCCCCACGCACTACCACGACGACCACGTGGCCGGGATGCCGCTGCTGCGCGACGTCGAGGGCACCGAGATCTGGACACCCGCACACATCGCGCCGGTCCTGGCGACGCCGCTGCACCACGACCTGCCGTGCACGTGGTTCGACCCGATCCCGAGCGACGTCGTGCTCGAGGTCGGCGGCACGGTGCGGTGGCGGGAGTACGACATCACCGTCCACGACCTGCCCGGCCACACCCTGTTCGCGGCGGCGTACGAGCTCGTCGTCGACGGCGTCCGGGTCCTGGTCACCGGTGACCAGCAGGACGGCTCGTGGGTGCCGGACGAGCGCCAGGAGACGCTCAACTACCAGTACCGCAACCGGTTCCGGGTCGAGGACTTCCGCAAGAGCGCGGCCCTCTACGCCCGGCTGCGGCCCGAGCTGATGGTGAGCGGACACTGGCGGCCGCGGTGGGTCGACGACGCCTATCTCGCGATGCTCGCACGCCGTGGCGAGGAGGTGGTCGAGCTGCACGACCTGCTGCTGCCCGACGAGCTCGATCTCGGCGCCGACAGCATCCTGGCGCGGCTGACGCCGTACTACTCCCTGGTCGAGCCGGGGCGCGAGCTGCGGCTGACGGTCGAGGTGCGAAACCCGTTCGATCGCGACGTTCTGGCGGAGATCGAGCCGGTGAACCCCTACGGTTGGGACAGCTCGGGGCGGGTGCGCCGACAGCTGCCCGCAGGAGGGACGGAGCACGTGGAAGTGACGATCGTCGTCGACGGTCCGCCGCGCAGGCGGGCCCGGGTCGCCGTGGACCTGACCATCGGCGGGCTGCGCCTGGGCCAGCACGCCGAGGCGCTCCTCGACGTCGTGCCGGAGCCCATCCGATGAGCGAGGTGGCCCGGCGCGCGACGCTGCGCGACGTCGCCGAGACCGCCGGCGTCTCGCGGTCGACGGCGTCGCGGGCGCTCTCGGGGCGGGGGTACGTCGCGGAGCCGGTGCGCAAGAAGGTGCTGCGCACCGCGGAGAAGCTCGGCTACGTCCCCGACGTGATGGCCCGCAACCTCAAGCAGCAGGTGAGCCGGTCGATCGGCATCCTCGTCACCGACCTGCGCAACCAGTTCTACGCCGACCTCGCGGCCGGGGCGAGCCAGCAGGCGCGGTTGAGCGGCTACACCACGATGCTCGTCGACGACGGGCTCTCGTCGGCGGCCGACGACGCGGCGATCGCCGAGGCGTTCGTGGCGCTGCGCGTGGGCGGGGTGATCCTGACGCCGACCTCGGCGGCCGTGCCGGAGTACCTCGCCCGCCACCGGGTCCCGATCGTCGAGGTCGACCGGCAGTTCACCCCCGACGGGAGCGACGGTGTCGTCGTCGACAACGCCGCCGGCGCCCGCGCCGCCACCGAGCACCTGCTCGAGCTCGGCCACCGACGGATCGCGCTCTTCATCGACGAGACGGACTGGACGACCGGCCGCGGACGCTACGACGGCTACGTCGCGGCGCTCGGCGCGGCGGGTGTCGCCGTCGATCCGGACCTGGTCGTCGCGACCGGCTGGGACGTCGAGGGCTCGCGCGCCCGCGCCGTGCAGATGCTCGGCGGACGGTCGCGGCCGACGGCGGTGTTCGCGGCCAACAACGTGCTGGCCGAGGGCGCGTGGCGCGCGATCGCCGAGCTCGGACTCTCGGTGCCCGGCGACATCAGCCTGGTCGCCTTCGACGACGCGCCCTGGATGAGCATGGTGACCCCCGGCGTGACCGCGGTCGCCCAGGACTCCGTCGAGATGGGCGCGGCCGCCGTACGCCGCCTGCTCGCCCGTCTCGAGGACCCCGTCGGCGCCCCGCAGACCACCATCCTCGACGCCACCCTCCGCACCCGCGGCTCCACCGGCCCGCTCTGAGCCCGTCCGTCGGGATAGTCCGCCACCTTCCGGTGGGTGGGAGCGCTCCCCGACAGCCAGATCGTGACGGACTATCCCGGCCGCGGGGCTCTGCACACGTTCCCATATTTCGCCGCGAGTGTGTTGACCCCCGTGACCCACGCCACCTAGGATCCATGTGGGATCGATGCCACAGGCAAACGATCCCACACTCGGATCAGGGACACCGGAGGAACTCATGCAGCAGGCGTTCCCGCCTGACGCCCCGCCCGTGCTCGCGCTGGACGTCGGGGGTACCAAGCTCGCGGTGGCGGTCGTGACCGCGGACGGGACGACGCACGGCTGGCAGCTTGCGCCCACCCGGCGCGAGGAGGGCCCGGAGGCCGTGCTCAAGCGGCTCTTCGAGCTCGGCCACACGGCGATCGAGGCCGCGGGGACCGGCCCGGTCGCCGCCGTCGGCATCTCCTGCGGCGGACCACTGGACTCCGCCGCAGGAGTGCTGGAGTGCCCGCCGCACCTGCCCGGCTGGGTCGACGTGCCGATCGGTGCTCTCGCGACCGAGGCGTTCGGCGCGCCGGCGCACCTGGAGAACGACGCCACGGCCGGCGCCCGCGCCGAGCACCTCTTCGGCGCCGGCGCCGGAGTGGGCACGATGGTCTACCTGACGGTCTCGACCGGCATCGGCGGCGGCGCGGTCATCGACGGCCGTCTGCACCACGGCTCGGCCGGCAACGGCGGCGAGTTCGGCCACGTCATGGTCGAGCGCGGCGGACGTCCGTGCTCCTGCGGCCGGCGTGGCTGCGTCGAGGCCTACGCCTCCGGCAGCTCGATCGCCGAGCGCGCGCAGGAGGCCGTCGTCGACGTGACCGACTCGGCGCTCGCCCGGCTCGACCGGGTCACGGCGGCCGACGTCTCGCGAGCCGCGGCCCAGGGCGACCCGCTCGCCCGCCGGATCTGGACCGAGACCACCGACGCGCTCGGCAGCGCGATCACCGACCTGGTCAACGTCTTCGAGCCCGAGCTGGTGGTGCTCGGCGGCGGCGTCACCCGGTCCGGCTCGATGCTGCTGGACCCGATCCGCACCCAGGTGCGTCGCGACGCGATGGGTCCCGCGGCCCGTACGGCGAGGATCGAGCTGGCCCGCCTCGGAGACGCGGTCTGCGTCGTCGGCGCGGGCGCCGTCGCCCTGGAGCAGGTGTCCCGTGGCTGACTGGATGCACGCGCACGTCGCGGACCACATCGGCGTCGCCACCGCCCTCCTCGACCTCGTGCCCGAGGTCGACCGCGTCGGCGAGGAGCTGATCGCCGCGCTCGCCGCCGGCGGCACGCTCTGGACGATGGGCAACGGCGGCAGCGCGGCCGACGCGCAGCACTTCACCGGCGAGGTGGTCGGCCACTACAAGCGCGACCGCCGGCCGCTGCCGGCGGTGACGCTGTCCACCGACGCCACCGTCATGACCTGCATCGGAAACGACTACTCCTTCGACGACGTCTTCGCCCGACAGGTCGAGGCGCTGGCCCGGCCCGGCGACGTCGTCTGCGTCTTCACCACCAGCGGCAATTCCGCCAACGTCGTCGCCGCGCTGGTCGCCGCCCGCGCGAAGGGCGCCCGGACGCTGCTCTTCGGCGGCGGCACCGGAGGGAAGTGCCGAGAGTACGCCGACCTCGCGCTCGTCGTACCGTCGTCGGCGACGCCGCGCATCCAGGAGATGCACACGCTGATGATGCACGTGATCAGTGAGAAGATCGACGCCTGGGCCGCCGAGGAGGACCCGATCTAGATGGACGAGCCGGACCGCCCCGCACCCATCGCCAACGCACCGTCGGGCGCCCAGCCCAAGGACCTCCCGCCGACGCCGCGGCCGACCTCGACACCCGACCGCACGCTGCACATGGTCGGCAACGCCCACCTCGACCCGGTGTGGCTGTGGCCGTGGCAGGAGGGCTACCAGGAGGCGCGGGCGACCTTCTGGTCGGCGATCGAGCGTATGGAGGAGTACGACGACTTCGTCTTCACCTGCGACCAGATCGTGCTGCTGTCGTGGGTCGAGGAGTCCGACCCCGCGCTCTTCGCGCGGATCCGGGAATGGGTCGCGGAGGGCCGCTGGGTCAACACCGGCGGCTGGTGGGTCGAGCCCGACTGCAACATGCCGTCGGGGGAGTCCTTCGTCCGCCAGGGCCTGGTCGGTCAGCGCTACCTGCGCTCCCGCTTCGGCAGGACCGCCACCGTCGGCATGAACGTCGACCCGTTCGGCCACAACGTGATGCTCCCGCAGATCCTGCGCGGCCAGGTCATGGACTCCTACTGCTTCCTGCGCCCGGGACCCCACGAGAGCGACCTCGACGACACGCTCTTCTGGTGGGAGGCGCCCGACGGCAGCCGGGTCCTCGCCTACCGCATCCCGTTCGAGTACTGCTCGCCGCCGGGCGAGGTCGCCGGTCAGACCGAGAAGTCGCTCGGCCAGCTCGACCGCTCGCTCGACACGCTGATGGTCTTCTACGGGGTCGGCAACCACGGCGGCGGCCCGACCAAGGCCAACATCGAGTCCATCCACCGCTACGACCGGATGGGCTCCTTCGGAAGGATGCGCATGTCCTCTCCCCGCGACTACTTCGACGAGGTCGCGGCCCGCCTCGGCGAGGACGGCCTCGCGCAGCTGACCGTGCGCCGCGACGACCTCCAGCACCATGCGGCCGGCTGCTACTCCTCCCACTCCGGCATCAAGGCGTGGCAGCGACGCGCCCAGGCCGCCGTGCTCTCGGCCGAGCGCT
The DNA here is from genome assembly GCF_029210375.1 of Nocardioides sp. YIM 152315. GTDB lineage: Bacteria > Actinomycetota > Actinomycetes > Propionibacteriales > Nocardioidaceae > Nocardioides. Next base: position 107,582 of record NZ_JARGER010000043.1, on the reverse strand, counting down.
GGGCGGCGATCACCGCCCGCGACGGCCTGACGGCGTACCCCCACGACGACCTCGACCGCGCCTGGAAGCAGGTGCTCTTCAACCAGTTCCACGACGTGCTGCCGGGCTCGGCCATCGAGTCGGCGTACGACGACGCGCGCGACCAGCTCGGCGAGTCGGTCGCGATCGCGAAGCGGATCATCACCCGCTCGCAGAACGTGATCGCCCGCGACGTCGCCGTCGACACGGACACGGCCACCTCGCCGGTGATCGTCTTCAACCCGCACCCGTGGCCCGTCACCGCGCACGTCGAGATGCAGTACGGCGTGGCACCGACGGGGGTCCACGTCGTCGACGACGCCGGCGCGCTGGTGCCGTCGCAGCGGATCCAGTCGGTCGCGACGACCGACGACAAGGGACGCGGCGCGACCGCGTTCAAGGCCGAGGTGCCCGCGCTCGGCTACCGGCTCTTCCGGATGGTGCGCGGTCAGCAGCCGGCCGACCTGCCTTGGTCGAACGGCGAGCCGGGCCGGCTCACCGCCACCGAGACGTCGCTGGAGAACGCCGTCCTGCGCGTCGAGATCGACAAGAGGACCGGGTGGCTCTCGAGCCTCCTCGACAAGCGCACCGGCGTCGACGTCGTCAAGGGTGCGCGCGGTCAGCACACCCAGATCTGCGACGACCCGACCGACACCTGGGGCCACCGGGTGCTCTCCTACGACTGGCCCGGCGAGCCGATGCGCACCACGCGGACCATCCTCCGCGAGGACGGCCAGCTGCGCGCCCGGCTGCGCATCGAGCGCGAGTGGGGCCGCTCGACGATGGTCGAGGAGCTGATCCTCGGCGAGGACGGCGACCAGGTCGAGGTGCGCGTCACGATCGACTGGCGCGAGCAGGCACACCTGATGAAGCTGCGCTTCCCGGTCGCGATCGACGACCCCGTCGCGACGTACGAGATCCCGTTCGGCACCCTCGAGCGACCGGTCGACGGTGCGGAGGAGCCCGCGCAGTCGTGGGTCGACCTCTCCGGCACGGTCGACGGGCGCCCCGCCGGCCTCGCGGTCGTCAACGACGCCAAGCACGGGTACGACGTGGCGCCGGCCGACGACGACCGCAGCGCCAGCATCGGCATCACCGCCGTGCGCAGCCCGGTCTACTCGTGGCACGACCCGCGGCTGCTCGACCCCGAGGGGTTCTACTCCTTCCAGGACCAGGGCAGCCAGACGTGGCGCTACCTGCTCGTCCCGCACGCCGGAGACTGGCGCGCGGCGGGCCTGCACCGGCGCGCCGCCGAGCTCGGCGGTCCCGTGCGGGCGATGCAGGAGAGCTTCCACGACGGCCCGCGGCCCGCGGCGTACTCGTTCCTCGCCGACGGCGGCGGGCAGGTCATGGTCACCGCCGTGAAGCAGCACGAGGACGACGACGACCTGGTCGTGCGCGCGGTCGAGATGTCGGGTCGCCCGGCGACGGCGGTCCTCGACCTGCCCGTCGCCGGCATCCGGGTCGAGACCGACTTCGGCCCCAGCCAGATCCGCACCTTCCGGATCCCGCGCGCGGACCCCACGGACGTCGTCGAGGTGAACCTCGTCGAGGACGACCTCGACGAGCCGACCGCGTCGATCACGGTGACCCCTCTCGATGGTTGAGGTCCGCGCGCCCGGGCTCGAGGTCGACCGGGCGTGGGGCCCGACGTACCCCTCCGGCCGGCGCGAGCTGACGATCACCGTCACCAACGCCGGCGACACGCCGGTGGTGGCCAGCGTCGAGGTCACCGCGTCGGTGCCCGCCGCCGACCCGTGGTGGCTGATGCCCGGCCTCTTCTACGGCGAGAACCGGCCCGCCGAGTGCTTCCGGATCTTCCCGCGGTTCGAGGCCGGCGCCGACCGGCCCGACGAGATGGTCAGCGACCACTGGGAGTTCCGGGCCGACCGCGCGGCCACGCCCGCGTCGTTCGTCTGGGGCGACGACGGCGGCATCGCGCTCATCGGCGACGAGACGACCGCCGTGGGCATCACGGGCCTGTCCCTCGATCACCGGGACGGCAGGGCGCGGGTCGGGCTGCGGTTCCCGTTCGCCGAGGCCCCGATGACCTACTACGGCTCGGCCGAGCCGCGGCCGGCCCAGGCGGCGTCGTACGCCTGGCGTCCGGGGGAGCGCCAGACGTTCACCATCGGGGTCGCGGAGCTGTCGTCCGACCGTCACGACTACGCCGCGCTGCTCCGCGAGGACTGGTCGTTGCGGGTGGCCGGCGCCCCGGTCTCCCCGTGGGTCGACGCGGCGACGGCCGCCGAGGTCGCCGCCGAGGGGCTGCACCGCTGGCACTACGACCCCGATCCCGGCGTCCTGCTCGAGACGGTCGGCTTCGACCGCGAGGTGTCCGGCCGGGACGGGCGGAGCGTCGACCGGCAGGCGATGCACGTCGGCTGGGTCAGCGGCATCCCGTGGGCCTATGCGCTGCTGCGACACGGGCGCCGCCTCGGCAACGATGCCTACGTCGCGGCCGCCGAGCGCGTCGTCGACCTGATCTGCGACAACCCCGCGCCCTGCGGCACCTTCTGGGGCACGTGGTACCGGGAGCGCGGCTGGTCGCAGAGCTGGACGCCGATCGAGGGCGGCCTGCACGCCCGCACGCTCGGCGAGGCCACGCTGTTCCTCGGGCGGGCGCTGGCGCTGGAGCCCAGGCCGGGCTGGGAGCGGGCCCACCGCGCCAACCTCGACGCGGTCGTCGCCCGCCAGCGCGACGACGGCAACCTCGGCTCGGTGCACGACGCCCACACCGGCGAGGTCGTCTCGTGGGCCGGCGCCTCGGGGCTGATGTTCGGCGCCGCCCTCGCGGAGTCCGGGGACGACGCCTACCTCGCCGCCGCCGAGCGGGCCGGCGACTACTACGCGCGCTTCGTGCTCGACGAGTGCGTCTACGGTGCGCCCGAGGACGTCGACCTCGCGCCCACGTCGGAGGACGGCTACTGCGCGCTGATGGCCTACCTCGCGCTGTGGCGGCGCACCGGCGCGGAGCGCTGGCTCGACCTCGCCCGCCGCTCGGCCGACTGGCTGCTGACCTTCCGCTACAGCTACAACGTCGAGTTCCCGGAGCGCACGCCGCTCGCGACGTACGGCTTCGCGACCCGCGGCAGCGACCAGGCCTCGCCGTCCAACCAGCACGTCCACGCCTACGGCCTCGTGTGCACCGACGAGATGCTCGCGCTCTCCGAGGCGCTCGACGACCCGTTCTACGCCGAGCGCGCGCACGAGGCGCTCGCCTGCTTCCGGCAGCTGGTGCCGGTCGCCGACGGCCAGGTCAACGGATACCGCGGCATGATCACCGAGCGCTACTACCAGACCGAGTGCTTCCAGCCGAAGGGCATGTACCTCACGCTCTCCCACGCCTGGAGCGCCGGGGTGCTGCTGCTCGGCTGCGAGCAGGCGCTCGCCCGCGCCGACTGACCACGGGCGGTCAGGCGGGGAATGGCCGGTCGCTGCGCCGGCACGGTCCCCGCCGCCGGCCCGTGGGACACTGTCGGCCATGACGACCAGGGTGGATGCCGCCGTGCTGTGGGCACGCGCCGTCCTCCTCGGTGTCGTCGCGTTCTTCCTCGGCGTGGTCGGCCACGTCACGGCCGACGGCCTGCTGCCGGGGCCGGCGTTCCTCGTCGTCCTGCTGCTGATGTCGGTGGCGCTCAGCGCGCCGATGCTCACCCGGCAGGCGACGCCTCTGCGCCTGGTGGCGCTGCTCGTCGGCGGACAGACCGTCATCCACCTGGTGCTGACGGTCACGGCCGGCCACGCGGGTGACCGCGCCGCCGCCGGTCCCACCCCGCGCCCGGCCGCGCTCGACGCGCTGCCCGTGGTCGACGGCCACCGCGTCGGCTCGCTCCAGGACGCCTACGACGGCGCCACCCATCAGGCGGGCGGTCTCGCGCCGAGCCTGCCGATCGGCCACCTCGTCGAGGACCTGGCCGCCCACGCGCCGATGATGGCCGCGCACCTCGCGGCGGCCGCGCTCGTCGGGCTCTGGCTCGCGTACGGCGAGCGCTGCCTCTTCACGCTCCTCGCGCTCGGCGGGCGCCGCGTGCTCGCGATCGCCCTGGTGCTCCGTCCGGTCGTCCTGCCGCCGCGGATCACCGCCGTCGGCGCCCGGCGGGCGCCGGCGGGCCCCCGCTCGGTCTGGCTGGTCCGGCCCGACTCGCGTCGCGGGCCTCCTCTCCTCGCAGCCTGACCAGCCCATCCCCGCGCCGGACCCGTCCTGGGTCCCGGCGCACTGGTGCACCCCCACCTGCCCGGGGCGCACCGTCACGCCTTCGAGGAGATCTCCCATGACCGACGTCGTCGCGCCCCGGCGCGAGACCGCCGACCCACCCCGGCGGCCCGCCACGTCCGGCGGAGGATGGTTCCGCGCCGTCTGGCGCTGGCACTTCTTCGCCAGCTTCCTGGTCGTCCCCGTGCTGCTGCTGCTCGCGGTGACCGGCCTGATCTACCTGTTCCGCTTCCAGCTCGAGCCGCTGCTGCACCCCGACCTGATGAAGGCCGACGCTTCCGACGGCGCCGTCGCGCAGCCGTACCTGCAACAGCTCGCGGTCGTGGAGTCGGCGTACCCCGGCTCCACCGCGGTCTCGCTCGCCGAGCCGCGCGACGACGGCGCCCCGACGATCGTCTCGATCGTGACCGCGGCCGGTGCGGGTCGCGACGTCTACGTGAGTCCCTACGGCCCGGAGGTGCTCGGCTCGCTCGATCCGGACACCACGCTCTCGGGCACCGCGATCCGCCTCCACGCCGACCTGATGACGGGGAGCAGGTGGGGCGGCTACCTCATCGAGCTCGCCGCCTGCTGGGCGCTGGTGATGGCGATCACCGGCTACTACCTCTTCGTCCGCGGCTGGCGCGCCCGGCGGCGCGCCCGCCGGGCCGACCGCACCGGCGCCCGGCTGCGCTGGCGCCACGGCCTGGTCGGTGCCGTCGCCGGCGTCGGCCTGCTGGGGCTGCTGGTCAGCGGCCTGCCGTGGACGGACTTCTGGGGGGCGAAGGTGCAGACCCTCGCCACCGACCGCGGCACGTCGATGTGGAGCACCGACCCGGGCGCGATCAGCAACCCGACCTCCACGCTCGACGAGTCGCTGCCGCACAGCCACCTGCAGGACGTCCCCTGGGCGCAGCAGGAGTCGGAGGTGCCGACCTCGGACCCGCCGGCGGACGACGAGCGCAGCGTCGCGAACGTCGACACCGCCGTCGAGGTCGCCGACCGGGCCGGGCTGCGACACCCGTTCACGATCGCGCTGCCGCCCGCCGACGACGAGGGCGGTGTCTACTCCGTGATCGGCTACGCGTTCGACGCGCCGTCCGACGAGCGCACCGTCCACGTGGACCGGTACGGCGGCGAGGTGGTCTCGACGTACGGCTTCGACGACTACCCGCTGCTCGCCAAGGTCGTCTCGCAGGGCATCGGGCTGCACGAGGGCCGCAGCCTCGGGCTGTGGTCCTTCTGGGGGTCCGCGCTGATGTGCCTGGCGATCATCTTCATGTGCGTGAGCGGTCCGCTCATGTGGTGGCGGCGCCGGCCCCGGGGCAAGGCCTCCCTGGGCGCCCCACGGGGACGGCTGCCGCTCCGGGCCACGCCCGTGCTCGCGGTGCTGCTGGTCGCGCTCGGCGTCCTGCTGCCGTTCTTCGGGCTCTCGCTCCTGGTGGTCCTCGCGCTCGACCAGCTGTTGCTGCGCCGGATCGCTCCGCTCGGGCGCTGGTTCGGCACCGCTTAGGTCCGTCTCCCTCCGGCCGATCGGCTACGAGGTGGCTCCTGCGCGTCCGGGCGCCGGGGCCACCTCGTTCAACCGGGAGAACCGTTCCGAAATTCAGCGGATCGGGTACCACCTCCCTAGCCTGTGCCGTACCCAACTCGAGGGAGAGTCTCCGTGCACCGTGCCGCCACCCGAGTCCTGGCCGCCGCCGTCCTGGCGCTGTCCGCTCTCGTCGCGACGTCCGCCTCCACGGGGGCCGCGACCCCCGCGCCCGCGCACGCGCGGAAGTTCGACCCGCTGCAGGTGCGCGTCGGCACCTACAACGTGATCTCGCGCGCCACGGTCGACACGTTCCAGAAGGTCGTCACCCAGCTCAAGGGCGCGGCCCCGGGGCCCTCGCCGTACGTCGACGTGCTCGGTCTCCAGGAGATCGGCATGAACGACAAGAACAAGTGGCTCATCGCCGACGCCGACTGGGGCTACTACCGGCCGCCGCAGCTGCAGCAGAACCCGGTGATCTGGGACCGTCGCCAGCTCGACTTCGTCTCGGGCCGGGGCGTCAAGCTCTCCGACGGCCACACGATCGAGGGACGCAACGGCGGTGGTCCCGAGGCCAAGACCCCCAACTGGGCCACGGTCGTGCGCCTCTTCCACCGCGCGAGCGGCCAGCAGCTGAGCTTCATCAACGTCCACCTGCTGACCGGCACGGTCAAGGGCGGCAAGTTCGTCCCCGGTCGGCCGGAGGCGAAGAAGATGTACCGCCGGCAGCTGCGCAAGGCGATCAGCACCGCCCGCTACGAGCAGCGCAAGAGTGACCAGGTCTACGTCCTGGGCGACTTCAACTCCGGCTACGAGGAGGACATCCGCGAGCACAAGAAGCAGCTCCCGGTCCGGCAGTTCAAGAAGCGGCTCGACTTCACGTCGATGTGGGCGAGCAGTCCGCTGCTGAGGAAGAAGTACGGCACCCACAGCAACGCGCTGATCGACCAGATCTGGAACTCCTCGTCCCCGGTCGCGACCCAGATCCTGAGGAACATCAAGGGCTCCGACCACCGGCCCGCGGTCGGCACCTACCAGCTGCCCACGCCGGACCCGGCGTACGTCGCGCCGCTCGGATCGATCGGGTTCGCCGCTGCCCCGCCGCTGCGCGACGAGTACACCAAGCGCGCCGGCAAGTTCGTCGAGATCCCCTTGCAGGGCGACTTCTCCCACGGGTTCGCCTCGGTCGCCGTGGTCGGCGGCACGGCGGTCCAGGGCCAGGACTTCTACATCGACCCGTCGTCGTTCCTGCCGGGATCGCGCACGATCTACGTGAAGATCAACAAGGACGGCGCCACGGAGGGCGACGAGACCTACGTCCTCGGCATCGTCGACCCGGTCAACATGCAGGTGATCTCCGGTGCGGAGACCGTCACGGGCGTGATCGAGGGCAACAAGTCCTGACCGTCGTCACTGCGCGAGCCGCCGGGCGCTGCGCTCCTCCTGGCGCGCGGCCCGGCGGCGCCGGAGTCGGCGGACGAGGCGAGGCGCGTGCGCCTCGGCGGCGGGCAGGTCGATGAGCCGGTTGAGCAGCTGGTGGTAGCCCGTCGGCGTCAGCTCGAACCGCGCGCGGACGGCCTCGTCCTTCGCTCCTGCGTGGGCGACCCAGTCCGCCTCGAACGCCAGGATCTCCCGGTCGAGGTCGCTGAGCCCGTCGCCGTCGTGGTGCGCTGGTGCAGAAGGCTGGCCGGACATGGATCCAAGCCTGACATCTCGCCGACGACCGTCCGAATCCGGGCCCGTCACCCGGTCGTCGTGAGCGCCGCGGACACGAGGAAGCGCTCGACCTCGATCCGCAGTGCCACCCGGGTCGGGTTCGGCCGCGGCCGCTTGTAGCGGGCGGCGTACCGCTCCTCGGCGCGGCGCACTGAGGACCCGTCGCCGAGCACCCGGGCGGTGCCCTCGAGCGTCGACCAGCGCCGACCGTCGACCTGACAGGCCGCGACCCGGGCGTCGGCGGCCGCGTGCGCGGCCTTCAGCGAGCCGCCGTCGGTGATCACCCACGCGCAGCGCTCCTCGAGGTCGAGCGCCACCCCGACCGGTGCGACGTGCGGGCGGCCGTCCGCGCGCAGGGTCGTCAACGTGCACAGGTGCCGCTCGGTCCAGAACTCCAGGAGCGGGGGCGGGAAGTCCGCCCAGCCGGGCTGCCACGAGGTCACGGGCACATGCTGACAGGTCCGGACGGCGCGCGGACAGGCGCCCGCACGACGTCAGACCTCGTCGAGCACCCGGCGCCGGCGGGAGCGGTCGACCAGACGGGCGATCACCTCGGCGACCAGGAAGAGCGCGAGCATCGGCACGGCCAGCATGACCATCGAGAAGGGATCGGTGGACGGCGTCGCGACGGCCGCGAAGACGAACGTCCCGAGCACGATCCAGGGTCGGTGGCGACCCAGGGCGCGCCCGGACACCACGCCGGCGAGGTTGAGCAGGATCACGAAGAGCGGGATCTCGAAGGCGATGCCGAAGACCAGCAGCATCCGGGTCAGGAATCCGAAGTAGTCGTTGAACTCGACGAGGTTCTCCAGGCCGGCCGGCGTGAACCCGATCAGCACCTCGAGCCCCTTCGGGAGCACGTAGTAGCCGGTCGCGACGCCGAGAAGGAACAGGGGGCCCGCCACGGCGGTGAAGATCCGGGTCCACCTCCGCTCGCCGGCGTGCAGGCCGGGCACGATGAACGCCCAGACCTGGTAGAGCCAGTACGGGCTGGACGCGACGATCGCGGCGACCCCGCAGAGCTTGAGCTGGAGCATCAGCGGACCGGTCGCGCCGGCGACGTAGGCCTGCGTCGAGGTGCGCTCGCCGAGCATCGCCCGCGCGTCGTTGTAGGGGTGCAGGACCAGGTCGAGCAACTGGTCGTAGAAGAAGAGCGCGAGCCCGAAGGCCACCACGAGGCACAGCGCGGAGCGCAGCAGCCGCGCGCGCAGCTCACGGAGGTGGTCGGAGACCGCCATCCGGCCGTCCGCGCCCATCTGGTGGCGCGGCCGGCCGGACAGGAGCCCGATGCCTCCGGAGATCGCGGACACGGATCAGCCCACCGGTCCGCGGTCGGTACGACGGGGCTCGGCCAGGATTTCGGCGTCGGAGCCGGCGGAGCCACCCGCGGCGTCGGCGCTGGCGGCACTGTCCGCGCTGTCGGAGCCGTCGGTCAGGCTCCTGGTCTCGTCCTTGAAGATGCGCAGCGCGCGGCCGCTGCCCCGGGCCAGCTCCGGCAGCTTGGTCGCGCCGAAGAGCAGGACCAGGACGGCCAGGATGATGAGCAGTTCGGTGGCGCCGAGGCCACCGATGAAGAGGGGGTTCATGGGTTTCTCGCAATCGGTCGGGTGGCGGGGGAGTCGGTGGCCGGATCGTCGTCCTCCTCCTCCCACGCCGCGGTCACGTGCCGGCGGACGACGGCGCGCGGGTCGAGGTCGCGCAGCTCGAGGTCGGCGTACTCCGGCCCGAGCTGGGTGCGCAGCTCGTCGCGGGCGCCGTCGGCGAGCCGCCTGACGGAGCGGATCATCCGCGCGAGCTGGCGGGCGAGCTCGGGCAGCTTGTCGGGGCCGAGCACGAACACGCCGACGAACGCCAGGACCGCGAGCTCGGGTAGGCCGATGCCGAACATGGCTCCGCCTCCTTCCGGGTGAAGCCGATGAGGCGGCCGGCCGGGTGACCGGCCGCCTCCCGGGTGCGCCTCAGCGGACGCGCGTGATCCGCTGGCGGCGCGGGTGGACGACCAGCCATGCCGCACGCGTCATGACGAGCGTCAGCACGAGCACGGAGAGCAGCTGTTGCCACATCATGGCCGGCTCCTACTTGCCACCGCTGACGGCGAGCGCGCCGTTGACGCCGTGCGGGTAGAAGCCGCCCTTCCGGGACTTCTTCGGCGTCAGGTAGACGACGTTGAGCACGCGGTCCGGTGTGCGGCCGTAGGCGATGGCGTGCTTGTCGGCCGGGACCAGGTTGGCCCGGCCGGCCTTGCGCACCACGCCCTGGTCGTCGTTGCTCCTGCCGTCGAGCGAGTCGCGGGCCTTGCTGATCTTGTTCGCCGCCGCGCCGAGGTCCTTGTCGTAGAGCGAGCTGCGGACCACGCCGGCGTGGTAGGCCTCGACGGCCATGATGCCGGCGGCGGCGTCCAGGTAGGTCTTGTTGTCGATCAGCGGGGCAGCGCCCTTGTATGCCGTCACGCCGACGTCCTCGAAGATGAACGCCGCGAGGAGGAAGTTGTCCTCGCTGGCGAACGGGTCGAACGTCTCGGACTTGCCGATCAGGCCGGCCGCCTGCGCGGCAGCCGTGAAGCTGTGCTTCAGGTCGATCTGCGGGCGCGCGACCTTGGCACCGCCGAGCGCCTTGCGCAGGAACTTCACGTGGTCGACCTCGTCGTGGGCGATCTCCTTCGCCATGTGCTCGATCTTGCGGCTGGCGAAGTGGACCTTGCGCCCGCCGACGACCCCGCCGTGCCGGCCGCGGCCGGAGGTGAGCTTGCCGTCGAGCCCGTGGCCCAGGGCGGCGTGCGAGTAGAACTCGGCCTCGAGGTACTCCAGGTTGAGGGCGAAGTTCAGGATCGTCCCGTCGCTGGGGCCCGCGGCCATCGCCGGCGAGACGCCGACGCCCGTGAGCGCCGCACCTCCCACTGCCCCGAGACCCGCGACTCCGGCGGACTTCAGGAAGAGCCGACGGTCGGTCTCGCTCTCCGCGCTGCGGTTGATCATGTCGCGAACGACAGTCTTTCCGAACATGTCATCTCCTACCGATGTTGATGTGCTTTCGCCGCGCGCGTCGCAGGAATTGCCAGGCAATTCGCGAATGCGCGTCGCGGGTGCTGCTGACTCGGGGAGACCTCCACCTCCTAGGAGCAGGAAGACGGTCGACCGGAGGGAGTTCGGGTGGCGCCGTCCATGGGCATTTCAGTGCGGATCTGAGGCCCGGATGTCAAGCACCATGGGACCTTTCGCGATCTCGACGGTACCCTTGACTCGCGGGATGAAAAGGGTTCGGGGCAAGAAAAAAGAAAATCTCCCCAATCCGATCGGTGGCCGGCTCCGAATACCAATCGTCGGAATATCGAAAGCCCCGCGACATCTCGTTGCGGCGCGGAAATGCGTCCTTTTCCGGCCCCATGAGAATGCCGCCCGAAATGCCGGGTAAGGGGGCGCTGTGTATCAGGAACGTCGACGAGTGCTCGTGCCGCCGCGGGTGCGACGGAGCCAGCCGACACTGCCGTTGCTCGGGCCGGCGTTCGTCACCGCGATCGCCTACGTCGACCCCGGCAACTTCGCGACCAACCTCAGCGCGGGTGCGTCGTACGGCTACCTGCTCGTCTGGGTGGTCGTCGCCAGCAACCTGATGGCGATGCTGATCCAGTACCTCTCGGCCAAGGCCGGGATCGCGACCGGGCTCAGCCTGCCGGCGCTGTGCCGCGTGCACCTCCCGCGGCCCGCCGCCCGGGCGCTGTGGGTCCAGGCGGAGCTGGTGGCGATCGCCACCGACCTGGCGGAGGTCGTCGGCGGCGCGATCGCGCTCAACCTCCTCTTCGGCACCCCGCTGGTGGTCGGCGGCACCATCACGGCCGTGGTCGCCTTCGCGCTGCTCGGGCTGAAGTCGCGCGGCCACCGACCGTACGAGGCGGCCATCACCGGGATGCTCGGCGTGATCCTGGTCGGCTTCGCCTACAACGTGCTGCTCGGCGCGCCGGAGCCTGCGGACGTCGCGGGCGGGCTGGTGCCGCGGTTCGACGGCGCCGGGTCGGTGCTGCTCGCGGCCGGCATGCTCGGCGCCACGGTCATGCCGCACGCGATCTACCTGCACAGCGGGCTGACCACCGACCGACACCCCTGCCGCACCGACGCGCAGCGCCAGCGCCTGCTGCGCGGTCAGCGCGTCGACGTCGTGGTGGCGATGACGCTGGCCGGACTCATGAACCTGGCCCTGCTGGTGATCGCGGCCAGCGTGCTGGGCGGCAGCGGCGCCGACACGATCGAGGCCGCACACGCGGCGCTCGGCCGGGTCGAGGGCGGCGGTACCGCCTTGCTCTTCGCGCTCGCCCTCCTCGCGTCCGGCTTCGCCGCGTCCAGCGTCGGGACCCTCTCGGGTCAGGTGGTGATGGAGGGCTTCCTCCGGCGGCGCGTGCCGCTCGTCGTGCGCCGGCTGAGCTCGCTCGCGCCCGCGATGCTGGTCCTCGCGCTCGGCGCCGATCCGACGCAGGCGCTGGTCGTCTCGCAGGTCGTGCTGTCCTTCGGCATCCCCTTCGCCCTGGTGCCGTTGATCGCCTTCACCCGGCGCCGGGACCTGATGGGGACCCTGGTCAACCGCCGTGCCACGACCGTCGTGGCGTCAGGGGCCGCGGCCGTGATCATCGCGCTCAACCTCACTCTCGTCGTGCTGACGATCGCCTAGACGCTAGATCCAGCGCGTGAACCAGATCCGGTCGAGCCACTCGCCGTGGGTGAGGAGCTGGTCGGTCCAGATCGGCCAGAACCACGCGAAGTTCATCAGCACCAGCACGAGGTAGGCGCCGGAGACGACGACGCCGGCGGTACGACGTCCGCTCGGCGCCGACGACGTGCCGAGCATCCGGCCGATCGCGAGCGTCAGCGCGAGCACCAGGAACGGCAGGGTGATCACCGCGTAGAAGGAGAAGATCGGCCGGTCGTCGTACTGCAGCCACGGCAGCCACGTCGACAGCGTCCCGACGACCGCGACCCCGAACCGCCAGTCGCGCGCGCCGACCCACATCGCCAGCGCGTAGAGGATCGCCAGGCAGCCTCCCCACCAGACCGCCGGCGAACCGAGCAGGAGCACCTGACGCAGGCAGTCGCTGCCAGTGGGCGCCTCGCAGCCCTGGGTCCCGGGCTGGATGTCGGTGTCCGCCGAGACGCCGACCGGCCGGTTCAGCAGCAGCCATCCGAGCGGCTTCGACGCGTAGGTGTGGGTGCTGTCGTTGAGGAAGTGGGTGTGGAACGCGTAGACGTCCTGGTGGTAGTACCAGAGCGACCGCAGCGACTGGGTGACCTCGCCGATCCCGCTCGCGTCCGGCTCGGTGCGGGTCGGCCAGTCCGCGCCGCCGCCGTGGTGGGTGTACTGCGTCGCCGACAGGTGCTCCTCGTAGGTGTCCGCGTGGATCAGCCAGCCCGTCCAGCTCGCGACGTACACGACTAGGGCGACCAGCACCAGCTGGACGAACGCGGGCACCCCGTCCACCACCGCGGAGCGCAGCACCGACGCGCGCACCCCGAACGAACGGCGGGCGCCGGCCGACCACAGCCAGACCAGGAGGCCGAACGCCGCGAGGGGATAGAGCGCCTCCCACTTCGTGCCGACGGCCAGGCCCCAGCAGACGCCGCCGACCAGCAGCCAGGGCCGCACGAGCAGGCCGCGGACCGGCCCCCACGACCCGCGGCCGCCGGAGTCCTCCGGCACCAGCCTCGCCATCCGGGCGCGGTGCCAGTCGCGGTCGGCGACGACGCAGTGGACACCGCAGAGGATGAAGAACGCCACGAAGATGTCGAGCAGCGCCAGCCGGGACAGCACGAAGTGCAGCCCGTCGAAGCACAGCAGCAGCCCGGCGATGCAGCCGAGCAGCGTCGACCCGGTCAGCCGGCGGGCGAGGCGGCACATCACCAGCACCATCAGCGCGCCGATCACCGCGGCGGAGACCCGCCAGCCGAAGGGGTCCATGCCGAAGGCCTTCTCGCCCAGCGCGATCAGCCACTTCCCGACCTCGGGGTGGACGATCATCTCCGGCGACGACTTCCACTGGTCCGCCGTCTGGCCGTCGAGGATGTGGTCGTTGGCCTTCTCCACCCAGTCGCGCGCGTAGCCGAAGTGAAGGAGGGACCACGCGTCCTTGGCGTAGTACGTCTCGTCGAACTCGAACGCATGCGGCTTGCCGAGGTGCCACAGCCGCAGGAACAGCGCGAGCACCGCGACGGCGATGCCGCCCGCCCACCCGATGACCGGGTCCTCGCCGCGGATGCGCGAGCGCGCCCGCTGCCAGGCGGACGGCACCGGGCGCCCGGCCGAGTCGCGCGACAGCCCGACACGCGCCGTCGGCGGCTCCGGAGGCGCGGCGCTGGTCACGATGGAAGACTCTAGGTCGTGTCCTTCACCGACGACGCGACGTCCGGCGTACTCGTGCTGGCGGCGACGCCGATCGGGCAGGTCGGCGACGCGCCACCTCGCCTGGCGCACGAGCTGGCCACGGCCGACGTGGTCGCCGCCGAGGACACGCGCCGGCTCAAGCGGCTCACCACCGACCTGGGCGTGACGGTCACCGGGCGGGTCGTGTCCTACTTCGAGGGCAACGAGTCGGCCCGCACCCCGGCGCTGCTGGAGGCGCTGCTGGCGGGCGACCGCGTGCTGCTCGTCACCGACGCCGGGATGCCGAGCGTCTCCGACCCCGGCTACCGCCTCGTGGCGGCCGCCGTCGAGCAGGACGTGCCGGTGACCGCCGTGCCCGGACCGTCGGCGGTCCTCACGGCCCTCGCGGTCAGCGGGCTGCCCGTCGACAGGTTCTGCTTCGAGGGCTTCCTCCCGCGCAAGGCCGGCGAGCGCTCGCGCCGGCTGTCCGACCTCGCGACCGAGCAGCGCACGATGGTCTTCTTCGAGGCGCCGCACCGGACCGCCGTCGCGCTCGCCGCGATGGCGGAGGCGTTCGGCGAAGATCGCGCCGCCGCGGTCTGCCGTGAGCTGACCAAGACCCATGAGGAGGTACGCCGCGGGTCGCTCGCGGACCTGGTCGCCTGGGCCGGCGACGGCGTCCGCGGCGAGGTCACCATCGTCGTGTCGGGCGCCGAGCCGGCCGCCGAGATCGGGTCCGACCCCGCCAGCCTGCTCGCCGCCGTCGCCGAGCTCGAGGCGGAGGGCGTCCGTCGCAAGGAGGCCATCGTCGAGGTGGCACGGCGCGCCGGCGTACCCAAGCGGGAGGTCTACAACCTCGTCCACGGGGGAGAAGGCTCATCATGAACGAGCAGCGGATCCGCGTCCTGCACCACGCCGGCCTCAGCTTCGACGTCCTCGACGACGGGCCCGTCGACGGCAAGCCGATCGTGCTGCTGCACGGCTTCCCCGAGCGCAGCACGACGTGGCGCCAGGTGGCGCCGCTGCTGCACGAGGCCGGCCTGCGCACGTTCGCGCTGGACCAGCGCGGCTACTCGCCGGGTGCCCGGCCGCGGCGGCGGCGCGACTACCGGATGCAACACCTCGCCTCCGACGTCGTCGCGCTCGTCGACCGGATCGGCGGCCCGGTGCACCTGGCGGGCCACGACTGGGGGTCCGCGGTCGGCTGGACGGTCGCGATGCGCCGACCCGACCTGGTGCGCAGCTGGACCGCGATCTCGGTGCCGCACCCCGCGGCGTTCGTGCGCGCCATGAGGACGACGAGCCAGCGCCGGAGGTCGCGCTACATGGCGCTCTTCAACCTGCCGCTGCTGCCCGAGCTCACCGCGCGGCGGCCGGGCGGCCGCTTCGACCGGAGCATGCGCCTGTCGGGCATGACCGCCGCGGAGGTCGAGCGGTTCCGCCGCGAGATCGTGGAGTACGGCGCGCTGCCGCACGCGCTCGGCTGGTACCGCGCGATGCCGCTGGTGAAGCCCGGCTCGACCGACCACCTCGTGCGGGTGCCGACGACGCTGCTCTGGAGCGACCGCGACATCGCCATCACCCGTGTCGGGGTCGACGCCACCGCCGACTGGGTGGATGCGCC
The DNA here is from genome assembly GCF_029210375.1 of Nocardioides sp. YIM 152315. Classification (GTDB taxonomy): domain Bacteria; phylum Actinomycetota; class Actinomycetes; order Propionibacteriales; family Nocardioidaceae; genus Nocardioides. The sequence goes on along the minus strand of NZ_JARGER010000043.1, from coordinate 92,156 downwards.
GTACCAGCTCGTCGAGCTCTCGGGCGTCAGCCACTGGATCCCCACCCAGGCCCCGGACGACTGCGCGGCGGCGATCATCGAGCGCGTCGTTGCCTCCGAGGTCGGTGCGTGAGCGCCCGAAACGGTGGATCTCCCACCGCCCACCGGACGGCCGGAGTCCCATGACTCGCCCCGGAGCACCCGAGCCGCTGCCGCACCCGGTGGTCGACAACCACTGCCACCTCGACGTCGCCCGCGGCGACGATCCCGCCGTCCCGGTCGCCGAGGCGCTGGCGGCGGCCACCGCCACCGGCGTCCCGCGGATCGTGCAGATCGGCTGCGACCTGCCGGGCGCGCGCTGGGCGGTCGAGGCGGCCGCGACGTACGACGCCCTCGTCGCCGGCGTCGCCCTGCATCCCAACGAGGCGCCCCGGCTGGACTCGCTCGACGACGCCCTGGCCGAGATCGAGGCGCTCGCCTCGGCGCACGACAAGGTGCGCGCGGTCGGGGAGACCGGGCTGGACTTCTTCCGCACCGGCGAGGAGGGGCGGGCGGTGCAGGAGGAGTCGTTCCGCCGACACATCGACCTCGCCCGGCGACTGGACAAGACGCTGGTCATCCACGACCGCGACGCCCACGACGCCGTCCTGCGCGTGCTCGACGACGAGGGTGCGCCGGAACGGTGGGTGATGCACTGCTTCTCCGGGGACGCCGGCTTCGCGCGGGCGTGCCTGGAGCGCGGTGCCTTCCTCTCCTTCGCCGGCACGGTGACCTTCCGCAACGCCCAACCGCTCCGCGAGGCCCTCGCGGTCACTCCCCGGGACCGGGTGCTGGTCGAGACCGACGCGCCGTACCTCACCCCCGTGCCGCACCGCGGCCGCACCAACGGCTCCTACCTCGTGCCCCTCACCGTGCGCGCCATGGCGGAGGTCCGCGGCGACGACCTCGGAGCGCTGTGCGCGGCGATCGACGCGAACACGGAGGCGGCGTTCGGAGGCGGCTGGTGAGGCCGGTGCAGGGAACCCACGAATGCAACCAGGAATACCCGGTGCACCGGGTATTGCCGCGCTTCTCGGGCAATGCACCCCCGGAGAAGCGCAGGCGTTGCCAGAGAAGCTACCCCGGCAGCGCCGCGGAACGCGCCTCCGCCAGGACTGCGTCCCGGTCGTCGGGCAGCACGAAGCCGGCGGCGATGGCGGCGTCCGTGGCGGCGGTGTACGCCGCCAGGTACTCCTCGGGGGACGCGTACGCCGGGTGGGCCAAGGGCAGGGTGCGCCCGAACAGCTCGCACAGCGGCGACGCGCCAGGGGCGGCGAACCCGGACAGCACCTCGGCCGGCGCATCCACGACCGGCGTCCGGACGCCGCCGCGTGCGTTGCCGTGCTCGTCCAGGTCCAGCCGGCCGCCGACGACCTCGAGCGGCGGCGCGCTGGGCGCGGGGGTGCCGTCGCGCACCCAAGACTCCAGCCATCGCAGCGCCGCGCGCACGACGTACACCTGCTGACCGCGGTTGACCGGGTCGGGACAGGCGAGGAACGACTCGAACTCGCCGATCTGCCACTTGTCCGCGTGGGCGGTGCCCGCCACCTCCCAGACCCGGAGCCACGCGTGGTCGGGCTGTCGGGCGGCTGCCCAGCCGAAGTAGCCGAAGAGGTCGGTCTCGGTCTGCACCACGATCACCGGCACCCCGACGTCGTCCCGCACGCGTACGGCGGGTTCGGCCCGCGCGCCCAGGTCGACCCCGCGCCCGGGCTCGCCCGGCGGCATGCCGGCACCGCCGCGGCTGTGCACGAGGAACCCGTCGAACGGGTGGTCGCGGACCCGGTCGAGGTAGCTTGTGAGCGCGAACGCCGACTGCGACTCGCCGACGGCGAGCACGCAGGTCGCGCGGAGGTCCGCGGCCAGCCCACGCGCGACCTGCGTGTAGATGTCCAGGCAGTAGGCGTCGCCCGGGTGGACGAGGTCGCCGTACCGCTGCGGATCGAGCTCGGTCAGGCCGCGGCCCGCGAGGTCGCCGGTCGGCACGGCCGGCACGCCGCCGTGGACTCCGTTGTACTGCGCCGAGACGCCGGCCCAGGTGTGCCCGCGGCGGACGACCTCCTCGGCGAGGTAGTTCCAGTCCGGGGTCGCGTCCTGGCCGCTGCTGACGTTCAGCCACTCCACGACCAGGGTTCCGCTGCCCGAGGTCGCTGGGCGGCGGACGGCGACCCGCGTGGCGAACGGCGCGTCGGGGTGATCGCCGGTGGAACGGGCCGTGCCGCCTGCTCGATGCTCCTCCTCGACGTACCCCCGCCCGAGCAGGTCGGGACCGGCGATCGAGGGGATCAACGAGATGCCGTTTCCGCAGGTCAGGGGGGTGAAGTCCGCACGCTCGCCCGTGGTCACCTCGCGACTCTAGCGGCGGGAGGGCACTGAGACACCGCTCACGATCCGCACAAATTGTGGAAGTTCGGTTTGCAATCACCGCGCTTGTGCGATGGTCTGGATGACCGAAAGCCGGGATCGGGACCCGATCTGACCGGTGCAGGGGTGGCCGCCGCAGGCCCACCACCGAGACGGTCCCCGTCTGGCGGGGAGCGTGTCGCTCGCACCGGCACCCGAGACCCGGAGAGCACGACGTTCGGAGAGACGTGCCCGACAACGAGCACACCAGCCGGTTCCGCCGCCTCACCACCAGCCGACCCCTGATGATCGCCACCGCCGCGGTCGCGGTCCTCGCGGTCGCCGGCAGCACGTGGGGCTACAGCGCACTCAGCAAGTCCGTGACCCTCACCCTCGACGGTCAGTCCGAGGACGTCAGCGCCTTCGGCGGCACCGTCGGCGACGTGCTCGAGGCGCAGGGCGTCGAGGTCAGCGACCGCGACGAGGTCGCGCCGGAGCTCGACGAGGAGATCACCGACGGGACCCGCATCTCGGTCCACTTCGCCCGGCCGTTCGAGCTCAACGTCGACGGCGAGAGCACGACCCACTGGGTCACCGCGACCACGGTCGCCGGAGCGCTCGACCAGGTCGGCAAGCGGTACGGCGAGGCCGACCTGTCCGCGAGCCGCGGTGGCACCGTCGACCGCGACGGCATGACGCTCGACGTCGTCACGCCCAAGAGCCTCACCGTCGAGGTCGCCGACCGCAAGCCGGTCAAGCGCACGCTCACCGCGCTCACCGTCGAGGACGCCCTCGACGAGCTCGGCGTCACGGTCCGCAAGCACGACCGCACCCAGCCTGCTGCCGACCACGTGCTCGAGGACGGCGATCGGCTCGTCTTCACGAAGGTCCGCATCGCGGAGAAGCACGTCGACGGCGAGCGCATCCCGTTCGGCACCGTCGAGCGCGAGGACGGCTCGATGTACGAGGGCGAGGACTCCGTCGTCCGCGAGGGCCGCCACGGCCTGCGCGACGTCACCTACCGCATCGTCTACAAGAACGGCGAGGTCGCCGAGCGCACCGTGCTGCGGCAGGACGTGAAGCGCGCGGCGGTCGACGAGATCGTCCGGATCGGCACCAAGGCTCCGGCCGTGAACTTCGCGGGCGGCAACACCGTCTGGGACCGCCTCGCGCAGTGCGAGTCCGGCGGCAACTGGGCCATCAACACCGGCAACGGCTACTACGGCGGCCTCCAGTTCAGCCTCGGCACATGGCATGCGCACGGCGGCAGCGGCCTGCCGAGCAACGCCAGCCGGGAGACGCAGATCGCGATCGCGACGAAGGTCCGCGACGCCGCGGGCGGGTACGGCGCCTGGCCGGCGTGCTCGGCCAGCCTGGGCCTGCCGCGCTGACCTCCCGGCTCAGCGCAGCCGGATCCTGATGGTTCGGCTGGCGTGGGCGAAGCCGCGCTTGCCGGGGTAGACGACGCGGAGCCGCTGGCTGCCCTCGTGCTTCTTGCGGGGCAGCCACAGCGACGTCCGGCCCCGGGTCAGGCGCTCCTTGCCCAGCGACCTGCCGGCGTAGCCGACCCTGACCTTGCCCGGCACCGCCGGCCCGGGTGAGACGGCGCGGATGACGACGGCCACCCGCCGGCCGGCCCGCGCCTTGCCCACCTTGATCCGCAACCGCACCGGCGCGGGCGCGACGACCGGTGACTGCGCGGAGACGCTGCCCGGCGCATAGCCGGTGCTGGTGAGCGTCTCGGTCACCGTCACGCGCGACCGCACGTCTCGGACCGCCACGACGTACGACCGCCCCCGCGCGACCTCGACGCCGTCGACCGACCAGGCATACCTCGACCTCCCGGGCGCCGACCAGGTGCCGCCGGTGACCTTGAGCCTCGCCCCGACCCGCGCCCTGCCCGAGATCGCGGGGCGGCCGAACGCCGTCGGCGCCGGTCCGAGCGCGACCGGCGCGGTGTCGAAGGCGAGGAACGTGGGCGCGTAGCCGTTGCTGGAGAAGCGCTGGGTCAGCCGGACGACCTTGCCCAGGTCGGCGGGTCGCATCGTGTAGGACCGGCCGGTGTCGACCCGGGCGCCGTCGATCGTCCACGTCAACGTCGTGACGCCCTTGACGGGGAACCTCGCCTTGGTCGTGACCAGCGTCGACCCGACCTCCGACGCGCCGGTGACGGACAAGGGGCGCGTTGGTGTGGGCGGGTCGCCCTCGACCACGATGGCGCTGTCGGCCTCGGCGGGGCTGCGCTCGGTGCTGCCGTCAGGAGTGAAGGCCTCGCGGAGGGTGATCACCTGACCCAGACGAGCCCGCCCGACCCGGTACGTGGGGCCCTTCCCCACCCAGTCCTCGCCGACGTACCACGCGAACGTGGAGCTGCCGGGCACCGGCCAGGTCGCGCCTCGAGCCGCGAGCGTCATGCCCACCTTGGGGGTGCCGGTGATCGCGGGCTGGGTCGTCGGCACGACCGCCTGCGCCGTCGGCACCACGAGCAGCGGAAGGGCGCCGGCCGCGACCACGCAGACCGCCGCGACGGCACGTCTCATCAGGTCTCGCACCGACCCATGAGAACACAGCAGAGGGGCCCGGGTACGGCGTACCGGGGCCCCTCCGGCATGGGACGGGCTCAGCGGCGCCCGCGGCCGCGCGACACGGCGACGCCGTCGGTGATCGCGTCCGTCGCGGTGTAGCCCTGCTTCGACCCCGTGAAGCTGGCCGACACGGTGTGCCCCGCGTCGGCACGGGTGAGCCGGTGGAGCAGTCCGCGGGCTCCAGAGATCGGGCGCCCGTCGCGCAGCCACGTCACCGTGGTCGACACTCCCCGCTGGAACCAGGCGGGTGGCAGCGCCACGAGCAGGTCGCCGGCGTCGTCGCCGCCCAGCAACCTGGGCCGGGAGGTCGCGGCGACGAACCGCTTGCCGATCCGGACCACCATGCGGCCGGCGCGCTCATCCGACGAGACGACCTGGATCTGGGTCCCGACCCCTGCGACCTCCGTGGAGAGTGCCAGGCCGGCGGGGCCGCCGGAGTCGTCGAGGTAGGCCGATCGATCGTGGTCCTCGAAGACCGGCACGCTCCGGCCGCCTGCCACGAGCAGGCGCATCCCTCCGTTGGCGTCGGTCGACAGTCGCAGGCCGGTCCTCCTGTCGACGTCGAACGTCGAGTCGAAGGTCTGCAGCCGGCCCTCCGCGAGCGCGACGGGTGCGCCGCGTCGACTCCTCCACACCTGGTTCTGCGGGGTGGCATCGACCGGCAGGTCGACGCCACCTCCCGGGTGCACGCTGGTGTCGTTGTCGCTGTAGAAGCCGTTGTGGTACCAGACCAGCAGCCCGTCCTGGTAGTCGAAGTGGTCGACCCGGTTCGGGTCGGCGGGATCGGTCGCGGCGTAGGGGCCGGTCGCCAGTGTCCGGTCGTAGCCGCGGTACTGACGGTTCTCGGCGACGTAGTACTGCGGGTAGCTGACGTCGTACGTGCCGCCGGAGACGGCGTACACGTCGGACAGCTGCCAGTCGTCGGCGGTGGTGAACGTCGTCCGGTAGCCGCCGACGGCCAGGTCGTCGACCGCGAGCCCCCAGCCGTGGGTCCGGCCGTCGGTGAGGTAGAGCCACCGGAGATCCACGCCGGACCCTGCCCACGGCGACAGGTCCGCGGTCAGGTCGACCCAGCCGTCGCTGACGCCGGTGATCCCGTGCCCGAGGTTCTGTCCGTGCGGGTCCTCGTCGGTGGACAGGCTGGTGGGGACGAACTCCCACGTCTCGCCACCGTCGGTGGAGACCTGGAGGTAGGCGTAGTCGAAGCCGGGCTCGATCTCGTGGGCGACCCGAGCGGTCAGGGTCGCGTCGCCGCTCGGCACCGTGACGGCCGGACCGCGGGCGGTCGCCAGCAGCCCGTCCGCGCCCGCGGTCTGGAGGTAGGCGCCATCGCTGCTGTCGGGCATCGACCCGTCCAGCGTCCGGGTGCCGTCGGGCAGGTCCACGAGCACGGCCTGGGCACCCGTGGTGGTCGCGTGGTACGACGGGCCCAGGACCACCTCGCGGGGTCGCGCCGCCAGGCCGTCGACCGTCACGAGGTCGTCGGCGCCGTACCAGCCCAGGAAGAGCTTCTCGGTGGCGCCCATCTGGTTCGGGGTGGTGCCGACGTCGCCGCGACCGTGGCCCAGCCACGACCCGGAGCTCATCAGGTTCCAGAAGCCGGTGCCGTTGTCCGGATCCTCGCTCTGGGAGTCGTAGTAGTCGGGCAACCCGAGATCGTGCCCGAACTCGTGGGCGAAGACGCCAAGTCCGCCGTTCTCGGGCTCGGTCGTGTAGTCGAAGATCCAGTAGCCGGTGTCGCCGATCTCGACGCCGCCCTGCGGCCCGCACGCGCTGCAGTCCGCCCGCGGGGTGGGACCGTCGACGCCGTAGCCGGCGATGTTGGCGGCCCAGCGGTGCGACCAGATCGACCAGGCGGGTCCGTAGGCCTCCTCGCCGACACCCGCGTGGATCGCCTGGAAGTGGTCGATGTAGCCGTCCGGCTCCGTGTGGTCGCCGTCGCCGTCGGCGTCGTAGCGGTCCCACACGTCGAAACGGGCCAGGTAGTCGCCGATCCTCTCCGGCGACCCGCCCGCAGCGCGCTGCGCGTCGTACCACGCGTCGGCAGAGTCGCGGATGAACGCGGTCATCTCGGGCTGGTTCTCGAAGCCGTCGGCGTCCGAGTAGTAGGACTCCGGGTGGTCGACCCGGATCCACTCGGACACGTCTCCCTGCAGGTCGAACCGTCCGCTGGACATCTCGTCGTACAGGTCGGCCATCGACTCACCGCCCTGGTCGGCGAGCCCGTCGAAGAACATGTCGTCGTAGTGAGCGCGGTCGAAGTCGCTCTTCCAGTACGTCGCGTTGTCCGCGCGGGACGGCTTCGGGATCTCGTTGCGCAGCGGGCCGGCGACCGGGAAGTCAGGGTTGGCGACGCCGGTCGGGTCGTCGCCGAACTCGACGAGGAAGGTGAGCAGCTGGGCGGTCTCGGTGGCCGGGTAGTCGACCTCGGTGCCGTCGCGCAGCTCGATGACGCGGTTGGGGCCGCGGCCGCGCAGGTCGGCCCGGCCGGTGGCGAGCTGGTCCACCGCCGAGCGGCGCAGGGCCCGACGCTCGACCTCGAGAGGGTGGCTGCGGTCGTGGCTGCGGACGGCCGCGGTCGGCAGGTCGTCGCCGCCGAGCAACGGCGCGTCCCGGATCGCGGTCGGTCCGTCGGGTTCGGCGAGGGCGGGCGCGGCGACCGGCAGCAGGGCGACGACGGCGAGGGCGCTCACGGCCGAGATGGCACGTCTCATCAAGGGGGTTCCTCCGATTCGATGCGGCCGAGCCCGCCACAGGTGGTGCTCGGACCCTAGCGACGTACGCCGCGCGCCGGGCGGAATCGGGTCGCCGCGCGGCGCTGACTACGCTGGCGACCATGTCCGAGACGTCCGCCCAGCCGCGCCTGCTCGGGCCGGCGGACGTGCGGGCGCTGGCAGCGCGGCTCGAGCTGCGGCCCACCAAGCAGCGCGGCCAGAACTTCGTGATTGACGCCAACACCGTGCGGCGGATCGTCCGCGAGTCGGGCGTCACCGACCGCGACGTCGTGGTCGAGATCGGGCCCGGCCTGGGCTCGCTGACCCTCGCGCTGCTCGAGGTCGCTGGCCGGGTGGTGGCCATCGAGGTGGACGACAGGCTCGCGTCGCTGCTGCCCGAGACGATCACGGCGTACGCGCCCGCGCAGGCCGAACGCTTCGAGGTGGTGCTCGCCGACGCGCTCCGGATCGAGGAGGTGCCGGGCCCGCCGCCGACGGCGCTGGTCGCCAACCTGCCCTACAACGTCTCCGTGCCCGTGCTGCTGCACCTGCTGGCCCTGCTGCCCTCGCTCGAGCGCGGGCTCGTGATGGTGCAGTCCGAGGTCGCCGACCGGCTCGCCGCCGAGCCGGGCTCGAAGGTCTACGGCATCCCGTCGGTGAAGGCCGCCTGGTTCGCCGAGGTACGCCGGGCGGGCGCGATCGGCCGCAACGTCTTCTGGCCCGCGCCGAACGTCGACTCCGGCCTGGTCGCCTGGACCCGCCGCGACCCGCCGACCACGACGGTGTCGCGCGAGCGGGTCTTCGACGTGGTCGACGCGGCGTTCGCCCAGCGGCGCAAGGCGCTGCGCGGGGCGCTGCGCGTGCTCGCACCCAGCGGGGCCGTCGACGCGGCGCTCAAGCAGGCGGGCGTCGAGCCGCTGGCGCGCGGGGAGACCCTGACCATCCACGACTTCGTCCGGATCGCCGAGGCGTTGCCGGGCATCGAGGAACCCGCATGAGTCTGACGGTCCGCGCACCGGCGAAGATCAACCTTCACCTCGGCGTGGGGGCCCCGCGCGCGGACGGCTTCCACCCGCTCACCAGCGTCTACCAGGCGGTGGGCGTCTACGACGACCTCACGTTCGCCGACGCCGACCGCTGGTCCGTCGACGTCGCGGTGTCGCCCTGGATGGACCGCACCCACGTCCCGCTGTCCGGCGACAACATCGTCGACCGCGCCGCCGCCCTGCTGGCGGCCCACCACGGGCTGGCCGTCAGCGGCGAGGTGTTCATCGACAAGGAGATCCCGGTGGCCGGCGGCATGGCGGGCGGGTCGGCCGACGCGGCCGCGGCGCTGGTCGGCCTCGACCGCCTCTGGGGCGCCGACACGTCGGATGCGGACCTGCTCGTGCTGGCGGCCCGGCTCGGCAGCGACGTGCCCTTCGCGCTCGTCGGCGGCACCGCCCTCGGCACCGGACGCGGCGAGATCGTCGAGCCCGTCGCCGACAACGGCACGTGGTGGTGGGTGCTGGTGCCGTCGCCGATCGGCATGTCGACCCCGGAGGTCTACCGCCACTTCGACCGGCTGTTCCCGGACGCGCCCGCCGTACCCCCGATGCCCGCGGCCCTCCTGGCCGCGCTCGAGGCGGCCGACCCGGACGCGCTCGCGGCGGCGCTGCACAACGACCTCCAGCCCGCCGCGCTCGACCTGCGGCCCGACCTGTCGAAGCTGATCGACCTCGGCGAGGGGGCCGGCGCCCTGCGCGGGGTCGTGACCGGGTCCGGCCCGACCTGCGTCTTCCTCTGCGAGTCCGCCGACGCCGCGCGCGCGGTCGCGGGAGAGCTGCGCGCCACCCACGACATCGTCCTCGTCACCACCGGTGCGGTGGCGGGCGCGCACACGGTGTCGTATGTCTAACCTGCTCAACCTCGAGCGCGTCTCCAAGTCGTACGGCGTCCGCCCTCTGCTCACCGACGTCTCGCTCGGCGTGTCCGCTGGCCAGCGCATCGGCATCGTCGGTCGCAACGGGGACGGCAAGACCACGCTGCTCGAGGTGATGACCGGGCTCGAGGAGCCTGACTCAGGGCGGGTCTCGCGCCAGCGCGGCCTGCTGATCGGCTACCTCCACCAGGGCGACCAGCTCGAGGACACCCACACCGTCCGCGAGGCCGTGCTCGGCGGTCGGTCCGACCACGAGTGGGCCGCCGACCCCCGCACCCGCGAGGTCGTCGACGTACTGCTGGCCGGGGTCGAGCTCGACCGGTCCGTGCTCGGGCTCTCCGGCGGCGAGCGCCGGCGCTGCTCGCTGGCCGCGTTGCTGCTCGACCGCCACGACCTCGTCGTACTCGACGAGCCGACCAACCACCTCGACGTCGAGGCGGTGGCGTGGCTCGCCCAGCACCTCGCCAACCGGCCCTCGGCGCTGGTCGTCGTCACCCACGACCGGTGGTTCCTCGACGCCGTGTGCCAGTGGACCTGGGAGGTCCACGACGGCGTCGTCGACGCCTACGAGGGCGGGTACGCCGCGTTCGTGCTCGCCAAGGCAGAGCGGCAGCGTCAGGCGGCGGCGTCGGAGGTGCGCCGGCAGAACCTCGTCCGCAAGGAGCTCGCCTGGCTGCGCCGCGGTGCGCCGGCCCGCACGTCGAAGCCGAAGTTCCGCATCGACGCCGCCAACACCCTGATCGAGGACGTGCCACCGCCGCGCGACCGTCTCGAGCTCCAGCAGTTCGCGACCCAGCGGCTCGGCAAGGACGTCATCGACGTCGAGGACGTCGACCTGGTGCGGGGCCCGCGCACGCTGCTCTCGCACGCCACCTGGCGGCTCGGCCCGGGTGACCGGGTCGGCATCGTCGGCGTCAACGGCGCCGGCAAGACCTCGGTGCTCGCGATGCTCGCCGGCGAGCTCGCGCCCACGGTCGGCCGGGTGAAGCACGGCCGCACGGTCGCACTCTCGCACCTCAGCCAGCAGTTGGACCCGGTGTCGCTCGGCGGCGGCGATCCCGACGGGCGGGTGCTGGACACCGTCGAGTCGATCCGCCGGGTCACCCGCACGGCCGACGGCGAGATCACCGCGACCGCGATGCTGGAGCGCTTCGGCTTCACCGGCGACCGCCTCACCGCCCGCATCGGCGACCTCTCCGGCGGCGAGCGTCGCCGCTTCCAGCTGCTCCGCCTGCTGCTCACCGAGCCCAACGTGCTGCTGCTCGACGAGCCCACCAACGACCTCGACATCGAGACCCTCAACGTCGTGGAGGACTTCCTCGACGGTTGGCCCGGCACCCTCGTCGTCGTCTCCCACGACCGCTACTTCCTCGAGCGGGTCACCGACTCCGTCTGGGCGCTCCTGGGCGACGGCCAGATCTCGATGCTTCCCCGGGGCGTCGACGAGTACCTCGAGCGTCGAGTCGGGACTTCCGGACACATGAGTCCGGACCTTTCTCCGGACTCAACCGTCAGAAGTCCCGATTCGACCACGTCGAAGGCCAAGGCCGGGAGTGCGGAGGAGCGGGCCGCCCGCAAGATCATCGCCCGCGTCGACCGGCAGCTGGAGCGGATCGCCGAGCAGGAGGCCGAGATCCACGCCCGGATCGAGGAGCTCTCGCCGCAGGCCGCGGAGCGCTACGAGGAGCTGGCCGCGCTCGCCGCCCGCCTCGACCTGCTCGCCAACGAGAAGGGCGAGCTCGAGCTGGAGTGGCTCGAGGCAGCCGAGGTGCTCGAGTAGCGCCGACCCGACGCCCGTGTGCGCGACAGGCCGCGGGCACTTCTCGGCCCGTCCCTGCGGTTCTCGGGTGTTGCATTGCCCGAGAGGCGCGGGAATACCCGGTGCACCGGGTATTCCCGCACCGGGCCGGCCCTCAGCCCGCGAACGGCGCGAGCAGGGTCCGCAGCAGCGCCGCCAGCCGCACCCGGTCCTTCTCCGGGAGCTCGGCGAGGAACGTGCGCTCCGCCTCCAGCAGCCGCCCGAAGGCCGAGTCGACGGTGTCCTTGCCCTCGGGGGTGAGCCGCACCAGCACGCCGCGCCGGTCGCGAGGGTCGGGCAGGCGCTCGACCAGGCCGCGGCCGACCAGCCGATCGACCCGGTTGGTCATGGTGCCGCTGGTCACCAGCGTCTCGCGGAGCAGCCGCCCGGGGGAGAGCTCGTACGGCGCGCCCGCCCGCCGCAGCGCGGCCAGCACGTCGAACTCCCACGACTCCACCTGGGCCGTCGTGAACGCGTCGCGACGCGCCAGGTCGAGATGGCGGCCCAGCCGGCTGATGCGGCTGAAGACCTCGACGGGGGCAAGATCGAGATCGGGACGCTCGCGTTCCCACGCCTCGACCAGCTCGTCGACCTCGTCCCGCATGGTCGCAGCGTAACGGATCCGTCGAGAATCTTGACATCGAGACAAATGGCGCGCAAAGTGTCTCGATGTCGAGATAATTTCGAGGAGGACGACGCATGGCCCACACCTGGGATCCCGACCGCTACCTGACCTACGCCGGCGAGCGTGGCCGGCCGTTCGTCGACCTGCTCACGCGGGTCGGCGCCGACCGCCCGGCCACCGTCGTCGACCTCGGCTGCGGTCCGGGCAACCTGACCACGCTGCTCGCCGACCGCTGGCCGGGCGCCGACGTCGTGGGACTCGACTCCAGCCCGGAGATGATCGCGAAGGCGCGCGAGCTCCGCGGCGGCCTCCGCTTCCACGTCGCCGACCTGCGCGACTGGACCCCGCCGGCCCCGGTCGACGTCCTGGTCTCCAACGCGACCCTCCAGTGGGTGCCCAGTCACCTCGACCTGCTCCCGCGCCTCGTCGACGCGGTGGCCCCGGGCGGCTGGCTGGCGTTCCAGGTCCCCGGCAACTTCGACGAGCCCAGCCACACGATCCGCGACGAGCTCGCGGCCGAGGCGGCGTACGCCGAGCACACGGCCGGCGTCGCCGTGCCGAGCAGCCACGACCCGGCGGTCTACCTCGACGCGCTGGCCGGCCTGGACTGCACCGTCGACGCGTGGGAGACGACCTACCTGCACCTGCTGACCGGACCCGACCCGGTCTTCACCTGGGTCTCCGGCACCGGCGCCCGGCCCACGCTCCAGGCGCTGCCCGGCGACCTGCGCCCTGCCTTCGAGGCGGAGTTCAAGCGGCGACTGGCCGCGGCGTACCCCGAGCACGAGTACGGCGTGGTGCTGCCCTTCCGCCGGATCTTCGTGGTCGCCCGGGTGGCGTCGTGAGGCTCCACCACGTCCAGGTCGCGTGCCCGCCCGGCGGCGAGGAGGCCGCCCGCCGCTTCTACGCCGACGGCCTCGGCCTGACCGAGATCGCCAAGCCGGCCGACCTCGCCGGGCGTGGTGGGGCGTGGTTCCGCCACGACGGCGTGGAGATCCACGTCGGCGTCGAGGACCCGTTCGCGCCCGCCCGCAAGGCACATCCGGCCCTGCTGCTCGACGACGCCGCAGCGCTGGAGGAGCTCGCGGCGCGCCTCGAGGCGCTCGGCTTCGAGGCCGACTGGCGCGAGCGGCACACGTTCCCCGGGCACGAGCGCTTCCACACCCGCGACACCCACGGCAACCGCGTGGAGCTGCTCAGCTGCCGGTGATCGCCTGCTTGGCGAGCACGACCGCGCCGGCGCCGAAGAAGCCGACGAGCGCCCAGCCCAGCGGCGCGCTGCCGCCGAGCACCAGGACGACCCCGACGGCCACCGGCACGAGCAGGGCGATCGCGACCAGCAGCATGGACCAGTTGACGCGACTCGTGCTCACGCCGCCACGCTATCCAGCGGCCACGAGCTCCAGCGTGCCGAGGTCGCGGATCGCCTGGCAGGAGCGGGCCACCATCACCGCGAACATCCGGTCGCCCCGCTCGGTGCGGGCGCCGTAGGCGCACCCGAAGATCGCCACCAGCGGCCCCTGCGCCATCGCGAACACGGAGTCGTCCCAGCAGTCCTCGAGCGAGTAGTCCGGCACGTCGTACGACGCGAGCGCGGTGTGGTAGGCCGCGACGAGGTCGCGCGCGGCGCGGTCGACAGCCAGTTCGTGACGGACTTTCCCGGCCGGCTCTCAGCCGAGGAAGATCGGGTTCGTCAGCGCGACCATCGCGTCGCCGTGACGGACCTCCGCCCGCACGAACGCCGTGCCGCCCGGCACCGCCTGGTCGACCAGCAGGACGCCGTCCGCGCCGGCGACCACGGGAGCGCCGTACGTCGCGGCGCCCGGGCCGATCAGTGTGGCGACCGAGCCGGCGGGCACCCCGGTGACGTGGAGCCGTACGGCGACCTGGTCGGCGGCCGTGCTCGCGAGACGGTCGCCGCACTCGGCCGTTGTCGCACCCAGGGTGGCGGTGAACGCCAGGTCGACCGCAGAGGAGCCGGTGATCCAGGAGTGTCCGGCCCGGTAGCCCGCGATGATCGCAGTCGCCGACAGCCGCTTCGCCCGGACCACGGTCTGCGCGACGCCGATCCGCTGCTCGCGCTTGTGGGTGTCGGAGTTGCCGACGGCCGGCTTGAACACGCCCGCGGTGAGCAGCTCGTGCCACCGCGCGACCGCCTTGGTGTTGGCCATCGCGTTGAGCCCGCTCCACGGACCGTTCCAGACCTCGATGGCGTCCATCTCGGCGAAGTCGTCGCCGAACTGCCAGCCGTTGCCGGAGCCGATCTGGTAGGGGTGGGCGGCGATCGCGAGCCCGCGCGCCTTGCGCACCTGGTCGGTGAAGCGCGCGAGCCGCTCGTCCTCGGGCCGGTAGCGCCAGTCGATCCACGTCCCGCGCGGCAGGCCCGCGGCGAGCCAGTGGCCGGCGCGCGTCGTGACCTCCTCGCCCGTGATCACGAGGAAGTCGTCGGGAGCGACCCTGCCCCAGACCTGGTGGGCCGAGGTCGTGTTGTGCTCGGAGGTGCCGATGAAGTCGAGGCCGGCCTTGCGGGCGTACCTGATCACCTGCCGCGGCGTCTGCGACCCGTCGGAGTGGACGGTGTGCACGTGCAGGTCGCCGCGGTACCACCCGGCGCCGGCGCCCGGCACCGACCTCGGCGCGGGCGTGGGCCGGAACCGCTCGCCGCGCCGCCCGAAGTGCAGCGTGACGTCGACGCGGTACGGCGTGCCGTCGCCGCTGATCTGGTAGGGCCCGAGCACGACACGCCACCGGCCCGGAGTGATCGGGCCCGGCAGGTAGCCGGGGGTCGCCGAGGACCGGCTGATCCGGAAGGAGTCGCGTGAGCCGCCCGACCAGCCGCGGAACCCCTGCGCGTCTCCGAGTCCGCGACCCGAGGGGTCGAAGATGCCGATGTCGACGACGTTGAGGGTCGTCGGGCCGAGGGGCGTCGGCTCGTAGCGGTACTTCACCGAGATCGCGCGCACCCCCCTCGGCACCCGGAACGGCAGGTAGACCCAGTCCGGCCCGTCGGGATCGGTGAACTCGCCCTTGAAGGTCTTGGTCCGCTTCCGTTCGCCCGCGGCGGCGGGCTCGAAGGTGAGCAGGGCGGCGGTGGTCGCGACGCCGGCGCCGGCCAGGAAGAGGCTGCGCCGGTCGAGGGGACGGTCGAGATGTGCGTCAGTCATGGTGCGCACAGCATGGACCATCGCCCGACCGGGCTACGACAGTCCCGGGCCCGCCTGACCCATCCCGGGGTCGATCGTGTGCACGATCGGCTTGCGCTCGCCGACGAGTCTCCGCTGCGCCCAGGTGGCCAGGGCCGTGAGGATCAGGTTGCACACGATGTAGGTCGCGGCCAGCACGAGTGCGGTCTGGAGCTGGTTGCCGAACTCGGTCCAGATCTGGCGGCCGACGGTGGTCAGGCCGGGTGCGAGCACGTAGTAGCCGAGGCTGGTGTCCTTCAGCGCCACGATGCACTGGCTGATGATCGCCGGGATCATGATCTTCACGGCCTGCGGCAGCTGGATCGAGACCATGACCTGCGTCTTCCGCATCCCGAGGGCGTACGCCGCCTCGACCTGTCCCTTGGGCACCGCGAGCACGCCGGCGCGGGTGATCTCGGCCAGCACCGCCCCGTTGTAGAGCGTCAGACCGACCACGACCGACCAGTACGACGTGAGTCCGGCCGGCCCGAGGAAGAGGAAGATGATGAGCAACAGCAGCGGCACCGCGCGGAAGAACTCCACGATCAGCCACGAGGGCCATCGGACGAGTCGGTGGTCGGAGAGCTTGCCGACGCCGAGCACGAAGCCCATGACGACCGCGAGGAGGATCGCGAGCACCGCCATCGCGAGCGTGTCGAGCAGCCCCTGCCACAGGACCTCGAGGTAGGCGGGCGTGAGGAAGGGCTCCCAGAGGTCGTACTCCAGCTCGCCCTGGTCGTAGAGGTACCAGACGAGCCACGCCAGCAGCCCGATCAGCACGACCCCCGAAACCAGTGCGTAGAGCCGATGCCGGGCGCGGGTGCGTGGCCCCGGGGTGTCGAAGAGGACCGTGCTCGTGTTCATCGTGCTGCCCTCCAGCGTCGTTCCAGAACGATCGCGCCGGCCGAGATCAGCTCGACGAGCACGATGTACAGCGCAGCGAAGACCAAGAAGATGACGGTGTCGTCGGCGCTGTTGTTGCTGAAGTACCGCATCCTGCCGGTCAGCTCCATGAGGCCGAAGACCGCGGCGATCGAGGTGTTCTTGGTCATCGCGATCAGCACGCTGGCCAGCGGCGGCACCACCGCCCGGAACGCCTGGGGAAGTACGACGCTGCCCATCGTCTGGGCGAAGGTCAGTCCGATGGCTCGGGCCGCCTCGGCCTGTCCGAGGGGCACGGCGTTGACGCCCGACCGGACTGCCTCGCAGACGAAGGCCGACGTGTAGAGGCTGACCGTGACCACGCCCAGCGTCAGGAACGCCGTGTCGGTGAACCAGCCCAGGTTGGGCGCGGCCACGAAGATGAAGACGAAGATGATCAGCAGCGGGGTGTTGCGCACGAGCGTCACGTACGTCGTCCCGACGCCGCGAAGCACCGACACCGGCCCCACCCGCATCGCGGCCAGCAGGGTGCCGAGCACGAGCGAGCACAGGCCGGAGAGGACCGACAGCTGGATGGTCAGCCAGAACGCCTGGAGCACCAGGTCGTACTGGTCGAGGAGGTCGTCCAACCCTCGGTCCTCTCCGTCAGCCTACGGTCAGCTCGTCGAACGGTCCGCGGTCACGCGGCCGGGCACTCGTCCATCGCGGGCGGCTCGGGCGTGTCCACGCCGGACTTGCCGAGCGTTGCCTCGAACGCCTCCGCCCACGCGCCGTCCTCCTGGGCGTCCTCGATCGTGTCGGTGATCCACTCGCACATCTCGGGGTGGTCCTGGGAGTAGCCCACGCCGTACCGCTCCTCGGAGAAGGGGTCGACGACGACCTTGAGCTGGTCGGGGTTCTGGGCCGCGTAGCCGAGCAGGATCGCGCCGTCGGTGGTCATCGCGTCCACCCGGCCGTTGAGCACCTGGTCGACGCACTCGGAGTAGGTGTCGAAGCCGCGCGGCTTGGCGCCCTCGGCCTCGATGTTCTCCAGCGACGTCGATCCGGTGACCGAGCAGACCTCGGTGCCCTTGACGTCGTCGAGGCTGTCGATGTCGCTGTCGGACTTCACCAGCAGCTGCTGCCCGGTGACGTAGTAGGGGCCGGCCTGTCCGACCACCGCGCGCCGCTCGTCGGTGATGGAGTACGACGCGATGACCAGGTCGACCTCGCCGTTCTGGAGGAACGGCTCCCGGTTGTCGGAGATCGTCTCCTTCCAGGTGATGTCCTCGGGCGCGATGCCCAGGTCGGCGGCGAGGATCTTGCCGATCTCGGGGTCGAACCCGACCGGCATGTCGTCGGTCGCGCCCTTGAACCCGATGCCGGGCTGGTCGTACTTCACGCCGATGATGACGGAGCCGCTGTCGGCGAGCTCCTTCATCCTGGTGCCGTCGTCGAACTCGTCGGCGGCGTTCTCCTGCACCTCGACGTCGGCGCCCTCGTCGCTGTCGTCGCCGGCGTCGCCGCAGGCAGCGAGAGCGGCAGCGAGGGCGAGGGCGACGGCGGCCGCCCGGACCTTCTGGATGTGTCGCATTTCTTCTCCTCTTTCCGAGTTGCGGGAGCCTGTGACGGATCTGGGTCGCGGTCAGTGCTTGAGGATCTTGCCGAGGAAGTCCCGGGCACGGTCGGAGCGGGGGTTGGTGAAGAAGTCGTCGGGCGTGCTCTCCTCGACGATCGCGCCGTCGGACATGAAGACGACCCGGTCGGCGGCCGTGCGCGCGAACCCCATCTCGTGGGTCACGACGATCATCGTCATGCCGCCCCGGGCGAGGTCGACCATCACGTCGAGGACCTCCTTGATCATCTCCGGGTCGAGCGCCGAGGTCGGCTCGTCGAAGAGCATCAGCTTGGGCTCCATGGCGAGCGCGCGGGCGATCGCGACGCGCTGCTGCTGGCCGCCGGAGAGCTGGGCGGGGTACTTCTCCGCCTGGTGTGCGACGCCGACCCGGTCGAGCAGCTCGCGCGCCCGCTTCTCGGCGTCGGCGCGCTTGGTGCGGCGCACCTTGATCGGTCCGAGCGTGACGTTCTCCAGCACGGTCTTGTGGGCGAAGAGGTTGAAGCTCTGGAAGACCATCCCGACGTCGGAGCGCAGCCGCGCCAGCTCCTTGCCCTCCTGCGGGAGCGGCTGGCCCTCGAGCGTGATCGAGCCGCCGTCGATCGTCTCGAGCCGGTTGATCGCGCGGCACAGCGTCGACTTGCCGGAGCCCGACGGACCGATCACGACGACGACCTCGCCGCGGCGGACCCTGAGGTCGATGCCCTGCAGGACGTGCAGGTCGCCGAAGTACTTGTCGACGCCCTCGAGCGTCACCACGCTCTCGGTCGACGAAGGGGCCGCTGTCATGACGGGGACCTTAGTCACCCTTGGCCGGTTCGGGCTACCGACGCACGGGGAGGGGCGCGCGTTTCGGGTGCGGGGCCGGCGAGCCGTACCCTTTTCGCGTCATGGCTCGCACGTATGAGGTCCGCACCTACGGGTGCCAGATGAACGTCCACGACTCCGAGCGCCTCTCCGGCCTGCTCGAGGACGCGGGCTACCTCCCCTTTGATCGGGAGAGCGTCCCCGACGGGCAACAGGCCGACGTGGTCGTCTTCAACACCTGCGCGGTGCGGGAGAACGCCGACAACAAGCTCTACGGCAACCTCGGCCACCTGGCGCCGGTCAAGGCGGCGCGGCCCGGCATGCAGATCGCCGTCGGCGGCTGCCTGGCGCAGAAGGACCGCTCGACGATCACGCAGAAGGCGCCGTGGGTCGACGTGGTCTTCGGCACCCACAACATCGGCTCGCTGCCGGTGCTGCTCGAGCGGGCCCGGGTGCAGGAGGAGGCGCAGGTCGAGATCCTCGAGTCGCTCGAGGTCTTCCCGTCGACCCTGCCGACCCGCCGCGAGTCGGCGTACGCCGCCTGGGTGTCGGTGTCGGTCGGCTGCAACAACACCTGCACGTTCTGCATCGTCCCCAGCCTGCGTGGCAAGGAGAAGGACCGCCGGCCGGGCGAGGTCCTCGCCGAGATCGAGGCGCTCGTGGCCGAGGGCGTCTCGGAGATCACGCTGCTGGGGCAGAACGTCAACTCGTACGGCGTGGAGTTCGGCGACCGCCGGGCCTTCTCGAAGCTGCTGCGCTCCTGCGGCTCGATCCCCGGGCTGGAGCGGGTGCGCTTCACCAGCCCCCACCCGGCGGAGTTCACCGACGACGTCATCGAGGCGATGGCGGAGACGCCGAACGTGATGCCGCAGCTGCACATGCCGCTGCAGTCGGGCTCCGACAAGGTGCTGAAGGACATGCGGCGCTCGTACCGCCAGAAGAAGTTCCTCGGCATCATCGAGCGGGTCCGCGCGGCGATGCCGGACGCGGCGATCACCACCGACATCATCGTCGGGTTCCCGGGCGAGACCGAGGAGGACTTCGCCGAGACGCTGCACGTCGTGCGCGAGGCGCGCTTCTCCGGGGCGTTCACGTTCCAGTACTCCAAGCGCCCCGGCACGCCCGCCGCCGCGCTCGACGACCAGGTGCCGCCGGAGGTCGTCAAGGGCCGCTACGAGCGGCTGGTCACGCTGGTCGACGAGATCGCCTGGGAGGAGAACAAGGCGCTCGTCGGCACGCGCGTCGAGCTGATGGTCGCCGAGGGCGAGGGCCGCAAGGACGCCGCCACCCACCGGCTCTCCGGTCGCGGCCCCGACAACCGCCTCGTCCACTTCGCGTGGAACCCGGTGGTCGAGGAGGGACGGAGCCCCGTGTCGAAACCGCGACCCGGCGACCTGGTCACCGTCGAGATCACGTACGCCGCACCGCACCACCTGGTCGCCGACGGCGAGATCATCGGCGTGCGCCGCACCCGGTCGGGCGACGCGTGGGAGGCGCGCAACGCCGCCCCGTCGACGGCACCGGGGGTCGCGCTCGGCATGCCGGCGGTCGGCGTACCGGCCCCACTGCCGGAGGACCCCGCCTGTCGCTGACCTGACGGTGGCTGAGCCTGGACCCGGGATGAGGGTGCGAGCCGGCCCTACACCTCGTCGTCGTCGCGGGGGTCGAGCTTCGGGTAGCCCGCCTTCGGCGGGATGCCGGTGGGGTTGTCCTCGGGATTGCCGACGGACTGCTCGGGCAGGGTCTCCTCGTCGGCGGTGCGCTCGTGCTCCGAGACGTCGCGCAGGCCGTCGGTGGCCTCCTGGCCGGGGCCGGCGTGGCCGACCCGTTCGCTGCTGACTCCCATGCCGCCGGCGGCGCGCTGGGGACCGGAGGACCCGGGGGTCGAGGACTGGAGCTCCTCGTCGTCGTCCGAAGGTCGGTCGTTCATGCCGGCGACTCCTTCTCGGGCTCGTCGTTCTCCCCGTGGTCGTTGCGGGTGGCCTTCGTCGAGGTGTCTTCGCTCGCCTCGACCTCCTGCTTCAGCGGCTCGGGGACCTTCTCGGCGATCGAGGGGTTGTTCGACACCGGCGGATCCGGGATCGTGCCGTTGGCGTCGTCGGGCTTGGCGTCCACGCCGCCGGGGTTCGGCTCGCCCGGCTCGATCTCGGGCTCGGGCATCGGGCCGAGGTCGGACTGGTTCACGGGCAGCCTCCTGGGGGTCGGCTCAGAAGCCGAAGGTCGAGTACGCCTGCGCCGTACCCGTTCGCAGCGCCTCCAACACCGTCCGCTCGTGCGGCACGACGGGGTCGGGCAGGTCGTCGAGCCGGCACCAGCGCAGGTCGGCGGCCTTCTCGGTCTCGACGATCCGCGGCTCGCCCGACCAGGACCGGGCCGTGAAGAAGAAGTCGATGCGCTCGTCGATCGGCCGGTCGTGCCGGGTGCGCTGCATCGCGGTCACGAACGTCAGGTCGACGTCGCGGATCCCGAGCTCCTCCAGCGCCTCGCGCCGGGCGGCGTCGTACGCCGTCTCGCCGCGCTCGACGTGGCCGGCCGCGGCGGCCGCCCAGTGGTCGTCCATGTAGCCGGTGTTGTGCCGCAGCTGGAGCAGCACCTCCGGCCCCGCGGCTCCGTCGCGCAGCAGGAAGACGTACGCCGCGGGCACGACGACGAAGCGGCCGTGGGCCGCGGCGTACTCCTCGCTGTACGGCTCGGCCTCGGTCACTCCTCGTCCTCGTCGTCGTCCTCGACGAGGTCCTGGGGCGTCGTCTCCGCCTCGCCCTGCTCGTCGTAGCGGGTGCCGGTCTCCCGCGAGGTCGGCCCGTCGCCCTCCCCGACGTACTCCTCCTCGTCGGGGCGCTCCTCGGGCTCGACCTCGTCGGTGGTGTCGAACTCGCTCATCTCACTCACCTCCGGTGTCGTCTGAGGGTTCGTCGAGTGACGTCTCCGCATTCTCCACCTGATGCTCCACCCGCTCGGCGGACGGCGTCGCCCGGTCGTCTCCGGACGGCAGGTCCGACGGGTGCTCCCCGGGCGGACGCCCGGTGCCCACTGGCGGCTGGTCCTGGTCCTCGGGAATCGGCGCGGTCATGCTTGCCACACTAACCACATGCCGCCGACGTCATTCCTGCCGATCGTGGCCGTCGTCGGCGCCACCGCCTCCGGCAAGACCAGCCTGTCGCTCGACCTCGCGGAGCGGCTCGGTGGCGAGGTCGTCAACACCGACGCGATGCAGGTCTACCGGGGCATGGACATCGGCACCGCGAAGCTGCCCGAGGACGAGCGTCGCGGGATCCGGCACCACCTGCTCGACGTGCTCGCGGTGCGCGATCCGCTGACGGTCGCGGAGTTCCAGGGCTGGGCGCGGGACGCGATCGGCGCGCTCCACGCGGCCGGGCGGGTCCCGGTCCTGGTCGGGGGGTCGGCGCTCTACACGCGGGCGGTCCTGGACCGGTTCGACTTCCCGGGCACGGACGACGCCGTACGCCGCCGGCTGGAGGCCGACCTCGCCGAGGTCGGCAGCGCCGAGATGCACCATCGGCTTCGGTCGGTCGACCCCGAGGCCGCCGACCGGATCCTGGTCGAGAACGGGCGCCGCATCGTGCGGGCCCTCGAGGTCGTCGAGATCACCGGGCGGCCGTTCAGCGCCTCCCTGCCCACGCTGGAGTACGCCGACCCCGCGTCGGTGCAGATCGGCGTCGACATCGACCGGCCGACGCTGGACACCCGGATCGAGCAGCGGGTCGACCTGATGTTCGAGCAGGGCCTCGTCGCGGAGGTCGAGCGGCTGCTCGCCGAGGGGCTCGCCGAGGGACGCACCGCCGTGACCGCGATCGGCTACCGCGAGGTGGTCGCCCACCTGCGCGGCGACCTCACCCTCGACGAGGCCCGCGAGCGCACGATCTTCGCCACCCGACGCTTCGCCCGGCGCCAGGACTCGTGGTTCCGCAAGGACCCGCGGATCACCTGGCTCCGGTACGACGATCCGGAGCTGGTCGACCGCGCGGTGGCGGCGATCGCCTCGGCCCATCGGACGGCCCCACGCACCGAGCAAGAACGGTCGGGCGCCGGGGACGGGGCCGCGGCCAGACTGGACCCATGACCGAGACCGGGCGCGACCGCCTTCGCGAGCTGCTCGACGCGGTGCTCGACGAGGAGCACCGAAGCCTAGACGAGATGGCGCGCGGGGCGTTCTCGTCGCCGTACCACTTCACCCGACAGCTCTCGGCGGGCGCCGGCGAGCCGCCGGTGGCGATGCGCCGGCGGGTGATGCTCGAGCGCGCCGCGTGGCAGCTGCGGCACGGCGCGACGGTGACCGACGCGGCGTTCGCGGCCGGCTACGAGTCCGTCGAGGGCTTCGCCCGGGCGTTCGCGCGCGCCCACGGACACGCGCCGAGCCACCGGGTCGGCGGCGGCCACTGGCTGCCGGCGCCCAACGGCATCCACTTCCACCCGCCCACGTCGCTGTGGGTGCACACCGGGGAGCGCACCATGGCCCAGCCGCTGGACCTGATGATCCACCACGACCTCGACGACACCCGCGACCTGATCGTGCTGGCCAAGCAGCTGGACGACGACGCCTACCGCGCCGAGCTGCGGGCCGGCAGCCGCGTGCACAGCTGGGAGGGCGAGGAAGCGTCGGTCGCCGCCGTGCTCACCAGCCAGGTGGACACCAAAGAGGTGTGGGTGGCGGCGATCGTGGGCGAGGACTTCCCCGGCGGGCGGTCCGACGACGTCGGGTCGCTGCTGCGGCGCCACGACGACGTCGCGGCGCGCTGGCTCGAGATGGTGCGCGACATCGAACGCCGGGAGGCGTGGGACGACCGGATCGTCGACGCGCTCTGCGATCCGCCGGAGAGCTTCGTGCTCGGCAGCATCGTCGCCCACGTGCTCACCTACTCCGCCCACCGCCGGCTCGGCGTGCGCGCCATGCTGCGCGAGCACGGAGTCGAGGCCGACGAGGGCGACCCCATCAACTGGCTGCGACGACGATCGGACACCGCGTGAGGACCACCTACTACACCGCCACGACGCTCGACGGGTTCCTCGCCGACGAGCACGACTCCCTGGACTGGCTGCTCAGTCAGCCGAACGACGACGACGGCCCCCTCAACTACGGGGAGTTCATCGAGGACATCGGCGCGATCGCGATGGGCGCCACGACCTACGAATGGGTGCTTGCCCACGAGGACGGCGCCTGGCCCTACGAGCTGCCGGCGTGGGTGTTCACCCACCGCGACCTGGCGCCGGTCGCCGACAGCGTCCGCCTCACCTCGGCTCCGGTCACGGAGGTGCACGCCGCGATGACCGAGGCCGCAGGCGGCAAGGACCTCTGGGTGGTGGGCGGCGGCGACCTCGCCGCCCAGTTCGCCGCCGCGGGCCTCCTCGACGAGGTCATCGTGTACGTCGCGCCCGTGCTGCTCGGCGCCGGGCGGCCGCTCTTCACCAGGCCCTTCGACCTGGAGCTGCTCGAGGTCGCTCGAAACCAGGCGTTCCTGTGTGCCCGCTACCGGGTCGTGGGAGCGCGTTTGGACGGGTAGCCACCCGGGCAGGGGGAGGAGAAGCCACTCCCGGGAGGTCCTCGCATGCGCTCGATCGCCGCCCTCGCGGCCCTGTCCCTCGCCGCGACACTCACGGTCGCGCTCAGCGGCGAGGCGTCGGCCGGCACACCCGGCAAGGGCAGGGCTCCGCAGCCTGCGAAGCAGGCGACGGCGGTCGGCACCGGTGGCGCCGTCTCCTCGGTGGACCCCTACGCCACCCGGATCGGGCTGCGCGTGCTGCGACACGGCGGCAACGCCACGGACGCCGCGATCGCCACCGCCGCCGCCCTCGGCGTGACCGAGCCGTTCAGCTCCGGCATCGGAGGCGGCGGATACTTCGTGCACTACTCGGCGAAGTCCGGCAAGGTGCGCACCATCGACGGGCGCGAGACCGCACCCGCCGCGATGCCCCACGACGCGTTCATCAACCCGAAGACCGACGAGCCGTGGAACTTCTCCCCGGAGCTGGTGACCAGCGGCGTCTCCGTCGGAGTGCCGGGCACGCTCGCGACCTGGCAGCGCGCGCTGAAGCGCTGGGGCACCCGGTCGCTGGCGGAGTCCCTGCGCCCGGCCACCCGGCTGGCGAAGAAGGGCTTCGTGGTCGACAAGACCTTCCGCAGCCAGGTCCGGCAGAACCGCCTGCGGTTCCGCACCTTCGTGCCCACCAAGCAGCTCTTCCTGCGCGGCGGGCACGCG
Source organism: Nocardioides sp. YIM 152315 (assembly GCF_029210375.1). Lineage (GTDB taxonomy): Bacteria > Actinomycetota > Actinomycetes > Propionibacteriales > Nocardioidaceae > Nocardioides. The sequence goes on along the minus strand of NZ_JARGER010000043.1, from coordinate 67,472 downwards.
CCGCGCGTCGGCAGCAGGTTCCGCAATCCCGACCTCGCCGCGACCTACCGGATGATCGCGCGCGACGGCTGGCGCACCTTCTACGAGGGCCCGCTCGCCGACGAGGTCGCGGGCGCCGTGCTGCAGCCCCCGACGGTCCGCAAGCGCAAGCTCCCGGTGCCCAAGGGCTACATGGTCGCCCGCGACCTGAAGCGCTACCACGTGATCAACCGCAGGCCGACCCACGTCGGCTACCGCGGCCTCGACGTCTACGGCATGGCGCCGTCGTCGTCCGGCGGCTCCACGGTCGGCGAGGCGCTCAACATCCTCGAGCGCTGGGACCTCGCGACGATGCCGCGTGCCCAGGCCCTGCACCTCTACCTCGAGGCCAGTGCGCTGGCCTTCGCCGATCGCGGCGCCTACGTCGGCGACCCCGCGCAGGTCGACGTGCCGCTGTCCGACCTGCTCTCCGACACCTACGCCGCCGAGCGCGGGTGCCTGGTCAACCCCGCCTCCACGATGACCAAGCCGGTCGAGCCCGGCGACGTCACGTCGTACGACGGCGCCTGCCCGGGCCCGCTGGGCACCGCCTCCTCCGCTCCGGACACGGAGAACACCGAGACCACCAACCTCACCGTCGTCGACAAGTGGGGCAACGTCGTCGAGTACACGCTGACGATCGAGCAGACCGGCGGCTCCGGCATCGTCGTGCCCGACCGGGGCTTCCTGCTCAACAACGAGCTCACCGACTTCTCCGCGGAGTACGACCGCCACGACCCCAACCGGATCGAGCCGCGCAAGCGACCGCGCTCCTCGATGTCGCCGACGATCGTGCTGAGCGGCGGCGAGCCGATGCTCGCGGTCGGCTCACCCGGCGGGTCGACGATCATCACCACGGTGCTGCAGATCCTGCTCAACCGGCTCGACCTCGGCATGACGCTGCCCGACGCCATCGCGGCGCCGCGGGCGACCCAGCGCAACACCGCGACCGACCTGGCCGAGCCGGCGTTCCTGCAGCAGTACGGCGCGCAGCTGGGCCTGCTCGGCCACGACGTCGAGGCGTACGAGGACATCTTCACCGGCACCCAGGAGATCGGCGCCGCGACCGGCATCGAGATCGGACCCGGCGGCCTGCTCACCTCCGCCGCCGAGCCGTCTCGGCGAGGTGGCGGCTCGGCGCGGGTGGTCACACCGCGATAGGGCGACGCGGGCGCGGTGGCGCCGGCAGTACGGTGGACCGGTGCCGACCGACACCGCCCCCTGGACCGAGATCGGGTCCGTCGACGACCTCGTCGCCCTGCTGGGCGAGCCCCACCAGCGGGCCCGCGACAAGGGGCGGCCCGCGCTGCTCGACGTCGACCGCGCCTGGCTCGCGGCCACGCCGTTCTGCGTGCTGGCCACCGCGGGTGCCGACGGCTCGTGCGACGCCTCGCCGAAGGGCGACCCGGCCGGGCAGCTGGTCCACGTCATCGACGACACGACGATCGCGATCGCGGAGCGGCCCGGCAACAAGCGCGCCGACGGCTACCGCAACATCCTCGCCAACCCCCACGTCGGGCTGAACTTCCTCATCCCCGGCCGCGGCGACACCCTGCGGATCAACGGCCGCGCCCGGCTCGTCAGCGACGCGCCGTTCTTCGACGAGATGGTCGTCAAGGGCCACCGGCCGCTGCTGGCGGTCGTCGTCGAGATCGACGACATCTTCTTCCACTGCGCGAAGGCGTTCCTGCGGTCGGGTCTGTGGAGGCCGGAGACCTGGGACCCCGAGGCCACCGTGCCGCGGCGGGCGGTCATCGCGCACGACGTCGAGCCGTCCGGGATGACCGTCGAGCAGCTCGACGAGTACTACGACCCGGACAACTACTCGCGGGGGATGTATGCCTGAGCCCTACCCCTTCCTCAAGGGCCACGGCACCGAGAACGACTTCGTGCTGCTGCCCGACCTCGACGGCGCCGTCCACGGCGACCGGTCCCCCCAGCAGATGGCAGCGCGGGTCCGCGCGCTGTGCGACCGTCGCGCCGGCATCGGCGGCGACGGCGTGCTGCGCGTCGTACGCCGTGGGGGCGGCTGGTTCATGGACTACCGCAACTCCGACGGCTCGGTCTCGGAGATGTGCGGCAACGGCATCCGGGTCTTCGCGCGCTACCTCGTGGACGAGGGGCTTGCCGACCCCGCCCGGCCGATCCCGGTCGAGACCCGCGACGGCGTGAAGGCGATGACGGTCGACGGCGACGAGATCACCGCCGACATGGGCTCGCCGCGGGTGCTCGGCGAGTCGAAGGTCGGCGTCCCCGGCCACAGCTGGGCCGCCCGGCACGTCGACATGGGCAACCCGCACGCGGTCGCGTTCGTCGACTCCCTCGACGACGCCGGCCGACTGCTCGACCCGCCCGAGCACGACGCCGCGACGTACCCGCACGGCGTCAACGTGGAGTTCGTCGTACGCCGTGGCGAGCGGCACGTCGCCATGCGGGTGCACGAGCGCGGTTCGGGGGAGACCCGGTCGTGCGGCACCGGTGCCTGCGCGGCGATGGTGGCCGCGGCGGTCGCCGACGGCAACGAGCGTTCCGGCGCCTACCGGGTCGACCTGCCCGGCGGCACGCTCACGATCACGTGGACCGCGGACGACCGGATCCTGATGACCGGCCCGGCCGTGATCGTCGCCCGGGGGACCACCTCGCTCTGACTGCGCAGAGACCGTCGAGACCCGTCAGACGGCTCTCGCCGGACCCCGGGCACAGCCATCTGACGGGTCTCGGCGACAACCGGCACCATGACAGTCCCACTGTGACGGTCGCTATGCTCCGGGGCCATGGACATCAACGGAGCAAGTGCCATCGTCACGGGCGGCGCGTCGGGCATCGGTGCCGCGGCCGCCCGCCAGCTCGCCGCCAAGGGAGCCGTGGTCGTGGTCGCCGACCTGCAGGCCGACAAGGGCGAGGCGCTCGCCCACGAGATCGGCGGCGTGTTCGCCCGGGTGGACGTCACCGACACCGACCAGATCAAGGCCGCCGTCGACGCCGCCGCCGAGATCGCGCCGCTGCGTGCGGTCGTCAACTCCGCCGGCATCGGCTGGGCGCAGCGCACGATCGGGCGGGACGGCGAGTTCGACTCCGCCCACGACCTCGACGCCTTCCGCAAGGTGATCGCGATCAACCTCATCGGCACCTTCGACATGACCCGCCTGGCCGCGACCGCGATGAGCCGCAACGAGCCGGACGTCGACGGCTGCCGTGGGGCGATCTGCAACCTCGCGTCGGTGGCCGCGTTCGACGGCCAGATCGGGCAGGCGTCGTACTCCGCCTCCAAGGGCGGCGTGGTCGGCATGACCCTCCCGGTGGCGCGCGACCTCGCCGCCTCCGGCATCCGCCTCAACACGATCGCCCCCGGCCTGATCGACACCCCGATCTACGGCGAGGGCGAGCAGGCCGAGGCGTTCAAGGCCAAGCTCGGCGAGAGCGTGCTCTTCCCCAGGCGCCTCGGCGTCCCCGACGAGCTGGCCAGCATGGTCGTCGAGTGCCTCACCAACAGCTACATGAACGCCGAGGTGATCCGCGTCGACGGCGGCATCCGGATGCCCCCGAAGTAGGTCGGCTCAGGCGCGACGACCCATCCGGGCGAGCAGCTTCGTCTGACGGTCGGCGTCCTCCGGGACGTCGAGCGCCTGCCGGAAGACGCCGTCGTCGTAGGCGTGGTCACCGAAGCCCACGAAGGCCTGCTCCAGCGCGTCCATGTCAGCGTCGGTGAAGGTCGTGGGTCGCCCGGACGCCGAGCCGAGGTCCCAGCCGTGCACGACGAGGTCGAACCCGTAGAAGTCGTCGAGCGTGGCGCCGATCGTGGTGCGGCCGAAGAAGCCGTCGAACTCGCGGGCACGGAGGTCGTCGTCCGCCGCGAGGGGGCGTACGACGGCGAGGTGGCGCGCCCACACCTCGGCGGGCGTCCCGGTGGGCCGGTCGCCGAGGTCGAGGTCGTACCGGGAGAGGAAGTCGCGCTCGGTGTCGACGACGTGGTCGACGACCTCGGCGGCGGACCAGCCCTCGCAGGGGCTGGGAGCGGACCAGTCGGTGGTGGCGTCGACCGTGGCGGTGAAGCGGTCGGCGGCGTCGAGGTAGAAGTTCATGCCCCCAGCATCGACCGCCGATGTCGGCGGCTCTTGAAAGAATCCGACACATGACCTCGCCAGGGCGTGGAGTCCGCCGGATCGATCCCACCGAGCGCGCCCACCTGCTCGACCCGAGCGGCTACACGCCGCCGATCCACCGCTTCGCGCCGGGGCCCGAGCTCGCCGACGTCGTACGCCGCCACTGGATGCCCGTGTGGTCGCTGCCCGAGGGCCAGGCGTCGGTCCAGCGGGTGCTGCAGTACCCCGTCTGCCTCCTCGTCGTGTCGCACGACTACGCCCTGCTGGTCGGCCCGAGCAGTGGCCTGTCGACCCAGGAGCTGGTCGGCACCGGCTGGGCGGTCGGGACCATGCTCCAGCCCGCGGCGGGTGTCGCGCTGGCCGGCGGACCTGTCGAGCGGCTGACCGACACCGCGGTGCCGCTGCCCGACGAGGCGCTGGTGCGCCGCATCCGCGCGGCGGTCGGCGACGACCCCCACGACCCCGACCGGCGCCGGCGGGCCGTCATGGTGGTCGAGGAGTCGCTGCGCCGGTTGCTCCCCGTCGACGAGGAGGGACTGCTGGTCAACGCGATCGTCGAGTACGTCGAGGGCGATCCCGAGGTGCGGCGGGTGGGCCAGGTCTGCGCGAAGTTCGCGATCACCGAGCGCTCCCTCCAGCGCCTGACGGCCCGGCGGATCGGTCTCCCGCCGAAGTGGCTGATCCAGCGCCGGCGCCTCCACGAGGCGGCCGAGCGGCTCCGCGAGGTGCGGCGGCCCGACCTCGCGCGGGTCGCCGCCGACCTGGGGTACGCCGACCAGGCCCACTTCGGCCGCGACTTCCGCGCGGTCACCGGGCTGACGCCGGGTGGATTCGCGGCCGAGCCCCGCTGACCCCCAATCCTGGCGATTCGTCCCGGCGGCGCGACCCCCTGGTACAGACCGGACGTTTGACTCACCCGCCGGGGTGGAAGGAACCGCCGGGGTTCTGGGGAGGAGAGGTCACGTGAGCACGCACGTCTCAGGTGGTGACGGTGCGCGCCATCGGGCCGTCCGCACCCGCGGCAGGGGGAGCACGGCGCTCATCGCCGGGCTCGTGGTCGTCGCGGTCGCCGTCGGCGCGGGTGGCACGTACGCCCTGCTCGGGGGTGAGCCGTCGGACGCCTCCGACGCCTGCCCGGGTCCGAGCATCACCGTGGCGGCCGCGCCCGAGATCGCGCCCGTCGTCGCGCGGGCCGTCGAGCGCGCGCAGTGCGACCAGATCGCCGTCGACGCCGTCCCCTCCGCCCTGGTCAGTGCCCGGGTCGGGGCCGGCAAGGACGCTCCCGACGTGTGGATCCCCGACTCGACGAGCTGGGTCGAGCGCGCCGCGGTCTCGGCGCCCGCCACGCCGCAGCCGCTGGTCGACTCGCTCGCGACCTCACCGGTCGTGCTGGTCTCGGCCGACGGTGAGCCGCCCGCCTCGTGGACCGACGCGCTGTCCGCCGACGACCTCGTGCTCGGTGACCCGTTGACGTCGGCGGCCGCCGCGGTCCCGCTCGTCGCGGGTGCCGCGGAGGCGAAGCGGGCCGGCACCGACCTCGCCGCCACGGTGGTGCCGCTCGCCCAGGCGCAGGTCGACGCGCGGGGCGCCGCGCCCGACGACGTACGCCGCCTCGAGCAGCTCCAGCAGGACGGCGCCGGCGTCACCGCCGCGAGCGAGCAGGTGTGGCTCGCCACGGCGCCCGCCCTCACCGCCGGCGTGCCGACGGCGGGCACACTGCTGCTCGACTACCCGGTGCTGCTCACCACCGGCGAGGAGCGGCGCGCCGACATCGACGAGACGACCCGCGCCCTGGCCGGCCTGCTCGGCGCCAAGTCGGTCGGCGAGGCGCTCGCGGAGTCCGGCTTCCGCGGCCCGGACGGCGCGACCCGCAAGGACGGCGTGGGCGAGGTCGAGGCCCTGCAGGCGTCGACCGCGCAGGTCGCCGGCGCGCTTCGGCAGTGGGCGACGCTCGTGCTGCCGACCCGGGCGCTCGCGGTCGTGGACGTCTCGGGGTCGATGGACTTCGACGCCGGTGGCCAGACCCGGATGGCGCTGACGACGGCCGCGACCCAGCAGGGGCTCGGCCTCTTCCCCGACGCCGCCGCCATCGGGCTGTGGGCCTTCTCCCACCGGCTCGCCGGCGCCAGCGACCACCGCGAGCTCCTGCCGATCCGGCAGCTGGGCGCGCACGTCCAGGGCGGGACCCAGCGCGACGCGCTGGCGGCCGGGCTGGTCGGCCTCGGCAGCCTGACCGGGGGCGGCACCGGGCTCTACGACACCACGCTCGCGGCCTACCAGGCGGTGCTCGCCGACTACGACCCGGAGGCCGCCAACAGCGTGCTGCTCTTCACCGACGGGGCGAACGACGACCCCGGCAGCATCAGCCTGCCGCAGCTGATGGCCAGGCTCCGCGACCTCGCCGACCCGAGTCGGCCGGTCCGGATCATCGCGATCGGCATCTCCGCCGACGCCGACGCCGCGGCCCTGCGCCAGATCGCCCGAGCCACCGGCGGGGACGCCTACATCGCCAAGGACCCCGCCGACATGCCGAGGGTCTTCAGCGAGGCGCTCGGCTCACGTTCCTGAGCCGAGGTCGACCACCTCGTCGGCCCGGTCGCGAGCCGCCTCGACGAGCGCGGCGTTGGCCTCGTCGACCCGGGCGACCCACGCGCGCGCCTCGGCGGGCGACTTGCCGAACCGCACGTGCCGGGCGACCAGCCGCTCCCGGCGTACGTCGTCGTCGAGCGTCAGGTGCCAGACCACGTCGATCTCGGCGCGTACGCCGTGCCAGCGCGGCTCGTCGAGCAGCAGGTAGTTGCCCTCGGTGACGACGGTGCCCGTCGCCGGCACCGGGATCGCGCCGGCGAGGGGCTGCTCCAGGTCACGCTCGAACATCGGCGCCACCACGTCGGGCTCGCCGGCCCGGACCCGCCGCAGCAGCGCGGCGTACCCCGGGGCGTCGAAGGTCTCCGGGGCGCCCTTGCGGTCGCGGAGGCCACGACGCACGAGCTCGACGTCGGCGTAGTGGAAGCCGTCCATCGGCACGACCGGCAGCCCCAGCGCGGCTGCCAGCGTCGACTTCCCGACGCCCGGTGCGCCCGTGAGGCCGAGCAGCCGGGTGCGGGGCGGCACGTCGGGAATCACGGGACGAAGGTTAAGCGTTGGCAGAGTCAGATGACTGAAACGTACGCTGTGCCCCATATGACGAACGCACCTGACTTCAACCTCGAGGACGAGCTCGAGGAGACCGAGGACTGGGACGAGGAACTCGAGTCCGGGCCCTCCGACGAGTGGCAGGCCGAGCCCGATCCCGAGGACCTCACCACCGGTGAGATGGACCTGGCCGAGCGACACCAGCTCCGCCGGGTCGCGAGCCTGCGCACCGAGCTCGAGGACATCACCGAGGTCGAGTACCGCCAGCTCCGCCTGGAGCGTGTGGTCCTCGTCGGCGTCTGGACCGAGGGCTCGGTCGAGGACGCCGAGAACTCGATGGCCGAGCTCGCGCTGCTCGCCGAGACGGCGGGCTCCGAGGTGCTCGAGGCGATCTACCAGCGCCGGCAGTCGCCCGACCCCGCGACCTACATCGGACGCGGCAAGGTGGAGGGCCTCGCCGAGATCGTGCAGGCGACAGGTGCCGACACCGTCATCTGCGACGGCGAGCTCGCGCCCAGCCAGCTGCGCAACCTCGAGGACCGGCTGAAGGTCAAGGTCGTCGACCGCACCGCGCTGATCCTCGACATCTTCGCCCAGCACGCGAAGAGCAAGGAGGGGCAGGCCCAGGTCGAGCTCGCGCAGCTCAACTACATGAAGCAGCGCCTGCGTGGCTGGGGTGGCAACCTCTCCCGCCAGGTCGGTGGCCGGGTCGCCGGCGGCGCCGGCATCGGCGGCCGCGGTCCCGGCGAGACCAAGATCGAGACCGACCGGCGCCGGATCAACACCAAGATCGCGAAGCTCCGCCGCGACCTGAAGGAGATGAAGGGGACCCGCGACACCAAGCGTCAGGAGCGCCGTCGCCACCACATCCCCAGCGTCTCGATCGCGGGCTACACCAACGCCGGCAAGTCCTCGCTGCTCAACCGGCTCACCGACGCCGGCGTGCTCGTCGAGGACGCACTGTTCGCCACGCTCGACCCGACGACCCGTCGTACGTCGACGGCCGACGGGCGCGTCTACACGATGAGCGACACGGTCGGCTTCGTGCGGCACCTGCCGCACCAGCTGGTCGAGGCGTTCCGCTCGACGCTCGAGGAGGTCGCCGACTCCGACCTGGTGCTGCACGTCGTCGACGGCTCGCACCCGGACCCGGAGGGCCAGATCGCCGCGGTGCGCGAGGTCTTCTCAGAGATCGGCGCCGTCGAGGTGCCCGAGCTGGTCGTCATCAACAAGGCCGACGCGGCCGACCCGATGGTGATCGCCCGGCTGCGTCAGCGCGAGCCGCACTCGGTCGTCGTGTCGGCGCGCACCGGCGAGGGCATCGCGGAGGCGCTGCGGGTGATCGAGGGGGAGCTGCCCCGGCCGGGCGTGGAGTTCAAGGCGCTGCTGCCCTACGAGCGCGGTGACCTGATCAACCGGCTGCACCAGCACGGCGAGATCGAGTCCCTCGAGCACACCGGCGACGGCACGATCGTCGTCGGTCGCGCCAACGCCGACCTGGCCGGCGAGCTGGCGGCGTACGCGCTCTGAGACAGGTCGCAGCTCGATATGTCGTGTGACGATGTATCGTGGCCCGGGTGACCGAGCAGACGCTGTTCATCCTGGCGAGCCTGGCCGGCGGTGAGCGCCATGGCTACGCGATCGCCGGCGAGGTCGGCACGCTGTCCGAGGGCCGGATCCGCCTCACCGCCGGGACCCTGTACGGCGCCCTGACCCGGCTCGCCGAGAGCGGGTTGGTCGAGGCCAGTGGCGAGGAGCGGGTGGACGGCCGGCGGCGCCGGTACTACCGGATCACCGGTGCGGGCCAGTCGGCGCTGGCCGAGCAGGTCGCCCACCTGCAGGCGACGGTGCGCGCGGTGGCGCCCCGGGCCGGGGCGGCGCCGGCATGACCGGCGTCCGGCGGCGGGTCCTGGAGCTGTCCCTGCTCGCCTATCCCCGGGGGCAGCGCTCGCGCGATCGTGAGCTGCTGCTCGACCTCGCGCTCGACCTGAGCGCCGACCACGGCACGGTCCGTGAGTCGGCCGGCCTGGTCCGTGCCGGTCTGGCCGCCCGGTGGGCCCGTCCGCGGTCGGTCCGCCGGCGGGTCGCGGCGGCGTGCCTCGGCCTGGCGGCCGTGTCGGCGGGCCTCGCCGTCGTGGCGCCCCAGTCCGTGGTGACCGCCGAGACGGAGGTGCATCAGCCCGGCGGAGCACGATGAGGTCGCTGGTGGCGGGACTACTCGTCCTCCTGGTCCTCGCGCTGCCCGGCTGTGGCGACGACGGTCCCGCGTCGGTCGGCGGGTTCGTCGCCGAGCGGGTCCCGGACGGATCGAGCGGCACGCTGGTGGCCGCCCGGGGCGACGACCTGGTGCTCTGCCGCGGCTGGGGCGAGAGCGACCGGGCCGCCGGCGTCGACGCGGGCTGCGACACGGTCTACGACATCATGTCCATGACCAAGCAGTTCACCGCGGCCGCGGTCCTGACCCTGTGGCAGGACGGCCGGCTCCGCCCGGAGGACCGGATCGGCGACCTGCTCGCCGACGTCCCCGCCGACAAGCAGGCGATCAGCGTCGAGCAGCTGCTCACCCACACGTCCGGTCTCCTGGACTCGCTCGGCGAGGACGACGAGCCGCTGACCCGTGCGGAGTTCCTCGAGCGGGCCCTCGGCTCGGACCTGCTCGCGGCGCCCGGCGCCGAGTACCACTACTCGAACGTCGGCTACAGCCTGCTCGCCGTCGTCATCGAGGAGGTGTCGGGCCTGGACTACGAGCGCTACCTCCGCCGGCACCTGTTCGAGCCGGCGGGCATGACGAGCACCGGGTACGTCCTGCCCGACTGGTCGCGACACCAGGTGGCGGTCGAGTACGACGCGGACGGCGGCGCGCGCGGCACACCGCTCGACCACCGGTGGGCCGACGACGGGCCCTACTGGAACCTGCGGGGCAACGGCGGGCTGCTGTCGACCGCCCGCGACCTCTATCGCTGGCACCGGGCCCTGCTCGGCGACCGGGTCCTGACCCGCGACACGCGGCACGCGCTCTTCGAGCCCAGGGTGCAGGAGGCGCCCGACGACACCTGGTACGCCTACGGCTGGGTGGTCGGCGCGTTCGGCGACTCGCCCGTCCGCTGGCACAACGGCGGCAACGACCGGTCCTACGGAGAGATCGCCCGCGACCCGGGAGGGGACGGCTTCGTCTTCTGGGTCACCAACCAGGCCCGGAGCGCCGACGGCTGGGACCTCGAGGCCTCCGGTGGAGACCTCACGGCCGGCGTCCTCGACCGCCTGGGCGCGCGTGGATAGGACACGGAAGGTCACGATTCGGTTGCGTCGAGGCGGCTTCTCCGTCATTCCGCGCCCACGGCACCGTCCCGTCCCCGAGGCTTGTCAGTGGTCTGGTCCGGTGATCTTGGGGAGGGACGGGCGTGGTGCTGTCGGTGCGCCGACCGGTGCTGGTCGGCACCGTGTTGGCGGTCGTGCTCGCGGCCGCGCTGACCGTGCTCGTCGGCGTTCGCGCCATCGGTAGCGACCCGACCCGCTGCGAGCGCTTCGTCGACGACTCCCGCGCCCGGGCCGCGACGGACACCGGGACCGGGCAGCGCGTGGTCGTCATCGGCGACTCCTGGTCGGCGGGCCTCGGTCTCGACCGCGCGGCAGGCTCGTGGCCGTCCCGGCTCGCCGGGGCCGTGCACGTGGCCGGCTTCTCCGGTTCGGGCTTCAGCGCCCACGCGAGCCCGTGCGGCGTCGGTGTCTCCTTCGCCGAGCGCGCCCCCCGCGCATTGCGCGGTGGGGCCGATCTCGTCGTCGTCGAGGGCGGGCTCAACGACTACGACCAGTCCGACGCCGCCGTCCGCGCGGGCTTCCGCGCGCTGATGCGTGAGCTGAGCGGACAGCAGGTCGTGATCGTCGGACCGGCGAGCGCGCCGTCGCGGGTGCAGGCGGTGCCGCACGTCGACGTCCTGCTGGCCCGGCTCGCGGAGCGGTACGACGTGCCGTACGTGCAGACCTCCGGCCTCCAGCTGACCTACCTTCCCGACCGGCTCCACCTCACGCCGGCGGCGCACGACGTCTTCGGCGACTACGTCGCGGAGGAGCTCGCGGGGCTGGGCCTCGCCTGACGCGGCGCCGGCCCACCCGCTGCGTGCGACACTCCCTCCCGTGCGCCATTCCCTTGCGGGCCGGGCCGAGACCCCGATGCAGGCCCGGATCCTCGCCCAGCTCCGCGACGAGGGCCCGCTCTCGAAGGCCCAGCTCGCGGACCGGCTCCAGGTCTCCCGGACCACCGTGGCCGCCGAGGTCGGGAGGCTCGTCGAGCTCGGGCTGGCCCAGGAGGCGGGCCCCGCGGCCTCGCGCGGTGGCCGGCGCTCGACGCTGGTCGACCTCGCCTCCGACATCCGCTTCGTCGGCATCTCGATCGGCGCCACCGGCATGTCCGTCGGCCTCACCGACGGCCGTCTCGCGGTGCTCGCCACCCGCCACGAGGCGTGCGACATCCGTCAGGGCCCCGAGGTCGTCCTCGCGGCGGCGCTCCGGCTGGTGCGCGAGGTGCTCGACGAGGTGGGCGTCGACAAGCCGATCGGCGCGGGCGTCGGCGTACCGGGCCCCGTCGACTTCAACCGGGGGGTCTCGGTCTCGCCACCGATCATGCCCGGATGGGACGGCTACCCGGTGCGCGACGCGGTCTCCCGCGAGCTCGGCTGCCCGGTGGTGCTCGACAACGACGTGAACGTGCTGGCCATCGGCGAGCAGCACGCCGGGGTGGCCAAGGGCGCCCGCGACTTCCTGTACGTGAAGATCGGCACCGGCATCGGCTGCGGCATCGTCATCGACGGCGAGCTCTACCGCGGCATCAACGGGTGCGCCGGCGACATCGGGCACATCCGGGTCGAGGACTTCGGACCGACCTGCGCCTGCGGCAACACCGGCTGCCTGGAAGCCTTCTCCGGTGGCGCGGCGCTAGCCCGCGACGCCACGACGGCCGCGCGCAGCGGCCGCTCGCCCGCGCTCGCCGCCTTGCTCGAGGAGAGCGGCGAGCTGACCGCCGCCGACGTCGGGCGGGCCGTCGCCCAGGGTGACGCCCAGGCGGTGCAGCTGATCCGCGACAGCGGTCGGCACATCGGGCAGGTGCTGGCCGGCCTGGTGTCGTTCTTCAACCCCGGCCTGATCGTGATCGGCGGTCGCGTCACCGGGCTCGGTCACGCACTGCTCGCCGAGATCCGCGGCGTCACCTACCGCCGCTCGCTCCCGCTCGCCACCGGCAACCTCCCGATCGTGCTCAGCGAGCTCGGCGACGAGGGCGGCGTCATCGGGGCGGCTCGACTGATCAGCGCGTCCGTGTACGCCTCCTGAAGCGATCACTGCCGGGGAACTTTCGCAGGCAATTTGCGAAAGTCTGCGCACCGGCGTGGGTTCTTTCGCCCAAAGGGCTTGCAGTCGGCCCGCTCTGACCCCTACTTTGTGCGTCGAGCCAACAAACGAGTGATGGCAGTCACAGGTCGGGAGGTCGCGGGTGCGCAGCGCCAAGCTCTCCCTCGTGCTGCGCCAGCTGCGCGACCAGGGGCCGCGCTCCCGGGCGACCCTGGCCGCCGAGCTGGGACTGACCCGATCGGCCGCGTCCGCGCTGGTCGCCGAGCTCGTGGAGCTCGGCCTGGTGCGCCCGGCCGGGCTCTCCCGCGGCGGCATGGGCCGACCCGGCACGACCGTCGAGCTCGACGGCGCGGCCGTCTGCGGGATCGGTGCCGAGATCAACGCCGGCCACGTCGCGACGATCGCGCTCGACCTCGCGGGCGCCGTGGTCGCCGAGCACCGCGTCCCGCTCGACGTGTCCCGCTCGTCCGTCGACGAGGTGCTCGATCGTACGGCGGAGCTGGTGGCCCGCACCGACGCCGACGTCGCCGTCGCCGGCGCCGCGACCGTGGGCCTCACGGTCGGCGTCGCCGGCCTGCTGGACCGGCCGCGCGAGGTCCTCACCCTCGGACCGAACCTGCGCTGGCGCGACGTCGCCGTGGGCACCGAGCTGCGCGGCCGGCTCGCGGCGGCCTACCCGGTCGCCATCGAGAACGAGGGCAACCTGGCCGCCCTCGCCGAAGCCGTCCCGGGAGACCCCGACCGTCGGGACGTCCTCGTCCTCTTCGGCGAGAGTGGTGTCGGTGGCGGGATCGTCGCGGACGGCCGACTGCTGCGCGGTCACCAGGGGTACGCCGGCGAGTTCGGCCACATGATCGTCGAGCCGGGCGGTCGCCGCTGCGGCTGCGGCCGGATCGGCTGCTGGGAGACCGTCACCGGTCTCCGGGCGCTGCTCGACGCCGCCGCCGACCCCGACGACCCGCTGCGCGACCCGGCGCTGCCGCTCGAGGAGCGGCTCGCCGAGGTCAACCGGCGCGCCGACCTGGGCGACACCCGCACCCTGGCCGCGCTCGACCGGGTCGCCGGCTGGGTGGGCGTCGGCGCGGCCATCCTCGCCAACGCGCTCAACCCGGGCGTGATCGTGCTCGGCGGCTACTTCGCCGAGGTCGGCGACCGGCTGCGGCCCGCGATCGAGGAGCACCTGCTCGCGGGCGTACCGGCGCCGCAGGCCGGTGGCGCGCGCGTGGAGCTCTCGACGCTCGGCTTTGCCGCGGCGAGGCGAGGTGGCGCCCTCGCCGCCCTCGACGCCGTCTTCGACGACCCGACGACCGTCGCCGCGCCGCGACGCGCCGCGCTCGCGGGAGGAGCGACATGACCGACCGTCCGCTGCTGCAGATGACGGGGATCGTCAAGGAGTTCCCTGGTGTCCGCGCGCTCGACGGGGTAGACCTCGACGTCCGCCCCGGCGAGGTCCACTGCCTGCTCGGCCAGAACGGCGCGGGCAAGTCGACGCTGATCAAGGTGCTGTCGGGCTTCCACCAGCCCGACGCCGGCACGATCGCATGGGACGGCCGGGAGACGTCGTTCGGCACGCCGGCCCGGGCGATAGAGCAGGGCGTCACGACGATCTACCAGGAGCTCGACCTGGTGCCGCACCTCGACGTGGCCGAGAACGTCTTCCTCGGACACGAGGTCTCCCGCGGCGGCTTCACCCAGCGGGGCCGCGCCCAGGAGATGGCCCGCGCCCTGCTCGCCCGGCTCGGCCACTCCGAGATCCCGACGTCCCGGCTGGTCGGCGACCTGTCGCCCGCCAACCAGCAGATCGTCAGCATGGCGCGGGCGCTCTCGCACGACACCCGCCTGCTGGTCCTCGACGAGCCGTCCGCGGTGCTGGACCAGCACGAGGTCGACAACCTCTTCCGCGTGATCCGCGACCTCACCGCCGAGGGGGTGGCGGTCGTCTACATCTCCCACCGCCTCGAGGAGATCCGACGGATCGGCGACCGGATCACGGTGCTCAAGGACGGCAGCACGGTCGCCACGGGCCTGGCGGTCGCCGACACCACGACCGCCGAGCTGATCCGGCTGATGACCGGCCGGTCGATCGAGTACGTCTTCCCGCCCCGCTCCGAGACTCCCCGCGACCGCGGCGAGCCGTTGCTGGAGGTGCGGGACCTCAGCCTCGCCGGCGTGTTCACGGGCGTCGACCTCACCGTGCACGCCGGCGAGATCGTCGGGCTCGCCGGCCTCGTCGGCGCCGGACGGTCGGAGATCCTCGAGACGCTGTACGGCGCGCGCCGGGCCTCGACCGGCACCGTCGCCGTCGACGGGAGGCCGCTGCGGCGGGGCTCGGTCCCCGCGTCCGTGCGGGCCGGCGTCGGGCTCGCCCCGGAGGAGCGCAAGAGCCAGGGGCTGCTGCTCGACGAGGCGGTCTTCCGCAACATCACGATGTCGTCGATGGCGCGGTTCGCGCGCTTGGGCTTCCTCGACCGCGGCGAGGAGCGCCGGCGAGCGGCCGAGCTCACCGCCAGCCTCGACGTACGCCCCGACGGCGTCACCCGGGCCGTGCGCACCCTGTCGGGCGGCAACCAGCAGAAGGTCGTGCTCGCCCGGTGGTTGCTGCGCGACTGCCGGGTGCTGCTGCTCGACGAGCCCACCCGTGGCGTCGACGTGGGTGCCCGGTCCGAGATCTACCAGCTGATCCGGTCGCTGGCCGACCGCGGCGTCGCCGTCGTCGTCGTGTCGAGCGAGATCGAGGAGGTGCTCGGCCTCGCGGACCGCGTCCTCGTCGTCCGCGAGGGCGAGGTCGTGCACGAGTCCGCGGCCACCGACATCGACGAGGCGAGGGTCCTCGATCTGGTCATGGAAGGAAAGGCAGTCTCAGCATGAGTGAGCGGAGCGAGCTCATCATTCAATGCAGCGCCTCTTGTGCCTCATGCGCGCACGGAGCGAAGCGAGTACGCGCATGAGCGAGGACAGCGTCCGGGTCGAGCGCGCGGCGCTCGAGACCGCTCGGGAACCCAACAAGGCCCTCGCGCTGCTGCGCTCCAGCGTGGGGCGCAACCTCGGCCTCGTCATCGCGCTGCTGCTGGTGTGCCTCGTCGGGGTGGTCACGGCCGGTGACCGGTTCGCCACCTCCGCCAACGCGCTGACGATCCTCGGCTCGGCAACGACGGTCGGCGTCGTCAGCATCGGCATGACGTTCGTGATCATCGGTGGGGGCATCGACCTCTCCGTCGGCGCCATCGTCGCGCTGTCGTCGGTGTGGTGCACGACGCTGGCCACGCAGAACATGGCCGAGGACACGCACTGGATCGTCATGGTGTTCGCGGCCCTCGCCGTCGGCGCGGGCTGCGGGCTCGTCAACGGCCTGCTGATCTCCTACGGACGGATCGTGCCGTTCGTCATGACGCTCGCGATGCTCGCCAGCGCGCGCGGGCTCGCGCAGATCATCAGCAACCGCAAGACGCAGATCGTGCGGGACGGTGCCTTCGCCGACTTCGCCACCACGGAGATCCTCGGCATCGAGGTCTACATCTGGGTCTTCTTCCTGGTCGCGGTCGCCGGCTGGATCCTGCTCAACCGCACGACGTTCGGTCGGCGTACGGTCGCCGTGGGCGGCAACCCCGAGGCCGCCCGCCTGGCCGGCATCCCGGTCAAGCGGCACACGGTCTACCTCTACGTGCTCGTCGGCGTCTGCAGCGGCATCGCCGCCCTGATGCTGATCGCCCGGACCACCACCGGCAGCGCGACCCACGGCACGCTCCTCGAGCTCGACGCGATCGCCGCCGTCGTCATCGGCGGCACGCTGCTCACCGGCGGTCGCGGCACCATCGTCGGCACCGTCATCGGTGTCCTCATCTTCATGACGCTCAACAACATCTTCATCCTCAACAACCGCTCCATCTCGGAGCAGGAGCTCCTCAAGGGAGCCGTCATCGTCGTCGCCGTGCTCCTGCAGCAGCGGCTGGCGTCTCGGAGCAGCACCACCTAGCAGCACCCTCCCACCACCGCCCAGCACCTCGCACCACTCCGCATCACACCAAGGAGCACCACCATGTCCCTGCGGTCCACCTCACTGAAGTCCAGGAAGCGCCTCGCCACGTCCCTGGTCGCCGGCCTCGCGGTCCTCTCGCTCGCTGCCTGCACCAGCAACGACGAGGGCGGCGACGACAGCGACACCGCCGATGGCGGCACGTCGGCCGCGGCGGCGGGCTCCAACGACGAGACCGGTGACACCGTCGTCATCGGCTTCTCCGCACCCGCCGCCGACCACGGCTGGATGGGCTCGATCACCGAGTCGGCGAAGAAGGAGGCCGAGAAGTACGACGACATCGAGCTCCGCGTCGCCGAGGGCACCAACGACGTCAACCTCCAGGTCAGCCAGGTCGAGACCTTCATCAACGACAAGGTCGACGCCATCGTGCTGCTGCCGTTCGACGGCGCCGCGATGACCCCGATCGCGCTCGAGGCGATGGCGGCCGGCATCCCCGTCGTCAACGTCGACCGCGAGTTCGACGACCCGAACGCCTCGCGCGTCACCGTCCTCGGTGACAACTACGGCATGGGCGTGTCGGCCGGCCAGTACGTCTGCGACCACCTCGACGGCAACCAGGACGCCGTCGTCGCCGAGATCGCGGGCATCGACTCGCTGCCGCTGACCCAGGACCGCAGTCGCGGCTTCAAGGACGCGCTCGCCGAGTGCGACCAGAACGTCGACAACCGGGTGGCGGCCGAGTTCACGGTCGAGTCCGGTGAGGAGGCCGCGAGCAACCTGCTGCAGGCCGCTCCGAAGATCGACTTCCTCTGGAACCACGACGACGACCAGGGCGTCGGCGTCATGGCGGCGATCGACAACGCGGGTCGCGACGAGTTCACGATGATCGGTGGCGCGGGCTCGGCCAACGCGATGCGCGAGATCCAGTCGGGCGACAGCGTCCTCAAGGCGACGGTCATCTACCCGTCGACCCAGGCGGCCGACGGCATCCGGCTCGCCCGCCTGCTGGTCCAGGGCAAGTCGATGAGCGACATGGTCGAGGTCGAGGTGCCGCGCAAGGTCCAGCTGTACGCGCCGGTGGTCACCGAGGACAACGTCGACCAGTACATCGACACCGCGTTCGAGTCCTGACCGACACGTGCCCGCCCCCGGCCCTTCCAGCCGGGAGCTCCGTCCCGGGGGCGGGCACGCACCTCCACACGGGAGATCTGCATGACTGAACAGCGCTTGCCCCTGCGCGTCGCGATGATCGGCCACGCGTTCATGGGCAACGCCCACTCGCAGGCCTGGCGCACGGCGCCCCACTTCTTCCCGCTCCCGCTCCGCCCCGAGATGGCCGTCCTCGTCGGCCACGACGCCGGGCGCGCCGCCGAGGCCGCCGAGCGTCTGGGTTGGGCCGAAAGCTCCGCGGACTGGCGGGAGGTGGTCGCCCGCGACGACGTCGACGTCGTCGACATCTGCACGCCCGGCGACACCCACGCCGAGATCGCGATCGCCGCGCTCGAGGCCGGCAAGCACGTGCTCTGCGAGAAGCCGCTGGCCAACACCGTCGAGGAGGCCGAGGCGATGACCGCCGCGGCCGAGAAGGCCCGCGCCGACGGCGTGCTCGCGATGGTCGGCTTCACCTACCGCCGCGTCCCCGCGATCGGGCTGGCCCGCCGGCTCGTCTCCGAGGGGCGGCTCGGCGAGCTCCGGCACGTGCGCGCGCAGTACCTCCAGGACTGGATCTCCGACCCCGAGGCGCCGCTGTCGTGGCGACTCGACAAGTCGAAGGCCGGATCCGGAGCGCTCGGCGACATCGGTGCCCACATCGTCGACCTCACGCAGTACATCACCGGCGACCGCATCGTCGAGCTCACCGGACGCCTCGAGACCTTCGTCAGGGAGCGGCCGTACGCCGAGTCCCACTCCGGGCTCTCCGGCACCGCCTCCGCGGAGCGTGGGCCCGTGACGGTGGACGACGCGGCGTCGTTCCTCACGTCGTTCGCGGGCGGAGCGATGGGGGTCTTCGAGGCCACCCGATTCGCCAACGGCCGCAAGAACGCGATCCGCATCGAGGTCAACGGATCGGCCGGCAGCCTGGCGTTCGACTTCGAGGACATGAACGTCCTGGAGTTCTTCGACGCGTCCGAGCCCGCCGAGACCGCCGGCTTCCGCCGGATCCTCGCGACCGAGGCCGGACACCCGTACGTCGCCGCGTGGTGGCCGCCCGGGCACGGGCTCGGCTACGAGCACGGCTTCACCCACCAGGTCGTCGACCTCGTGCAGGCGATCGCCGACGGCACCGACCCGTCCCCGACGTTCGCCGACGGCCTGCAGGTCCAGCGAGTGCTGGCCGCCGTCGAGACCAGTTCCGACACCCGGAGCTGGCAGAGCCTGGAAGGAGGCTGACATGCCACGACCGATCACGCTGTTCACCGGGCAGTGGGCGGACCTGCCGTTCGAGGAGGTCGCCCGGCTCGCCTCGGAGTGGGGGTACGACGGGCTCGAGATCGCCTGCTGGGGCGACCATCTCGACCCATGGCGGGCCGACGACGACGGCTACGTGCAGGGCAAGCTCGACCTGCTGGAGAAGTACGGTCTGAAGCTCTTCGCGATCTCCAACCACCTCAAGGGCCAGGCCGTCTGCGACGACCCGATCGACGCCCGCCACCAGGCGATCCTGCCGGCGAACGTGTGGGGCGACGGCGACCCGGAGGGCGTGCGCCAGCGCGCCGCCGAGGAGATGAAGCTGACCGCGCGGCTCGCTCAGAAGCTCGGCGTGCGCACGGTCGTGGGCTTCACCGGGTCCTCGATCTGGAAGTACGTCGCGATGTTCCCGCCCGCGTCGGAGGAGATGGTGGCCGCGGGCTACCGCGACTTCGCCGACCGGTGGCACCCGATCCTCGACGTCTTCGACGAGTGCGGCGTCCGCTTCGCCCACGAGGTGCACCCCTCCGAGATCGCCTACGACTACTGGACGACGGTGGCGACCATGGAGGCGATCGGCCACCGCGAGGCGTTCGGCCTCAACTGGGACCCGTCCCACTTCGTCTGGCAGGACCTCGACCCGGTCGGCTTCCTGTGGGACTTCAAGGACCGGATCTACCACGTCGACTGCAAGGACGCGAAGCGCCAGGTCGGCAACGGCCGCAACGGCCGCCTCGGGTCGCACCTGCCGTGGGCCGACCCGCGCCGCGGCTGGGACTTCGTCTCGACCGGCCACGGGGACGTCCCGTGGGAGCAGTGCTTCCGGATGCTCAACACCATCGGCTACGACGGCCCGATCTCGGTCGAGTGGGAGGACGCCGGCATGGACCGACTCGTCGGCGCCCCCGAGGCCCTGGAGTTCGTCCGCCGACTGGCGTTCGACGCACCGGAGGCCGCCTTCGACGCGGCGTTCGCCACGAAGGAGTAGCCGGACGGTGGTCGGGCGACGTGGTCACGGGCACGACCACGTCGCCCGCCTGGGGATGGCGCGGCCGGGCCGGGGGTGCCCGCGGCTAGGGTTCTCGGGTGCCCGAGGCCCCGAACGTGAGCGAGCTGCTGAGCACCGCGGTGGCGGCGCTCGGCGGTCACGAGCGCGCGGGCCAGGTGCGGATGGCCGAGGCGGTGACGGAGGCGATGGAGACCGAGCAGCACCTGCTCGTCCAGGCCGGCACCGGCAC
Organism: Nocardioides sp. YIM 152315; assembly: GCF_029210375.1. Lineage (GTDB taxonomy): Bacteria > Actinomycetota > Actinomycetes > Propionibacteriales > Nocardioidaceae > Nocardioides. The sequence continues at coordinate 47,250 of NZ_JARGER010000043.1, read as the reverse complement.
CGGCAAGTCGCTGGCCTACCTGGTGCCGAGCCTGCTCCACGGCGACCGGGTGGTGGTGGCGACCGCGACGCTCGCGCTGCAGCACCAGCTGGTCGAGCGCGACCTGCCGCGGCTCGTCGAGGCGGTGAAGGCTCAGTCGGATTCCTGGCATGGCGCCGACACGTCGTACGCCGTGCTCAAGGGCCGCTCCAACTACGCATGCCTGCACCGCATCCGCGAGGGAGTGCCCGACGACCAGGGCGCGCTCGACGTCGTGCTCCCGGAGGGCTCGCTCGGCAAGAAGGTGCTCGAGCTGCGCACCTGGGCCGAGGACGAGGCCGAGCAGGGCGGCAGCGGCGAGCGTGACAACGCCCCGCGGCACACCGACCGCGAGTGGCGCCAGGTGAGCGTCAACCACCGCGAGTGCCTGGGCGCGACGAAGTGCCCCTTCGGACAGGAGTGCTTCGCCGAGCGCGCCAAGGAGCAGGCGCAGCGCTCCCACCTGATCGTCACCAACCACTCGCTGCTCGCGATCGACGCGATCGAGGGCGTGCCGATGATCCCGGAGTACGACGTCGTCGTGATCGACGAGGCCCACGAGCTCACCACGCGGGTGACCCAGGCGGCCACGGACGAGCTGTGGGCCGCCGAGGTCGAGCGCGCGGCCCGGCGCAGCCAGCGCCACGTCGACGGGAGCGAGGCCGACGACCTCGCGGACGCCGCCGACGCGCTCCGAGCCGCGATGTCCGAGGCGAGGACCGGTCGCTTCGACGTGATCCCCGCCGACCTCGGCGACGCCCTCGTGCTGGTGCGCGACGCCGCGCGGACGTGCGTCTCGGCGTACCCCAAGGGCAACGACAAGGGCGAGGACGCAGACGCCGGACGCCAGCAGGCCAAGGGCGCCGTGCAGGAGGTCTTCGCGACGGCCGAGCGGATGGCCGCCGACCTCGACTCCGACGTGCTCTGGCTGACCGAGGGGACCGAGCGGCTGCCGCCGCGGCTGTGCGTCGCGCCGCTCCAGGTCTGGGGACCGATGCGGGAGAAGCTGCTGTCGGAGAAGACCGTGGTCTTCACGTCGGCGACGCTGATGCTGGGCGGCGACTTCTCCTCGGTCGCCACCAGCGTCGGTCTCAAGCCGAGCGAGCGGGTGGCCGAGGGCGCCGCGGCCCCGGCGACCACCGGCGACGCGATGCCGTGGCGTGGCCTCGACGTCGGCAGTCCCTTCGACTACGGCAAGCAGGCGATCCTCTACGTCGCCCGCCACCTCCCACCGCCCGGCCGCGACGGGCTGAGCGGTGCGCTGCTCGACGAGATCGTCGAGCTGGTGGACGCGGCCGAGGGCCGCACCCTGGGGCTGTTCTCGAGCCGGCGTGCCGCCGAGGCCGCGGCCGAGGCGGTCCGGGAGCGGCTGCCGCACCTCACGACGCTCGCCCAGGGCGACGCGCAGCTGCCCGAGCTCGCGGCGCAGTTCGTGGGCGACCCGCACACCTGCCTCTTCGGCACGCTCAGTCTCTGGCAGGGCCTCGACGTTCCCGGTGACACCTGCCAGCTGGTGCTCATCGACCGGATCCCGTTCCCACGCCCCGACGACCCGCTCCTGAGCGCGCGGCAGAAGGCCGCCGACCAGGCCGGCGGCAACGGCTTCATGCAGGTCGCGGCGACCCACGCGGCGCTGCTGCTGGCCCAGGGCGCCGGCCGGCTCGTGCGGACCCACACCGACCGCGGCATCGTCGCCGTGCTCGACCCACGCCTGGCGACGGCGAGGTACGGCGCCTTCCTCAAGGCCAGCCTGCCGCCGATGTGGACCACCACCGACCCCGCGGTGGTCCGTCAGGCGCTGACCCGCCTGGCCCACGCGTAGTCCCGTGCGGCGGTGAGCAGGCAACCGAGTCGGTCGCCGAGAAGGTTGCGCGCTCACCGCCGCCCTGCCGACACGACCACCAGGAAGGTCACCGCACCGCGCGGATGCGGTACTGCATCTTCTTCCGGTCGTCGCGCGGGACGCCGCGGCAGGAGTACTCGATGCCGTCGATCTGGCCGCGCCAGCACCGGAAGCGGGTGCTGGCGTTCGACAGCGTCATGTCGACGCGGCTGACCCGCCTGGCGCCGAAGCGCACGGTCGCCGTGCCGGTGCCGTCCTTGGCGAGGCGCACCATCGTCCGGTGGGCGCGGCCCTGATGGTTGTACCACGTGAGGACCGCGGCCGAGCCGCGCCGCTTGGCGGGCAGGTCCACGTCGACGCGCAGGTGCCGCTGCTTCAGCCCGGCGGTCGGCCGCACCGCGAAGGTGGTGCTGGCGAGGTGGTCGACGCGGGTGTGCCGCCACCCGGTGTCGTGGTCCTTGCGGGTGAACGTGTGACCGCGGGCGGGAGCGCGGCGGTACGACGAGCCCTCCTCGTACGTGCGGTGCGGCCGCCGGTTCGCGTCGGCGAACCTGGCGAACGCGCGGCGCAGGTCGGTGCCCCGTCGCTCGAGCTCGTGCTCGACCGCCTCGATGGAGTAGTCGTCGGGACCGCCGCTGGACCCGTCGACCCGCTCCCACATCTTCCGGACGATCGTCGGCATCCCGCCCCGCGCCTTCGGGAATCGCTCGCTGAGGTAGCGGAAGAAGATCCACTCGCCGTACTGCCGCAGCCCGTCGCCGAACTGGTCGAGCGGCTGCCGCGGCTGGCGCAGCGGGCTCTCCGCCAGGTACTGCAGGTTGTCGTTGATCCGGTCGTAGACCTCGTCCTCGGCCCAGACGGCCGTCGCCTCCATGAACCAGGCGTCCTCGTTGTAGTCGTAGGCGAACTGCACGGCGTGGAAGAGCTCGTGCGCCGCGGTGACCTTGAGGTTCGCGATCCGCGTGCGCGGGAAGTCGGCGAAGGTGTGGTCGAAGGCGCAGAACGCCGAGGCGTCGTACGGGCCCGCGGGCGCCGGGTCGACGTCGGTGTCGCAGTAGCCGTAGAGGCCGAACTGCTGCTCGGCCCCGAAGTCGACGAGGTAGATGTCGAAGAGGTTGGTGCCCCCGCCGACTGCGACACCGGCGCCGTCGGGCTTGGGCGCGCGGAAGCCGGCGCCGGAGTACGTCGAGAAGACGTGGTTGACGACCCTGCCGACCCGGGCGACCCACTTGTCGGTGACGTCGGTGTCATGGGACATCCAGTGCACCCGCACCGAGCCGAAGTCGCGGAAGACGTCGGCCTGCGGACGCCTGGTCGCCCGGCGCGCGGCCGCCCGGTCGACGGCGGACAGGTCGTCCATCCGCAGCCGCAACTCCCGCAGCGCCATCGTCAGGTCGCGGCCGCTCGCATCGGCCTTCGTGCCGGCCCTCGTCTCGGCCCGCGTGCGGCGAGCGGTGCCGGGTGCCCCCGGCTCGAGCAGCTCCTGCACCTGGTCGAGCGCCGCCGTGGCGGCGTCGGTGGACTCCGCCGGAGCTCCCGCTGACGGCGCGGTGGGATCCGGGTTCCCGATGGCCGCACCGGCCGGAGCGGCGAGTGACCCCAGCGTCAGCGCGGCGGTCAGCAGGCCGGTCACCGGCAGGAGTCGTCGACCGAGATGGGAGCGCATGGGACTACTGTTCACGACCGCCCCAACTTTTGACGAACCGCCGCGCGTCGCGCGAGCGCCGGATCAGGCTCCGGCCGGCTCCTCGCGCTCGGCTCGCTCGCCGGTCGCACGCCGGGGTAGTCGCAGTGACACCCGCCCGAGCGCATTCGCCGTCACCCAGGCGATGAGGACCACCAGCCAGCCGACGACGGCATCGATGACCCAGTGGTTGCCGGTGCCGACGATGACGACGCTGGTGCCGATCGCGTAGACCCAGCCGAGCACGCGGATCCACTTGCGCGTCGCGTACACGTGCAGCACCAGCGCCACCCACAGCGCCCAGCCGGCGTGCAGCGACGGGAATGCCGCGAGCTCGTTGGTGAGTCCTCCGACGCCGCGCGGGGCCGAGGCGTCTGCGCCCCACCAACCGTCGGCGGCGTGCAGGCTGAGCACGTCGACGTACCCGCTGATGAAGCGGGGCGGCGCCGTCGGCATGAACAGGTAGGTGAGCAGCCCGAGCAGCGTCGCGATGACCAGGGCGCGGCGCGCGGGTCCGTAGCGGTCGGCGCCCAGTCGCCAGAGCCAGATCAGGACGGCGGCGGTCACGACGTAGTGGAGCGTGGCGTACCAGTAGCTCCCCACCAGCCCGATCGTCCGGTGGTCGCTGAAGAGCTCGTTGAGCGGCAGCTCCCACTCGATGCCGATCAGCTGCTCGATGTGCAGCAGGTCGTTGGCGCGGTCGATGGCCGGCTGCATCGACGTGTCGGCCAGCAGCCGGGCCAGGCTGTAGAGGACCCAGAGCGCCAGGATCAGGAGCAGCTCGAGGATGCCGCGAACCCAGACCGGGAGGGTCCGCGTGCGTGCCATCGCGGGCGCTGTCGTCACAGCACCAGCGTCCTCCATCTTTCCTCCCCGTGCCCATCGGGTCTTCACCCGACACGAACTCGGGGTCCGGTCGGGTGATTCCCCGATGGTGTGGGAAATCTGCCGATCAGACCCGTCGCAGCACGGCGGTCACCTTGCCCAGGATGGTGGCGTTCGTGCCGTCGATCGGATCGTAATTGGGATTGTGCGGCAGCAGCCACACATTTCCGTCCTTGCGCTGCAGCGTCTTGACGGTGGCCTCGCCGTCGATGAGCGCCGCGACGATCTCGCCGTTGTCGGCGGTCTGCTCCTTCTTGATGACCACGTAGTCGCCGTGGCAGATGGCGGCATCGACCATCGAGTCGCCGGAGACCTCGAGCAGGAAGAGCTCGCCGTCGCCGACCAGCTGCCGGGGGAGGGGGAAGACGTCGTCGTAGCGCTCCTCGGCGAGGATCGGCCCCCCGGCCGCGATCCGGCCGACCAGCGGCACGTACGACGCCGCGGGCATGCTGTCGCCGACGCCGGTCTCGTCGTACGCCGACTCCTCGGCGGCTCCGAGGGAGCGGCGGGCCGCCATCACCTCGGGCAGGAAGACCTCGAGGGCGCGCGGACGATGGGGGTCGCGCTTGAGGAAGCCCTTCTCTTCGAGCACCTTGAGCTGGTGGGCGACGCTCGAGGAGCTGGTCAGCCCGACCGCCTCGCCGATCTCGCGCATGCTCGGCGGGTAGCCCCGCTTCTCGATCGAGTCCTTGATCGTGGCGAGGACGCGCTGCTGCCGCGGGGTGAGCCCGGTCGCGTCGGCGGGGCCGTCGGGCAGCTCGCGCACCGTCATCTTCTTTGCCATGGACTCACGGTAGTCCGCGCCGCCGTCGGGTTCAAACATCTGTTCGAACGGCGTGTCGGCGCTGCGAGCGTCGTGCCCGTCGAACAAATGTTCGGCGAGATGCTTGTGTCGTTCGAACACATGCTCTACGGTCGTACACATGTTCGATCGAACGGCTGATCGAGTCGGTGGTCCGCACCGGTCCCACAGGACTGTCGGTGGCCACCACTAGAACTGCTCTCGACGGACACGACCCGAGGTCCCGAGCCGGGACCACTTCCCCAGGAGGTCACAGATGAGCACCATGACGATCGACCAGATGCTGACCCACCCCGCCGCCTACGGGCGGTCGGCGCAGCGGCGGCGCAGCACAGTCCGCCTGACCCGGCGCGGCCGCGTGGTGGTGGTCCTCCTCGCGCTGCTCGCGGTGCTCGCCGTGGGCGTGATCGTCGCCGCCGGCTCGGTCGCGACCCGCGACTCGGGCACCCCCGAGCCCACCGCCGTGGTCCAGGTCGGCCCGGGCGACACCCTGTGGGAGATCGCCTCCACGGCCGCCGGCAACGGCGACGTCCGCTCGATGATCGAGCGGATCGAGAAGCTCAACGCGCTCGACTCCGGGATGCTCGTCGCCGGTCAGCGTCTGCTGGTTCCCGTGAGCTGAGGGCCGACCGACCTCACGCCCACAGATCCCACAGATCTCACGGACCCCCACGGACCACCGGGTCACACTCTTCGCCGGCCGCTTCGACCCCGGCCGGCGAGACCGGGGAAGCGAGGGGCGGAGCCGAGAGGCTCCGCCCCTCGAGGTCATTTCGGGGCACCGGCGCCGGCACGGGAACGGCGCTCGTTCCACGTCGGATGGCTACCGCGCCGCCCGACGTCCGCCGATCGGCCGCGGCGGCTCGTCGTCGGAGGAGTCGGTGGCGGGGGAGTCCGATGACCGCCGCGGTGCCGGTGGCCCGGTGATCCCGAGCCGCCGGGACAGCCGGGCGACCAGCATCAGCCCGAAGAAGAGGCACGCGACCGCGCCGACCGACGCGATCGCCAGGAACCACCACGCGCGTCGGTCCCCGCCCCGAGCGGTCGAGCCGAAGTCGATCGCGGCGTACACGAGGTAGCCCCAGGCCACCACGCAGGCGGTGATCCCGAGCGCGAGCAGCAGCAGGACCGGCCGGAAGGTCCGCTTGCGCCGGGGTCCGCGGCGCGAGCCTGCCCGCTTCCCACCCGTCGCACCCGTCACGCCGCCATTGTGGCCGATCGCGCCAGCGGACGCCCGGCGATCCTCAGGCGATCCTCCAGCGATCCTCAGGCGGCGCGCGGCACGCTGAGCTCGTGGCGCATCCGCGTCATCAGGCGGGCGAGCAGCCGGGAGACCTGCATCTGCGTCACGCCGATCTCCTTGCCGATCTCGGCCTGGGTGCAGCCGCGGCCGAACCGCATCTCGACGATCTTCCGCTCGCGGGGCGTGAGCTGCGCGAGCAGAGGGGCGAGCACGGCGCGCGCCTCGGCGACGTCGAAGCCGCCGTCGTCATGACCGAGGCGTTGGGTGAGGGCGTCGTCGTCCTCGCCGAGGGTCGCGTCCAGGGACACCGGCGCGAAGCAGCCGCTGGCGCCGAGCGCCTCGATGACCAGGTCGAGGTCGAGCCCGAGGTGGGCGGCGATCTCGGAGGGGCGCGGAGCGCGGCCGAGCTGCTGGGTCAGCTCGCCCTCGCAGCCGAGGATCTTGGTCTGGGTCTCCTGGATGGAGCGTGGCGGGCGCACGGTCCAGCCCAGGTCGCGGAAGTGTCGGCGTACCTCCCCGCGGATGGTCGGGATGGCGAAGCTGAGGAAGTCGTGCCCGCGGTCGGGGTCGAAGCCCTTGACGGCCTTGACCAGCCCGACGTACGCGACCTGCTCCAGGTCGTCGGTGGCGATCCCGCGGTTGCGGAAGCGGCGCGTGGCGTCGGCCGCGACCCGCATGTTGATGCGGACGAGCTCCTCCTCGATCCGCTCGCGGTCGGCGGGGTTCTCCCGGCGGTCGGCGAACAGGCGGGCGGTGGCGTCAGAACGGCTCTCATGCAGTACGGCGATCGGTGGAATCTCCATCGGCGATGACCTCGTTCGTGTCCAGTTGTGCTGCGGCCTACGGGGGTGTGGCCACACCTGTCACCTCCCCGAAAGTGATCCAAGGTCAAACCACCCGATGGGGTGAACGTCGGGTCCCGAACCCGCCGCGCCACGCCGGGCGGAGGGCGATCTCGGCCCCTCTCTGGCGCTCTGACCTGCGGCTTTGCCGCGGCAGCGGACCGGTCCGAAGAACCCCCGCCGCGCCACTTGCGCCGCCTGCCACCGGGGCGTACGGTTACCACTACATCTAGTAGTTACAACGCTGTAGTTATCCACATCTAGTTCCACAGCGGAGCGTGGATGACCCACAGCGAGCTGCTTGTTGTACACAGAGTCGGCCCCGCTCTCCACAGCCTGACACCCCTCGATCGGGGTGCCGTCGGCGACCCCGGGAGGGCGGCCGCACCCCCTGGGAGGAGGCCCCGATGCACTGTCCGTACTGCCGCAACACCGACACCCGGGTCCTGGACTCCCGGGTGGCCGACGACGGCGGCTCGATCCGCCGGCGGCGCACCTGCTCCGCCTGCGAGCGCCGCTTCACGACCGTCGAGCTGATGCAGCTGACCGTGCTCAAGCGGTCCGGCGCCAGCGAGCCGTTCCACCGGGAGAAGGCGATCGCCGGCGTGCGCAAGGCCTGCAAGGGCCGACCGGTCTCCGAGGACGAGCTCGCCTGCCTCGGCCAAGCGGTCGAGGACGCGCTCCGGCTCTCCGGGGCCGCCGAGGTCGAGGCCCACGAGGTCGGCCTGGCCATCCTCGGGCCGCTGCGCGAGCTCGACGAGGTGGCCTACCTGCGGTTCGCGAGCGTCTACCGCGCGTTCGAGTCGGCCGAGGACTTCGAGAAGGAGATCTCGGACCTCCGCGCGGACCGCGCACCTCAGCCCGTCCCCACGGGCTGACCACAGACGGCCCGGCGTGCGTAGTGGGGAAGCTGCGTACGCCGGGCCCACCAAGCGCCAGGCCGCCGCACTGTCGGTGGCGGCAGTGATGATCGAAACCAGCACACCAACCTCGAGAGACGGGACGAAGAGGGATGACCGAGACGGTGAGTGGCGGAGCCCAGGCCCAGGGACAGGGCAAGGGCAAGACCAGGAAGGGCGCGGGGCTGAGGATCGAGCGGGTCTTCAGCACCGCCGGCGTGCATCCCTACGACGAGATCACGTGGGAGCGCCGCGACGTCGTGCAGACCAACTGGAAGACCGGTGAGACGGTCTTCGAGCAGCGCGGCGTGGAGTTCCCCGACTTCTGGTCGGTCAACGCCTCGACCATCGTCACGACCAAGTACTTCCGCGGCGCGGTCGGCACCGACGCCCGCGAGTGGAGCCTCAAGCACATCGTCGACCGGGTGGTGAAGACCTACACCAGGGCCGGCATCGACCACGGCTACTTCGCCACCGAGGCCGACGCCGAGGTCTTCGAGCACGAGCTCACCTGGCTGCTCGCCCACCAGTACTTCTCGTTCAACTCCCCGGTCTGGTTCAACGTCGGCACCTCGTCGCCGCAGCAGGTCTCCGCCTGCTTCATCCTGTCCGTCGACGACTCGATGGACTCGATCCTGAACTGGTACAAGGAGGAGGGTTTCATCTTCAAGGGCGGCTCCGGCGCCGGCCTGAACCTCTCCCGCATCCGCTCCTCCAAGGAGCTGCTGTCCTCCGGCGGTACGGCGAGCGGCCCGGTCTCCTTCATGCGCGGCGCCGACGCCTCGGCCGGCACCATCAAGTCCGGCGGCGCGACCCGGCGCGCGGCGAAGATGGTCGTGCTCGACGTCGACCACCCCGACATCGAGGAGTTCGTCGAGACCAAGGCGCGCGAGGAGGACAAGATCCGCGCGCTGCGCGACGCCGGCTTCGACATGGACCTCGGTGGCAAGGACATCACCTCGGTCCAGTACCAGAACGCCAACAACTCCGTCCGCGTCACCGACGAGTTCATGCGTGCGGTCGAGGACGGCACCGACTTCGGACTGCGTGCCCGCAAGACCCACGAGGTCATCGAGCGCGTCGACGCCCGCGAGCTGTTCCGCAAGATCGCGACCGCGGCGTGGGAGTGCGCCGACCCCGGCCTGCAGTACGACGACACCATCAACGACTGGCACACCAACCCCGAGACCGGCCGGATCACCGCGTCCAACCCGTGCTCGGAGTACATGTCGCTCGACAACTCCTCCTGCAACCTGGCGTCGCTCAACCTGCTGAAGTTCCTCAAGGAGGACGACACCTTCGACGCCGAGCTGTTCGCGAAGGCCGTCGAGCTGATCATCACCGCGATGGACATCTCGATCTGCTTCGCCGACTTCCCGACCGAGGCGATCGGCCAGACCACGGTCGACTACCGCCAGCTCGGCATCGGCTACGCCAACCTCGGCGCGCTGCTGATGGCGATGGGCCTGGGCTACGACTCCGACGGCGGCCGCGCGATGGCGGCGACGATCACCTCGCTGATGACCGGCACGTCGTACAAGCGGTCCGCGGAGCTCGCCGGCATCGTCGGCCCCTACCACGGCTACGCCCGCAACGCCGAGGCCCACAAGCGGGTCATGCGCAAGCACCAGGCGGCCAACGACACGGTGCGCACGCTGCACATCGCCGACAGCCAGGTGCACAAGCTGGCGACCCAGGCGTGGGCCGAGGTGATCAAGCTCGGCCAGGCCAACGGCTTCCGCAACGCGCAGGCCTCGGTGCTCGCGCCGACCGGCACCATCGGCTTCATGATGGACTGCGACACCACCGGCATCGAGCCCGACTTCTCGCTGGTGAAGTTCAAGAAGCTCGTCGGCGGCGGCTCGATGCAGATCGTCAACCAGACCGTGCCGCGCGCGCTGACGAAGCTCGGCTACCAGTCGGAGCAGGTCGAGGCGATCGTCGCCTACATCGCCGAGCACGGCCACGTGGTCGACGCGCCCGGCCTGAAGACCGAGCACTACGAGGTCTTCGACTGCGCGATGGGTGCCCGCGCCCTCAAGCCGATGGGCCACGTGCGGATGATGGCGGCGGCGCAGCCGTTCCTCTCCGGCGCGATCAGCAAGACCGTCAACCTCCCGGAGAGCGCGACGATCGAGGACGTCGAGGACATCTACGTCCAGTCCTGGAAGCTCGGGCTGAAGGCCACGGCCATCTACCGCGACAACGCCAAGGTGGGCCAGCCGCTCGCCGACGCGAAGGCCAAGAAGGACGACGCGACCGTCGAGTCGGACGCCGAGCCGAAGGTCGTCGAGAAGATCGTCTACGCCCCGGTCCGCAAGCGCCTCCCGAAGTCCCGTGTCTCGCGCACCACCTCCTTCACGGTCGGTGGCGCCGAGGGCTACATGACCTCGGGTGCCCACGAGGACGGCTCGCTCGGCGAGATCTTCCTCAAGCTGGGCAAGCAGGGCTCGACCCTGGCCGGCGTGATGGACGCCTTCTCGATCGCGATCTCGATCGGCCTGCAGTACGGCGTGCCGCTGGAGACGTTCGTCTCGAAGTACACCAACCAGCGGTTCGAGCCCGCCGGCCTCACCGACGACGCCGACATCCGGATGGCCCAGTCGGTCATGGACTACGTCTTCCGCCGCCTGGCGCTGGACTACCTGGACTTCGAGACCCGCCAGGGCCTGGGCATCTACTCGGCCGAGGAGCGCCAGCGCTACCTCGAGACCGGCTCCTACGAGCCCCTCGACGACCACGGCAACACCGCCGCCGAGCTCCTCGCCCCGGCGATCGAGCTCCGCGCCGACGACCCCGAGGCCGAGGCCACGGAGGTCGAGGAGGCCGGCCACGGCGATCTCGAAGCCACCGACGTGGCGACCTCGAAGCCGGCTCCGTCGGGCGCCCACACCAGCGCCGAGCTCCTCGAGCAGATCACCGGCACGGCGATCGACAGCCCGCTCTGCTTCACCTGCGGCACCAAGATGCGCCCCGCCGGCTCCTGCTACGTCTGCGAGGGCTGCGGCAGCACCAGCGGCTGCAGCTGACCGAGGCGCTCCCCGAGGGGCCCGATGCCTCCCCGGCGTCGGGCCCCTCGGCGACTCACCCGGTCGTCGCCCGGACGTCATCGGTTGCGAGCACGCGGGTGCTCGGGACGCATGACCTCAGAACGTCGACGGGGCCGGCGGGCCATGATGGCGACATGACCCTCGACATCGACCGCGTCCGCAAGGACTTCCCGGCCCTCGACCAGGGCATCGCGTACTTCGACGGGCCCGGCGGCACCCAGGTGCCGCGGCAGGTCGCGGAGGCGATCGCGCAGACGATGACGTCGGGAGTCTCCAACCGGGGCGCCGTCACGGCCTCCGAGCGCCGCGCCGAGGACGTCGTCACCGGGGCACGAAGCGCGGTGGCGGACCTGCTCGGGTGCGATGCGGCCGGCGTGGTCTTCGCGCGGTCGATGACGCAGGCGACGTACGACGTGTCGCGGGCGCTCGCGAAGGAGTGGGGGCCGGGCGACGAGGTGGTGGTGACGCGGCTCGACCACGACGGGAACGTGCGGCCGTGGGTGCAGGCGGCGGAGCACGTGGGTGCGGCCGTGCGGTGGGTCGGGTTCGACCGGGAGACCGCTGAGCTGAGCCCCGACGAGGTGCGGGCGGAGCTGTCCGGGCGGACGAAGGTCGTTGCCGTCACCGGAGCGTCGAACGTGCTGGGCACGCGGCCGGACATCCCGGCGATCGCGCAGGCCGTGCACGAGGCGGGGGCACTGCTGTACGTGGACGGGGTGCACCTGACGCCGCACGCGGCCGTGGACGTCACGCAGCTCGGGGCCGACTTCTACGCGTGCTCGCCGTACAAGTTCTTCGGACCGCACCACGGCGTCGTCGTCGCCGACCCCACGCTGCTGGAGCGGATCAACCCGGACAAGCTGCTGCCGTCGACCGACCAGGTGCCGGAGCGGTTCGAGCTCGGGACGCTGCCCTACGAGCTGCTCGCCGGGACGACCGCGGCGATCGACTACATCGCGGGGCTCACGTCGGACGCCGCGGACCGGCGGACCCGGGTGCTCGCGTCGCTGCGGGTGGTCGAGGAGTACGAGGACCAGTTGCTCGAGCGGTTGCTGGACGGCCTGCGGGCGATCCCGCAGGTCACGCTGCACGGCCACCCGAAGCGACGGACGCCGACGGTGTTCTTCTCGGTCGCCGGCCGCGAGGACCGCGCGGTCTACGAGCACCTCGCGACGGCGGGCGTGAACGCACCGGCCAGCAGCTTCTATGCGATCGAGGCCTCCCGATGGCTCGGGCTCGGGGACACCGGCGCGGTGCGGGCGGGTCTGGCGCCGTACACCAGCGCAGACGACGTCGAGCGGCTGCTCGCCGGAGTTGCGGAGGTCGCGCGATGACCGACCGCGGCGTGCTGGTGACCGGCGGGTCGCGCGGCATCGGAGCCGCGATCGTGCGCGCCTTCGCGGCGCAGGGCGACCGCGTCGCGGTGCACTACGGATCCTCGGCCGCGAGAGCGGAGGGGGTCGTGGCGTCGCTGCCCGGCGACGGCCACGTCACGGTGCAGGCGGACATGACCGACGCGGAGGCGGTGCGTCGGGCCGTGGACGACGCGGCGGAGCGGCTCGGCCGGCTCGACGTGCTCGTCAACAACGCCGGGATCTTCGTCGCGCACCCGCCGCTGACCACGTCGTACGCGGAGTGGCAGGACGCCTGGTCTCGGACCCTGGCCACCAACCTGGTCGGCGCGGCGAACGCGGCGTTCTGCGCGATCCCGCACCTGCGGTCGGCGGGTGGCGGGGCGATCGTCGACGTGTCGAGCCGGGGCGCGTTCCGCGGCGAGCCGAGGAACCCCGCCTACGGCGCGTCGAAGGCCGGGATGAACGCCTTCGGCCAGTCGCTGGCGGTCGCGCTCGCGCCGGAGGGCATCACGGTGGGGACGGTGGCGCCCGGGTTCGTGCAGACCGAGATGGCTCGGGAGGTCCTCGACGGACCCGGTGGCGACGCGGTGCGGGCGCAGTCGCCGTTCGGCCGGGTGGCGCGGCCGGAGGAGGTCGCCGCCGCGGTGCTGTGGCTGGCGTCGCCGGAGGCGAGGTTCTCCACCGGCACGATCATCGACGTCAACGGAGCGTCCTACCTGCGCAGCTGAGGACGGCACCTGCCCGCCCGTGCGACGCGCGGCTTCGATCATGCGGTCTGGATCCGACGCGCACCGGCCGGGTCACCGCAGGCTGGTGACCCCGTGTCGGCGCAGGAGGTCGAGGCGGATCTCGCGGGCCCTGGTCATGTGGGCGGCGGCGCGCTCGCGGGCGGCGTCGGGGTCGCGGTCGCGGATGGCGTCGAGGACGCCGGCGTGCTCGTCGAGGGCCTCGTCCCAGCGGCCGGGGGCGGAGAGGGTGGAGTGCGGCGTGCGCACGAGGTGGATCGTCAGGCGCTGGAGGAGGTCCTGGAGGACGCCGTTGTGGGTGGCGTTCCAGACTGCCTCGTGGAACTCGGTGTTCGCCTCGGCGCGGGTCGCGTCCGGCGGATCGGAGAGGGAGCGGTCGCGGTCGAGGAGGGACTCGAGGCGCAGGAGGTCGGCCTGGGTGCGGGCGGAGGCGGCCTCGGAGGCAGCCTCGCCCTCGAGCAGGATCCGCACGGTGTAGATCTGGATGACCTCGTCGGTGTCGACACCGCGGACCACGAGTCCCCGCGAGGAGGGGACCAGGAGGCGGTCGTGCTCGAGGCGGCGCAGGGCCTCGCGGACCGGCGTACGGGAGACGCCGAAGCGGGAGGCGACCGCGACCTCGCGCACCGGCTCGCCTTCGTGGCGCAGCCCTTCGCCGAGATCGCCGTCGACTTCACACCGGCCGACTACGTCGCGCTGATGGCGATCGCGTTCGTGACGGTCGCGAGCCTGCTCGGCGACTCCACGCTCAAGGGCTTCGCGTCGCTGCTGATCGGGCTGGCGATCGGCCTGGTCGGCATCGAGTCCCAGAGCGGCCAGGCGCGGCTCACCTTCGGCGTACCGACCCTGCTCGACGGCATCGACGTCGTGGTCGTGGTCATCGCCCTCTTCGCGATTGGCGAGGTCTTCTCCCATGCGCTGCGCGGCGGGGGCGGTGGCACGGTCACACCCCTGCGCGGCGTGCCGGTGATGAGCCGGCAGGACTTCCGCCGCTCCTGGCCGGCGTGGCTTCGCGGCACGGCGTACGGCCTTCCGATCGGCGCGCTGCCCGCCGGCGGCGCGGAGATCCCGACGTTCCTCTCCTACGCCACCGAGAGGCGGCTCTCGAAGCACAAGGACGAGTTCGGCCACGGCGCGATCGAGGGCGTCGCCGGCCCGGAGGCCGCCAACAACGCCGCCGCCGCCGGGGTGCTGGTACCGCTGCTGACGATCGGGCTGCCGACCTCGGCGACCGCCGCGGTGATCCTGACTGCCTTCCAGTCCTACGGACTCCAGCCCGGTCCGCAGCTCCTCACCGAGTCCGGGCCGCTGGTCTACGCGCTGCTGGCGTCGTTGTACGTCGGCAACGTGATGTTGCTCGTGCTCAACCTGCCGCTGGCGAAGATGTGGGCGAAGCTGCTGCAGATCCCCGCCTGCGGGATCTACGCCGGGATCCTGGTGTTCGCGACGCTCGGCACGCTCGCGTCCGGCGGCGGCTTCGCCGACCTGCTGGTGCTCTACGTCATCGGCGCCCTGGGCGTGCTGATGGCGATGGCCGACGTGCCGGTCGCACCCGCCATCGTCGGGCTCATCCTGGGGCCGCTCTTCGAGACCCAGCTGCGCCGCGCGCTGCTGCTCTCTGAGGGTGACCTGTCGGTGCTGGTCGAGACGAGTCAGCATCGTGCTGTGGATCGTCGCCGCTCTGGCGCTGGTCGTGCCGTTCGTCGCCGGCCGGTTGCGGCGATCGGCCTGACGTAGTCGTGCAGGTCGGTGGTTGAGGAAGGCGCCCTGGCGCCTGTCTCGAAACCACCGTGGTCGTGCGGGTCTCGGTGGTTTCGAGACGGTTGCTGGCGCAACCTCCTCAACCACCGTCGGCGGTCGCCGGCGCAACCTCCTCGACCCCCGCGGCGGCGGTGGGTGCGGCGAGCTCGCACCTCGAACAGCTCCGGTCCGCGACAGACGTCACACCCCGGACGGGGATGACCGGGGCGACTCGTGCGTTTTCAACTACTGCAGGTTTCACGCCGCGCCGGACGCGCGCGCCCTGCGACCGGCCCCACCCCCGCTCGAGCCGAGCACGAGCGGAACGCCGTGCGGTGGGCCACTGCCGCCGCGAGAGGAATCCCGCTTGTCTTCGCCGTTCACCACGCCCTGGCGCCTCGCGCTCGCCTCGCCCCTCTGGCCGTTCCTCGTCGTGATGGCGGTCGGGATCGGCGCGTCGGCGATCGCGGCCGAGCGCGCCGAGGGGCGGTCCGTGGAGCTGGCGCCGGCGGCGTTCCACGCCGAGCGCGTCGTCAAGGCCAAGCGCATCGACCGCAGGCCGGCGCGCCCGGCGCCGCCGCTGGCGTCGAGCAACGCGGTCCAGACCGTCGCTGCGGCGAAGTCGTCCGCCGTCAACGTGCCCGGGCAGTGCCTGGAGTGGGCCCGCGAGCAGGCCGGGGTGCCGTCGCGGTACGCCGACGCCACGACGGCGTGGCGGCACGCGCGCGGCCGGCACCCGGGCGACGCGAGCCCGCCGCGCGGCGCGGCGGTCTACTGGACCGGCGGCAGCAACGGCTACGGCCACGTCGCGATCTCGCTCGGCAACGGCCTGGTGCGCTCGTCCGACGCGGGCGGAGCCGGCACGGTCGGCACCGTGCCGCTGCGCTACTTCGATCGGCAGTGGGACCTCGAGTACGCCGGCTGGGCGAGCTCGATCAACGGCTACACGATCCCCGGCGTCGCCACCACCTGACGCCAACCCTCGGCGGGCCTCAGCTCCACGCCTCGACCGCCTGCTCGAGGTTGAGCGTGATGGCCGCGGCGGCGAAGTGGTGGTCGCCGGTGCGGGCCTGGGCCCGGACGACCTCCGACCGGAGGGCGGAGACGGCGTCGCGCGCGTCGACGAGCGTGGTCGAGTCGCGCAGGAGGGTGGCGACGGCACGGAGGGCCGCCGAGGCCCGGCCGCGGAGCTCCGCGGCAGCGTCGTCGTCGTTGCGGATCTCGGCGCGCTGGTCGGCGACGAGGGCGATCACCTCGTCGACGCAGGAGGCGAGGCTGCGCAGCGCCTCGGCGCGGACCTCTTGATGGTCGGCGGCCCCTGCCCAGCGGGCGGCCTTCCAGTTCGCGCGGCGGGCGTCGCGGGCCTGGGCGATGAGGTCGGAGGCGCTGCGGGCCGTGCGGTCGAGCGAGTGGCGCAGCGCGTTCCAGTCCAGCTCGTTGACGACCTCCTGCTCGAGCGCGTCGGCGAGCTCGTCGAGCCGGTCGGCGAGCTGCGCCCGGAGCTGGTCCTGGGCGATCGCCGCCGGGGTGAGCAGCAGCTGCGGCAGCGCGACGTTCACCGCGACCCCGACGAGCGCGCCGACGGCGGTGAGGCCGGCGTACGCCGCGGAGTACTCGATCGACTCGCCGGCGCCGGCGACCAGCACGAACATCGCGGCGAGCGGCACCCAGCTGCCCATCGCGCCGGCCACGCCCGAGGCCGCGACCAGGCTGGCGACGATCACGGCCAGACCGAGCGGGATCGGCTCGGGGAGCGGCAGGAGCTGGGCGGCCAGCGCGATGGCGGCGCCGAGCAGGATCGCGACGACGACCTCGACCGAGCTGCGCATCGAGACCGCGACCGAGGTCGACACGACGGCCAGGGCGCCGAGCGGTGCGTAGTAGGGGTACTCCGCGGCGAAGCCGCCGATCGGCCCGACCACCAGCCACGCGAGCATCGTCGCGACGGCGGCCTTGACCGCGAGGAAGTAGGCCGGGTGGGCGCGGGCGGCCGAGCGCGCACGGCGCACGGCGGTGGTCGTGCTCATGCCCGCCGGCGGCTCCCGGGCGCGAGAGCAGGCACGGTCGGCCGGAGGGCGGTCGCGGGAGCGTGAGTCCTCATGCCCCCACAGTGCCCCGTCGCGAGGAGGGGTACGCCGGAGCGCTCAGCGCCGCGGCGGCAGCAGGACCTCGCGGTGGTCGAGCTCGCGCTCGAGCACCCGGAGGCTGGCGTCGGGGAGCTGGCCGGTCTCGCGCATCCGGAGGAGCTCCTCGCGCTCGGCCTCGATGACGGCGAGGTGGAGGCGGACCGCGGCCTCGTACGCCGAGTTGGCCGGGATCTGCTCGTCCGCGTCCTCGAGCGCGTCGAGGCGCTGCTGGTAGCGCGCCAGCCGGTGCTCGAGCTGCGCGCGGAGCGTTGCGATCGCGCCGTCCTCCCCGGCGCCGTGCTCGCGCTCCTCGAGCTCCTCGAGCCGGGCCAGCCCCGCTCGTGCGGCCGCGGAGCGCGCCTCGTTGCGCAGGCGGGCCTGGTCGACGGCGTTCGCCCGCAGGCCGAGCATCCGCACCAGCGGCGCGAACGTCACACCCTGCCCGACCAGGGTCACCAGCACGACGAGGAACGCACAGAAGATCAGCAGGTTGCGGTCCGGGAAGGGCGCGCCGCTGTCGGTGGACCGCGGCAGCGTGTAGATCGCGGCGAGCGTGATGACGCCGCGGGTGCCGGCCCAGCTCAGCACGAGCACCTCGCGGGCGCTGAGCGTCTCGTGCGCGCCGCCGCCGAGTCGGGTGTGCAGCGGACGCGGGAGCAGCTGGGTGACCACCAGCCAGGCCGGCCGGAGCAGGAGGGCTACGCCGACGCTGATCGACGCGGCGACGACGATCGTGGACGTGTCGTACTCGTGCAGCCCCCGCACGACGGTCGGCAGCTGCTGGCCGATGAGCAGGAAGACGAGACCCTCGAGGAGGAAGCTCACGAGTCGCCAGACCGCGTTGACCTGCAGCCGGCTGGCACCCGAGACCGAGCGCGGGCTGTCGTGGCCGACGGCGAGCCCGGCGATCACGACGGCCAGGACGCCGGAGACGTGCAGCTCCTCGCCCACCAGGTAGGCCACGAACGGGGTCGCCAGCGAGACGACGTTGAGGATCAGCGGGTCCTGCGACCACCGACGCGTCCAGCGCACCGCGTACGCGATCAGGAAGCCGACGAGCACGCCGCCGGCGGCCGCCACCACGAACTGGGCCGCCGCGGACCAGGTTGAGAACCCCTCGCCGGTCGCCGCCGACACCGCGACCGTGAGCAGCGTCAGCGCGGTGGCGTCGTTGAGCAGACCCTCGCCCTGGATCAGGGTGAGCAGCCGTGGCGGCAGGCCGACCCTGCGTCCGACGGCCAGCGCCGCGACCGGGTCTGGGGGGGCGATCGCCGCGCCGAGCGCGACCCCGGCGGCCAGGGTGGCTCCGGTGACGAAGAGCGCGAAGCCGGCGCCGACCAGGAGCGCGGTGGCCACCACGAGCAGCACCGACAGGCTGACCACCGTGCGCAGGTTGTCGCGGATCGCCAGGAGGCTCGAGTCGAGCGCCGCGCTGTAGAGCAGCGGCGGGATCAGCAGCGTGAGCACGAGGTGGGGGTCGAGCTCGACGTTCGGGCCGGGCAGCACGGCGTACGCGATGCCGATCAGCGTGAGCAGCGCCGGCGCCGGGAGGCCGGTGCGCTCAGCGACGCGGTGGGTCAGGACGATCGCGGCCACAGCCGCCAGCACGAGCAGGAGGGTCGTCGAGACATCCACGCACCCATCTTCCCGGCCGCCCGGAGCCGGGCCTCATCGCCGCAGTCGCGTGACCTCCGCCTCGAGTGCGCCGACGCGCGCCTCGAGCGTGAGGACGTGGGCGATGCCAGCGAGGTTGAGACCCTCCGCGAGCAGCTCCCGGATCCGGTGGAGCCGGTCGATGTCGTCCGCGCTGTACAGCCTGCTGCCGCCCGAGGTGCGGTCGGGCTCGAGCAGGCCGCGGCGCTCGTAGACGCGCAGGTTCTGGATCTCCATCGACACCATCTCGGCGGCGACCGAGATCGCGAACACCCCTCGACTTCGTTCGGGCACGGCCTTGATTTTACCTCCTCTTTGGAATATAAGAAACCTATATCCGGCGTTATAGATACGGGACCCACCTCGTGAGGGTCCGAGGAACCAGAACCAGGAGGACATGTGATGTTGCTTCGCACCACCGACCCGTTCCGCGACTTCGACCGCCTGACCCAGCAGCTGCTCGGCACCACCAACCGTCCCGCGGTGATGCCGATGGACGCCTGGCGCGAGGGTGACCGGTTCACGATCGAGTTCGACCTGCCGGGCGTCGCGAAGGAGACCATCGACCTGGACGTCGAGCGCAACGTCCTCACCGTCCGCGCCGAGCGGGTCGCCCGGAACGGCGACTGGGAGGCGCTCGCCTCCGAGCGTCCGAAGGGCGTCTTCAGCCGACAGCTCGTGCTGGGCGACAACCTCGACCTGGACCGGATCGAGGCTTCCTACGCCGACGGCGTGCTGCGACTCGTCGTGCCCGTCGCGGAGAAGGCGAAGCCGCGCAAGATCGAGGTCAGCGCGGGTGGGGACGACTCCGAGCGCACCGCCATCGAGGCCTGACACTCACGCAGCGTCAGGACAGGGGCCGTCCCGCCAGGGGCGGCCCCTCGCGCTGCCCGCACCCTTGCGGCACGGACGGGGTCGGAGCATCGTGGACGCATGCGCGCATCGGTAGGAGATCGGCTCATCGTGGAGGCGCCGACGGACCACTCGTCGGGACGGGCGGGCGTCGTGGTGGAGGTGCGCGGTGACGACGGCCAGCCGCCGTACGTCGTGCAGTGGGACGACGGCCACGAGGGACTCTGCTACCCAGGCCCCGACGCGCACGTGAAGCACGACTGAGCGCACCGCGGCCGCCAGTCAGGCCAGGGCGATCTCGCACCAGACGGTCTTGCCGGGCGGGTGCCGCTCGGCACCCCATCGCGAGGCGAGGGCGGCGATGAGGAGCAGGCCGCGGCCGCGCTCGTCGAGGTCGTCCAGGGACGGCGACGGAGTCGGCAGGGCCGGGTTCGGGTCCGTGACCTCGAGCCGGACCGCGTCGGGGCCGACCACGGCGTCGAGGTACGACGAGCCGCCCCCGTGCTCCACGGCGTTGCTGACGAGCTCGGTGGCCAGCAGCTCTGCCGTCTGGCGGACCTCGGTGTCGACACCGGCGTCGTCGAGCAGTCGGCGCACCACGGTGCGGGCCACCGGAGCCGACGCCGCGGACGGCGCGATGCGAAGCCGCGTCGACGGACCGGTCGGCGTCATGTCTCCCCCAACATCGTGTGACGGCCGCCGTGCGGTCGCCGGCGCCACTCAAGGTGTTCCCAGTGAGACCGGTGGGAAACAGGCTGCGGTGGATTAGGTCGAGGTCGGGCGGGAACTCACCCGAGCGGGTGACGGGCGGGCGGTCTACTGTGTCTGCGTGGAAGAGAAGCCCTACGCCGCGTCGTACGACGCCGACCAGCACGTCCTCTACGTGGCGGGCTCGGTCGACGAGCTCGCCGGAGCGGTGTTCCGCGAAGACCTGGCCAAGCACACCGAGCAGCACACGAAGGCCCTCGTCGTCGACCTGTCCGGGGTCGAGTTCTTCCCCAGCCTCGCCGTCGGCGTGCTCGCGGTCGCGATGCGGCAGAGCCGCGAGGCCGGCGCCGAGATCGAGGTGCGTGCCCGTGAGGGCGGCATCGTGGCGCGCGTCCTGACCATCTGCGCCCTGCCCTACACCGAGCTCCCCGCGACCAACCCGGTCTGAGGCTCAGGACGGGTCCGCGCGGCGCGTGGGCCATGAGCCACTGGGGTACGCGGCGTACGTGACCGCCGACCTCGTGTACGTCGTGGCCGGCGCGAGCCTGCTCCTCGCCGTCGTGCTGCCCGCGCTGCTGGAGCGGTGGGCCGTGTCCGCGCCGATGGTCCTGGTCGGGGTCGGGCTGCTGATCGGGCTCACCCCGCTGCCCGACGGGATGCCGCTGGACCCCCAGGAGAACCGCGCGGCGATCGAGCACGTCACCGAGGTGGTCGTCCTGGTCGCGCTGATGGGCGTCGGCCTGGCGATCGACCGGCCCCTCGACCCGCGCCGACGGCGGTCCTGGGCGCGGTGGAGCACGACCTGGCGGCTGCTCGGCATCGCGATGCCGCTGAGCATCGCGGGGATCGCCCTGCTCGGCTGGGCCGCAGGGCTCTCGGCCGCTGCGGCCCTGCTGCTCGGCTCCGTGCTGGCGCCCACCGATCCGGTGCTGGCCTCGGACGTGCAGGTGGCCGGGCCCCAGACCGGTGACCACGAGGTCGACGAGACCGACGAGCTGCGGTTCACGCTCACCTCGGAGGCGGGCCTCAACGACGGGCTCGCGTTCCCGTTCGTCTACGCCGCGATCCTGCTGGCCACCGAGGGCGGCATCGAGCACTGGATCGCGGAGTGGCTCGGGTTCTACCTCGTCGGCAAGGTCGTCATCGGGGTCGCGGCCGGTGTCGTGGTGGGCCGGGTGCTCGCGTACGTCGCGTTCCGCTCGCGCAGCCGGTCGCTGCGGGTCGCCGAGCGTGGCGAGTCGTTGATGGCGCTGGCGGCCCTGGTGTCGGCGTACGGCGTCGGCGAGGTCGTCGGGGGCTACGGCTTCCTCTCCGTCTTCGTGTGCGCGCTGACCTTCCGGTCCGCCGAGCGGGCGCACGACTACCACGCCGCGATGCACGAGGTCGTCGAGCGCCTCGAGCGGCTGCTCACGCTCTTCGTGCTGCTCGTGCTGGGCATCGCGCTCAGTCGCGGCCTCCTCGAGAGCCTCGACTGGCGCGGGGTGCTGCTCGGCCTCGCGCTGGTCTTCGTGGTCCGACCCGTCGCCGGGCTCGTCGCGCTGGCACCCTTCGCCCACCACGAGCACCCGCGGCTCGACCGAGGGCAGCGCCGGGCCGCCGCGTTCTTCGGCGTCCGCGGCGTCGGCTCGATCTACTACCTCGCCTACGCCGCCGGCCATGCCGACGAGCTCGGCGCCGACTGGCTCTGGTCGACGGTCGCCTTCACCGTCGTGCTCTCGGTGCTGGTGCACGGCGTGCTCGCCTCGCCCGTCCTGCGACGCGTGGAGCCGCGAGAAGCACACTAGCGGCCACTACAGTGCGGCCATGACGGCGTACGTCGCGGCGCTCGCGACCGACATCGACCGGTTGCAGCTCGAGATCAGCGACGGACTCCAGTTCGGTGTGAAGGCCATCGTCGCGCTGTTCCTCTTCGGCATCGCCCTCGACACGAGGATCGACGACTTCCGCGACGTCGTGCGCCGGCCGTGGGTGATCGTGGTCGGCCTCGTGGCGCAGTACGTCGTGACCCCGGGGCTGACGGTGCTGCTGACGCTCGTGCTCGACGTCCGCGGCTCGGTCGCGATCGGCATGATCCTGGTCGTCTGCTGCCCGGCCGGGAACCTGTCGAACCTGCTGACGCACCGCGCCCGCGGCGACGTCGCGCTCTCGGTGTCGCTGACCACCGTCTCGACGGTGACGGCGGTGGCGGTCACGCCCGTCGCGGTGGCCTTCTGGTGCGGGCTCAACCCGGCGGCCGAGGCCCTCCTGCGCGACGTGCAAATCGACCCGTGGGACATGGTGGGCGAGGCGGTCCTGCTGATCGCGCTGCCCTTCGCGCTGGGCATCCTCATCGCCTGGCTCCGCCCCGCCGTCTCCGCGCGGGCCCGTAAAGTCGTGGAGCCGGCCGCGCTGGTGCTCCTCGTCCTGATCATCGTCGGCGCCCTGGCCGGCCAGTTCGGCCTGTTCCTCGACTACGTCGGTGTCGTCGCGGTTGCGATCGTCCTGCAGAACGCCCTCTCGCTCGTCGTTGGCTACGGCAGCGGCCGGGCGACCAGGCTCCCCGAGCCGGGGGTGCGGGCGATGACGCTCGAGGTCGGGCTGCGCAACACCGGCCTTGCGCTCGTGCTCGCCCTGGCCTTCTTCGAGGACCTGGGCGGGGTCGCGTTCGTCGCCGCGATGTGGGGGCTCTGGGACACCGTCACCGGCCTGGTGCTGTCGACCTGGTGGCGGCGCCGACCTGCGGGTGCCGGCGTCTCGACCGGCCCGACCACCGACGCCGACCTGAGGCCGAACTCCTCCACCGCACTCTGACGGCCGAAGATCTTGGCGACACGCGGTCTTTACGCGGGAGGGTCTTTACAGACCCCGATCGGCGTGATGAGGTGCGGTCCGTGGGCATCGGGGTCCACACGGCGACCCAGCGTGGACGCCGGACAACTCTCGGAGGAAATACCTTGAAGCGACGCATCTCGGGCGTCCTCGGTGCGGCCGCGAGCCTTTCGCTCGCGGCCGTCGTCATGCCCGGACTGGCCGCGGCGACCCCGCCGGCCGACTCGGTACCAGGAGCCCAGCAGATCAAGCAGCACAAGAAGGACGACCGCCGCGACCCCCTCGAGGCGAAGCGGCGTGCGCTCAAGGAGAAGGCGGTCGAGCTCGTCGCCACCGGCAAACGGGACATCCAGACCCGCGGCGGCTCGCGAGCAGTGAAGGTCGGCAAGGGCCAGTGGGTCGAGTACGGCACCCAGGAGACGGCCCAGCTGCTCACCTTCCTCGTCGACTTCGGCGGCACGGTCGATCCGCGGTTCCCCGACGCCCCGGCCGGACCGGCCGCCGGCGAGATCCCGGAGCCCGGACCCGACGACAACAGCACCTATTGGAAGCCCGACTTCGACCGCCAGCACTTCCTCGACATGTTCTTCAACGGCATGCCGGAGCAGGACGGCGAGTCGTTCAAGGATGCCTACAAGGAGATGTCCAGCGGACGCTTCGACCTCGAGGGCGACGTCTCCGACTGGGTGACGGTCCCCCACAACGAGGCCAGCTACGGCCAGACCGAGTCCAACGTCGACATGACGCGGTTCATCGGTGACAGCGCGACTGCGTGGTACGACGCGCAGGTGGCGGCCGGCAGGAGCGACGCCGAGATCAAGGCGTACCTCCAGCAGTTCGACATCTGGGACCGCTTCGACCACGACGGCGACGGCGTCTTCAACGAGCCCGACGGATACATCGACCACTTCCAGGCGATCCACGCCGGTGAGGGCGAGGAGGCCGGCGCGCCCGAGTGGGCGATCTGGTCGCACCGCTGGTACGTCAACCCCAACCGCACCGACGGCCCCGAGAACGCCAAGTTCGGCGGCATCCAGATCGGTGACACGGGCCTGTGGATCCGCGACTACACCACCGAGCCGGAGAACGGCGGCCTCGGCGTCTTCGCCCACGAGTTCGCCCACGACCTCGGTCTGCCGGACTACTACGACACCAACGGCGGCGAGAACGGCACCGGCTTCTGGAACCTGATGAGCTCCGGCTCCTGGATGAGCCACAAGCACGAGGACGCGATCGGCACGACGCCCAACCACATGGGCGCCACCGAGAAGCTCTTCCTCGGCTGGCTCGACTACGCCCAGGTGGCGGCCGGTCGGCGCGCCGAGGTGAAGATGGGCCCGTCCTACCACGCGACCAAGAACGCCCAGGCCGTGCTGGTCAACCTGCCCCCGGGCCAGGAGACGATCGATGTCGGTGACGCGGCGTCCGGCTCGAAGTACTTCTACTCCGGTCAGGGCGACGAGCGCACCGCCAGCGTGACCAGCCCGAGCTTCACCGTCCCCGAGGGCGGTCAGCTCACCGCGAAGGTCAACTACGAGATCGAGACCGACTGGGACTACGCCTACGCCGAGATCTCGACCGACGGCGGCACCACGTTCACGCCGGTGCACACCAACCTGTCAACCAACACCGACCCCAACAGCCAGAACGACGGTGAGGGCATCACCGGCGACAGCGGTGGCGACTGGGTGGACCTCACGGCCGACCTGTCGACGTACGCCGGCCAGGACGCCATGGTGCGCTTCCGGATGTTCAACGACGCCGCCACCCACGGCGTCGGGTTCAAGGTCGACGACATCGCGGTCGGCACGGCGCTGACGACCGGGGTCGAGGACGGTGCGCCGGACTGGACCAGGGACGGGTTCATCGTGGTGACGAACGGCAGCTACACGGTGCCGTACGAGCACTACTACCTGGCCGAGAACCGGCAGTACGCCGGCTACGACCGCACGCTGAAGGAGGGCCCGTACAACTTCGGCTGGACCGTCAACCAGCCCGACCGGGTCGAGCGCTTCCCGTACCAGAACGGCCTGCTGGTCTGGTACGCCAACACGCTCTACTCCGACAACAACACCAGCCAGCACCCGGGCGGTGGCGAGGCGCTGCCGGTGGATGCCCACCCCGAGGCGCTGACCTGGAGCGACGGCACCGTCGCGCGCAACCGGATCCAGGCCTTCGACGCGACGTTCACGCTGGAGAAGACCGACAAGCTCGACCTGCACCGGCAGGCAGCGACGGCCGGTGGCACCCAGCGCACGACGCTGGTGGAGCGGCCCCGGGCCGGGGTGAAGGTGTTCGACGACACCGACCCCTACGCCTACTACGACGAGGCCAACCCGGGCGGCAGCGTGATCGTCGGCGGCACCGGCACGAAGATCCGGATCCTCTCGACGAAGGACAAGCGAGGGATCATGACGGTCCGCGTCAACTGACCGTCACGCACTGAGCGCTGACCCGCCCGAAACTTTCGGGCGGGTCAGCGTGCATTTGAGGCGCGGGCGCGCTCGGCCTCGGCCTGCGGGCCCGGTACGACGTGCGTCCGGGCGCGGACCACGGGCACGAAGGCGGCCACGACGGCGGCGGCGGTCGCGACGACCGCCAGCACCAGGAAGCCCCGGGTGTAGCCGTCCTCGACCGGGATGCCGCTCGGCGCGAGCGTGCCGGTGACGACGGTCGCGACGACGGCCGTGCCGATCGCACCGCCGACGGTGCGGATGTTGGTGTTCATGCCGCTCGCGACCCCGGTCTGCGACTGCGGGACCGCGTCGACGACCAGGTTCGACATCGCCGCGAACGCGAGCCCGAAGGCGAGGCCGCAGACGCTCGACTCGACCACGACCATCCAGATCTGGTCGTGGAAGAACGTCAGCCCGAACGTGCCGAGCGCGGTCAGCGCGGCGCCCACCACGAGCAGCGCCCGGGAGCCGTAGCGGGCCGCGAGACGACCGGCGGCGACGCCGCCGGCGAAGCTGGCCACGGTCTGCGGGAGCAGCAGCAGGCCCGACTCGCTCACGGTCACCCCGAAGCCGTACCCCGCGGACTCAGGGGTCTGCAGGAACTGCGGGAGGAACGCGAACGTCGAGTACATCCCGAACCCGAAGAGCAGCGCGACCAGGTTGACCGTCCACACGGTCGGGATCCGCATCATCCGCATGTCGACCAGCGGCTGGCCGCTGCGTGCCTCGACGACGACCCAGGTCGGTAGCAGGACCGCGGCGGCGACGAAGAGGCCGACGACCCGCCCGGACGTCCAGCCCCAGTGGTGGCCCTGGCTGACGGCGACGAGCAGCGCGACCAGCCAGCCCGAGAGCAGCAGGGCGGCGCCGAGGTTGATGCGACCGGGCGCACGCTCCGGCGACTCCGGCACCCAGATCGCGGCGGCGAGCGCTGCTCCGGTCGTCATGATGAGCGGGATCCAGAAGAGCCAGTGGTAGCTGAGCGCCTCGACCAGCGGCCCGGCGATCACCAGGCCGACCCCGCCGCCGACGGCGAGCAGCGCCGCCGACGTACCGATCGCCGAGGCGACCTTCTCCCGAGGGAACTCGTCGCGGATGATCCCGAAGGTCAGCGGCAGCACGCCGCCACCGATGCCCTGGACCACGCGGGCGACGATCATGACGCCCACGGAGCCGGCGACCGCGGCCAGCAGCGAGCCGGCAGCGAGCGCGCCGAGCGCGACGACGAGCATCCGCTCCTTGCCGACCTTGTCGCCGATGCGGCCGATGATGGGGGTGAAGACGGACGCGGAGACGAGGTAGGCCGTGAGCACCCAGGTCACCGTCGTCTGGTCCGTGTCGAGTGACGTCTGGATGGTCGGCAGCACCGGGGTGACCATCGACTGGAGCAGCGAGAACGACGCCACGCCGACGCAGAGGACCGCGAACGTCACCCGGTGGTCGGTGCGGCGGTCCAGGGCGGAGGTCACGTGCAGCCGCAACCCGCGCGGCGGGCGTTTCATTCCGTAGCCTTGGGCCCGCGATGCCCCACGACGTGCTCTGCCACCACTTCGACGCCGGCCGCTGCCGCTCGTGCGGCTGGCTCGGCCTGCCGTACGACATGCAGCTGGTCGACAAGCAGCGACAGGTGGAGGAGCTGCTCGGCGCCCACCGTGACCTGGTGTGGCGCGAGCCGGTGGCGGGGCCGCCGCTCGGCTTCCGCAACAAGGCGAAGATGGTGGTCAGCGGCACGGCCGACGACCCGGTGCTCGGCATCCTCAACCCGGCCGGCGGCGGCACGGACCTGCGCGACTGTCCCCTGCACCTGGCGGGCATCCGGGCGGCGCTGCCGGTGCTGGCGGAGTTCGTGCGCGCGGCGAGCCTCACGCCGTACGACGTGCCGGCCCGCCGCGGCGAGCTCAAGCACCTGCTGGTCACCGAGTCCCCGGACGGCGGGCTGATGGTGCGCTTCGTGCTGCGCTCGCAGGAGCCGGTGGCCCGGATCCGCAAGCACCTGCCGGCGCTGCGACGGGCGCTGCCCGCGCTGGAGGTCGCGTCGGTGAACCTCCAGCCCGAGCACAAGGCGGTCCTCGAGGGCGACCGCGAGATCCTGTTGACCGAGCGGGAGACGCTGACGATGCGGGTCGCCGGCCTCGGCCTGCACCTGCGGCCGCAGAGCTTCTTCCAGACCAACACCGTGATGGCGGCCGAGCTCTACGAGCGTGGCCGGGCGTGGGTCGCCGAGGCCGGGCCGCGATCGGTCTGGGACCTCTACTGCGGGGTCGGCGGCTTCGCGCTCGCCGTCGCCGGGTCCGGCGCCGACGTCACGGGCATCGAGATGAGCCGCGAGGCCGTGGCGAGCGCGCGGCTCAGCGCCGCGGACGCCGGGTTCGACCGGGTCCGCTTCGCGGCGGGCGACGCCACGGCGTACGCTCTCGCCGCGACGACGCCGCCCGACGTCGTCGTGGTGAACCCGCCGCGCCGCGGCATCGGCCCCGACCTCGGTGCGTGGCTCGAGGGCTCGGGGGTGCGGCACGTCCTCTACTCGAGCTGCAACGCCCGGACGCTGGCGCTGGACCTCGCGGCGATGCCGTCGCTGCGGCCGGTGCGCGGGCAGCTGCTCGACATGTTCCCCAACACCGGCCACTACGAGGTGCTGACCCTGCTGGAGCGGGCGTGAGCGGCGCCCGGGCACGGCTCGAGGAGGAGCGCGGACGCACCACGCGGCGGCTGGCGGACCTGCGCGGTGACTTCCGCGGGTTTGTCGAGGCTTCGCAGGACTCCAAC
This sequence comes from Nocardioides sp. YIM 152315, assembly GCF_029210375.1. GTDB lineage: Bacteria > Actinomycetota > Actinomycetes > Propionibacteriales > Nocardioidaceae > Nocardioides. Next base: position 18,774 of record NZ_JARGER010000043.1, on the reverse strand, counting down.
GCCGACGACGAGCACGACCCCGAGGGCGCGACGATCGCGTTCGAGCGCTCCCAGGTCGGCGCCCTGGTGCGTCAGGCCGAGGAGCGGCTCCGGGAGATCGACGCCGCGCTCGCCCGCCTGGACGCGGGCACCTACGGTGTGTGCCTCACGTGCGGCCGCCCGATCCCGGCGGGTCGGCTCGAGGCTCGGCCGGCCGCGCGGACCTGCGTCGCCTGCGCCTGAGCGAGCCCTACTTCGGCGGCAGCGACGCCGCGTGGTCGATGCCGATCGCGGCCCAGCGCTCCACGTCGTCGTACGTCGTGAGCCCCGGCGGCTCGACGCGGAGCCACCCGGTCATCGCCCGCTCCCGCATCACGAACTCGTTGGTGTGCGGCCGGCCGAGCAGCTCCTCGGTGCGCTCGGGCGGCACCCGCAGCAGCAGTCCGCCCTCGCGACTCGCGGCGACCGCCATGTTGCCGTTGACCAGGAAGGCCAGGCCGCCGAACATGCGCGTCTCCGTCGTCCCCGCCACCCCTGCGGTGATCTCGCGCAGCTGGGCGGCGAGCTCCTCGTCGTACGCCATGCCCCGATTGTGCTCCCCGCCGGGGGCCGGCGCGCGGGAATCAGACGGCGAGGGTGAGCTGCTGCCGGGGGAGGCGGGTGCGCTCGACCACGGCCTGCGCGTACGCCGCCCGGCGCCGCGCCGCGACGCCCTGCGGTCGCGCGTGGGGGGTCACCAGGTGCGGCTCGAAGGCCTGCGCGAGCACGTCGCGGAGCAGCACGAGGGCCTCGGCGCGGAGCTGGGAGATCCGCGACTCCGTGACGCCGAGCTCGGCGGCGAGCTCGGCCATCGGCCGCTCCTCGAGGAAGTAGCCCCGGACGACGAGACGCAGCCGCGCCGGCAGCTCCTCGATCGCCGCGGCCAGGTAGCGCATCTGCTCGCCGAGCTCGACCTGCTCGGCCGGGGTGGTCGCCGTGCAGGCGAGCGAGTCGAGCACCGCCTCGTCGTGCGCCTGGAGCGAGCCCACCGCGGCCCGGGCGACGTCGGCGTCGGAGCGGGCCACGTCGGCGGCGTCCAGGCCGAGCGAGGCGGCCACGGCGACGTCCGACACCGGCTGGCCGGTCGCGGCGGACTGGCGGGAACGCTCCTGCTCGATCTCCCGACCGCGACGGCGCACCGCACGTGTGGCCCAGTCCACCGAACGGAGCTCGTCGACGAGCGCGCCGCGGATGCGCGTGGTCGCGTAGGCCGCGAAGGGGACGCCGCGCTCGGGCTCCCAGGCGCGGGCGGCGCGGACCAGGGCCACGTGGCCGGCCGACTGCAGGTCGGTGCGGTCGAAGTACGACGGGATCCGTCGCGACGTCTCGTGCACGAGGTGCTGGACGAGGGGGAGGTGGTCGAGGACCAGCTGCTCGATGTCGACCTCGATGTCGACGGGGGCCTGGGGGGCGGTGAAGGTCTCCATGTTGCGAACTGGACGGACGGCGGGGCCGGTCGTGACGCGGTTCCGCGGCGGAAAGTCGCAGGATTTCCCGGCGGGTCCGTGTGGATGTATCTCGCGGCGCCGAGGCCGCTCCTCGAGGTCATGCAGCGACACCCCGAAGCGCGCCGCGCATGGCGTTCGCTCAGCCCCGCCGAGAAGCAGCAGCGCCTCGCCCGGCTCAGGCGTGCGCAGCAGCTCCAGCTCGCCAGGGACGCCCGGGTCCTGCGGGTCGTCAGCGCCGGCTGACCTGCCACGAGAGCCGCCGCGCCGCCGTCCCCGGTCGCTGGCGGCCACCCACGCGGCAACTCCCGGGACTTCGTGGTGTGCTCACGCGAGCTGCTTGCGCAGCCGCGCGTGCCGGTGGAAGCGGCGCTGCCGGCGACGCAGGTCGCGGCGGCGGCTGCGCACCTGGCCGTACTCGTCGACGTCCAGCCCCGCGAGCATGAGGGCGGAGGTCGGGTCCGCGATGGAGATCGAGGTGACCATCGTGATCACTCCTTGCTGTGGTGTCGGGTCCGGTTGACGGTCTCGACAGTGCGCGCCTGAGGCACCCGCCCACATCCGGAGTGCTCCCTAGGTCCGATCCGGGCTGCTACCTCAGATCGGCCTCGACCGGTCGGGACACCTCAGGCGTGCCCTCGGCGTCCCGCCTCCGAAATGACTCTTGCATATACCCCCAAGGGGTATGTATGGTCGCTCCTCAGATACCCCACCGGGGTAGGATCGAGGAGATGATGGAGATGAACACCACCCGCACCTACCGTGTGAACGGCATGACCTGCGACCACTGCGTCGGCGCCGTGACCCGCGAGCTCGGCTCGCTCGACTCGGTCGCCGACGTGCAGGTCGAGCTCGCGACCGGCGACGTCACCGTGCGGTCCGGCCGTCCGCTCGACGACGCCGAGGTCGCCGCGGCGATCGACGAGGCCGGCTACGAGCTGGCCTCCTGACGAAGGACGAGGAGGAGCGCCCACCATGTCCACCGACGCGCCGACCGACCTGTTCGCCCGCCCGCCGGCCCTCATCGAGTCCACCCTCGACATCGAGGGGATGACCTGCGCGTCCTGCGTCAACCGCGTGCAGAAGGCGCTGTCGCGCGTCGACGGCGTGGAGTCCGCCTCGGTGAACCTGGCCACCGAGACCGCCGCGGTGACCTACGACCCGGGCGCCGTCGACACGGCGGCCCTCACGGCCGCCGTCGGGAAGGTCGGGTACGTCGGCACGCTCCGCCAGCCGGCCGCCCGCCCCGAGCAGCCGGACGTCGAGGAGTCGGACCCGATCGCCGCGCTCGACGCCCGCCGTGACGCCGAGATCGCGACGCTGCGGCGGCGCTGGCAGGTCGCCCTGGTGACCGGCCTCGCGCTGATGGGCGTGATGTACCTGCCGCTCTACGTCGACACCATGGACTGGCTGATGCCGCTCCTGCTGGTGGTCGCGACGACCGTGCAGCTCTGGGCGGGCCGGGACATCTACCGCCAGGCGTGGGTCAACCTGCGACACCGCACCACCAGCATGGACACGCTGGTCGCGCTCGGCACCGGCGTCGCCTGGAGCTACAGCGCCTTCGTGACGCTGTGGCCGGGGCCGGCCGAGCGATGGGGACTGCCGCTGCACCTCTACTTCGAGAGCGCGCTGATCGTCGTCGCCCTCATCCTGATGGGCCGGTGGCTCGAGCTGAAGGCGAAGAAGCGCACCGCCTCCTCGCTGCGCGCCCTCGGCGACCTCGCCCCGACCACGGCCCGCGTGGTCCGCGGCGACGTCGAGGTCGACGTACCCCTCGCCGAGGTGGTCGTCGGCGACCTGGTCCGGGTGCGGCCGGGCGAGAAGCTGCCGGTCGACGGAGTCGTCGTCGAGGGCCGCTCGTCGGTCGACGAGTCGATGCTCACCGGCGAGAGCGAGCCGGTGACCAAGCAGGTCGAGGACGCGGTCATCGGCGCGACCGTCAACACCACCGGCACGCTGGTCGTGTGGGCGACCGCGGTCGGGGCCGACAGCACGCTGGCGCAGATCGTGCGTCTGGTCGAGGACGCCCAGGCGGCGGCGCCGCCGATGCAGCGGCTGGCCGACCGGGTCACCGCGTGGTTCGTGCCCGCGGTGCTGCTGGTCGCGCTGGCGACGTTCCTCGGCTGGCTGGTGCTCGGGCCGGACGGGGAGCGGCTGGTGCTCGCGATCGGTACGACGGTCGCGGTGCTGATCATCGCCTGCCCGTGCGCGCTCGGGCTCGCCACGCCGACCGCGGTCATGGTCGGCACCGGCCGCGCCGCCGAGATGGGGATCCTGATCGGCGACGGCGCCGCCCTCGAGACCGCACGGAGTCTGACCGCGGTCGTGCTGGACAAGACCGGCACCATCACCCGCGGTCGACCCGACGTGCGCCGCGTCGAGCCGGCCGACGGCGGGGACCCCGACGAGCTGGTGGCGCTGGTCGCCGCCGCCGAGGTCGGCAGCGAGCACCCGGTCGGCGAGGCCGTCGTGCGCGCCGCCCGCGAGCGCGGCCTGGACGTCCCGGCGGCCACCGGCTTCGACTCGGTGCCCGGCCACGGCGTGGTTGCGACCGTCACCGGACGCACCGTCCTCGCGGGCAGCGCGGCCCACCTGGCCGCCCACGGGATCACCGCCTCGGGCGCTGGCATCCTGGTCGCGGTCGACGGCGCGTACGCCGGCCGCATCGAGGTCGCCGACACCGTCAAGCCGACGTCCGCCGCGGCCGTGCGAGAGCTCGAGGACCTCGGGCTCGAGGTCTGGATGGTGACCGGCGACGACGAGGCCACGGCCCGCGCGGTGGCGGCCGAGGTCGGGATCGCCCACGTGCTCGCCGACGTGCGCCCCGCCGACAAGGCCGCCCGCGTCGCCGAGCTGCGGGCCGGCGGCCACGTCGCCGCGATGGTCGGCGACGGCGTCAACGACGCCCCCGCGCTCGCGACCGCCGACCTCGGCATCGCGATCGGCACCGGCACCGACGTCGCGGTCGCGGCGTCCGACATCACCCTCGTCGGCGGCGACCTCGGTGGTGTCGTGTCGGCGATCGAGCTGTCCCGACGCACGGTGGCGACGATCAAGCAGGGCCTGGTGTGGGCGTTCGCCTACAACGTGCTGCTGATCCCGGTCGCCGCCGGCGCGCTCTACTGGTGGGACGGGCTGCTGCTCGATCCCGTGCTCGCCGGCGCCGCGATGGCGATGAGCTCGGTGAGCGTCGTGACCAACGCGCTGCGCCTGCGGCGGCCGAGCCGGGGTCGGGTCCTCGACTGGGCCTACCTCGCGGGCATCGCGGTCCTCGCGATCGCCATCGGGGTCGGGTTCACCTGGCTGAGCCGCACCGACCAGGCCGAGCGCGGCATGAACGGCGTGCTGGCGTGGCAGGAGGGCATGGGCATGCCGATGCGCCCGCAGATGAGCGTCATGGAGGAGACCGACACCCCTCCGGTCAGCGCGCACGACGCCGGGCTCGAGTTCGAGTACGCCGTGCCGGACGACGTCACGCCCGGAGAGCCGACCACGCTCACGATCACGGTGCGCGACACCGAGAGCGGCGAGCCCGCCGGCGACCTGGTGCGCACCCACCAGACGTGGATGCACCTGATCGTCACCCGGGCCGACCTCGGCACCTTCGCGCACCTGCACCCCCAGCCGACGGGCACGGACGGCGTGTTCGAGGTCGAGGCGACCTTCCCCAGCGCCGGTGAGTTCGCCCTGCACGCCGAGATCCGCCGCCAGGGTCAGATGGTCGACGTGCTCGACCAGCACGACGTCACGGTCGCGGGCGACCCGCCCGTCGACGTACCGGTGCCGGAGGACGACGTCCGGTCGGCCACGGTCGACGGCGTGACGATCGAGCTCGAGGGCGACGCCCACGTCGGCGAGACCAGCGACTTCACGCTGCACACGCCGGCGGGCCTGCAGCCCTACCTCGGCGCCGCGGGTCACGTCGTGGTGATGCGCGCCGACGGGAGCGACTTCCAGCACCGGCACGCGGAGACCTCCGACGGCCGGGGGCGACCCGTGATGGCACTGCCGGGGACGACCTTCGGGCCCGAGCTCGACCTGCACGTCCGGTTCGACGACCCCGGCGCCTACCGGCTGTGGCTCCAGCTCCGGTTGGCCGACGGCTCCGTGGTGACGGCGCCGTTCGTGGTGCACGCCCACTGACGGGTCGCCGGCGGGCGGGGCCGGACGAGTCATTCCAAGGGGTCGTGCCGGCGTGCGAGCCCTTGGAATGGGTCGTCTACGCTGAGGGGGATGAGCGACGTGGACTACTGCGAGCTGTGTGACCTTCCGAAGAGCACGTGCATCCACGGCAACCCGCCGGCACCGCCCCTGCCGACGACGCGAGCGGCCACGCCGCGGGCCACGCCCGTGCGGCGGCGCACGACCTCGTCGGCGTCCCGGTCGCCGGCCGCCCCGCCGCGCGTGGTCAGCCACCGCTGGACCCCCCCGGACACGTTCCGGGTGGTCATCCTCGAGGTGCTCGCGGAGCACGGTGGCGAGATGGACCAGGACGACGCCTTCGACGCCCTCGAGGCGGCGATGGGGGAGCGGTTGAAGCCGGCCGACCACGAGAAGACGCCCGAGGGCGAGCTCCGGTGGCGGTACGCAGCCCGCCGGGCCCGCCAGGCGCTGATCGCCGAGGGGTCGATGACCAAGGGCCGGCCGGGCATCTGGGCTCTGGCCTGAAGCGGGTCGGGGTGTCGTCAGGGGTGTCGTCGGGATAGTCCGTCACGTTCTGGTTGTCTCGATCGGCGTGTCGGCGGCCAGATCGTGACGGACTATCCCGACTCGAGGCCGGACTGCGTCTCACGGCACGACGGACGCGCCCTCGGGCAGCTGCTGGCGACCGGTCAGCGCGAGCACGACGTCGACGCCGTAGCCCTGGCGCAGGGCGCTGGCGCTGGCGAGCGCGAGGGTGTCGGCGAGGGCCTCGGTGGGCGGGGTGAACCCGAGGTCGGTGGCCCGGGCGATGTCGAGGCAGTGGACGGTGAGCTCGAAGGTGCGGGTCGGCAGGTAGTCGCTGACCCGCATGCCGCCGCCGGCCGTCTCGACCACGACGTCCTCGCCCTCGAGCAGGTCGAGCGCGAGCTCGGCGTCGTCGCGGGAGGTGTGCAGCGCGGCCATCGGGTCGTCGCCGAGCAGCACCCCCGCCTCGACCCCGCGCCGGTGGATCGCGTCGCGCGTCGTGCCGTGGGCGAGGCGGCTGACCACGGCGAAGTAGTCGGCGGCGTCCTCGGCGTCGACGCGTTCGGCCCGGGTGGACAGGTAGGACGCGACGGTGACCAGCGAGCGGCCGGTGTGGCCGATGAGCGAGCGCAGGTCCCAGTTCCCGAGCCCCGGCCCGGCGTACCTCGCCAGGGGCACGCGGGCGGCCAGGTCGAGGAACGCGGCCGTCGCCTCGGCGTACGTCGCGCGGGCGGTGTCGAGCGCAGTCACCCCTCCATTGTCGGGGTGCCGCCAACGCGGCCGAATCGGTGTCCGAGAAGAGGTGTGTGCGAGGCCACATCGGGGTAGTGCTGGAGGTGACCGGTTCGTGTAACCGGTTACACGAACCGGTTACATCCGGAATGCGAACCGGTTTCCGGCACAGGCGACACACCACTCGGGAGGTGAGGTCGATGCGGGCCACGATCCGCGACGTCGCGCGCGAGGCGGGCGTCTCGATCGCGACGGTCTCGCGGGTCATGCGCGAGTCCGACGGCGTGCGTGCCGCCACCCGCGAGCGGGTGCTCGACGCGGCGCGCACGCTCGAGTTCGTGCCCAGCCACCTCGGCCGCCAGCTCGCCGAGCGTCGCCACGCCGCCAACGGCATCGTCTTCCCCGACCTGTCCGGTCCCTACTACGCCGAGGTCGTGCTCGGCTACGAGTCGGTGGCGGGCGAGCTCGGCCGGTCCGTGCTGATCCTCTCCACGCGGGGCCGCGACGACGCCGAGGCCGCGGTCGAGGCGATGGCCGAGCGCTGCGACGGCCTGGTGATCCTGGGGCGCACCGTCTCCAACCGCACCGTGGAGCGACTCGCGGCCCGCGGCGCCAACATCGTCCTCGTCGCGCGCCCGCCCGTCGGCGGCGTCGACTCCGTCACCGCGCGCAACCGCGGCTCGGCCCGCGCGCTCACCGAACACCTCCTGGACCTCGGCGCTCGGCGCCTCGTCTTCGTCGGGGATCCGTCGACCTCACCCGACGTGGGCGAGCGGCTGCGCGGGGTCCGGGAGGCCCTCGTCCCCCGGTCCGAGGTCGTGATCCACCACGTGGACCACCTCGACGAGCAGGCGGGTGCCCGCCTCGTCGGCGACTACCTCACCCGGGCGCTGCCGGACGCGTTCGTCTGCGCCAACGACGAGCTCGCGCTCGGCATGCTCCGCCGGCTCCGCGCCGCCGGGGTCGACATCCCCGGTCGGGTCATGGTGACCGGCTGGGACGACGTGATGGCCGCGGAGTACGCCGGCCTCACCACCGTGCGGCAGCCCATGCGCGACCTCGGCGCGACCGCGGCCCGGCTGCTCGACGAGCTGATCTCGGGCGCCCGCGCCCACCCACGTCACGAGGTGCTCCCCACGGAGCTCGTGATCCGCAGCACCACACTCGGGAAGGACACCCCATGAAGCGCACCCAGACCGCCCTGGCCGGACTCGCCGTCGCGAGCCTGGTGCTCACCGCCTGCGGGCGGGACGACGACTCCGGAGCCGGAGGCGAGACCCAGAGCACCGAGATCGCCGAGGGAGCGGCCACGGGCACGATCGAGGTGTGGGCCATGGGCACCGAGGGGGAGGAGCTCGGCGACTTCGTCGAGGACTTCGAGGAGGCCAACCCCGACGCGCACGTCAAGGTCACCGCCGTGCCGTGGGAGGCCGCGCACGACAAGGTCTCCAACGCGATCGCGGGCGGCGACACCCCCGACGTCAGCCTGATCGGCACGACGTGGATGGGCGAGTTCGCCGAGGCGGACGGGCTGATGCCCACCCCGACCGACCTCGTCGAGGAGGCCGACTTCTTCCCCGGCGCGTGGCAGTCGACCGAGGTCGGCGGCACGTCGTACGGCGTCCCCTGGTACGTCGAGACCCGCGTGCTCTACTACCGCACCGACCTCGCCGAGAAGGCGGGCTGGGACCACGCGCCGAAGAGCTGGGACGAGCTGCACCAGTTCGCCGCCGACCTCCAGGAGGCCGGGGCGAAGAACGGGATCTACCTGCAGCCCGGGCAGACCGGCGCCTGGCAGACCTACCTGCCGTTCGCGTGGTCCGACGGGGCCAGCCTCACCAACGAGGAGGGCACCGAGTACACCCTCGACAGCCCCGAGATGGCCGAGGCGCTCGACTACTACACGCAGTTCTTCGACGACGGCCTGTCCATCACCCGCAACGTCGACCCCGGCGAGATCGAGTCCAGCTTCGCGGCCGGCACCTTCGGCTCGTTCATCTCAGGCCCGTGGCACACCGGACTGGTCGAGGACGCCGGCCTCGACGAGAGCCAGTACGCCGTGGCGCCGCTGCCCGGCCGCGACGCAGGGATGGGCACGTCGTTCGTCGGTGGCGGCAACCTCGCCGTGTTCAAGGACGCCCAGAACCCCGACGGCGCCTGGAAGCTCGTGCAGTGGCTGAGCGACCCCGAGGTGCAGCAGGACTGGTACGACGAGATCGGCGACCTGCCTGCCGTGCAGGCGGCGTGGGACTCCGGAGAGCTCGCCGACGACCCCCAGCTGAAGGTGTTCGGCCAGCAGCTCACCCAGACCCAGTCGCCGCCGTCGGTGCCGACGTGGGAGCAGGTCGCGGGCACGATCGACTCCCTGGTCGAGCAGGCCGCCCGCGGTGACCTGTCCGGCGCGGACGCGGTCGAGAAGATGCAGTCCGAGGCGCAGTCGATCGGCACCGGGCTCTGACGATGCTGAGGGCGGCACCTCGACCCACGGTGCGCACGGTGGATCCCGGCAGGCGGTCGCAGGCGGTCGCCGGCTGGATCCTCGCGTCGCCGTTCGTCGTGGTGTTCGTGGCGTTCACCGCGGGGCCGGTGCTCGCCAGTCTGGGCATGAGCTTCACCGACATCCGCAGCACCGACCTGCGCACGCCGTTCGCGGTGGAGTTCGTCGGACTCTCCAACTACGCCGACCTCGTGCAGGACCCGGTCTTCCGCAAGGTCACCGTCAACACCCTGCTCTACCTGCTGCTCGGCGTGCCGCTGACGATGGCGGTCGCGATGCTCGTGGCCGTCGGGCTCAACAGCGTCGCCCGGCTGCGCGGGTTCTTCCGGGTCGCGTTCTACCTGCCGGTCGTCACCAGCATCGTCGCGGTCTCGGTGGTGTGGAAGTACATCTACCGCGACGAGGGGGGCCTGCTGAACACCGCGCTCTCGTGGTTCGGCATCGACGGACCCGGCTGGCTCGACTCCACGACGACCGCGCTGCCCTCGCTGGTGGTGATGGCGGTGTGGCGCAACTTCGGCACGCTGATGGTGATCTTCCTGGCCGGCCTGCAGACCGTCCCCCAGGAGCATCTCGAGGCCGCCGAGGTCGACGGCGCCGGCGCGTGGAGGCGCTTCCGGCACATCACGCTCCCGACGATGCGGCCGGTGCTGCTCTTCGGCGCGGTGATCACCGGCATCGGCTACCTCCAGTTCTTCGAGGAGGCGTTCGTGATGACCAAGGGCGGGCCGCTGGACTCCACCCGGTCGGTCACGTTCTTCACCTACGACCAGTTCAGCTACGGCAACTACGGGTACGCCGCGGCCGCGAGCTACCTGCTGTTCCTCGCGATCGTGGTGCTGACGCTCGTCCAGTTCCGGCTGCTGCGCGAGAGGGACTGACCGCGATGAGCGAGACGCAGGTCCGCACCCCCCGGTGGCTGTACGCCGTCCTCACGATCGGCCTCCTGCTGGTCGTGCTGCCGTTCGCCTGGATGCTCGTCTCGTCCTTCAAGCCGGAGGCCGAGGTCCGGGCGGTGCCGCCGACGTGGTGGCCGCAGACCGTGACGGCCGAGAACTACGACACGCTCTTCACGCGGCTCGACTTCCCGACGTACTTCCTCAACTCAGCGATCGTCGCGCTGGCGGTCACCGCCGGCAACGTCGTCTTCTGCTCGATGCTCGGCTACGCGCTCGCAAAGCTGGAGTTCCCCGGCAAGCGGGTGCTCTTCGTGGTGGTGCTCGGCACGCTGATGGTGCCCGGGGTCGTGACGTTCGTGCCGCTCTTTGTGCTGACGACCAACCTCAACCTGACCAACACGCTGCCCGGGATGATCCTGCCGTTCCTGGCCGGACCGTTCGGCGTCTTCCTGATTCGCCAGTACGTCCTCGGGCTGCCGGACGAGTTGATCCAGGCCGCCCGCGTCGACGGTGCCGGCGAGCTCACGATCTTCGCCCGCGTGATCATGCCGCTGTGCGGGCCGGCGCTCGCGACGCTCGCCGTGCTGACGTTCCTCACCTCGTGGAACAACTTCCTCTGGCCGCTCGTCGTGGCCACCTCGGAGGACAAGTACACGCTGCCGGTGGCGCTCGCGCTCTACGCCGTCGGCCAGAACGCCACGCAGTACGGCCTGCTGCTCGCCGGCTCGGTCGTCGTGGTCCTCCCCGTCCTCGTCGTCTTCCTGCTCCTGCAGCGCTACATCGTGCAGGGCATCGCCATGACCGGAATCAAGTGACCTGACCTCGATCGAAGGAGAGTCTCCATGCGCAACTCGGTGCGCACCCTCGTCCTCGCGCTCGGCCTGTCGGCCGGCCTGTGCAACCCGACGCCCGGGCAGTCCGCCCCACCCGGCGGTGGTTTCGAGACAGGCGCTAGCGCGCCTTCCTCAACCACCGCGGACCACACCAGCGCGCCTTCCTCAACCACCGATCTGGAGACGGAGCGGCACGGACGCGTCCTCGACCGGTACGCCGAGGACACCTGGCGCTCGGTCCGCGCGATGGTGGTGCGCCGGACCGGGCTGCCCGCCGACAACGTGGGCGGCAGCCTCGCCGGCTCGACGCGCGCGGCGTACACCTCGCCGACCAACATCGGCGCCTACCTGTGGTCGACGGTCGCAGCCCGCGACATCGGGCTGATCAGGGGCCGCGAGGCGCACCGCCGGATGGCGCGCACCCTCGACACGGTCGCCGGGCTCGAGCGGCACGACCCGTCGGGGATGTTCTACAACTGGTACAGCCCGACGACCGGCGAGAAGCTGCGCACGTTCCCCGACAGCGGCGACCCGATCAAGCCGTTCCTCTCCAGCGTCGACAACGGCTGGCTCGCGACCGCGCTGCTGCTGGTCTCGCGCGCCGACCCGTCGCTGAGACATGCGGCCGACACCATCCGTGACGACATGGACTTCGGCTGCTACTACAACGCGGCCGAGGGCAACGGGGGGCCGGTGGCGGGCGGTCAGATCCGCGGCGGGTTCTGGGACGAGGACCCGCAGGACGCGGCCGCCGTCACCGGCGACTACTGCGGCATGGGCACGCACGTCTGGTACACCGGGCACCACTACGGCGCGTTCAACACCGAGCCGCGGATCGCGTCGTACCTCGGCATCGCCGCCGGCCAGATCCCCGCGAAGCACTACTACGGCACGTTCCGGACCTTCCCGAACGACACCTGCGACTGGGCGTGGACGGAGACCAGGCCGGTCGGCGAGTGGCGCACCTACTCCGTGGACGGCGAGGACGTCGAGGTCTTCGAGGGCGCGTTGCCCTACCGGGGCAGGCACATCGTGCCGACCTGGGGCGGCAGCATGTTCGAGGCGCTGATGGTGCCGCTCTTCGTGCCCGAGGAGACATGGGGTCCGCGGTCGTGGGGCCGCAACCACCCGCTCTACGTGCAGGGGCAGATCGAGCACGGGCTCGAGGAGGCCGGCTACGGCTACTGGGGGTTCTCGCCCTCCAACAACCCCGCCGGCGGCTACCGCGAGTACGGCGTCGACCAGCTCGGCCTGGACGCCGGGACCCCGGAGGCCGGCGGCTACACCTCCGACCAGGAGCGCACGGTCGTCGACCAGCCCTACGAGGGCTGCCGCGACGGCTCGCCCGCGCCCACGGCGTACGGCGACGGCGTGGTGACGCCGCACGCGTCGTTCCTCGCGCTGCGCTACGCGCCGAGGGCCGCACTCGCCAACCTCGCGCGGATCGCCCGCGACTTCGACGCCTACGGCAAGGGTGGCTTCTACGACTCGGTCGCGGTGCGCAGCGGCCAGGTGTCACGGCGCCACCTGGCGCTCGACCAGGGCATGGTGATGGCCGCGCTCGGCAACGCACTCGCGCACGACGACATGCGTCGCTACGTCGCCCGCGGCGCGATGGAGTCGACGCTGCGCCCGCTGATGGAGCAGGAGGTCTTCGCCCGATGACCGAGACCCACCGCAGTGAGGCACGCAGCGACTGGGAGTCGCGCATCGGCGTGCGCACCGGCGTCTCCTTCGCCGGCAACGCGCCGACGCTTCCACCGCCCGCCGGGCTGGTCGCCGTCGCCGGCGGTGCGCAGGTGACGCTCGACTGGAAGCCGGTCGACGGCGCCGTCGGCTACCAGGTGCACGTCGCCGACGGACCGCGCGGACCCTGGTCGGAGCTCGACCACGCAGGGCGCGACGTGCTGGCCGTGCCGCACCCGCCGTACGTCGACACCACGGGCACGCCGGGGGAGGAGCGGTGGTACGCCGTGTCCTCGCTCTCCGACGTGCACGTCGAGGGGCCGCACTCCGCGCCGGTGTCGGCGGTGCCGCTGGCGTCCGCGGGACCGGTGACGGTCTCGGTCGATGCCGCCTCCGACCTCGGGGAGCTGGAGCGTCCGTGGCGGCCGATGATCGGCTCGGAGCACCTCTCCCACGCGCTCTCGACCGAGGTCACCGGCGGCCGGGCGATCGGCGAGGAGCTGTCGGCTGCGCTGCGCGCCGCCCACGAGGACCTCGGCGTGACACACGTCCGCGCCCACGCGATCCTCTGCGACGACCTGGGGGTCTACCGCGAGGACGACGGCGTGCCGGTGCACGACTTCTCGGGCGTCGACCGCGTCTACGACCACGTCCGGTCGCTCGGCCTGCACCCGGTCGTCGAGGTGTCGTTCATGCCGCACGACCTCGCGCGCGACCCGTCGCAGACGGTGTTCGAGTACGGCGCGATCATCTCGCCGCCGAAGGACTGGGAGCGCTGGCACGGCCTGGTGCGCGACCTCACCGAGCACCTGCTGGACCGCTACGGCGACGAGGTCGTCGAGCACTGGTCGTTCGAGGTCTGGAACGAGGCCAACCTGGAGGTCTTCTGGTCGGGCACGCCGGAGGAGTACCTCCGGCTGTACGACGTCACCGTCGCGGCGATCCGCTCGGTCGACGATCGTCTCGTGGTCGGCGGTCCGTCGTCGGCCGCGGCCGGGTGGGTCGAGGAGCTGCTCGCCCACGCCGAGGAGGCCGACGTGCCGGTCGACTTCGTGTCGACCCACACCTACGGGTCGCCGCCGCTGGACTTCCGGCCGACGCTCGCGCGCTACGGGCGGGAGGGCACGCCGATCTGGTGGACCGAGTGGGGCGTGACGCCCACGCACTTCAACGAGGTCAGCGATGCGGTCTTCGCCGGCACCTTCCTGCTGCGTGGGATGGTGTCGGCGATGGGCCGCATCGAGGCCCTCTCCTACTGGGTCGTCTCCGACCACTTCGAGGAGCTCGGACGACCGCCGGCCCTGCTGCACGGGGGCTTCGGGCTGCGCACGGTCGGTGAGCTGCGCAAGCCGAGGTGGTGGGCGCTGGCCATGCTGGAGCGGCTGGGACCCCGCCGGCTCCGGGTCACGCCGACCGGCGACGGGGGCGGCTCCCTCGTGGAGGCGCTGGCCGCGTCGTCGCCGACCGAGACGACCGTGCTGCTCTGGAACCTCACGCTCGACCAGACCAAGGCATCTGGCTCCGACCCGCTCCGCCGCCTGGTCACCGTCGAGGTGACGGGGCTCGGGGCCGGAGCGACGTACGCGCTGCGCCACGAGCGGGTCGACCAGCACCACTCCAACGTGGCGGCCGCGTGGGGTCGGCTGCGCGCCGACGGGCAGGACTGGCCCGACGAGGAGCAGTGGGCCCAGCTGCGCGCCGCCGATCGGCTGGAGGAGGCCGAGACGGAGCGGAGGGTGACGGCCGACGCCGCGGGTGTCCTGCGCGTCGACGTGGCCCTGCCGATGCCGGCGATGAGCCTGCTGACGCTCACGGCTGGCTGACGGTTGATCTCCTGCTCGCCGGGCCGCGCCGACGAGGTCGGGCGCGCCCGGGCGTTCGGCCGGAAATCACCCACCGGAGGCGTCGGTGGTCCTAGCCTCAGGTGACCGTCCACGAGACAAGGGGACACCCGTCATGACCGAGAGCAACGACCCGACCCCGGCGACACCCGACCCAGAGGCTGCGCCCACGCCGTACGCCTCGGCGCCCCCGCCGTACGCCGCCGCGCCCCCGCCCGCGGGCGCCGTCCCCGCGAGTGCGATGGGCGCCCCGCTGGCCCCGATGGCCGGGCCGGCAGACGGCCCCGTCGGCCAGGTGCGCAGCACCGGCACCTGCGTCCTGCTCACCATCGTCACCCTGGGCTTCTACACGTGGTACTGGTGGTACAAGACCCACGACGAGATGAAGCGACACACGGGCACCGGCCTCGGCGGCGGCATCGCGCTGCTGCTGACGATCCTGGTGGGCATCGTGATGCCGTTCATCACCTCCAGCGAGGTCGGCGGCCTCTACGAGCGCAAGGGACGGGCCAAGCCGGTCAGCGCCACCACCGGGCTGTGGTACCTGCTGCTCGGCTGGTTCTTCTTCGTCGGCGCCATCGTGTGGTTCGTGAAGACCAACGCCGCGCTCAACGAGTACTGGCGCTCCCAGGGCGCGCCGGGCTGACCCCTCCGTCTGCTCGTTTGTCGGGGAGGTCCACGGGTACGAGACCTCCATGGCGAACCGTCTCGCAGGCGGCGTCGCGGTCGTGACCGCCGTCGCCGGCACCACTCTCGCTCCGCTTCCGATGGCCGTCGGGTCCGCCCCGGCGGCCATCGGCGTGTCTGCACCCGCGCCCGAGCGCGGCGCGAAGTCGACCTGGACGGAGGCCGACAAGTCCGGGTTCGGCACGGCGCGGCCCCGGGGCAGCAACGTCTGGTTCACCCTCCAGCGCGGGCGGGTCAGCGAGGTGTTCTACCCCGACCTGTCGACGCCGAGCGTGCGCGCGCTCGAGCTCGTGGTGGTGGGCAAGGACTTCGTCGACGCGCCGTCGTCGTACGTCGCCGACGTGGTGCGTCCGGACGCGCAGAGCCTGCGCTACGAGATCAGCGGCAGCGGCCACCCGAGGCGCTACCTGCTCACCCAGGAGGTCATCACCGACCCGGCGGACGACAGCGTCGTCGTGCGGGTGCACCTCGACTCCCTCGACGGTGGCGCCTACCGGCTGTTCGCCGTGCACGACCCCGCGCTCGCCAACGACGGCATGGACGACACAGCGGGCACGGCCCGGAAGGCCCTGACCGCGACCGACGGCACCGTCGCGACCCACCTGGTCTCGCGACCGGCGTTCAGCCGGACCGCGAACGGTCTGGCGGGCACGGCCTCCGACCCACGGCGCGCGTTGCGGCGCACCGGCGGGCTCGGCCGGACGCCCACGGCGGCCGGCCCCGGCAACGTCGTGCAGGTGGGCAGGGTCGCCGGTCGCGCCGACACCGACCGGCCGCTCGTCGCCACGGTGACGCTCGGCCTCGGCGCCACGCCGCGCCGGGCGGCCGAGGCCGCCACGGGCTCGCGGCACCGGGACTGGGACCACCTGCGCGACCGCTACGACGCCGGCTGGCACCGCTACCTCTCGTCGCTGAAGGACGTGCCGGCGAGCGCGACCGGCCTGCGGGCGCAGTACCTCGCCTCCGCGCTCGTGCTCGCCGCCGCCGAGGACAAGCAGCACCCGGGCGCGATCATCGCCTCACCGTCGGCGCCGTGGGTGTGGGGCGACGAGGTCGAGGACCTCTCCTCGCCGTCGGGTGCCTACCACCTGGTGTGGTCGCGCGACCTCTACCAGTTCGCCACCGCCCTGTGGGCGATGGGCGACCGAGCCGCGGCCCGGCGTACGGTCGAGTGGCTCTTCGGCACGCAGCAGCAGCGGGACGGCTCGTTCCCGCAGAACTCCGACGTCGCCGGCGAGCCGGTCTGGGACTCGCTGCAGCTCGACGAGGTCGCGCTGCCGATCGTGCTCGCCCACCTGACCGGCAAGCGCGACGCCGCCACGTGGCGCGGCGTGCGCAGGGCCGCGGACTTCCTCGTGACGTTCCGCGACGAGGAGTCGGGTCGGCGCGCGCCGTACTCGACCCAGGAGCGGTGGGAGAACCAGTCCGGCTACTCGCCGAACTCGATCGCGACCCAGATCGCCGCCCTGGTCTGCGCGGCCGACCTGGCGCGGGCGCGCGGCGAGCGCGACCTCGCGCACCGGTGGCTGAGGTTCGCCGACCGGTGGGAGCGCACCGTGAAGGCGCGGACCGTGACCCGCAACGGGCCGCTATCGGAGCGTCCCTACTTCCTGCGGCTGACCAAGGACGGCCGGCCCGACCGCGGCACGACGTACGAGATGGGCGACGGCGGCCCCCGGAGGATCGACCAGCGGCGCGTCGTCGACCCGAGCTTCCTCGAGCTGGTCCGGCTCGGCATCCTGCCCGCCGACGACCGGGTGGTGACGAGCTCGCTCGACGTCGTCGACGAGCAGCTGAGGGTGGACACGCCGAACGGGCCGTTCTGGCACCGCTTCACCCGCGACGGCTACGGCGAGACCCGCAAGGGCGGCGAATGGGTCATCACCGACCCGGGGGCCCACCGCACCCTCGGTCGCGGCTGGCCGATCCTCACCGGCGAGCGGGGGGAGTACGCCGTGGCCGCGGGCGAGGACGCCGCGCCGTACCTCGACGCCATGGCCGCGGCCGCCGGCGAGAGCGACATGATCTCCGAGCAGGTGTGGGACGGTCGCCGACCGACCGGCCGCGACTGCTGCCCCGCGGGCGAGGGCACCCGCGCCGCGACCCCGCTGGTGTGGTCGCACGCCGAGCTGGTGCGGCTCGCCTGGACCATCCAGACCGGCGCGCCCGTCGACCAGCCGCGGGTGGTCGCCCAGCGCTACCTCAGGTGAGGACCGCGATCTCCGCGCCCAGGCGGGCGCCGTCGCGCAGCTCCAGGTCGTCGCCGGACCAGAAGCGGCCGGGGTCGTAGTAGTTGGTCGGCCGGTCCTCGGCGAGCAGCCCCATCGCGGCATACGTCGCGGCGACGACCTCGGCGCAGTAGGTCAGCTCGGCGCCGGCCGCCCGTCGTACGCGACCCCGCGCCCAGCGGCCGACCAGCTTGGCCGTCGACGGGAACGGTGTGCCGTCCAGTCTTGCGATCGTTCTGAGCACGGCGTCCTCCATCGCGCGGGTGACGGCCGCGTCGAGCTGGCGCAGCCACGCCCGCTGGCCGTAGCGGCCGGTCCACTGGACGACCGAGTCGCGCAGGTCGTGGAGCTGGACTCCGCGGTGGTGGCTGTCGGTCCAGACGTCGCGCAGTCCCTTGCCGAGCTCGGCGTGCCACATCAGCGGCGGCAGGTCGTCGAGGACGACCGCCATGCCGACGTGGTTGACCGGGGCGTTGGTGACGATCCGGATAGCGTGGTCGGCGACGGAGTGGCCGTGGAAGAGCCACAGGTCGCCGGTGCGGGTCAGGCCGACCGCCTGGTCGAGCGACAAGGTCATGGAGGGTCCTCGTGAAGCTGTGGAAGGTGCTCGGTCTGGCCGGTGTGGCCGGCGTCGCCGCCTCGGGTGTCATCATCGCGCGCGACCAGCGTCAACGGGCGCAGCTCACGCCGGAGCAGGTGCGTGATCGGCTGCACGAGCGGCTGGCCGAGGGCTCGTCCACGGGCTCGTCCACGGAGTCCTGAGGTCGCTCCCAGTCGGCTCCCAGCCGCCTTCAAGTGTGGGCACGCACGATGGGCGTGCTCGCCAGGGTGGCGGGCATCCGACCGGGAGGACCGGACATGAAGACCGCACAGCTGGGCCGCCGCCGCCAGGCGTGGCGCGCCATGTCGACCCAGGACAAGCACCAGCGACTGCTGGCCATGCGTCAGCAGCAGCAGCGACAGGTGGAGTTCGAGATGCTCCGGCTGCAGATGCACGTCCGTTGATCCGGGCCCGATGCTTCCTGGCCCACCGGCCGTCGTGCGGGCGGATCAGCCCCCGTTGTCGCCCGCACGGCGCCCCGTGGGCCAGGATGCACGGATCCCGGTGGTTGAGGAAGGCGCCCTGAGCGCCGCGCCCGGTGGTTGAGGAAGGCGCGCTGGCGCCTGTCTCGAAACCAGGGGCACGGTGGTTGAGGAAGGCGCGCTAGCGCCTGTCTCGAAACCACCGCAGGGTGGT